>JAUQPH010000016.1 GCA_030550455.1 Thermoproteota archaeon
ATAAACCTACATCAGAGCTGAACCCCTTGTGCAAATGCTCGGGTATTATGAAGGTTTAGAGAGTTTATACTTTATGGAGATTGTTCTTGCTCACAATGCTGGTACGTGGTAAAGACACGAGTGGACAGAGTATTTAAAGCCAGGATGCGGAAACCCTACGGCCGTAAACCCGAGGAAATCTATGAGCGAGAGCCGTGGATCGAGGTCACTCCGAGCGGGTAAAGGTTGATGATAAGACCTCCAATGAAAGAAAGTCTAAGACCTGTTAAACCGAGAGTTGACATCAAACTATATGAATCCCTAACCCTCTAATACCTTACATATTAGAGTTATCTACGATACATTACTTAACTACTTAGAGCAAGCTTAAAGTCGTATCTCGACATTAGAGCTATAGAGAGGTATTCTTGTGAATACTTGCTAAAGCGTAACCTCCGGAGAGAGCTTGAGCTCTGTAACGAACTAATGGCTTCTCTCCTACTTAAGGCTGAAGGTGTTTGAGCTTTTCCAGGATTAAGTGTATAGCTTAACCCTCTATCTTTATATAACTCTTATAACTCTATCTTACTTATTTATTACGTAGTAAACATGTGGAGATGAGGGAACCCTATAGAGTCGGATGGAAAGATGTGGCAGCGCTGATTGAGGCAGTACTTAAGGCAGAGGCTATTAAGCCAGTTCAGCAAGCTAAGAGAGAAGCCTTTAAAGATTTCGGTATTCTGGGGACTAGGAGAGATCCCCCACTAACCTCCATCTTCTACGGGATTATGCTGAGATTAGGGATCATAGACAAGGTTATAGAGGACTTAACTGGCTCTAAGAGTCCTCTCTTGCTAGATCCAAGGCTCAGGTCTGCTCTTAGAGTATTCATTTACTTGGAGGTATACGCTAGAGACAGAGTGACCTATGAGAGAAAGCTTGAGTGTTTAAAGAGAACTGCTGCGTGGCTCTCGTCACGGTCGCATCCCTACGTAGGAATGTGGTTTATAGACGCCGTCAAGAGCTTATCTACGTACACACCCACGCCTAAAACCCCAGATGAAGAACTCATGTTCAAGTATTTACTCCCCGCTTGGTATGTAAGAAGAATCTTTGAGCTGGTGGGAGCAAGCGAAGCAGATAAGATACTGAAGTCTTTCGCCGAGAAACCTAAGATAAGTGTGCGAGTAAACATCCTCAAGGCTAGTGTTCAAGAAGTCTTAGAGAAACTGAAGGCCGAAGGAAAAAATCCAGAGGTCTCAAAGGTCGTACCTACGGTAATAAAGTTTGAAGGTCCATACAACTTCGACAAGTCAGAGCTTTTCAAAAGCGGTAAGATAGTAATCCAAGAAGAACCCGCAGCACTAGCCGCACTAATCCTTAACCCGAGACCGGGTGACGTAGTAGTAGACCTAGCAGCTGCGCCCGGTGGTAAGACAGAGCATATGGGAGAGCTAATGAGGAATCAGGGAGTAATACACGCATTCGACATCAATAAGGTAAGAATGAGAAAACTCGAGGAGTTAGTAAAGAGAGCTGGAGTAACGATTGTTAAGACTTACGTTAAAGACGGGCGTGAAGCACCTAAAGTAGTAGGTGAAGAAGTTGCGGACAGAGTCTTAGTAGATGCTCCATGTACGTCAGATGGAACTCTAGCTAAAAACCCGGATCTTAGGTGGAGATTGATGGAAGATGAAGTAGCTAAACTAAGCCAGCTTCAGTACGAGCTCTTAAAAGCTGCGCTAAAACTGGTTAAACCTGGTGGATACATTCTCTACACGACCTGTACTCTACTTAGCGAAGAAAATGAAGAAGTAATCAAGAGACTTCTTGAGAAAGAAGGTAAGAAGGTCAGGTTAGTTCCACTCGAAGGCCCCTACGACAGAGGCTTCCTGCCCGGTACTATGAGGGTTTGGCCCCATATTCACAAGACGATAGGCTTCTTCTACACGCTACTACAGAAGGTCGATAGAAGCTGATTTCCGAGCTGAAGAGCCTACAACTAGCTACTAGATGCGGCAGCTTTTCTCGGTACTGACGATGGTGGGACTACTGTTGGTACCGGCAGACCTGACTCCTTTCGCTTTCTAATCCAGTACTCTCTCCTGTTCCTCTGTCTAGGAGGTAAGTTTCTCCTAGGTTTCGCAGGTATTTTAGGTGTAGCGTTTCTAACCTTACCGGCTTTTGTCATAGACCCGTGCGTAGGCGTTCTAGATCACCTGACTCTATCTACACCAACAAGCTTATAAAGCTGATCTCGACTATTACCTACCTCGGTCTTCATCTTTACCGCTTTCGGATTTTTGCTCTCCTTTAGCGATCACTCTATACTTTACGTACTTATCTACAGGCGAGAACCTGGGTGGGCTAGCAACTATTGTCGCACTTCCACATCTGGGACACTGCTCTTTCAGAGTGTAGTTTCCACACTTAGTGCACTTCCTTATAAGGAACCTAACTGAGCTTCACCCTCTCGAAGCTGAAGACTATATTTAACTTTTTGCTTAAGTTCTCAGCTTTCTTTACAAGCTCCGCCAGCTTGCTTTCAAGAACCTTATAGTCTGTTCCTACTAGCTCGATTCTATACCTCGGTGCACCTTCAGAGTATATTCTAACTCTAACGTCGTCTACGACTTCTTCATCCAGCAACTTCAGCAACTCCTTAATCCTGTAGATGCCGTCTGGTTCGTAGGTGGTCAGAGTGAGTCTACCATCGATCCTAACGTGCTTGGGCTTGATGTGCTTAGGTATTTCCTCCATCAGCCCCGAGACCCACTCGTCTGGGACTCCCGCACTCCTAAGAATGCTGTCTCCCATAACTGAGGCATCTTCGAAAGCTGCTAGAACGTCTCCGTAGGACTCCTCTAGCTTCCACCAAACACTAGAGTACGCTTCTTCAATGCTTTTACCGAGCTTTTTAGCGACTATCTCTAAGATCTTCTCAGCTCTGTTGACGCGCTTCCACTCTCTCAGCTTCCTTCTACGCTCTACCTCAGCTACTCTCTTTAAAGATACGTCTACTTGGTTCTTCTTTCTATCTACTCTTATGACTTTTACTACGACCTTCTGACCCTCTCTAATAACCTCACGTATGTTCTTAACCCACTTACTGCTTACTTCGTTCCACGGGAGGTAGGCCTCGAGGTTACCGTATTCGTCTAGCTTTACGTACGCTCCTAAGTCAAATACCTTATCCACTGTTGCTACGCAGAGCTCGTTGATAGATGGGAGAGCCTCCTTTCTTTTAACCAAAGCTTTCTACCCCAGAACTCTTACAACTTCCCCAAGAACTTTGGCTTTACCACCTGTGGGTACGGCAAGTAAGGAACTACATACGAAGCACTTAACTGGAAAGGTAGCGTGATCAAAAACTATCTGCTCATTACCGCAAGATGGACACTTAATCCTTAAGAACCTACTCTTCGGTATTGGGATCAGGATCTTTCTCTTCTTCATCTAACCACCTCGACTAAGTCTACCTTCTTAAGCCTTATACCTCTTCTGTGATGCATATAGCCGCACTTATTGCATTTCAACTTCAACACTATCTTCTTAGTTACCTTAGCGAACCTCTTTTGCTCCGGCTTACGCTTGCTTCCATAGCCTTCCTGCTTGCGCCTATACCTACGCTCACCCTCAGCTAGAGACCTCCTTCTGCCGTGTTTATATATGGACACGCTATGCTCTGTATGTGTTCCACACTTCCGACAGTACGTTCTAACTACTTTAGGTACTCTCAACGCCCACTCCTCTAACTAATAGCTAAAGCGATTTAAAAGCTATATCGAGTTGCACTACACTAAACACATCGAAATCCCCCTTAACTCTCTAAGACATGAGCTGCCGAATATAGACAAGCCAAGCTCGACCCTTTGAAAGCCTTGTGTAACTGTTTTCAGTTTTCCATATCTGCTCGTATCTGTCGATATGGTCGAGACATTTGTAAGCACCTTGTAGTGGTATACGTGAACGCACCTTGATGATGGATTCGAGAACCCATCGGAGCTCCCCCGAGACGCTCAAGATGTAGAGTGCTAGGGGTCGCCCAGAACGCCCCCGAGCCCGATGAGAGCCTGAGCGGAATGCGGGAAAAAGAAATGAGCCGATAGCACCATCTAACATAAACCCATATAAGAGCTGAACCCTGGAGTACTATAGATGGATATAGAATTCAAAGCTTTTAAGCCGTAACAAACACTGATAAAGTAGGATAGGGCCCGTAGCTCAGCCAGGTGGAGCGGCGGACCAAGGGCCGAGGCTCTTAACCCGTAGGTCCCGGGTTCAAATCCCGGCGGGCCCGCCACAATAACAATGAGCACTGGGTGCCGATAAAGCACCGAGCAACCGTTTTGGGTTTTATAAGGTTTACGATGTCTAATTAATGTGTAGATGTTGCTCGACAGGGAACGGAGCGCGTGGATGAGGTGTGGGCTATTACCGGTGTGGAATCAAGAAGGAACAAAGATGAGTGAATGAAACCAGCCATATAAACCGATACAAGAGCTGGCTCCCAGTTCTCAAGTAGTATCTGAACGACCGCGCTTCCATCTCACCTAAACCTCCTTGCTCAGTCCCGCAGTTTCTTACTATGGATGCGGTTTAGCGGATCTAGCGCAATTAGTAAGATGGTGAAGACTCGTTATTCATTACATTCATTAATTACTATTACCTCCTACTAATACAGATATTACAGATAACGTAACTACTCTTTAGGAGGGGTTCAGCTCTGGTATAGGTTTATATTGGTTGATTTCATTGCCTCATCTCTTTCCCCCGCATCGGTCTTGGGTATGCATCACCCTTAGGGGCGTTCAGGGCGACCCCAAGCACCCCACATCTTGAGTACCTGTAGAACAGGTTTATGCATGCGATTACGTCTCTATCTCCTGTGAATCCACATCTAGTGCACTTTAACACTCTACTACCGCTATCTTCTAACCTGCTTCCACACCTGGGGCACGTTGATGATGTCTTCATCGGGTTAACGTAGCTAACCAACAATCCTCTCTCTAATGCTTCGTATCCTATGGTGAACTGCATTCTTCTGTAGAACCATA
>JAUQPH010000017.1 GCA_030550455.1 Thermoproteota archaeon
GTTATGGTAGTAATACCCGGCTACGATGCACCGATGCAGGTTGAAGAAGGCACCTATAGAGCTACTCTAAACCTAACTTGGGTAGCTAGAGGTACAGGTAGGTTCCACGCTAGACTCTACCTAGAGGAAGCTCACCAGAGTAGTGTGAGAGTGTCTATAGTTGGAGTTAGACCTAAAGCAACCGACGGATGGGTCGTTGCGGAAGGCTCTACTAGGAGCTACTCAATGCTTCTAGACACGAATACCTCTAGCAAAGGTAGGGTTAGTGCTTGGATATGGGTCTACGACCCCCAACAGCAGTTAGGGGAGTTAGGGTTGCTGAGAGTATTTGACGAAGAGCTCGGAGAGGTAGTTGAAGAAGTGGGGCTGAAGATGCTTAGAGATGGACCCTACTGGAGCTTACTCGTACGCATCGAGCTAGAGCCCGGCAGGAGCTACACAGTAGAGTTTACGTATGGTGATATATCGCTTAAGTCGAGAATAAACTCGTGAACGCGTACTTCTTGGCTGACTCCAGCTTTTTACGTTTACAACATAGCTTGAGTTAGGCTTAGGCTCGAACAGTTATTAGCCTAAACGCTTATATAGCTCTACTCAGCAAGAACTTTATGAGGGTTACACCAAAATATGGTGTTCAGAGCAAGATTCAGGCTTGTTCTAATAGACTGTTTTAGCTGTAGCATCAGTTGTTACGTTAACACTGTGAGCTCTTCTTTCGAGTTCATAAAAGAAGTACCTACACCGGGTAGGCTATATGGGGTTAGGTGAAGATTTCTCACTTAAAGTCGAGGGTTTGGATAGAGTACTAAGTCCAATCAGAGTACCATACCTAATGGTTGTTGCCGGAAACCCCGGTTCCGGTAAGACTACTCTTGCTCTAACTGTTTGCTATAGAAACTGTCTTGAGGGGAGAAAGTGTCTCTATGTCTCGTTCTACGAGGATAGGGAGAAGCTGTTCAGCTATATGGCAAAACTGGGACTGGACTTAGCTAAAGCTGAGTTCGGTGGGTACTTTAAGTACTTGAGGCTTCCCGCCGGGTCTAGTGTGGATACGGCTGTTAACACTATCTCAACCGAGCTCTCTGAGGGAGGGTATAGAGTTGTTGTAGTTGACTCGATCAACGTCTTACTCGAGACGGTAAAAGAAGATGCTGGAAAGCGTGCTTGGTTACTAAACTTCTTCTACAACTTACCCACAATCACCAACGGTTTAGGGATCTTGGTCGCAGAGCTACCCTACGGCTCAGAAAGGCTGGAGATCGGTGGCATAGAGTTTGTTGCTGACGCTGTACTACTGCTCAAGCACAGAATCGAAGACGGCTTTCTATCTAGGGTGGTGGAAGTAAGGAAAGCCAGAGGAGTGCCACTCAACCAAGTTGAGCTTCCGTTCTCGATTACCGAGAGTAGAGGATTCGAGGTGTGGGTACCCCCCGTAATAGAGTACGTAAGTGAAGAAAGAGGTGAAGTAAGGTTACCCTGCGAACCACTTAGGAGAGCTTGGGGTCACTTACATCGCGGTATGGTCGTGAACATGGTCTACCCAGCTGATTCCGACTACCGCGACGCAGTACTACCTATACTAGCTCTAGCGATAGAGAACGACATGAGGATACTGATGATAAGCTATAAGTACCCACCGCAACCAATAATCGAGTCGCTAAAGTATAGACTGCGAACACTCGGTGTAGATGAAGATGCTGTAGAGGGGGTAGTTTCGAAGTACTTC
This sequence comes from Thermoproteota archaeon, assembly GCA_030550455.1. GTDB lineage: Archaea > Thermoproteota > Thermoprotei_A > Sulfolobales > NBVN01 > DRZP01. The sequence continues at coordinate 1,727 of JAUQPH010000017.1, forward strand.
AAGGTCGTAAGCCTAAACCCGTTTGGCTTCAGCGTCTCCCAGCTGGTAATAAGAGAAAACACTATAATCGACTCAGAGAACCCAGATATAGTTGTCTTCCACGGAGTGGAGATACCTAGAGCAGGAGTACCTATCGCCCGCCACATTAAGGAGTTGTACAACCAGATGAACTACCTCAAGCAAAGAGGAGTCCTCGTCATACGCATAGCGGCCTATACGAACCGAGAGTCGTACTCCCTCGAGTCGAGAATAGGTGAAGCCCTACTCCGGTTCTACTACGACGTAAGCAGTGGGTCTAGCGTGAGGTACAAAGCTTTTGCGTATAGGAGAAACTCTCTGCCTACAATCATCTCTAGTGACGAGCTAGCAAAGTGCGTTGAAGAGTCAATAGAGGTCATCAAGAAGTACACTAAGAAGCCTAGCCTGTAGGAGTGGAAGTATTTGAGAAACGAAAGAGCTTGCGCATCCAGTAGGTAAAGCGTTCTTCATGCCTAAAGCGAGTCTAAGTACATCAAGATAACCGTATCTGAACAGTTAATCACGCAAGCCTATGGTAGCTAGAGACTTGCTCGCAGGGATTCACTATCCTTGTTGCCTAAGTGCGACGATGTAACTCCGTTGCACCTATAAGCGTGGCACCTACGAGGAACGCTTAAGCTGGAGTGTCGATGTTTGCTAGTGTTTTTAGGGTTTCGCTACGTACTATGTTTTAGCGGTTTAAAGGATGGGGGTTTCAAAGGGTAGGGAGCGTGGTGTTGTGTTGGGGATTGTTGTTAGACAGGCTCTCGCCTCTCTTGCCGATAACTTCTCTGCTCCCTACGTTGGCTACTATCTCGCATCGATTACCTCCTCTGGTGTTCTCCAGGGGCTTCTACAGTTCTCAACAAACTCTCTACCTACTGCTGCTCAAGTCCTCTTAGGTCCCCTAATGGACTGGTGGGGTAGGTATATTACTGTCTTACTGACTACTTCTGTAGCAGCATCTCTCCTATGGATAGCTATTTCCCTCACTATAGTTCCTGAGGTCTTCGTAGGCTTAGTGACTTTTAGAGCTATTGTAGTCGGCTTGAGTGGGCTGGCTTTTACTGCTTTCCTAGGTACAGTGTTTTCTGCTGCTACTAGGGGTAGAGTGCTCAGCTTAGTTAACCTAGTCTCCCAGGGAGTGGCTCTATCCGTCTTCGTTTTTACAGCAGTATTCCTAACACCCGACGTAAGCTTCTTGAAGTACCTCTTTCTGTTCTCTGGCTTAGTCAGTCTCGCAGCATCCACTATATGGATTAGGCTCCTCCACCTAGACCGAAACACGTCTACAAAGAGAAACCCCGGTGAGAAACCCCCTAACCCCTTAAAGAAAGTAGCTCAAGTAGCTAGTGACAAGTCCTTCATGAAGCTCAATACTGCTTACGCAGGCTACATAGCGGTTATGGCTGCCGCATGGCCGTGGTTTCCGGTTGCTCAGAGGTACGTGTTTAGGCTGTCTGTTAGTGACTTAGCTGTTATGAACATAGCGAGCACTTTATCGACTATGGTTTCTCAGTACCTACTAATGAAGTACCTCAGTAAACTCAGCTTGAAGTGGCTAATAGTTGCAAGTAGAGCTGGCTTCGTGATACCCCCACTTTTCTACGCTATAGCACCCGGTCCAGAGCTAGTGTACTTATCCAGCATACTCACAGGCCCCTTCGCAGCTATAGGTAACGTAGTCGTGCCACTGTACGTACTGAACAAGTCTAGGAAGGGTATGTACGCTAGCTACGTATCTCTACTGAACTTCAGTCAGGGAATGGCGGCAGCACTAGGCTCTATAGTCGGTGGAGTAGCTATGGACTACCTAGTAGAGTTCACCGGTGGCTACGAAGGTCTTAGAGTAGGTTTTGGGTTCGTAGCTTTAGCTAGAGCCGTAATGACCGTACCGTTTCTAAAGATAGATGACTCAAGGCAGTAGGCACCCCTCTACTAGCACTACCCATCTGAACTACTCCTACACACTAGCGAAGAATACCTTAAGTAGAAGGGTAGTGCCACGAAAATAGACACTAGCTCCGGTATTGCGGCACCTCTAGGTATGCGGTAAGCTAAGTGAGCAACCCATGACAGCACACCCGTAGTTAGAGCAACTAAGGGCAGTAAGTAGCTTCGGAACTTCAGGGAGTACGCTACGAGTAAAGCTGAGATACTCAGAAAGAAAGCTACCGAGACCCAAAAGTGGAGCACACCGTAAACCTCGTCGAAAACGGCTACGAGACCTAGTGTGAGAGCAGTTAGTAGTAGGAGGTAGGTTATTGCTCTACTGTACTTCAGTGAGTACCTTGAGGCAAAAATAGCTAAAGTGAAGGCTCCGAGGTAGAGCCCTAAGTTAAACAGTGGAGCAACAGAGCTCCTAGTAGCGTGACCGAGGTCGCTCAAGGCATTACGCACAACGTCGAACCAGCCAGCAGAAGCCGCAGCTACAGCTATGAAGGCTAGTGGTATAGCGTAGCCAGAGACAGCTAAGATAAAGCACTTACTTAGCCTCAACTGTACTCCCCCACTCTATAGGCGGAGGCATATATTTTCACGCTACTAAGCTGAACACCTATCTCAGCAATAGCAGAAAACGCTCTACAGCGGGGTACCTATTTGAAGTGAGAAAGTGAGCTAAAGAGGTGTAGAGCTATAGCTTAGTGTGCGAGCTGCTCTAGAATAGCTTTTCTAGCAGGTTCAGGTATCGAGTCTAGCTTTACAATTCTGGCTTCTGCCGGAACTCTACTCGTTACTCTAGCTACTACTTGGTACTTCCTAGGGCTATCATCTGCCTTACTCCTGATAACCCTAACCTTCACGAAACTCCCCGGCGCTATCTCAACGTAGGCGTACTTCCCCTTCTTAAGCCCCACACGCACCACCTAGTAAACAGATGGGTGTTAGAGGTTAAAA
>JAUQPH010000006.1 GCA_030550455.1 Thermoproteota archaeon
GTCCGATCTAAAGGGAACTTCTTTAAGAACTTCTTGTAGGCTTCTGAGTTTGTGGTGTGGGATTTAGTCAGCTTAGGGGTTCAGCTCTGATGTAGGTTTATATTGGTTGGTTTCATTGCCTCATCTCGTTCCCCCGCATTCCGCTCGGGTTTTCATCGGGCTTGGGGGCGTTCAGGGTGACCCCTAGCACCCCACATCTTAGATGTCTCGGGGAGAGCCACCATCTACACTATCTAGCGGCTCTCGATCCCTCATCGAGATGTATCTACGTATATCAAGGTGTTTATAGACGTTTCTATCAATACCAACCAATACGAACAAATATGAAAAACTAAACAGTTTCACGAGGCTTAGTTAGCACCACTGTCGATTACCGGCGACCATCTTGCTTCCTATTGTTGTAATGTTCTCAACCTTACTGACTTCAGTACTAGTCTCTATTCCTGTTTCAATACCTAAAGACCTAACTGTCGCCGGCTTCAAGGGTAATGGATCCCACATGACAGTCAAAATTTTCAAACTACACGAAATCGAGGTGAAACAGAGAAAGGCTCGATCGTCCTGACTCTTCCAACAGCAGCTTCATGCGGTCTCATCTATCAGCAAGGTTTTGAACTTTACGCGTTCTTTGCTTATGAGCCAAAGTGATATAGGTTCTTCACCGCCAGGGTTCCGGCAAGGGTGGAAAAAGTTGCTTCTAGAGTTTTCAATAGAAAAAGACAGGAAAGGAAATGAAGTGAGATGCTTAGTCTGCGTCGTAGATCCTTTTGGCAGTAGTATAGTCTCAGCCGCGAGAGCTATGATGAATGCTATACTCACATTTAATGGGTTCAATAGAACACTCATCACTTTTGTTTCAGTAACATTCACAAATTTTATTCAAACAATAATCTTGGACCCCTATGTATGGGTGGAGGTGTAGGATAGGGCTCATAGTCCCGTCGTCCAACACCACGATGGAGCCGGAGTTCTGGAGGATGGCTCCTGAGGGAGTCAGCATCCACGCCTCGAGAGTTAGATTGAGTGAGGTAACTCCTGAAGCTCTTAAGCAGATGTCCTCTGAAGCAGTTAGAGCAGCAGAAGAACTCACTACTGCCGAGGTCGACGTAATAGTGTACGGATGCACCTCTGGGTCTCTGCTCGAGGGCGTCAAGTGGGAGGAGAGCCTGCGGAGAGAAATAGAGAGCAGAGTCGGGGTGAAGACTGTGACGACAGCTCAAGCAGTCGCCGAAGCCCTCCGTACACTAGGACTCAAGAGAGTCGCCGTGGCGACTCCGTACATAGAAGAAATAAACGCTAGAGAAAAAGCGTTCCTCGAGAGCGTCGGCTTTACCGTCGTTAGGATACGTGGGCTCGGCATAGTCAAAAACACTGAAATAGGTAAGCAGCCCACTTGGGTAGCATACAGACTGGCTAAAGAGGTCGTTAGGGAGGCAAAGTCGGCCGTAGACGGAGTGTTCATAAGCTGCACTAACTTCAGGACCCTGGAGGTAGTCGGAGTGCTAGAAGAAGAGCTAGGGCTTCCGGTTGTCTCCAGTAACACAGCGTCCATGTGGTTCGCCCTTAGAACTGCGGGTATTAGAGACAAGCTAAACTACGGCCGCCTCCTCAGAGAGCACTAGGCCACCTACCGCAGCCTCGAGAGACTAAGATAGCTGCTTAGCTCCAAGTAGCTCCAGAAGTAAGAGATCCCCTCATAAGCGAAGGAATACAATTAAAAGTAACGGAAGCCCTATGTATCGATAAACGTCATTATTTCCCGTTTCCCATAACATTATGGTATTAATTATTCGAGGAATGAAGCCTTAAGCGAGCTGAAGTATCTCAAATTCCTCATCCCTAGACGTGATGAGAATCTTTAGCAGAAAAGAGCTCACAAGGTGTTGCCAGGATGCTCATTTCTGCGACAACGAAGTTTATCAGACTGAGCGTGGGTCTAGGAGACTTAGGCTTGGGGCAAACTAGACTACAGAGCCTGCCGCGCTCTTAGATGGGCGGCTACGTTGAGATTCAAAAGGGGATAATCAAGCTCTCTAAGAAACATGGCTTAGAAAGTAGAGGTGAGGGCAACTACCAGACATCATCGCTGTACGCAGTACGGCAGAGAGCCATACGGAGTCATCAATTGACAGACCTTATCTACGTTAAGCTAGGTAGTAAGCTTAAGAATTATTAGGTCATTAATATCAGGCGCGTGAGGTGCGTACTGCTTGATTAAACGAGATGAAGTGAATAGTCTCCTAGAGAGATCTAGGCGTTTCTACGAATCCGCTCTCTTTCAGATCGAGAAAGGGTTTTACGACTTAGCGATGTTTAGCTTCGAGCAAAGTCTTCAGTTGTTCTTGAAGGCGGCTCTACTCTCTCTAGGTGTAGATTACCCGAGAACGCACAGCATAAGAAGGCTACTCGAATTGGTACACGAGCTGACTGGTGACGAGAACGTTAAGGAGCTGTGGGTGGAGCATAGCGTAGAGCTAGCTTTACTCGAAGACGCCTACATAACTTCAAGATACGTGCCGAGAGATTTTAGAGTCGAAGAAGTAACGAGAGTTAGAGGAGTTGTGGATAGGGTGATCAGAGTTGTCAGAGAGGCTCTTAGTGAAGCTAGCTAGGAATAGAGCCGAAGTATTTAGAAACCTCAAGCACTACCTTAAAGTAATCGTAGAGGCGGTCAAGGAGCTGGATGAAAAAGCCGAAGTCTACCTCTTCGGTAGCGTTGCTGAAGGTACGTATACGTTATCAAGCGACGTAGACGTACTAGTAGTCACAGACCGGCCTCCGGAGGAAGTGTTGGTAAAACTGTGGGAGAGGGGGATAAAGGACCCATTCGAAGTACACGTCGTAAAGAGAGAGATGCTGGACCTTTACAAGCGGAGGTCGGAGCTAGTGAAAGTAGAGGAGTTCATCTCTCTAAAAACGGTTTCACCATGAGCTCTCGCGGTCTTTAACTCATCGAAGACACTCCTGCTTTCACTCATCAACTCTTTCAGCTTTCTTACGCGCTCCCTATGGTGTTTAGCTCGTGTTTTTGCTTTACTCACTCCATACAAATCAGCGTCTTCGTTCTCTACCAATATATGACAGACCTCAGTTCTAGTAGCTAGTTTGCGTTTACCCATGCTCAAGACTTTAGGACTCTGAACGATCATAAACCAGTCACTTAGTTAAGGCTGTGAAAGATCAAACACACCTTAAGTTATAAACGAGTCCTAAGATAGTATCTATAGAAACACTAAAACCGCAAATCCGCTAGAGATACTAGTGTATACCGCTTTCTAACTGCTTCATTCTCTATTTGAGCCAGTTTCTGTGGATTTTTGGTGACTTGTGTGAGGGCTGTGTAGGCAGTGAGCGCTGTAGCTTCTAAAGTTTTAGTTTACGTAGAGTCAGTGACTGGGGATATTGCGATTAGAGCAGGTTTAAGTATAAGTATACCCTTGCGTAAGAGGGTAGTTAACGTATTGCTATGTTCAACTGTTTTAATGCTGGTGACTCTCGCTCTTGGTTACTTAGTAGAGAAAGTGTTTTTAGTAGTAGCTCTTGCTAGTTTCAGTGTAGTGTGCTCTCTCGCTTTAACTTCAGGTAGGCACTACGGAGGCCTGTCGGAGGTCTTCGTTGACTTAGTCTCATCGGTGCTCTTAGGAGTGTTCATGTACTTAACTGCTTACTACTTGATAGCGGGACTTTACGTAGGTTACCAAGCGGGTTTCACTCCCGTGGAATACCTGCTAGCATCTATTAGGCTAGGCCTCTTCATTACGCAGTACGTATTTTACGTAATCACATTTATAGTAGTCAGCTCTCTACTAATGTTTCTACTGATTCTACTTCACCTTATCAAACTCTAAACCAGTAGACTGAGAGAACTACCAGCACCTAGGATAAGCTAATAAACACTTAACACGCTTCGCCATACATAGATACCAGTCAGCACAGCTAAACTAGGTGATCTCTTGGCTAAGTTAAACGCTCTTAAAGACTCTTCGTAATGGATGTTCATGTCAAAACATATAGCGGGCCCGCCGGGACTTGAACCCGGGACCTCCGGCTCCGCAGGCCGGCGCCCTATCCTGGCTGGGCCACGGGCCCTATACTAACTTGATTCTGGGTTTATGTTCTTGTCTTTCTCGACTTGCTCAACTAGTTTCCTCATGAACCTGTTCATGATTTTCGTTGCTTTCTTTTCGTAATGTGCGAGTGCTTCTTCTGCTTCCTTATTCGGTATTGTGTCAGCGTACTTCACTATACTCTCTAAGACTTCCTCTACAGCTATAACTACTACGTCTTCGACCGGGGTTCTCCACATTTCTCCGTGTTCTGCTCGAATCAGTGCTTCTATTACCTCGCTATCTGTAGCTCCCTCAGTCTTCATGAGTGCGTAGTAGTGGTTGTCTATGTAGTGCGCTATAACTTGACCTACTATCTGAGAGTCCTTAGTCAGTACCCAGTACCCTACCTCAGAGCCATCGTGTAGTACTGCGTGGGGTCCCTCCGATATGGTGTAGCCTAAATCAGCTAGGTGCTTGAGGAGCTTGTTGAGGTCCCAAACTCTTAGCTTTAGCAACTAGTTCACCACTTAGTACTCGTTTAGAGCTTTTCTAGGTGTTAGAGGTAGTGCCTCAACAACTCTACCGAGCTCGAGGCTAGCGCCTACTCTAGGGTGAGTAAAGCAAGTACTACCGAACTTAAAGACTAAGCCTACAGGCACAAGCTTCTCGAGCTCTTCGTAGCACTCTACTTCAACCCACTTAACTAGACCATAACCTAGCTCCTCGAAAACCCTCCTAGTAGCTAAAGCCCTCCTCAACAACCTCCTCGGGTACTGGTAGGCGTCCTTGTAGAGTGCCGGGCAGTAGTGAACCGAGAGACCCAAACCTGCTTCCTCAACCCACTTAAGTACTTCAAGAGCTACTTCTCTAGAGCCCTCTACAGACCTCCCACTACTAGAGACTCGAAACCCTTTGAGCGATAGTAAGTCAAAGTTTAACTCACTTACTTCTAGCTCATTCAAGTTTACGTATTTAACACCGAGACTACTCAAAGTAGAAACCAGATTTTTGAGCCTCTCACTATCACTCGGGATAGCCGGGTTCTCCACTACGACATCCACAGGGTAGTCGAGGGCTAGCTCGACGGCCTCTAGTGACCGATCCGAGACTACGTGAACTCTCAACTCATCTAGACCAGCACCAACTAGTCTACCCATAATCTCCTCGGTTAGTCCAACACCGGAAGTATAGAGGTGAACGTGGAATCTACTACCGAAGACGTCCTTAAGGACCTTAATGACTTCAAGAACTCTATCTAGAACTAGTAGAGGCTCTCCACCGGTAATACCCACACCTTCAGACATTGACGCAGCTACTTCCTCAACTAAGTCCCTCAAGCTCTCAACTGCTACGTCGTTTACGTATACTACGTCCCTACTCTTCCTCTGAGGTGAGATAGGGCAGTAGTAGCAACCAACACTACACAAACCAGTAGCAAAAACAACGGACTTAGCTCCGGACATGCAGAGCCTACAACCTGTGGGAAGCTCACCGACCCAGTACCCAAGCTCCTCACTACCTCTAATTTCGCTAGCACCTCCAGATGCGTAGGTTGCGGGAACTTATTAGCCTAAAATACTACCTAGATCACGGCCCCGCTACCACACATCGCCTCGAGGAGCTCGAGTAGAGCGATGAAGATGTGAGGCGATCGGTCTAGCGGGGTACAGTCCAGGTAGCAACTTTCTTAACTGTAGCTACAGCTCTATCTAAGCACTCGACCTCATTGAGACCGAAAACGAAGTTTTCATCACCTAAAGCAAACTCGTAGAGGTAGTCACCATTAGAACACGAGATAGACACGAAAAGGTAGAAGTCCTCACATAACTCAACAACAACGATGTGGTAGCTACCGTAGGACTCCACCCTCAACTTACCCAAGCCTTCAGACTCCAACAACTTAGACAACCTACCGGCTTCACCCCTATGATCGCAGCTCAACGTACCACCACCTAGTGATCATTAAACCAGCTATTGAAGAACTTCGCTAAACCCGCGACTATCTTCGAGCTAAAAACGGAAATTGAAGTGCTAGAACGATGAAACTGTCGATTAAATAGACGCAGAGGAAAGAGTGTTCACTTAGTGTAAAACATCTAATTAACACCATCCTACGTTAGAGCCTACCGCAAATGCTTTAAACATGAGGTAGTATAGAGCTGTGGTGATAGCCGTGAGTAAGCCAGCTATCGCCGTTCACGTAGGTGCCGGTAGATGGTCTCGAGAGCAGAAGGTTATAGAAGAAATCGTAGAGCTAGTGCGGAGCTCTCTTGACGCCGGTCTTAGGGCTGGTGAGACCGGCTCCTCTCTAGATATGGTTGTTCAAGCCGTTAAAGTACTAGAAGACTCCGGGATAGTGAACGCCGGTGTCGGAAGTACCGTCGACCTCACCGGCTCTGTGAGTATGGACTCTGGAGTTATGTACAGTAAGACGGGTAGAGCTGGTGCTGTAGCTTACGTAAAGTATCCTAGGAACCCTGTTGTTCTAGCGAGATACGTACTTGAGCAAACAGACCACGTTCTCGTTGTCGGTGAAGCAGCCGATAGACTGGCTGAAAGGTTAGGACTACCGCGTCACCCGGGTGTATCGGCTAGAGTTAGAAACCTTTACGAAGACGCTGTACGCAAGATCCGGTCTGGGGAAGTTCCGCAGAGATTCTACTCTAGGTCGCTGGAGCTCTGGTTAAAGCTCTTCGGGATCGGTGATACCGTAGGTGCTGTAGCAGTAGACAAAGACGGTGAACTTGCTGCTGCGACAAGCACTGGTGGTGTATTCCTAAAGATGCCTGGTAGAGTAGGTGACTCACCTATCGCTGGTGCCGGGTTTTACGCAAGTAAGTGTGGAGCTGCTTCAGCTACTGGGATAGGTGAGTTCATCATTCTCTACGGGTTAAGCAGGAAAGCAGTTGATTCCCTATGCGGGAGCGGCGACCCTGTGTCAGTCGCTGAGGAAGTAATGAGAGACTTCACTAGTAAGTACGGAGGAGATACTGCCGGTTTTATACTGATAGATAGAGAGGGCAGAGCACACGGTGTGTATAACACTCAAGCAATGCCGTGGGGATACGCAACAAGGGAGTTCGTCAAGGTCTTCGGCTTCTAAGACCGAAACTCGTTTTCGTCTCTAGAGAATATGCTCCCGCTTAGTCAACCGATTAAACCGCTTCACACTCTAACTAAGGCACACATCCTTATGCTTCTCGCAGACGCTCGCTATCTTCTCGACTAGCTCGACTGCTTTAGCTAAGCTACCTACTACAGATCTTGCCACTACCGACGGTATATCTGCCCTAAGTTCGTAGGCTACGTTCGTCAGAGCTCCCTCCTCAACTAGTAAGAGGAAGAGTCTGTACCTCCTTGAGTACTCTTCGAGTAGGTAGGAGTCTAAGTAGTCACCCGGGAGAGGGATCTGTACTAAGGCAACGTAAGTACCTTCTTCCTCAACTATCCTTACCTCCAAGCCGCTAAAGTTGAGAGCTATCTGGGAACCGCAGATCTCACAGCTAATTCCGTACTTCATAGAGACTTCGTCTATCTTTACTGTCTCTAGGAGTGAGTCTTTCAAGATCGCACCAGCGACTATCTACAGCTCTTGAACTACTATAGGAACCTGAAGTGCTAGTCTCTTGCCTCCCCTAATTATCTCTAGATCTATGTATCCCCTCTCTATGCTGTCTTCGATTGCCTCCCTTAGGTCCCTAACTTTCTTAACTTCTCTCGGGCCCGCTTTAACTATTACGTCACCCTCTCTGATTCTTACTCTATAGGCGGGTGTGCCTGGAACTACCTTAACTACGTATACTCCCTCTGTTACCGGTAGACCCATGACTCTAGCTGTAGACTTACTTATGTTGGCTACGTAAACACCGATCCAAGCTCTAATCGGTTTTCCATACCTCCTCAGCATCTCGAGAAACCTCTTGACTGTATTTATAGGTATTGCGAAGCCTATTCCCTGAGCGTAGGGGACTATAGCTGTTGTAACTCCAACAGCTTCACCACTTGAGTTCACGAGTGGACCTCCACTATTGCCAGGATTTATAGCCGCATCCGTCTGTATTAGGTCTTCCAAAATGATTTCCTCTCCAGCTATAGTCCTACCGAGAGCGCTCACAACACCGAGAGTAACTGAGGGTCCTGGAAGCCCTAGTGGAGAGCCTATAGCTAAGACTATATCTCCAACTCTAATAGTGTCAGAGTCACCCATAGGTAGCGGTCTAGTACCACTAGTGACTTCTATTAAAGCCAAGTCTTTCGTTGGGTCAACGGCTAGAACCTCGGCTTCCTCGTGAGAACCGTCAGAGTAGATTACCGTGATTCTCGCCGCACTTCTAACTACGTGTGCGTTAGTTATTGCGAAACCGGGAGAAAAAACGAAGCCTGAGCCGTACCCTGTTATAGGTCTCTCACCGAAGAGCATGGCTGGATGCGGCATTTCTGTAGCTATAGTGATTACAGAATCCTTCACGCTCTCAACAAGTCTTGATACAGCGTTACTTATCTCAACTAAGTTAACCAAGCTACCACCGTAGTTAGGTTTCTCTAAAGACCGTATTATATTTTGAGCTGGATTGAATATAAGCATGTATAAGCATGTATTGAGTTGAACGAAAGGTTTTTAAGCAAGTCTGAGATATATAAATATGGTATTAGCAGATGAGTGTAAGTATAAGTATCTACTCACTACAGGACGTAGCTCGCACATTAAGCACACTTCAGTCCTTAGCTGAATTACTTCAAAGTGTAGCTATACGCGCTCTCAAACTCGTAGTAAGTCAGTCGAGTAAGCTAGTAAGACAGAAAGACAACGTAAGTAAAGACAAAGTAGAGCTAATTCTCTGGATCCACAAAGCGTTCGTATTAGGGTTCGTGCTAGCACTAGCTATAACGTCACTAAAAGGCTGATAAACTATCCTCGAAGCTCGATAGCCCATCTAAAGTTTTTTTATGGAATTGAGTCCGCACTACTTCAAGCTTGCCTATTCATGTTTGAAGAGTGTAACTAGCTACGGGTGTTGGTACATTAAGGTGCGACGGTCCCTACAGATTTCGATGTGTTAGACTGAGTACACTTCTTCACCTTTCTTTGGGTAGACTAATACGTTGTGTTGAGGTACGTAGAACTTGATGGATTCACCGAGTGGTAACCTAAAATCAGGAGGTAAGTATATCAACATCTTACCGAGCTTTGTTTCAACTCTTACTTCGAGGTGTTCGCCTAAGTATGACACTAGAGATATCTTACCGAAGAACTCGTTGTCTCTATCGCTCGATGGCTTAAGGTAAGCGCCATGTGGTCTAAAAACCGCATAGACTACCTCACCTACCGAGGGCTTAACGTCACTTGAGGGTAGAACACCTCTAATTCTTACTCCAGATGACTCTATAGACACCGTATCGCCCTCTACCTCCCTAACTACACCCTCCAAGATGTTGTACTTACCGATAAAGGTGGCTACAAATAGTGTTTTAGGTCTTCCGTAGAGTTCTTCAGGGCTACCGATCTGAACTACTCTACCGCGGTTCATTACTGCTATCCTATCTGATAAAACCATGGCCTCCTCTTGGTCGTGTGTTACGTATACTGCGGTAATATTGAGGCTTTTCTGAATTCTCTTGAGTTCTTCTCTCATTTCAATGCGTAGCTTTGCGTCTAAGTTACTTAATGGCTCGTCAAGCAGGAGGGCTTTGGGCTCAACCACTAAGGCCCTAGCTAGTGCGACCCTTTGTTGCTGACCTCCGGATAGCTGCGTTGGGTACCTGTCTTCAAGTCCCTCGAGTCGAACTAGCTCTAAGACTTCCTTCACTTTCCTACGTATTTCCTCCTTCGGGTATTTCCTTACCTTAAGCCCGTATGCTACGTTCTCGAACACAGTCATGTGGGGCCAGAGTGCGTAGTTTTGGAAAACCATCGCCGTATCTCTCTTGTGGGGAGGAAGGTAGGTGATGTCCGCACCGTCCATTATTACTCTACCTTCGTCCGGGATCTCTAGACCAGCTATGATCCTTAGTGTAGTAGTCTTTCCGCACCCGGAGGGACCTAGGAAGGTAAAGAACTCCCCTTTCTCTATTTCAACACTGACCTTATCTACAGCTAAAACCTTGCCGAACCTCTTGCTGACTTGAACCAGCTCTATCGACATCCTAGACCCCTAGGAAGGATACCCTCTGTCTTAAAATAGTGTTAGAGATAGCTATAGAGGCAAGTTGCAGGATCATGAGGAGAACGCAGGCAGCTGCAGCAGCTGAAACAGCACCTAGAGTTTGACCACCGATTCTATCACTTATCCAGTAAGTAAGTGGAGCTCTCTCAGGGTCTCTAGCACCGAGGAGTAAGCTCGTACTGACTTCGTTCATAGAGTACACGAAGGCCGTTAAAGCACCTGCTACCACGTTACCTATAATTAGAGGTAATATGACAGTTAGATATACCCTATTTCTCGACGCTCCCAGGTTGTGGGCAGCTTCCTCTAGACTGACGTGTACCTGCTGTAGCCCTGCGTATATAGGTCTCACTACAAAAGGTATTCTTCTAGCAGAGTACGTGAAGACAAGCAGGTTAGTCGGGTAGTCCACAGGGCTGAGTATAGTCCCCCTAAAGTAGGTGTTGAAGAACGTCATGTAACCCACACCAATAACTATTCCCGGAATTGCGATCGGGAGAGTCGCTAAAAGGTCTAGAACTCCGGAGCCCGGAACCCTCCTCCTAGAGGTAATGTAGGCAAGTCCCCCGCCTACTAAGACCATTACAGCTAGTGCCATGAGGGAGTACCGAACACTATTACCGATAGCCCTCACTATGTCGGCGTCGGAAGCTATAGTGAGGAAGTACTCTATACGGAAGTTCCTCGGTGCCGTACCTGTGATAGCCCAGTCCGAGAAAGCCATTAGTATAGTACCTATCTGAGGAAACGATGTGATCGCAAGTATTATGGCCAGTCCTAACGGTACAGCAACTTTTCTCCATCCTTTCACGGACCTCACTCTAGGCGCCCACCTGCCTCCCTTACTAAGCATGGCATACTGCCTTAAGGAGACATAGCTCCGTATCAGTATGAAGCCAACTGAAGATATGAGCAACATTAGGAAAGTTACAGCGTAAGCACTTCTAGACACGAGCTCCAGGGCGTAAGCTTTCCTGAAGTGATCGTAAACGTCGTAAGATAAGAGCTTATTATGGAGACCTAAACCGAATGCGGCCTTCACCCCTATCGGGGCTCCAAGGTCCTCGAGGCTGAAAATAAACACGAGAGCAGCACCCGCAGCTACACCAGGTAGAGAGAGCGGAAATGTTATAGTTCTAAACAAGCGCAAGCCTGAAGACCCGAGGTTCTCGGCCTGCTCTTCTAGAGATGGGTCAAGGTTGATCATAGAAGCGTACGCGTTAAGATACACTATGGGGAAGAAGCTGAGGGACTGAACTAAGATAACAGCCGGCAGACCTACTAGCTCTATAGTTACGTTCCTAAAACCAAGGACTTCTCTAACAAACATGTTTATCAGTCCGTCTCTACCAAATACTCTACCAATTACGTAGCCGTTGACGAATGGTGTAGCTAGTAAGGGAACTATGAGAAGGACTCCGAAGACTGACTTTCCGGGGAACCTATAGCGCGACATTACAAACGCAGCAATTACTCCGAGAACGGTAGCTATTGCCGCAGTTGTAAAAGATACGAAGAGAGAATTCACAAGCTTCCCGAAGTCTGGACCGTACCTTCCTATTGACACTATGTAACCTAGTGGAACAACACTACCGTTCACAATCCCGTATACAGGCTCTACCCTGACTACCTCGAGTGAAGGCGGTAGTCTAACGTACTCCGGGTTCGTTAGTACTTCTATTATCGGCCTAAGCGAGATCGCCCCTTTATCGAGAAAGGCTTCGACGGCCGACGAAAGAACTGGAAGAATGAGAAACAAAGTGAAGAAAGCCACAGCTAGAGCTAAGTTTATAGCTATAAAGGAGTCGAAACTTCTAAGAACTTTTTTCAGCCCCGACTCTCTCTCGATGAAACGCATTAACTCGCTCCTTGAAAACTTTTATTCTAGTCCTTAAAAACATGTTTGTGGTGAAAGCTTGAATACCAAGACAGTAGCCTTACTCTTGGCTTTAGCAATAGCTCTCGCTGTCTACTCTGTTCCAACTAGGGGAGCGGTTAGCTACGTTGTAGTTATTGACCTGACTCATGGACAGGGAGTTAAAGGTCTTGACGTGTTCCTAAAGACTATGTATGATGCTGAAGTATACCTAATAGTGCCATCTAAGGAGTTCTACGATGCTCTAACTCCGCAGGTAAAGGCTTTAGTAACAGGGTACTACGTAGGTGACCTGTCTAAGTTTAAAGACCCTGCTACAGGTAGAGAATATACTCTCGTAGGCATATACACAGACCTCCTCATAATCCCCCAGCCGACCTCTCCCATTAAGGATGCTGAAGTAGCTGCGGTCGTAGATTACTTAAAGACGAGGGGCGGAGGTCTATGGGTAGCTGGCGATAGCGACTACGGGGCAGGTGAAGATGTAATCAAGATAGTAAACGACTTCATGACCGCTATAGGTGCTAGCATAGTACTAGACTACCTGTCGATAGCAGACCCGGTCTCGAACTGTGGTGCTGACTACAGGGTTGTAGCCTTAGTTGAGCCTCCGGAAGACCTGGGGTTCCTAGCGTATGGAGCTAAGAAAGTACTCATGCATGGTCCCGGTGTTGTTGCTTACTACGACCGCGCAACAGGTATGATGCTACCGCTCACTAAAGTACTGGGTACGAGGAGCGACATCAAGGTCATCGTTTGGAGCTCACCGAACGGTACCATTGTAGAGAACAACGCGAAGATACTAGGAGTAGCTTATGAAGTCGGTTCCGTCGGCAGGTTTCCTATGGTAGTAGCTCAAATAATGCCAGAATACAAGAACGCTATTGTGGTTCTCTCGAGTGAGACGCCTATTGGAGGTTACCAGCCCATGATTACAGCACAGTACTACTTAGTCTACCTAGATGGACCTAGGTTTGTGCGAAACGTGGTTCTATGGGCCTCGAAGTACATGGGTGAGCTAAGCTACGTCGATAAGGTAGATACTAGGTTAAGCATGCTTGAATCAGATCTAACAGTAGCGAAAGATTCGATATCCAAGACTCTCACACAGCTAGAGAACTCCATTAAAGCACTGGAAGCCGGGCTGAAGACCGAGGTAGACATGATCAACAGCAGGATAGCTAAAGTAGAGAGTGGATTAACCGACCTCTCGACAAAGCTACAGCAGCTCGCTACTACAGCTACTACACTCTCCCAAGACCTTTCTGGAGTTAGAGCTACTGTGAGCTCTCTCAGTGATAACCTATCGACTACTAGTACTATAGCATACGTAGCACTAGCAGTAGCAGCAATAGGTCTCGTGATATCACTAGTTCAGTTGTTCCGGAAGAGATAGCTACGAGATGATCAAAACCTTTTTACATCACTTTAAACTCGAGCATTCTGCGTGATACTTATAAGTTACTTAACTACTTAACCAGTCATCGCCAGCAAGGAGTTGAGTCTTAAGAGCTTTTAGAAAAGAGTCACTAAAAAAGCTTCAGGCAAACTAGGTTGGTGTAAAGTGTTGGATGTCGTTGCGGCCGTCGTTGCCTCACCTCTTCACGAACCTTCAAGACTCTCCAGGTACGTGAGTGATTTTCTGTCTAAGACACAGAGCGTCACTTTTTCGGGAGTCATAACGGAGCCCGCTGGTTTAAGTGCTACATCAGCGATTATCTTCGTAGCAACTGGAGGTACAGAGCACATATTGCTCGAAACTATTAAAATGAGTAAGTTCAGCTACGTTCTTTTAGTCTATCATGAGCTCGAGAACTCTCTTCCTGCTGTTCTCGAGGCTCTCCCGGTCTTAAGAAGTGTGACACGAGTCGATGTAGTAAAGCTCGATTCTCTTTCTGAGCAGCTGGAACCCGTGGTAACCGCTTCTAGGGCTGTTAACAGGTTACGTAAGAGTAAACTCCTAGTTATAGGGAGCTCCTCGCCATGGCTTATCTATTCGTCTGGTGTAGAAGGAGTTTTACGTAGTAAGCTAGGTTTAGAGCTAGAGTTCGTTGAGTTGAAGGAGCTAATAGCTGAGTATGGAAGAATAGGTGAAGTCCTAGAATCTGAGGAGTTCAGTCGGTTGATTACTCACTCATTCGTGAGTGAAAGACATCTACTGGACTCGTACAGGCTATACCTAGCTATAGACAGATTAGTGCGCATTAGAAGAGCTCAAGCCGTCTCCGTTAGGTGCTTTGACGTAATTAATGAAACTGGGGTGACCGGTTGTCTAGCTCTCTCGAAGTTGCTCGATAAAGGTATAGTCGCTGGATGTGAAGCCGACTTACCGACTACAGCTACTATGATGATCCTAAGGGAGCTAAGTGACAGCACCCCATGGATGGCTAACGTAGTTGAAGTAAGAGAGGGTTTGGTCGAGCTAGCTCACTGCACTATAGCGACGTCGATAACGACCGGATACGAGCTTACAACACACTTCGAGAGCGG
The DNA here is from genome assembly GCA_030550455.1 of Thermoproteota archaeon. Taxonomy (GTDB): domain Archaea; phylum Thermoproteota; class Thermoprotei_A; order Sulfolobales; family NBVN01; genus DRZP01. The sequence continues at coordinate 14,580 of JAUQPH010000006.1, forward strand.
TAAACCAACAGCAGTAGCCGGCAAAGTGAATGTCGGTCTAAAAGCCACTATCGCTAAGTATGACCCTAAGCGAAACCTAGTTAGAGCAGCTCTCGGAGAAGTACTAGAGGGCTTTCCGAAGCATAGCGCGAGGTGTAGAACTCAAGTAAGCCTGAGAGTTCCTAAGGAGTACTCACGCAAGCTACTAGAGGACCCACTGGGGGCCCACGTAGTAGTGACTTTCACTAACGTATTGAGGTCCCTCGAGGTTTTATGTAGGATCCTCGGTATCGAGCCCGAGGTATACAATTAAAAGCTTCGGCTTTTGATTTAATCATACGCTGCGATTTACTATCTAGTGATTGCTTGAGTATTTAACTACTCACGTTATTGTTTCCGGGTTTAAGGATGGACGTAAAGTTCGAAGAGGCAGATGTATTAATCGTAGGGTCGGGACTTAGTGGGCTTACGACAGCGTTCTTCATAGATAAGGTCTCAGACTACACTGTAGTTGTTTCATCGAAGACCTCGGCCGGCTATGGTTCATCCACGTTCTACTCTCAAGGTGCGTTCAGGTGCCCCGGAACTAGCTACAGTGAGGACGACTTCATTAGGGACACGCTAGTAGGTGGAAGATATATAAACAGAAAGTACCTCGTGGAAATCATGGCTCGAGAGTGCCGAGAGTCTATTCGATGCCTTAGGGATGCCGGCGTAGCCCTCAGGGAGACGCCTTCGGGCTTTCGCGTCATCAGTGATGACAAGCTCTTCCCTGGGAGAGAGCTTACGACGAGACTTGCGAGTTACCTCGCTAGTCGAGGTGTAAAGTTTTTAGAGGGTGCTACTCTACTCGATATCGTTAGGTCCAGTAGTGGTGAGTACATAGCCCTACATGCCTTAGGGAACAGTATCGTTGCGGTGGGAGCTAAAGCAGTCGTGCTTGCCACTGGTGGTGCTGCGAACGCTTACTTAAGGTCAGATAATCCATCTCAACTGACTTGCGATGGACACGCTCTTGCCCTAAGGTTAGGGCTTTCACTAGTAGATATGGAGTTCGTGCAGTTCTTTCCTCTAGGTGTAGCAGAACGTGGAAAACCACCAGTTATGATTCCTTTTACTAAGGGTAGACTCGTCAATAAGTACGGTGAGGACATCGTGCAGAAGTACGGCTTGGAGAGCTTGGGTAAAGCCGTAGTAGTTGCTCGTGATGCTCTCTCTAGGTACATGATGACGGAGGTCATGAGTGGTAATGGCGTAGACGGGGCTCTACTCGTATACCCTACCGAAAACGGTGACGAACTTAATGCGGCTGGGTTTGAGACTATGAGGCGCTTAAACCTTAAGCCCCCCATAAGGGTACTCCCCACTGCTCACTACACCATGGGAGGTGTAAGAGTAGACTCTAACTTGAGGACGGCGCTTCCAGGACTTTATGCAGCTGGAGAACTCGTCGGAGGTGTCCACGGAGCTAACAGACTCGGTGGTAATGCCCTAACCGCGTGTGTAGCTCTATCGAGAAGGATAGCGCAAAACATTGTGGGCTACCTCGAAGGAAGTTTTGATAAAGGAAGTAGAGGGCTTATTGATGAGCGCGAAGTGCGAGAGGCCCTCAAAAGGTTCAACCCCGATGGGAAAGACGTAGACCCTGCGGGCTTAAGGCTTGAGACCAGGAGGGTTATGTGGGAGAATGTTGGAGTGTTAAGGTCTGAAGAATCTCTTAAGAATTCCTTAGAGAAGCTGTACCTACTGGCTGAAGAGGTTAGTAAGGCTAGAGTCTATGGGGTTAGAGGACTCGTTGAGGTAGTTGAAGCAGAGAACACGGTACTGACGTCGCTGTCTATAGCTACTTCAGCACTCGAGAGAAGAGAGAGCAGGGGTAGTCACTTCAGAGTAGACTACCCGGAGGAAGTTAGTGGATGGATAAAGAGTATTAGAGTAGAGCTTAGAGGCGGCAGAATAGTCGTATCTGAAGAATCTCTCTGACCTTACTGGTTACTAGACTAGGGCTGTTCTCACAGCTCTAGCGAACTCCTTAAGTCTCACTAGGTCTAGAGGGTTTCCGGCCTTGCCATCCTTCCTCACGTATGATCCCACTATCAGTCCGTCCGAGTGTTTAAGTAGTGCTACAACGTTCTCTATATTAGCACCGCTTCCAACTAAGACAGGAACTGTTGAGAACTTCTTCACTATCTTCAGTCGCTCAACATTAGGTGGTTCACCGGTCCTCGCGCCTGTGACTATTAGAGCGTCAGCACCAGCTCTCTCGATATAGTCTAGCACTAGGTTCCTAACGTAGTCTTCGATTGAAACTCCAGTCACAGCAGATTCTGCGAGTGCTCCAGCATATGCGATACCGAACCCGTGCTTCACTAAGATATCCGCGTACACCCTTACACCTGGGTAGTTGATGCGCGCCGACCTAATTCTAACTGCCTCAGGTTCGAGTACTCCCGAGTCCGTGACCACAGTTTCTGCGAGAGCGTTCACTCTCACGAACCTAGCTCCAGTAGCGTAGGCAATGGAGTAAGCCTCAAGACCTGAGTTCCTCAGTATGTTAACTCCCACATCGATCGAGACAGACCTTACGACCTCTTTAACGACTACCGTTATAGCTGCTATAGCGAGAGGGTCTACAACCCTCTTTGTGTAGGGTGAGTCACCGTAGTTTTCGACAATTACTCCACTAAATCCCTCGCTTTCGAACGCTCTAGCTTCATTAACTGCTCTATCCACTACTTCTTCAAGACTGTACTCAACTTTCTCGGTCGTACGAGGGATTCGGGGAAGGTGGATTACACCTATAACACTCTTCTTACTTAACACTACTAGCCCGAAGAGCGATCGCTTACCGAATTAAATTTCACGGTCTTTGTGCGCTCCTAGACAATCATGTTATGTAACATCTTACTACCATTAGGAGACCGTGCGTTTATAAGCGGGTTTCTACGGTGTTTCAACATGAATTATAGATGCTAAGGTGCTTTGTGTTCGCAGCCGAACTTTTTCTATAGAGTTAGACTGTAGTGAGACCTTTATCCACATCGTTGCTAGATAAGTGTAAGAGGTATCTTACGGTATCCCATTAGATATCCCGTTAGGTACTGTAAGATGTGAGAAACGAAGTCTATTGGGCGGAAATACAGAGTGTGAATGACGTAGATAGCTGTAAGGCTCAAAGTATCAGAAGGTAGTTAAAGTATAAGTATAAGTAATTTAATTAAAAAGTTAACTGAATTCGAGTTTCGATGTATGGCTCTAGGGAGTATGTAACTTAAGCGCGTGAAACCATGTGTTTTCATAGGAGTTTCTCAAATCTTTCCTCAGCAAACCTCCAGTTTACTATGTTCCACCAGTTTTCTAAATACTTTCTTCTATCGTTTCTATAGTCTACGTAGTAAGCGTGTTCGAAGACGTCTACAACGAGCAGTATCGGAAACATAGGATAAACGTTTGTGTTGTGCTTCTCGACCTGCATAATTATGAGTCTACCAGTCTGTCTGCAGTACGTAAGCGCAGCCCAACCAGATCCTTCGACAGTTAGTGCTGCTTCAGTAAATTCCTGCTTAAACCTCTCGAAGTCACCGAAGTCTTCAGTTATCTTGTCACCTAGTTTTCCTCCTGGACTACCCCCACCCTTAGGTTGAGGTGCCATGCTGTTCCAGTAAATACTGTGGAGCAAGTGTCCTCCAATATTGAAGGACAGAGCCTTGAGTAAGGCTCTCACGTCGAACACCTTTTTCTCTTTCCTAGAATCGTCCATTAGTTGAAGTATTCTGTTAGCACCGTCGACGTATGCTTTGTGGTGTATCTCGTAGTGTATTCTAAGCTGTTCTCGACTGATGTAAGGTTCTAGAGCTTCGTAGGAGTAAGGGAGTGGGGGAAGCTCGTATAGCTTCTTCTGGGTGTACATATGCATCAAGCTAAATAGTTATTTTAGGTATTTATAAGTTTGGGTTAGAAAATCGAACACGATATAAGCATGATCTACCAGCATTCTATATATCAATCACGCTGGTTATAAGACACCTTTATTGTATCAGTTACTTAGTATCTCTCAAGCATGAGAACTACACTTAGTAGCAGAGGCTGAGCATATCTATCAGTCCGTGAGTAGCGGTAGCGCACTATGGAGGAAAGTCTCCATACGCTAGTTAGACCTTCGTCCCGGGGTATTTGTTTTTCTTTGTTTACGTCTTGAGACATCCACATTGCCCATGTGGATTTAGATGTTCGCGTAGGTCCGTAAGTGACTGCCTAGCCAAACGGAACGAGGTCCCGACGTAGTTCTAACCTTGAGTGGCTTGGAGAACTGCTCCCATCATTACCTAGGCTTATCATAAAAACAGGAACAACGCTCGTAAGAATTTCCTCAAAACGTCAAGAAGAAAGCGACCTTGAAGATCGACGGAACCAGTGAGTTGAGAGAGAACAGCTAAATGTCAAGCGCTGTTACTACTAGTAATTCAAGTAATTCAAGCAAGAGTAACGCACTTGAGGAAGGTTAGCCGTTCTGCTTCTTTATAGTTGCCTAGGTTCTTTCCTCGCAACATACAAGAACAAAGCTATCGCTACTGCGGTCAACCCGATTATTGAGAGTGCTAGGCTAGCTCTTAGCTGCCTGGTGCTTACTGACGTAGGTATCTCAATGCTGTACGGCCTGTAGCTAGTACTTTTGACTACCAATACTGGAGCGGTCAGTTCGAACTCGTAAGAGCAGGAGACCAGAGAGCCTGCGTCGAACTCCTCTAATACGACTCCTACTGGCGTAATGCTGATGTTTAGGTACTCATACTCGAGAATGCTCTTCTCAAGCTTATAGTCATACTTACCGATGATCTTCGGACGCACTTCAGCAGCGCGTGCGAGTAGCTCGTCCGATATGAGGAGCTTACAGGTGCCTACCGCACATCCATGGACCTCAAGTGTTAGTCGCCGCACATCACTGGAGAACACGCTTTCACGGGCTACGTAAGCTACACCTATACTTAATCCTCCTGTGCAGTTCCGCCACTGAATGTTGATGTTGTATACCCAGTTCACAGGTTGCTCGATGTCCTGCTTTAATGAAGCTAGCTCGATAGTATACGCCCGCGTTGTGGTGTAGTATCCCGGCATCATCGTATCAAACTCATAGTGTGGAATCAGTATTAGGTATGTGCTATAGCCCAGTTTGACGTCCTCGTGTAAGGTTAAGTATACGCCGCTAGCTACAAGCACTAAGCCAGTACACATAAGTATGTAAGAGACTAACGTAGATCTCACTTTGATTCACCTCCATACCCTTTTATTACACAATCTATATATTTTACCTAAGTAGGCTTAAGGAGGATGACCTTAGTGTCTATTTAACTATTGGAACTTTTTCAAGTGGATTATTCATGGTTGCCGCTTACTTGCTACCACTATGACAGCTGTTACTATGAGTAAACCACCGACTGCTTTAACTATGTTCATAGGTTCACTGAATAGTAATACAGACATAGCTGTCGCCGTAAGGGGTTCTGCTGTTGAGAGTATCGTTGCTCTAGCGGCTCCGACCACCTTCATTCCCTTCATGTAGAGAAGGTAGGCTATTATGGAGACTACTAGAGCTAGATAAACTGCCACGATTATGACCTCTAATCTCACTGCTGAAACCCAGTTAAACCCTCTTACTACTTGAAACAGTAGTATAGTTGGGAGAGCCCACGGCGAGCTGCCCAAAGCGATTTCGTCAGGCTTCACTCCTCTCTCCATCGCTAACTTACTGAGTACAACGTACAGAGAGAAAAGCACTGAGGATAGTATGGCTAGAACTATTCCAATAGCATTAAAGCTCACCTCGTCTAGGCTCACTAGTGCCGCACCTAATACTGAAAAAGGTAGTGCTATATACGTCCTCTTAATCGCAGGCTCCTTGAGTACGTACTTAGAGAGTACTGCTACGAGAACAGGGTGTGTATAAAGAATTAACGACGCTGTTGAAACACCAGCATACATAATCGCATAGTAGTAGAGTATGTGGTAGGGACCAAGCACTAAAAGACCTATAGCTACTACAGAAGTCGATATCCTCCTTACAGATCTGCGGACTAAGAGCACCATGTAAGCAGGAATAGTTAGAGTAAGCCTTAGCGTAAGAATTCCTTCTGGACCGACCCCAAAGCCGTAGCTAATCTTAGCACCAATACCGGTAGTACCCCATAAAGAAGCTGCTAGAACTACAAACACAACTCCCTCTAGGTCACCGCCACTAAGCGTTCTCAGTTTAGAGCTTTCAGCTAATGTTTTAGTAGCCATAGCCCATCTGACGATCATCTATTGGTTTATGTTTATTTTACTTGCGTGTCGGACTAGCTACGCGGACGGTTACACACTTACTGAAACCTTAAGCATAGAATTCTATGGAGGAATTAATCGCTGCGTTCGGAAGTTAAGAGAAACGTTCTACAGTTAAATCGGTCTTTTCATGATTACAGACCGAGCTCTACAGCCACCTCTTTTAGTGCTTCGAGACCTAGCTCGAGGAACTCATCTAGGCTTATGCCTAGTTTCTCTATCTCTCTTATACGGTCTCTGCTTACTCCTCTAGCGAAGTCTTTAGCTTTAAACTTCTTCATGAGTGTTTCTAACTTTACCTCGTTCAGCTTCTTATTCGGCATTACGAGTGCTGTAGCAACTATTAGACCTGCTAAGTGGTCAGAAGCTCTAAGAGCGTGCATCAGCTTCACCGCTCTCTCAGACCTCGGCTTAAATCCGTTATGTTCGTTGTGTGAAGCTATTGCCTCAAGAGCTTCACTCGGAAGAACTCCTTCTAGAAGGTGTAGTGCTCCTAGACCGTGCTTCGTCATGTCTCTCCCTACGTAGTCGTAGTCTATGTCGTGTAGTAGCCCTACAAGCTCCCAAACCTCGGCGCTCTCTCCTAGCCTCTCCCCTAGAGCCTTCATAATAGCCCCAACAGCCAGGCAGTGCTTAACCATTCTATCGTCCTTAAGGTACTTAGTAAGGAGTTCGAAAGCGTTACTTCTGGAGATCACAGTATATCACCAATTGTTCCGCTCAGGGTAGAATAAATGCCTTATCGCTTAAGCTTTAGTATGAGTAACACTACGACGAGAGCTGCGAAAAGTCCTACTAGAACGGCAGCAACACGCATTACTTCGTTCTCGGCTTCTTTAGTCTCCCTCAGGGTTGCGGTTAAGTGTGTCTGATTAACTATAGTTCGTGTTAGATATCCCTCAGTTTCAGCTGTCGGCTGCGTGATGGTAGTAGATATCGAATCAAGCCGAGGATACTCAATGAGAGTGTACTCGAGAGTGATCCCCTCGGTATCTACCCAGACTATAGCGATAGATTTCTCCTTAACGATATAAGCGTCTACTGGCTCAGGGCTTATGTACGTAGGGACTGCGATACTCAAGTTCATTATGACGGTCATTTTAGATACTCTCTTCGAGTATGTAATCCTGAGAGAATTTCCCGAATATACCGCTTCACTAACATATCTTACTCTAACACACTCTGGCTGCTTAGTAGCTAGAACAGATATATTCCCTCCCTCTACAGTGACGTAAACGTGTTGCGGTATCACTAGGAGAACCGCTAGTGGTGAACCCACAGCCTCTATAGAGGCGTAGTACTCATCTATACAAAAGTAGGACTCCACTACTATGAGGGAACTGATAATCTCGACCTCTATTAGCAGAGAGCTTTCTGAAGACGCGGTCGGTACTGACAGCTGAGATAGTGCTATAGCGAGAAGAAGTAATAAAGCTTTAACGCTTAAAACGATGCTTCTCACCTAAAGCCCTAGTACTTCAAGTAAGGAACGTATTTAAATCCTAATTCCGACCATAGGCTAGAAATATAAGTGCTGTAGGAAGAACCTAATATAGTGATGAGTTTCGCCCCAATGAGCCGTGATCGAGCGTGAGTCCTCCACTGACACACGATTTTCCCCACATTCACAAAGTGTTCACTTAGATGATTTAGATGGTGTAATAGCCTAGTGTAACCGCATTCTAAGCTTTAGCACTAGTGAAAGCTAGTTACTGAGGGTTAGTAAAGCAAAAAAGGTTTAAGATCAAGGTAGAGGCTTTGGTGAGGCAACCTCGGTTGAAAACGTGTCTACATTTGCTTTCGTGACTACTACGGTTGGTGTTGGTATCCAGTCCTGCGCTGGCTTCCAGCTGAAGTAGCATCTGTAGAATGCCGCATATACCGCCCAGTACCCTTGTAGGAACGGGGACTGAGCTATTGTAGCATACATCTTACCAGCTCTAACAGCATCTACAGCGTCGGGAATGGCGTCATAGCCGACTACTATTATGTCGACTCCTGGCTTTAGACCGGCCCCCTCTATCGCCTGAATAGCTCCTAGCGCCATCTCATCGTTTGCGGCTATTAACGCGTCAAACCTTCCTTTAGCCAGTATGGACTCAGTAACGCTCAGACCCTGGTCTCTCCTGAAGTTAGCCACTTCTTCAGCTACTATAACGACCTTACCTTGAGCTACTAGGGGATCAAGCACGTTGTGGAAGCCCTTCTTTCTGTCTTCAGCTGCGGTAGTCCCCGGGATGCCGTTCAGTATCACGACCTTCCATGGAGTCGGCTTACCACTCTTCTCTAGTGCTCTCACGAGTTCTTGAGCAGCTTGCTCAGCACCCTTAACGTTGTCTGTGCCTATGAACACCACTCTCAGGGTTCTATCTACTACGTCTCTGTCCGTCGTTATGACGGGTATCCCAGCGTCAACTGCTTTTCTGAGAGCTGGCTGTACGGCCTCCATGTGGACTGGGTTAATGAGTATCGCACTGACTCTAGCTCCTACTACAGCCTCTATTTGACTAACCTGTAAAGAGGGGTCATCTTTTGCGTCGTGAACCACTAGGTCGATAGAAACGCCTTTCTGCCTCAGTTCCTCAACAGCCTTTGACGCACCATCCCTTAAAGCCACAAAGTACGGGTTTCCTAAGTTACTAACTAGTAGAGCAAGCGTGAGCTTCGGAGGTGGAGCCTGAGTCGCTATCGTCACGTAGGACGGTATAGTCACCGTACGTTCTGGAGTAGCAGGTGCTAGTGGTGACGGGATCATGATGCCGATAACCAGACCGACAACAAACAGGGCTACAGCAACTATAGGAACCATGGGTTTGGACATATTACATCCGACTAGAAAATACCTTAACACTTAATAAAGCTTTTTGAAAACCGAGATACAGCCTGACTACCTACAAACGGAGAGATTTAAGTGGGGTGATGAAGGATTAGCGAGTTAGCAGTGTCGCTCGAGCTAGTAGAGAGATCGACTTGCCTATATGCCTTCATCGCCGTAAAAATAGAGTACGCTGTTAGAGGTAACGCTATCAGGACACCAAGTATTTCGAATAATCCTCTAGCAAATATCGCCATTATAGAACCAACCACTAAAGCAACCTTAAGTAGTACGTCAATAGGTCTCGAACTATGTAGCCTCCAGTACGCAACTGACTCTAAACCTAATACCCCAAGTGCGACTATGGCACCGGTGATGACTTGCTTAAGACCTGGTTCTAGCACGAGCTCCGGCTTTATAGGTGTAACGAGTATTAGTATTGGGAGCGCTATGCCCATTTTTACGAGTTCTCTTAATACAGACGTGTAGGATACTCTAGCTACTCTAGAAATCGTTGCTGCCGCTACAGACATAGGTGGAGCGAACTCTGCGTGAACAGCAGCAAAGAAAGCCGTAAACTGCGATGCCCACATAGGGACGCCTAGCCTAACTAGAGCTGGAACTATTACTGGGTACACAATAACGTAAGTCCCCACAGGTGGCACACCTGCTCCAACAAGGTAACCAAACAGGTAAGACAGAAGTGCAGCGACATAGAGGCTCCCTAGGGATGCACTGACGATCGTCGTTCCCAACTTGAGGGAGAAGCCTGTCACCGTAAATAGTGCCTTAAGCATCCCAAGGAATGCTAGAAGTAATACTAGGTTCGAAGTCTCAACCACAAAGAACTCTAGGCTCCTCCAAGCTTTTTTCCCGAGATCTCGAGCTATTTGAGCCACAGTGAAACCCATTCTCCTTAGGAAGACTACCTGCGCGATTAAAGTTAATGTAGCTACTAGTATAGCGGACCTTAAGGCAGCAAGTGGTGCGTAAACCCAAAAGGCCATTAGAAGTATCAACGCCGTTATCCCGATAGCGAATATGGCGGTGTGAACGTAGTCTAAGCTGAGTAGCTCCTTCGGGGAGGGACCCGCGGCTCTTCTAGTAGGAGAGGACACTCTTTTAACGGTTTTAGTGGATATATAGAATATAGCTACTCCACTTCCAGCAAAATACACTATAGCCGGTACAAACCCCCTAATCATGACCTCGAAGTATGAAACACCTAGTGCATCAGCCATAATGAAAGCTGAAGCACCCATGATCGGAGGCATTAGTTGAGCACCCACACCGGCGACAGCGGCCATAGCGGCGGCCATAGCTAGAGGAACACCTAGATCTTTCACTAGTGGTACTGTTAGACTACCTACCGTAGCAGTAGCGGCCCCAGCACTTCCAGTAACCATGCCAACTGGAACACCTACTAGGATGTTAGTTTGCGGTATTAGTTGCGGGCTCCTGAGTCTCGTGAGGACTATGTCGTTAATCGATTTGACGAGCCCCAGGCCGTTCAATATGCCCACTAATAGCATAAATGCGCTTATTACTGTAGCAGCCAGCTGAGACAGGCTTTCGAATATCCCAGTAGAAAAGTCGACGCTAAACGCTGCGATCATTCGGGTCAAGGAGATTCCCGGGTGCCACATAACTCCGGGGAAGTATCTACCGTAGAGCGCATGCAACATGAAGAAAGCAACTATCGCAAAGATTATCGGGTATTTCACAGCACCAAACCAAAGTACTACAAAGGCTAGAAGTCCACCCATGATCAGGTCAGTTGATGTATAGAAACCCATCCTAACGCTAACTAAGTCCCAGAAGTTTTGGTCTATGTAGTACCATGAAGCTAGCGATATGGATACAAAGACCGTTCCAACTACTAAGTTCGCGTAAAAGTTCTTGAGCCTGGGAACTAAGCTCTCCCCCTTGCTGAGGGAATCTAAAGTCCACAAAACAACCGATAGTGGAACCATCAATACAACGAACTTTCTCGCCCCTTGCCAGCCAGTAGCAAAATAATACAGCACTAGAGCTGAGTATATCAAAACTATAGCTGCTCTGGCGTAACCGAGAGACCTACTCAACCTATTTGTAGGAGCCACTTTCGCCACCTACAAGCAAATTAGGAAGAGCATATAACTGAAAAATGCTATAAACTATCCACCGATCTTCCAGTGGTCTCTCCAAACACCTTTCTCCTTAAGGTACTTAGCTAGTCCGGGGTGTACAGGCACGTTGCTATTAGCTTCGATACCACGAACCTGCATACCCACGAAGTCGTCGGCCAGTAACCTGAACATAGGATTCAGCTTAGCAAGCTCTCCTGCGTTTGCTTCAAGAACCTTAAGCATCCTATATACCACGTCCGCAGGTACCTCGCTACCTACGTGAAAGCCGTAGAAGAACGCAACTCCAGAGATCTTGTCTCCAGAAGTCAGCTTTACGTCTGTCGAAAATACCTGTTTGGGTTCTACGTAGTTTACGATAGCGTCTATAATACCCGTTTTCGGTGCCTCTCTCTTGAGGATCTCTATCTCGTTGGGACATGGATTAAGTATGGCTATTGGTACACTAAGTTCGAGTTGTCTAGCCCAGTCAGGTAGTCCGTAATACGCAGTGGTATATATAATTGTGGCTTCTATAGTTCCTCTCTCGAGAGCGTCAGCAAGCATACCCCAGTCGAGCTCTATGTGCTCATATGAAATGTTCAGAATATTTAGTGCTGTTCTGAGAGCAACACCTACATCCCATCCAGCAGGGCCCGTAAACATCTTAACTCCGTTTAAGTCAGACCAACACTTGTATTTACCGATGTTGCGCTGGTGTATAGCGATACCTATCTCGAGAGTGTATGCCCAGAAAGTTTGGTAAGGATACCTCTTTGGCTCAAAGCCCTTAAACCTCCCAGAAAGAGTGTAGAGCTCCGTGAAGGACGGTGTTGAAGCATAGCAACCACCTAGCTCTCCAGTTGAGTAAGACTTTATACTGGCGACTGCTCCCGCAGTAGGTACGACACTTATCTCAAGGTCCTGCATGTTCCTATTTATTATATCGGCTATGAGAGCTAGTGCCGTATATCCAGCACTTCCAACCGATGCTGTACCCCACTGTATGACTAACTTCGTCGTGGGCGTCGGTGTTGTTGTAGGGGAGGTCGCAGTGGGAGCGGGTGCCGACGGAGAGGCTGTAGGCGTTGGTGAAGTAGTTGGCTGAGTTTGTAGTTGTTGCCACACTAGGACACCGGCAATAGCCACAATAATTACTAGTACAGCTATTACAGCTGTAAGGGTTTTTCTCATTTAGATTCACCATTTATCGTTAGGGCCTAGGTATAAAAACGGTACTGATACTTACATCTGTAATCTTAATGAACGAACTAATCAACGATCGACAAAGGAGCTAAATAGATTACGCCGCCATAGACTCGTAGGTTAGAGGTATCAATAGGTTTTACCTATTGCTTACATAAATCCGCATGAATCTGTCCACTAGCTAGTGCGGGAACTATGGAGCAGTAGTCACGAACTTAGGTAAGGGTCGACCTCGTTGGTGATCATAGTATACTCGATAACTATGTAACAGTTGGCAAAGTGCTACCATAGATAGGGTCTATTGGTCTTTAGAGCATCTTGAAGGGTCAAAGACCGTCGGTGTGAGCGCGAAGTACAAGGTTTATTAATGTCTTTGAATCGATCTTTTATGATGACGGAAACAATGGAGCATGAACGAGATGTTTTACGGGCTAACTTACTAGGACTTGATGCTAGATATCGTGTAGCGCACGGAGAAGGATCTGAAATCGCTTTCGCACTCCACCTACCTGCTATAAGCCAGGGTAGTGTTCTAGAGATTTTACTGGTTCTGCCTCTTGGGCTGTTTTCTTTTTGATGTTTTTAGGAAATGTTTATAAGCGTTATTTCTATTAATGTTTATTGGAGTAATTCATGTCTGAAAAGTTGCTGAGACCCAGAGAGGTTTGCGAGAAACTTGGTGTTAGCTACTCTACTCTCCGTAGGTGGATCGAGGCAGGCTACGTAAAGGCTATTAGAGCCGTTGGTGGTAAGTACAGAGTTCCCGAGAGCGAAGTCAGGAGGATTCTCGAATCACGCGCTAAGGAGATTAGGGCAGTTGTGTACGCTAGAGTATCCTCGCACGACCAGGGAGAAGACCTCGAGAGGCAGGTCAGATACCTACTAGAGTACTGCGCATCTAAAGGATACAGAGTAGTTGAGGTTTTAACAGACGTAGCATCCGGGTTGAAGACGGATAGGAAGGGTTTGAGAAAGCTCTTCGAGTTGGTTACCTCTAGGCAGGTAGAAGTTGTTGTCGTAACCTACAGGGATAGGTTAACGAGGTTCGGCTTCGAGTACCTAGAGTACTTCTTCAACCAGCACGGCGCTAGGATAGAGGTTGTCTTCGGAGAGGAACCCAAGGATGCACACCAAGAGCTCGTAGAGGACCTAATAGAGATTATCACCTCCTTCGCTGGTAAACTGTACGGCATGAGGAGTCGTAGAAAGAAGAAGCTAGTGGAGGAGTTTAGAAAGCTGATAGAGGTGGTAGAGAAGAGTGGTGAAGACAACGGTAACTAGAACCGTTGTAGTTAAATCCGAGAAGCTACCGCGAAGGTTGTTCAGGGTGTTCGTGGAGCTCGAGGAAGTATACAGAAGCATGGTTGAGCAACTAGTGCTCTATGCTGTCGGAAGTAAAACCACCTCGTTCACCAAGCTCAAGGTGTTGAAGTACAGAGAGCTGAGGAACACTTATCCACAGCTACCATCGCACTACGCGTACACAGCATGCCAGGATGCGTGCACCAGAGCTAAGAGCTTTCTAAAGCTAAAGAAGAGGAGGTTAACAAATAAAGAGTATCCAGAGGTTAAAGATGTATCCATATGGCTTGACGACCACCTGTGGAAGCTTGAGGGTTTAACTAGGATTGGAGTTGCTACTCACAGAGGTTGGATACACGTAGACATCAAACCACATAAGCAGTTCTGGAGGTACGTCAACAGCGGATGGAGGTTCAGATCCGAGTGCAGGGTCAAGCTGAATAAAAGGGAGAGAAAGCTTATCCTATACTTCGTCTTCGCGAAAGACGTAGAGTTTTATCAACCGAAGGGGTACGTTACCGTAGACGTGAACGAGAACAGTATTGCTGTTCTGGCTGATGGAAGAGTTTACCTCTTCGAGACGAACATGGAGAAGATCGTGCTCGGATACTACTACAGGAGGAAACGTGTTCAGGAGAAGTACGATTCGCTCTACGGACCCGGGTGTAGAACTAGGAGGAGGGTTTTGAGAAAGCTCAACGAGAAGGGGAAGAAGAACGATGCTAAGTGGAAGATCGCGAACATAGTTGTCAGGGAAGCTGTTAAGCATGGATACGCAATCGCTATGGAGAAGCTTGGAAAGAGACCTGCTGAAAACATGATAAAGAGAGTAAAGGATAAGCAACTCAAACACAGGATCTACCAAGCATCCTTCAGAGGAGTTCAGAGAGCTGTAGAAGAGAAAGCGAAGGAGCACGGTGTTTCAGTAGTGTACGTAGATCCGAGGAACACCTCCAAGCAATGTCCAGTACATGGAGCTATTATAAGATATGACAACAACTCAAGAATAGGTATTTGCAGTACTGGTGGCGAGAAGTGGCACAGGGACATTGTTGCATGCTTCAACCTTCTCCTCAAAGCCCTGGGTGGTGATGGGAGCGATGCTCCGAGCCATCCAGGGCTTGAGCTAGATGGGAGCTCCGTGCCGTTGGGCTCGACAGCCACCCATGAACCCATACAGATACCGGTATCTGTATGGGCGAGGTGGAAGTCCCTGGATACGAAAGAACATAAACAAACAAAAACGAATATCCAGGGACAAACGGTGATCTGATGAGTTACTCTGGGAAGTTTATACCCTCTTTGAAGCTAATTGACCTTATAGGAAACACTCCTATTGTTAAGCTTGGAAAGCTCTCTCCAGCTAATGTTAACGTTTTCGTTAAACTGGAGTACATGAACCCGACGGGCAGTCATAAAGATAGGATAGCTCTTTACATGATTAAAGATGCCGTAGAGAGGTATGGGCTTAAAGCCGGGGACGTCGTAGTAGAAGCATCTAGTGGCAACACTGCTATATCTGTCGCATTTGTATCTAAGTTTTACGGGCTTAGACCAGTCATCGTCGTTGAAGAAGAGACAAGCCCTGAGAAGGTTTCAATGTTGAAACTTCTGGGAGCAGAAGTAGTATACGGTAGTAGCGACCCTAGCTCTCCACGTTACTACGTTAGAGTCGCTGAAGCACTAGCCAAAGAGTACGGAGGAGTCTTCTTGAACCAATACGAGAACCAAGCTAACGTGAGAGCACACTACGAGACGACAGCTAGAGAGATATGGCAGGCACTAAGTGGGAGGATCTCCGCTTTCGTTATGGGGGTTGGAACTGGTGGCACTATAACCGGCGTTGGGAGGTTCCTTAAGGAGAGGTTACCCGAGGTTAGAGTTATTGCTGTCACACCGAGGGGGTCTAAGCTAGTGGGTGGTTCAGGTGATGAGTACATCGATGGGCTTGCCTCAAAGAACGTATACCGAAATTTCGATAGGAGCGTAGTCGATGCTGTAATTGAGGTCACACGGTCGGAAGCCATCGATGTAGCCAAGAGGCTGGTGAGAGAGGAGGGAATTATGGCTGGAGTATCTGCTGGAGCCAACGTTTACGCATCACTACTTATCGCTAGCTCCCTTCCTGCCGGGAGTAACGTAGTGACTATAGCTCCCGACTCTGCTTTTAGGTATTTAAGCATCTTACTAAGGTCGTAATAAGCATGTCTCTAGCTGTAGCTAGGGAGACGTTTAGTTGGTGTTGCCACTTGAAGTATTAGCCTCTGGTATGTAGTACTTTATCGACGTTTTAAGAATGCTTGATATAGGTCCTTTGATCCCTAAGCTTCTAGCTAAACTAAGTGCTGTTTCCAGTAGCCGCATCTCGGTAACCTTGCTCTCCCCTATTTCTTTAATAGCTAGCGCGACAACTGTCTCAACAAGTGACCACGGATAGAACAGCCATACCCACTTATCAAGTTTTTCTGCGTAGTAGTTTGGTACTACCACTGACGTAGGCTTTAAATGAAGTACGGCCGTCCTTATCTCTTTCGGGTGGAGCTTCGCTAACTCGTTAATAGATGCCTCTAAAGTTTTTCCCGTATCAGCAACTTCGTCAACTAACAGAACTCTTTTACCTTCTACTCTACCCTGCGGTAGCTGTTCAATAACAGGTACTGGGTAAGCTTCTTCAGCAATTCCCCAATGCTTAACTCTGAGGGCATAGAACGAGTCCACGTTAAGAATATCGCTAACTATGAGTGCTGGAACAACTCCTCCGCGCATAATTGATACAACGACTTCGGGGCGGTATCCAGAGTTAGCTATTTTTCTCGCCAGCCTGTAACACAGCCGTATGACTTTTTTCCACGTTATGTAGACTACTTCCACCATAGCATATCCCCTGTAGTAGATATCACTTTATCGAATTAAATTTAAGTAATCGACTAAGTTGGAGTTAACTATCGTTCTTATTTTATCTGAGTTAAACTTACTAGGGAGAACATGTTCGACCCTGTGAAATTCGTAGAAAGAACGGTAGGTGAGCTGAGGAGGACGTACGGTAGCGCCAAAAAGATTTTAGCAGCTGTAAGTGGTGGAGTTGATAGTGTAACATCCGCAGTCTTAGTTAGAAAGGCCTTAGGCAGCGTAGTTAAAGCTGTATACATAGATACGGGCTTTATGAGGTTAAACGAAGGTCACTTCGTTAGAGATACCTTGAAGGAGTTGATCGACGTAGAGGTTATAGATAGGTCAAGTAGGTTCTACGATAACTTGCTAGGCTTAGAGGACGCTGAACATAAGAGAGTAGTGTTTAGAGACACTTTTTATGCTGTTCTGTCCGAGCTCGTTAGTGAGTATGGATGCGACCATTTAGTGCAGGGGACTATTAAGGCCGACATAGTAGAGACTGTTGGAGGTGTTAAGACGCAGCACAACGTACTTAGTGAAGAGCTTCAGGTGAAGTACGGCGTTAAGGTAATAGAGCCTCTGAAGGACCTCTACAAGCACGAGGTGCGAGAGGTTGCTAGATACCTCGGTATTCCTGAGACCATAGTGAATAGACAACCATTTCCGGGTCCGGGTCTACTAGTTAGAACCGTCGGGCGGTTTACTCTAGAGAAGCTCGACGTAGTTCGAAGAGCTACAGACAAGGTCGAGAAGTTCTTGAGAGACGCAGGAGCAAGTCAGTACTTTGCGGCAGCATGGGACTTTGACTTAGGTCCCCTTGAGAGGTTGTGCTTGAGTTCGGGTAAATGTGTTGAGTTCAGCAAATTCAAGACTCTGGCTACTGGAGTAAAGGAGGGAAAGAGGGTATACGCAGCAATAGGCCTCTTAAGTGAAGACTTAGAGCTCCGTGAGAACGAATTGCTAGAGCTCGTAGATAAGGCCGGAGTCTCGAGGTTTGTTCTACTGCTAAATGAAAGCAGTAGCGGTAGGTACTTCGTGTCCATAAGGGCTGTAAGCACTTTAGACTATATGACGGCGAGTGTAGTTAAACCACCAGAGAAAACCTTACGGGAGCTAGCTTCAACCATACTTGAGATAGAGGGAGTCAAAGCAGTAGGGTTTGATATAACACCAAAGCCTCCAGCAACCATAGAGTACGAGTAAAGAGAATCGCAGCGTGTGCTCGGCAATAGAACCTGCTTAGACCATAACCTAAAAGCACTGGCAACCTCTTTAATGTCAGGTTAGTAGTCGGGTATCTTATTTTTACTAGCTCGAGAACGCATCTAGGTGTGCGTAGTACTCTTCAGGATGCCACATCCGTAGTGGTTTAAGCACTGCGGCTAGCCTCACTCAATTAAAGACCTGGTCCGTGATTTAAACACGAATTGTTACACCATATCATTGAGCAACATATGGATATCTGTTTACCTCTAGTCTGTCTTAATGGTAAAACTAGTGTAAGCAAGTTCTCGCTGTCAACACAATACCTTAGAGATAGGGGTCTTCAGAGTTAGAAATTAAGTATTTCTGCTCCCCCACATTCTAGGTAAAGAAACTTGCTCGACTCACGTACTTATTTAATATGGATGCTAAACCTGCTTGGTGATTACTGGTGCGCATTATCGTTCTTGGTGCTGGGAGGGTTGGGTCGCTAGTGGCTCTTGAGTTAAGTAAGCTCTACGATGTTAGTGTAGCAGACAAAAGTGAGAAAAGTCTCGAACCTCTTAAGCAGGTGGCGTCAGTTCTCAACGTGGATTTAAGTCGCCAAGACAACATATTAGAAGCTGTTAAGAGGTTTGACATCGTAGTCAACGCTCTCCCCGGTAGCTTAGGGTATAACGTGTTGCAGGCGTGTATCAAGATGCGGAAGGACCTAGTCGACATATCGTTTATGCCGGAAGACCCGATCCCACTGAGGGAGGCTGTAGAAAAAGCTGGAGTCACGATAGTTGTTGACGCAGGCTTTGCTCCAGGGTTTAGTAACATGGTTGTTGGTAGGATACAGAGTGAGCTAGGAGACCTCGATAATGTTGAAGTAAACGTAGGGGGTTTACCTAAAGAGCCTAAACCACCCCTATATCACGCCGTTCTTTTCTCTCTGACTGACTTAATAGACGAATACCTAAGACCTGCTAGAATAGTTAAGGACGGTGCTTTAGTATCCATAGACCCACTCAGTGTTATTGAGAGAGTGCGCATCCTCGGTTTCGACTTGGAGAGGTTTCCGACGGACGGACTTAGGACAATGCTACACACAATTAGGGCGAAAAACATGGTAGAATATACTTTGCGATGGCCTGGTCATTTGATGAGAATGAAAGTGCTTAAAGAGCTCGGGTTCTTCGACAGCAAGCACCTAGGACGGACCCTCGAGATCATAGCACCTCACATGACCTACGAAGTTGCTGATATGTCGATAATGGAAGTACTCGGGGAGACCGGGGGTGAGGTGATTAGGTATGTTCTCTACGACGAAGCATCGGAAGGGCATACCTCGATGGCTAGAGTAACCGGCTTCACAGCAGTCGAAGTCACTAAGCTATTAGTGAAAGGCAGTATACCGAGTGGTCTAGTACCTCCAGAGCTTTTGGGGGTTGACCGTAGAGTATTCGAGTCTATAGTAGATGGATTGAGGTCTAAGGGTATTAAGATAGAGAGACTCCTGAAGTAGGAGTCCAGCTCTTATATAGGTTTATAATTTATATTTGGTTGATTTCATTGCCTCATCTCTGTACCTCCGCATTCCGCTCGGGACCTCATCGGGCTCGGGGGTGTTCGGGGCCACCCCCAGTTCCCACATCTTAGATGTCTCGAGGAAAGCCGTTGTCTAGGGCATCGCAGCGGATCTCTACCCCTTATCGAGACCGCTTCCACGTATCACTACGCACGTGATACTTGTAAGCGTTTCTATTCATATACCAACCAATGCGAACAGATATGAAACCGAAACAGTTACACGAGGCACTCCAGGTCTAGCTAAAGTAAACTCTAGCAAACACTTCTAGGATGAATCGAGCGCTTACTTGACGTATCTTACTCCCCTAGTTAAAGCCACGGCAGCCGTTACTAAGACAACCCCTTTGACAACCCACTGAAGGTAGGGGTTTACACCTAGGAGGATTAAGACGTTAGTTAATAGCGTCAGCATGTATGCTCCAACGACTGGTCCGAGGGGGTTACCAACACCTCCTGACAGCATTATACCCCCTAGAACACATGAAGCTATCGCATCGAGTTCGTAACCCCACCCGGTCCACGGATAGGCTACCTCTAGTCTAGCGTTCATCATTAGCCCGGCAATAGCGTAGTAACCTCCGGCTAGTGAGAAGTTTACTAGCTTAACTATATCGACTCTAACACCAGAGTATCTAACGGCTTCTTCGTTACCTCCGATCGCATACGTCAGCAAACCTACAGAAGTTCTTTTAAGTAGTACGTAGTTTATAGCTCCAAACAATATGAACAACCACACCATGACCGGTACCCCGACAAGCTCTATGGTGAGCACTCTATACTGTGAGAGTCCTACGATGGGTTGTCCTTCTGTTAACACTAAAACGAGTCCTCTACCCGCTACCAAAGAAGCGAGTGTGGCAACGAAAGACGGAATTCGTGCTTTGGTTACCAGCAACCCATTAACCGCCCCTACAGCTAACCCTACTAGAGCTCCGATAGCGAGAGAAGCGTGTAGTTGAAATCCGTAAACTCTAAATGCTGCTGCTGAGACTACTCCAGCTAAAGCCATCGTTGACCCCGGTGAGAGGTCTATAGAGCCCATAAGGATTATCATCGACTCCCCCAAAGCTATCAATGCGAGTGGAGCTGTCTGTAGCAGGAGTATCCTCTGGTTGTAAGGTTCGAGAAACCTCGGAGAAAGAGCGCTAGAGGCTGCTACTAGTAGTGCGAGAGCTAGTAGAGGTCCTCCCAACTCGTACTTAGTCACTGCTCCAAGTATCTCCCTTAGGTTACGTGGGGTGCTAACCAACCTGACCACCGAGCATACTTATCAATATCTCTCTACTTAGATTTCTGTTCTCCATTACATTAGTAACTCTTCCAGATGCTATAACAAGGATTCTATCTGATAAAGCTAGTGCTTCATCGACGTCGCTAGTAAGTAGGACTATAGAGTAACCCTCACTAGCTAGACTCCTTATAAGCTTTCTTATCTCAACTTTTGTCCCTATATCAATTCCGAAAGTAGGTTCATCGAGAATAAGTATCTTAGCCCCAGTCTCAAGCGATTTAGCTATTACAACTTTTTGCTGATTACCTCCACTCAAGTTAGCGACTTTAAAGCTAGGATCCGATGGAACTATCCTGAGCGACTTAATCCACCTACCTGCAATACTCCTCTCGACTTGCGCCTGCCTAATCAAGCTCATAGATGATGTCTTGAAAACTTTCGGCAACACTATGTTATCGGATATCGTGAGCTGAGTAACCAGTCCTTCCCGCCTTCTATCCTCCGGGATGTAGAATATACCTAGCTTTAGGGCGTCCACGGGGCTCTTTATAGTCGCTTTTACTCCGTTTACGTAGATCTCTCCTGATACTACTCTCTGCGCACCTACGAGAGCTTTTCCAAGCTCCGTCTTACCGGATCCCAGCAACCCCACAACCCCTAGAATTTCTCCGGGATATACATCGAAGGATACGCCCTCCAGCTTAACACCCTTACCGTTGGAAGCCGTAGTAAGAGAGACTACTCGTAGTCTAGGTGATACTCTACTGAGGGACTTCGCCTCTACTCTTGGAGGATAGAATTCTTCGAGTTCTTTACCTAGCATGTGCTTGATTACTTCGTATGGGCTCGTCTTTGAAACGTCTTCGGTAAAGACTTTAACGCCATCTCTCAGCACGGTTACCCTATTAGCTATTTGGAATACTTCTTCTACTCTATGGGTTATAAATACCATAGACTTACCTTTCTTACGTAGTTCTTCCATCACTTCGAAAAGAACTTTAGCTTCCATACTTGTGAGAGGGCTAGTTGGCTCATCTAAACATATTATGTCTGCGTTTTCCGCTATAGCTCTAGCTATCTGCACAAGCTGTCTCTCTCCAACACCGAGGTCTCTTACCTTCGACCTAGGGTCTATCCTGAGCTTTACTAACTCTAGGTAATTCCTAGCTAGCTCTAGAAGCTCTTTCTCTTTAGCTCTTGCGAAAACCGTTCCACGTACACCGTAGAGTGCTAAAGCTATGTTTTCAGCAACGCTCAGGTTTGGTACTAGAGTAGCCTCTTGGTGTACCAGCGTTATGCCAAGCTTTTTGGCATCTCTGACATTCCGTATCCTCACCCTCACTCCTCTAACGAAGATCTCTCCTCTAGTAGGAGTGTAAACCCCGGAAAGTATCTTCACTAAAGTCGACTTCCCAGCACCGTTCTGTCCAACTACCGAGTGTATTTCCGACTGCCTTAGATCGAAGTCCACCCCCTTTAAAGCTACAACACCGGGAAACTCCTTAACGATCCCTTTAGTACTTAGTACGATCTCTGAGCTCAGTTTAAACACCACCATACCTCATTAAATCCTCGACCTCTTGCCTAGTAGGTACACTTTGTGCACCAACTCTTGTTGTCTTGAGGGCTGCCGCAGCGGTAGCGAACCTCGTTGCTTCGAATATGTCTCTTCCTTCTAAGAGGGCTACAGCTAATGCCGAGTTAAATGCGTCACCAGCTCCAACGCTGTCTACTACATTAACTCTATAGGCTGGAACGTGAAACCTTCGGTTATGTGTAACTACAGCAACTCCTAGAGCACCAAGAGTTACTGCAGCTATCTTAGGCCCCTTACGGATGATCTCCTCTCCAGCCTTAAATGCGCTATCAACATCCCTAACTTCCACACCCGATAGCTGTGAAGCTTCAACCCTATTCGGTGTTATAACGTCAACGTACTTTAGAGCAGTTTCGTCTATGTGTTGTGCTGGAGCCGGGTTCAGGATAGTAGTAGCGCCCAGCTTCTTTCCTGCTCTGAGAGTGTAGTAAACTGTCTCCATAGGTATCTCCAGTTGGACTAGAACTATCTTCACGCTATGCGAGATGTCGGCTAAAGCTCTATCGACATGCGTAGGTCTGACCGACTCATCAGCTCCTGGAGCTACAACTATCATGTTTTCACCAGTTTCTTTACTCAATATTATGAAAGCCGTTCCAGTGTGTCTAGACTCATCTACGTAGACGTAGTCTACTACGACTCCGGCAGACTTAAGAGCCTCGATGGCTGAAAGACCTAAGTGGTCTTTACCGACGGCACTAACCAGATAGACTGTAGCGCCCAGCCTAGCGCACCCTACTGCCTGATTAGCCCCCTTACCACCCGGTCTCACGAAAAAAGCTCCACCCTTGATCGTCTCGCCCGGTTGCGGTAGCCTAGGCGCCACAATATAGAAGTCCATGTGCGTGCTTCCAACAACGAGTATGCTCACACCTAGACACCCAGATAATTAACGAAGAAGATTAAGATTTAAGCTAGACAAAAACCGAAATCTGTTGCGAAGGACTTTAATACTTCCTTAATCGCGGGTTAAAGTATATCTCCAACCCCCTACCGATCATCATCACCGACATGACTGTTACTGCTATCATGATCCCAGGAGGTAAGAACCACCACCATAGACCTAGTATTAGGGCATTCTTGATCATGGCGAAGTGGAGCACTGTTCCCCAACTCTTGATAGTGGGGTCCCCTAGTCCTAGGAAGCTGAGTGAGGCCTCCGTGAGCATAGCCATAGCTGTTCTAACGACTACCTCTACGAGGATGATTGGCGCTACGTTAGGTATAATGTGTCGAAACATTATCCTCGTGGCCGAAGAACCGAGAGCTACTGCCGACTCAATGTACGGCCTCTCCTTAATGGATAGAGTAGCGGATCTAACTAGTCTAGCTACCGGAGGCCAGGAAGTCAGCGCTATTGCCAGTATAACCGAGTAGAACATCGGGATTCCACCGGTTCTAATGATAACTGCTACTAGGAATACTGAGAACAGCAGAGTTGGTATGGATAACCATATATCCGTGATCCTCATCAATATCTCGTCGATCTTCCCCCCGTAATAGCCAGCAAACAGACCTACTAAAGTACCTAGCACAGTTCCACTAATAGCAGCTAAAAAGCCTATAAAGAGGGATGCCCTAGTGCCGTATATTACTTCACTGAAGATGTCCTGCCCGATGTCGTTCGTTCCGAGAAGATGTTTCCAGCTCGGTCTTTGGTACGGAAGTCCTACTCTCTGGTAGGGATTGTATGGTGCTATGTAGTCTGCGAATACGGCGACAGCTAGTATAATCAGGAAGATGGCTAGTCCTACAACGGCAGCTTTATCTCTCTTATATACAGACCAAAACTCCCTCAGCTTGCTCTTTAAGCTCAGAACTCGGGCAGACTTCATCTATACCTCACCCTAGGGTCTAAGTACGAGTATAGTACGTCTATAATGAAGTTTACGATGATAACGCTAGCAGCTATTATCACTACGGCTCCCTGGAGTAGCCAGAAGTCTCTATTGAATATCGCTTCATAAACTAGCCTACCAGTGCCCGGATACGAGAACACGGTCTCAGTTAGTATAGCTCCATCTATGATAAACGCATACCTCATTCCTAGTACTGTCACTATGGGTAGCATGGCATTTCTAGCTACATACCTTCTCTTTACATACTTATCCGGGAGACCTTTAGCTACGGCCGTTACGACGAAGTCTTCAGCTAGGACATCTACAGTAACGTTTCTAACATATATTAGCTCCGCTAAAAACCCTCTCAAGGTCAGGACAGTAAATGGTAAGATGTAGTGCCATAAATAGTCTACCAGCCAATCCAGAGACCACTCAAACCTCTTACCCGGGGTTACAGCACCAAAGAGTGGTGTAACTCCTAGTACCACAGAGAATACGTAGAGAAACACTATCGCTAGCCAGAAGTAGGGAGTAGACCTAATGAACATTGAGATGCTCATGAACACCGAGTCTAGCTTACTCCCTCTTCGCCACCCAATTTCAATTCCAACTAAGTAAGCTAGATAGTTGGATAGTGTTATTGAGGGAATTAGCAGAGCTAATGTATAAGGCAGTTTTTGAATTATCACGCTCATAACAGGCTCTTTATAGTGAAAAGAATAACCGAAGTCACCTTTAAACAGGTTCAGTAAGTAGCTTAAGTATTGATGGTAGAGAGGTTTATCCAACCCGAAGGACGCTCTGATTGCGGCTATAGTCGCTGGAGAGATCCTCGGATCGTTCTCTAGCTCTGCGAGTGGGTCACCAGTCATTCTAGCTAGAAGAAACACTATCGTTATAATCGCTATGAAGGTTATAACAGAGGAAAAAGCTCTCCTAACTAAAAAGGCCTTCAAGTTTATACCCCGCTTAGAGCGAGCTACTTCTTTCTCGTCAATAGTAGGGCAATAGCAATAGCTACTACAACGATAAGTACGACT
The DNA here is from genome assembly GCA_030550455.1 of Thermoproteota archaeon. Taxonomy (GTDB): domain Archaea; phylum Thermoproteota; class Thermoprotei_A; order Sulfolobales; family NBVN01; genus DRZP01. The sequence goes on from JAUQPH010000006.1 coordinate 39,684, forward strand.
GGTATAGCAATCCAAGTGTAGTCAGCGGTAGGTGTTAGCGTTACTGTTACAGTTAAGCTTCTAGTTACTGTTACGGTAGCTACAGTTGGAGTAGGTAATGTGGGAGTAGGTGTTGGTGTGGGAGTAGGTGTAGGAGTGGGAGTAACTGGTGTTGGACACACGGCCGTCTTTAGACCAAGCCTGAGCACAGTTATTCTATTGAAGACGCTGTCTGCTGTATCGTAGAACCAGCCTTCGAACTTATCCGTTCTATACGGGTTCGGATAGGACCTGTAGTAAAGATTTATGATAGGGGCGTCGAGAGCTATTTTTTCCTGTATCTTCCAAGCAAGCTCCTTTCGCTTCTCGAAGTCGAACGTGCTGAGTAGCTCTACTATTAGGGCGTCTACTTCCGGGTTAGAGTACCTAGCCCAGTTTCCAGCACCCTCCGGTCTACTCCTAAACCTGAAGTTGAGCCAGCCTATATCTGGAGACCAGCCGCTGCCCAGGAGCCAGGACATAACCTTTCCCTCTCTGATGAGTGGCCAGAGAGCTGCCCACTCGTAGTAGTAAACTACTGCTTTGACCTTGATCTTCTCTAGATCTGACTTAATGAACTCGGCAGCTCGCGCTCTTATCGGGTCGTAACCTGCCGTTGGAGAGTATATTTCTATGACTACTTGTTCACCGTTAGGTCCATCGCGCCACCCATCGCCGTCTTTGTCTGTAAAGCCTATCTCATCGAGTATTTCGTTCGCTTTCTTTGGGTCGTAGTAGACTAGTTTTTCAACGTTCGGGTTATACCAGGGAGCGCACGATCCTACGGGAGCTACAACGCCTGGACTGCCGGGGATGCCGTAGCCTAGTAGTATGTCTCTAATTATAGCCTCTCGGTTGACTGCGTATGAGAGAGCTAGTCTAAACTTAGATATATTGAGCGGCCAAACGAGGTTGTTTAGACCCCAGTGGTAGAAGAACTCTGAAGTGTAAACATGTATTCCAACGTTCGGGTTTGCGAGAAGTGTAGGAACGACAGCAGCATCTACACCCCAAGCGTATACGTCTAAGTCACCTCTTTGAATTCCTAGTATGACTATGCTTACGTCAGTAATCGGTATGAGCAGTATTTCGTCTATACATGGTCTACCCATCCAGTAATCCTTATTGACAGTGAACTTTATGTACTGTCCAGCTACTCTCTCAACGAACTTAAAGGGACCGCTACCTATTAACTCTGTTGGCTTTGGTGAGTATTTAGAGAGCTCATCACCCATCGAGCTTAGGAGCGGTTCCCAGATGTGTTTAGGCATTATTCTAATGACTGTTAGTGAGTTAAGTACGAACTGAGAGTCTGGTTGCTTGAAGACTATCCTTAGAGTGTACTTATCGACAACTTCAGCTCTGTCTACGGAGGTAAAGTAGCCGTGGTAGTAAGTCCACGTCTTGTTAGCTAATACGTTAATCGTGAAAGCTACGTCTTCAGCCGTCAGCTCTACTCCATCGTGGAACTTGATCCCCTTCTTAATGCCCATAGTTAGAACAAGGTAGTCAGAGCTATACTCAAGCCATTCAGCAACCTCCCACGTTAAAGTCCCGTTAACTATCCTGAGGGGTCTATCGTAGATAAGGTCTAGAGTCAGCAGATCCCATGAAGCTCCCGCAACCCACCAATTAAGAGTTGTTATATCGCTTGGGAGCGCTACCCTAAGCGTACCCCCGTAGCATGTACAGGGCTTTAACCATCTATCATAAGTTTCAGCCGTTATTCTGAGAGCCCTAGCGCTTTCCCCGGCGTACACATAGGCTATAGCCGAACCAATGATTAAGACTGCTATAAGTACGGTTAGAGCCCTCTCTAGACTTGATACGGTGTGCTTCAAAGGCGCCACCACCACTATAAAGCGGCATTGAGTATTTAAGTATTTTAATAAGGACATAATAATAATAAAATAGTGAGAATTGGTTTCAAAGATTCGTATATTCCATTAAATGCTCGCAGAAGGAGAAAGTCACTATACGCTCGCTATTCGCGGCTAAGTGACAGTAACGAGGCTACGGATGATGCGAATTCGCGAGTTTAGAAAAACTAAAGTTACATCGGGCTTGCGGAGAGAAACGGGAGAGTAATGTAGTGGGGAAAGCGGAGGTATAGGAAAGCTATTAACAGCTATGGCTTAAGTTGCTGCTTACCTATGTCAACTATATGGGGAGCGGTGTAAAGCCCTCTCCTAATGGGTCATCCGGCTCCAGGACAACCGTGGTGTACGCAGTTATATAGCAAGCTCTGGTTGCTGTAGATATTTCAGGTACTACAGCGTTCCACTTTTCGAAAGCTGTCTCACCTACAACCCTCCCCAAGAACGTTGTACCTATAGCGCTAACGAACTCTACAAACTCCATCTTTCTCACGAAGCCTCTGCTGTAGAGGTATGCTAGGTGGGCTGAAGAACCCGTTCCAGAGGGTGACCTATCTAGGAGGGGTCTCTGCGGGCTTCCGAAGACCAGTATCCCGTAATACCTTAGTGGTTTGAGAGAGATATTCTTAGAGAAACGAAATCCATAGAGCTCGTAGGGACACAGGCTTTTAGCACTCTCTGATACTCTAATCCAGAGTTCTCCAGATAGCTCGGCCAGCTCCTTTATGGTTATAGAATCCCAGTTAATTCCGAGTTCGTCAAGGTCTACGATGCCGTATAGATTACCACCGTATGCTAGGTGAACGGTGAGGTCGCCGAACTTTGATGATTTAACTCTAGCGTCTCCTACAACAAATGATGGTACGTTAACTAGAGTGACCTTACCGGAGGGGTCGACGGACAGCTTTACTATACCAGCCGGTGTCTCCAAGCGGATTTCCGTAGCCCCCTGAGCGCGGCTGACAAGCCCACTTCTAACTAAGTAGCAGGCTAAACCCATGGAGGCGTGTCCGCACATATCGTGCCAACCGCTTGAGTCAAAAAAGAGGGCACCAATGTGAGCCTCGCTACTGTTAGGGTTGGTTACGAGAACTCCGTATGAACTGCTCGAAGCTCTCGGTTCATACGTTAGTAGCTTGCGGATCCAGTCTAAGTTTTTCTCGCAGTAAGCCTTTTTCTCCTTCATGTTGCTACCTGGAACACCTGGAGCAAACACTATCCTAACAGGCATTCCGGAGTTGTGTACCTCAATAAAACTCAAAGACCTCATGTTTACGCCAATTAATATGTAGCTAAAAACAAAAAAGTTAGTGAAGTCCTCGATGTTTAAAAGATGAATTAGGCTTTAGTTGTACTTAAAAAAGAATATCCACACTCTATCTCAAGACTTTGCTCCTTTAGATGATGCCCAGTATACTGAAAGAAGCCAGGCTACAGTTGTCGCTAGTGAAATTACGGTTACGAGCACAGGATCGAAGGGGAAGGAGGGCATTATCTCACCCCTTCTCTATTTCTCTTATCTTTTTCTCGTTTTCTACTGCTTTATACCATGTATAGAACGAGGCTATGACGAAGAGCCAAGCAATTATGAAGAACACCACCCAGGCCATGCATCTCACCCTGTCTTTCCAACCTGCTTCTCTATAGACTTAGCGACTATGAAGTACATTATAAAGCCACCTATTATCAATATGATCATTCCTGGGAACGTGTAGTACGTGTGTAAACCTGCTCCCCAACCTCTAATCCACTCTCCATAGACTATCCACCATGCGAAGAACAGTATCGGAATTACTATGTTTACCTTGAGCATTACGTCCCACCAACTCCCGAGCTTTATGAAGGGCTTTATATCCATGTCTGCTAACCCCTTTCTTATTTTAGCTGCGTCGGTAAAGTACGATGTTATGAGTGCTATGAATACGAGACCTAACGACAAGCCGACGACGCCCCAGACGGTGTCGTAGTAGTCTAGCCAGTCACCACTGAGAGCTGTGGGGATGCCGCAGAAGAACGCGAGGATTCCGGTTATCGTAGCTGCTTGCCAGGTCTTTAAGCCGAAGTCTTTTAGAGGTCTTAGAGCTACTTCATGTATAGTTATTAAGCTTGTAAAGGCAGCAAACCAGAACGCGATAAAGAAGAACGCTGCGTAAACGTGTCCAGCAGCCCCCATCTTCCTAAATAATTGAGGTAAGACTACGAAAGCGAGACCCGTACCCGCCTGCTTTATGTCTTCAAAGGGAGTAGCAGAAATAGCGAATATCAGCGGTATGATAGCTGTACCCGCCATCCACGCAACAGCTGAGTCGTTCACAACGTTACCAAAAGCTGTTAAAGTTGGGTCATCATTTCTCCTCATCCACGCACCAGCACATATGAAGAAGCCCCAAGCTATCCCAATACTCCATATAACCTGAGATAGTGACTGCATCCAAGTCGATGGGTCCCCTAAAGCCTCAAGCCTTGGCACCATATAGAACTCGAGTCCTTTTTCTGCGCCTGGTAGGGTAACAGTAAATATGGCTAAACCGACTGTAAATATGAATAGAAGCGGGAACATGAACCTAGCGACCTGACCTATTCCCTTGATGCCGAATGCCGTAACGATTATGCTGAGGAATATCATGAACGCTCCAACACCTAGAGATGCCGGTGTGAAGCCGAAGTCACTCCAGAACGCACTAGCATCAAACCCTGGCGTAAAGAAGGTTCCAGCTATTGCGTGAAGCATGTAGTAGAATATCCACCCAGTAACGACCCAGTAGTAGCACATGATCATGAAGTCCGCCCAGGCCATCCACATACCCCCGAAGGCAGCCCACTTCTTATGCCTCTCGGCGAGGTTGTAAGGTCCATGAATAGGACCACCTCTACCGAGTTTACCAATAGCGTACTCCGCCACTGCGAGCGGGAACGCAACTACTATTAGCCATATCAAGTACGTTAAGAGGAAGCTTCCTCCTCCGTAGTTAGCGGCTCTCCACGAAAACCTCCAGTAGTTTCCAGCACCTACAGACCACCCAACAGCGGTCATCAATAATGCAAAGCTGCTCCAAGCCCGCTCAAGAGTTCTAGCTATTAAAGGCTTAGACTCCACGGGCTTAGACATGTGGAGATACCTCGATTTAGATATTGTAAAAAGGGTTTATATACGCGTTTCCATTTACGAAAGGTCTATTTATTAACCAACAGCTTGCAGAATTAATTGGTGATTCAATTCGCCGCAGGATAGAAGGATTTGGGAACACCCAATACTATCCTTCCGACGCGGCAGGAAGGTAACGTTCTTCTTTGAGGGACAACCCGTCGAAGCTTACGAAGGAGAGAGCATAGCTATAGCCCTCTATGCGGCTGGAGTAGACACACTCTCATGGAGCTCTAGCTTTAGTAGACCGAGAGGACCCTTCTGCATGATCGGTAAGTGCAGTAGCTGTTTCATGATCGTCAACGGAGTCCCCAACACTAAGACCTGTAGGGAGCCTGTGGCCGACGGACTCGTTGTAGAAAGGCAGAGAGGGTGGGTTAGCCCACCCGCAGAGCAAGTAGACCTGGGTAACGTAGAGAATTACGAAGTCGAGACAGACGTTTTGGTTGTAGGGGGTGGACCATCGGGTCTTTCTGCTGCTCTTAAGGTAGCTGAGTACGGTTATAACGTACTAGTCGTCGACGAGCACTTTAGACTAGGTGGTCAGCTCCTTAAGCAGACACACAAGTTCTTTGGAAACGTGGAGCTATTTGGTGGCATGAGGGGCTTCCAAATAGCTGAAGAATACATCAAGAAGATAGGTTCTAATGAGAAGATAAAGACCTTAACGCAGTCCGTCGTCTATGGAGTGTTTAGAGGAGGCGTCGTCGGGGTTTCCGGCAAAAACGCGCACTACGTAGTTAAGCCGAAAGCCGTAATAGGGTCTACTGGAGCTACGGAAAGATACCTCGACTTCATAAACAACGACTTACCGGGTGTGATAGGTGCTGGAGGAGCTCAGACTATTATGAACGAGTACGGTGTTAGGCCTGGAGATAGTGCTCTTGTCGTAGGGTCCGGTAACGTCGGTATTATAATCTCTTACCAGCTGCTTCAAGCAGGAGTAAGGGTTAAGGCAGTAGTCGAAATACTCCCTGAGGTCGGGGGTTGGTTTGTTCATGCTGCGAAGATAAGGAGATACGGGATTCCTATACTGCTTCAACACACACTTAAAGCTGTTTATGGAAACGGTAAGGTAAGTGAGGCTGAGGTTGTAGCAGTTGATAATAACTTCAACCCGGTGCCAGGAACCGAAAAGAGATTCGAAGTCGACCTTGTCTTGCTGGCGATAGGGCTCGAGCCGGACAATAGGTTCTTTGCCCAATGTGGTGCTGCGATGAAGTGGTCTCCAGACCTTGGTGGCTTAGTTCCTCTCAGGACACTAGACTTGGAGACGTCCGTTAAAAACCTATACGTAGCTGGTGATGCTTCAGGTATCGAAGAGGCTACAACAGCTATTATCGAAGGTCAAATAGCTGCTCTATCCATAGTCTCTAAGTTATCTGATGGTTCGCGCGCAAGTAAAGCCGAAGAGGAGATGGAGAAGTTGATCAGGTTCCTATGGGATGAGTATAGGGCCTCGCCGGTCCTAGCTAGAGCTAGACGCGGCAAGCAACTGGTAACCGTTAGTAGGGAGGAGATGGAGAAAATAAGGTCTGTGAACCCACCTCCTGTTTCATTTGGGTGAGTAGGGTATGCCTACTCCATCCTTCAGGAAAACCGGTGTCATAAGCCTCGAAGAGCTTAGCACACTTAACTTGCTACCGCCGGAGAGTAGGCTGAAGAAGGGACCTGTAGCCGTACTCGAGTGTCCTGAGATGATACCGTGTAACATATGCGTTCCGTACTGCCCCACGAAGGCAATAAAGATGGAGAAGCTAATAGACTTGCCGATGGTTGATTGGAATAAGTGTACTGGTTGCAGCGTATGCGTTGCGGTATGTCCCGGTCTCGCGGCATTCGTGGTAGACCTCTCCAAGGAGGACGGTGACTACGTTACGGTACCACACGAGTTTCTCCCGGCACCTAAGGTTGGTGACGAAGTAACTTTACTCAGTAGGACGGGTGAGAAATTGGGGAGGGGGACTGTCACTAGGGTCTGGGAGAGAAATAAGACATACGTAGTCACTGTTAAAGTACCTAAGGGGTTGGGTATGGAGGTGAGAGCTATATGGGTAGAGAAGTGAGTAAGTCTAGTAACACTGTTATAGTGTGTAGGTGTAACGACGTAACCGCAGACGAAATTAGGAAAGCGATTGAAATGGGTATAGACGACTTCGAGCTGTTGAGGAAGTACCTTAGGCTAGGTTTTGGACCCTGCCAGGGTAGGAGCTGTATCATGATCGCTGCGAGAATGTTCGCTAGAGCTACTGGGAGAGGATTAGATGAGGTACTACTAAACTACAAGGTAAGACCACCTATAGTGCCTATTTCAGCTAGATACTTCATAAAGGGTGTCAAGTCATGAAGGTCCTTATAGTAGGAGCAGGTATTAGTGGGTTGTTCATAGCGTACGAGCTCGTCCAGCGTGGTGTTAAAGATGTAACCGTAATTGACTCAAGTTATCCAGGTAGTGGTGCTACCCTGAGAAACCTAGGTTGCTTTAGAACTTCCTTTACATCCCCAGAGCACGTAGTGCTTTTGAAGGAGAGCTTACGTGAGTGGTTCGCTCTAAAAGACGAGTTCGGGTTTAAGCTTGAGCGGAGAGGCTACCTCTGGGTAGCGCGGAAACCTGAAACTCTCGAAGGATTTAAGAAGCTGGTAGATTTCCACCATCAGTACGATGTCCCTACACGAATTTTAGACGTAGAAGAAGTTAAGCGTGTAGAGCCAAGGCTTAACACTAAGCTAGTAGTCGGAGCAATGTTTGATCCTACAGCCGGTAGAATGCCTATAATAGAGAACTTCGTTAATCTATACATTAAGGTAAAGAAGCTGGGGGTTAAAGTAGTACCGTACACCAAAGTGATTAAATTCATCCCGCGCGGTGATAGAGTTGTCGCTGCTGAGACCAGCGGTGGGACGGTCGAATTCGATGCGGCGGTTGTAGCAGCTGGGGGAGATAGTAGGGATCTAATAGCTACGGTTGGAGTAGATGTCCCAATCGTAGATGTACCGAGACACCCGTATGTAACAGAGCCTTATGCTGAAACTCTTAGGCCAGCGTTAATAATAGACTGGGACACTCCCGGGTCGCCCCATATAACCCAAAACGAGCACGGTAGCATGATACTTGCTAGAGACTTAGAGGACACTCCGAGAGCCTCTATATACTCTCAAAGAATAGATGCCGTACCGCATATACTCAAGCCTCTTAGAGAGCTCCTACCGTTCCTATCGAGTGTTAACATCCTGAGGTACTGGATGGGTTACTACGATATGACTCCAGACCACCACCCAATTTACGGACCGGTGACTCCATATGAGAACCTCTTCATAGCTGCCGGATTCAGTGGTCACGGGATGATGATGGGTCCAGTAACAGGTAAGCTCATTGCATCGTGGATTCTCGACGGAAGACCGTACATAGATATCGCTAAAAACCTAACGCTAGAGAGGTTCAAGACCGGGAGATTGGTAAAGGAGTTGGCAGTTATAGGCTAAGCCGCGTGAAATAAGAGAAGTTTTCAAGTCGTAGCCGACTTTTTCTTAGTCACATCGAGAGCTCCATTCTAAGGAGTGTAGGAAATCGGTAACGTGAGCGAATTATGGACTTTATCGCTCATACTCTACGTACGAGTAGGATTCTCTAACTCCTTTAATGATGGATGGGGGCTAAGATAGCCTCTAGTTTTAGCCTACTTTCGCTTTTTAGAGCTAGGGATAGCCGTTAATATAGGCACAAAGTTTTAAGCCGTAACTCACGCGTGCTCAACGATATCGCACACGAAGCTCGGACAGCAGGAGATAGTGAGGTTCTACGGCTAGACCCATAGAGTCATAAGTACGTAAGCCTTCCATTTATAACCCGAGCGCATTTCGTGAACCTGTGGTCGATTTCCTTAGGTGGTATGAGGTGTACAACTCTAAACCCTTTATACACGAGCCAATCGGACAGGATCTTCCTGTGGCACCTATAGGGCTGTTTCTCGCGACACAGTAGAACTATCTTGTACTTAAGACCTAACTCTAAGAGTCTCTCTAAGGACATTCTGGCCTCCTCAGACGTGAGTAAGTATGTTGCGTACGCTCTAAATCCCTCAGACTTGAAGCATCTACCAATACCAATATCGACCACATCGACCCCGAACCTTCTATAACCGCCGAGGCTAGGCATCCACTCGTAGCTCACTCCTATGTTGGCAAACTCTCTCTCGAGGTTAGTACTAGAATAGCGGGGGAACCTAATGCTCTTACCCCAACGCCTAACATCTACAACAACTTCTACTCCACGACTCAAGACAATACTCTTTAGGTACTCGAGCTCAAGAGCGTCATAACCTAGGGTGAATATCGTCCTAGCGACCACAAGTAGTGAAATCTATTATAAGCTATTATTTTATAGACTCTCTGGTTATCACCTTAACTCATCGATAGTCTCGACCGCTCTAGCTTGAAACACGTACTACTGCTTTACTAGAACTTAGGTCGTAGCTTAACAAAGCCTCGCGTGATTGCTTAAATATTTCAATATTTCATAAAGGATCGTAAGGGTTTGCAACTGTTTCGATGTGTTAGGTTTATATAGGTTTTTGTAGGATTTCTTCGTGATGATGAGAGGTGCTTCGAGACACCTAGATGTGAGCCCCGTGCCGTTGGGCTCGAAGGGTGCCCATGACCCCTGCGTGGAGTGGTCGGTGACCACGGTGAACCGCAGGGCTGAGGCACAACCCGCCCTAGGAAAACCTACAGAAACCTAGAGCGGGAAACGGTTGTGCTAGGAAATACTGTATCCGAACCTTTTTTGACTCCTTAGGTTTGCGCTAGGTTACGTCTTGTAGTTTAAAAGAGAAGGAGGGTCGTAGTTCTTGCAACTTATTTTCACCGCTGCTATCGGTAGACTAGACTGAGATTTAGAGAGCGGATTTGGTGAGTTACCATGGTCGTTAGAGAGAAGTACAGCCTTAGGTGGAGGCTTAAGGGGGCCTTTAGAGCACTCTCTATTTCGCTAACTGTTTCTCTTTTTGGAGTAGTGGTTGACCTTATAGCCTTCCTGGCTACTGGGAGCATCATATTAGTGACGGATCTGCTCCACTGGGTTGTAGATACACTTCTCGAAGCCGTTCTACTAGTGGTAGTATTTCTAGCGAGTAGGCTTAGCCGTAGGTTCCCGTGGTCGCTGGTTGTCATAGAGGCTCTCGCAGTTTCTCTCGGTACGTTAGCTATTTTGTTGGTTTACGGTTACTACTTCATGAACTACCTGGTGTTTGTGTCTGAAAAAGCTTCGGTATCGTACTCCGGTTACTCAGCGTCACTGGCGACGGTTTTTGGCGGTGTTCTAACTTTCTACCTTTATAGAATACAGAAGAAGAATTTCGAGAGGTACAGAATAGAGCTACTCAAGTTCGATACAACTCATGCCTTAATCGATTTCATTGCGGCAGTGATAGCTACAGTAGGTATAGTGCTGACAACGCTTACAGGTAGCTACACACTAGAGCTAGTCTTCACCTTGATCTTACTTCTCTTCGTAGTCCACAGCCTCTTCGAGGTTGTACGAGACAACCTAAAAACAGTTCTTGGAGTGAATAGGGACCTAAAGTTGGAGAAGGAGGTGTGGTCGGCTCTCAGATACATTGAGACACCGAAGACTAGAGTAAAAGACTTAAGCGCAAGAAGGTTTGGGTCTCTATCTGTAGTTGAAGTCCATCTAGAAGTAGAACCTAATATAACCGTACTAGAGCTACACAGAATCCGAAAACGGATTATCAACATAGTCAGAGATATTTCTGATGTGATATACCATGTTGACGTAACCTTCTACCCAAGCTCTATGAGGAGGAAAACTAAGAAGTCCGTAAAGCGGAAATAGGAAACGCCATTATTAAAAACACACTCCATCCTTCTGCCAACGACAGCTACCGACTTAGGGTAATCTAGTGCTCTTTGCGAATCTTCTTTAGTCTGCGGGATTCAGATTTCATGTTAGTTAATGTGGTTTAGTGCAAGCCCTCTGTTTCACAGACCTCGGGGGACTTTTAATCAGTGCCCACGTCATCGGTCTCTACTCGTTCGGGATAGCCCCAACCCACAGATCTCCTTCATCTAGTTCGGGTTCACAGCTACGGGGGAACCACACATACCGACTTTGATTGCCTCGCTCCTCAGGTCTTTACCACCTACCTACATTGTGGGCAGGCTCAACACACGATAATGCAGCTTACATCATACCTTCCAAACCTTCATGAAAAACTAAAACAGCCTTGAGGCACAAAACTGCGGGCTCTACTGGAAGCCTATATGCCTTTAAAACCTGAGACCTGCCTGAGACCTGCGTGCTTTCAAGCTCGGGTTTGAGCATGGCTTAAGTACTAGTGGAAAGCTATGTTAGTAAGAAGTACTCTCATTGTTAGTGGATTAAACACGGTATGTAGCTTAACGTATGATGCGCTACTTGCCTACCACAACTCTTTCTCCTAGTCTCACTAGGAAACCAGCACTTTAGTACACAATTATTGAAGGTACTGTAGCTAGTTCAAGTGCGCTAAAGCGGGCTTATTACTGTACTATCTAGCATTACACTTGGGGTCAAGTTGTGTTTGCCACGTGACCTACTAAATTCTATTACTGGGAAACTGATAGGAGACCTACCAATCTTCTGCCTCGAGAGGTGGCAATCACTCCACGAGACTAGGGCTAGAGTCAACTTAAGCGAAAGCGGGGTGCATCCTCTAAGGCTTCGGGACCTCATCAGTTACGGAGTCGATTTAGAGGAAATATTCGAACTTGAGCTAGGGTACGGGTGGACTAAAGGGTCTCAAGAGCTAAGGGAGGCGATTTCAGAGCTTTACCGTGGCTTCGTGGAGCCAGAAAACGTAGTTGTAACTTCTGGTTCGGCTGAAGCGAATCTTCTCGCAGTGCTTTCTACAGTGTCGCAAGGCGATACGGTGCTAGTAGATACTCCCAACTATATGCAAGTAGCCGGGCTTCTGCAGTGGATCGGGGCTAAAGTCGTTTATTTAAGGAGGAAGCCGCCTAACTGGAGCTTTCCTATCCATGAGGCCATCGAGTTTATGAAGAAGGTAAGACCTAAGGCCGTATTCGTTACCGACCCCAATAATCCCACTGGAAGCTATATGAGTAAGAGAGAGCTCGAGGAGCTAGCCCTGGAGGCCTCGAAGTACGATGTCACTCTAGTTTTCGACGAAGTCTACTGGGGCACAGAGAGAGGGGAGCCAAAGCATAGTATCGCCGAAGTATCTCACTCAGAGAGGTTTATCTCAACCTCCGGACTCTCGAAAGCGTACGGCCTCCCGGGCTTGAGGATAGGGTGGCTAGCATCCGGTTCTAAGACCCTTGCCTATCGAGCTTGGAGCATTAAAGACTATGTGAGTATATCACCATCTATACTGAGCGATAGAATAGCCTCAAGAGTATTGAGTCCTAACGTAATAGCTGCGCTTAAGAAAAGAGCACGAGATATAGTAAGTGAGAACCTAAACGTTCTTATGTCGATGATTTCTAAAGGTGATATCTTCACACTATACCCTAACGCAGCAGGAGCCTTCGCATGGGTTAAAATCCCATGGACTAAAGATACTCTTAAACTATCATATAGCATATACGAGATGAGTAAGATCCTCGTAGCACCCGGTGAGTGCTTTGGCTCGGAGGGACACATGAGGATCGGTGTAGGCATTAAACCTGAACTCTTCAAGTTGGGACTGTCAGAGCTCCTAGAAGTACTAAAAATACTGAAAGATACAGCTAAATAACCTCCGGCAACAGTTTCGGGTTTTGAAGTAGACTATGTTATCCCTATCCTCCTCGACTACGATAACTGGTAGACTTCTACCCGTGAATTCGCCTCATCTTCTCTTCGTTTTTACCTAGTGGGTAGAGGATGTAGTTCACTCTCATCTGCTCTACCTGAATCCAGCAGTCTCAAGGTCGAGTGAGGACTGCGACACCATTTTTGTCCTCTGGGGCCGTCGTAGTTTCTAGAAGATTACATAGTGTACGAGTTTCGTGAGTAGCATCAGACTCTGCGTGTCGCTAGTTCATCATTGCGAGGATATTTAAGTTAGTGTAGCATGTTCTTTACGGGGGTAGGTAGCACCATGCCGGCTTTACAGATAATGCTAGCTATGATCGCTTTAGCTGTCACCCTCATTTTGGCTGGTACTATAATGATGATCCTTTCTGCTCTAGGAGGCGAAGCTGAGGGAACTGAGAAGAAGCGCGTTGAAGGTGGAGCTGTTGTAGTAGTAGGTCCTGTACCTATAGTACTGGGAACAAGCGAGAGAATAACCAAGTTCCTCATGGTACTAGCTATAGCTCTACTAGCACTCTCGGTCTTATTTTACCTCGTGATTTCCCGGGGTGTTTAGTTGTGAGAGTAGGCTTGTTTAAAGCCGGTCTACTGCTGATCCTGATAGGCTTCACGCTAGCGTTTACAGCCGTGTTGCTACCTCTGCTTACTGCCACTCTTGAAGCTGGAGGAAACCGCGACATAAGTATCTCGGGAGGTGGGTGTATCTTGATAATGTTCGTGCCTATATGCTTTGGTGTAGGTGAAGCAGGTCTACCGCTTATGGTTATAGCAACAACCCTAGCGGTTGTCCTAGCTACCCTAGGTTTACTGGTTCTATGGAAGATCCGCCCAAAGGCGTAAGTCGTCTAAACAGATACTTCAACTTCCACTTCCCGTCCTAGGTTTCTGTAGGTTTTCCTAGGGTGAGTTGCCCTCCCGCCCGCAGTTCACTGTGGCCACCAACTACTCCACGCGGAAGTCGTGGGCACTACTCGAGCCCAACGGCACGGAGCTCCTATCTAGCTCGATCCCTGAGTGGCTTGGGGCATCACCCCCATCCCGCCCAGACTCACCTCAAACACCTACACAAACACAAAACTCCACAAAAACCTAACGCACTAAACAACCGTCAACCCTAAATGCTTAAACTAAGCTGTCACGTCGTTTAGCTTATTCACCGCGCTATCGGTTTAAGTACATGAATACTGAAATTCAACTTAAATACTTGAGTTAGGTGTACACGTAGGGTAAATCGTGGAAGCAGTAGACCCCGTATGCGGGATGAAGGTCGACCCTAGTAAAGCTAAATATAAAAGCGTCTATAAAGGAAACATCTACTACTTCTGTAGCATACACTGCATGAAAGCGTTTGAAAAAGATCCGGAGTACTACCTCAAGTACGGACCAATAGGTATGCCTAAATAGTGAGCGAAAGCTTTAATGCTTTCCCAATAGCTGAATTACAGACTTATTTAGGTCTCCACCTCAAGAGAGTGAGAGAGTTCAAAATTACGGATATGTCGCTCATGATCATGGCGATAGCGGCAGCTTCAGGTCTAAGCATTAACCCGAAACTCTTGTAGAAGAATCCCATAGCCATAGGTACGAGAAGTAAGTTATAGGCGAATGCCCAGAAGAGGTTTTCCATAGACTTTCTTTTGGACATCTTCGCTAGCTTAAACAGCTCAACTATCGAAAACAGGTCGTTACTCATTACTACAACATCTCCAGCCTCCTTGGATATATCCGACCCACGACCCATAGCGACTCCCACAAAAGCTCTACCTATAGCGGCAGCATCGTTTACTCCATCTCCGATGAACATTACTCTAGCACCACTAGACTGAATAGATTCAACAAGTTCTACTTTGTCCTCTGGTCTAAGTTCAGCGTAAATTGAGTCTATACCCAGTTCTGAAGCTATGACACTCGCCGTCTTTGCGCTGTCTCCAGTCGCTAGAATAGGCTTTACTCCAGATTCTACTAAGAATCTAACTAAGTACTTACCTTCAGGTCTGAGCTCGTCGCCTATCTCAAGCACGGCCACAGGTGTTTTGTCTATAGCCACTACAACAGCCGTTCTACCCATAGAAGACACCTTCTCGATTACTGGCGCGATGTTATCCGTTCCGCTCGAGTTCATCTTCTCTATGAGCCTGTAGGAACCAACAGCTACTTCACTATCTCCAACTCTAGCTATAACTCCAAGGCCTGGTATGTGAATATAGTCAGAGGCATACTTAGGAGATATTCCATAGTGAGTACAGTAGTCTAAGATGGCCTGCCCTAGTGGGTGCTCGCTCTTGAGTTCTGCGGAGCAAGCGTACTCGAGAGCTATCGTTGGGTCAAAGCTGTTCAATGGAGTAACCCCGAGTACTTTAGGTTTACCGACAGTGAGAGTGCCTGTTTTATCGAGTATGGCTACGTTGACTCGTAGCAGTCTCTCCAGTACGTCACTTCTCCTCACTAGTAAGCCTAGTTGGGCTGCTTTGATTGAAGCTAGCGAGATTACCATGGGAATAGCGATACCGAGTGGACATGGACACGTTACTGCGAGTACTGAAACCGCAAAGAGTAGAGCTTCACCAACACCGAGACCTTCAACTAGGAACCAGTAGCAGAATGTCGCAGCACTTAAAAACAAGACAGCCCAAGTTAGGTAGCCAACTACTCTATCAGCCAGTCTCTGAATGTTGGGCTTAAAGAACTGAGCCTCTCTTACAGCTCTAATTATGTACGATAGACTAGTATCTTCCCCTACTCTAGTCGCTCTTACGCGAATGTAGCCACTAACAAGCAAGGATCCAGCTAAAACAGAGTCCCGAGTTTCACTAGTCTTTAGCTTTGGTGTAGGTTCTCCTGTGAACATGGATTCGTCTACGTATCCCTGTCCGTCTACGACAACTCCATCTACAGGAACCCTCTCTCCGGCTTTTACCTCAACAGTATCCCCGACTTTAACAGAGTCTATACCGACTTCTTGAGTACTGCCATCAGTGTTTACGACCCTCGCAGTTCTAACTGCGAGCTCCGCCAACCGCATTATAGCTCTAGACGCTCTCCGCCTTAGTCTCTCTTCAAGATACTTACCGGCCGCAACAAAACCTAGTACACCAGCAGAAGCTTCAAAGAACACCTCACCGTGTTTAGGTGCGAAAGATAAAACCGCAGTACTGTAGATATAGGTAACTAGAGAGGATAAGGATATGAGAGAGTCCATAGTCGGTACTCCTCGAGAAAGAGACCTCAGTCCTCTTAACACTATATCTAGGTTTAGCGCTATTACTACTGTAGCAAGCACGAAGAGCATGTAGGGGCTGTACTCATATAGGGGCAAGACGACACCGAAGGCGAGCAAGCTATGGTATGCGACAGCACTTAAACCGGCTAAGAAAGACACCAACCTGCCGGCATACCCTCCGGACTCACGTTCTTCGATTAATTCGACAACCTCTTCGGAAGCCTCCCTAAGCTGGGGAAACTTACTTTTAATCTCGCTAAGTACCTCGCTCTCAGATACCGTGTATGGGTTAAACAGGATCACGGCTACTTTAGTTACAGGTGAATATCTACACTCTACGACACCACTTAGTCTCGAGACATACTTTTCGAAACTCGATACCTCCGCTTCCTCTAGGTCTATGAAGACCTGAAGCTGCCTCTTTTCGATATCGTAGCCGGAGTCTCTCACGGCTTTAGCTATATCTTTCGTAGATACCTGCCTAGAGTCGTAGACTACTACCGCTTCTCCACTACCTACGTCAGCCTCGAATTTGACTATCCCACCTAACTTCTCGAGAGATCTCCTTATAGAGTAAATACATGCCGCACAGTCTACTCCGATAAGTCTAAACTTTTCCTTCTTGAGATAATTACTCAATAAATACCCCACCTTAAGGTTACATACGTTCCTTCTTCCTTAGTTTAGCCGTGTAGTACGACTCCTCGAGTTTTATTTCGATTACGTCGTACCCGTTTTTAGCTGCTATAAGCTTCAGAATACCTATCGGTAGGTCTTCTTTTTTAGCTAAAAGATGGATCTCCAGGTCTTCACCTCTATTGATGACGTTTAAGAACCTCACCATAGGGTTATCAGAGCAGGTCTTGGATAGTTCTCTAAGGTCTAGTAACTTCATTACCACCACCTCTGGGAAGAGAAACCTTAATAGTATAGCCGGAATAGAGCTTTTCAAGCATTTTCTCCTCTTCGAGGGTTTGTCTCTCCTCCTGAGTTAACTCCTCGGGTAACCAATCAGGCTGCTTACCTACTTTCTTATAGTACGACCTAATAGCTCTTTTGAGTGCTCCAACGGCTAGAATACTGCAGTGGTACTTTATTGGTGGTAGCCCCCCGAGTTCGTCGGCAACGTTCTTCCATGAAATACTCCAGGCTTCTCTCATAGATTTACCGACCACGAGCTCTGTCAGAATACTTGCAGCAGCTATGTTAGCGGCACATCCATAGCTTTCGAAGGTAGCGCGCTCAACTAGTTCTTCACCATCTCTCGTGGTGACCTTGATGTACAACCTGATCATATCACCGCATGCTGGGCTTCCAGCTGACTCGACTATGTCGGCGTCCTCCATTGGGCCAACGTTTTTGGGGTTTCTAAACAATTCTAGTACTCTTGGTGTATACGGTAATGGTATCCTAGTACTCACCGTTGTCCCCCAAATAGGTACGACTAGCTTCGTAATAAATCTTTAACGCCGTTATAGTGCTACTAATATCCATGTACTACTTTTTAATAGTGCTTATGCCTCTAAGTCTATCTACAGCCTTCGGCAGTACCTCTAGGGTGTACTCTATGTCCTCTCTCGTATGGTACCTCGAGGTCTTAAACAGTATGCTCCCATGTGCTTCCTCGTGCTTCCTCCCGATTGCTAGTAGTACATGACTGGGCTCGAGGATTCTCGAGGTACACGCACTACCGCTTGACACATAAACACCGTTAATGCTAAGTTCTACCGTGAGAGCTTCTCCCTCGACGTACAGAAAGCTTAAGTTAGCGTTATCCGGTGACCTCATACTAAAGTCTGACGGACCGTTAACTAAGACGTCAGACACTTTCTCTAGTATTCCTCGAACTAGCAGGTCTCTCGCTTCCCTCATCTTAGCTACGTTTAAATCGAAGTCTCTATACGCAAGCTCGACAGCCTTCCTGAATCCAGCAATTAACGGTACGTTTTCTACACCAGGCCATAGCTTTTCGTAACTTAACTGCCCTTTGAGGACCGGTTCAACTCTAACACCTTCTCTAATGAATAGTACTCCAACTCCTCTAGGACCGTGTATCTTGTGGCTACTGAGGGTGACCATGTCTACGTGTTCGAGCTTCTTAAGGTCTATAGGTATCTTACCAAAAGCGTCTGCGGCATCAGTATGGAACACAGCTCGAGGGTTGACTTCTTTAACTACCTTCGAGAGCTCGAAGATATTCTGAACCGTTCCTATCTCGTGGTTAACCATCTGGATACTGACCAATGACGTACTCCCGTCGACGAACTCCTTGAGGACCTCCGGGTCTACGAATCCTTCACTATCGACAGGGACTCTAACAACCCTAAACCCAAAGAGCCTCTCGGCTTCTTCTGCTGGGTAGATGACACTGAGGTGCTCTATTGCCGAGACAACGATCTTCCCACCCCTTCCCTTGTTGGCTAATGCGTGACCGAGAACTGCTAGGTTGTTTGCTTCAGTACCACTGTGTACGAAAGCGAATTCACCCAAGCCCTCGGCATTGAGGACTTTAGTCAGTAGATCTTTTGTTTTGTAGAGAACTTCGTAGGCTTCCCACCCCGGCTTATGCGTAATAGATGGGTGCCCGTAGCCAATGGAGTTAAAGTACGGGATCATTTCTTCAACAACCTCTCTCGGAACATAGCCAGAGTTTTCGTTATCAAAGTAAACTTCTCTCGGGGGTCTACCGTGGGCTCTGAGTAGCTCCTCAACCGACACTCTCACACCCACTCCTAAGAGCTGAAGTTACGTTATAAACAGTGTTCGATCTTTCGCTTAAAAGGTTTGAGGGTTAGAGCTGAAACCAGCTAGACAGTAAGTACATAGCGGTCATAACTACCGATAACGCCAGTACCACGCTATTAAGAGCATCATACGTTCTCCTACTTGGCTTCGCAATGCGAACTCTCTCAAATGATGACCCATTTCTTACGTAAATGCCACCAGATGCTAGGTCCAGCGCTAAGTGAGTTATATACGTAATTCCACACGCTACGAACACCGCTACATAGCTCTTAACGTCGTAGAGAAAGAGTGCTCCAACAACTACTGCCACCAAGGCTGAGACAGCTGATGCATTGATCGGCTCATGAGTCGTCGGAGCTCTATACCTACCTTTGTGGCCAAGGTAATCAATAAACCAGTTCAAGCAGAGGGAAGCAATAAAAGACGCGTTAAGTAGTTCTACACCGTCTCCTAACTTAACGCACTTCATGAACCACACTGCCGCAGTTGTAGAGAGGAGTACGTGTACGAGTAGCTTAATTAGTTTCACCAACCACTCTAGGTAACTAAATTTATAAAATTACATTCATCGAGCAAGTAGGATCTGAGTAGAATTCAGTCCTCTGAGGACAAACCTTATTGGTCAGCGCATTTCTTCGGTAAGCTCAGGTTCTTTGTGAACCTATACTGAGTTGAAAGTATTCAAGAGCTGAGAACAAGGTATAATCCCATGGATATCAATACGACACCTCCGAGGAACTCGACAACGGAAACTTTGCTCATAAACCTATCTACTAACCCGAGGAACCTGCTTGAAAGTATGGAGATGAGAACGTAGGGTAGTACATAGGCCATCAAGTAAGTAAGGGTTACGATGTTAACCAGAGAACCAGCGTCGGCTGCGAAAGCTGATTGAAGTAGAACGAAGTAGCCCGCACTGCAAGGAGTCGCACTAATTGATGCCACTACTCCTAGTAAAACCGGGAAGAAGCTACCCAGCACTGTGAACACCTTATTGCCCATGGGGTAGCTAATATCGCGACAGGCTCTACCACCTATAAGGCATCCAAGAACTCCCCTAGAGTGTAGCACCATGTACAACCCGAAAGCTAGGAAAAACACCCACGTAAATGGTCGCAAAAGCCACAGTAAGCTGTAGAGACCGATTATTACGAGAAAGTACCCAATCCCAAGTCCGACCACAAACGAGAGGAGCTTTAGCAGAGACTTTCTAGCACCGTAAGCTGCGTACGAGAAGAGAAGAGTTGAATATAGGTAGATAACGCATGGGCTGAGGGCGGACGCCGCCCCTAGTAATAGTGCCCCCACTACCAGCTTCAATGGGTCTTGACCCGTCGGCTTGATGACTCTTACTTCACACGTCCCCAAGCCTACTCCAAGCAAAGCAGACATCCAGTAGGAGTCGTTCCGGTATAAACCAATCGAAATAGCTACTACTGAGGTACCTTTCCGGACTAAAACTATGGGAACCTCTCTTAAATACTCTTCCTCGACATACTTACTAAGGTAGCTCAGCAGCTTCGTAAATAGATCACTGTTCTCTAGCACGTCTACGTACGCAAGCCCGCTGGGAAGAAGGCTTCCTAGGTATTTCTCCATTTCAATACATTCGGGACACCCCCTCAGCCCGAAGAAGTATACAACCTGATCACCAAAGCGCGCTATTAGGTCGCCAGCTAATTCTGTAGGTTGTTCAGCACACCCAATTAGCATTCCCCTATAGGAGATCGGAATTCCTAAGGAATGGGCTCCAGAAGCAAGAACCGAACAAGCTAGTGCGAACAATATGGTTGAAGAAGCGAGTAGTGGACTTAGCCTCATTACTTCCTCCTCCTAAAGATGGAGTAGGCTATTACTAGAACTCCGGTGGCGATGAGGGTTATGGGAATTATAAGCTGGGGCTTGACTATCTGCTGAGAACTAGGGGGAGCCGTAGTCGTCACCGTGTATTTAGTAATTAGTGCTACTAACTCTTGCTGTTCTTGAAAAGACATCTTTATCTCGTACACGTTTGGAGGGACTATGAACACGACCTTCTCCTGAGGGCTTCTCGCAGTGATATTCTGCCAAAACTGGACATCTGTAACAGCACCCACTACTACTGCGATGAGGTATTTTCCATCCTTAGTAACGTAAGTTTGAGGTATGTACCCTAAGTACTCCGACGACACTCCTTTAGATGCGAAAAAGCTTCTAATACTATCTAGGTTGTTCTTGCAGACCTCGTATAGGTCAATCTTACAGAAAGAATAGCTACCTGGGTAAGCTTGAGTGAGGAATTGGTCGAGAGACCTGCAATGAGGACACCAAGTTGCACCATAAAGGTATAGGTGTACATCGCTACCAATAGCCACAGCAGATAGTAGTGCGGCAACCACGAGTAGAGCTGAAATCAAGCACGCAATTACAATACGACTACCTTCCACTGTCTGCACCATTTTTCTAGCTTAAAGAAATCTAAAAAGCCTAATCTTTGACTCGGCGTTGGATCTCTTAATGCTCTAACTCGTTAGTGGCGCTTTCTACTCTACCGCTGTGTAAAGTACCTAAAGGCCTTAATGTTGATGTCAACCCACTCTTTAGACACTACTTCTTTAATCACGTCTTCTATAGCGCCTGGGGGAACTATCGACGTTACTTTAACGATGTGGCCGAGAGCGACGAGGTTTGCTACCCTGCTTGTACCTATCTCTTTTTCAGCTATATCCGTGTAGGGCTCTAAGTAGATTCTCCAGTTCCTTTGCGGAACACTGCTAACGTTTGACTTATCCAGAAAAACTACGGCACCATCTCGCACTAGGTCTCTGTAAGCGTCTAGCTGAAGCTGGTGCATGAATAGAGCTATGTCGGCTCTCATTACCTTAATAAAGTCGGCATCTTCTTCTCTATCTGCTACTACAAGGTCTACCCTGGAGTCACCACCTCGTGTTTCAGCAGCATATATCTCACTTCCGAGGATATGGAGGTTCGTGTGTTTGGCTATTGCTCTACCCAGAATATGTCCTAGAAGAAGTATGCCTTGACCACCCCGTCCAGCGATCAGTATTTCTAACCTCACTCTTCACCACCTCCAAAAGCTTTAGAAATGTACTTACGATATATCTCTATATACCCGGGTTCGTCTTTCTCAACGAACTCCCCAATGACAAAGCCTTTCTCCCAGTCGTAATCGCTTTCGTCTACAGACGGCTTAGTTTTTACTACGACTCTTTTCTTGAGCTCTGTATACAGGTCTACGGGGTTTCTTAAGCCTATGTGCCTCCCGAAGATCTCCGGGCATGTCGATAAGACCTCGATAAACGCAAGTCCCTGCTTTACGAGAGCCTTATAGAATACTTGCTCAAGTAAGTGTGGGTGGGTAATCGACCCTCTGGCTACGTAGTTTGCCCCTAAAGCTGCTGCCAGTTTCACCATGTTGATCTCCTTTTCAGGGTTTCCGTAGGGTGTAGTCGTAGTGTAGAGCCCTCTAGGAGTTGTAGGTGCCAACTGCCCGCCAGTCATTCCGTATATCATGTTGTTTACCATTACGACAAGTATATCGGCATTACGCCTTATGGCGTGTAGTATGTGGTTTCCACCAATAGCGGCTATATCTCCATCACCTCCAACTACGATCATCTTCATTTCCGGCTTGACTACCTTAACTGCGAGAGCGAACGGAATTGCTCTTCCGTGTATTACGTGAGCAGAATCAAAGAGAGGATAGAGAGTCATTCTAGCTGTACAACCTATCCCTCCAACAAAGGCTATATGCTCTCTCTTGAGTAGGCCCTCCTTTATCCTTCTGTCTATAGCTCTAAGTAAAGTCCCTAATACCACCCCTAGCCCGCAACCCGGGCACCACATCGTCGGTATTCTATCTGTTCTCAGGTATGGGTCAAGCGGGTGTCCTACAGCCATTCTTTAATCACCTCGACTACTTCTTGCGGTAGGGGTACATCGAGGTCTATCAAAGGTACGCTGACGACTTCCTTATCTCTAATCACACCCCTGAGCTCTCTGTAGTACAACCCTAAGTTGTTTTCAACCACAAACACCTTCTTAACACCTCTCAACAGGTTTACTATGCCATCCTCATACACTGGGAAAAGAGTCTTAAGCTTTACGGAGCAGGCACGATATCCCTTCTCTCTGAGTAACTTAGCTGCGACATTCGCTGTTAAAGCTGTTGACCCATAAGAGACGAGGGCGTAATCGCAATCGTCAAGGTACGTCGAAGAGTAGTCGAAGAGCTTCCCAGAGTTCTCTACTATCTTTTTGTAGAGTCTCCACATAAGCCTCCTTTGTACGTCCGTTCTTGGTGCGTAGTAACCTCTTTCATCGTGTGTTAGTGACTCAACTAAGACGTTGTATCCTTCACCGAAGCATGCCATAGGCGGTACTAACCCGTTAACAGGGTCGTAAGGTTTATAGGCATCGGGAGGCACAGAGGGCTTAGTGCGGTCGATTAAATCTACTTCACTTCTCTCCCTTATAGCTACCTTACCATAGGTATGAGCTATTACTGCGTCAGAAAGAAGAACTACAGGAGTCCTCAACATCTCCGATATGTTGAAAGCTCGTATCGTCAAGTCGTAAGCTTCTTGTGGTGTCGATGGAGCGAGAACAGGTATCACGAGACCCCCGTGAAAACCGTACGTACTTTGGAGTACATCATACTGTCCCGACCTCGTTGGGACACCTGTCGATGGACCGGTCCTCATGACGTAGGCAACAACCAGCGGAGTTTCCGTTATAACCGCTAGACTTAGAGCCTCGAGCATGAGTGAAAACCCGGGTCCACTGGTTGCCGTCATCGATTTCGCACATGCCCAAGACGCCCCGATTACGGCGTTTATAGATGCTATTTCGTCTTCAAACTGTATTACGTGACCCCCGTGCTTAGGTAGCTCTTTAGCTAGGTACTCGAATATATCAGATGTCGGTGTAATCGGGTAACCAGCATAGAACTTTAACCCAGCAGTTATAGAGGCTTCGGCAATAGCTATGTTTCCAGTAAGGTATTCGTACCTCATCGCCGAACAGCCTCGATATATATTGCGAAATCAGGACAACTAAATTCACAAAGCCTACAGCCGATGCACTTTTCCGGGCGAGCTGGAACTACGTACCTATAGCCTCGCTTGTTCCTACTGTCACCTCTCTCCAAGACCTTCGTGGGGCATACTGATATACATATGCCACACTCTTTACATCTTTCGGTTATAACGTTGATAACATACTTACCTCCTTCTCTCTTTATAAAGAGACTCGACGCAGTGCTCAGCCAACTCCACCTATATGATTACTTGAGCATAACTATTTAAAGCATGAGTTATTAACTGTAATTACATGAGGGTTAGTGCTAAAAGCACAGCGACATAAAGAACTCGAACTCAACTTGGTCCACAGGGTTTAGCTCTGATGCGAGCTCATACTAGGTCATCTCATTACCTCAACACTTCTCTCCCTCATTTCGTTCGTAGATTCATTGAGTCGGAGGTGTTCAAGGGGTACTCACACCTCGATTCATCCCGGGGAGGGCCTGCGTCTCATTGACGGGACTCTAACCACCTCATACGGTAGCCTCCACGCATTAATCAAACAATATAAGCCAATACAGAATGCGAAACAGTTTCCCGAGGCTTTACTGACTCGCTATTAAGTTAAACTAGGCTCTCCTCTAAATATGCTAGTAAGAGAGTTTATGATGTTTTAGGTCCTTTCTTCAGTAAGTAAGCGGATGTTTATGAGGACTATAGCGCTCCTGCTACTTAAATAGAGTGCTTTATCTGTTTACCAGCTTCTAACGCTAACCTTCACGATGTTTCCATCGACTTGAGCGACAGCATGTCCTGCGGAGTACTCTACCTCTAGCTTCAGGATCTTCCCTCCGACAACATCTTCAAGAGCGGAGAGTGACGCTACGGCAATAGCTACTGCTTTTGCTATAGACCTATTAGCTTCGAGCCTGTCGCCTAGCACATCTATGAGTTCACCGGTTAACCTATCGACTACGAGAACTCTGTCTGGTAACTCGAGTGCCAACCTAGCTGGGTTCTGGGTTTTCACGTCGACAGAATCCATTAAGACACCATGGAAATGCTGAGACTTTGCTTACTTTAAAAACACTTACTCATATAGTGTAACCAGCTGACCAGGGTTCGCCGACCAAGCGAGGTATTATTTAAGTCAAGGATGCTGTTAGCTATCGGGTAGTGACGTGTGTTGGGGTGTATTAGCTAAGCTAGTCCGAGTCGATGGTGTTGAGGGTGAAGTGGAAGTTGGGGGAGCTACTATAAGAGCTCTCATTGCGGTAGAGGAGGCTAAACCTGGAGATGTAGTGCTACTTCATGCTGGTGTAGTCATAGAGAAACTAGATAGAGAAAGTATTCTGGCCAACCTTACTGTATACTACGACTTAGTTAAGTACCACTATACCTTCAATGGACTAAGCGAGGAGGAGGCAGATAGGAAGGCTCGAGAAGACCTTGTTAAGCTAGCTCAAGACCTAGGTATTTCACCTGAGGAGTTACTAGAAGTTCTGCGAGAGAATATGCGAGAGCAAGAAGACAAGGCATCTAAGCAGGAAAGTGTGCCGGAGTCGTCGTTTTTTATAGACTACGTAGTCCAGCTAGCTGAGACAGACTACCTCCAGGTTATGCACTACACAAACTATATCAGAGTTTGCGAGAGGGCTTTCATGGCCATGCTGTCTAGTGCGGGTATTAGTTACAGTAGGCTAATACACGAGTACGGTTTGTTTATTCCTACAGTTGAAGTTAATGCGAAAATAAAGTCTCCGTCGAGGCTCGACAATACCTTGAGGGTTTACGTGTGGATAGAGGAAGTAGGGAGAAAGCACCTTAAGTATAGGTGTGTAGTTCACAATTTGACTACTGATAGAATCGCTGCCGATATAGAGCACGTCGCAGTCTGCACGGATACTGCGATTACATCGAGCCACGAGCTACCAGAGGACATCAAAAAAGCCCTGGAAACTCTTTCTCGCAGTGATAGATCGCTGAAACAGCATAGGTAGGTTTTGCGTCCAACCTATGTAAAGACGGATACGACGTCCTCTCAAGATGAGAACCTTCTTTATAGAAAGTACGGCCATTCTCAGAGCTAGCCGTCGCTCAATGCTGTACTCTACAGCACGTTTAGCATTTCTAACTCCCGCTTTACTTTGAAAGTACTACTAGAAAAGGGAAGCATTTTACGTGTAGCTGTGTAAGGGTTTAGCTCTTATGTTGGTTTGTATTGATTTCATCGCCCCACATAATTCCCCCACACTCTGCTCAAGCTCTCATCGGGTACCCTTAGACTCCCCCATCACGTATCACTACGTACGGAGTGCGAGAGTTTCATCCCATATCAACAGATGTGAACAAATATGAAACCTAAAAGTTGCGCTAGGTGAGCTCAATATCAGCTATAAGAAAGCGGTGATAAACGTCTGCGTAACTAATGTATGGAACTAAGAGAGTTTAGTTAAGAGCTTTTTATGTCCGCAGATCGCTATCGAGAGTAAGATGCCGTAGACTAAGTGCTTGGTTACTGTAAGGTTTAAGTGCTTTAAGAACGTAGTTACTAGTTGGTGATGACTCCGCCGAACATGATCGATGAAGTAAGGACTCGAGCACTGACTACTTTCAGAGAAGAGCGCGTCTATCATCAATCAACTCTGGTCTGTCATCATCTTCTTGTTTAAACTTGATTCAGTAAAACTTATAAGCATACTTTTATACCAGCTAAAAAAGGGTTAAAGTATGCTGGCACTAGTGCTGAGTGCTGTAGCAGGTGGACTAGTACTAGCTTATACAGTATACTTAGCTACATCCGTCATGAAGTATCCCGCAGGTACTGGACGAGCCGTCGAGATCCACGAGTTCATTAAGGAGGGTGCCAGTGCTTACTTAAGGAGACAGTATGGAGTTATAGCACTAATATCCGCAGTGCTTGCTGTATCTATCTTCGCTGTAAACTTGTTTACCGGGAAGTCGGTACCCTGGAGATCCCCCCTCGTTTTCCTTCTCGGTACCGCATCCTCTATGATTGCCGGCTACTTCGGTATGTCTGTAGCTACTAGAGCGAACGTGAGAACGGTTAACGCAGCCGTTAAGAAGGGTCTGAAAGACGCCTTCGCTCTAGCCTTCAAGGGAGGACTCGTCATGGGGTTGACTGTAGCAGGTTTAGGGACTCTCGCCATCGCGGCACTCTCCTTAATATTCGGACTAACTGAGGATACTGTTAGAGACCTAGTGTACTACGCTTTCGGTGCTTCAGCCGTGGCACTGTTCGCTCGAGTAGGTGGTGGGATATATACGAAAGCTGCTGACATAGGTGCTGATCTTGTGGGTAAGGTTGAAGTAGGTATACCGGAGGACGACCCAAGGAACCCCGGTGTCATAGCGGATAACGTTGGAGATAACGTTGGAGATGTGGCGGGAATGGGTGCTGACTTATTTGAATCTTACGTTGAGGCCATAGTCTCAACCATGGTCATAGCTCTAGCGCTAGGTGTTGTCGGCTGGTACAACTTCGCTATACTACCTATATCTGTTTCAGTAGCCGGACTGCTGGCCTCTGCTGCTTCTGTTGCCATAGTCCTCCTCGGGAGAGTTAAAGATCCAGCGCAAACCTTAACGCTCTCCAGCCTTGCTTCAGCAGTTATCGTCGCAGCATTCAGCTACTTCGTGTCTACGCACCTACTAGGTGGAGACCTCGGTATTAGGGCGTGGGTTGCTGTTGTTGCCGGTCTAGTTTCGGGCGTCGTGGTCGGATTCACGAGTGATTACTTCACGAGGAAAGGGCTTCCACCCACTATTAAAGTAGCGGAAATGTCTCAAATGGGTCCAGCTCTAACGATACTGTCAGGAATGTCTTACGGGTTCATAAGTGTCGTAATTCCTGCTGTCTGCATAGCGTTAGCAGCTCTCTTAGCGTACTACCTCATGGCCTCCGTCGGAGGCTTTTGGTACGGAATCTACGGTGTGTCACTAGCGGCAGTCGGCATGCTGTCACTAACTGGGTTTGTGGTCGGTGCGGATGCCTACGGTCCTATCACTGATAACGCTGCAGGATTAGCTGAGCAGGCTGGTTTAGGCGAAGATGTTAGGTCTGTAGCGGACCTCTTAGACTCTGCCGGTAACACGATGAAGTCCATCTCGAAGGGTTACGCCATAGGTTCCGCAGCTCTAACGGCTCTAGCACTACTAGCAGCCTACGTGAGCATACTACCTAGGGTCGAAATGGACCAGCTAAGCTTACTTAACCCAACCGTGATGTCCGGTATCTTCATAGGTATGGCTATCCCGGCTCTATTCACGTCAATAGTCATTAGAGCAGTTAGTGACTCTGCTTTCGAGCTAATATCCGAGATCAGGAGACAGCTAAAAGAGAAACCCGGGATACTGGAGTTTAAGGAGAAGCCTGACTACGGTAGGGCCGTAGACGTCGTGACTAAGTACGCTATCAAAAGACTGGTAGTGCCGGGTCTGCTTGCTATAATAGTACCTCTCGTAGTAGGACTAACTCTAGGTCCATACGCGCTTGCTGGAACACTGGCTGGAGCTATAGTATCGGGACTACTACTTGGCTTATTCCAAGGCAACGTAGGCAATACGTGGGATAACGCCAAGAAGTACATAGAGGAAGGACACTTCGGAGGTAAGGGAAGTGAGGCACATAAAGCGGCAGTTATCGGCGATACGGTTGGCGACCCCTTAAAGGACGCGGCTGGACCATCACTAAACATCTTGATAAAGCTTATGAGCATAGTTGCTCTAGCTTTTGCTCCAATATTTGCGGCCCTATAGCTCGTTTTTCTCCACTAAGTATCCGCAAACACTATCTCGCGCTCTCATAGCTCGCAATCTCCTCAGTCCACAGTACTATTGGCGAGTACGTTAGTTGCCGAATTGAAGTCGAAGCTCTTTTCTACTCTAAGCGTAGGACGAAGATCGTATGTCTGCTTTAAGTGTTTCTGGGAAGTGCTTATAAGCTTTAGACTACATCTTGAATTGATGTTGAGCTCAGCCTATAGGGTCGCTTCCAGCATTGACGCGGAAGTATTCACTAAGTACCTACTAAGTGAAAACCTTAATTTACGATCTCCATGGTCTGCGGGATACTCGAAAACCTTCGAATACGGTAAACTAACCAGAAGTAGTGACTACCTTGGAACAAGAGTTAAACTAGCTAGAGAGCTTCGACGCTCCGCATCTCTAATGCTGTCAGCTCGATCCATAGAGATAAAAGAACCTGGAGTAGTAGATGGTAAAAATGAAGTACTACCTTATTAAGGAATCTCCTGAAATACCCCTAAAGTCCTGGAGGACTCGACCGAAGTTCGAAAAGGCTCTACTTAGAGCTATCGAGCAGGCTTTAAAGAACTCTGAAGCTAAGTACACGCTAAAGTATTCCCAAGGAGTCTTCTTTCTAGAGGTAGACCGCGACGTAAGCAGACCTTTAACTAGGGTGTTCGGAGTACACGATGTATGCGAGGTAGTTCCGTATAGGTTCAACTCCATAGAGGACATAGCCAGCAGGGCGGAAGACTTTTTTAAGGATACTGTAGCTAACAAGAAGTTTGCGGTTAGAGTTAAGAGGTATGGAAACCACTCTTTCACGTCCATGGATGTAGCGAGAGCAGTTGGGTCTAAGCTTCTTAAGTACTCCTCCGGTGTTGACTTGAAGTCCCCGGACGTCGAGGTCAAGATCGAGATACGAGAAGAGTTTGCTTACTACGTACTAAGCTGCTGGAAGGGTATGGGGGGACTACCCGTGGGTACAGAGGGTAGAGCATTAGTTATGTTCTCTGGAGGCTTCGACTCCTCGCTAGCCTACGTGTTAAGCTCTAAGAGAGGAATTCAAGCCGACTTCCTGCACTACTACATGGGCTCAGCCGAGGCCACAGCTTCGGCAATCGAGGTCGCGAAAAAGCTAGCAGAACTGTCTTTACCTTACGAGCCGTCACTGACCGTAGTAAACTTCGTTCCCATACTATCCGAGATCCGGGAGAAAGTTTCTAGCAGGCTCAGGCAGGTAGTACTTAGAGTCGTTATGCACGAGGTCGGTCAAGCTCTAGCTGAGAGATACGGATACGATGCCTTAATCACCGGTGAGTCTATAGGGCAAACATCTTCGCAGACCCTCAAGAACATTAAAGTTGTAGACTACTTTGTGAGACCTAGAGTAGCTCTACTTAGACCTCTATCAGGAGCGGATAAGGAGGAGATAGTTAATAGAGTGAGAGAGCTAGGTTTATACGACTACGTCGTTAAAGTAGAGGAAGTATGTCGGCTGTCTGAAGGGCCAGTTGAAACGAAAGCCAGAATAGAGGACGTAGAAGCAGCTTTAGCTCTATTGAGTAAGGATACTATAGAGGGAGTAGTCCAGAACGCTAAGACCTACAGAGTAGTTGACGCAGTACCGAGCACTATTTTAAGAGAGATCGGTGCCGACATCGAGGTCGATGAGGTACCTGAAGGATGGATTCTCGTAGACATAAGAAGTAAAGAAAGGTTCGACTACGAGCACATCCCGGGAGCGATCCACGTATCCGAACTGAGAGAGGTACCAGATTCTCCAGTAGTTCTATACTGTGATTACGGGTCAGCTAGCCTGTTGTCAGCGATCGAGATGAGGAAGGCCGGTGTTAAAGCGTACAGCCTCCGAGGAGGCTTCATAGGTTATAGAAAGAGAAGTAGAAAGATAGAGTGCGAGAAAGCTTAAACCTCTATCTCGATGGTGCTCCCGGTTTTAGGTACGTATACGTCGTAGTACTGCTTGAGTTCTTCATATAGGGTGAAAGCTTGTTCACCGGTGTGTACTATAACCACAGCCTTTAAGTCCTTAAACGACTCGACTATCTCTAAGAGTCCACTGAAGCCAGCGTGACTCGAGAAGTCGAACCACTCTACTCTCGCTCTTATCGGACCTAGCTCCTCTAGAAACCCGTACTCCAGGATCTTCCGCCCGGGAGTTGAAGGTGCTTGATAAGATACTAAGAAGACAGCGTTTCTAGGGTTATCGTACATCTTCTTCAGGTAGTACACCGAAGGACCTCCTTTAAGCATTCCAGCTGATGCGACTATTACGTTTCCCTCACTCTTTACGATCTTCCTTCTTTGACTAGCTGACTTAACTTCCTCGAACTCTTTCGTTGCTCTGAGGAGTAGCTCGTAGTTGTTAATGTACTCCGGGTAGCTCACCAGTATACTGTTCAGCAATCTAACCATACCATCGTAATATACTCTACCCTCGCTAAACTTCTCATACAGTAGCGAGAGGATCTCCTGCGCTCTACCAAGGCTGAAGCAGGGCACTAGAACGCTTCCCCCGCTTCCAACTACTTCTTTTACTGCCTCTATGAACTCCTTCTCGACTACATCTCTACTGGGGTGGTCTACGTCTGCATACGTTCCCTCGATTATCAGTATATCGGCTCTAGCACCTCCTCGGTCGTACCCCTTGACAAGCCTCGTGTCTATAGTGTTAACATCACCTGTGTAAGCTATCCTAGTAGAATCCAGCTCTGCTACGTACGTCTGACTCCCCGGTATGTGCCCTGAGTTCAGACTCTTGAGTGTTAGACCACCGAGCTCTACCTCTTCACCGAGCTCTAAGTAGCGCAAGTTCTCTACTGCTCTATACCAGTCGCTTTCATCGAAAGGGAGGTAGTAGCCGGATATCTTAATGAAGTCCTTGATCAGTACCTCAGAAACAGCTTTCGTAAGTCTGTTCATGACTAAGACTGGGTGGGAGCTAGTAGTATAGAGGTATGGAACCGCGCCAACGTGGTCTAAGTGAGCATGAGTCACTACGATAACGTCTATATCAGACGGCCTGATGTGTTCTGGGAGCTGAGGTGTGTCGTCTTCCGCAAAGTTCACTCCGTAATCCATCAGCAGAGTTCTCCCTTCAACAGAAGCTGAAATAGCTGTTCGCCCAACTTCCAGCCCTCCACCGAGTATTCTGATTTCAACTCTCCCCATCCTCTACTCCTGTTTTTATATCCTTCTAGTATATTAAGCTCGGGACAGGAATATGTTCCCCATGAACGTTCGAGAACTAAAGCGAATGCTTAAAAAGTACGGAATCGATGTCCGCGAGCTACCTGAGATACGGAAAGTCATAATGTCGGCCAGCGGATACGATATAGTTGTCAAGGACCCGCAGGTGGCCGTACTAAACGTTGGGCAGCAGACCATTATTCAAATAGTTTGCTCCGGACTTGAGAGAGTGGAAAAAGAGCCGGAAACTAAAGCCTTCCCGCAGGTCTCGGAAGACGACATACAGTTCATAATGGAGCAGACCGGTGCCACACGAGATGAAGTCCTCAAGACTCTATTAGAAGAGGGAGGAGATATAGCTAGAGCTATAATGAGACTGCAGGAGAAAAAGTAGTCTTGAGCGGATGACAACGCTATTGCTTTTAGAGCTATAAATTAGGTTTAAGCATAGACCTACTCAAACCGTTTGTCAACGAGTTGCGCAACAGAGCCTCTCGACCTCCTTGGTTTAAGTCATGCTTTATAATGCTTTTAGGTCGATCGCTTTAGTCGGTATCCTAAATGATAGGAATATGCGTACTCACTCTCAACTCTGAAGCTACGGTAGGTCACGCAATAAAGTCGATCTTGAAGCAAAGACCTCCGAAGGACGAGGTCTTCTTCGTAGTCGTGGATGGAGGAAGTAGAGATAGAACTATCAAGATCGTTAACGAAGTGCTCAGAGGCTTAAGCTACGAGCTGATATCAGCTCCCGGGAGTAACATACCGCAGGCAAGGAACGTATGCTTAAATGAGGCTGTAAAGCGCGGTTTTGAGAGGCTCATATTTATCGACTCAGACATCATATTACTAGCTAGAAACCTTTTGGAGCTCGCTGAGAGAGTTAGTGACGAACATAGAGACTCCATCATCCACTTTTCATCGAGGTTTCTCTACTTTAGTAACCTTAGCGAGCTAGAGGAGTTTTTGAGGAAAGCGGAATATATGGAGATGTTTCCAGAGCAGATCAGACTTAAGAGGTCTCTAGCTATCGGTATGGGCTTCACGATCATCCCTAAAAGCATATTCGAGAAAATAAGGTTTGATGAAGATATAGACTTCTCCGAGGACAAGTACTACGCTCTCAAGGCGTTTTCGGAAGGCTTTGAGGTTCTGACAGCTACCGATACTATAGGATACGTTGTAGACGCAAACATCGTGAGGAACGCTAAGAGCGACATATACTGGAGAATGCCGTTTAAGAGATATTTGAGAGCTGCGAGAAAGAAGGCTGTAGTTAAGTATATAGATGCTCTCGACATGCGGAGGCTTGATGTATCGAAGCTAGAGTTCCTAAAGAGGTCACTTAAGTTTCTACTGAACACTCTCCTACTGATCGTCATGATATTGACTCCAGTTGCCTACGTATCTCATTCGAGTACGTTCTACGCTTTCCTCACTATTGACTTATTGAACATGATCTTCTACCCTCTACTTAAGAGAGTAAGAGGCTACCCATTCTTGATGGGGGTTCTCAACAGGTTCAAGTTCATGGCGTTCTCTTTCTTGATGATAGTTTGGAGCTATCATGCTTACAAAGAGCTAAAGAAAAGCTCGATTGCTTTCCGACGAAAAAGCTCTACCTTAAGGACGGCTTCATAATGACGAAGCTTGACGCCAACACACCGCTACGATAGTACCGGTGTTCAAAAGACTAACTTCCCTAGATGAGGTTTGAGTAGGTCCAGGGAGTTATTTGTGGGCTAACTACATGCGGATGTCCCGCTTTTCTCTAAATTCGTGAATAGCTGGCTGCTTAACGCATCACTACCTTCTCCGAGTACCTTAGTGCTCGCTCTATTAGCTCTAAGTAATTCCCTAGGTAATTCGCCGGATTCACCAGCTCCCTAATTTCGTCTGCTGTTAGGTATTTCGATAAAACTTCGTGATTTCTTAATGCTTGCTCGAGGGTTTCACCAGGCTTCATGGCTCTAGTTACCTCCATGAGCATTCTATGTGCTTCATGCCTCGGGACGCCCTTCTGGACTAACCTAATCGTTACTGCCTCAGTCATAATGGCTCCCCTAGTTAAAGCCAGGTTGTTGAGCATGGCCTCTCTATCTATGTTGAGGACTTTGATCAGCTTGTTCGCATCTTCAAGCATCTGGTCTACGACTAGGAACGCATGGGGGACTAGTATCCTCTCGGCACTACTGTTCGTTAAGTCTCTCTCGTGCATAAGTGGGATATTCTCTAATGCGGCAACACACAGCGACCTAGCGATCCTCGCTAAACCAGAGATCCTCTCAGCTGTAACAGGGTTTCTCTTATGTGGCATCGCACTACTCCCAACTCTAGCTTCAGACTCGTACATCTCCCCGATCTCTGTTCTCGAGAGCTCTCTTATCTCTAGCGCAAACCTATCCAACTGCGATGCAAGTATAGCTAGTACTGTGAACAACTCGGCGAATCCATCCCTTGGAGCTACCTGAGTAGTTATAGGGTGGGGCTCTAAACCTAGATACCGAGAGGCAGCTTCTTCAACGATCAATCCCCTCCCGAGCCAGCCAGCCATAGTGCCAACAGCTCCCGAGATCTTGGACCTAACCACCCTTCTCTCGACCTCATTGAGGCGCTCATAACTTCTGGAGAGCTCGTATACGTAGTTAGCGAACTTGAACCCGACTGTAATGGGTAGTGCGTGTTGTCCGTGGGTTCTACCCACCATTAGATCCTCTCTATGCTCTCGAGCTAACCTAGAGAGCTTTTCTATAAGCTCCCTCAACTTAGCCCTCAATAAGCCAAGAGCATCTCTAATTATTAGAGCCCAAGCCGTATCCACGATATCGTAACTAGTAGCACCTAAGTGTACGTACTTACCGCACTCACCACAGCTTTCACCTAGCAAATAAGCTAGAGACGCTATATCGTGACCGAGGGAAGTCTCTCTCCTGTAGACCTCGCTAGGGTCTAGCCTGCTTGAGCATCTACGTACAGCTTCTGCGCAACCGCGGGGAGCTAGTCCAGCCTCTTCTAAACCGACCATTATCGCTATCTCCACATCAACATATCTTCTGACTATATTCTCAACCCTAAAAAGTCTCCTCATCTCCTCAGAGCCGTACCTCCAGTCTAGAGGACATACGTAATCTAACTCACTCAACTCCGACCCCAAAATGAAGCACTAAACCAGTATATCAAGTTACTCGATACTAAACTCCAGCCAATAAATCACCAGCTTTCGAATAGCTCATCTCCACTGATTTCAACGATGGTGGGAGTGGGGAGTTTTACTCAGATTCAGAGAGTCGTTGAGGACAGTGCTTAAGTGCTATCCTCTCTTCACAGCTTTCTGAGTAAGGTCTGATCCACTCGTAGTTCCTCTCGAAAACTAAATCCGGATTAAGCTTCCTTAAGACATATCTACACACAGGCTCTGAAACTTCTCGACACACGTATCTAGTGTCGAGACCTCTTTTCAGCGCTAGAGAAAGTATTGGGCAAGGATTACGGCACCTAGTTACTACCTCGCACTCACTGACTCTAACTACCTCGACGTACTCTCTCCTAAGCCTCAGGAAGTCTATGTAGAAGGTGTTAACCACATCATCTATCGAGATGACCTTCCGAGCCCCCAGCAGCCAGACTAGTGCATAAGCGAAGAATAAACATTTGGCTATAGATATGATTACTTTATCTAGTAGCTTAGGCTTCCTACTATAGCTTTCCCGCACTTTACCGCGAACCACCATGGTGGCAACCTAGGGAGCTGACCTACCTTCTCAGCTGGCAAAAGTGTCCGAGCTAGCGCTCGTTTTTAATTCTAAGTAGCTCTACGAGATGATTCGGCCAAGGAGCTAGAGTATACTTCTTCAACCACTCCTCGTCGAAGCCTTCTTCTTTAAGCTTGCTTATGATGCTGTCAATAACTTCATGCGGAATCTTCCCAGCCGAAGCCGCAGGGCAGTCTAAGTCGAGGTAAACTACTCTCTCTCCCGTAGTGAAGTCGTAGTAGACCATTACAGGCCACAGCCTGCAGTCAAGAGGTCTCTTAGGGTATATAGAGCAGAACCCCGACTTATCTAAGTAAGGACATGGGTAACCGTCTCTAGAGCCAACTGCCTTAATTGGTCCGCAAGCTGTCTTAACCTCGAAACTGCTATCTTTAAAGTCTTCCTCTTCCTCAGGTAGGAGGACTGCGTAAAACCTTTTACAGCAGTTTTCATTGCACTTAGAGCAAATATCCCCGAAGTTTACGAACGCGAACTTGTCAGATTTTTTACCCATATAGGGTCTAGCCCTTATCCAAGTAGACTACTTATGGCAAAGGTATTTAAGTAGTGAATGCCGTCGGCGCCCGCAAGCTACTACCTAATTAAAACTTCCGGCGCCGACTTTCTAGCTAAGACTGACGCGATTACTCTACCGAGAGTAGAAGCTATGAAAACAGTGTTCATTGCCAATAGGCTCACTGAGGCTATGGAGGCACCGATCCTGGAGGCCGCAGAGGCGAGCGTATTGCCGGCGACGTTCAGTATCGCTATGAAGTAGACCCTCACTGCCCTCTTCGGTAAGTAGAGGGTGTAGATGTTGTTAGCGAGGTTGTAAGCAGCCCATACGAACCCTGAGTAAACCTCTAGAGCTATCTGCCCCGGAAGGCTGGGTAAGAAGATGAAAGCTGCTGGAATAGGTGACGTTAGTGCTATACCGACGTAGAGAGTCTTTTTAAGTCCTAACCTCCTTGAAACCCTACTCCAGATTCTGAACCCTACTGATTGGCTTAGGTTCGCAGCTATGGCCTTCATCGTGACCCACGTCTCGTTGCCTCCGAGCACATTGAGCAGGTAGTAGTTCCATAGTGCTCCGGGCAGGTTGACGATGAAGGTAAACAACGTAGCAACCTTAATGTAGGAAGTACAACCACTACTTCTAGTCACGTCAATAAAATCCTTTACTAGATCCTTGATAGACGTTCTCGAAGCCGGTGGATCAACGTCTTTCAGCATCAGCAAAAACCCGGACGATATAGCGGAAAATACTAGAGATGTGGAGTATGTAGCAACATATCCCTCTTCCTCAGGTAGCAAGTTGAAGAAAACTGTTGCTACAACTAGACCTAAGCTGTTAGCTACTAGGTTTATAGAGCTAAGAGAGCTGAAGAACTTGATAGCTCTCTCCCTACCCACTAAGTCAGCACCAACGTCACCGGAAGCCACTGCGGCAATAGAGCCGGAGAGCTGAGCCGTGGCTATAGCTGTTAAGAACGCCCAGGCTCTATGCTCAGAAGGCAGGTTGTGAGAGAAACCCGTTAAAGCCCAAAGGCACCTATTCAGGAGGCCCATGGCTTTCCAAAACAGTATCCGCCTATTTCTAAACACTGAGACAACGACCGACCCAAGCAAGTAGCCAACTCCGAGAGTGCCGAGATGAACGAGTACCATAGTGCCAAGCAACTCTAGGTCGAACTTTAGTACCTTAATTGCGTATGCTTGAGCAATAGTAGTCGACATACTCATCGAGAAGTTGTATGTAGCCGCCTCCGCCCTCCAGAGAGCCAGTAGTCTAGACCTCTCGTATTCAGACAACTACTCGGACACCGTAACACTAAAACTCTATATCTATATTCGGGTCTTTTGACTTAAGCTCTAGAACTACTCTCTCAAATACTGACTCGGTTTTACCGATGTTCATGATGTCCAAAATAGCGTCAAAAACGTAGTAAAAGTCTGTAACAGACCTTAGAGTCAGTGAGGGCTCCGACACTAAGTCTTCTCTGACAGCACTAAGAGATGAAACAACTATCTCGCGTGCCTTAGACATGTCGTAAGACTTAGGGACTTTAACAGTCAGTTTGAGGGATAATCCGTAAGTGCTCATTCTGTTAACAACCGTTGTATGAGAGATCTTGGAGTAAGGAACGTAGACCCTCTCCCTCCTCAGCGTCTCCAAGACCACACCTAGAGAACTCATCTTCATTACTCTTCCCTGGATTCCGTCTACTTCTATCCAGTCACCCTCTCTGAACGCCTTGATGTTTCTTACGTAAAGCTCGGATCCCACGTTTCTCAAGACGTCCGAGAACATGACTATGATCCCGATTCCAACAGTTAGGAGCAGAGCAACAAAAACTTGAGGTTCTGCCGCTACGAAGCTTATGGCCATGAGTACTGCTATAGCATATATGATAGCCTTAAAGAACATCACGAATCTCTCTATGAACTCATGTTCCTCTGTTTTGACTATAAGTGAAACAGCTTTATCGACGTACTTATTCACTATGTATGCAATCACGATCACTATAGCAGCCTGTAGTACTCTAACTAGGTATACTCCAACCCATCCGGCAAGAACCTCGAGCCAGGACGGCATCTGTAATCCCCTCATCCAGGAGGCCTTCTTGACTCTAGTGCTGTATAAACCCTTTCGGCTAGCATAAAAAGCTTGTTTAATCTTTCGACTGCTGATTGAAGGTCTCGGTCGGTTGGTGATGCCACGACGATCAGGTCTCCCTCGGCTATGAGGTAGTCGCTAGACGTAATGTAGCTACCGTCTTTATCGTAAAGAGCTACGAGCCCTCTAACACTACTTACCTCACTAGTGATATCTCGAAGCGATATGCCAAGCCTCGCTCTCCTAAAGACTCTGTACGCCTTAACACTTAGGTTTGCGAAAGAGCGTATAGGTATCTCCACCCAAGTGTCTAAACCTATTATAGAGCCTAGAGCACTCTCGATGAACTGTCCTACGTGGATCAAGAAGCTAAAGCCGCAGTCCGCATAAACTCTAGAAGCTTCTGCGGTTGCTGTAAAAGCTATTACTAGCGGGACTCCACTACGCTTTAGATTCCTACCTAGCTCACAGGAGTTACTCGTGGACTCAAGCTGCACTATAGCTACATCGACTAGCTTGAGGTCTATTTTACTGCTCAGCGATTCAACTCCCTCTAAAACCTGGTCAACATTTAGCGAAGAGGCCTGTTCTACAACTTCCTTACTAGTCGCTAGTATAGTTATGTGTGCCTTACTGTCGTATTTAAGTACAGCATTCACTAGAAGTAAAGCGAGCTTATCACCTACTATTACTAGGTACCTCATACCTATCTAGTACAATATCTGAAGGTAGCTTATATCTATAGTAAGTTTAAATCTCGTACTATAATACGGTAGGGTGTCTAAATGGGGAAACTAGGTATCGAGGGTTATAGGGTACTTATTACAGCCTCAACTCGTGGCATCGGCAGGGGAATAGCGGAAGTACTGCTCGAAGAGGGTGCTAGAGTCTTTATATGTGGAAGATCTAGAGAGTCTGTTGATAGAGCGATATCTGAGTTAAAACCTCTTGGAGAAGTTTACGGCTCTCCAGCAGACATTACAGTAAGAGAGCAGGCTGAAGGCATTGTAGATAAAGCATGCGAGGTACTAGGTGGTCTAGATGGACTAGTCTACGTTACTGGTCCACCTAGACCCGGGACGTTCATGGAGCTTGATTTAAGCGACTGGGACTACGGAGTCAAGCTACTCGTTTTAAGCGCTATATGGGTAACTAGAAAGGCTATACCCTACGTAGAGAAGTCCGGAAGGGGTTCACTAATTTATCTGACTAGTACCGCAGTTAAGGAACCCATACACAACCTAGCTCTTTCTAACGTACTTAGAGTATCTATACACAACCTAGTGAAAACTCTCTCGAGGGAGCTAGGTCCTAGAGGCATTCGTGTAAACGCTATTGCCCCCGGCTACATCTACACCGAGAGAACACTGCAGGTAGCGAGAGACCAGTCCGCAAGAACAGGTAAGAGCGTTAATGAGATAATTAGTGAGTGGGCTAACGACGTACCACTTAAGAGGCTGGGTACAACTAGGGAAGTAGGTTATGCTGTGGCCTTCCTGTTAAGCCCTCTAGCTTCATACATATCCGGAGTTGTCCTACCTGTAGACGGCGGTCGACTAAGGTCTCTTTAGCAATAGGTGCTGTGTTTGACAACCAATAAGCTAGAGAGACTTTTTCGAACGAACAGCTCGGTAAAGCTCTCAGCATACGTGCTACTTGCCGACGGTCTTTTCTCTCTATCTTCAGAATACGAGTGCGAGACGTACGGAGACGTTGGAGATAATGAAGTGAGGGTTTACTACAGTAGATGCTCCTTAGGTCAGAACCTCTTCGAGCTTGAAGAGCTAAGGGAGAGCGGTGTAGCAGTCCATCTCGTTAATGGAGTAAACGGTAAGAGCCCCGAAAAACTACTGGAGGAAGCAAGTAGATACGCACTCGAAGT
This sequence comes from Thermoproteota archaeon, assembly GCA_030550455.1. Classification (GTDB taxonomy): domain Archaea; phylum Thermoproteota; class Thermoprotei_A; order Sulfolobales; family NBVN01; genus DRZP01. The sequence goes on from JAUQPH010000006.1 coordinate 79,751, forward strand.
AGTAAGCGAACTAAAGTACTACTCATACTTAACTTCGCAGACAAGAGTGGAGTACAGTCTCTTTGTGATGAAGTCTGGTGATGTATATATAGCTGAGGGAGAAGTAGATAGGGTTTCACTACCTTACGTAAGCGACGTAATTCTCGAAGCACATACTCACCCAATTTCTTGTACTCCCTCCGAGAGAGATGCCGTTACTGCCATGGTGAGATTTATGGAGGGGTTATATGCGTCAGCCATAGTTGGTCCTAGCTGCGTACTTTTGATATACAGAGTCAGACCTCTTACTGAAGAGGACTTAGTAGCTATCAGAAGACTCCCAGAGCTACTAGAGAGCCAAAGACCCTGGACAGGAACGATGAGTCTTGGGAGAATGAAGGTTTTGTTAGTGCCGTATTGAACTACACTCGTCTACTATGTAACTAGGTAGACGAACTCGTGCCGGAGTTCCTTGAAGAAAAGCGTCAGATAAACCCTGCCGTCATCACGCTTCAGCGATCGAGGACTTCATCAACTAGCTTAGTAGTATACTACAGCAAGTAGTGACTACAGGAATTTTAAACAGATCTCGGCTTGTTTCGCCTCGATTTTCCGGTCTGATATACGTGAGGGTTTGAGAACGTGGGTAGTGGAGTACGTAAACTATCCTGTTGCTCTCGAGACTATGTACTCTATAGTCCTCTTTATTATCTCCATTATCTGGTGCGGCAGTTTGGGTTCTTCAATGCTTAAGAAGCCCTTAATTATGGCCGCACGAGCTTCCTCCTCAGAAAATCCTTTGCTCATGAGGTAGCTTATTTGGTCCTCGCTTATCTTACCTATAGCTGCTTCATGAGTTAGAACTGCCTCCGGAGTCGACGAGCTTATCTCAGGTAGTGACTCGATTACTGCGTTTGGGCCATCGACGAGTCCCAAACACTCTATATGCCCTCTCGATGGACCAACAACACTCTCAATTCGGGACCTTGCGTATATCGCCGAGTTCTCCCTACCGAGGTTTCTCGATAGTATCTCACCGGAGGACTCCCTACCTTTTAGGATTATAGCAGAACCGACATCGTATATGCTACTACCAGTGCCTACAACTACCGAGTTTAGTGTAGTCTTAGCTCTATCTCGCAAGTACACTTTTGGATAGGTTTGGAGAGACTCGACTGGTGAGTAGATCACGTAGTAACTAACGTACTCACCTCCCTCATGAACATCTACAGCTGTCCTGGGTCTCACCACCATATCCGGGGCCCAGGCATGTATCATAGTGTATGTAAGCTTAGCTCCTCTTCCCACGTAAAACTCGGAGATCCCCACGTGGAGAGACTTCGTCGGCTGGTCCGGTACTCCGCAACCGGTGATCAAGTTCAATTCGGCACCTTCGTCGACAACAACGATATTGTGAAGTAGTTGAGCATAGTTCTTCTTGGTTATAAAAAGGCACGTATATATAGGTTCTCTAACCTTAGTGCCTGGAGGTACGTAGATGAAGAACCCGTACTCCCTTCCGTATAGATAAGATGCTGCTGTGTACTTATCTACAGTCGGCTCTATCAGTCTCCATGAGTAAGAAGTTGCCCAGTCGAGCTTCCTTAGGGCTTCGTAAGTAGGTAAAACTACAGCACCGTACTTAACCAGCTTCTCACTCATCGCTTTAGCAACTATCGACTCATTCACCTGGAGATAGTCAACCCTCCTGAATACCTGGCTACCAAAACCGAGTCTCTCCGTTATCCTCTCAACACCTCGCTCATCGACCGTCTCAGGAGTCTGGCTGCCTATGTCGAACCTACTTAAATCAACGTCGGGACCGTGAGGCGAGGGTTTAGTGAGTGCCTTCAACACCTCATCTCGGTTCAATGCGTACCACCCACTAGTCGCGATAGAGCCCCAGAAAGCCCGTGCTTCTCGATCGTCGGGACCACCTCATCGTAGAGACCTGAGTGTATTATAGTCCCACCATAAAGTACGTGGACGAACTTAATATGGTCTCGAAGTAGCTTTATCATATGTAACGAGTGAGTCACTAAAACCACAGAACCCCCTGAGTTGAGAGCTACCTTAATTGCGTTACTCATCTTTTCTACGCTATCTATATCGACACCGCTATCGGGTTCGTCAAGCAACGCTACCTTAGGTCTAACGAGTAGCGTTAAAAACATCTCAAGCCTCTTTCTCTCACCACCACTCATCTTATCAAATAAGTACCTATCCAACAAATACCTAACGTCTAGAGTTTCTAAGAGGGTATCTACATAGATCTTCATGACTCCATATCTTCTCACTAACTCGTCGGCAAACTTCCCGGCTACAATGCCCTTCAGAACTGGGGGGAGCTGGTGTGCTATGGCTATACCTCTCCTAGCTTTTAGGTGCGGAGGTTCCCGAGTTACATCCACGTCCATGAAGATCACTTGTCCATTAACGACCTCGTAGGGCTTGATCCCCATTATAGCGTTGAGTAGCGACGTCTTACCCGAGCCGTTGGGGCCTATAAGCACATGGAGTTCTCTAGAGTCTACCTTCATGTTGATATTCGAGAGTACTGTGCGGGCCCCTATAGCAACACCGACATTTCTTAACTCCAGCAGCATTCTACGTAACAATATTCGGACTGGCTCTTAAAGATTTCACTAAAGCGCTACTCTCAGTGAGCTTACAGAGATCATACACAATTTATTCAGGTTAGCTTATACTTTAAGTCGGTGCGTGTCTTGAGGTACTGTAGTGGTTTGAACGAACTGTTGAGAGTAGACAAATCACTTCTTTCTCTAGGAGTTTTTGTCTCATATACCGTCATTTGGGTAGAGGAGCCGAGGCACATAGTCTTCGAGGAGGAAGTAAGTGAGTTAGTTAAGTATCTGAGTTCTCGCTACACTCTTGACTCAATAAAGAACGATCCCGTGTTTAGAGCATACAGAGACTTCTTCTGGAGGGTCGGCATAGACCCAACTAAAGTTAGACCCTCTAGTGAAGCTCTAGTAAGAAGATGTCTAAGAGGGTCTTTCCCCAAGATAAACACTGTAGTAGACGCCGGTAACATAGCTTCAGCATACACTGGAGTCCCCATAGGCCTCTACGACATGAGCAAGTCGTCACCTCCTTACACTCTAACGCTGAGTAAAGGCGGGGAAGTTTTCAACCCAATAGGAGGAGAGGTAGAGACTCTGCCTAAGGGCATTCCGATCCTCACCGACAGTAGGGGGTTAGTGATGCATCTCTATCCACACAGAGATAGCGTTGAGACGTCTATACGAGATAGTACTACGGAGGTCTTTGTTTTAGGAGCTGGAGTGCCTGGAGTGGAGAGAGCTTTAGTTATAAAGGCGGTGAGTAGAGTATTTGAGCTATTATCTAAAGCAGGTTGGAAATGGTGTGGTAAGGTTCTCGTCAAGGAGCCATCGCTATAAAGCCATACTGTCGGTCTAGGTGTATGTCTCCCGTGTAAGCAACTGAACGACTATTCCTCCGATGGCAGATAGAGTGGCGCTAACTAGTACAGCAATACTGTAGTGTAACTGAGGAAGTACACTGTTAAGAACGGCCGTTCCAAGAAACAAGACGGTATTCATGAAAGCAACTGAAGTAGCCGCTATAGTAGGTCCGTGAGCTTCCCGCATCATAACGGATATGACTATGTGTGGACCTAGAGATACACCTAAACTTACTAAAGCGACACCGAGAAAAAGTGTACTGGAGAAAGCAGACGAAGCCAGTAGCAACAACCACGAGAAAGCCATTAGGATCGAAGAAGCTGTGAGAAAGGGCTTCCTCTTCTTGACTACCTTATCACTAAGGTATCCAGCGACCGGACAAGAGGCCATAAATACGGTCGCTAGAATAAGTAGGTAATAGCTAACTTCAACCTTATCTAAACCAAAAGCTTTAGACAGGAATATCTGACCCCAAGACGACTGGAAGGATAAACCCGTGCCATAAGTTGCTAGAGCACCTAAGCTAACACCCCAGCTGTGTTTATCGGACACTACCCTACGTAGACTGCTTCTTGTCTTAGCTAAGTACTCCCCGAGGTTGCCGCTGGATCTCGTGTCTGCCGATGCCAAGTACACTGCTGCAGAGAGAAGTAGTGTAAACGTAGCTAGCAGCGTTAGTGTTCCATTTAATCCTATAGAGTCAAGAGCGCGCCTCAGGGGGTACGTCGCTACAGCTGCCGTAAGGTTTCCGGCTACAAGAGCTAGTGCCGTAGCTCTTACCTGCTCCTCTGTTCTGTAGTATAGAGAAAGAGACCTTTGGTAGGAGAGAAACGCAGCGACAGACATAAATCCGACTACTGCTCTACCTAGCACCATGACTAGAGGATCTGGCACCATCATGAGCAAAGTCCCAAGAGACAGTAGAAGCAGGAAGATAGAGCCAACTCTCTTAATTCCGTAGTAATCGATGAGGGACCCAACTACGAACTGCGATAAGGAGTAGGCGTAAAAGTAGGCTGACGAGAGAAGCGATAGATAGAGAGCTGAGTCATAACCATACCTCACCGAAATCGAAGCGATCTCAGCTTCCATCACCCCAGTCATGGTTCGATGGAAGTAGACAAGGCTGTAAGAAGCCAGTAAAACAACTAAAAGAATGTCGCGCTTACCCAGAGCATCAGATGCCTCAGCTTTCGTATCAGCACCTGCTAAACTTAAGTCAATGCCCCCCTTATTCAAGGACTCGCACACCATCACGAAGTTTACACGCATAGCTATTTAGGCATCTCTGTTCTCGCAAAACGATCACTAGTGTAGACCGAGAAGGATAAAGCGGTGATATCAACTAACATAAACTAATATAGAAGTTGAACCCCTTATGTAAACAGCACTTTTCAATACTTAGCCTTAACACCTACCATGGGACGATCTAAACTCGGTGTAAGTAATAGCCATAAAGCCGTCTACCGCGACAATCACCTGGATCGAGCTAATCGTAAACGACGTAGAGGATTTAACTTCAGTTGAATCTATATACCTCGTTGCCGCAGAATTAAGCGGTGGGACTCTGTCCGAGAAAAAACCCGTCAGAATGAGCATACCGAAGAGTGAAGAAGACGTGAATAAGTTAGTACAGGAGATACATAGCGCGGAGGAAGTACATTCACACGAACACGGAGAACATATGGAGGAACAAGAAGTGGAGGCTGATGTAACGTCACTACTCGCTAGTGCCGTTCACATGATGTCGCACTTTGATGGACACCTCTCTGACTTAGCTAGCTCCATCAAGAGCTTAGACAGCAGGCTTCAAAGCATTGAGCGCTTACTCGGTGTTTTAGCGAGAATACTCCTACTTCCCGAAATCAAGAGGCAGGATTTAAGGGATAAGCTCTTGAAAGAGATAATAGAGAACCTTGAAGCGTAGTAGCGTACATCATCACTTTACGAAACTCCTCATCTCCTAACGCTCTATGCTGCTCGCTCCCGTCTTTTTCATAGCGTGGGATAGCGTTTTTAGTGTAGATGTTTTAGGGACGGTATAGCCCCCGAGGTCGAGCTGAGCTGGATTGACGCTAAGTAGTGATAATGACATAAAACATGTGTCCTCGTGAATATGCTAGAAGTTAGATTCCTTCAAGACGCTCAAGAACCTTAAGTAGGTGCTGATGGTAGCAACTAGCTCGAGGAGTCCACTAGCATCATCGCAAAAAATTACTTTAAGACCAGAGTGTTTAGTGCTGTAGTACTACCGTGTGTAGTGTTTATAGAGGTAGTGCTGTAAGTAGACTAACTAGAGTGGGGGCTGCTACTAGAGTCATAAAGAGCACACCCAGAGATACCCCGAGCTTCCATAGTGCTCCTGAAACTAGACTCACTACTAGTGTACCAAATATTCCAGCTATTTTAGCGTCGTAGTAAGACAGCATGATCACTATAGCTATAAACAGCCCGTAGAGGGCTTCCGCAGGAACTCTCTTGAAGACTGCTAGCGTCAGCTTCCTCGAGTATTTTACTAAGATAGGGTAGGCTATGGAGAACGATACAGCCGTAGCTAAGAGGATCATGAGTACAATTGTCGCGTAATCGTACCTACTGAGTATGTAGTCTCGTGGTGTCATCCCGATGGAGTCTAGCTTCTGAAAGAATGGTGCGGCGGGTCCAGCTGCCATGGGTCCCGTAGGTTCTCCTATAACAAGTAAGGGGATAAGGGTTCCACCTATATACGTAGCGTTCTTGATCGCATCTCGAACTGTGTAAGCTAGAACAGCCCCTCTCGTTTTATCCTTACTGCTCTCTCTGAGTAAGTCACCTATGAGAATGGTTAAGCCTACTGGTGACATAACTGTTGCGAGTACTGAAGTTACTGCTGACCACGTAGAGCAGTGAAGAAGCTCGTCTCTACTTAGTATTTTGAGAGGATTAAGGCTTATCTTCCCGATTTTCACTAGTCTCACTTCCTTCATACCTCTACGGACATACGCCTGCCTCAAGTCTTTATGAAGCATGGAGAGGAGCTCGAAGATCATTGGACCTATCGTTATACCTAGAAAGAAGCTCACGAATATGGGTCTTCCGTATACACCTCTCAAGCCTTGGATGAGGAGTGCGAAAGACGGTATTGAGATGAGGGCGACGTATCGGCTTCGGGAAGTGAGTGCGAGAACTGCGAGACCTGCTAGCACTAACCAGAACCACCTAGCTACCTTAACTCCGAGCACTACATCCGCAGTTCTCAGCCACTCACCAGCCGGCATGAGGTAGTACGAAATCGAGAGGGTAACTGCTAGAGCTACTACTTGACCCACTATGCTAGCTGCTATACCCTTCCTCAGTATCGTATCGGCGAGACCCCGCTCTTTAGCTACAAGTGCGTCTGGAACCTGGGGGACAGCCATGACACCACCGGGAATACCGGCTAGAGCAACCGGGATGCTGTCAGCCATCTTAAACGCAGCAATACTCGCTATAAACCACACGAGCACTAGGAGAGGGTCGAGACCTGCTAGTAGTAGGGTTAGAGCTATTGGAGCCATAGTAGCTGTCTCATCGGTTCCGGGCAGTATCCCAATGAATATGTATAGAAGTGTAGAGATTGCCGAGAGAGCTAGCGTCAGTAGTAGCGATAGTGGATCCAAGCTTCACACCTCTACGACTACCCTCTTGACCTTAGAGACTAGTACTGAGATAGTAAAGCCTACCGTAGCACCTAGAGCTCCTAGGGTAATCGATATACCTGCCGACTGAACCCCTAGAACCGCTGATACGGCAGGAGCTACGAAAAAGAACAGCATTGCGAAGGCAGTAGATATAAACACAGACATCCCGAGTTCTTTAAGAGATATGTATTCCCCGTAGAGCTCGTAGCAGAGCTCGTCTTTCATTAACTCACCGTATTAGTTCTTCGTCAAAGGATATAAGGATTCAGTCATACTGTATAAATCGGGTTCTATTAAATGCCTTAATCACGCTATGTCCATAAGCAACCACACCTTATTATAGGTAAGGCGGAAAACAAGTGGTGAGATATTGAGTACTGCGGCACCCAGGTTTCACTTACTAGCAGTACTCTACCTAATCCTTTCTACTCAGTTAGTAGCAGTAGCTTTCTCAGTTTTTACTAGCGGTAGTGTGGAGTATCTAGTACAGTATGAGGAAGACCCGACCGTACTTGACGACCTGTCTATTCGTGGGTGTAGAGTGCTGAGGCTATACGAGGCTTTCAGTATAGCACTAGTCGAGTGCCCTAATTACGTGGAGTCTGCGCATAGAGGTAAAGTCTTTCCAAACCTCGAGGTAACTAAAGCTGAGCTAAACCTGCGGGTCGTGGGCAGTTTGAGTAAGCTAGGGAGTCAGAGTGGTGAATACGTTACAGCGTGGTCTTGGGCTATCAGTAGAGTTGGGGCAGACATGGTCTGGAACTACCTTAGAGTAGCCGGTAACGACATTGTTGTAGCAGTCCTTGATACGGGAGTCGACCCAGAGCATCCCCTACTGTTGAACAAACTCGTCACTGTTAACCCACTAGATCCCACATACCCTGGTGGTTGGATCGAGTTCGATAGAAGAGGTAGACCTGTTTGCTCTAAACCTCGAGATACCGATGGTCACGGGACGTGGGTTAGTAGCATTATAGTAGGTGGAGACACCTCTACGTACATCTTCGGTGTAATACCTAGCGCTAAGCTCATGGTCGCTAGTGTACTTCCTGGTGGTTACGGCACGTTCGCACAAGTACTAGCAGGGCTAGAGTGGGCCCTCAAGCCTTACGACTGTTATAAGAGGTACGTAGATGCACCTAGACCTGTCGTTGTTTCAATGAGCTTAGGTGCTTTAGGTAACTACAGCAACTTGTTTCTCCCGGCAATAGAGAAGCTTCTTAACGCCGGAATTGTAGTAGTAGCTGCTATAGGAAACGGAGGTCCGTATACTAGCTCTAACCCAGGCAACATTTGGGGCGTTATAGGTGTTGGAGCAACAGACTTCAACGACAGAGTTGCCTACTTCAGTAGTTACGAGGAGGTAGAATGGCCTTCACCACCAACTAGCTGGCCCTTTAAGGGGCAGTACCCGAAGAGTTATGCTAAGCCTGACGTAGTGGCACCCGGGGTTGAAGTGCCTGGTGCGTACCCAGGTGGTCTTCTAGCTATTGGTAGTGGAACTAGCGCTTCAACACCTCTAGTAGCTGGTATAGCTGCTCTAGTAGCTAGTGAGCTAAGGAATAAGGGCTTGAGCGGCCCTAGCCTAGTTGAAGCCGTATACGACGCGCTCACTGCGACTGCCTCTCCTCTGAATCAGCCTGGGTCTGGGTACGGAAGAGTTAGAGCGTATCTAGCCATAGCTAAGGTCATGAACATCCCGGTAAGAATAGTTCCTACATCGGTATCACCCACTAGTGCTCAACCGACAGACACAGTGAGAGTACTTACGGGTATCACCCCGGGTAGTTACGTTGACATCTACATTTCGGGTGTGAGAGTGTATTCAGGCTCATACGCAGTAGGAGGAGTTACAGTCACGGTTCCACTTACTCACATAGGTGGAAACACGGTTACAGTAGTCTCAAGCGATGGGAGGTCTTATGGAGAGACACTAGTCTTCGTAAACCCCTTGATTAGTCTAGCTAGCAACATGACCTCGGGTCAGTTGTACGACATAACTATCTCAGGGCTTGGACTAGGCGATCTCGTCGTAGTCTACGTAGCGGGAAACACTCTCTTACTCGACAGCACTAATCTCAGAGGCTCTCTCCGCACTAAGGTCTTAGCTCCGTACGTAAGTGAGCCGAGGAGCCTTCACGTAGTTGTGGAAGACCTGTCTATGCCGGGAGTATATCTATCGACACTAGTGAGTGTAAGCCCACCTATGCCGAAAGCTGAAGCAGTTGAGGGTCCGGAGGCAGTCCTTAAGGTCAACGTGAAGAGCTACTACGTAGTTAACTATAGGAGCACTATCGAGGTGTTACTACCTCACGAAGGTTTCAATGTTTCATTGAAGCAGGTCTACCCTGAACACCCCGTTTTGAGGGTTATCAACGTTTCGCACGAGAGAAATATCGCTGTATTTACTATTGAAGTAACCGATTACCCAAGCAAGGGGGTAGCGTTTATAGAGGTCCAGGCATGCTATGCCGGTAGTTGTGCTAAAAGTATTGAATCACTTAACGTGGTCTCTGTAGACCCACTGAAGCCTATCGCTAGTGCGGTAGCCGAGCTACAGAAGGCTATCAGCGATCTGAGGGATTCCCTAAGGTTTGAGCAGGAGAAGTCTAACGAAGTGAGGCAGGCATTAAGCAAGCTAAATCTCACTGTAGTAGAGCTCTCCGCGAGCTTAAGTAAGGTCAGCTCTATAGTAGCAGACCTAGGTCAAGTCATTTATAACGTAAGCTACAGAATAGCTCAAGCTGAGAGCCAGGTCAACAAGCTAGCTGCCGAGAACGTCGTTCAGCGGCTTGAGAAAGTGGAAGGACGAGTTGAGGAGTTAAGTACTCACTATAGTAGAGCATTTAGCGACTTGAGTAAGTTGACTATTGCTGCTTCTACCGCTTTCGTAGTGTCTCTTCTAGCCTTACTTCTAGCCTTACTCTCTTTAGTTAGACTATCGAGGACGCTACTTAAACACTAAACTTCCTCGGAATTGCGTAGCTATGTATCTCCCTAGTGCCGACAGTGATAACGAGGTCGTTATTAGGTTTTTCAATACTTAAAACCCCTCTAACTCTAATCTCTCCACCCATGTATAGAGAGTAGGAGTAGATGGATTCGTATGTAACTATCTTAGTTACTTCATTGCGTAAGTCAACAGTAGATTCCCTAAGAGACCCCAGTACTCTTAGGTCTAAAACTCTATCAACTCTAGCTACCCCGGGATAAAAGAGGGAGCGACACTCACGTGACTCAACGAGAACTTCCGCTTCAACTAGTGCTACTGGAACTAAGACGCTCTCTCCATACCTTCTCCACGAGTCATCTGAAAACAGTAAGTTAACCTCCCGCTTCCTCTCACGTAAGTATAACCTCTTGTAGGGAGCCGATATGGCCCGCACTACCTCTAGGGGAAGCCTGTATATCTCGGACATCTTAGTAAGCCTCTCAGCTTCGACCTCAGTGGGCACGGCTTCAAAAGAACCTTGAATAGATTCTACGACATCGAGAGCTTCTCTACACCCGTAAACAACTAGGTCGACGTCCGATATTTTCGGGTTCTGTATTCCAACAGCTATAGACCCATCAACCCCGATACTCCCCGAGTGCACTCCCGAACACTCCCTCAACTTCTCATAAGCTATAACTGCATCAGCTTCTACGGAGTCTCTAGGGTTCTTTAAGACTTCCTGAAGTCTTTCTCGAGGTCTGTAGACTGACGCAATACTCCACAACCTGACTATAGGTACTGTTACACCGAGAGAGGGGTCGTAGACCTCCTCTTGGTGCTCTCTAGCTACACTTAGAACATAGTCCACACCGTACTTCTTTACTACTCTCTCATAGCACTGGAACCCGCGGCACCAGTAAGTCCTGCGTGGAGTAGGTACGTACTTGAGGTAGGCAATAACAGCTCCTGGAGGGTGGGTGTTGCCGACTGTGATGTATATTCGCCCACTACTATCTTCTATGTGGTCATGGTCTAAGAAGGGCTCAGTTGGTTTGCTACCAATCACAGCTCATCCCGCTCGTGCTTCATCACACCTACTTATTTTACCGTGTAGATTACGGATTGGGTAAATAAATTGAGGCTCTCAGGGGTAACGGCGGCAGTAGCAGTCGTGCTTATAGCCGTCCTACCCGTAGTTAGTTGCGCGTGGAACATTCTCGATAAGTTTAAAGGCGACACTCTCTACATAGCCTACGACGTATCCTATAGGGTTAGCGTTTCTGCTTCCGGTGCGAGTGGGGTCGCTCTAAGTACTTACACTCTACACATTATCGTAGAGAAGCTCAATAGGACTCACTATGTAGTGAGTGCTCTAGCGGGTAACGTAACCTACTCTCTCACCTCTAGCAATCTGGTCTTTCTCCACGTCTTAGCACCACTATTTATCACGAACCTAACTAAGTACTTCGTCGACCTTCTGTACGTTCCTCCGTCTGATGGTGTAACTGTGAACGTAGTCTTGCCTAAGGACTCTATCCCCCTGTTTTTAAACACTGTGGCAAGGTGGTATAAGATAGTTGAAAATACCTCTGGAGAGGCTTGTCAAGAGGTTAGAGTGGGTAACATTACCGTCGGTAGTGGAGTTAAGTATAAAATGCTCACTCCTAGAGCTGAACTAGTCTACGACTGCCCGAGCGGTATCCTCGTAAGCTTAAGCGCATCTATATACGGCGAGGTGGAGGGTGGAGCTGACGTCACTATGAGGGTCGAATTATCTAAACTAAACTTCCTTAACCTCACAAGCATAAGACTGCCAGTAGAAAAGGGAGTCCCTCAAGAACCTTCGCCTACTATTCCAGTAGTTCTCCTAGCTTCATCTATTGCCGCATTTGCTGTAGTACTTGCGCTAACTTTAGTAATATTTAGAAAGCTTAAGGAGATTAAGGCTATGAAGTGATTTGCCCGTGTCCAGAAAAACCAAAAACTAAACAACCTACAAGCAGTCTTAGTTTCGCACAAAGCATGAACTCGGCTGAGGCTGGTTAGGTGTCTATGCCCGTCAAGCTGAGCTCTTAACTACGGTTCAGTAAGCAAGAACAGACCTGCTTACTCTGTAATCTAAGGTAACGCCATGAACTCGTTAGTCGAAAGGTTGTTTCCATCACTTACTTCTCGGCACTCAAGTAACACCGGAATTTAATCTAATGGCTAGTAATACTCTTAAAGCAATACGTTGGTGTTACCCTATCTCAGGGTAATACTCACTAACGTAAGAACGGTGTTAAAGTGGTATAGGTTTATACTTTACCAAAAGCTATTATCCAACGGTGAACGCTTGAAGCGCTTAGGTTACTTCCTGCATACAACCTCATCAGGTAGACTCATCGTCAAGTTAAGCTCTCCGAAGCCTCCTAGATTAGGCTCGAAGGTAGTGAACTCACGAGGTGAGGTAATCGGAGTTTTAGTAGATATAGTAGGACCGGTCAGGTCTCCTTACGCTGTCGTTAAGCCAGTGAAGCCGGAGGTATCAGTTAGCTCGTACGAAGAGCTCTTCGTTAGGTGATGTACGTGAGCTGTCGAGAGGACATGGTAGTCTTCGACGAGTTCAGGGGCGAATACATCTGCACTGAGACCGGTGAAGTAATCGAAGATAGGCTCGTTGACTTGGGTAAGGAGTGGAGGTCTTTCGTTCCTTCAAGTAATAAGGAGAGGGGGGAGGTCCCGAATACTCTTAAAGTTCACGATATGGGTTTACACACGGAGATAGATGGGAGCTCTTGGATAGGTAGGAGGCTTGCTGAGCTAAACAACATGAGTAGGGTCGTATCTAGTGATGATAGAAAGCTGTCTAGAGCATTAAAACTCTCTAATGAAGTCATAAACAAGCTCTCTACACCCGGCTCCACAAGACTTAAGGAGGAAGTAGGGCTTATCCTTAGAAAGCTCGTGAAGAGTGGAATACTCGGTCGCAAGAGGCTTGGTGCTTTTGTAGCAGCATCGATAATATGCGCAGCTGAAAACTTGAACATACCGATTAACACGAAGGACGTCGTAAACTACTGCGGTGTTACCCTAGGCGACCTATGGGATGCGTTAATGAAGATCCGCAGGGACTTAGGGATAGCTAAGTCCAGGTCGTATGACCCGAGGACACTCGTACTAACATACGCTCAAAAAGCCGGGCTTCCGAGTCAAGTTGCTACACTTGCTATGAAGATAGTTGAAGCGGGTAGAACCTCCGGAAGCCTCTTGAGTAAAGGTCCGCAGGGAGTAGCTGTCGCATCTCTATACGTAGCATCCATACTTCTAGACATTAGGAAGACTCAGTCAGCTATATCTAGAGACACGGAGATCTCCGAGGTAACAATAAGGAATAGATACAAAGACGTAGTCGAGGGTGTTTTAATAGAAGTAGACCTATAGTTTACTGCGAACCAGTGTCAGTACCTCGAATATCGATCGAGTTCATCGAGTAGCGTGAACACTGTACGACAGCAACTTCACTGCTTAGATAGTAAAACTCAGAGCGGGTAACGGATTCCTATGCTCCAAACCTTCTCTCTCTCCTTTGGTAGTCTCTAATTGCCCTCAGTAAGTCTATAGTCCTAAACTCGGGCCAGTATACTTCGCAGAAGTATAGCTCGCTATACGCAATCTGCCACAGTAGGAAGTTACTGATCCGTACTTCTCCAGAAGTTCTTATGACTAAGTCAGGGTCACCGAGTTCACCAAGATGTGATGTGTAGAGATAGGACATGAAGGTCTTTTCGTCTATACTATCGAGAGCAACTCTACCCGAAATAGCGTCTCTAGCTAGCTCCCTAACGGCTCTAAGTATTTCCTCGCGACCACCATAGCATAAGGCTACGTTGAGTACCCCACCATCATATCTCTCCGTCTTAGCTTCTATCCTGCGGATCTTCGACGCTAGAGACTCGGGAATCAGGTCTAGTCTGCCGAAAACCTTAACTCTCACTCTCCTTGCGTCTAGCTCACCACTACTCTCGAGCTCATCGATAGCTCTCTCGATTAAACTGAAGAGGTGGTCTCTCTCTACTGGATCCCTCTTAACGCAGTTCTCAGAAGACATAGCGTACACTGTCACTATCTTAACACCAAGCTTCCATAGGATATCTAAGACCTCCCTAATCTTTTTGTACCCGTACTCATGCCCTTGAATAGGGTCCATACCGAGCTCTCTAGCCCACCTTCTATTACCATCAGGTATTATAGCGACATGCCTCGGCAGTGGACCTGACTTCACCTGATCCCACAGCATGCCCTCGTAGAGTCTATACAGAGGTCTAACCAGTAGCTTCAGTGGGCTCTGAAGCAATCTGTTAGCTAATCTAGCTAGCACACTCCCCACTACTACAGAAATTTGAGTAGCCACTATAAAAAACACAGTATACTGTAAGACAGCAATAAAAACAGCATAAACTTCATGAAGTAGTAATCAGCAAGCTCTTTTACTCTACCCCACTACAGACACTGGTGAAATTAATGTGATAAGAGTTAGCGCACCTCACATTACTGAAGACGATATAGAGGCTGTTGTAGGTGTTCTACGGTCTGGCATGCTTGCCTTCGGTCGCGTGGGAGAAGAGTTTGAGAAGCAGCTAGCTAGGTATTTGGGAGTCAAGCACGTTGTCACAGTCTCCAACGGTACCGCAGCTCTCTACCTCTCGCTTAAGGCTCTAGGTGTTAGTCAAGGAGATGAAGTTGTAGTCCCCGACTTCACCTTCTTTGCTACCGCTTCAACAGCTCTACTCGCTGGTGCTACTCCTGTACTAGTAGACATCGAGCTAGAGACCTACACCATCGACCCAGACCAGCTGCACGAAGCTATCAGCGGTAAGACTAAGGTCGTAGTGCCTGTACACCTCTACGGTCACCCAGCTGATATGGATAGAGTAACCGAAATCGCTAGTGAGAAACATCTTCACGTCTTAGAGGACTGTGCTCAAGCACTAGGAGCAGAGATTAGAGGTAGGAAAGTAGGTAGCTTTGGGCACGCTGCGGCGTTCAGCTTCTACCCGACGAAGAGTATAACTACAGGTGAGGGAGGTGCTGTAGCCACTGACTTAGATAGTGTAGCAGACGTTGTAAGGCTACTTAGAAACCACGGTCAGAAGTCTCGCTACTACCACGTAGAGATCGGGTGGAACATGAGGATTACGGATGTGCAGGCAGCTCTAGGGCTCTCGCAGCTTAAGAGACTAGACGAGATGAACGAGAAGAGGAGGAAGCTGGCTAGAGTTTACTTAGAGGAGCTAGCGTCAGTCTCCCAAGTTAGGTTGCCGATAGAAAAGCCCGGGGTTAAGCATGTCTACAACTTATTCACTATATGGGTTGAAGGTGATGGAACTCGAGACAAGCTGGCGAAGTACTTAAGGGATAGAGGTGTTGAGATAGCGATCCACTACCCAACCCCCCTACATAAACAACCCGCACTGGCTGGAGCTAAGAAATCATCTAGTTGCTGCCCTAACTCAGATGCTGCCTCAAGACACGTACTCTCCCTCCCTCTACACCCTGGTCTAAGCGAGAGCGATGTCGTAACTGTCGCTAAGCTCGTTAAGAGCTTTTTCAGTGAGCTACCCTGATCGCCTAACTACTTGCTTGATGCTTAACTAGCTGAGCTAGTTAAAGTATTTAAGTTAATCGCCTCTAACGTATGTGGCTGATTGGAGTGAGCAGGACCCAGGAAAAAGTGGTTAAGGTAAATAGTGGTGAACTCAAGGTAGTATCTGAGAGATACAACGGCTTAGTCCGCAGACTCGAAGTAGAAGCTGTCGTAAGCCACCAGGGACTGCCGACTCCTAGCAAGAAGTCTCTAGCTGAAGCACTAGGTAGGATTTACTCACGTAGCCCGGACCTCGTGATCATAAGGAGAGTCGAGAGCGACTACGGTGTTGGACTATCGAGAGTCTATGCCCACATATACGACAGCTTGGATAGGCTTAAGAGCTTCGAGCCTGAGCACATCCTCAAGAGGCACGGTTTCGGGGTGTAGTAGTTGAGTAAAGAGGGAAAGAAGTTCAGGAGTGCGCTCTACGACGTAGATCCGCAGAAGGGTGTTGCGAGACTTAAGAATAGGCTGTGTCCTAAGTGCGGTAGAGCTATGGCACTACATAGGCACCCGGTACCAAGGTGGCACTGCGGCTACTGTAGCTACGTCGAGATCGTGAGGTCTTAGGTGGTTTAGTGGTAGTTGTTCTCGGCATAGAGTCAACAGCACACACTTTCGGTATTGGAATAGTTTCTGATGAACCAAGAATTCTAGCAGACTCTAGGTTTAACTACACTCCCGAAAAGGGGGGCATCCACCCGAGGGAGGCTGCCGAGAGCTTTATTAGAAGTGGACCTAGCGTCCTTAAGGAAGCTCTAGACCGAGCTGGGCTCTCTCTTCGGTCAATTGACGCAGTCGCAGTAGCACTCGGTCCAGGGCTAGGTCCCTGCCTTAGAGTAGGTGCTACTACCGCTAGAGCTCTTGCGTCATACTATAGAAAGCCTCTAGTTCCAGTAAACCACGCTGTTGCCCACATCGAGATAGGTAAAATGCTTACCGGAGCTAGAGACCCTCTAGTGGTTTACATATCAGGTGGGAACACAGTTATTACTGCTAAGTACGGTGGGAGGTACAGAGTATTCGGTGAGACTCTAGATATAGCTCTCGGGAACTTCATGGACACCCTAGTTAGGGAGCTGGGTATAGCACCACCTTACGTTATTGAAGGTGTACACGCTCTAGATAGGTGCTCAGAGGGTGGTAGGTATATAGACCTACCGTACGTTGTTAAGGGTCAAGACACTTCTTACTCAGGTCTTCTAACTGCCGCTCTGAGGGCCGTGAGAAACGGTGCTAGAGTTGAGGACGTGTGCTTTAGTGCTAGAGAGATTGCTTACTCTTCCCTCGTAGAGGTTGCTGAGAGAGGTATAGCACAGCTCGGGAAGTCCGAGATCCTGTTGGTAGGTGGTGTAGCTGCTAGTCGATACCTAGTCGAGAAGTTTAGAGTACTAGCAGAACACAGGGGATTAAACCTCTACGTAACACCCCCTAAGTACGCAGTAGATAACGGTGTTATGATAGCTTGGACCGGTGTTCTCTTGTTTAAGCATGGAGTCACCGTTGACCCAGAGAAAGCTGTAGTAAGACAGAGGTGGAGGTTAGACAGTGTCGATATCTATTGGTAGAGTTGAGCGAGTTATCTACTTAGGTGCTGAAGCGCTAGTAGCTGAAGGTGAGTTTTTAGGGTATAGAGCTGTATTCAAGCAAAGGCTTAGAAAGCCGTACCGAGTCCCAGAGCTAGACCAGGAAATAGTGAGTAAGAGAACTGTTGCTGAAGCTAGAGCTCTAGTAAATCTTCGACATCACGGTGTTAGAGTACCGAAAGTCCTCTTCGTCGATCCCTTGGCTGGCCTCATAGTAATGGAGAAGATAGATGGGGTAGTCCTACGGGATGCTCTACAAACTATAGATAGAGAATCGTCGTGCTACGCCATGTCTTTACTCGGTGAAGAAGTAGGCAAGATGCACAAGCTTGGAGTAGCTCACGGAGATGTAACTACGTCTAACGCTATCTTAGGCTTTGATGGCTCAGTTTACTTAGTGGACCTAGGTCTATCTAAACACGTTGAGGATGTAGAGGATATGGCGGTTGACGTACACTTACTAATTAGAGTACTAGAGAGCTCTCACTATGCGCATAGAGAAGAGCTACTAAAGTGCTTTCTAAAAGGGTATAGGAAGCTTCTCGGGGATGAAGAAGTTAGAGAAGTTATGGATAAAGTCGCAGAGATAAGGACGAGGGGTAGGTATGTCGAAGAGAGGAGGATTAGAAAGTCTAACTAACAATTAAGGACTTCGATAACTGCAGTAAAGCTTATAAACTCTAGGTATATTAATTCTTGGTGACAGCATGCCTATCCAAATTCCGGCTATAGGTGAGAAGTTCCCCGAGATGACTGTAGTTACAACTCACGGAGTCAAAAAGCTACCCGATGATTACAGTGGTAAGTGGCTAGTGCTCTTCAGTCACCCAGCAGACTTTACACCAGTGTGTACAACAGAGTTTTACGCTTTCGCTAAGCGCTACGAGGACTTCAAGAAGCTGAACGTTGAGCTCCTGGGACACAGCGTCGACAGTGTCTTCAGCCACATTAAGTGGGTTGAGTGGATCGAGAAGAACTTAGGTATGAAGATACCATTCCCAATAATAGCGGACCCCGGTGCTGAAGTAGCTAAGAAGCTAGGATTTCTACACGCTCAAAGCGCTACACACACTGTTAGAGCTGTCTTCGTAGTTGACCCGAACGGTGTTATAAGAGCTGTTCTGTATTACCCGCAAGAGCTCGGTAGAAACATTGACGAGCTACTTAGAGCTATAGTAGCTATGCAGGTTGGCGACAAGCTTAAGGCAGCTATGCCGGCTAATTGGCCTAACAATGAGCTAGTCGGAGATAGAGTAATAGTGCCTCCAGCGAGAACTGTTGATGAAGCAGCAGAGAGAGTAAAGCACTACACGTGCTACGACTGGTGGCTATGCCATAAAGAGGGTTCACCGGCGGACGCAGAGTTAGCTCGGTCGTTCTTGAAGAGAGCAGCTGGAGTTTAAGTAGCTACGACTACGCAGTAAATATTATGCGTTTTTAACTCGAGTTACTGCTTGAGTAAGCCAACATTTCTTTCTCCAGGTCCTACGTGACCATACCTTGTTTGAACTATCACTGTCTTTAGACCTACACTCTCTAAAGCTCTCTTAACACTAAGCATCTCGCTAGCTGTAGGGCGCTTAATCTCCCTTCTTCTAAATGCTGGAAAGTAGTCTAGTACGGTCACCTGGATCCTTGAGTCTATGGATGCTATCCTCTCACCTGCTTCACATATCTCCTCTATCGATACGAGGTCTGGGTTGTAGACTAAGCCTACTCCGAGGTAGACTCTACCTGCGTAGTTCTCGTATACGTACTCTATAGACCGCCAAGACGTCTCGAGATACTGAGACGCTAGTCTCTCGTCGGAAACACCGGTGATTTTCATGTAGGTCTCTACTCGAGCACACTTAGGCTCTATGCCTATGTTGTTGCAGCCGGCTTCAACGAGTTCGTCTACGTAGTCGTAGGTTAGTACGGTTCCGTTACTATCTAAATGCTTTCGCACACCGGGCTTAACCCTCTTACTTACTTCCTTAAAGAACTCTACTAGCCACCTTCTGTTTATTGTCGGCTCTCCACCACTTACAGCAATGCCCTTAGTTGAGTAAGCTCTATGGCACTCTACCGCTAGTTTAGCTGCTTTAGTGGGGTCTAGAGGTGTAGTAGTGTTGTCATAGGTTACGTAGTAGTTCTGACACTGAGGACACCTAAGGTTACAGCCCGCAACCCAGATTGCTGCTTCTACGTAGTTAACGTAGTCGACTTCCCACCACGGTGTAGCCTTACCACCGACGGCGTGCGGCTCGGGTCCGTGGACGATCCTCAAGGGATCGAACCTCTCTACGTCGGTCTCGATTCTCATCCCGCTTCGGACTGGAGTGACGCACGATCTCTCAATAACCCCGTTTATGATTACCGCACAACTCCAGCATCCTCCGGTCTTACACGTAAGACCGGGCTTCTTCGAGCTCGGCTCGCCGAAGGCGTACCCTAGGTACTCTAGAGCTCTCGCTACAGTAACTCCATTAGGTACTCTAGTCCTCACACCGTTGACGCTAATATCTACTAACTCTACCCTTCCTTCCTCCTCAACGACGTACCTAGCACTATAAGGACAAGCCCAGAAGCAAGACAGGCAACCACAGCAAGAAACAGGAGAGTGACAGGTATTAACGTAAGTACAGAAACCGCATCTAGCACACCTAGAGTAGTCTACTTCAACACGCTTAATCTTCACTCAGTACTTACCCGTCGAGTAGCTCGCAAGAGCGTTATTTAACTCGTGCTCCTGCTACTTCGTTACACAGTGTGTAACATGCTTTAGCAAGCCTACTTTATCCAATGAAGCAGTCGATACCGAAAACCCCGTGGGGTGTTTTTCCGTAACTAACTCACTAAACCGAGCTAGTGGGTGAAGACTCCGCTTAGGCACTAAAGCTGTTACGGGTTCTTCACCTTTGTAACTGCTCTACTGGCTTAAGATAGACTTGCTACGCTCCCTGTTCATGCTTTTTCTTCCAGCTCTTTGGGTAAACACCTCTCTCCATAACTACACGTACAGTTTTAAACGCTATTCCTCGGCTGCTTGCTAGTACTTCTTCAGTTGACATAAGTGCTTCAGCTAGAGCTACTAGCTCTCCTTTAAGCGTTAGTAGAGCTACTAGCTCCCCCCTCTTTACTCCCTCGGAGATAGCGGAGACACCTGGTACAGCTAAGTCGGCACCGTAGGATACTGCTGCCGCAGCACCGTCGAAGATGAGTACTTTAGGTAGGTGTGACACTATGTACTCCTGCGGTAGTATCATAGACTTCAACCTGTCTTCACGACCAAGCTCTCTGTATAGGTATACAGCTTCCGAGAGGTCGTGCATCCTCACAGACCCCTCCTCCCTGAAGGGTCCTGTCTTCACTCTCCTAAGCTCCCTCATGTGGGCTCCAACACCAAGAACTTCACCTATATCGTGAATGAGCTTCCTAACGTACGTCCCGTGCTGACAGGCAACCTTCATCAGTACGTAAACTCCCTCGAACTCAAGCACCTCGATACTGTACACCTCCTTAACTCTAAGCACTCTCTTAACGGACGACCTAACCGGCGGTCTCTGGTATATCCTCCCCACGAACTCTCTCGCAACTTCCTCAAACCTCTCTCTAGGTACTTGAGAGTGTAGTTGAGCGAGAGCTACGTACTCCTTACTAGAGTGAGATATTACCCCGATTAGCTTAGTAGCTCTATCTAGAGCTATAGGTAGAACACCGGATACCTTGGGGTCTCCCCGCCCTAGCAGGGCTCTAGGGTACCCCCGTGACCGGCTTTAGGCAC
>JAUQPH010000001.1 GCA_030550455.1 Thermoproteota archaeon
GGGAATAACTCCTTCGTATGGACGAGAAACTCCAGAGTCGAGAAACCCTCCTTGCAGAAGCACTCGTAACAGTAACTAGCATACCTCCAAGCACTAGGGTCTCCCCAAGGAAGAACGGCGATCCTCACTAAATAACCCACTAGTAGTTAGCATAGCCAACTTTAATAAACTTTAGTAAGTTCACGTAGGGAGGTGTAAGATTCACAAAGGAGTAAATTAGGCTACGTTGAATACACCGTTAAATGAATTAAAGAAGTGCACTAGAGTGTGACATCGCTAGCTCATCTTGAGCGCAGTTAAATTTTACTAATTCGATACTGTACTATGGTGTTATAGTGGTATCAGGAGGCTCTCAAAGCTATGCACCTAAGAGCTTCCTCCGTCTGAAGATCGCTGCTCTTCTTCACGACCCTCCTCACAAGATGTGGGTAATGCGTCAAGGAATAGACCACGAGGAGGAAGCCTGGAAGTTCGCAAGAAAAGTCCTTGAGGGGACTGCGGTCGAGAAATACCTAGAGTACGAAGAGTGGTCTAAAGTCATAGAGGCAGACCGTCTAGCGGCATCGTTCGATAGGTGGCTCCTCCTAGCCGTTGGGGGAGGTAAGGGATTCCTATGGTACGAGTATCTACACAACATATTCGACCCCAGCTGGAGTCACTCCATCCGACCCCCTCAAGGCGTCGACGTCATCTCCAAGTCCGGGGATGCTGCTGCCATAGTGAACTATTATCTAAGAACTGCGGAGAAAGCGCTCGACGGATTCCCCCAGGACAGGCTAGCCGTTACTCTCTACAACGTCCTCTACTTAACCCTCGAGCCTGTGTGGTACTCGCTGAATCTACCGCCCAGCTTGGCGGACACGAGGACACCGACGCACACAGTCTTCGATCACAACTACGCAGTGGCCTCAATGTTGAACGTGGTCTGTAACGGAGAGGTCGGCGGCTACTACGCAATAATAGACTATCCTGGAGTGCAGAAGTTCATAGCGGGAAGAAAGGCCGGAGACATGTGGGTTTCCAGCTGGATCCTTTCAAACGTAGTGTGGGCGACCGGCTACAGAGTTGCCGAGAGTTGGGGTTTAGACACGGTCCTAACGCCAACGCCGAGGCTCAATCCGTACGCCTTCAAGGGACTAGTGAACACGATCGCAAAGAGCTCTCTCTACGCGGTAGAGTGTCTTAGTGGAGTGCCGGAGGAGCTATGTAATCTAGCCTCCAGGGTCTACGGGCTTCCAATAGAGGTCCTATGGAACCAGCCGCTAGTCCCGGCAACGATGTCCCTCGTCCTACCTAGAGCCTACGCTAACGACGCAGTAGAGGTGTCCGGTAAGTTGCTCGAGGCATTTCGAATGGCCTGGAGGGAGCTGTACGAGTTAGTAAAGGAGAGGCTATGCGACAAGGGGAACTATCTAAGCGCTTTCCTCTGTGAGCGCCTCGAGAGCCTAAGTGAGGTAGTCTCGGAGCCACCACAGGGCCTCTCTGTAGCTGTCGTTAACCTCGAGAAGGTCTACCACGACCTCGAGAAGTGCGTCGTTGAGGGCTCCAGTAGCGCATGCGAGGAGTTAGGCCTCACCGTTGACAGGAAGGCTTTAGAGAAAGTGGTCAAAGAAGTGACTTCAGGGGACAGCACGAAGGAAGAGAGGGCGATGAGAGAGATAGCGACGAAGCTCCTCTACCACCTAGTCGTAACTAGGGGGACAGAGCTAGCCAAGAAGTATGGAGCCGCTGTTAGGGCCACCCCCAGGTCTTTCTGGTACTACTCCGGCGGGAGGCTCGAGAGTGTTGCGGGAGTTGACACGAATCACGTGTGTTCGATATGCGGTGACGAGCCGTCGGCTCTAAAGCTAAGCAAGACGTTCAAGTCCGGCGGGAGAGGGCTCGGGGATGACTACTCCGATGAGGTTTGGGGCCACATAGAGAAGACCGTTGGGAGAACTCTCACAGAGAAGGAGAGGGCAGAGTTTAGAAAGTTCCTGAAGCCTGGTGAGGTGCTAGGCCCCTACTGCCTGTTCAAGAGAGCCTCCTACCTCGCCCTACGCAACACGGTCTCCTTTCTCTCGACGGACGACATAGCCCTCGAGGGGATCTCGCAGGCACTTCAGGGTGAATTCCAGGTAGTACTCGAGAGGCTGCTTCAAAGCCTTAACGGCATGAACGCGTCACTGGGCAAGTGCAGGGCGTCTGATGTCGTCAGGTATCTGTACGCCGGCGGAGAGCATGAAGTGAGGGACATTGGGGAGAAGGCTCTTGAGTGCGGGCTCACTTACGATGAGTTCGTGAGCCGTCTCGAGGATAGTGTGAGGGAGGCTTGTAAAATCGCTGTGCGGAGTGGCACTGTGAAGAGCGAAGTGCTCGTGGAGTACGCAGTCAAGCTCTT
Organism: Thermoproteota archaeon; assembly: GCA_030550455.1. GTDB lineage: Archaea > Thermoproteota > Thermoprotei_A > Sulfolobales > NBVN01 > DRZP01. The sequence continues at coordinate 2,381 of JAUQPH010000001.1, forward strand.
AGGGGTCAATAATGCAATTCGAGAGCTAATAGAGAGTGGTGGCACAACGACTGCCGTAAACCTTTGCGACATCCTCGTGCCTCAGACCAGCTACGCCATACTCCGCAGTGACGCAGACGACGTCGGTAAGCTCATGTCCGGGTGGTCGCCTATAGGCCTCGATAACTATGTCAACACCCTATCAGACCACCTGAGGAAACATGGAGAAGTAATAGGGTCGGCTGAGGTCCTAGAGAACGCAGAGAGAAGCTATAGAGCCAGCTTAGAGCTCTCGAGAGCCGTAGGTCTTGGGGATAGAGTGGCAGTCTCACCAGCGTGGCATAATGCCGTATCGCTCTCGCTAATGCTTACAGCAGTCGAGGACTACATAACCATCAATCGCTGGGGAGGCATGCTGGTGTACAGCGGTGGTGATGACGTCTTGGCCCTTCTCCCCGTACATTCTGCCTTAGCCGTGGCACGTGATATACGAAAGAACTTCACCGGAGACTACTTCAGGAGGGTCGGCAACGTCGTTGTTACTTCGACCTTAGTGACCGGTAGGAGCACTAGCCTGAGGTTCGTGAACCTCAAAGACCTTATGAGTCAAGAGATGTGGGAAGCGTACGAACTACTCGAGTCATTCCCCAAGAGGGTTACTTGGGCCTGGGAGGATCGTCAGGATCGGATAGATGCGAGAAAGGACTCCATCGTTCTATCGGACAGTAGGTCCGGGGCTATCGCCGTGCTTCCGAATTACGTTCGCGACCACAAATCCGTTGTTTATGATTCGTACGACCTCGTCCTAAACCTCCTCCTCTCCGTAGCGTCCGGGCTCCTCTCTAAGAACGTCCCGGAAGACTTCGAGAAGTTCGTCAGTGTAGCATTCGACGTCCTGAAAAGCGAGGACCTAGAGACGATCGCTAGGTACGTCCTGAGGAGGAACGTGAGGTTGAGAGACGAGAACTTTAGGGAAAAGCTTGTCGACCAGTTAACACGCTTCCCACACGGTATGCGGGGTTACGTTGGAGACTCTAGGAGGCGTGCTGACGTGAGGGTTTTCCCGTTCGAGATTTACGTAAGGACCTTAAGAGTGGTGAGGAGATACCTATGACGCTCAAGCTCCTCGTCATAGAGCCGGTAGAGCCCCTGGCCCTCTCTAGGACTCCGATATCGGGTCCTGAACATCTGGGGGCGAGAGCGACGGTCTTCCACATTCCGCAGCCGACCACCGTGCTGGGAGCCATAGGGGCGGCTCTCGAAGTGCACGTGAGCTATGGCCTGGACGTCGGAAGGCTGGAGGACGTGAAAGCCGTTGCCACCAAGGTCTCCGAGAGACTCTCGTGCGGAGAACCCATGTTGATAGGTCCCCTACTTGCATCCAAGGACCTGACAGAGCTTTACGTACCGGTTGGACGTGACCTATACGCGTCCGTGAGGCTTATAGAGAAGGTCCTGAGGTTAGAGCACCGGATTCCGCACTTAGACCTAGGTCCATGCTACGAGAGCCCTGGAGCGTGCGTAGAGCCATCTATTCACTCACGGGTTGGGATTGCGCTCGAGCGGAGGGGTGAGGTCGGAGAGAAGGTTGTTAAGCTAGGACACATGTACAGATACTCCGTGGTAGTATATCGCGACACTTCGACTGAAGTACCAACACCACACAGCTCTGTTTACGCTTTAAACTGTAACGGTGACTTAGACAGTGTCGTTAGGGTGGGTGGAGAAGGTAGAGTAGCTAGGTTGTACACGGAGGCTAGGGTTCCGCAAGCTCTAGACAAGCTGGCGAACCCTGCGACGCGCTTAGAGCCTGGAGTCTACCTGTCCGTTGGATACATCCCGATAGTACCCAAGTCCCAACGCGTCCTCGGCTTAAAATTGGAGGAGTTCCACGGCCTCGAGTTCCTAGAGGAAGAGAGCGACGTGATGGGGTTACCTCAAGTCGGGGGGGCTCCACCAAAGGTGAGAATAGAGAGGCTGGGGCTAGGCTTCTCCGAGTCTCAGGGTACTAGGAGGCCTCAGCTGCTAGCACTACCACCGGCGACTCTCCTGAGGGTTGGGAAGGCTAGAAAGAGCATCTCAAGTGTAGACACTATCATGACCTTGTGGAAAATCGGCTACTCCTCTATGTACAAGTTGCCGGCGGTCTATGCGGCTGACTACCGTAGGGAAGACCGAAAGGTCGATGTTAGTCGCGGAGAGGCAGTTACTTGAAGATAAAATAAAATAACCATTCGAATTTTTAGATTTAGAGAAAGTGGTTAAGCTCTATAGTACTGAGCTGTCGTACTCGGCTTCTGACTCCCACTGTGTCGCTCCACTTTGAGTCTTCCGTATCCAACCGTGGTTTTTGCTCCAACGCCCGCGCTCAGGGCCTTAGAAATCTCGTTGACTACCTTAACGCTCGTCTCAGTTCTGACCTCCCGGTCTATCGCTATTAGGAACCTAAAGGTCACTTCTGGTGAGACTGTTAGGAAGACTATCGGGACTGGTGAGGCGCTAGCTTCGTCAATTGCGTACCTTGCCTCGGAGTAGTGCGGTGTAAGTACGTCTGGCTCCACTAGGTGCTTTCCTCCGCAGGACACCGGGTAAGCATCAGTGAACAGGACTACACCCTCCGAGCTTTGAGTCCCGTACAGCTCGTAAGCCTTCAATCCATCTACCCCTACATTGTTGAGCTCGAAGTAAGCGCGGGCTCTACCCTTGAGAGACGAAGATGGGATAAACGGGACGTTCAACATTGGGTCCCAGGCGATAGATATTTCTAGTGGGAATATGGGGTTACGCGTATCGATCACGAGCCTACTGACAGTAGTCAGCCTCATGTCGAAGATGTGGTGGGCTTCAGCTAGGGAACTAGCAATCGTGTCTAGCCTCTTTGAGGTCTCAGTAAGAATTTCGGAAAGTTTACTGCATTCGAACGCTCTATAGATGGCCTCGGATACTAAGCGGCTAAAGTGCGCTATGTAGTCGTCCACCCTCGTCTTCAAGTAGCACTCAACGAAAGCTCTAGATGTAGCGCTAACCACGTTAACCCTCGCCGGGTCCAGCCTAACCTCCTCGATGCACTTCTTCAAGACCTCCTCAACTCTCGATATCTTCTGCTTGCCTGCCTTCATGGTTCCACACATACTCCATCTCTTTCCCCACCCCGATCTTGCTTAGGTACTCCAAGAATTCCTTGTTGAATACGGAGTAGGCGTTAACTATAGCCATGCCATCCACCCATTTGAGTCTCTGGCCACTTCTACCCCCACGCCACTCGACCTTCTTTGGCCAGTCTCCTGAGAGAAAGACTGACACGAAAGCTCCCTTGCCAAACAGATTATCGTCGGTGTGGAACGCGAGAAGTACCGGGGAGGCGCGCCTACTAACTTCGGTACGGTAACCGGTCCCCCTTTGTTCCCTCGGTAAGCCTAGAAACCACGCGTCCAGATTGTGCCTGAGGTCGTCTCTGCACTTCGGGGTTCCGTAGAGTACGGAGCACCTCTCGCTTCTAAGGAAGAAGTTGTGGACTCTCATGAACATTTTCATGAACATTTGGCGGTCAGCGTCTCTCACTACATACGCTTTAGTAACTGGCACCTTGGCACCCGGTTCTCGTGATACTGACTTCTTGTTGGAGACGACCGGAAATGGTGGTAGCTGAATTCCCTCGTCCGAAACAGCTTTTTCCTTTAAGCTGTACTTTTCCACTAAACGCGAGTCCTTCACTATTTCCTCGCAGTCTTCGTAAATCTTGTCGAAAAGCTTTCTCAGGTCCTTCAGGTTCCACAGCTCTGGTGTCTTCCAAGACTTGGTGGAGATCGAGATTATGTCTAGAGACCCTAATCCCCTCCTCGAACCCTTTCCAACGCCGGTGAACTGGAGAGCCACCAGGAGGATGCTCAGTGCCGTCTCCAGGTACTTAGGAGCACGTTCGTTGTCCCACTCTACGTGCAACTTGAACCTTACCCCCGAGTCTAGTCCCTCGATAGTTTTCTCTTCACCTTCTCCGCCCCTAAGGACTTTGTCGGATGACGTCGCAGAGGCTTCGCTGCCCGCTCCCCTTTCCCTCCTGCCTAGCGTAAGCAGCCTTACCCTTTGATACTTCTGCAAGTACTTTCCAATATCCTTCGGGCTCACCTCTTTCGGGGGCTCTATGTAGAGTGTGAACTTGGATGCGCAGGACTCTCCACCAATGGCCATGCCGAGTCCGAGCATTTCTCCGACGAGCTTAGATATCAGCTTTACTTCATTGGGGGTCGGCCTCAGGAGTACATGGCTACCTACTCTACCCTTTAAGATCCCATTATCGTATAGAACCCCGCCAAGGAAGGCTCTCGCCCACCACCTCCAGAGACCTTTGACTTCAGTTGGTCTAAGCCCACGGGGGTCGGCTAACTCCGGTCTATACCAACCCACGAGGAGGGGTGTAGAGTTCTCCAGAACTATTTCTAACTTCCCCAAGACCAGGACACCGCTCGGTCTACTTGGTTACGTACGCTTCTGCGAACCTCTTGATCCACTCAGCGACCTCTAGTGCCCTGGCGTTGACTAGAGGGTCTTTGAGCGATACTTCTACAAGCTCTTTGAGGGGGTCTTCTGCGGTCTTGATGGTCACACCACAGGTCTTCATGGCGAACGCCAGGAGCGCTCCGTAGAGTACGTAGCCGGACTCCTCGTCCGCCATGTTCTTTACGTGTTCCTGGACTTTCTTGCTCAAGTCCGAGCAATCGCTAGCTTCGAGGCCTAGCCTGAACGTTGCTTCACTGCTTCTCGATGCTATGTAAACTATCGAGTATGCTAGTCCACGCGTGAATACTAGGGTAGGGAGATCTCTGGCCCTACTCCTAAACGAGCTCAGGCGGCCCTCGTAGGGGCCGAACTCTCTCTTATACGTGCTAACGCACTCAGCGATAGTCTTTACTACATCTACTGTTGACAATAGGCTCACCCAGTCTGCGAGTAGAGGTAGAGCTTAACGAGACCCCGCCCTATAGTCTCCTTGCCACCCACGAACATGACCTTGCCGTCGACCTCCCTCTTGAATACGTCAAAGCAGGAGACTTCTTCACCACCAGAGGTCTTGATCCTGCGATCGGTACATAAGACTAGGGACGCTAGTACTGTTTCTGCGGGTATATACTCTTCGCTCCAGGGACCTTCCTCAACGGTCTTAGTTGTTCTATTCAGCCTGACTCTGTACTGTATCAGCATGCTCCTATTCACTACGGTTAGCGAGAGGTTACCGCTATCAGGAACTAGGACCAAGCCCTTACTCATCACTCTCTCTAGGATCTCTTGTGGGAGGAGCTTACTCATCTTCAGCTTTTCGATCAGCCCGCCCTCGCGTTCGGCTCGGACATCTAGCTCGTTAATTAGTAGCTTTCCGTTGTAGAGGACTCTCTCGTTGGTGACGAGGGCTACTCCACTGTTTAGTTTCTCCGCAAGCTCTTGGAGCTCTTTATCTGGTAACTCCTCTTGGACTCCGACCACATGTAGATAACTCATTAAGCCTTCGAGTAAGTGCGGTGAAGTAACGTAGGTATAGACTCCGCTAACGACTCTAACTGGGACTAGGACTAGCTTGGCGTCAGTAAACGAAATACTGGACTGCTTTACCTCTTCCGCCTCGAGCTTCCCAGGGTCGGGGCCTAGGCATCGATCGACATCCCGAAACCAGCTTTTTACGGCACCCTTCAGGCTACTCGACCATACTGATGGAAACCCAAACTCGTCTCGCTGTACGGGTAAATCAACGTGGACACCGTAACCGCGACCTACTCCAACATGAACGGGGGTGATAGCTCTCATGTACATTAGAATCCTACTTTTATACATAGTACAACCTCCACCGTAAACTTCCGCTAACACATTTTAAATTTAGACTAACGTAGATGCTCGCACCATATCGTGCTCGACTTACTACAGCTAGGGCACATCTGAGTCAGTTCCAGTATTGGGTCTTTACGTACTTCTAGGTTCACCGCTCTGACCCACAATCAGTAAGCAGTATCTCCTTCAGTAAGGTAACACCTCTAGTCAGGTATGAGAGATACCTAAGGCGTTCACCGTCTTGAGCTGAGTGAGTTCTCTGGAGAGGTTTGCTCGGTTTTTGGACTCTTCGTTGTTAGACCTGTTATTGCTATGTGTCCTAGACCGATCCCTCTCGATCTTCCGACTCCTGTGAGTTCTGCTAAAGCGAGTAGTTTTGCGATAGTCTTGTGGAACTTTGGTTTAGCTATTGATTTGTAGATTACCCAGCCCGTGAAGCCTCTGGCCTTTCTCAGTCTCTCTTTTTCGTCTTTGCCGACTATGACGGTTTCTGGCTTGATCCTGTAGTCTAGTTCGGCTAGTACGAGGTCTACTTGTCTCCCAAGTATGTACGGTGCCCACTCACTCTGCTTTCCGATTTTGTGTTCTGGCTCTGCGAAGGTGTTCCACATCTTCAGTAGGTGGGAGAATATTAGGGATGGTTGAGGAATTAGCTTGTGCATAGAGCTAACTTTTCTAGCTAGTGGTGGTGGACTCATAAGCTTCGAGCTTAGAACTGTTGGAGTAAGAAAAGATATCTTAAAGTTTACTGGTAGGTCTATGTCTAAGCTCTCTAGTGTTACCACACTAAACTCTACGAACTCAACGGCAAACCTTCCGTAAGTTGATGTACACAGGAAGCTTGCGAGCCCGGATGAGCTTACTCTCTCTAAAAACTCCGGTGTAGAGTCTATAACTGAGACTCTCCCTGTGTAAGTCTTACCGGCTCTCAAGCGTATTGGGTTCTCACTTTGAGTTGTAGAGTAGAGAGGTCTACTGCCGTCGAAGAGCATAGATATGGAGGTATTGGAGAGACCGTTCAAGACCTTTCTCGGTACTACTCCCTCGAGGCAGTACTTCAAGACCTTAGAGGTTAAAGGAGGGGCTATACAGTCAGTAAGAGGTCTAACTAGGACTTTGGCTACTAGTACTAACACTCGCACCACCGAGGAGCTTGACGGCTAGTCTTCCGAGCTCAGTCAAGTGTAGACTACCCCTCCTACCTCTCCTGACGACTAACCCCATTTTAGTGAGCTTCGAGATAGAGTTAGCTACAGTCTTAGCCGACCTACTCACTGACTTCGAGAGCTCCTCAACGGTCGACCCCTCGAGGTCGTGAACTGCTCGTAGGACTAGGAGGTCGACTCCCTTAGGAGGGTCTCTAGCTACACTAAAGAGCTTCGCAGGGATTACTACGTCACTACCTTCACCACTCTCGGGCTGGACGTAGACTGTGGCAGACCGACCAGAGATGAAGAGAGCCACTAAGGCGTAGGCAGCTAGATACCTCATGCCTCCAGAGAGGTCGAGTACGACTTCACTATCTGAGCTACTTAAAACACTTAAGAGCCTAGCGATACCATCGTAAAGCCCTGTGGGGACCTCTACTAGCTCTGGGTCGGGTAGACCGAGCTTTCTGCAGAGAGCTACTAGAGACTCATAGGCCCTCAAGACGGCTTGAGTCCTACTAGCAGTTATCAAGTAGACTCTGTCTCCCTTAGTAGCAGAGCTCTCCATAAGCCTCCTAATAGCTCTATCCTCGTGGAAACCTATGGAGATAATGAAAACCCTCCCCACTAATCCCCTTGCAACATATCCTACGAGTACAATATAAGTACGTGGGTAAGCTACACACTCGGGCAGTATCTTCTGTACCAGCACAAGACGCATCTCTTACTACCGGCGTACGGTGTTGTCGGTGGTCTATCGGAGTTCTTAATCTCTCTAACTCTCTTAACGACTCTCTCGACTTCTTGAAGCACTCTATCGGTGATAGAGTACGTCTTAACTCTATCACCGAGGACTAGGTGGGCTCTAACGACAGGTCCAAGTACTACTGAGGTAAGGTATGCGTAAAACATTAGCTGAGAGGTAAAGTGGGAGTAGTTTCTCCGCTTAAACGCTTTTACTTCAGCGACTTCATACCTTCTACTACCTCCAACGAGGTCTACGACTCCCGAGATACCCAGATGCTTACACCTCAGTAGTACCTCGAACGCCCACGGCTTCGGGATTCCGATGCGCTCGAAGACTTCTGATCTATAGGGTTTCGAGCTCCCTAGGACCATATCTACGCTCGGAGGTTCCCGCACTCCTAAAGCGCTCTTTATCCAGACGATGGTTGGGCAGTACGTGTAGTCCTTAACGTCACCCGACGTTACGTAGCTATAGCCCACTGCGTACGTAGGTAACACCCTCTATCTCTACTAAGTTCGTTGGTCTACCTACACACTTTGCGTACTTAAAGCTGTACTCGTCTAGAGGAAATACGTGGACTACGTCTTTCTTTACGTCGATCAGTCTCTCAGCAACTCTTGCTACGGTTTTCACTAAGTCTAGACCACCTCTCCCTAGGAAGCACGATCTCTGTATCCTCTCTAGCCCTAGCTGCTGAAGCTTTCTCGCAAACTCCTCTCTTATGGTGTTATCACCTATGTCGTAAACCACTAAGACCCTCAGGCTCACCACCGAAAGACTAGAGGTCTTAGTGGAGTCTCGCTCCTGAGGTACGCAGCTATTGAGCTAACGAAGTAGTTTACCCAGCTCTCGAGGCTCCTAGTTTCTCCGTAAGCTGAGTACTTATCTCCCATTGCTTTAACTACTAGAGAGACTAGCTTAGTCCTCGACTCTCGGTTTAGTAGGCAGTTCTTTACTTCGAGCTTTAGTCCAGACCTGAGGGATCTTACTAGTGGGAAGTCTACTGCTGGGACTCTGAAGACCTCTATGAGGTCAAAGGTTAGTACGGGTTTTCCGGATCTGTCTACGTGTAAGAAGCCTGCGTAGGGGTCTAGACCGTGTATTGAGGTAGACTTCCAGATTATCGGGTAGAGGATTCCGTAGCAGTAGTTTAGTGCGCAGTTTACTGTATCACAGCCCTCTTGATCTCTCCCCTCGAACTTCAGCTCCTTAGGTAGTACTTCTGCTAGCGCAGTCCAGTAGTGTCTTGCTGCTTCTGCTTCAATGCTTAGTAGTTCAGCTCTCAGTTCTCTAAGGTCCTTGCTCTTAAGCTTAGAGATCTTGCTCGCTATCTCACTTACTTCTTGTTTTGCTTCTACTAGAGTCTCTAGCTTAGTGTCGCGAGCAAGCTTTGCTAGTAGACCAGCTTGGTTTAGTAGCTTCGAGGTTACTACTGCCTTAGCTACTTCGCAGGCCTTACCGTTGTGTACAGCTTCGTACTGAGCTCTCCTCGTGTCTACTGTTCTAGTTGTAAACGGGTGGTGGAGTACGGCTACCGGCATTCCTCGCGAGTCTAGGAATACGAGCATTACACCCATTTTCGTCAGCTGTCTTACTGCTTTCGATGTTATCGATACTCCCGAGGTAGTTACTACTATGCTGTCTACGTCGCTTAAGGAGACGTTCTTTACTTCATTCTTAGTCTTTAGGACTATAGTGCCTTTCTTAACTGATAGCCCTACTCCGTATCCACTAACTACTAGGGTTCTCAACTCTACATACCTCTAGGTACGGGCACGTCTGTGGGCAGTCTACTGCTACCTGCGGCTCCCTCTTGGTTAAGAGCATGTCTATTACTTCGTCTCTAGCGTCTAGAAAGCTCTTTCTGAGGTCGGGCCCTATGTAGACTCCTCTTGTTTCTACTTGGAGAGCTCCGTTCCACCAGACGTAAACTAGTAGTCCGTAGTCTACTGGTGCTTCAAGAGAGGCCTCTAGAGCTAGTGCGTAAGCCGCTAGAGCTAACTCGTGTACGTCACTCCTCTTACCGGTCTTGAGGTCTACGACTACGTTAGCCATAGGTATTGCGTCTACTCTCATGTTGTTACTCAACCCTATTGGGGAGCCGTCTACTCTAAGCTCACTGAATAAGGCCATAGCTGGGACCGGCATTACTCCGTAGCTTGACCAGAGCCAGTCTGACACTAGTGTGTGGTATGTTAGCCAGCCAACACCTCTGACTACTTGTGCGCACTCTCTCGTAGGGCAGTTTTTAGTGTGTGACTCGACGGCTTTCTCTACTTCTCTCGATAGCACCGCCGGGCTGTAGTTCGAGAAGAGGTACCTCCTGAGGACAGCAGTTACTGAAGTCACGACTCCGTGGACTTCTAGCCCAACTCTCATGGGTGGTGTGGGCTGAGCCCTAACTCCCACTACTCTCCTCAGCCAGGTATCCCTTCTAGTCGGACAGTACGAAGCGACGTCTTGGACTGCGAGCCCCAGGTAAGACCTCGGTCTAACGGGTGGAGACTGCCACGACCACCCCCTAAGCTCCGGCTCCACCGGGTAGCCCTCGGCTAAGTACCTCAAGGTCCTCAACCACTTCAGTAAGACCTCAGACTTAACGACCACTCCCCCCACCGCCGTCCGCTACTGTTTAAACTGGATATACGTACACAATGTAAGCCGAGAGAACATCCCAAGAGAGAAATAGGAAGACAGAGAAAACACAGTGAAAACATAACTCAACATAACCCAAGAACTCAAACTCCACAGCCTAAGTCAACCATAGGAACTATTGAGAGAGGAAACAACCGAAAAGCTTATAAACACTACTCACAAATACATCAGCAACCTCCCTAATAAATCCCAAGAACAGAATAGGAAAATAAAGTAAGCAAAATAAGCATTTCACTACATAAGCCAAGAAACACTAACTAAAAAGTCACTACAACACAGAGACAGACTTCCCAAAAAGCTCGTAGGATTCCTACATAGAGAGCTACTGAGAAGAACTAAATAAACTAGCTTAAAAACCCACCCTAGAAAGCTCGTCATAAACAAAAAGAAAAGCTTAAAAGTAGCAAAAAGAAAATAAAGTGGTACAGAATCTAAACATAGACATTGAAAACAGGCACTCAGAATCTAAAGGATAGAATTGAAAGCTTCGACTCTAGGTACTTGTCCCTCCTGTACCACGTGAACGAATCTAAAGGATAGAATTGAAAGTCCTCATGTATTGGTGGGGGGTCATTCGTGGATACGTATATCTGAATCTAAAGGATAGAATTGAAAGGCTAGACCGTTCGCAGAAGTGTTTCCGGGGTACGAGTACGCCCTGGAATCTAAAGGATAGAATTGAAAGCGCCGGTGTGCCGCTACACGAACACGCTTGGACTGATGCGCGAATCTAAAGGATAGAATTGAAAGTCCGGTACGTAGCCGACCGGGGGCACGATGGGCTTGTCGAGCATGAATCTAAAGGATAGAATTGAAAGATAGCGAACTGGGGGGGCCGGGGTGCACCGCGGCCCGATAACTGAATCTAAAGGATAGAATTGAAAGATCAATTCTGTAGCTTATATCAAATAGTGTGTTAAGTTTTATTTGAATCTAAAGGATAGAATTGAAAGTCTCGTCCACCCGTATCGTGACCGAAGGCTGGTACCTCCTGAATCTAAAGGATAGAATTGAAAGCGGCTCAAGAGATCTCGCAACTGCTGTCAAGCCTCATGATGCGAATCTAAAGGATAGAATTGAAAGATGTAGTTTTATGGTGGGGGTATAATTGACCCCCCTCTCCCAAGGAATCTAAAGGATAGAATTGAAAGCGAGGTAAGGAGTGCGTTCGCTAGAACGGCCGCCGACCTAGCTGAATCTAAAGGATAGAATTGAAAGGGATACTTTATGTTTTTTCTATACGGCACTATTAACTTATTGAATCTAAAGGATAGAATTGAAAGTGAGGACTCTGGCTAGGTCGGAAGCAACCGGCCACAGGTGCTGTGAATCTAAAGGATAGAATTGAAAGTGCGTAGTAGTGCGTTCATTATCTCTATTATCTCTATCAATGAATCTAAAGGATAGAATTGAAAGCTTCAAGTAGATGGTAGCCAGAGTCCTCCTCTCGTCTGCGGTCTTCCTCGGTGAATCTAAAGGATAGAATTGAAAGTGGTAAAGGAAGAATACAGTAAAAAGTACAGGATCTCCAGAATCTAAAGGATAGAATTGAAAGTATGGCCATCTCCACCTCCCTGCTCAGCGCCCCGTAGGCCCTGAATCTAAAGGATAGAATTGAAAGCAACGCTCTTGTGCTTCCTCAGGTAGCTAAGCAGCTGCTGAGAATCTAAAGGATAGAATTGAAAGGCCAGTAGCTACCGTCCCGCCTTAGCTTCCTGAACGGCGGCCTGTGAATCTAAAGGATAGAATTGAAAGCACACACTAGTTACTATTTGTTAAGCGGATTACGTACCTACCTTCTGAATCTAAAGGATAGAATTGAAAGTCTTTTTAAATAATTCTGGTATAACGTATTTACTAACGTAGCGTGAATCTAAAGGATAGAATTGAAAGTTAGGATCTTTGTAGTGATAGCATTCAACGTTTTCCACGTTATTTCGAATCTAAAGGATAGAATTGAAAGTTTCTCTCTTTTGTCATATCCTATCCTGTAGTATTTCCTCAGTAGAATCTAAAGGATAGAATTGAAAGATTCCGGCTAAATCGACGTTAAACATATTTAAGCTTATACTGTTGAATCTAAAGGATAGAATTGAAAGTTTCTATCATTAAGTAGATAAAGTAGAACACAAACACAAACAGGAATCTAAAGGATAGAATTGAAAGCAACTCTATTCATACTTATCTGTTTACCGCACAGAGACGTGAATCTAAAGGATAGAATTGAAAGGAACGCCGAGAGACTCGACCCAGTCCCGGTTGAACAGGGTAAGTGAATCTAAAGGATAGAATTGAAAGAAGAGCGGCAACTTTTTATCTCGGTGTTTGGACTTCAGTTCTACCTCAGTATTATTGAATCTAAAGGATAGAATTGAAAGTCTCCTCCACCGTCGGCCTGGTGAGGACGAGCTTCTTCCTGAATCTAAAGGATAGAATTGAAAGCAGTAGCTACTTCCTCCAGCACTACTCCACCTCCTCCAGCAGAATCTAAAGGATAGAATTGAAAGTTATTATCCAGGCTAGAGCGTAGGCTGTGTCCTTGTCGGGATGAATCTAAAGGATAGAATTGAAAGTATCTGGACCGACACGTGTAACCACCGAGGAAAGGGGGGCTGAATCTAAAGGATAGAATTGAAAGCTATCGGCAAGCTTTCTCACGACATACATGGCGAAGTTCCCGAGAATCTAAAGGATAGAATTGAAAGCTAGGATGGCCACCTTGAGGTTCCCGGCCGCCGTGAGCGATGAATCTAAAGGATAGAATTGAAAGCTCCATATTTTCCCTGTTTTCTGTTTTACAAGGTTATATGAATCTAAAGGATAGAATTGAAAGCTGGCCGTCAGAGTGGACAACTCGACGGGCCAGGTGTTCTGAATCTAAAGGATAGAATTGAAAGGAGCCCCGGCCTTCCTCGCGGCTACTACTGGTGTCCTTGGGTTCGAATCTAAAGGATAGAATTGAAAGAACGGTTGGCCCACCACCTCCTCGTCTCAACCGCATAAATTATGAATCTAAAGGATAGAATTGAAAGCGTCTTTAGGGAGCTCGTGCGCAGGGCTGAGGAGGTCTTAGGTAGAATCTAAAGGATAGAATTGAAAGCGTCTAGGGCGCACGCGTCGAACCAGCAGTAGTCGGCGAAGCGAATCTAAAGGATAGAATTGAAAGGAGATGCGGACTGCGAGCGAGGTGACACCGAAGGCGGAGGTCAGGTTGAATCTAAAGGATAGAATTGAAAGCTTTAAGGTATTCATTATCTTGCTCTATAAGTAGCATTTCTAGAATCTAAAGGATAGAATTGAAAGCAGGTAGCTTACCCTTGGTGTTCCTAACGAATCTTCCAGATTGAATCTAAAGGATAGAATTGAAAGCCTGTACACGGTCATTGCCTCCTCGCACACGTCGCTCGGTACCCGAATCTAAAGGATAGAATTGAAAGACACCTAGGGTCTAGGCTCCACTCCCAAGATACCTCCTCGGAATCTAAAGGATAGAATTGAAAGCAGGCGATCAGGCAGCAGATCGCCAAGTTCATTGACTCGGTCGAATCTAAAGGATAGAATTGAAAGCTGATGTGTTCGTGAACACATCGCCGGACGTCGGCGTCGCTTTCAATTCTAGAATCTAAAGGATAGAATTGAAAGCTCGAGGCTCATCGGCCCCAAGGCCTCCACAACCACCTGCTCCGAATCTAAAGGATAGAATTGAAAGATGATGTATTGTAATAAAAAGAGTCTGCGTGGTAGTAGTATATGAATCTAAAGGATAGAATTGAAAGTAGATAGCACAAACGCTAGAAATTGATCGCGGGAGTCAAGAATCTAAAGGATAGAATTGAAAGCATAGATCTAAACACAGGTCCCGCACCGACAGCATGAACCCGGTGAATCTAAAGGATAGAATTGAAAGTCTGCGACAGAAGCTTGGAGACCGCGTCGACAGCGACACCAGCGAATCTAAAGGATAGAATTGAAAGAACAGTAGAAATGGACGGCTCAGAGAAGACCGTAGTCCTCGACGAGGGAATCTAAAGGATAGAATTGAAAGTGGGCGGGAACTGTAGCGTCAAGCTCAAGGAACTTAGAGATGTGAATCTAAAGGATAGAATTGAAAGTTTAGCTAGCTGGTTTTTGTGGTTGCCCATGTTGTCCACAAGTTTGGAATCTAAAGGATAGAATTAAAAGTGCGACGTCTTCCTCGGTAAACAAGTTGCTTACGCCCGGCATGAATCTAAAGGATAGAATTGAAAGCAGCTCGAAGGACTTCGAGGGGCTGAGACCGCCCGCACCCCTGAATCTAAAGGATAGAATTGAAAGTAATGGATAGAGAGTTTCTGAGGGAGTTAATGAGGCAAACCGAATCTAAAGGATAGAATTGAAAGAGTACTCAATACGAAGTCCTGGTTCCCTCCGAAGCCCGTCATCTTGAATCTAAAGGATAGAATTGAAAGCTACCAGCCGGACCCGGACGACGCGTTCAAGAAGGTCCGAATCTAAAGGATAGAATTGAAAGCTACGCTCTTACATAGTAGACTTTACTCTTGATAGAGAAGAATCTAAAGGATAGAATTGAAAGATTTCTAAATCAGACTGCCAGTAGCTGCGAGTACATGCTAGGAATCTAAAGGATAGAATTGAAAGCAAGAAGGTTCTAAGGAAGCTCGGTAGGATAATCTGGGAGTTCCACGAATCTAAAGGATAGAATTGAAAGGTAGTCCGTTCGGGGGTCTCCTGCACCCCCTCACGTATGTTGAATCTAAAGGATAGAATTGAAAGTCTATATACCCTCCCAGTATTGTGGAGCGGAGGTAGTTGAGAATCTAAAGGATAGAATTGAAAGGAGAACCAGTACGTCGCCCGAGGATAGCTTTGATAGGTCTAGGGAATCTAAAGGATAGAATTGAAAGAAACGCATTCGCTGAGTTGCTGGGCAGGAGGACGAGGTTCGTGGAATCTAAAGGATAGAATTGAAAGCCGTACTAGGCGTCCCCCTAGGTTCGACCCTGGTAAAGACTAAAGAATCTAAAGGATAGAATTGAAAGAGAGAAATTCTCAGAGCTGGAGCCGCAACAGCAGGCCTACGTGAATCTAAAGGATAGAATTGAAAGCCTCCGCGATGACCGAGGAAGACCCCGTGGCGAAAAAGGGAATCTAAAGGATAGAATTGAAAGACCTACCGAGGGTCAAGGTAGTGAACGACAACCTACCGAGGAATCTAAAGGATAGAATTGAAAGCAATATTCTCCTGAACCCACAGCACAATACGAGACCTATCAGTCCTGGAATCTAAAGGATAGAATTGAAAGTCGACAGCAAGGTGCTCCAGTCCATAGAGAGGTTGGTGAGGAGAATCTAAAGGATAGAATTGAAAGGCAATACAGAAATGACTCGTGCTTCCCGTGTTTCTCCTCACACAGGCCCGAATCTAAAGGATAGAATTGAAAGTAAATAGATATTAGTCTTGGATCAACGTAAACCATTTTATCCCGAATCTAAAGGATAGAATTGAAAGATTAATTGTAGTAGACCCAACGTTATCTGTTTCAATTTCAATGAATCTAAAGGATAGAATTGAAAGTTTATAGTATTCTCTATATCACTCCACGACTCTATCCTACATTCCTCACTCAGAATCTAAAGGATAGAATTGAAAGTCTCCACTACGTCCTTCACGCGCTCGTAGACCTCTAGGTCCACGAATCTAAAGGATAGAATTGAAAGATATATCACTACTACGTCCTCTAAATCACCATGTCTATCGGAATCTAAAGGATAGAATTGAAAGTCCCACAGAACTATCGGTATTCTCTCACCTTTGTCAACCGCGAATCTAAAGGATAGAATTGAAAGGCTAAACGCTTCTATGAGCTTGTTGAAGTCTTCTACACTGGCTGAATCTAAAGGATAGAATTGAAAGACGAGAGCTCCCTCAGTATGTACTCAGTCCTGGCCCTAGAGAATCTAAAGGATAGAATTGAAAGGACCTCGTTCCTGATGTAGAGAGCGATAGCCTGTACTGCGGCAAATCTAAAGGATAGAATTGAAAGCTAGAAATTGATCGCGGGAGTCAAAGGGTTCTATTAGGGTAGAATCTAAAGGATAGAATTGAAAGCACCCTTGCTTAAGTCGACACCACCGAGCACCGTCCTGTAGAATCTAAAGGATAGAATTGAAAGCTCTTCCCTTACCCCACTCCTCGCCCTTAATGTAGACATAGAATCTAAAGGATAGAATTGAAAGACGTAGAGAACGTAGTCCGGGACACCTGCTTCCTGCCTCTCTTCGGGTCTGAATCTAAAGGATAGAATTGAAAGCTACGTACCGCCGGAGCTTGTCACCGAGGCGCTGAGCATCAGGAATCTAAAGGATAGAATTGGAAGAGAGCTTAGGCCGTGGTCTACAGTATCGGACACCGTCTGGGAATCTAAAGGACGGAATTAAAAGTCCCTAGCCCCTGTGATAATATGTAGCCAAATGAGTAGAATCTGGAGGGTAGAATTGAAGTTAAAGCGACTCCCCAAGATGCGGCAAATCCCTAACGCGGTATTAAGACTTCGTAGTAGTGTTGCTGGTGAACCTGAGTTCAGTTGCTGTCAGAATTACGGGGTTAGAGGTCCCCACAGCATTTGGAGCCCTTGCGGTACAAGTCTCGCAAACTACAGAAAGAGAGTTGTGACACCGATCGTCTCGGATCACCGGACGACCGGCGGTCTTTGAGTTTACTGCGGCACGCTCACGCGCTTAACGTAGACCCCTCTCCTCACTCTCTCTAAGTACCCCCTTTTAACCAGCTTGTTGAGTATTCTCACTAGGTTCTGCTTGGATACGGTCTCGCCCAGCTGTGCGACCACCTGGTGAATCTGCCCCAGAGTGTAGGGGGTGCTGTACTCCATATTCTCGAGTATAGCTCTCTCGAGGTAGCTCAGCTTGCTCCAGAGGACCTCTTTGCCCCTCATCAGCTCTTGGGCTATGTCGTCGCTGCTCAGCTCGACTGATCTGTTTTGGCCCTCGATGTATAGTAGTACCTTGAAGTACCTCCTTAGAGACCTGGGGAGGGATAGCAAAGCCGTGAGAGCTTCAACGACTAGCATCCTCAGACCACCACCTAAGTCGAGGACCACGCTGGTTTCGCTGCCAGCGTGCCTGAGCAGGACGCTCCTGAGCGCCTCGACGGCATCGCTAAACCTCAGGACCTCGACGTCGACTCGCTCGCACCTAGCGCCCAGAGCTAGGGCGACTTGCTCAAGGGAGTTGTAAGCCACCAGAGACCTCTGGTCGATCCTACCGTCGACGAGAGCGGTAACAGCGGTCACCGTTCTGGGCCTAAAGCTGACTAGCGTAATGACCGCGTGCGTGATATCGAAGCCAAGGACTAAGACTACCGAGACCAAGCACACCACCGGGCTGGATAGCTCCGTGAGCTAAAATAAACAACTCTCGCCAGCTGATGTCGGCTATTCTATGTGAATTCTGATGGAGTTTGGCACGAATTAAACATAGCTGTACACAAGAAAGTTTATATAGTCTAGAGCGAGTAACGCGTGGTGAAAAGTTGAGTTCCACCTTAGAGCAAAAGACTAAGTACGAAGGGCTGGTGAATATGTTCTCATATCTAGTCAAAGAGAAAGTGTACGGGCCCGTGGACAGGCTGGCCAGATCCGTGGACCCGGACATGGTCAGGCTGGCGCTATACGAGGCCCTGAGGTACGTCCTGACGGAGCAGAAGAAGGGAGTCACGGTGCCTTTGCCCAGCGAGAGTGAGGTGGAAGAATTCCTCGAAGCTGTAGAAAAGCGCGGTGTTGGGATAGCGAGGAAAGTGGCCGTAGTATCTCTGGCCAGAGGACTGAGACAAGGGTAGGTTCTAGTCGGAGGTGAACACTATGGTGTTCGTATCCATCGGGCTAAGGCTTAGAGTCGAGGTAGAAGCGCTCAACATGGTCGAGGCCTTGGGCGCATACACACGACACAGGACGGCATCGGTCTTTAAGAAAGTTGCGAAAAACGGAAGCGTGGCCTACAAACTGGTAACGGCGCCGGCGGTCTCGGGACAATCGATAGCCAACGGGTACATGAGGGAGTTAGTGGAGCTCGCTAGGTATTACAAGCTCGCCGTCTGCGACGAGTGTTCCGCCTACGAGTTGCGCGGAGGGTTCACGAAGCATGGCACTAGCAAACAGGTGACTCATGACGAATTAGTCAGAAACTGCGTCGTTGAGGACTTGACGGGCTTCATGGTGCCGGATGCTGGCCTAAGGAGAACGTCCCCAGTAATGTTTAGCTATATGGTCCCGGACCTAGAGAGCGCTAAAGCGATGGTAGACCCTCAGTTCCACGTCAGGTACGACTTCATTACAAAAGAGCATCAGCCGTTTACGATAGAGAGCGGTACGGCCATCTACATGGTGATGATAGCTATAGACGTCGACAGGATAGGGAAACTCGAGAGAGGCGAGTACTTGCCTGATAGAGATAGAAGAGTGGAGATAGCGCTACGCGGTTTGGTAGCCCTCTTCGAGGGACTCGGGTATGGAGCTAAGAAGGCTAGATACCTACCGATAGAGGAAGTAGTAGGATGTGTGGCTGCAGTCTCCAGTCCGATCCCGTTCATGGTAAGCCCACCGAGGGTTTATGGTGGTGGTGACAACTACCTGAACGACACTATCAAGAGGGCTTCTAAGTACGTCGAAGCTTTAAGACAGATCGATGAGGCTATAACCATACTGTATTTCGATAAAGAGGGGCTGAAGCCGTCCGCTAGCGCTAACGAAGGTAAAGAGGGCCTGGAGATAGTCAAAGCAGAAACTCTCATTGACGTCATCGAGAAAGTCTTAGAGTCGATCAAGGGGCACGTTGGGCGGGCTCGAGCTCGGTAGCTCTAGTACTAGAAGGAAGAGTCTATGCTGAGGGCCTTGAGGGATAGGTACGTAGTTTTAGTCAAGGTCAGGGCTCCAGCTGGGCTCTCGATATATTACCCACTAGCAACGACGACAGCTCCATGCTACCCTCTGCCACCACCAACTACTTTAGCTGGCGCACTGGCTTATGCTTATCTCAGGAGGGAGAGGTCAACTGAGCTCTTCGAGGAAGAAGGGAATCTTTACTCTCCGGCCGTCCTAGTACTGAGCGAGATAGCCTACGTTGCCGCCGGAGCTGAAGGGTGGACTCTGACCAGAGACTCAGAGAGAGTTTACCAGCTAATCTACCAAAAGAAACAAAGATGGGGCTCGCTTGAGTTAGCCTATACTGTTGGAGTTAGGGGTAACGCTTACTATCTAGATGATAGGCTGTACATCGTGTACATACTCGCTAATAAAAAGCTAATTGAGTACGCCTACGGTATAGTGAGAATTGGGAGGAAGGAGAGCTTAGTAAGCGTTGACGACGTCACAGTAGAGAGCCTTGGCAGAGTAGTCAAATCAGTTGGTAGCGGTACGTTTGAGACGTACTTCTACTTACCGGAAGAAATAGCTGTGTGCACGAACCACGAAGTGATCTCGATGCCAAAGCTGACCAAGGAGAACTTCAGGAGGACCACATCACCACTCACGGAGAGATACTGCGTGAGCAGGGGACTCGGGACCATAAGGGGAGAACTAAAAGGTACCGGAGCGCTCATCAGGGTAGAGGACTTCGACATACCTATCCCTAAGCAGGTGTCGGGTTGAGCGGTGGTCAGCATGGCTAGTACGAGAAAGGTTCAGTTCCCTGCGCTAATAGGCCTTGACACCGTCGAGACTTTTCGGGAGTATATAATCACGTGGTTTGCTGATGTGGCTACTACATACCTCATTAACCGAAGGTTAGGTAGAGCGGTGAAAAACTACGTAGAAACTCTCTGTAGAGAGGCGGAAGAGTACGTCGCTGGTTTAAAGAAGAAAAACCCGGAGGCATGTAGAGATGTTCCAGTAATATTGACTCCGGACGATGACGCAGATTATTTCGACCTCTGCAAGGCCGTTGAGATGATATGTGATTACTCGAGGGGTAAAGTAGAGACGTACCCCCTGCAACCAGCTTTTTCGCTCGAGTTTACGGAGTACGTAAGATCTTTCGTGCCCCAAGTAGCGGATAGAACGTTAAAGAGAAAGGTTGTGGGCATCGAGTCCGCAATCCAAGGGTTAGCTGTTATTGGGGCGCACATTTCGAGATCCTATCGGGGGAAGGAATGGGGCTACGTGTTCATCGATGTACCCAACCCCGAGGTAATAGATTTTAGGAAGTTAAGTGGTATGGTCGCTAGAGTAGCCAGTTCAGTAAACCTCAATGATGGGGGCAAACTAAGCTTCCTCGTCGGTGCAGCATCGGCGGTAGCTCTGGTCTACGGTAAAACACTAAACGAGGTAATCGGAAAATCGCAACTTAGGTTAGAGTCCATAAGACTCACAAAGAGTGGCAGAAAGGTCTTCGTGAAAGCGTTCGACGTCTTCGAGCTTAGCAACCTAGCGAGACGCATATTCAGGTTGGGCGTAGCGTCACCCGTCTACGGGCTCATAAGCAGTTACCCACCCAGGGAGAAGAGAACACTTAGGTCATTTGTAGAGAGGTTATCCAAGGCGATCGTGATTTGCGAGCTGCACAATGAATATTCAGAGATGTATGCAATAATGAGGGTTATAGAGTCGAAAAGCTTTATGAAAGAGGTCCAAAGCTATGAGAACTGGGCTGAGCTCGTGCGCGATCTGATGCGAGTGAGAGTCCCATTATAGGTGTGCTAATGGCTAGACCCCTAATCGAAAGAGCCCTTGAGGTAGTAGAGGAAGAATCTAAGAAGGGAGGTATTCCTAGGGTAGTTTTAGGAGCCCCAACTGGATATGGCAAGAGCATTGCAGCACCCCTGTTTGCTAGCACATTGGTGAAGCAAGGTTTAGCCTATAGCTTCATACACTCTCTTCCACTACGGACTATAGTTAGAGACATCTATCTGTGCCTACTAGTGAACTCTCTCAGATACGATACAAAGTTACGTGAGATATGCCAGAAAAGCGAGGAAGTGCTTAAAGAGGTTAGTGAGGCTCTAAGGTCTGCTGGCATAGACTCGAGCCAAATAGCATACCAAATGGGAGAGGAAATCGAGGGTGAGAGAAAGGAGCCGCTGTTTGGTGCTAGATACGTAGTAACTACGCTAGACTCTCTAGCATACAATGCTTTCCGAATACCGCTGACTGAGATATTCAACCCGAGAAAACACTACGCCATACCCAGGCTCAGGATTTTTTTGAGTGCCTTGTATTTAGACGAAGCTCACGCAGTATACGAAGAAGAGGATGACTTAGAGAGGGTTGTAACCGTTTTTAGTGAGCTACTTAAGACCTCGGCGGTAGGTAAGATACCTACAGTAATCGCTAGCGCAACGCTGAGCAAAGACGTCGAAAACCACATACGTAGTGAGCTAGGACATGAAGTGAAGCTGTTGAAACTGTGGAAGAGAGATACGAGAAAAGGTAATGTCGTCTATGTTAGGGACGCTGATTTCGAAGACTTTGCGAAGTCGATTACCTGGAAGACGGGATTTATATCAGAAAAGGATTTAGTGAGCAGAGTCAAGGAGTTGGTCGAAACAGGCTTAAGGGTATTCGTAGCCAGAGACACTATATGCTCAGCGATAGACACGTATAAGAGCCTCAAGGACTCTCTTAACGTAGCGGACGACGAAATAGCACTACTCCACAGTCTAATGTCGAGGCAGGACAAAGAGAAAGCCTTCGAGAAGCTAGAAGGTGGGCGCCTGAAGGTTCTAGTAGCTACGAGCATTATCGAGGCTGGAGTTGATATAAGCTTTGATGCTTTGGTCACAGATGGTGGGAGGCCAGCATCTATAGTGCAGAGAACAGGGAGAGTATGTAGAACCCCATCCACGTGCAGAACAAGTGAAGTGTCAGTGTACTTAATAAGGAATAAATACCTAGTTGCCGAGGTAGAGGAATTCGTTAAGAGCACCGAAGGGAGTGGTAGACAGATATGCTGGAGATTACCCTATAATACTCAGAATAGAGTCTCATATGTGAAACTCATCAATAGCGTCAGGAAGCACATCAACGTCGATAATGAACTAGCCAGGAAGCTGAGAGCGTTAACAAACCCCCTTTACGTCAGTAGTACGACTATAAACAAGATCCTCGATAAAATGAAGTACGCACTGCTTAGAACACATCTGACTGAAGTCTTGGTTGGAGAGAATGAGCTACTACGGCAGGATCGAGATAGGTTGCGCGCTGGCAACATGGTTATCTCGTTCAGCAAGCTACCACTCCTAGTTGAAAGAGGGTGTATTGAAGGATTGTATGTTGCGCTCGACAGCGGAATAAAGATGATAGATCAGCTGAACGCCTTCAAGCTGGAAAAAGCTGAAGTTATGAAGTACGAGCTACTTAAAAGATACCTGAGCGCTCTGAGAGAGCTAGCGAGAGACAACGAAATAAGGCATAGAGTCTTAAAGATTTTTTACCTGCTTAAGGAAAGTTGCTACGTTAAGGGTGAAGGTGTCGATTATGGGGTGTTATGCTTACAAAGACGAGGAAACTGAAGAAACGCTCGCGAAACACATCCTGGATATATCGAACTGTATTAAAAACTTATGGGAAACTGAAGGTTTAAGCTCGAAGCTCTCGAAAATCTATGGTGTGGATAAGCTAGTAGCATATGATATGTTAATCGTAGCTGGCATTATACACGACATGGGTAAGACTCAAAGGGTTCTGCAAGAGGAGTGCTCTAAGAAGTGCACGAGCTTTAGGCTCCACTATATTACCTCGGCGCAGCTCGCTCTTAAACTGGGCTACGATATTCCTGAATTAGGTTTAAGCCCTAATAACATAGAAGCTAAACTTGAGGATCTCCTTAGCAATAAAGAGATAAAGCTTTTAGACCACGGTGACTTGTACATTCTGATCGTTGTACTTCCAACACTACTGCATCACTACTCGCAGATAACGAGTGAGTCAAGCATCCTAAGCGGACTGGACTCGCAAATTAAGGTTTTATGCATACATGAAGACTGCATAAAAGATCTTACCTTAGCTATGAGTAATGCTAGTTGCCTGCTTAAGTCGGAATTAGGCTCTAAATTGCTTGAACGGTTAATGCAAGAGGTTAAGAAGGGGTCAGTAAACCTGAGGATAATAATAGGCGGACAAGCGTTTCGAAACGTGTCTGGCAATTATGAATACTCTCTAGGAAGGTTCATCGTTGAAGCAGCAATGGGCATTTTAAATCTCTGCGACGGCATGGTCGCATTTACCAATAGGCGTCCATTTACCGCACGACGGGGAATTTCTAAAGAATTTCTAGGTAACGTTACTTTAGTAAAAGATGTTCTATCTTAATTTGCTTAAGGTCTTGTACCACACTTCACATAATAAACCTCCGAAGTATGGAATGCTGAGTTGGTTTAAATTAGGTTGAAATAAGCGTTTTAACGTAGATTAAGCATTAGCAATCCTCAGGAAAATGTCATTAGTACTTTGATTTACCAGATTATATAACCAGATTATATAAGTGAAATATATCCGACACGAGTCTTAACCAGTTTTCCTCACTAGGGTTTACGAATAAGGCAGGTTTTAGTGAAGCCTCGCCATAAAATCTGTTTGTAAATAACGACACTTCGCGTTTTGCCATGGGCTACATATTCGTTATCTAGCAGGGTGGAGGGAAACACATTGGTGTCATTTCAGCGGAGGGTGATGTCTAACTCTAGATACGGCTCGATGAGGAGGGCCGCGATACCCATGTGGTAGAGATAGGTCACTTGGCCCCGAGGACTACTATTAGCAGGCCGCTAGATATTAGCCTTGAGGTAGATATCTTATTGGTATAAGTATGCGGGTTAGGAGTATTCTTAGCTTGAGGTACCCTACTTTAGGTAGGGATCACCTGCTTACTCACGCTAGGTCCTTGATGAGGGATTTGGGTTTGAGGATGGTTCCTGTTGTTGATGGTGGTAGAGTCGTTGGGGTTTTAACTAGGGAGAGTGTGTTAGTGGTTACTTCGACTAGGTCTAACGTTTTAGTGAGGGACGTTATGGAGTCTCCTAGAGTGGTCTTCGGGCTTGACGAAGACCTCTGGACTGCTTTAAAGGTTATGCTAGAGCTTGACGAGTGGTACGCACCGGTAGTCTCTCCTGTGGGTAGGTACGAGGGGGTTCTCGAGATCGATGGCTTCATTAAGAGTGCTCTCCTAGAGCTCTCGGAGAAGAGGAGCTTGGGGTTAGTTAGAGACTACATGTCGTCTGAAGTAGAGTACGTTACTCCAGAAGACTCGGTAGCTAAGCTGTGGAGGAAGATGGTTAAGACTAAGTACGCAGGGTTTCCGGTAGTGAGGAGCGAGAGAGACCGAAGAGTCGTGGGTATAGTAACTCAACACGACTTACTAAAGAAGGGCTACACGAGGATAGAGCTTGAGTCAGAGTCAGGACCGAGGACCCCTAAGGTTAGAGAGGCTATGACTTCTCCAGCACTAACCGTAGGAGAAAGTGAAGACATCTATACAGTAGCAGAACTAATGGCGAGAAACAACATCGGTAGAGTACCCGTAGTCGATACTAAAGGCAACCTACTGGGTATAGTAGATAGAAGTGACGTATGTAGAGCATACCTAAAGCTAAAGCAGGTGGGAAAATGAAGCTCCCAAACCCTAGGAGAATGTACGAGAAAGCTAGGTGGTTGAGAAGTGATGGAAAACCGAGCTTTAAGACAGCTATCCGCGGGAGAGAGCCTGAGATAAGGTCTCTACTAGTAACAGAGATCCCGGTAGTATCACCCCAGACACCCCTCATAAAGTGTGCTGAAGAAATGCATAAAGCTAGGTTTAGAGCTGCCGTAGTAGTTAAAGCCGGTGAGCTATCGGGCATAATAACATTCCACGATATCGCAGACTACCTAGGTGGAGGAGGAAGGCACAAGATAGTAGTCGAAAGATACGGAAGCAACATCTACAAAGCACTATCAGTACCAGTACAAGAGCTAATGAGCAAGAACGTCGTATACGCCAGCATTAGCGATACCTTAAGCAAAGTCCTCGAGCAAATGGTGACCTACGGCTACGGACTAATACCTGTACTAGACTCTAGTAAGCAGCTAGTAGGAGCAGTAACTGAGGGAAGCATAGTCAAGCTCTACTCAGGAAGAATCAGTATGAAGCCCGCAGGCAACTACATGACGAAAAACGTAATAACAGCAGATGAAAAAAGCCCACTAGTAGACGTACTCAAGCTAATGGTCTCAACTGGTGTGAGGAGGATCCCACTAACAAGTAGTGGAAGAGTAAGAGGTGTAGTAACCTGGCGAAGCATAGTAGACTTCATAGGGTCCCACAAGATATTCGAAGCCTCAAAAAGCGGCTCAATAAGTGAAGCACTCGACGTAGAAGCAGTAAGTTTAGCAGATAGAGACGTAATAGTAGTCGAACCAACAACACCACTAGAGAGCTTAGTGAGAGAAATGCTCGAAAAGAACCTCGACTACGGGCTAGTAGCTGAAGGAGAAATCCTACAGGGAATAATAACAGAGAGAGATATAATGTACGCAGTACTTGGGTCCTAGGGGTGGTCGCGTGAAAGTAAAAGTAGAGCACTACATGAGTCACCCGGTAATAGTAGCACACCCACAAGACAACCTAGCGAGAGTTAGAAACCTCATGCTAAAGTATAAAGTAGGACACATAGTCGTATCAGTAGACGAGAGACCTCAGGGAATGATCAGTAGGAGTGACTTCGTCAAACTAATGTATAACCGAAAGTGGCTGTATAAACCACTCACAGACATCAAAGCTCAAGACATTATGTCTAAACCAGTTTACGCCATACTACCAACGAGGAGTGTTACGTACGCTGCTAGAAGAATGCTCGAGAAGAGCGTAGGCTCTCTAGTAATAGTAAAGGATATAGCCACAATGAAGATAACAGGCATAATTACGCGAACAGACTTAGTTCGAGCATACTCCGAGAACTTCGAAGGTCTACACAAAGTAGGAGACTACATTGAAAAAGATGTACAGACCTGCAGCCCCGAGCACTCGGTTTTCTACGCCATAGAGAAGGTAGCAGCAGGACAGCCGGTAGTCGTAGTCGACAAAGGTAGAGTAGTAGGTGTAGTAACAGCAAGAGACCTAGCTTTCTTGAGTATGGCGGCTACGGGCATCAAGAAGCCCTTAAGAGTTAAGGGGATCTCACCTAGAGGGTTCGAGACGGCCATAAAGATCTATCCAGCGGTCATGGTGTCTGAGATCATGGATACAGACGTCGTAACAGTGAAACTAGAGGAAGACCTAGCTCTAGTCGCTCAAATAATAGTTCGAAACAACGTAGACGCCCTACCGGTAACTAGCAGTAGTGGAGAACTAGTTGGAGTAATCACTAAGTACACTGTGCTAAAAGCCCTCAGAGACTCTAGCTTAAAAAAGACCTAGAAGAGAGTCGTAGGTAGACATGAAGCCGAGACTAGATAGACCCTGGGTTCGCGAAGCTCTCTTCTGGAGGAAGCTAGAGGACAACAAAGTCAAGTGCGAGCTATGCTATAAAGGCTGCCCAATCGCTGATGAAGGATTTGGAGCTTGCGGAGTTAGATACAACGAGAAGGGAGTTCTCTACACTCTAGTATACGGACTACTAACAGCAGCTAACTTAGACCCAATAGAGAAGAAGCCACTAATGCACTTCCACCCAGGTTCAGCAGTATTCTCCATCTCTACAGCCGGCTGTAACTTCATGTGCTCCTTCTGCCAGAACTGGACACTATCTCAATCGAGAAGAGAGGAGGTATTCGGTGAGTACGTTGACCCCGAAGAGCTAGTCAAGTTAGCTAAGAAAGCTGGAAGCGATGGCATTAGTTACACCTACAACGAGCCAACCATATTCTACGAGTACATGTACGACGTAGCGAAGTTAGCGAAGAAGGAGGGGTTATTCAATACTATGGTAACAAACGGGTACATAAGCGAAGAAGCTCTCACTGAGCTATCTAAGTACATGGACGCAGCTACCGTAGACTTCAAGGGAGGTGGCAACAAGACATTCTACATAAAGTACATGGGTGTCCACGACCCGGAGCCGATCTTCAGCACTATACTGGAGATGAAGAAGAAAGGCATCTTCGTAGAAATAACGAACCTAGTAGTCCCGAGATACGGAGAGGACCCAGCCGACATAAAGAGGATAGCTAGGTGGATAGCTGAAGAGCTTGGTGCGGAAACACCGTTCCACCTCCTGAGGTTCTACCCACACTACAAGATGAGCTACCTACCTCCAACCGACGTAAAAACCCTCGAAAAGCTTGCTCAAGTAGCTATCGGTGAGGGCTTAAAGCACGTTTACATAGGCAACGTCCCGGGTCATAAACTAGAGAACACCTACTGCCCGAAGTGTGGGTACTTAACAGTAAGAAGGTACGGCTTCTACATCATAGACTGGAACTTGAAGCAAGGGAATACGTGCCCGAAGTGCGGCTACAGACTGAACATAGTCGGGGAATACAAGGGCAGAGCACTAACGTACTTCTAGCAGTAGAGAGTACCTAGAGAGTAGCTATTAGTGAGAAACCATATTTGAGTCTCCAACTCATTACGTGGGTGAGTACTTGAAGGTCTACGTAATATCTGATACTCACGATAGACTAGACACTCTCGAAAAGTTCCTAAAAATCGTGGGGGCATTTCTTGAACCAGGATACTTAATACACTTAGGCGACATAGTGTCACCGTTTACACTAAGATATATAGTATCTAATCTACCAGAGAACCTCAAACTCAAGGTCGTGCTAGGTAATAACGACGCAGATAAGGTACTCATATCCAAGATCGCTGAAGACGTTGAAGACCAGCCTACTGAAGTAGAGTTCTGCGGAATGAAGGCACTACTTCTCCACGGGTTTAAATCTCCTGAGCTAACGGAGAAGATCGTTGATAGCATAGCGTGCTCTAACTACTACAGTGTAGTTATGTACGGACACACGCATAAGTACAGACTCAACAAAAAGTGTTCGAGCTACGTACTAAACCCAGGAGCGCTTTCCGGCTACTTAGCACAAGAAGCTACCTATGGAGTAGTAGACTGCGAGTCCCTAACGGCCTCCATAGTCGATCTAGAGACCAACCGAGTAGTTCTGAGCTCACCAATCAAGTAGTGAGTTACTCAGCAGGTTCTTCCAATAAGGTAAAACATTTCCAGCAAAAGTAGGTAGACTCCTAGTTAAAGCAGTTAGTACACCCTCTTTACTATACCTAAGTACTCATCAGTCTTTGAAATAGATGCTCTAGCCTCTTTCTCGAGTTCTGTTATTGCTCTAATCGCATCTACGTTCTCTGGGACCACGTTAGACTCGTTCGGTGTCGCCCATATTAAGTAAACCTCCAACCCATCCTGCGATACGGAGACGCTATCCTTCCACACCGGTATTTCGTAGAGGTCTCCCCTAGGTCTCCCCAGATCTCTCGATAGCTCAAATATGGCGTTAAGACCGTCGACACCGTCTTCACCGCTTACAAATATAACTCTCGGTTCTTCCTCAACGACCTTTAGTACGTCTTCTACTGTAACCTTACTCCTCACTTCAACCATAGCCATGTGTAGGTGGTATAGATTGTGGCTTCCTTTAGCTGCCATAGTCACTATGTCTAGGTCTTTTATTACAGTTTGAGCATCAGGTCCGTGATGCGATGGAACCTGAAGTTCGGGAACTACCGTGTTCATAATGCCGGTCCTACTCGACTCCCACACGTCAACAGCTCTCCTAAATACTACTACCCTCGCCTTCTTAACACCGATCTTCTCGTGTATACCTCCAATCACTCTACATATAGCTGTAGTATTACAGCTAACTACTCGAACGAACTGGCGCCCTAAGGCTTCACTGTAGTTTCTTTGAGCAACAAACGATACTCCAGCGACCTCGTGTTTCTCACCTCCCTGGAAGACGGCCTTAACACCGTATTTTTCGTAAAGCTCTCTATTTCTAGCTCCTACCTTAGCTGGAGTACAGTCAACAACTACGTCTACAGCACCATTTCTAAGTAGCTCCTCGAGTGTACCACTCACCTTTAAGCCTTTCTTAGCCATCTCACTAACTCTATCGGCAGTCGAAGCGTATACTGGTAGCCCTTTAGAAGCTGCTAGCTTGATCCTCCAGTCTGCGACTACGTCAGCAACACCGACCAGCCTCATATCCGGTTGGCGGAGAACGGCATCAGCAACTCTCTTACCTATGACTCCGTAGCCGTTAACTACTACGCTCACCGAAGTTTTAACCATGTTAAGCACCAACTATAGCTACAAGCCAAGGTATTTATTTCCTCCCTCAACGATAGCTAGGTGCTAGTTTTGGAGCTAGAGGAAGTAGTTAGGTTGATAAGAAAAGTGGTCACAGTCCCTAGATACAGCCTAGTGGGAGTAACCAAGAGTAATTACGTAGTATTCGGCTCTACGGTAGAGGGTGTATACAAGCTCTACAAAGTCGACCCAGCATCTGGTGAGATAAGCAAGCTCGTCGACCAGCCGGTATACATGATCGCTAGAACTTCAAGAACTTCCGACACCGTACTCTACACTGTTGATGTCAGTAGAGGTTACGAAAAAGTAGTCGTTTACGGAGTAGACGCTAAGTCGGGTGAATCCCGCGTTCTCTCGGATGGAGTCGAACCCCACAGGATAGTAGGTCTCGGTTACGATGGCTTCAGAATCGCTTGGTCAGGCTCCTTCGGTCCTAAAGCCTACATATGCATGTCTACAGTCTCTAGTGGAGTAGCTGAAGTAGTAGCCGAGGTTAAAGGCAGAGAACACGTCTCTGACGTTAGTGAAAAGTACATAGTGGGTTCGGGACACCTCAGAGATAACCCCTTCAGCACCGAACTCTTCGTTTTAGATATACAGACACGGCAGATGAAGGTGTTTACCCCTAGAGAGGGGAGTATTAACCGAGACCCGAAGATCTTCGGAACTAAGATACTGTTTGAGAGCAACTACGAAGACCTAGATACGTTCAAGCTCTACGTTTACGATGTCGAGACCCAGGAAGTCCAGAGGCTTAAGACGCGCTACGACCACATGGATAAGTACGGACCAGTCGACTTCGTCGACTTCGGGTGGACGGATGATGGCAGAGTTTGGGCTATAGGTAAGAAGAAGGGTAACTCGAAGCTGTTTATAGACGGTGCTGAAGTGAAGACTCCTGAAGGCATGGTCTTAAGCGCTGAAGTAAGCGGTAGTTACGCCTACATAACTCACACATCAATAAAAGAGCCGCCCAGAGTCTTTAGAGTAAACCTAGAGACTTCAGAGTACCAGCTAGTTGCTGGAGCAGAACCTCCGAGTGAGGTACTGGAGTCACTGGAGGAGGTACTGTTCGCTGAGGTTGAGTCGGAAGGCGGTATTAAGGTTCCAACGTACGTATTAGTAAGCTCGAAGAGCCCCAAGCCAGGACCCACCATAGTCTACCCTCACGGAGGTCCCTGGGCTGAGGTCTCTAACTCTTGGTCACCCATGCTAGCTCTACTAGTGGCTCTAGGTTACCACGTAGTTGCTCCGAACTTCAGGGGCTCGACCGGGTACGGTGAGAAGTTCAGGAGACTCGACCTAGGGGACCCAGGTGGTGGCGACCTCGCAGATGTAGCTAATGCCGCTACCTGGTCTATAGCTGCGGGTATCGCAGACAGCAGGAAGCTGGCGGTGTTCGGCTATAGCTACGGAGGTTACTTAAGCTTCATGGCTATGGTGAAGTACCCAGACCTATGGAGGTGTGGTGTAGCTGGTGCTGGAGTAACTGATTGGGTAGAGGACTACGAGCTCGCTGACGCATTCTTCAAGAGATACGATGAAATACTGTTTGCTGGTAAGAAAGAGCTCTTTCTAGAGAGGTCACCAATAACGTACATAGACAACATAAGGTCACCGCTGTGTATAATCCACCCGCAGAACGACTCTCGGTGTCCGCTTCGACCGATAATGAAGTTCGCATACAAGCTCATGGAGCTAGGTAAGACGTTCGAGCTCCACGTGATCCCCGACATCGGGCACGCCATAAGCTTAGACACTAAAGCTATGGAGAAGTACCTACTATACTCTATAACGTTCTTACGTACTTGTCTCTCTGATTAAAGCCGAGTCTACAGTGGAGAATGATTGGCTATATTAAACGATGGTCTAGTACACGGGACCTGATAGGGTTGTTTGCTTTAAAAGAAGCTCCTCATTGAGAGGAATTGTAGGTGAGGGAATGTCTGAAAACGTTGTAGAGTCACTAAAGTACTTAGTAGTTAAGGTGTTAGCCGGCGACTTCGTCACTCTTCACGCTCTCAAGGAGTACTTACTCGATGGAGAGTCTCCATCTGTGTTAAGCCACAAGTACAGAATAGGGAAGTTTAAGCTGAGAGGGTACATACAGAGAGTAATCGAGAAAGCAGGTAACTACAGAGTAGCCCAGTACGTCGTTAAGACTTCATACGGAACTCTATGTAGTTTGACTCCAATAGTGATTAGAGTTCCCGGAGGCTACTACTGCACTGTCTGCGATAAGGTCTTGACTATGAACCCCGAGAGGCACGTTAGGCTGGAGCACAAAGACGTTGTTAACAAGGTCATATCAGACTGTATCCGTATAGCTAAGAGAAGCAAGTCTTAGGGATTCACTATGACGTTCTTAGACTTTCTTAAGGTTGCTCAAGACTACTCAACGAAGAGGAAGCTACTACTCGAGAAGATTAGGAGAGTTCTAAGCTCTTGCAGTAAGCGTGAAGAATGCGTCGTAAAGTTGTTTAAGGTTCTGTCGGACTTCCTCGAGAGAGACCCAGAAGAAAACGCTAAGATAGCTCTTAGTGTAGCCAGCTCTCTCCCGGCAGAGTACGGGGTCAGTATAGTAAAGTTCATAGAGGCGTTTAACATTCGCGAGTCTTATGTGAGCTACCCTAACTTGGGGGGACACGGTCTAGATGACGTAGGAAAAGCTCTCACTGGAGATATAGGGTGTTCAGACCTCGAAAGCATTGTTTACATAGCTAGTGAGTCTAAGGACTTTATAGCGATAGCACTAACTCTAGCTATACTAGAGAGAGCGAGTGAGCTAAAGAGTTGCGACCGAGATCTCGCGCGCAGTCTGCTAGCTCTCATAAGGAGGCTATACGAGCGCGGTGGTAAAGACTTAGTCGCTTCAATACTAAACAAGTACGCCGTTAAGATATACGTCCTAAAGAATGGTGAAGAAATAAAGGGTGCTAAAATAACTATAGGTAACGAGATATCTGTCGACTTAACAGAAGTTATGAGCTTAGTTTACTCAGACTTAAGCGTGATCCTGAACTCCGGAAGTACTAAAAGCTAGAGAGATGGTTAAGTACTACATACGATACCCACAATCTGTTAAACTCGAGTTCTTCTAGCCACTCGAGCTGTTTCCGAGGCCTATGTTCGAGAACAAAGCTCTAGTGTGATAACGCAAACGGTAGCATGTCTGTATAAACTAAGCTCATCACTTACCGATCCGCACACTACAGAGGTTCTACATGCTAAAGGATATGGCGTCGTGGACTGAGTTCTTCAAGCGAAATACGAAAATAAATATACACTAAATATACAAGTAAAGGGGGTTAGTGTGAATGCTGATGCCTTGATATCTGTTCGACTTCCTGGAGATGTGGTGGAACTCATCGACTACTTAGTTAGGGTCGGTGTTGTTAGCTGCCGAAGTGAAGCACTAAGGTTGGCCATAATATATAAGTTGAAGAGCTTGGGTTACGACGTAGATACTAAGGAGCTGGATAACGTGTTAAGCAGGCTAAAGCGCTTAGAGGAGTTAAGCAAATGAGCTACTGGGAACCTCGCTGGGTAAGAAAAGAACTCAGTTCTCACGGAATTACTGTGGTCACGTGCTTTGACCTCACTACGTCACTAATGCTTTGCCCGATCTGTAGCACTATAAACATCGAGGACCTATGCCCCAGCGACCGCGAGGGCAACCTCCCGGTAGCCGACGTACCTCTTTTCATTTCAGTAGATGACTTAGTAAACCACATGAGGACCCACTGGCACGTCAAAAGGTATAAGAAAATAGGAGTACCAACTACGAGGGAGATAGGTGAGGAAGGCGAGAAGGGTATTCTTAGGGAATTCGCTAACAGCAAATCTTCTAGCAAGAGAAGATGATGTAATAGTTGACTTCTGGGAAGGTGGTAGCGATCTCTACGGGTGGAGCTTGGGTTCAACTTGTCTAGACCGCGTGCCCATATTTTTACGTAGGAGTTGCTGTCATCAGCTTTTCGGTAACGCCTTAAGAGACGTAGATGTAGAAGTCGTCATCGAAGGCTTCGAAGACATCGTAGTCGAGAAGCTAGGTGATATCAGTAGGTCATTCATAGGCTTCAGCGGAAGAATGCTTACTCCAGAATACCCAGTGTGTACTTACTACAGAAAGCTTCTTTCAAAGTCGAAGAGCACTAAGGTATTTTCACCTATTGCTAAAGTAAGCTTACAGTCTAAATGCGTAAAAACGTATCACTACGAAGTAGAGTACGAAGAGCTCGTCAACACATTACCTCTCTACTATCTTCTATCTAAGAGCGGCTTAAGCGAGCTAGCGAGCCACTTAACGTACTCATCAGCGTACGCTCTCCTAATTATCTCTAACACAAAACTAGGAGAGTACACTAAGATACTTATTGGTCACAAGGGGTATTCCTTAGGCTACGTAGTTGTCTACGGCAAGCACCCGCTAGGCAAACTTATCTATGCCTTCGCACCCCTAGAGAAGGACCTCCTCAAAGCAGAGCTAACAAACCAGGCTGTAGTCGAGCTTAAGAGGCTCAAGCTCATTGAGGGTCCGATAAAGCTCATGAGGTCATTCTTCATTAAGTACTTCAAGATGGGGGGAGACATCAGCGAAGTGCGTAGAGCTCTAAAGAACTACGGAGTCACCTTAGCTGGTAGATACGGAAGCTGGACAGATATCTCTCTCTGCGATATATGTCCTTAATATACGAATACAGCATCAGCTACCTCAGGGTCCTCTAAAGACGCTAAAAGTTCAGCCCCATCGTCACTATCTTCAGAGTACATCGCTACTGAAAGTATCAAGTCTTCTAGCTCTGCGGGACTTGGTGGACTCTTAATGGCTACTCTTACACCGTTTATAGATATATATGGAAACCGAGAGTTTACTGTTACAGGCACTACGTAGACCTCTAGTCCATACTTTTTGAAAATCCTTTGAGCTACCTCCCACACGATCCTAACGAGGTCTTCGGAGATCTCATCACTGATTACACCAACAACTACGTTCACAGCCATGAACCATCCAAGACACGTACTGGAAGGAGTTAACTTAAAAAGCAAGAGGCTTATCGACCAAATTAAGTACATACCGTCAAGCTTATACCAAGAGTAATAGTAGACTTGATTAAGAGCGACTACTAGCTCTCTTAGCATCTAAGTACAAGGTACGTTCGATCACCTCGAGTACTCTAGGTAGTGTAATTCAGTAGTTTTACTGAGGGAGGTTGTTGGACTAAATAACGGCAGCAGTGGAGGTTTTACACTGGAACTCTGTCCAAAAGTTGATTAACGGTGAAAGAATAGAGTAGTGTAGTCTAGGTAGTCCACCATGAATAAGACCTACAGTCTACTACCACACAAATACGCAGAGTCCCTACTTTACGTAGACCTAGTCGATCTGCTATCTGTATACAGAAGGTTCACTAAGCTGACTTCCTTAAGTCAAATCCTCGGTATTCGCGAAACCTCGTTGAGTAAGTATGCAAACGGAAGGATAAGACCGAGAACCTCTAAAAGCATATCTCTAATCAAGACGTTAACTGACGCTAAGCTTGTGAGGGAGGCGGTAATGGAGTACTTAAGGAACGAGAGCTTAGTAGACCTCCTTATGGACGCATCCTTCACGAAGCTCATAGCTTTATCAATACTCGAGAAAGTCGTTAGCATTTTCCACGGAAGCCGCGTCGAAACTATACTGACGTCAAGTGAAGCCGTACTGATAGCTTCACACGTCGCACATAGACTTAAGTCAGCTCTTCTAAATATACACGTAATGCGAGGTAGTTCTAAACTCAAGAATATTGGAAACTCCGCCATAATCTTAGTTATGGCCGACGAAGAAATAGTTAAGGAGCTTGCTAAAGTTAGAGCAGAAAACAGAAAAGTCGACGTAAAGTACGTGTTCTTAATGATATACTCAAACGACGTAGAGCGACTCACCTCCCTATTTCCTAACGCAACCGTTGACTGCCTAATTGGGTCACCCACATAAACACAGAGATCGCTACTTAGTATACTCGAAGCAGTAATATACAGCACAAACTAAGAACACCACTATAGCCTCCAACACACCGCTATTCCTTAAATAACAAAGTAAACACTTTAGGTACTACGTATTCGAGACCAGAATGCGGTAGATCTACTCAACTATAGAATCGCGAGTGGGCCCGCGGGGATTTGAACCCCGGACCACGGGGACTTCCGCCGTGTGAAGAGAGGACCCGAACCCCGCATTCTGCCAAGCTAAACTACGGGCCCTCCACAATTCTGTTTGCTATCCTGGTTTTTAAGCCTCTTAACACTTCGGTTAAAGCATTGGGGTTCTTCAAAAGCTCCTCACCAATGGCTAAACTAAGCTCCTCCCTAACTAACTGGTGCAGTAGTTCTAGAAGGGATTCCTCTACTAGGTACTTTCTTCTCTCTACTCTCTTTCTTACTCTCGCACTCTTTAAGTCTCTTTTCTTAAGTTCCGTCTTTATTGTCTCGATGAGCTCACTCAAGTTCTTCCTATATAGCGCCGAGACCTTGAGTACTGGCTTGTCTTTCACTAGAGACTTAACGTAGCTGTACATTAGGTCAGCCTCTGGTACGTCAGCTTTATTCACTACATAGATATCCCCGATCTCCATTAAACCTGCTTTTATTACCTGGACCTCGTCCCCGAGAAACGGCATCAAAACTACTACAACTACGTCACTAACTCTCAGAATGCCCGTATTCACTTGTCCAGCGCCAGGAGTCTCAACGAGTATGAAATCGTAACCAGCAGACTCAAGTACCTCGAGTGAAGTCACTGCTCTAAGTGGAATAGATCTCTCGTCTTCCGCCCATATGCTCCTAGCGAAGGTATCTCTCGGTAGGTCAGTCATCCTCAGTCTGTTACCTAAGACAGCACCTCCCGTAAGGGGAGAGGAAGGGTCTACCAACAAGGCCGCAACTCTATAGCCCTCGCTACTCAGCTCTCTAATTAGGCACGAGATCATCGTCGACTTACCCACACCCTGCGGACCCGTAATCCCGATAACAGCAGACCTAGGCTCTCTAACTAAGCAGTTGGATAGCGTTATTAGAGCCTTTAGCGAGTTAACCTCAGCTATAGACAGGATCTTCGATAGTGTAGCTCTATCACCTAATTCCGCACAGGATCTGCTCAACATACCTACCAGACCCCCTCTCTAAACATAACTACGGTGTCTAAACCTAAATATCGAGTAGTTCTAACACTATCTCGCAGAAGTTACCTAAAGGTGGTCGCTCAGCTCGAGTACTACAATCAAGGCCCTCCGAAGAGGTATTTATCGAGAAGTTCGTTTGGTGTTGGTACGTACTTCAGTCCGTTACCAGTTAGTGGAACAACTACTCTACCACTCAAGTCTTTAGCTACGTATTTTGCTGCTGCGTAAACTGCCGCACTACTCGGCTCTACGGGAAGACCCATAGAGTAGAGCTCTTTAATAGCCTCCCCAATGCTGTCGTCTCCCACTACGACTACGTAAGGAGACACCTTCCTGGCTCTTTCAGCGATTTGGTGAAGTCTAGGTACTATAGTTAACCTGAGTGCGTCAGCTAGGAGGCTTTTTCCACCTTCATCGCACGCTAGTGAGACCGTCCTTAAGTACTGAGTGAGCTTAGCGTACCCACATGCTTCAACAGGTATTAGAGTAGGTACTTCACTCACTAGCCCTAGTTTAGTAAGCTCTTCGAAGCCCTTGTAGAGACCTAGGAACATAGTGCCCGAGGCCACGGGTACTACGATCGCTTCAAACTTCTTACCGGAGTGAACCAGCTCGAGGGCTATGTCCTTCATACCCTCGATGAAAAATGGCTCTACGACGTGACCGACGTAAACACCACTTCGGTCTTCTAGAGCTGCTCTGTGGGCTTCATCTCTCGTTTTAACAGTCTCGAGTTTGGCCCCAAAAGCTCTTATAAGCCTAAGCTTACCCTGAGGTGCGTCCGCTGGAGCATAGATCTTTGCCTTAATGCCAGCTCTAGCTGAATACGCAGCAGTAGCTATTCCAGCATTACCTGAAGAGTCCTCAATTACGGTTTTCCACCCAGCCATCAACGCTCTCGATATAGTTAGGGCAGCACCTCTGTCTTTAAACGAACCAGTAGGGTTTAAGAACTCCAGCTTGAGTAGAAACCTCCCTTGTTCTACTAGCGGTGTCCTACCCTCTCCTAGGGTCACCCTCTTGAGTTCTTCGGGTACTAAGCTCCTAATGCCTTCTCTAGTAGCTAACTCATCTAAGCTGACATCTAGGAAAAGAGGCTCGCGGCAATCAGGACACGTACTTCCTGTAGACAAAGGACTGACCTCTCGACCGCATTTAAGGCATTTAAGCTTGTACATACGACCCCCGAAAGAACAAGGATTCGCAAAGCTTTTAAAGTACCAACCTAACTGTTTGGGGGTAATAGGAGCATGGAGTACATATACGCATCACTACTCCTACACTCTGCCGGTAAGGAGATAAGTGAGGAATCCCTGAAGAAGGTACTAGAAGCAGCCGGAATAGCTATAGACGAAGTTAGGGTAAAGATGATCGTTGCAGCACTGAGGGAGATAAATATAAACGACGTAATCCGCCAGGCGACTACGTTCGCACCCGCTGTAGCTGTTCAACCAGCTACTACAGCACCAGTTCAGGCGGCAGCAAAGCCATCTGAAGAAAAGAAGGAAGAAGAGAAAAAGGAGGAAGTCGGAGAAGAAACTATTGCTGAAGGGATTTCGGCTTTATTTGGCTGATAAAGTCGGTAGATCGTTTTGATAGACGATAAAGATAAAGCCATACTTGCTTTATTAGCGAAAAACGCTAGAGCGACTATTACTTCAATAGCTAGTGTTATAAAAGTGTCAGATGTAGCAACAAAGAAGAGGCTGCAGAAGCTAGAGAACAATAAGGTAGTCTTAGGCTATCGAGTAATAGTAAACCCGAGAGAACTTGGTTACGAGGCTGTAGCTTTGATAGGAATAAATGCAGAACCAGGTAAAGTTGTCGAGATAGCCGATATTTTATCTAGTAGACAGGATACGACGTTCGTAGCTATAACCTCCGGAGACCATGAGATAATGGTTGAAGTATGGGCTAAGAATACCAAAGAGCTATTGTCTAAAATAAAGGAAATAGAGGGACTCAGTGGAGTCAAAGAACTGTGTCCAGCTATTATAGTTAACGTCGTTAAGCAGCATACGTCAATTCCAGAAGAGTTTTTAAGGGAAAGTCTAGAAAGCATCGAGTCGAAGAACTAGTTACTTAGATAACCACAGAACCGCAGACTTAGGGTTTGAACCTATTTATAAGAATCTTCAGAATTTTATATGCTAAGGAATCTCAGATACTACAGCTACCTTTTTGCGAGGACCCCCCGTAGTATGTACTCTAGCAAAAGTGTCTCGGAGTCGTTGCCGAGAGTGTGAAGACCTCTACGCCTTGAGCACTAGTCTGTAAGGTTTTCTGTTATATTCCGATTACTTCGTTAGTTGCGGGGGTAGCTACTTGGAAAAAGCGGTTGTTAAGATAGTTAAACTGGGGGGTTCAGTTATCACCTTTAAGGATAAGTTTAAGGCTCTTAGAACAGATGTTGCTAAGAGGCTCGTTAGCGAGCTGTCTAGGTACTATAAGGAGAGCGGTGAAAGCGCTAGAGTCGTAGTTATACATGGAGGTGGAAGCTATGGTCATCCCATAGTTAAAGACTGCGTCTCGAAGTATGGATTTATTGATAGAGATTGCTATGTTGAAACCGCCGACTCTATGGATACTCTCAACTACGTATTGAAGAAGTACGCATTAGCTGCTGGACTACCCGTAGTGTCCCTACCTCCTAGGAGCTTCTGTACTATCTCCTCTAAAAACCCCGTATGCCATATTGAAGCCCTAGCCACTCTTCTCTACAAAGGGTTGGTGCCACTTACCTATGGTGACGTCATCACTTCGGACAAGGGATTCGAAGTTATCTCGGGCGATACACTGGCTTGGTATATCGCTAGAGAGCTAAGAATAGGTGAGATAGTGTTTGTAACAGATGTCGACGGACTCTATGATAGCGACCCGAAGACCAACCCTGGTGCTAAGAAGATCTCGAGAGCCTCTATAGACGAAGTCTTGGGCTTCCTCTCCATAAGTTCCTCTAAAGTAGACGTAACTGGTGGTATGGTGAGAAAGCTCTACGAAGGAAGAGTCCTCGGACTACGTAACGTTAAGGTCAAGATCGTGAGCGGCTTCATTGAAAACAATCTTTATAGTGCTCTCACCTCAGATAACTTCGTGGGTTCAGTAGTATGCTACTAAAGGAAGCAGAAAGTGAGAAAACAGCTAAGAGGAAGTTAGAGCACATCGAGATAGTACTCACGAAGCCAGTCGAGGGGCCGGCAACAACTTGGTTTGAGTACGTTTTCCTACCTCATAGAGCATTGCCGGTTGTAGACCCAGAGAGAGTGTCAGTTAACGTCAGTTTCCTAGGGAAAGAGATTTCCGTTCCACTAATGATAGCTGGAATAACGGGAGGAGCTCCTGGAACTGAAGCAATAAACAAGTCTCTCGCTGAAGCTGCGTGTAGGTTTAAGATAGCTCTAGGCTTGGGAAGCCAAAGAGCTGCTCTCGAGTCAAGGGATCTTGCTTATACGTACAGAGTTGTTAGAGATGTCTGTACAGAGATACCTATAGTTGGTAATTTAGGCATTAGCGAGTTAATTAGGTATGGACCTACCGTAGTCTACTCTCTAACGTCAATCGTAGAAGTTGATGCTATAGCAATACACTTAAACTACTTCCAAGAAATAGTCCAGCCAGAGGGGCTCGCTGGTCTATCGAGGGGGCTCGAGGTTCTCTCCGAGGCTGTTGAAATAAGTCCGGTGCCGATAATCGTAAAAGAGGTAGGCTTCGGCATCAGTAAAGAGTTCGCCACTGAACTATACTCTAGTGGAGTGAGATACATTGATGTAGCCGGTTGCGGTGGCACTAATTGGGCCCTTGTGGAGCTATACAGAGCTATATCCTCAAACAACGTCGTCAAGCAGTACATTGCTGACGGAATAAAGGACGTTGGAATACCTACAGCGGTCTCCATAGTAGAGGTTAGGAGCGTATCCAAGGACATCACCATAATTGGGAGTGGTGGAATAAGAAGCCCCTACGACGCTGTAAAAGCCATAAGACTGGGGGCTAATCTCGTTGGTTTAGCTAGACCTATACTAGTTGCTTACTCAAAAAACCAGCTTAACGAGTTCTTAGAAGGATTCATAGTAGGTATGAAGTCTATACTAGCTTCCCTAGGTGCGAGAAACTTGGATGACGTGAGGCAAAGCCCCGTTGTCGTCGTTGGCTTACTTAGAGACTGGATTACCTCAAGAGGACTCCAACTTACTTAAACCTGAGTCATACGAGGGCTCGCAAGTTAGAGTTTACCGACGCAACTAGCTTCAACTAAAGCTTCACTCTTGAAGACTACGAGCAAGTTAAGCGGTTCAGTTAAGTTAAGCTACATCACGTGTTGAAACATCAGATCCCGGATTCTTCAACATCTACTACCATATGTTAGACTCTTAGCTTTCTTATATAGCTGGGGTTCAGTTCTTATATAGGTTTATATCGGGGGGCGTCACCGTCTCTCCTTGTTCTCCCGCATAGCTTTTTGTAGTTGTAGCACTGTTTCTCGCTCTAGGGTTTTGTAGGTTTTCCTAGGGTGGGTTGCGCCTCAGCCCTACGGTTCACGGTGGCTACCAACCACTCTACGCAGGAGTCACGGGCACTGCTCGAGCTCAACGACACGGAGCTCACACCTAGCTCTACCTCTAGGTGTCTCAAAGTACCTCTCCCCATCATCACGAAAAATTACGAAAACCTTTAAACCTAACGCATCAAAACAGTTGCGAGCCATTAGGGTCGTTCAGGATGACCTCACACCCGAAGGGCTTTCGATCCCTCATCGAGCTACGCCCACGCACCACTACGCACGCTGTACTTACGAGCGTCTCTATTTATATATTAGCAGGTAGGAAATCTAAAAAAGCTATATTAGGCTTTCCACTCGCTCAATGAGTATGTTTCCCGATATGTGTGCTAAGCAGCAGTTAGCTGTTCTAGTGCCTCAAGAGAGTTTGAGGTTCTCGCGGTAGCGTCTTTAAGTGGTGTTTAATACTAGTAAGTAGCTAGAGGTTTTGGAAAGTAGGTATTGAAAGCTATAAAGATACCCCTATGGTGGTGCTCTAACTGTAATGTACCCCTTAAAGAGCCTCAATGTTCGAAGTGTGGTGGTATCGGAGTAAGAGTGCATCTAACAGATCCTGGCGATATTCGCCCCGCCTTTGAGGGAGACTTGACCTTTATAAGTGAAGCTCTACTCACTGAGTTTAGTGATTCGAGTATCGAAAGACTACTGGGGATATCGGAGAGCTCGACTTTCCTTAATAAGGTTCCATTCATAGACGACATGAAGGAGGTTGTGGTTGGAGGTGTTGTTGTCGGTAGACTATTCTTCGATATTAAGAGTATGAAGTGGAGGTGGAGGCTTTCAGAATCCTCTGCTCAAGTGCTCATCGATAACGGAAAGGTAGACTACGTAGTGAGAGACAATGTCAAGCCCTTAGAAGTGGTTAAATGCGGAGGTTCGGAAGGCTCACAGCTACCGGTTGTAGACAGTAGAGGTCGGCTCATCGCTTTAGCAGTGTGCCGTGGAGGACTCTTCAGGGTTCAGAAGGTCTTTAAGAGAGTCCCGAGTTACCCAATAACTAAGCCGAGATCATCGCTTGTGGACGTTCTTAAGGGTAATGAATACAGGCTGAGAAGACTCATCTCACTAGCAGCGTCTAAGGCGTATTCTCTATATGAAAAGTTGCGGAAGCCCTTGGTAGCTTCTTACTCAGGTGGAAAAGATTCCTTAGTCGCTCTACACGTATGCCTCGAGGTCGGTTTTGAACCAAGAATGCTCTTTAACGATACCGGGCTCGAGCTACCGGATACGTTGAGTAACGTTAAGGAGGTATCTAAATTATTCAGTCTCGAACTCGACTACGTTAGCTCCGGTGATGCCTTTTGGCAAGCACTAAACACTTTCGGACCTCCAGCTAAAGACTACAGATGGTGCTGTAAAGTAGTTAAACTCGCACCTATAGCAAGGTACTACAGAGAGAACTATCCCTCTGGAGCTCTCGTAATCGTTGGTCAAAGAGCTTACGAGTCTCTGCACAGGTTTAGGTCTGGGTATCTCTGGAGAAACAAGTGGCTTCCATTGGTACTCAATATGTCTCCAATACAAGAGTGGGACCAGCTGACCGAGTGGCTCTACGTATTCGAGCGACAGCTTCCCTACAACATACTCTATAAGAGAGGGTTCGATAGACTCGGGTGCTATCTTTGTCCTGCTGCCAATATAGCTGAGTACTGCCTAATAGAAAAACTCTACCCAGACCTATGGGACACTTGGACCCACGAACTCCTGAAATGGCAGAACGCCACCGGGCAACCTTACGAGTGGGTTAAGTACCATCTGTGGAGGTGGCTCAGGAGAAACTCTCCAGGGAGGCAGAGGATAGCGAGGTACCTCAATTTATCCGGCATATCGGAGGGGACTCCGGCAGATAGTGCTAGACCGCTGAGAGGGAGTAGGCTAGGAATCACGGTAAGGCATTTCGAGAAGTCTCTAACGCTAGAGTCTACAATCTACGACATAACCACACCAATAATTTCGCAGAGGTCCGTGCTGGGACTGGTTGAGAGCAAGACTAGTAACGGTGACGCTGTCTTACTAGTTAAACCTGCGAAAAACTCTGCTACTAAGGTCTTACTTTACAAAAACGGAAAGAGCGCCGTAATCGAGGGTAGCGAGGTTGCCGATGTAGCGTACAACTTAGTCAAGCTGGTCTCTAGGTGGTATAAGTGCGTTAACTGTGGAAACTGTAGCTTCTGGTGTCCGAGTAACGCTGTGACCTTAGCCGAAGGTAGGCCTAGAGTAGACCAGAGGAAGTGTTCTTCATGTAGGATATGCCTGGAAGTATGTCCGATAGTGTCAGTCTATGTTGATAAACTAGAGCGCTACAAGCTAGGCTACGTTTTTG
Organism: Thermoproteota archaeon; assembly: GCA_030550455.1. Taxonomy (GTDB): domain Archaea; phylum Thermoproteota; class Thermoprotei_A; order Sulfolobales; family NBVN01; genus DRZP01. Next base: position 46,027 of record JAUQPH010000001.1, read on the forward strand.
AACCCAAGAAAAGGAGTGAAGTTCGATTTGTTCTCGAACTATATAAAGCAATAAGCATAAAAAACAGTTCGAAAACTAGTAACGAAGTTAGTTACGACAGTAATCTAGAGACTCTTAACTTCTTTCTCGAGCTCAAGTAGCGCCACTCTAGACAGATTAACAAGTTCGGAAATAACCTCGTTACTAACCTCACCCAGGTTCTTCATAACGATAAAGAACCTTTTGTCTACAACACTGTCATCTCTCCACTCGATATCGTAGCTAACTATGTACACATCTACATCTCCGTACTCAACAAGTTCCGGTTTAATATCCAGTAATCTCTCTTTCGTAACTACTAGGTCAGACCTTCTCGGGTCCCATAAGTTTAGAACCTCGAAGAGTAAGCTCCTCACAACATCTTCAACGGAACTCTCAACTAACCTCTGCTCTCTTAATTCACCAAGTTCTACGTGTGCTACTATAGTACTCAAGGTTAACACCTGAACTCCCTAATTGAACCACCTAGTTTAACTACTTCCTCTACTAATTTACCGCATATTTCTTTAACGAGAGCTCTCGCGCTAGTATCACTTGTAGACGTAACTGAAACGTATATCTCGACGACAGGGTTCGATAGCTCGTAGCCTCGAGGGTGGGACTTAATGTAAGTGGAACTGTATGCTTCATAGACTCTCTTGAGTACTGGGGCTAGCGCGGCTTCGGGGACCCCAACGGACACGAAGGAACCTTCAGCCATAAAGACCTCGGTCGACCCCCTAATGATGTTTTCGACATATGCCCACATCTCTTCCATTTCACGTGGGACACCTGGTAGGCATACTATAGTAGTTCTCCCATGCCTAATTAAAGCTCCCGGAGCTGTACCAACGGGGTTGGGAATGGGAGACGCTCCTTCAGGCATGTAGGCCATCTTCACTCTCTCTTTAGTAAGCTCGTATCCTCTAGAAGCTAGCTTCTCCTTTAGCATCTCTAGAGCCTCGTTGTTGAGTACCAGGGGTTTACTCAGAGCTTCTGCCACTACTTCAAGAGTTATGTCGTCGTGAGTTGGTCCCAGACCACCCGTTGTTACGATAAGCTCAGGCTCGTACTCGCTCAAGATGTACTTGAGAAAGCGCGAGGCGAGTTCTTTATCGTCGACTAAGGAGATAGTCCCTTCAACAGTAAACCCTAGCTGAGATAGCCTCCTTCCAAGAAAGGCAGCGTTAGTGTTAACAACTATCCCTCGAACGACCTCAGTTCCTAAAGTAAATACCCACGCCCTCCGCTTACTCACTTATCACACCAGTGAACTAAACCCATTCACCATTTTAGCTGTAGCAACTAATGCCTAAAACTACTGAGGACATCTCTTCGCTACTGTTTTCTTTTACGTTTTGTTCACGCCCGCATTCTACGCTACTTGAGTTCGGAAGTTGTAAGACTACGGTCAACTACGTAGCTTGAGGAGTTGCGTAATAAGGGACTTAAGGAAGGGGTTGAACTGCTGGCCGCAGCAGGACCTAGCACTAATTAATAAGGAGACCAAATAGGAGGGCTGTTTTCTTTTTGATGTTTGCTTGTGTTGTTCACATGTTTTGCGACTGTTCACGGTCTTCGTCTTGGAGGTGTTTGAGTGCTATGAGGTATGCTGACGCTGTGTGCCTGTCTAAGCCGTACTTCTCCATTGTGAAGCAGTGCTCATGCTTCAAGTCTTTACGTAGTATGATAATGTTGGAGTAGGGATGAACTCGATGAGCTTGGTGAGGGGGACTCTCGTGAACCCTGCTTCACCGCAGGGAGCTGGGTGAACCAGCTGGCGACAGCTGGAGACACACTCCCGCAGGTGAGGCAGGGGAGGAAGAGCCGTTGAGAGGTAGATGGCCGGGAGGCTGGATATAAAAGAGCATGAAAACCTATGAGCAGCCATCTACTGAGAAACGGTTTCTGCGGGTAGCTAAATTAGTAGTTAAGAAGAACGTTCTAAAGTTATTACTTTTGAAAAACGCTGCACTACGGTTATGATAAAGCGGAGAGACGTAGTATCGATTAGTAGATGGGTTGATGAGGTTGTCATAGAAGGGAGCTCTATTAGTCGCCGAAGGTATAGCACCAGCATTTTAAGCGTAAGGCAGTTACTTGGTGGATGTTGGTTTACTAGTACGTGTGTGAATTGTTCTGACGTAGCCGAACTTAGTTCCGAGCTAGAGTCTATCGTTAAGGTAGCTGACTTAGAGTCTTGCACTGTTCCAGATAGCTTTGAAGTGGAGTTCTATGCCGGTAAGCTGACCTTGGGAACTCGAACCGAGAGCTCGGACATCATCAGTAGCTCTCTAAGCCTCTTGAAGGAGTATAAGGTGCCTGAGTACGAACCCACATTAACCATTAGGAGGTTGAGGACTATTAAAACTATTAGAGCAGACGACTCTACTGAAGCATACGAAGAGAAAAACCTAGTTGAGATAGAGGCGAGCTTGAGGTATAGGGAAGGGTTAACTCGGGCCGCTCCTACCACTAAAGTGTTAGTTCAAGGTCTTGATAAGGGTATCGAGAGCGCTGTTGAGGAAGCGATCAGACTGGCTCGACATAGGGCTAAAGCTATGAGTTTAGCTAAGAGGCCCAGTATAACCGAAGTTGGGAAATCTGAAGTTATTCTAACTAGAGAGGCGTCACCAGCATTCTTTCACCATCTCTCACACTTACTAGTCGGACCCCGAGCACGCGAGATAGTGGGTAGAAGGCTATTCGAAGTTAGCGGAATGAGAATCTACGATTCGCCTGGAGACCTACGCAAGCCGACGGCGAGGTTCTTTGACGATGAAGGAGTGGTGGCTAGAAGGAGGTGGCTAGTCGAAGGATTCTCCGTAATCGACACTCATCACAACATTAGAACCGCCTATGAGGCCGGCTCGTCACCGGGTTCCGCGCACGGCGTTCTAGGTAGGTTTAAACTGCTTCACACGTCTTTAGTCGTCGAAAGCGGTGATTGGAAAGACGACGAACTCTTCGAAGAGACGAAGCGCGGGTTCGTTATTGACGGCGTTAACTCTGTCCTGTTAGAACTAGGGAGCATAAGACTTATTCCACAATCAGCAGTGCGGTTGGAGCGAGGGGACCTTGGAGAGCCGGTCTTCATTAAGGCTGTTAAAGTACCCATTACTAGACCGGTTAGAGTCTTGGGGGTGGGAAGAACAAGCTACACGACCTACTCGAGAGAATCGGAAGATATCATAGTATCAGAGACGTCTCCACCGATTAAGATTGAAGCATTTATTGAAGTATAGAGGTCGTAACTACGAGCTATCTGTAGACCGCTCCAAGTAATTGAAGTATAAGAAGTAGCTGAAATATAAGTAATAAAAGAGTCTAAAGTGACCCCGGAGCCCTAAATCGATATAATTTTACTTAATCTGTTAAGGATCTCTGCTTTACCTTTCCAGACTACTACCATGTTTTCTATTCTAACACCGTACTTTCCAACAACATAGACTCCCGGCTCAATAGTTATAACCATGCCCTCCTTTAGAACGTCCTTAGAACCCTGAGCGATCCGCGGCTTTTCATGAACCTCTATCCCCACTCCGTGTCCTAGTGAGTGAACGAAGTATTTCCCTAGGCCCGCCCGCCTCACTATATCTCTTGCCTTAGCATCGACTTCCTCAGCTGCGGCACCGTCGTAAACGGAGTCTATGGCTGCATCAACAGCTTCAGATACTACTTCAACAGACCTCCTAACTTCGCTACTAACCTTACCCACTAGAATAGTTCTTGTCAAGTCCGACGAATAGCTCTCTACTTGAGCTCCAACGTCGATTACGACAGGGTCTCCACCTCTTAGAGGTCTATCGGTAACCACGGCGTGAGGATACGCAGCGTTTTCTCCGAAGGCCACTATACTCTCGAAAGCTAATCCATCAGCACCTGAGAGCCGCATGTAGTACTCGATCGTAGCTGCTATAACCTTTTCCGAAACCCCGGGTTTGAGCTCACTCAGCGCCTTCTCTACGGCTCCCTCAGTAATATAGAGAGCTTTCTTCATTAGTTCGAGCTCTTCATGGGTCTTGATAGCTCTTAAATCAGCTATAGACTCGGAGAAGTCGGCTACCTTAATACCTAAGTTCCTCTCAACCTCGTAAACTATCCTTCCGTATGGGTTGTCTACTGCTACCTTAACTAGACCTCTCTCCTTCAGCACTTTGGGGATGTACGAATGAGGTGCTTCAGAAAGTCTCAAGTCTATGTCTGGTAGTTGATAAGTGGCGTAAGGCACGACGACTAGTTCACTCAGTTTTGCTGTACTAACTACTCTCCAGTAGTCTAAAGCCGGGACTAGGGCCGTAACACCCCCGTTCTTCTCGATGAGAAGCACTATGCCTGAAGACCTAGGGATTCCGATGAGGTACGTGACATTGGAAGGTTGCGTGAAGATGAGTGCGTCGATGTTGTTCGATTCCATAACGTCCAAGACTTTTTTCAACTTCCACTTCATGCTTTACACCACCCCGATTAGGTTTACAAGAATTAATTTGATTATGCATCAGCTGCTTGAGAACGCAGGAGACCAAGATTTCACGGCATTTAGTAGAATATTTAGACAAGCCAGTAACTATTGGGATAATGTTGAACCTGCTAAGCTCGGTTAGAAAGAAGTTGAGGATAGCTTCCACACTTCTTGCTAAATACGTAGCGCATTTAGACCCTAACACTCTAACCGTACTCGGCCTATCTTTATCGATGCTAACACCGATGGCCGCATACCTAACGAAGAACTCCCTAATCGTTGCCGCTACTGCTTCACTAGCTATGCTAATGGACGCACTAGATGGATCGGTTGCGAGGCTTCGTGGTAAGACGACAGCTCTTGGAGCTTTTCTTGATTCCCTAAGTGATAGGCTAAGTGACGCACTATTGGTACTAGCTTTTTACCCACTAGGTTGCGATTACCTACTGATATACCTAGTGACGACTTTTTCGATGACTACTAGCTACATTAGGGCTAGAGCAGAGTCCCTCGGGCTTAAAGGTCTTGCTGACGTTGGCTTGATGACTAGAGAGTTTAGGAGTTTTGGAATACTTATCGCGTACATAGTTCACTACCTACTCGGGATTAAAGCAGCTAACTACACTCTATTAGTACTACTTCTAGGGCTATGTGTTACAGTAATTCAAAGGAGTTACTACGTCATCAAGTCTCTAAAAAGAAGTATTCGCAGGGTCGAGAGCATGTAAGCTACATTAGGTAAAGGTGTTAAAACTTACCAGCGAATGAGCTTGAGCTTGTTTTCACTAGGTGCGTATGCTTACGCGTGGTAAAAGCGTGGACCAGTCTCATGTTCTCTATATGGTTAAACATCGATGGTGAGACACTTTGCTGGGTAAACGACGGTTATGCTCTTAGGGAGACTAGTTAAGTCTATTCTCGGTTCCTCAAGCCCAAAATGCAGTGGTACTATAAGCCTGTTTTTAGCTTCTACACCTACGCGTATGCAGTCTGAGACTGTAGAGTGACCTAAAGACCGCGCTAAAGAGGCTTCAGTATCTGAAAACGAGGCCTCATGCATGAGCAAGTCACAGCCTTCAGCTAGCCTCACTAATTCCTCACTATACGATGTATCACCAGAGTACGTGAGGCACCTCCCGGTCCCACTTTCTTCGACTCTAACTGCGATACTGGGGATAGTGTGAGGCACTTCAGCAAATTTCATCTTTATTCCCGCGACCTCAACCACGTCACCGTGCTTTACTGGCACGAACTCGAGGCAGCATTCGTAGTTCGAGACCGACGTAGCTCTCAGTATTTCTACGAGAGAGGTGAGTGTTTTCTCGAGCCCTACGATAAGCAGCCTAGCGTTGAAGACCTTGGCGAACTGAGCTATCGTGGGTAGACCGAGGGTGTGATCCCCATGTCCATGCGTTAGTACTATTGCCTTGATTCGTTTGAGGTCGGAATATCCACACTCAAACAGGTCTCTGAAAACTCCCTCGCCTGCGTCTAGAAGTACAGACCCGGTCTCGCTTGTGACTAGTATAGACGTGTGACCATAGGTAGGGTTGGATACCCAGCCACCGTATCCAAGGACTACGACTCTCACTTTTTAATCCCCGAGAGATGGCTCAGTACTTTGTGAGCAGAAAACCTACCTTTCTTGAAGAGGACTTCGGCAACTTCTTTCACGGCTTCAGCTAAGTCGTCGGTTAGTCTGTTTGAGTATTTCTCTACTAGCAGAGTGAGGTCGTGGTCGTCAGGTTCGGTATAAAGGATGTCTCCTTCGTCAAAATGGCGTCCAACCATGACGTTTCCCCTAATGGATATAGCAACTCTATCTCCTTTCTTAGCTTCAGCAACGGGCTTACCCATGCTCTGTATCTGCATTACTTCACCAATAGTTTTGCCATCACTCCTCATTAGCCTGCTCCCCGGTCTTAGAATACCGGATAATACTTCGATACCTACAATAGCTGGATCACTCCTCCTAAATACGTATCCCGGAAGAACTCTGACTTTTGCTGGAAGTATAAGCCTGGAGTACTCTCTTTCAGCTTCCTTGCTTTTCTCCTCTTTAACCCACTTCTCGTAAGTCTCAATAAGCTTATACATTATTCTCTCTCTGAAAATCGGTACGTTCTCGGAGATAGCTAACTCCTCAGCGTCCGGTAACATGCTAACGTTGAAGAGTAGTACTGCACCGAGGTACCTATCTTCCTTACTGACGAGTGCTGCCTCCAAGACCTCCCTCTTTGTTAGAGGGCCGACGTCGGCTAATCTGACAGGTATCCCTCTCCGCTCTAGAGCTGAGACTAGAGCTTCAAGAGTTCCGAGTGTGTCGGCCTTTACTACAACTCCGTTTATATTTTTCGAGAACCTCACTAAGCTTACTTCCTCTCTAACTTTACTCACTAAGTGATTAACTTCTTCCTGGGACTTAGCAACGTAGACGGGTGCTCCCGCAACGGCATTCTCTAAGTTGGGAGAAACTATGCGTACACCTGCGGCCGCTACTACTTCATCCACAGAGACGAACTCGGCTCCGGAGACCCTTATCTCCTCTAGAGGTCTAGGCATCAGAAGAGCTCTTACGTGAGTTACTATAGGGTCGGGGATCCCCCCGACTACAATTGTATCACCTCTACTAATTACACCATCGTATATGATTACGTCAATACATTTTCCAACTCCCGTCAACTCTTTTACTTCTAGAACGACTCCTTTTGCCGGACCTTCTGCGAGTAGTATCCTTTTGACTAGGTATCTCTGAATCAACCCAGCTAGAACAGCTAAGAGCTCAGCTATTCCTTCACCAGTTTTAGCAGATAGTGGCACTATGGCTATAGACTTCGTGAAGTCCTTTATTCTGTCGAACCTATCGGACGGTATGTTAAGCGAGAGTAACTGCCCGGAGAGCCTATAGATAAGCCTATCGAGTTCTTCCAACACTTTTTGACTCTGTGCTCGAACTGATTCAAGAAAAGAGAGAGTATTCGAGCTCTTCCAGCCCGAAATTCTATCGATCTTGTTAGCAGCTACAAGGAAAGGTACTTTCCTGTTCATAAGAATCTCAATGCTTTCAACTGTTTGAGGCATGACACCTTCTACTACGTCAACAACCACTATAGCAAAGTCTGCTACAGCACCTCCCCTTCTTCTTAGGTTAGCAAAGATCTCGTGGCCGGGAGTGTCTATGAACAGCAAGCCCGGGATAGTGAGTTTTATTGGGAAACTCTTTTTTAGAGGTTTAACTATGTCTTCTATAACCGATAAAGGTACGAAGGAGGCACCCACGTGCTGCGTCATTTCACCAGGTTCCTTTCTAATGACTGCTGTACCTCTGATCCTATCTAGAAGAGTAGTTTTCCCGTGATCAACGTGCCCTAGCACGGTTACTATAGGTGACCTGATCTTAGCTTTTTCTGACACTCTAACCACCTTAGTACAGCATATATTGCGAAACTAATAACGGCTTAAGCTATGTTTCACTTTCACTACTAAACTAGTTTTTTGACTAATCTCTCGTAGAACTTCGCGTAAACGACTAGAACCAGAAGACCCCTAACGTAGACGTCTATGGCCATAGCGATCCAAGCCCCTACTACACCGAGGTAGTGAACTAAAGCAAGAGAAGGAGCAACTCTGATTAGATAGAGACAGGCAGCGTTGATTACCAGCGGTACAACAGTGTTTCCAGCTCCTCTTACAGCTCCTCCTAATACCATTGATAAAGCTAGTCCTGGCTCGCTTAATCCAGCCAGCACGAGATATATCGCAGCTAGATCGAGCACCTCTTCATCGCTGGAGAAGGGGTATGCTAGATTACGGGAGAACAGCGCTACAGCTACTCCGAGTAGGGTCATGTATATCAGTGCTACTTTAGATACCTCATAGCCTACTCTTTTTGCGAGTGAGTACTTACCAGCTCCTACAGATTGTCCGACCAATGAAGAAGCGGCTATGGAGAAGGCAAAACCCGGCATGAAGATCAAGCTTTCAATTCTAATACCGACTTGGTGAGCCGCCATAGCGGTAGCTCCGCATCTAGCTATTACTGCGATGTAGAAAGTGTTTCCGATGGAGAATATGAGCCTCTCCACGAACACCGGGACCCCGACTGTAACTAGGCGAAGCAATATCTCTTTGTCAAATCTAAGTATAGGTAGGAGGTTCAACCGTTTAAGAAATAGCAAGGTTATAGGTATAGTGTAAGCTATGGATAGCACAGTCGCGAGAGCGGCTCCGGCAACACCCATCCTCGGGAAACCCAAAAGACCGAAGATCATTATAGGGTCCAAGACCACGTTGAGTAAGGCGCTAGTTACCATAGCTACCATAGAGTACTTCGTAGCACCAACGGCTCTAAGCGAGGCATCGAAACATATAGCTACGGCCATTATAGGCAACCCGATGACCCTAATCCCAAGGTACAGCGCTCCCTCTCTTACGACTTCAAGCTCTTTTTCACCTGCGAGCAAAGATATTAAGGTTTCTGACCTTAGAATAACCAAGATGGCGGTAGGAATCGTTACTAGTAGAGTAACCGGGAGTACAGTTCCAAGAGCAGTACGTGCTTTTTCAATTTTCCCAGCTCCATAGGCTTGAGCAACATAGATTAGAGAACCTACTGAAAACAGAGAAGTTAGACCAAAGAGTAACCACGATAAGTGAGTAGCGACTCCGACTCCTGCTAGAGACTCCTTGCCAAGTTTAGAAACAAAAAAGGTATCAGCAAGCGAGTAAAGGCTTTCCGTTAACTCACTAACGATCATCGGCCACGAAACCTTTAAAATCAGCTTCCTTATTTCTCTAACATCACTCAATCTTAATCCAGGTTAAAATGAAGGCCATGGAAAATAAAGGTTGAAGTGAAATTACGTACGCATGTAGATAGTTGGTATTAGTGAAGCAGAGCGGTGACAGACTCTACTTGAGGCTACTAGAGGGTTCTCTCGCTAAACTACTTCTCTTTGCCTAACTCTTCTAGAACCGCTTTAAGCCTCTGCTTTGGTAGAGCTAGAGTCGGCTTTTCGGGGATTATTCCCTGAGGCCTGAAGAGCACTACTGCCACTATCACTAGCCCGATCATTATGTACTCCAGCCACTCGGGGTCTATAGGTATGATAGCGCTGATGCTTCCCTTATAGAGAATTATAGCCGTCCTCGAGATCGTGTACAGAAAGACCCCCACGAGTATCCCGAGATTGTTCCCGATGCCTCCTAGCATCATAAACGCCCATGGCCAGAAAGTCCAGGTCAACCTAGTGTAGGTTGCCGCCTTCATACTACCAGTGAAGAACGCCCACAGGGCACCAGCTACAGCAGCTATAGAGCCACCTATTATCAAGGTCTGCGTTCTGATCTTTACTATGTCTTTGCCGTATACGCTAGCCGCTACTTCAGCATCCCTAACAGCCTTTAAAACTCTGCCGAAAGGAGACCTAGCCAGTAGCTCGGCATATACGTAAACCACTATAGCTACCATGAATATGAATAGTGCAGCAAACGTAAACCTTGTTCCACCGGCACCAACGAATCTAAACGGGTCTACAACCCAAACTCCCATAGTTCCCCCGACGAGTGGGTCGTAGTTCCACGCTATAGTCATTAAGAGCTCTCCGAAAGCCAGTAGAGTTATCCCTAGGTACGCTTCTTTTAACCTCAGAGCCGGATAAGCACACAGGTATCCTACAGCACCTCCTACTAAAGCTGCTAGCATGAGCGTGAAAACTAGAATCCCCAGCGAGAGTCCGGGGTTTTCACACAACATGTTGTTAATCTGGGCCACTATCCCGAAGTTATACAGGTGGTAAGCGTAGTCAGCACCCCAAGGAAGCCCCATGTACGCAGCCAATATTCTCCCCGGTACTGCGGCCGCCACTATCGCTCCCGTTAGTACAGCCAGTAGTCTACCGAATTGTGGAAGGTTTAGAAAACCGACTTCAATGTTCAAGCTAACGGTAACGATTAGACCTATAGAAAAGTTCAAGATTATTTGTAGAACTGTAGGAGGTAGCTCGATCATCTCCTACCACCCCAAAGGATAGCTAGACCTCTAGGCTGTACTAACAGTGTTACTGCCATAACTAAGAGAGGTATTGCTGGTCTATATGCGTAAATCCACCCACCTACTAATGTAGCAATAGCTGACACACCTAGGTACTCCCCAACGCCAACTAAGAATCCTCCAAGAAGAGCTCCGTAGATAGAGTACAGACCTCCTACTATAGAACCAGCGAAAAACGAGACCACCATAGTCATCCCGGCCGCAGTATATCCGGTAACGACAAGAGTAAGTAGTCCACCACTAAGACCCGCCAAAGCTCCCCCTATCAGCCAAGCAATAGCGTACGTGAGCTCCGGGTTGATACCGCTGAGGCTGGCAAGCTCCGGATTCTCGATAGCGGCTCTCATGGATATCCCAAGCTTCGTCTTCGTTAGAAACAAGTGAAGTAATACTACTACTAGAACTAGGACTAGTGGAGCTACCAACCCGACTAGCCTTATCGAGGTCGGCCCGAGGCTTACGGCTATATCTCTCGTCTCGAAAATGAAGTACTTCGCAGGTAGTCTGTGGACTCTAAGCAAGTAATCTGAGAAAACATTTAGGAAGCCAAACAGTATTAGGTCAACACCAAGCGTCGACATCATCAACGTTACCTCCTTTGCTTTAGCCTTAAGTAGCCTCCTGTTTACAGACAAGTATATGACTCCGCCCAAGAGGCCGCAGAAGAGAGCGGCTGATAGCAGGTGATGGTAGGGAGTATACCCTATGAGGCATGTAAGAGCAAAAACTATGTACATGCCCCAACCTACTAGAGAAGCGTGCGCAAAGTTGAAGGTTTTCGTAGCATTGTATATTAACGTAATAGATGCTGCTCCAATCCCAATACAGCTAGAGTACGCAATAGCTTTTACCAGCAAGTCTAGCAGGTTAATCACCAAGTACTTACGGGAGGCCGAAATTTAAGCTTTAAATACCTGTTTTACGTATATAAACACGCGGTAAGAGCTATGCCAGTTCCTGGGAAATTACCATACGCTATATCGATAGTACTATTGATCCTTGGAATAGTAGTCGGGTTCTTCGTCGGTCAGGGAACTGCCCCAGTAGCAACAGTTACGGTTACAGCTCCAGGTGTAGCACCTCCCACTACGATAACAGTCACAGCTCCAGTTGCACCAACAGGTCTCACTGGTGAGGTCAAGATAGGTGCGCTACTACCTCTTACTGGTGTGTTATCAACGTTTGGAGCTCAGTATAGAGTGGTTATAGAGTTAGCAGAAAAAGAGATTAACGATTACCTAGCTAGCCTTGGGAGACCGTGGAGGATAAAGTTCGTAATCGAGGACACGGCTACAGATCCTAAGACACACCTTGACAAACTTATGGCTCTTCATGGAGCTGGTGTAAAGATATTCATAGGTGGTGCGTCTAGTGCCGAACTATCTGAAGCCCTCGGGTACTGTAACGCAAATAAGATACTGATAATCTCACCGTCTTCTACGTCTCCAGCTCTTGCTCTAAAAGATATGGCGCTGAGGTATACCCTAAACGACATCTACCAGGGTAAAGCTATAGCTAAGATAATGTGGCTGCGAGGGATAAGGTGGGTTATACCCGTATGGAGAGGCGACACCTGGGGAGATGGTTTAGCTAGGTATACCCTAGATTACTTCAAGGAGATATGTAAGGCTAGTGGAGAAAGTTGTGGTGTTCTAGAGGAATATGCTATAAGGTACGACCCTAAGGCTACGGAGTTCTCAGTAGAGGCGGCGAGGCTTAACGAAGCTGTTAGTAGAGCTGTAGCTACTTACGGTAAGGATAAGGTCGGTATACTACTTATAAGCTTCGAGGAAGCTGCTGCTGTATTTGCTGCCGCAAAGGCCTACTCGATACTTTGGGAAGTCAAGTGGATGGGTTCGGACGGAACAGCTGCTATAGAGCCACTACGGGACCCCGCTATCGCTGATATGGTCATAAAGGTCGGATTCTACAATACTATGACCTCTCCAGGAGTCTCACCTCACGGTGAGAAGATACGGAGTGCGGTTAGGTCTAAGCTAGGTATGGAACCAATGGGTTACACTTACTTCGTGTACGATATTGCTTGGTCTGTAGCGCTAGCTCTTGACGCAGTTAACTCTTACGACCCGGTAGAGGTTATGAGGATTTTACCAATGGTTTTAGAGAGATACTTAGGTGCTTCTGGATACATAGTGTTAGACGAAAACGGAGATAGATCCGTCGGCGACTACGATATATGGGCTATAGTTAAAGTCGATGGGGTTTACGAGTGGAAAATCATCGGGATTTACAAGGGTCTAACAGAAACAATTGAGTGGTATACCTCTTAGATAAATACACCTTTTTAATCCACCAGGTTCTCCTATCTGTGACTGTGGAGTGATAATATGTCCTACATACTCGAAACATTCGGTCTAGTAAAGAGGTTCGGTGGATTAGTTGCTGTTAACCGTGTAGACATCAAAGTGAGGAGGAACAGTATAACGATGCTCATAGGACCTAACGGAGCTGGTAAGACTACTTTTGTAAATGTATGTACAGGAGTTTTAAAGCCGGATGAGGGTAAAGTGTTATTTAATCCAGCAAACGATGAGAGTAAAAAGCTAGATATAACTGGTTGGCCACCTCATAAAGTCTACAAATCCGGGTTTGTAAGAACTTTTCAGATACCTCAACCGTTTCTAGCTCTAACGGTTCTCGAGAACATTCTTGTGGCCTTGGGAGGAAAGGGTGAGAACCCGGTAATAGCTCCTCTTAGGCATCTATGGGTCAGGGAGGAGGAAGAGAGAGTAAAGAAGGCCTTCGAAATTATGAGAAAAGTAGGGTTAGAAGACTACTGGGACTGGGAGGCTTACAGGTTGGGAGCCGGTCAGCTGAAGATGCTCGAAGTAGCTAGAGCTCTAGCTGCTGGTGCTAAGCTAGTGGCTCTCGACGAGCCGATAGGGGGTACTGACCCGGCTTATGCTCACGAGATTTTTAAACATATTCAAAGCCTAGCTAGGTCTACCGACGTAAGCTTTCTGGTAATAGAGCACAGGATCGATATAGCGCTACCCTTTGCGGACTACGTGTACGTTATGGACCGTGGAGCAGTCATATCGGAAGGTCCTCCGGACAAGGTAGCTAACGATCCTAAGGTCATCGAGGTATACATAGGTGGGTAAAATGATTAAACTACGTGAACTAACCTCAGGGTACGGGAAGCTAAAGGTGTTGTTTAACATAAACATGGAGGCTGAGTCCGGGCGAATAACTGTTGTAGTTGGACCTAACGGAGCTGGTAAGACTACCTTACTAAATAGCATTACGGGACTGGCGACGATACATAGTGGAAAGGTATACTTTCAAGACATAGATGTAACCGGTTTACCACCGCATAAAGTTTCGAGACTCGGTTTATCGTATGTACCGCAAATGGGTAACGTATTCTCTAATTTAACCGTCGAAGAAAACTTGAGAGTCGCTGGGTACATGCTCGACCAAAAAGAGCTACTGGATAGATTAGAGCTAGTGTTCGGCATGTTTCCAGTGCTAAAGAACTTCAAAGCTAGGAGAGCTGGAACGCTGAGTGGTGGAGAAAGAAGGATGTTGGCTATAGGAATGGGGTTAATGAAGAAACCTAAGGTAATGCTGCTAGACGAGGTTACGACAGATTTAGCCCCGATCTACGTCAAAAAAGTGCTCGAAAAAGTCGTTGAACTCAGGGACGAGTTGAAGATCTCTGTCATCCTCGTAGAGCAGTACGCTATTAGAGCACTCCAGATAGCAGATAAGGCATACCTATTAGTTAGTGGAACCATTAGATACGAAGGCAATCCTCAAGACCTACTAAGTCACCGAGAGTTCTCGAAGTTGTACTTAGGTATATCCTAGTTCGGCTTACAACCTTTTATTCTATCTTATTGAGACTCCAAGTGTTTTGCTGATCTAGTAACTCAGCGAGAGTATCGAGGATATTGGAGAGTGTGTAGATCTCAGCTCTGTTTAGCACTACTGGGGGTTCAACTTATTTTATGGTGTGAGTATAGATTTCTAGGTGTAGTGGAGTATGGCATTCGGACCACCGGCTTTAGGATACGATAGAGCTATTACGGTGTTTTCACCTGATGGGAAGCTGTATCAAGTGGAGTATGCTTCTGAAAACATTAGGAAAGGCTGGACGACGATAGCTATGAAGACAAGCAAGGGAGGGGTTATTGTTGCTGAGAAGAGAAAGATCGCTCCTCTAATAGACATGAAGTCTGTAGAAAAAGTGTATGTGATAGACACACACGTCGGAGCCTCTTTTGCCGGTTTAGCTGCCGACGGGAGAGTCCTTATAGATTACGCTAGACAGGTAGCTATGAACTACAGGTTTATATATGACGAGCAAATAGATGTAGAGCTACTGACGAGATACGTTTGCGATATAAAGCAGTTATATACGCAACACGCTGGTGTGAGACCCTTCGGGGTCTCTCTAATATTTTTAGGTGTGGACAGGAGAGGCGTCAGGCTTTTTAGAACAGAGATAAATGGTTACTACTTCGGGTATCAAGCTCTCGCCGTAGGAATGGGTGAGCAGGTAGCGACACAGTATCTTGAAAAGAACTATGACGAGAATATGGACATTAGAGAGCAGATAGCTCTAGCACTCCGTGCCTTAAGGGCCAGTAGTGAGGGTCCACTAGATCCCTACTACGTCGAGATAGGCTATGTAGACCCGAAGGAGGCCGTATTCAGGAAGCTGGCGCCCGAGGAGATACAGTCCGCTATCTCGGAGGCCGGTGTAGATAGATGAGTAAAAGCAGAGAATACGTTATAGCGCGATATGAGTTTAAGGGTCACAAGTTCGAGATTCTTGTCGACCCAGATAAAGCTTTAGAGTACCGCGATGGCAGAAAGCTAGACCTTGATGAAGTATTAAAGGGAGACTACATCTATAAGGATGCTCGAAAAGGTGATAAAGCATCACCAGAAGAGCTAGTTAAGGTCTTCGGAACTGAGGACGTGAAGACAATTGCGGATACGATAATAAAGAAGGGTGAGCTACAGCTAACTACCGAGCAAAGAAGAAGAATGCTCGAAAACAAGAGAAAGCAGATAGTGAACTACATAGCTAGGTCTGCCGTAGACCCTAAGACTAAGACACCTATACCGCCGCAGAGAATAGAGAAAGCTATGGAAGAAGCAAAAGTGTCTGTAGACCTCTACAAAAGCGTAGAGGAGCAGGCCGCAACTATAGTTAAAGCTATCTCGAGGATCTTACCCATTAAGATAGCTAAGGCTAGGTTCAGCATTAAGTTACCTCCAGATATAGCAGCCAAAGCGTCTCAAGACTTAAGAAGGCTGGGAGAAGTCAAGGTAGAGGAGTGGGGTAAAGACGGTAGCTACAAGTTAGAGTTCGAAGTTCCCGCAGGTCTCCAACACGAAGTCATAGATAAGATAAACAAGATCACCAAGGGTCAGTCGGAGGTCAAGATCGAGGTGTTCTAATGGAGCTCCAAGAAGCGAGGAGAACTCTCGTAGTTCCTGGGGAAGCGTTTGCCGAGGGTGAATACAAAATACTAACTCCTAGTTACGTGATTAGACTAGATAAGAGGTACGTGGCGACAGTCGTTGGACTAGCGCAAGTCAACGATGAAGCCAAGGAGATCAGCATAATACCTCTAGAGGGTTGCTACATACCGCAACCTGAGGACGTAGTAGTAGGCTACGTAGTTGACGTCGGTCTCACGTCATGGGAGTTAGACATTAGAGCACCTTTTACAGCTACTCTCTACGCTGTGGACTTTCTGGGGAGACCGGTAAATCCAGCTAAGGAAGACCTGAATAATTATCTAACTATCGGTGACACCATCTTGGCTAAAGTAGAGGTATTCGATAGAAACCGAGGACCGATAGTAACAACAAAGGGTAAGGGCCTTGGCAAAGTCGTCCGCGGGACTGTGATCGAAATAAGCCCGGTAAAGGTTGCCAGAGTCATCGGCCGCAAAGGTTCGATGCACCAGATCTTAGAAGGAGAGACTGGCTGTGAGGTTATTGTAGCTAGAAATGGTAGAATACTTGCGAACTGTCCAAACAGGGAGCTGGAGGATATATTAATAATGGCGATAATCAAGATAGATCGAGAAGCGCACATACCTGGTTTAACGGACAGAGTTAAAGAGTTTATTATACGGGAGAAGGTTAAGAGGGGTTTGATAGGTGGAGAAACCAAAACTGATTAAAGAAAACGGTCTGAGACACGACGGGCGTAGACCGAACGAGCTCAGACCCATTAGGATGTCCGTCGGTATACTGAATAAGGCGTCTGGTTCCGCCTTAGTAGAATATGGTGAGACCAAGGTTTTGGCGGCAGTTCACGGACCAAGGGAGATACCTCAGAGGCACCTACTGCTTCCAGATAGGGCAGTAATTAGATGCCGCTACCACATGCTGTCGTTCTCGACGCATGAAAGGAAGTCACCTGTTCCTACTAGGAGGGAAATTGAGCTGTCTAAGGTTATAAGAGAGGCGTTAGAACCCGTGGTTATATCGGAGACTTTCCCGAGGACAGCTATCGATGTCTTTATCGAGATAATAAACGCGGATGGAGGTACTAGAACTGCTGCTGTGACGGCAGCATCTCTGGCTTTAGCCGATGCCGGAATTCCCATGAAGGATTTAGTGGTTGGTGTCGCAGTCGGAAAGGTTGATGGGGTGCTAGTTCTAGATATAGATGAAGAAGAGGACATGTTTGGAGAGGCTGATATGCCGGTAGCTATAGCTCCGTCTCTAGGTATAGTTACTCTCCTCCAGCTTAATGGAGTTCTAACTAGAGAGGAGTTCAGTGAGGCCTTAAGGCTGGCTTTAGCTGGGGCTAACCTTATCTACGAAAAAGCGAGAGAAGCTCTTAGAGATAGGTATATGAAGGTGAGGGTAGAGGAGTAATGTCTCACACACCATCCCTCGGGATTATAACGCCGAAACTCAAGGCAAGCACTATAGTTAGTATGCTCAAGAAAGGTATAAGAAGCTCCGGGAGAGGTTTGATGGACTATAGACAGGTAGAGATAGCTTCAGGCTATGTACGCAATGCGGACGGATCTGCCCTAGTCAGGCTCGGTAATACCGTAGTTGTAGCAGGAGTTAAGCTAGAAATCGGGTCACCGTACCCCGACACTCCCAACGAGGGAGCTCTAGTAGTAAACGCCGAGTTCATGCCTACTGCTTCACCCACGTTCGAGCCGGGACCTCCGGATGAGAACGCTATAGAGCTAGCGAGGATCATAGATAGGTCACTGAGAGAGTTGAAGGTGATAGACATGAGTAAACTAGCTATAATTCCAGGCAAAAGAGTTTGGGTAGTTTACATCGACATTTACGTATTAGATCACGACGGGAACCTTGTAGACGCTTCATCTATAGCTACTCTTGGTGCGCTAATGAACACGTCTCTACCTAGAGTTGAGGTAGACGAAACTGGAAACATAAAGGTAGATAGGAGCACCAGGCTATCACCTCTTCCAATAAACAACAAAGTCGTTACAGTAACTGTAGCTAAAGCTGATAACGTTCTGTTCGTCGATCCCGACCTCGATGAGGAAAGCGTAGCTGAGACTAAACTAATAATAGCTGTATCTGATGATAGAAGAATTGCCGGTCTTCAAAAATCAGGTATCGGCGGACTGACGGAATCCGAGATAATGCAAGCTATAGACATAGCACTAAAAACTGGGAGCAGCATTATAGAAACAGTAACATCGAAGATTGCTTCATCATGAAGTAGTTTAAGTTAAGGCAGTGCGACACAACATCTTCAGCTATCTCTTTTAAGTACTCGCTACTAGACACCTTGGCTAAGGTCTCAGCCTCGTAGACTACTCTCTAGTAGCTAGTAAGGTAACTCGTAGCTATTCTAGATGTAAACTGAGTCAACAATGCTTTAATAAACCATGAGGCATTCTAACACGTTCAAGAGTAACGTAACCATACGGTGTTGCTCCCGCTCGAGAAAGCGCCGGGGGCGGGATTCGAACCCGCGTGGGGCGGAGCCCCAGTGGGTCTCACGCACAGCCGGAACTCGAGCCCACCGCCTTAGGCCGCTCGGCCACCCCGGCTAATTTAAATCTAGTAAAGAGGTTTATAGACTTTGCTATCGGGGTTTGTAGTGGAGTTCTTAGCGTTTTCAGCACTTAATAGCTCTTCGTTATAATTATGGTGCTTGTTTGATTGGTAAAGCTAATGCTGCTTTTAAGGTGCGGTCAGGAAAATAATCTAAGGTGAGGTAAGTGATAGGGAAAGGACAGATAGCTGTAATCGAGTACTCACTTTACATAAAAGACACTGGAGAGCTTATTGATACCACGTCTGAAGCTGAAGCAAAACTATACAAAAAATATGTTGAAGGAGCTCTATACGAACCAGAAGTAGTGATAGTTGGAGAAGGAAGATTTTTTCAAGGCTTTGAGGAAGCTCTAGAGAACTGTGATATTGGAATAGAAAAAGAGTTTGAAATACCTCCTGAAAAAGGATACGGTTTTAGAGACCCGACTAAGGTAAAGACTTTTCCAAGGAGAGTTTTTGAGAGACAGAACATTAGACCTGAGGTAGGTAAGGAAGTAAGGATTAACGATGATATTGGGAGGATTCTAGCTGTAGAAGGTGGGAGAGTTATCGTAGACTTTAACCATCCGCTCGCAGGAAAGGTTTTAAAGCTAAAGATTCGCGTCGTTAAAGTAGTTGACGACCCTGTTGAAGCCGTAAAGTACTTAGTCAAGAGAAGGGTTAAAGGCTTGAAGCTCGATGAAGTCAAGGTAGGGATAGAGCAAGAACAAGGTAGGGCTATCGTAGAGCTACCCAGGGAGTTCAGAGTAGGTAGAGATATACAGTACGCAAAAGCGTTAGCTGCTTACGACATACTTAAGCACGTTAAAAACCTGAGAGAGGTAGTGTTTCTTGATAGGTTTACTAGCGACGAATTGCGAGGGTGACTTATGGAGGCAGAGCTTAGGCAGCCGGAAATAAATATAGGTGTCGTAGGTCACGTGGATCATGGTAAAACAACACTAGTGCAGGCTATTACAGGTATTTGGACGTCTAAACACTCAGAGGAGCTACTCAGGTCTATGACTATAAAGCTGGGATATGCTGACACAGATGTTTATGAGTGTCCTGATAGGTCGGTATACGAGAGATACGTTACAGACCCCCTCGAATGTCCGAACGCAGTTTACAGGAGAAGCATATCTTTCGTAGATTCGCCCGGGCACGAAGTTTTAATGGCTAACATGCTCTCCGGTGCTGCCATAATGGATAGCGCTCTTCTCGTAATAGCTGCTAACGAACCGTGCCCACAACCTCAGACAAGAGAGCACTTTATGGCACTAGAGGTAATAGGTGTAAAAAACGTCATAGTAGTGCAAAACAAAGTTGATGTAGTTAGTAAAGAGCAGGCTAGAAAGAACTACGAAGAAATCAAAGCGTTTCTTTCGGGTACATTCGCGGAGAAAGCACCGATAATTCCTGTTAGCGCTCTTCACGGAGCGAATATTGACGTGTTGTTGTCAGCAGTAGAACATTTCTTTAAAACCCCTGAGCGTGACGTAACGGCTAAGCCACTAATGTTCGTAGCGAGATCTTTCGACGTCAATAGACCGGGGACGCCTCCAGAGAAGCTAGTGGGTGGAGTTATAGGAGGGTCTGTAGTAAAAGGAGTCTTTAGAGTAGGAGACGAGATCGAGATAAGTCCTGGAGTGAAGGTGGTAGAAGGTGGTAAGACTGTTTATAAGAAGCTCTATACGAAAATAGAGAGCATAAGGTTCGGCGAAAGGTTCTACGAGAAGGCTGGACCCGGTGGGTTAGTAGCTATGGGGACGGCTCTCGACCCCTCTTTAACTAAGGCCGATAAACTAGTGGGGTCTGTCGTGGGGCTCGCTGATCAACTACCGCAACCGAGGACTCACTTCTCAGCAGATTACTCTCTATTCGAGAGAGTAGTTGGAACAAAGGAACTTCAGAAGGTTCCACCTCTGAGAACAGGTGAGAGGATTATAGTAACTGCTGGAACAGCCATAGCTATGGCTGTCATAAAGAGGCTTTCAAGTGACTGGTTCGAAGTAGAGCTCGTAGATAAGCCTGTCATAGTATGGAAGGGAATGAAGATCGCTATCAGTAGAAACGTTATGAATAGATGGAGACTTGTTGGTTGGGGCATTGTTAGAGACTAATTCAGCTCAACGCACGTGTGAACTAGTTCTAGACACAAGCGCGCTCCTATTGATTGCTACTGGAGTAGATCCTGTATCTGAGGCGGTAGGTATCCTTAAGAACTATTGTTCAGATACTCGGGTTTCGCTACTAGTAAACGTTGTTCAGGAGCTGAATAAACTGGCTAAGAGCAGGGGGCGTAGGGGGGCAGCTGCTCGGCTAGCTTTAGCTAGATTAGGCAAGCAAGATATCGCTATAGGTGTAGTCGAGCTCTCAGGTTGTTCTAGAACTGATGAGTGCATCCTGAACTATTCTCGAACTGCTAAGAGTTTCGAGGTGATTGTAGTAACGACTGATAAGAAGCTCGCTAAGACCTTAAAAGAGAACGGGGTAAAGTATATTACGTGGTGGAGAAGTAAGCGAAAGTTCGTTATGGAACCCCCCATATGGGACTCGTAGATAATCTCATGACTGCTCCCGCAGCATGTTAAGCCTTAATGCTTTTGGGTCCGAAGCCGGTAGGGCTTTAATTACGTACATCTCCCCGAACCCAGTAATGACTCTGTAAAATCCGGAGAGCTCTCTATCTACTTCAACGTCACCACTGTCTATGAGTAAGTACCTAACTCGGCTTAACTTGCTCCTCGAGCTAACTACTATTATTCTGTCTTTCCCCAGCAACCTTAGTACTTCAGGTGTTAACTGCTGGTTTCCTCGGCCTATGAGGTATCCCTGACCACCTATGATTGAGAGGACTACATAAACATCCTTAAAAGTCGCTATGAGTTTCTTTATATCGCTTTCTGACAAATCCTTACCAATAACTTTACCGTTAAGTACTGCGTCAAAACCTAGGAGAGTTTTCTCTATACCTAACTTTGAGGCGATGGCTTTTGTAGTAGAGCCGGGCCCGATTATGTAGAGAACCCCCGGTTTATATACCTCCGACACGAAGTATTCGGCCAGTCCTTCGATATCTTCATAAGTTCCAAACTCTTTAGTGTGGACTTTCAGGTTCCCAGAGGATAGTGTAGGCATTCTTCCGAAAAGTTTTAATACTAGGACATCTCTCTGTATCGCTTCTTCGTTTACGTCTACTACATCACCTACATCGATATATCCCTCACCTCGACAATAGTCTGAGACGATGTCAGCGGCTGCCTCAGGTGAGACGGCGAAGACTGAAGAGTATACCTTAACTCCTGAGGGAACCCCGAGAGCTGGTAGTGAGCCACTACTAGCTTCTAAAACGTCGCGCGCTGTCCCATCTCCACCAACAAAGACTATAGCGCTTACTCTAAATCGGAGGAACTCTCTTACAACGAGCATAGTGTCTTCTCTTGTTGTCTTATCTGAAGAGGGTATATCTAAGCATACGTACTTATCCAGGCCAACTCTAGAAGCATAATCGCAACCCATAATACCGCCAGCTAGTAGTAGCTCCACGGAGCTAGGGCAGATTTCTTTAAGTCTAGTAAGAAATCTAATAGCTCTAGCTGGAGCGACCGGTTTAGCCCCTCTCACCAATGCCTCGTGATACAGCCTTCCATCTGTTCCTTTAAGACCAACAGCTCCACCCATGCCAGCGATAGGGTTTACTAAGAACCCTATTCTGCAACCACTAGGTTGATGACTCACGGCCCTATCCTAAACTAAAGCTTTGGCTTACTGGTATAAACCTTATATTGTGAGGCTTAATGGAATCGGCGAGAGCCAAATAACCGGCTACACCGATAACTGGTATACCTCTACAGTATTCTACAGTAGGCTTAGGCGAGTGACCAACGAAAACTATAGATGGCTTTATCGTTTCTATCAGAATACGTAGAGACTTAAGTCCCGAGGGTATGTAAAGCGGGGGGACCCTATCCAAGCACCCATATGGTGGAAAGTGCGTTAGTAGAACGTCTATCCTTCCTACGTTAGACATTAAGGCAGTATAATCTAGAAAAGTGTTAATTGTTCCTACACCACCAACTTTAACGCCTGCTACTTCCACCACCTTGCCGTCTAAGAGAACGTTGTACTTTTTAGCTAGTTTGATAACGTGAATGTCGTCTTCGTCACCAGAAACCATCAAGAGGTTGGTGTGAGAAAACTCCTTCATGAAGCTCTCGCTTACACTGACATCACCGCAGAGTAGTAGCGTGTCAACTTCGGCATACTTAGCGACCTTGGCGATGTAGTCTAAGTGGTAGGGGTGGGTAATCCTTGAAGTAGCTAGTATCATGTTATAGTCCCCACTCAATCCTCAAGAGGATTAAGGCTATAGATGAAGCTACTAAATCTGAAATTGAACCGAGGTTCACACCGACTTTATTGACTAGCACGTCACGGGCGTCATAAGAGCTCAACGTGGGTTTAGAAGCTATTTCCTGCACTAGCCTGGAAAGCATTATGCCTCCCGACTTGAACGATATACTGTCGAAGTACTTACTTGCGGCGTATCTGTAAAGCTCACTAGCATATCTCAGTAGCTCGCTAATTGTAGCCGACTTAGCGGAATTGTAGAGATCTAGAGTTATGGAAAACTTGTTGACTATGTTATAGGCTACAAGATCCCACACAGCTGATTCGAGCAGCAATTCGAACACGTTACTTAGGGGTTTCGGTGAGTAGTAATACCCGTGATAGCTTGGGCTAGCTAACTCTATAGACTTCACCAAGTAATCTGCGGACTCCTTCGTTAAACAGTACTCAAAATCGTTGTACCCTCTTAAAACACACTCCTCAAGAGAGTTACAATCCCTAGCTCTAAGAGAGTAGAGAATCGATGAAGCTAGCGACAATGCCACTAGTCCATAGCCTAAGCAAGTATTAGTACCAATAATCGGGTTTTTTAAGATGCCGTCCATGATGTTAAGCAGGTTTTCCCCGAGTGGTACGCAACCTTCGTAGGAAAGCATGTTCTCTATGGTATTGTATATGTAGAAGGAAGTATGGACGAACTGTGTGGGGGCTAAGTCCTTCAGGGATTCCATAGCCGTTACTCCACTTATCTTTGGTGAAATCATTTCGATAACGAATGCTGATCCAAATGACCTCGCAACTGAGTACCACGACTTACGCAACTTCATTGGTCTAATTCCTCGATCTCTAGTACTGTGACAACTTTACTTAAGTACTCTCTCAAGGTCTCACGCCATTTTTGTCCGATTGATATTGGAGAGAATATCCCGGTTAGCACTCCCCCAACGCTCTTTATTAGCTTTATAAGAGTTGCTGTGGTCTTACCGGTTCTAATGATGTCATCGACTATCAGCACTTTCTCACCTTTCTTCAGTCCAGATGAAGGTATGTATAGTCTCACTATAGAGGGCGGATCTCGAGAAACATATTCAGCTTCGTATATAGCGTCCGACGTAAAGGGTATTCCCTTGCGGGAAATAGTTAGCTTCGATTTAAAAAGGTCGGCAACTAGAGTAGCGATCGGGACTCCATCCAGCTCTACTGTGAGAACGGTATCGACATCATTAAAGCTATAAAAAGCTACATAAGCGAGTATTTTAAGCAACAGAACGTTATCGAGGACGCTGCTCGTATCGACAGCTCCATCCTTAAATCTAATGTACTTTCGGAGAATGTTCGAGACTACATCCCTGGAGGTAAGCAATCTAACGATACTTTCGGCTCTTTCATAACTTGGGACAATCTTGAGAGTGATGTACCTCCATATAGCAGGAGGAGGTAACCCCACGAGTTCAGAGATCTCTCGGTACTTCATTAACCCTTTATAAAGTCTTAGAAGCTCTACTGAGTGATATCTGAGATCTTTATTAGCTACCGAGAATCCTGGTTCCACTATATCTTACTCCCGATTAACATATCTGAATTAACAATATTTAAGCACGCTACTTCAAATTATGTTCTCTCAGATAGCAGCCTCTTAGCATCAAGAATTACCTCTTCTGCTCTAGGTAGGCCAATGCCCAGTATTTCTGCCAATTCCCTTGGGTTCATTCTTGCTAAGTCCTCAATAGATTTCACACCAGCTACGATGAGTTTTCTGGACCTAACTCGCCCAATCCACCTTACTCTAACTAGGTCTAGAGCATCGTCTTTAACGCCGGACTCAACCCTTTTGCTGAGAGTCATCAACCTATGTGCATGTTCGCTTAGCCCAAGAGTGCTACATATTACTCCAGAAGCGTACAGCAACCACTGGGCCGTGTCTGCTAGAACAGCTATATCTCCAATTCCCACTCCATATCTCTCAGCAATAGTGTCTTCGCTGACTTCCTCTATCCAGTCCCTCAGTATTAAACCAGCTTTCATGGCTCTTAAGAGGTCGTATTCGCTTATCCAAGGTGGTGTCGGTATGCTGCCGCTCTCGATCAAAACCTCCATAGTGGTGTAAAGTTCTCTAGACCTAGTACTTCCCAGTCTAACTCTAGAGAAGTCTGGTGTAATTGCTATCAGAGTTAGATAGTAGATATCGTAAGCTCTTCTAACGCTAGAGAGGTTCTCAACTACTATTTTAGCAGTTAGAGGATCTATGTAGAGAGCGGAGACCGTCCTCCCTAGTTTTGTAGGCTTGAGAACCCCATCCTCCCAAGAAACAAGTTCCCACTCTACTAAGTCCTTTAGGACATCCTCGACTCTGTTTGGGAGAGTAGAACCACCTTGCTTATATGCTAGAGTTAGTTTGAGAAGGTTGAGAAGTTCCTCTACAGTTTCTGCGTCTTGCGAGGATATGAGCGATAGCGTGTGGATTCTTATAGCTCTATCCGATAGGAGTACCGAAGTAGCCGGCTCAGGTGACCCCTTGATGTACTTATGTGCTTCCTCTTTACCTCTAGCGTCCACTATAACAACTTCTCCGTACGGATCTAGCCCGGGTCTACCGGCCCTACCGGCCATCTGCTTGTACTCAGCAATAGAGACCCCCTTCATATATCCTTCCTCATACCTCTTCACACTAACTAAAACCCTCCTTGCTGGAAGGTTCACGCCTGCTGCTAAAGTAGGTGTTGCTACTACAGCCCTTATCTTCCTATTTCTAAAAAGCTCCTCAATAAACTTTCTAGTCGTAGCAGAGAGTCCAGCATGATGATATGCTACGCATTTGCTGAGAATGTATCTAAAGTTATCAAATTCTACCTTAGGTGGCTCTCGCTGTTTAAACTCCTCTAGAACATCTTGACACTTTTCTTGCGAATAATCGGCTAAAATCCTTGCGAGGTTTTCCGCTAGCTGCCTCGAGTGTTTAAAAACGAGGAGCTGGTAGTTCTGAACGCGGGCTTCTCTTAGTGCGTGCGCTTCAAGGTCTCCCCCAACACTCTCGATCCTCCCGTCATCGAAAACTATTGTTCTAGAGCTACGGTCGTAGTATCCTTCAACTAGTCTTACCGGGCGCCACGTATCGTAAATTAGTACTGCTTTCAACCATTCAGCGAGTTCGCTAGTATTGCCGATAGCAGCACTGAGGCCGACTACCCTATATCCCTCATACAGTGACCTAACGCCGACTAGTTCTACAACGTGTCCTCTTTCATCATCTCCCACCATATGTAGCTCGTCTAAGACCACAGTACCTATTCTCTTGATCCATGATGGTTTAAGCCTAAGGAGGGAATCAAATCTTTCGTAAGTTGCTACGATAAAGTCGCACTCAGAGAGCCACTCAGAAGGCTTGTCATAGTCTCCTGTAGTAATACACGCTCTACATCCGAGAGTTCTGCAGATTAGCTCTAGGTCCTCTAGCTTCTCAGACGCAATACTCTTTAATGGAACGAGGTAAACACCAACGCATTTTTCGAGAAAGTTTTTGATCATAGCCATATACCCTACCAAGGTCTTACCGCTTCCGGTAGGAGCCACCACAAGGATGTTATTGTTAGACCCAAGAAGTCCTGACTCTACGGCCTTAACCTGAACTGGCATAAGAGTTTCGATACCCAGCGCTCTCAAAGCTTTATAAAGTAGCGGGTTATTGAAAGCATCTGCCACAGTTGAAATGGGTGTCGGGGCCGGCTTCAACATGACACCTACATACTCTGAACTCTAGTACCGCTCTACTTAGTTCTCAAATTCTTACTAATAAGCCTGCCTACAATATACGTAGTTATTTTTAGCGAGTACTATACCCACTCTTCGTTTGTCTCTAGGTGTTCATCTTAATTACTTTATTTTCATTCGTGGTCGCATCTAGGGACTTCCACCTCACCCACGTAGATTTTAGATTTAGGTGTCCACGCGGGTTCATGGGTGGTGGTCGAACCCAGCGGCACAGGGCATCTATCTAATATAGAGTTCTGACGGCTTTGGGCATCACCACCCAGGCTCATCATAGATAGAAACAAAGCTTATAGGCATTTCCCAGTAAATCAAGAAGAAAACAGCCCGCAAGCGGTAGTACGTAAATAGCGAACGGAGGTCCGATTCTTGAAGCAGAGAGTAGTGTGATCAGGTATACGCTAGGGTCAATTTAAAGAGTGGAATTCTGCTTACAGCACAGCTTTTAAACTTCTAAGCAACTTAAGACTTGGGTGTTCACGATCGTAGATATTTCGACGATCACTCTAATCCTCGCTACTTTATTCATAGTTTTACCGCTCTTAGCGTCGAGCATAAAGGTTCTTAAGGAGTACGAGAGAGGTGTGCTCTTTAGACTGGGTAGGCTAGTGGGAGCTAGAGGTCCCGGGCTGTTTTTTGTAATACCATTTGTGGACTCCATAGCCAAAGTAGACCTCAGAATAATGACTATCGATGTTCCGAAGCAAGAAATAATTACTCGAGATAACGTCAGCGTTAAAGTTGATGCCGTAATATACTTTAGAGTAGATGACCCGATAAAGGCTGTCACTAAGGTCACTAACTACATGTACGCAGTATCTTTACTTGCTCAAACGGTACTTCGAGATGTCGTAGGACAGGTTGAGCTTGACGACCTCCTGACGAAGAGAGACGAGATCAACAAGAGGATTCAGGGAATTATAGATGAGCTCACCGGTCCTTGGGGTATTAAGGTAGTCTCAGTCACTTTGAAGTCTGTCGAGTTGCCGGAGAGTATGGTTAGGGCTATGGCAACTCAGGCTGAAGCCGAAAGATTAAGGAGAGCTAGGATAATTCAAGCTGAGGCTGAAAGACAGGCTGCTAGAATACTAAGCGAGGCTGCCCAGACGTACGAAGAAAATCCGAAGGCTTTAAGACTTAGGGAACTACAGACTCTAGTAGAGATAGCTAGAGAAAAGAACTTAATTATAGTAACTGAGTCCTCTTCGGTAGTCGGAGCCTCGATATCAGCAGCCGCAGCAGTAACGCGCCAAACTACTCAGGCGGGTAAATAATGCGTTCTAGTGCAATATTTCTTTTCATTCTAGCATTATTTATGTTCTCTGGACTGGCTATCGTAGCAGAAGTTAGTGCTACTACTATAAACACACTCGTCCATGTTAGAGTTACCCCTCCTTGGGATATGATCGATACTGGTATTGCTGAGTGTATTGTAGACGCTATTAGCTACGCTGAGTCAAGGAAGCTCGGTGTTCTAGTAGAGCTTGAAACCTATGGTGGGTATCTAGATGCCGCACTTACCATCGGGGATAGAGTAGCTACGGCAACAACACCGGTAATAGTCTTTGTTTCAGGAGGGAAGGCTTTTAGCGCCGGCACCTTAATATCTCTTCCAGCACATATAATCGTTCTCTCACCTATTGCGACCATAGGTGCCATGCAGCCAGTTGCGATAAATCCTGTGACTGGGAGATACGAACCTATAAACGATTCTAAAGTAATAAACCCTATAATAGAGAAAGCAGTATACTACGCCAGACTTAGGAATAGGAATATTACTGCTGTTGAAATGTTTGTGACAAGAAACCTGGTCTTAACGGCAGAAGAAGCCGTGAAACACGGTGTGGCTGATTACGTAGCGAGAGATATTAGCGACGCCCTTAAGTACATTAGCGGGAAAAAAGTTATTGCTGGTAGCACTGAATACACTCTATCCGACTTTCTTAGAGTAGAGGAGTATTCGTGCGGTATCAGGTCACGCTTTCTGTCCATACTCTCCAACACTCTTCTCTCGAGTGTATTAACTACTATAGGCATAATGGCAACTATCTTCTCTATTGCTTCAGGAAGACTTGAAGCTCTACCCTTAGCTCTGGTTTTCCTGTTTCTCGGTTTAGTAGGCTCGGGCTTCAACCCCAACTTCATATCCCTTTTCCTAATCCTAGTAGGAGCAGCGCTTCTGTCAATAGAGCTGTTTCTAACGCCCGGCTTCGGGATACTTGGGATAAGCGGCATAATAATGTTAAGCACCGGCTTTGCCCTTCTACCCACCGGGGGACCCACGTACATAGCTCCTGATGCTACTTTTGTTTTAGTATCGAGATACGTGGCTTTAGGAATAGGGGTGGGATTAGGGTCTTTAACAGCTTTCGTGTTGTATAAGGTATTGCAGGCTAAAAGACGCAAAGTAGTGCTCTTTGAACTTAGAGGAAAAGTTGGGCGAGCTATGGACCGAATTCCGGCAGGTGGTGAGGGATTCATTATAGTCGAAGGAGAGTATTGGAAGGCCTATTCTGATGAAGAGATAGAACCTAACTCTTTAGTAATAGTAGTAGACAGAAAAGAGAATGTGTTAATCGTGAAAAAGTATGTGGGGAGTAGCTGACCTACCGCTACATAGTGGTCACGTTCCTCCCTGGCTCTACAACGTTATGAAGAGAATGGCTAGAGCGATAGTTAAGCTTCTCGTTCTCGAGTACGGCCCCTCCCACTTGTTGACGAGGTTGTCGAATCCTTTATGGTTTCAAGCACTCAATAACGCTATAGGAATGGATTGGGACAGTAGTGGCTCAACTACAGTTACTACAGCAATTTTGCGAGAAGTGTTAACTGAAGAAAACCTAGGAGTTTGGGCGGTTGGAGGAAAAGGGGCTAAATCTATCGAAGTACCTAGAGAAGTAAATGCATTAGTCGATAAGGGTCTCATAGGGTCTAGTATTGGAAGTGAGTTAATACGGATATCGAGGCTTACTGCTAAGACTGATTCTGCGCTTCTTCAAGACGGTTTCTCTCTTTATCACCACATCATAGTGTTTGACGAGAAAGGCAGTTGGGTAGTCATACAGCAAGGCATGAACTCTAGCGAGAGAATAGCTAGAAGATACCATCTTTCGTGGGAAAGAGTGGACCCAGGTGATGTAACTATAGAGCCTCATACCGGGGCATTGTGTGAAAAGACTACGATACCTCTAAACCTGAGTGCTAGAGAATCTCTTAAGAGTCGTAAAGCCATTCTAGACCTAGTACACGAGAAACCCACGAAGATAGCTAAGTATGTACATACCGTTAATGCCATCATTAAAGGCTATAGACCTCTATTTGGGGAGCTACCTCGACCTGTAGTAACAGGGATCCCCTACTATAGACCTGTTAAACTTACTGAGAGACTTCTTAAGGTACTGAACGAGGCATACGAGGTTAGTCCATCGAGTTTTCCAGAACTCCTGCTGGAGACGAGAGCTGGTCCAGAAACACTCAGGGCACTATCTCTCATTTCTGAGTTAATATATAGAGAGCCTCCACCTCTAAAGGATATCGAGGTGTACAGTCCGTTCAAGTACGCGTATACCATAGGTGGTAAAGACGGGGTTCCTTATCCAGTTAAGAAACAGCTTGCTGAAGAAGTACTTAATGAGTTATACGAGATAATAAGGAGGGCTGAGCTAGGCTATAAAGATAAGCTCAGGGCTTTCAGGTCTTTATCTAATTTAGCTCCACCCGATATCGCGCCAATTTAAACTCTCTCGACCTCAATTTCTATATATGGTACATACTTAAATCCTCTCTTCTCACTTCCTATTCTAACATTTGCTAGTTTAATGCTGTCTCCAAGCCTCGACTTGAGGGCGTTATACAGTGTTACAGCTCTATGTATGTTGTCACCGCAGCCTCTTATTACAACTGTTTTAACTCCTTGGTTAAATATTATAGCTATTGACGCCATGTAATCACTGATAGCCCTTTTTCCGACACTGACTTTATATGATTTTGTTTCGCTCATCAAGTCCTCCTTATAGCACTCAACTAAGGTTAAATAAGCTTAATACAAGCGGACATGTAGTAATCGCACTAATCGCTCAGATTTATCTAATTTATCTAAATAATCCACACCCGCTCGATCGCACTAGCTCCCTAATGGTTTTCGCTATGTCGTTTCTATATTCAGTGACATAATCTTGCGTAAGTTGTTATAGAAAACATCGAATCTTCTCTTAACTAGTTCTGATTTTTTAGTAGCTACTTCACTAGCTCTTTTATAGTTTATCACTATGACGTTATTCTCTCTAAGGAGCACTATATCTCTAGCTAATCTCTCTTGCCAAAGCCACTGTCCCCACAATTTCCCCCTACCCATCAGTTTGACTAGCTTGCTCTTTACGGTCTCGGGAATAGCTCTTGGTGAGGCAAAGGATAGGGGAGTTCCAGGAAGAGGTATGAATGTGTGACAATGTATTCTCCCACCGAGTTGTATTACCCTCTCTATCTGCTTCATTGTGATTTCCAAGTCTTGAGAGTCTTCCCAGGGTAGACCGAACATGTAGTCTACATCAACTTTAAAGCCGTGCTTGTTGGCGATAGCAACAGCATTTAATACGTCGTCAGCACCATGTTCTCTATGCAGTAACTTGAGAAGCCTCTCCGACCCTGTTTGAGCTCCAATATTCAGCTTTTTATTATCTACGTAAGCTTTAACGGTGCGCAGGGTCTCCTCGGTTACGTGCTCAGGTCTAACCTCGCTTGGGAAAGTTCCTAAATAAACTCTTCCACCGAGACTTCTGACCTCTCTATTGAGTGTCTCTAGTAGGCTACTTAGGGCACTTAAATTGAGGTTCTTAGAGCACATGTACTCAAACCCGCTTGGGGATACAAACCTTATGTCTCTAATACCTCTAGTAAGAAGTTCCTTAGCGAACGAAACTACGTTTTCAGTACTTCTAAACCTAGGAAAAGTACCGAACAAGTAGCTTACTTGACAGTAACGGCAAGCGTGTGGACATCCCCTCATGATCTCTATGGGGTTAAAGAGGCCCAGCTCTCGACAAAAGGGAGGCACCGGATCCAAACTCAGTAATCTTTGTTTATTACTGTAACTTACCTTAACTCCACCTTCGCTTATAGTAGCTACTCCACTTACTGATAGAGGGTTTCCACCTTGTGTTAGCTCTATTACAAACTCAGCAAAGTTTTCTTCAGCCTCCCCGATGAAAGCTAGGTCAAACCCTAGGTTCAAAATAGTACCGTAAGGATCTCCAGTAGCGTGAGGTCCTCCAGCCGCAGAAATCCCTCCTAGACGTCGTGACACCTCTAAAACACTCTGGACCCTACTGTAGAGGCTAGGAATCTGCGTCGTCAAGAGAGACGCTATTAGAATGTGGGGTCGATTAAGTGAGCTAAGGACTTCCGAAACGTTAACCCAGTTTGTTAAAATAAACCTGAAGTAGTTATCTAGCTTTTCCTCCCTTAAACGCTTCAATAGGTAGCCTAAGAGAACGCTTATACTATACTTGTTTTCCTCTTCTACCACTACTACTACCGAAATTTTTGGCAACATTATCACCGCAAAAGTGGGCCCGCGGGGATTCGAACCCCGGACCTCCCGGTTATCAGCCGGGCGCTCTAACCAGGCTAAGCTACGGGCCCCGAAAAACTATGCGTTAGCACTTAAAACTTTTAGCTTGGGGAACACCTGCCCAAGCCCCCAAAAGCTTTTATTCTAATGGTGTACGCAATTATGGTGCTAGGAGATTGGACGTCTCCATGCTGCTTCCGGGATTGGCCCTGGGAGACCCTGTTGAACTAGGTATAAGAGCTACGTTCATAGCTTGGGGAGCTGTACTACTGTTTCTAGCAGTTAAAAAAGGTGTCGAGCCACTGCTGTTAATACCTATAGGGCTCGGAATGATCCTAGCTAACGTACCCGGTCTTCATTTAGCTAAGTACGTGTGCCACGACCTAAGCGGCCAGCTACCGGAGCTGTTAAAAGGAGTTGAGGGGTTAGTAAACGTAATAAACTTCGGGAACTATACGAGAGTATGCTCCCCGGAGTCAACGTCTCTCTTAGGCTGGATCTACCATCTTGTAGTCAGAAGTGAGATAGGTCCCATACTCATATTTGTAGGTATAGGAGCACTATCGGATTTTCGGCCACTAATATCGTTTCCGGTAGGTGCTATCATAGGCTCAGCTGCGCAATTGGGGATAACTGTAGTAACTTTCATAGCTTTAGCTCTCGGATTTCGCTTAAACGAGGCTATGGCCATAGGAGTAGTTGGAGGTGCTGACGGACCTACTACAATATATACCGCAGTAAATGTAGCACCTCACCTAGTGGGGCCTCTAACTATTGCCGTATACAGCTATATAGCTCTCGTCCCTGTAATACAGCCACCCATCATTAGAGCTCTTGTGCCAAAGAGATATAGAGCTATCGAAATGCCAAGTCCTAAGGAGGTAACTTTAGGTCACATACTCACGTTTTGGTTTATCTGTCTCCTAGTAGTTGGTGCCTTAGTTCCAGCAGCATTTCCGCTCGTGATAGCGATAGCTATGGGAAACATCGTGAAGGAGCTCTCAACGAAAGTAGGCGAGCTTGAAAGGTACTTTAAGACTCTAGCGGACCCACTACTCGATATTGCGACAATACTTACGATGATAGGTGTTGGTGCGACTCTGTCCTACGACTTCTTATCGCAGTACGTAGCTGAGGCTTCACCAGCAGCATTCTTTAGCTTCATTGTTAGGGCCTTCATGATACTAGCACTAGGTTTAGTAGCGTTTGCCGTATCTACAGCAGGAGGGTTGCTATTTGCTTGGGCTCTCTACTTCTTAACTAAGGGTAAGGTGAACCCAGTTATAGGCTGTGCCGGCGTCTCGGCTGTTCCAATAGCTGCTCGAGTAGCTCAGAGAGAAGCACAACTCGCCAAACCAGGACTATACGTACTATTTCATGCTCTAGGACCTAACGTAGCTGGAGTCATCGGTACCGCCATAGTAGCTGGCTTCTACATATCGTACATAAAGCACTTCTGGGCGCCGTAAAGGGTAGAGCGCATTTCGACACCTCACTCAAACACATATCATTTTGAGTACACTCTTTACAAGCTAACGAATTAGTTTAAAACGTTGATAGGAGAAAGTTATAGTTCATCGAGGAGTCGACCCGCTATCACTATATAGAGCTGGTCACAGGTTTTATACTGTCCTTAGTGGTTATTGGAGTGTCGACTCCTTTATACTGCGCGGCTGACATAGTACTCTTAGTTCCATTTTCTCATTAGCTTTATCTTAGTTCAAAGTAACATTAAGTAAGCATCAACATGGGGTGTGCGGCCCCCGCCTTACTCGGAGCACCCCGCCCAAGGGTTCCGCGCACCGTCCTCCACCCGGTGACCCATGAACGCTGACGTCGGAGGTTAGGTTGCTCCCTTCCGGGCCTGGCCAGGTTCCCCCCACAAAGGTGGTAGGTCCTCCCCTCCAGGAGGACCTCCACCACCGCCAGCCCCATGGGGCGGGCTTCACCGCTAGTGCGCGGTCCTTGAAGCGAGATGCCTCCGAGCAGGCTAGGTTGCTGGCCCCGCTTTACGCCTTCGGCTACGGGAGGCGGCGAACTCCCAGCCCTACCCGCACACCCCAACTAGGTAATCATAATCAAACTTTTATGTTTTAAGCGAGAGGCTAGAACTCATAGAGGTTAAGGTTTCATATATTGATGTAGTTTGATGTTGACCCTCGGCTTCAGAGATCTCAGTCCTCCTTACGTTGGAGGCTTCGTCTCGGTCTCTACCGCTCGGAGTGACCCAACCTACAGCTTTCCCTCATAAACTACCTCAAATTCCCGACCGTGGGGCAGTTCGCATCCTGGCATTGAATATCGAGCTGCTAGATACCTCCCCTCTTCGTTACATGACCTATAATGTGATCTTGCTTATGTAGTATAAACCAACGAGTGTATAGAACGGTAAGAACTCTATCCTACCTAAGTACATAGCGACCATGAGGAGAGCCTTAGTAACTACTGGAGCCGACGAGCTTGTTATACCAGACGAGAGTCCTACACAAGAGAGAGCTGACGCGGTTTCGAAGAGAGAATCTATGTAGCTGAAGTTGGTGAGCCCAGAAGACAGTAGTGATAAGTGTAGAAGAACTGATATAATTACTAGTGTAAGCGCATAAAGAACTACGTAGGAGTAAACCGAGATCAGTTCTTCTTCTTTAACTACTTCACTACCAACCCTTCTAACTACAACTACAGACTTCGGAATGAAGATCTTGCCCGGCTCCCATAGTAATGACTTAGCTAAAACTATCGCTCGCTTTATTTTGATACCGCCGGCCGTTGAGAATGTCGAACCTCCAACTACCATAGAGAGCACTAGAATAACCTTCACAACGTCCGGATGGTCTCCAATAGGAGTAATAGAGAAACCTGTTGTAGTAAGACCTGACAGCATGTGGAAAGTCCATGTCCAAAAAGACGATTCTGTTGAATTTATAGCTATAGCTGAGGTCCCTAGAAGAGCGAGAAAAACCAGAAAAATAGTCGCAAATCCTCTGACTTCTATCGACTTCACGAACTCGCGAAGGCGTCCGAGGCTTAAGTTGTAGAGATCCATAAAGTTCAGCGCCCCGAGTACCATCATTATAGATGCTGATATCACTACAAGATTGTTTCCTGCTCTAAACCAGTAACCCAAGTTC
Source organism: Thermoproteota archaeon (assembly GCA_030550455.1). GTDB lineage: Archaea > Thermoproteota > Thermoprotei_A > Sulfolobales > NBVN01 > DRZP01. Next base: position 81,402 of record JAUQPH010000001.1, read on the forward strand.
TCGGAATTAGTCGACATACCTCCAGTCGCTATAGCCGTCATTGAGTGAGCTATCGAGTCCATAAGAGGCATACCTGAAAGAACGAAGAGCAGCACTCCGATAGTGGTGTACACCACGTACAAAGTGAAGAGCTTTCTAGTGGTCGATATTATCGTAGGAGCTAGTCTAGCCCCTCTCTCGACTACGTAAATACTCCTAATGGACCTATGTAGAAAAGGTAATAGAACTCCCGAGATTACAACAACTCCAAGCTCCCCGACCCACTGCGTAAGAGCTCTCCAGATGAGGATAACTCGAGGTAGAGATTCCGGCTTATCTATAACAGTAAGGCCGGTTCCAGAGAAACCGCTAACTGACTCAAAAAGAGCATCAAGAAAGGGCATATGGATCGTGTAGCTATACAAAGCTGCTGAAAACAGAGGAGCAAGTATCCAGAAGACCGAAACCACTAAGAAAGCGTCGACTAGCTCGACCGCGAGGTGCTTTCTGCATAAAGCGAAGATCGCTACGGAGACAGCATCGAATACCAAGGCTACTTCAACTATCTTTAAGCTAGCTTCTCTCTCAATAGCTTCGCTAAATACAAGAAAGCCTACCAAACCGGTAATAATTGCTAACGTAGAAACCGTTGCCATCAGGATAGCTAAACTAGATGCGAACCCCTTAACTCTAGCGAGCGTAATCTCTCCTTTCACCTCCACATATCGTATACCTATTGCGATTACATACAAACGCTTTTAATATTTCTAGGCCTTACCTAAGGAGGGTCTCTATGTTCAAACAACTATTCTAGTAGACAGGTTATGTCGACGATCTACCTCGTGTCAAGAGCCTTAAACAAAGTAAGAACTAATTTAACGCACTGGAGCCGGGGGCGGGATTCGAACCCGCGATAGAGCGGGTTTCTACACCACTGCAGCCCGCCGCCTTAGGCCGCTCGGCCACCCCGGCTCCGAGATAAATAGCTGTACAAAACTTAAAAATTTAGTCATCGCAAGCGATCCATCTCATTATATTAGCAGGATATCAACGGGTGCAACAAAAAATCTGAAACAGTTACTTGAGTCACTAGACTCACAAACAGGTACTGAGGTTAGACTTTAAGGATGCTTTTTGCGTTGTCTCGGAATTGTGTGAGTTAGTGCTAATATGTTTTCTGAAACTAAGCTATAGTTTAGGTGGGTGGGTGCTAGCATCACCTGAGGCTTATATAGTACTTGTTAGAGCCCATAGACTCCTGAGTAGTGTGAGAACACTCGTTCTTCACGATCTTGGTGCTGTTATAGTAGACAAGGAGAAAGTTAATGTGAGAAAAGGTGATGAGGTTAATCTGCCGCTATGGTTGGCTTTAGAGCTACAGCGTTATGGTTACGCGGAGGTTCGCGATATCTCACTTAGGGATGTCGATTTACTGAAGTACCTCCACATGGAGAGAACTTCTAAGGGACGAAAACTAGCTGAGTTAAGAGAAGATCTGTACTTTTCGGCTGCGATGACTGCGAGTAAGATGAGTGCTGAAAAGACTTCCGAGGGTCTGTCTAGAGTTGAGAAATTCAAAGGGGCCTTAAACAATCTATTAGACTTAAGGTTAAGTAAGTTGGTGAGTGCGGCAATCAACCTAGATGTTAAGCAGGCCAGTGAAGTAAGCAAGATCCTGGAGGAAGTAGTTTTGTATAAGCTACTTAAAAGAGTACTCGAATTGTGGAGGGACTCGGTGTTGAAGTATGTTAAGTAACCGATCGACGGACTCGATAGAAATGGAGCTAGACTACATATCGGCATTTCAGGACTTTCTTCAGAGTTACGTTGATGAATACGGTGAGAGAAAATACATTAAGAGAATTAAGGAAATGCTCTTTTATGAGAAAAAATCTGTGCCCATAGACTACGAAGACCTAGCAAAGTATGACGACAGACTTCTTCTACTTCTAGATAAAGACCCTCAACTAGCATTAGACGCTTTATCAGGAGCTATCAAGACTATAGTGGAGAGCATAGACGAGGCTTACGCTAAAAGAGTGCGTAAGTTCTACGGCAGACTTACAGGTTGGGTTAAACCGACACCTATCAGGGAGGTACGAAGCGATTTGCTAAATAGGTTAGTAATGCTCGAGGGAGTTGTAGTGAGATCTACTCCACCAAAAGAGAAGTTAATAAAAGCAACGTACGTTCATATACTACCTGATGGTACACAACACGAGTTTAGTTGGCCTCCAGATGATAGAGAGCTAGATGAAATGGAGAGGCCCTCCTACTGCCCCAAGTGTGTTACCGAGCTTCCCGAGGAAGGAGGTTCTTACCGTCGAGGTACCTATAGGCTGGTTCTGGAGAAGTCTAGTTTCATAGATTGGCAGTTCCTGACTTTGCAGGAAAAGCCGGAGGATACCCCTCCTGGACAGCTTCCTAGATCTATAGACGTAGTGCTCTCAGAGGATATAGTAGATACCGTAAGACCTGGGGATAGAGTTGTCTTAATAGGGATAGTGAAGCTCTTCAGGGGAGGTAGAAGACTGTCGTCAGTTTACGATTTCTACATTGAGGCCAACAACATCATACCGGCACAAAGACTTCTTGAGGAAGTTAGTATCAGCCCGGAAGATGAGGCCGAGATACTGGAGCTATCCCGAGATCCTATGGTCAGGAGGAAGATTATAGCAAGTATAGCGCCTGCTATTCATGGATACTGGGACCTAAAGGAGGCAATAGCTCTACTACTTTTCGGTGGGGTGCCCAAGGTTTTAGCTGATGGTACTAGAATAAGAGGTGAGATACATGTCCTCATGATCGGGGACCCAGGAACGGCTAAGAGTCAGCTACTTCAATACGCATCGAGAATAGCACCCCGAGGCCTATATACGACAGGTAAGGGTTCTTCAGCAGCTGGGTTAACGGCAGCTGTAATAAGGGATAAGCAGAGTGGGGAATTCTTCCTTGAGGCAGGTGCCATGGTACTCGCAGATGGAGGTATCGTAGCCGTTGATGAAATAGACAAGATGAGGGAGGAGGATAGAGTAGCTATTCATGAAGCTATGGAGCAGGGAACTGTGACCATATCTAAAGCGGGTATTCACGCTAGGCTTAGTGCTAGAGCTTCTGTTCTTGCTGCAGGAAATCCGAAGCGTGGTAGGTATGTTGACGCTCTCGGGCTTTCTGGTAACATAAACTTACCCGTAACGATACTATCGAGGTTCGACTTGATATTCGTAGTTAAAGACGTAGCTGAAATAGACAGAGATAAGCAGATAGTTAGACACGTACTCGAGGTCCATAGCACTGAGGGGGCGAGAGCCGAAATACCTCCTGACTTATTGAGGAAGTATATAGCGTATGCTAGAAAATACGTTAAGCCGAAACTAACGGATGAAGCCAAAAGGATCATAGAGAACTACTACATCGAACTCAGGAAGAGAAGTGCCGCAGACCCTAACGCACCTCTAGCGATTACTACTAGGCAGCTTGAGGCCTTAATAAGATTATCAGAGGCTCACGCTAAGATGGCCTTAAAGAACGAAGTTGAAGCTGAAGACGCATTAGAGGCTGTAAGGCTCATGAACGCTGTTCTAGAGAGAGTAGGTATGGACGTAGAGACCGGAATGCTGGACATCGATATATTGATGTCTGGAAAGGCTAAAAGCCTTAGAGATAAGGAGATAATAATACTCGAGCGCATAAGAGAGCGTAGTAAGAAGGAGGAGTGCACCAAGTACTCAGAACTTGAAAAGATAGCTGAAGCTCTCGGCATAGACCGTGGAACTCTAGAGAAGATAATACACAACTTAAAGAGGTCTGGAGATATATACGAGCCGCGGACCGGGTGCTACATGTTGCAAAGTTAGGAGTCTCGTATTAGCATTTTACTACGTAATAGCTTAACCTTAACTTATGTGAGAGCAGCTCGCTTGCACATGCCTTATATTCCCGTAGGCTATCTATAATCTGTTTTGTCGATACCTACAGCAAAGAGCTTGAGTGTGCGAACTGTTAGTTAGGTCTACGGTGCTTGATTAATTCGTTGAAGCTAACCTTTGGGGGTTAGAGCTACACAGATGGGGTGCGGGCACATCCCGAGGTAAGCCAAGACGCTGAGTGCCTGAAGTGCTTTGAACGCTCTCGAGCCCGGTGACAACCAGAGCGAAATGCGAGAGAAAAAGAGGTGAGGCGACGAGATAAACTTGTATGAACTAATGCGAGAGCTAAACCCTCTGTTCTATCTCTATATCGTTGAGCTCGATGCTTGAGTGCGTCAACACTTCCTAATCTTGAACAAAGCCCGCTCTACTATCGCACTTACTACATAGGTGTTTTCTTCTTGATTTACTGGGAAATGCCTATAAGCTTTGTTTCTATCTATGATGAGCCTGGGTGGTGATGCCCAAAGCCGTCAGAACTCTATATTAGATAGATGCCCTGTGCCGCTGGGTTCGACCACCACCCATGAACCTGCGTGGACACCTAAATCTACGTGGGTGAGGTGGAAGTCCCTAGATGCGACCACGAATGAAAATAAAGTAACTAAGATGAACACCTAGAGACAAACGGTTTTCCTAAACTATACTATAGAGCACCAACTATTATGGCTAACAGTACTTGAAATAGCAGGTTGGTATCGGGTGATATATGGAACTTACTTATAGACGGCAAAAACCATGGCGTGGTCTTTATCGTATGGATCTAAGTGAACTACATCCAAGATCTCGAAGTTACCCTTCTCAAGAGTTTTTATTTCCCTTATGTATATCTCATCAGGCTCTTTAGTAACATCAATACTTCTGGCCTTTATTGCTAAGTAAAGGTATCCCCCGCTCTTAAGGAACATCTTAGCGTTAGCTACAACTATACTTGCCTGCTCAGGTTGAGCTATATCAGCATAGAGAACTTCTACCTGAGGCACTAGCATAGAGTACCTCTCGGGAAACCTAGCGTCGGCAAGTATCGGTACTATGTTTTTTCTGTAGTCAGCTACTGTAACTAGCTCTCTCATGACTCTAGGTGCGAACTCTATAGCATAGATTCTTCCTTTATGTCCGACTATATCGGATATGTGGCTAGCGGTCGTTCCACTACCAGCACCTAGGTAAAGTACCTTGCTACCACTGGATATGGCTAGCTCTCGTATTCCCTTATAGAGAGATGCGGCTAGCTTGCTTCTTATATGATTCCACTCTCTATACTCTACGTTTTCGTAGTTGAAGAGCCACTCTCCGTAAACCCTACGACCCGGAGTAAGGTTTTTAGTTGCTAGTCTAACTGATCCGTCCTCTAGCTCCACTACGTAAACCCCCCTATAGCTCGGGTGCTCCTTAACCGAAACTACTTCGACCACAGCCCCACCTCTATAAGTAAGCTTGAAAGGCTTATAATCTACTTTTTCCCACGCTTTGCTGGTTTCGGTGGTTTAGGTGGCGGCGTCTTTGGAGGAGGCTTTGCGTAGAGAGACTTTATCTCCTCGATTCTATCCTCGAGGAGCTTCTTTAATCTCGACGCGATGAGGCGTCCTGTATAGAAGTCAGCTCTTGCTGCTATAGCAAGCTTTGTAGCTAAGGCTCTCGCTATTTTACCCCTCTGCCATCTAGGTGCTTTGTGTATCTCTGGGTATTGAAAGATCACGCCATGCTTAGGTGGTCTGCCACCGGTTCTAAGAGCTCTGAAGAGAGCTTTTTCCGCACCTAGTACCTGTATTGTGCTAGCAGGGAGTTTTGCTAAATCTTCAAGGCTTCCGGCAAGGCTGAGCAGGCGTGCTCCTAGTAGAGAACCTACTAACTCAGTTACGTTAGGAGCTACTTCTTTCATGACCTGCTCAAGGTAGTCAGAGAAGTCCTTCCTCATCTCGTATAGAGTTAAAATAAGTTCGCTGAACGACTTTATTTTACTCATGTCGAGCTCCGAGATATCGGCCCCGATGCTTTCTCTTGCTGCTCTTGCTATTCTTTCCGCCCTCCCACCCTTGATACCGAGCTTTGAGAGGTTCTCCACAGTATACTGCTGCCTAGAACCGAGCACAGTTACCAACTTAGCGTATTCTTCATGCTCTTTTACTAGATCATCTAACTCTGGAAAGTGAGTACTATACCACTCCCTAAGCCTTGAAGCAAAGAGGTTTATTGTCTTGTCGATATCATCTATAGCCCTAATTGCCTGGATAGCCATCAAGTCTCTCTTTAGAGCCTCGCGCCTTAATTTCGATCTCGTAACACCGACTGCTATCTCGTAGATTAACGCATCAAACTCTTCCTCGTTCTTAACTAAACCCTCCTTAATGGCGATGCTCGGAAGCATCTCTCGCAACTTTACGATCAGCTCCTCTCTGGGGTTAATGGTGTGGTTCAAGCCTCTTTGAGCAAGAAACGTTGCTTCTAGTTCAGACGAAACTACGAAGACAGCATCTGGAGTAGAAATCCTGTTGATTAAATCAACAAACTCTTGACTTAACTCACCGCTCTCTATTCTCAAAGCTCTCTCGATCATGTATCCCGGGTCTTTGGATACAATGTTGCACACTAAAGTGCCGTCGTCACGCATTGCTACAGCTCCTATCACAGTCTCCATTACCGCAATCTTCATATACCTGCCCTCCTCTAGTATTAGCTCTTCTCATAATATAAGTATACCCAAGCTGACTTTCGCAATAGATGTACAACCAAGGGTTTCACAACGCATCTCTTACATGACGTTCCTCACTTATTGTTGCTGGACATTAAGGCAGATCATGTTCTCAGAGTAGCCCAATCCTTTATTGAATCAGGTTTCGGTTCATAAAGAGAACGAGCTTTCTATGACCGAGATAAGAATGCTGCGGCCGTGGTCACTGCCCGCGATCATGAAGTGTCGCTTCAACATCCGAGTCCTGGTGTGGCTTAACATACCTTAGTAGTGTTTCTCGCAGACCGAGGGCTACCTCAAGCTGTTCTATACTCAAACCCTCGGCTATGACCTCCTTACCAACTCTATAACTTGAGCCTGTAGGCTCTAACCGCTCTATCGGAACGAATACCCAATCTCTTCCTGGAATTCTAATGGCAATATATGCGCTTCCACCGGCTCTCTTAGTAAACTCGATCATTTTCATCACCTGCTCTTTGTCTATGTAAATAGTCTCTTCTCTCGACCTAGATTTGACTTCGAACACAGCCACACGACCATTCCTGATGGCGACAACGTCTGGATACATAGCTTTTTTTACTTTAGAACCACTGGCTGGTGCTCTCATAACTGCGAAGCCCCTCTTCCACAGTAGGGCAACGAGTTCTCTCTCAGCTCTATATCCTCTAGACCTATTACCCTTCGGCACTCAAGCCACCTAATCCCTAGAGACGTCCGCTACTATCGGTTGCAGAACTCTCCTAAGATCTTGAACAGAGACGTATGCAAGTGTCGATAAATCACCACCCCCACACCACACCCAGTTCTTCTCTAAGACCTTACAATCAAAGATGACGCGCAAAGACTTTACGCAGTCAGATAGGGGTGATACACCACCAACTTCAAAGCCGGTTACCTCCTTGACCTCATCATAGCTAGCAAGTCTCGAAGTCCTAGACTTTAGTACTTTAGCTATTTTCGAGAGATCTACCTTTCTGTCACCAGTTAAAACTACGGCCGCATAGCCATCGTCAACTCTGACTACTAGCGTTTTAACAATTTCCGATGGAGGACTTCCGGTCGCTTTAACAGCTCCTCTAACTGTGCTGACCTCGATGTCGAACTTCTCTACGCGTGCTGAAATCCCATACCTCTTGATGAATTCAGAAACATCGTTTCGACAACTCATAATCCATCCGAGCTAAATGCTTTGCTAGGTTTTTATCTACTACTTTATGAAGTACGAAAATATGTGAAACCCGAAGCAGTCACACGAGACCGTCTCACCGTGTTTTCGCTATGCGAATTCTCTCGAGTTCAGATACTACTCTTTCTAGTGCCCTATGCGGTGATAGAGCTACGACTTGTATCCCGGAGTTCCTCAGCAGCTCTATGTTTTTGAGTTCTTGGAGAACGATATTGTACCGCAGTACTTTATATATAGCGTCATTCACCTTGCTTGTGGTACTAAAGAAGGCTATTAGTGGAGCAACTACTATGACTCTAGCACCACTTTCCTGTGCTTGCCTAGCTAGCTTTAAGATATCATACGCTCTTCGACTACTGAGTACCGGGGAGAAAATTACAGAGGCGGACACATCCTTAAGTGACTTACTTATATGGTCTGCATATAGACTTTCCTGCGGTGATTCAACCCTTGGAGCTGGGCTGTATTCAGGCCATCTTATATTAGAAAGAACGTCGAGAATCTCCACTAGACCTCTATAGCTTCTCGCTTCACTACTGTATTTAACTCCATCTTCCGTAATAGCAATAAACTTCAACCTATCCCCACGCTTTACAAGGTAACTCGACAGCGCTACAGCTAGGTCAGCGCAGTGTTCAAAAAGAGACTTAGGGCTACCGATGAACGTGTACTTTTGTGCGTCGAGTATTATCATTACTCTGAGAGGCGTTTCTACTTCAAATACTTTAACGTGGAGCTTTCCTAGCCTAGCTGTCGCTTTCCAGTCAATATGACGAAGTTCATCTTCGGGTCTATACTCTCTCGTACTATGGTATTCAACTCCTAAGCCTGGGCTGAGAGTTCTCGAACCAATAGATGAACGCACGATGCCATACCACTTAGCCACCGGTGCTAAACCCATCTTAGGTGGGATCTTGATCACTATGGACTCCAAGTAATATATTGGAGCTTCGAAAGCGTCGAAGAAGTCAGTAATCGCCACTTTCAGTGGTCCCACTACGTGAAGGCCTGTACGCCTAGGTAGCGTGAGCGAAAACCTTGCGTGTCCAGGTTTTAAGGCAATTCGCTTAGAGTACGTGTAGCGGACACCCAAAAGCGAGAGTTGTGGGGGCAGATCAAGGTATACCTTCAGATAAGCAAAACCTCCTTTAGAGGAGATACTTAGGTCTAAACTGAGAACTATATCTACGTCTTCTAGTTCTACCTCAACCTTATTTAATCGGCATGTAGTAAGCTTACTTATGAGTCTAAGATGGGAGTAACTCACCACGGAATACGTTATAAAATATGCTGCTACGCACAGGGCTCCAAGAGCTACGTTTAGAAGGGCTAGAGCTATTGATGCTACTACAATAGCTGAACATAGGTAAATTAGCCTTTGCGTCTTTAGGACTTCACCGTAACTAAACATGTCCCTCACTCGTAAGGCTTTCTTCAAGTACCTTAAGTAGCTTTTCGGAGTGCTTTAGAGCCCTACTAATCATAATTCTCCACATCGGTAAAAACGAAAAAGCTTTTTGATTGAGGAAGAGCTCTGAGAACTTCATGAATCTAGTGAGCGCCCTAGAGTACCTGGGCTCGTACCCCGCGTTCTCAAGACAACGCACCAACGCCGGGCTGGGGTGGGGTTCGCACCCAAGTAGAACTAGTATCTCAGCTATAGTGTCATATACCTTCCTAAAGTCCTCTCTCCCTCGCCAGACAAAGCTTCTTAGTGTTCTAGCTAGCTCTACCCTTCCCCTACCAAGCTTATACGAGATAGTTACTGTAATCAGTAGTGTAGCTGTAGCCACAGCCTCCTCTCTTAAGCTTTCTAGAGGGTCTTTCTCGAAAGAATTCCACACAGACGTTAAACTGTATACTACGCTATTTAAAAAAACTAGAAAAGACGATTCACCATTATGACTGTAAAGCCTTAAGAATAAGTCTCTGTTAGACAGGTACTTCCCTGCCTCAACTAATACGACGCAGTCATATCCGCACCACTTTCTCACCTCTAACGCTAAGAACTTAGCTAGCTCTCTATAGCTACCACCTAGCTGGAGTACTTGGTTTGTAAGTAGAGAACCGTCGCCAAGTATTAGAACGACCAAGTTATTCACGTACTCGAGGCAAGCGACCGGCTTTAACTCAGCAGCTGAAGTAAGGTAATCGTGGGACTCGGCAACTCCAATTACAGTACCGCAGTTTCGTATTTCAGACGCTTTATCCAGCCTTAGAACTATCTCGCTGTTCTCTAAATAAAATGTAGCTCTCGGGTAAAAGTCCTGGTGTTCGTCAAGCAATCTGTTACCATATACCCTAGCTTGAACGCCAAGAAACTCGAGTATCGTGTTTACAGTGGTTGTTTCATCAGCGACTACGAGGATTCCTCCAGAAGATTTCAACACCCTAGCTATATTCTCGACTTCGCTTTGGGTGTAACCATATTCGGGAGAAATGAGTAGTACACACACTTTCTCTCCCAGCTTAGGTATGCGCACGTAGCTCCAGTTAGATACGTAACTCACTCGCAAGCCGTAGCCTTTCAGTAACTCCATAAACATCGATGTCCCGAACTGCCCAGGGTTAATTGGTGACGAACCCGTAGGATATGGTGTTGGTAAGTCCACGTACTCATGAAGAGCAACTATAGCCACCGTCAATAGAAGAACTGCTACTGCCACGGTCTTTAAAGCACTTAGGAAGACTGTCTGCATGCCTCTTTACCTAACACTAAGTTGATTAAGCGCACACCAGCTGAGAGCATAGCGAGTCCTGAAATTAGAGCCACGAGAGAGGTAGCAACCAGCGAAAATAACATCAGGACTACGGAGAGAACTAGGAGGGATATTGATGACACTATTACGGCAATAGCTAGTGTTTTAAGCGTGCTTAGCACTACGCGACACCCAACTCTTTCAACAACATCTCGATATTAGAGACCAACCTAGCTAAATCAGCGAGTGAGTCGCTAACAGTGCTTGCCATACTAAAAGTAGTTATGACTAAGACCCCGACAATTAAGTAGCCGATAGCTATAATTAGCCTATTTCTCTCTTCTAAAAACGAAAGTAAAATTGATACAGAGATAATGAGGGACAGCGCGGTAGAAGCTGAGGCAGAGTACTCGTGGATTACTCCAAATAGACTCGATGCCACGGGGTATAAAATGAGTGACAGTGAAGCTAAAAAGAGAACTGTGTGTAGCTCTTCTATAAGTGAGGACTCGGGTGCTAGCGCTTCACAAGTTGCTGGAGATATAGCATTCTTGGTAATGTAGTAAGTATAAGAAACTATAGTCAAAGCTAAGATAGCGTTTCCCGGGGTGGTATAGAGTAAAAACCTAAAGGTAGTGCCTCCTTTTAAGGCACCAAGATAAAAGTAGCCGAGAAGAAACAGCATTGTAATAGCTGGAAGTACGGCAACAATTAAGGCTTTTCTAGCAGTTGACAATCTAACGCTCAACCTTATACCACCAAGAGTGCTTTGGCTATAGACAATTTAATTCAACCTCTTCCTCTTAATTCAGCTAAGCACTTAGTTTCAGTGAGCTCTCCCCAAGTAAACTGGTTACCCGAAAGGTCATATTGATCGTCAAGCATGAACTCGGTGGTGCGGTTAGTGCGTGTAATAACGTTCAAACTAGATGAAGAGACTATATTAGAGCTTAATAAAGTAGCGAGCGAGCTCGGTATATCGAGGTCTGAGGTTATTAGAGCCGCAATACTTAGCTATATAAGTAAGAAAACTAACGGAAAAACAAGGGCTCGAAGGGTATTACTTAAGTAAGTAGACTCGCACGATCGTCCTCAGGGCGGTATTAAGATACTCTTTATTTATCTAAGAGTATTTAGTAAACCCTAACTTAACTATGTAATACAAAGTAGATACATCTGGTGAGCTATTTGCCTGTAGTATATCGATGCGGTTCTTGTCATCACGTTCTCTACGAGTTTCTTAAGGTAGGACAGGATTCTTACGGATTGCCAACACCGTCAGAGCTAATAGCGAAAATAGGTGATCATTGTCCTAACTGTGGTAAGAAGTTGCGGTTGCCCACCATGGAGAACATAAGGATAGCGCCCTACAGATCGAAGAAAACCCCTACATCAGGATTAATCGAGTACCAAACCAAGAGCCAGGTAATCTAGCTGGCTTAAATTAGTTAAGTTAGAGCTAGCTTATCTTTATCTGTTTAATTCACGATCTTCATGAGCGAGATATTCGCTAGGAAATTTATTGCTGTTAAAATGTTCTTTAGCTAAGTCTAGAAAACTTCTAGCTACGACTATGGAACCCACTTTTAAGATGTATAGGTGCAGGTTATAGGGGTTGAGCGTTGAGTGGACCGAGCATCAGTAAGGACCAGGTAAATGAAATGAAGTTGAATCAGGTTATCACTATGCTTAATAGAATTATAGTTGATTCAGGTGTTCCCAGAAACATAAGGAGGGCCGCTTTCGAAGCGTTGAAGATGCTTAACGACAGGTCTTTATCGCCGGGTGTCAGAGCAGCTAACGCAGCTAGTGTTCTAGACGAAATAAGTCAGGACCCCAATATGCCTTCATACGCTAGAACAGCCATATGGAACATAATAGCGATACTGTCAAGCATTAGGGACTGAGGGCTGAAGCTTTGAACATTAAGGTTAGAGTGCGCGGGATTTACGCTACTGCCATCTCTAAGATACTCCGTGATGAGGGATACACTTTAGTAGATGTTAGCGACGTTCTAGTAGAAAGACTACAAGTACCTCTAAATAGAGGCATTCCAGCGGATGTGACGGTTAAGACAGACAACGACGATGCTTCAAAGTTGCTAATAATAGGTCACTCCGAGTATGCTGAAACAGTTGCTAAGACGTTAATAGAGCACATACCAGCGGTAATTACGTACACCCCACCGACAGGTCTCTACTCTACTTTAATAGCTCTAGTTAAAGGCATGAAAGACGGTTACTGTATTGTAGAAACACCGTACGGACAAGCCGAGCTCGTCGAATACCGAGAGTGTAAGGAGGGAGTTCTCCTCCCTGTATCGGTTATCAAGGTACCCACACACCACGGAGATAGAATTGTCGTAGTTCCTGGAGTCAGGATCGTTGGAGACTTTGCGGTAGTTTGGAGAGGTTCTAAGATACTCTTTAGTCCGCACTTAAAGAATAAGACCAGAGTTTCTGAGTTACTGAGTATATCGTCTCAGTACGTAAGGAGGGGAATAAGCATTAAGTGGAGAAGTAATGCCGATGAGGCAGACTTAGGGGCGATAACCGCCGAGCTTCCGCAGCTAGTAAGTCAGCTCGAAGTAGTTGAAGAAAAGGTCAATAACTTGAAGGAGGTCTCAATAGTTACTAGAGGAGAGAGACTGATACTCATGTATCTTACGTACGATGCCAAGATGTATCTCGATAGCGTGAGAAGGTCTGTTACTCCAACAGCAGACTATCACCACTTGATAAAGACCTCTAAAGGTCTATACCGAGATATCGCAGAGATATTTGACGAGGTCTCCATATTTGTTGATAGCGCAGTTCTAAGAAAGATTACGAGGAAGTTTATGGCGAAAACAATTGAGGACGTCGGAGAGCTCACGATAAGTCACAAAAAACTCGATGGTACAAGCGTAAGACTAGGCGCGGCAAACCTCGTGGAGTTCTCTAATAGCGATGGATTCGAGCTGGTATTAGAGAGAAAGGTTAAAGGTAGTGGTGTGTATGACGGCATTAGAGTCAAGAAGGAATTCGGCGATACGATCAAGACTGTTGTGATTGAGGGAACTCCATACATAGTTCACTACTACTACAGTAGTGAAGGAGGGTTGAAGGGGGTTTATGTAAACGTCAACACTAAGCCTGAGTTAATTATTCCCAACACGATAGAGTACGTAGATTTAGCTATAGACCTAGTGCGAGCTGGGAACGGTCCTTGCGAGCTAGTAGACCAGGAAGAGCTCAGGTCTTACTTAATTAGTCAGTATATTGTTGTGAGCCAAGAAGTATACGAGTATGTTGTCAGAGGCTTAGGTAAAGCACTGAGCGAATACTGTTCATGAAGAGCATTCTCGTATTTCTAGACCGAGTTTTCCGTTAACTACCTCAATAACTTTTTCAACTACTATCGGTAGCTCTAGTGATGCGTCAACTAAAGTGAGCTCTCCTTTTGATGCCATATCTAAGTAAATCTCACGGGCCTTCTCAATCCTCTCTACGTTCTCGAAATACGTGAGCGTTCTTTCCTTACTCTTCAATTTTCTCTTAAGACCTTCAACCGGGTTTATGTCTAGATAAACTGCGACGTCGGGGTCTGGCAAGTACTTCTGTACTTCTCTCAACCACTCAAGGGGGAGGCCGAGAGCCCCCTGATATGCTATTGTAGAGTATTTATATCTATCGAGAATTACTATGCCCCCTCTCTCTAGCTCTCTCTTAACTACTTTACTAATGTGTGAATACCTGTCGGCGACTAATAGCAGAGCTTCAGACTCAGGTGTTAAATCCATGCTTTTGTTCTCGAAGATCTTCCGTATGGAGTCGTAATAAGGCTCGTAAGTGTATATAGCTCTAAATCCACACTTTCTAAAGATTTCTAGCAGGTGCTTAGATACCGTAGTTTTTCCAGCGCCATCCACACCCTCTATGGCTATTAAAGCTCCTCGAGGCTTGAGCTTACCGCTCTCAATGCATACTAAAGCTGATCCTTCTTCATTTAGCTTCTCTATATCCGATATTTTATCCACTTTAAACAGTGGGATATCAGAGATTACTGCCGAAGTCACAGCATTTACGTCTACTTGTTCAACAATTAGTGCTTTAGGTGCTAAGCCTCTCTTCTTGAGTGAATATATAATGTAGGGTCCAACAGTGCTACCCGTGAAGCCTTTGACAGCCACTATCCTGTTTTTAATGGTGAACGTGTTTTTCAAGCGCCCAGTTGTAGCATCTATATCTCCAAGGGGGGATATCAGTCCGTCATAGGTTATTAGCCTACCGCATACTTTTGCTATAGTAGCTTCTGTTACAGGATGGAGAGGTACTTCAATCAACACTTGCCACCATCTTGAGTAGTTCGCTCCTTCTAACTAGAAAGGCTCTAACGCCGGCGAGTTTAGGTAAGTACGTTAGAGCCTTAGCTGAATCAGTTATCACGCAGTCTACTCCCAACAGGTCTAGTCTCGTGGTGACAGCACATCCCCCGGGGGAGATCTTAATGTTGCGCCTGCTCTCGATATTCACTACCCGGCCGTAGTGCTCTCCTACAGTAAGCCAAAGCTCTCCTCTTCCAACACCCTCTATCTTGCCTAAAATATCGGTTAATTCCTCGAAAGATAGGTGGGGGCAGCCCAATAAGTATAGTGGTGAGTTGCAACCCTTAATTTCGGAGTATAACTTGAGTATATCAGATTTACTAAAGACTAGTCTTTCGGCACTTGATGTATCAACCTCGCGATATCCAGGTGTTACACCGTGAAGTACTGCTAAGTATGTTGGAGAGCCAGTTGCGAATGCCGCTAGAAACTCCTTGAGGTAATACTCTGGATAGTCCTCTAACCCATTTACTAGTGGTATTGAGTTCTTCAAGGACTCACCAACGAGTAGCCCATAAGCTCCAGCTTCGGACGGGTCTTCCGGTTTCTCTATTTCTACTACGTATCTAACTTCACGAGGTAGACCTATGTGGGCTTCTCCTAAATAGGTCCTACCGGTAATCCCGGATAGTAGTGCCACTATTCCTGTTTCCCTATTTGTCATAGCTCCTAGTACGCTATTAGCGTATAGTACGGCACTGCTCTCAGCCCAGGCAAGGTGTTCACCATGCGACGGTTTTCTTACGTAATAAGGGGTACAGGTAAAGCTTTTTACACCCATCTGCCTTAAGGCATCGACTATCTTTAACTGTTTATCGACTACCCAGTTATCGAAACCTCTAGACCTGTAACTTAGTAGAGCTGCGTGAGGGTTAGCTGTAGTAAAGATGGAAAACCTTGCTTTACTAGCTAAAAGGTCCTCAATAAACTCTAAGCCGAAGTCTCCTATGTTGAAGTACGATACTCCAGACACGTGGGCATGGCTAACTTCGATAAGCCTTGGGGCACCCAGAGCTTCACCCACTTTCACTATAACGTTGATGGCTTTAGCGACTGCTTCACCCATTTCACCGGACAACATCCTTTCTTCTTCTCTATTAAGATACATGGAAACACCTCACTAGCTTTCGGGTTTCACAAACATCTCTCTGCGACGAATTGGCGCAGTAGCGTCGACACCAACTTTGTCAGTTAAACCATCATCAGAGCTTGGGTCCAGCGTAGACCCTCGAGCATCCCTTATTAGAACTAGCCCTCTACTAGCCTGCAACCTAGTAGCAATAGCCCACTCGACTTCCTGCGGGTTATCAGGGTCTATGTCTTCATCGACTACAACAACATGTTTTAGGCTCGGGTGAGCCGCAAAAGCAGCCATTATGGCTGTTTTACCGTCACCCTCGGTCTCCTTAGAGATCGATATGACGGCATGAAGCCACATACCTCCGCCTTTTGTCAGTCTAACTTTCCTAACGCTGGGTAGGACTCTTTTAACAGCTTCCCAAATCGCTGCTTCTCGAGGAAATCCCATTAACATAAGGTGGTCCCCACCTCCTGGGAGTATAACGTGAAAGAGCTCTTTATTCCTAGAAACATACATTTGGTCTACTACTAAGACTGGCTGATCGCGGACTCTATCTGGGAGCTTGAGTATATCCACAAAAGGTCCTTCTTTTACTAGCTTCTCCGTGATTCTCCCTTCGATCACCATAGATGCGTAAGCAGGTACAGGGAGTCCGTACTTAGGTGTATACGCTATCTCAAGCGAGCTACCGCCGAGTTGCTCCACCAACTCGAGTTCAAAGACACCGTATGGAGGGGACATTGATGAAGCGAGTTCGACTAGAGGGTGAGCACCGATTACGACTGCTAC
Organism: Thermoproteota archaeon; assembly: GCA_030550455.1. Lineage (GTDB taxonomy): Archaea > Thermoproteota > Thermoprotei_A > Sulfolobales > NBVN01 > DRZP01. Next base: position 98,123 of record JAUQPH010000001.1, read on the forward strand.
CTTAGTGTCTTTACCCATTTTTCTATTTAACTCATATATTCGATACAGATGCCTTGGCACGATGCGTATGGCAACACTGCGTTCATCTATAACCATGAGCCTATGTATTGAAGCATTGTAGGAGTCGATATCGGGGGTTTTAGCTATCACTATAGACGACGTTATATATCTTCCGCCGTCAACCTTGTAAAACTTTATAGCAGGAATCGAATAGAGAGTTCCCTCAAACGGTTTAAACAGTTCTCTGAACTCTAAGGTCTTGAAACTTGGTGAAGTCTTTTTGCTGAGAGCATTTGTAAGCTTGGTATAGGCTTCTTCATCACTATTTGCTCTGAGTAGCTCGTACAGCTTCTTCCTAGTATTGACGACACCACTAACGCAATCTAAATCGGAGTTGCTTACTCTAAAAAGAATCGTAGTTCCTGCTTCATCCGCTCTAACCAAGTACTTGGTTGCTTCAAGATCAGGGTTTAGTCTATCTTCCACTTTCTCGACGTATCCTCTACTAGCCTGTTCTTCTACGACTTTAGCTAGAGAGTACATCGAGTCACCCTACCAGCTTCTTCGAGGTTCTCATTTAGCTTTATTTTACCGACAATTAAACCCCTAATATCGCCTTCCCAAGGCGTTAAAATAGCTAGTTCTTGAGTACTCAGGTCCAGGTCTGTAATTATGCCGACACCTACTTCACGCATGTGCTCTCCTAGTAACCCAACAACCGTTCCTCTAGCGTCTTTAGGGGTAATTACCACGACTCTCGAAACGCCTTCAGAGTTCAGTGTGAAGTTTATAGGTTCTCTAGATATGATATAGAGAGTATCCCCTACTTTAGTTGAGTACACGAGCTTATCTAACTCACTGTCTGGAATTTTGAACACCTCCAATAGCTCTTCTTTAGATATTGTGCGTCCAGAGAGAGCACAGGCGCTTAGTATTCCTACACTATCTAGCTTGACTCTCCTAACCCTTCCCCTACTGAAGTACCTCTTGTATGCTTGTGTCCTTAGCTCACGCCTCTCCTCCTTGCTTCTCTGCCTTACTACAGCCGGTCTTGGAGCGTAAATAACGTTAGTTAAGCTGTTGGCGCATTTAAGTAAGTAGTTATAGACTTCTTTGTCCATAGCAACCACGATATCCGGCTTGATCCACCTAATAATGGTTAACTTGTGCTCTATTCCTGAGGCAGTGTTGACCCAGCCATCTGTATTTACTAGTACTGCTCTTAGCCCAAGCTTACTGCCTTCGTCGGCTAACTCCTTAATCGCTAAAATGCTCTCAGAATAGCAGTACTGAGGGGATGTACATCCTACAAACCTAAATAGAATCGGTTCGAGCTCTCTTAACCATAGAATAGGCTTAGAAACTTCCGCTAGAGCTATCGTGGTGGGGACAAGTACATCCTCCTGACCAACATCACCTTCTACTACACCTACCCTAACTCCAGATTCCCTGAGGTAGTTAGCTAAAAATGCTGTGAATGTCGACTTCCCCGACTCCGGGGGTCCTACTACGAGAACTCTGCACTCCTTTTTCCAACACGTTTTTAGCACATGCTCGGATACCTTCAGCCACTCGTCAACAACCTCTTCACCATCCTTAGCTATCTCTATTTGGGATCCTTCACCTAAAGCGAACCTGAGCTTAGCTGGAGAAAGAGCTTTAATCCCGTAGGACCTAAGTTTGTGAACAACAAATGATGAACCCATCGAGTACTTTGAACCAACGACTAAAACCGTACCTGATACAACATCAGCTCTCGCAGGACCGAATACTCTGAGTACTTGACCCTCGCTCAGAGATATCTCAACTATAGAGCTCAACTGCTTAGCCCAAGATAGTGCACACGTTTAAACTCTTTTACTCATCTCTTAAGTAGTGACGGGTGGGTATCCAAGTGAGGTTCTCTAGGGAGTGTCTAGAGCTTAGAGATTTACTGAAGTTAGCTAAGGGGTTTAAATTGTTTAAAAAGCTAGGGCAGCACTTTATGGTCGACTGCAACCTGGCTTTAGAAGTGCTAGGGAAACTTAAGGAAATCTGTCCAAAAAGAGAATGCTGTGTATACGAACTCGGTTCGGGTCTCGGCTCACTCACCCTATTTCTTAAAAGCTATTTCGACTACGTTATGTGCTCTGAAATAGACGTGAGATTTGCTGACTACCTAAAGAAGAGGTTTACGAACGACTTAATTGATGTTATAGCATCAGATGGGATTCCCCTAATCTCAGCGCTTAGAGAAAATTGTGTACTAGTATCTAATACTCCATACGTAGTTTCGTCTCAGATAGTTGTAGCCGTAGTCAAATCAGGTATTAAAAGCGCCGTGCTCGTGCTACAAGAAGAAGTAGCTAGAAAGCTTGCCGCCGTCCCTGGAGAACCTAACTATGGAAGAATAACGGCTTTCACTCAAACCTTTATGAACGTTGAACTTGGAGGTAGCTATCCCCCCGGGTCCTTTAGACCTAAACCTAAGGTTTGGTCTACTGTAGTAGTACTTAAGAGAAAGCGCGAGTGGAGTGAAACTATGCGTGGTTACGAGGAGTTCCTCAAGTGTCTTTTCAATCAGCGTAAGCGCGTTTTAGCGAGGAGACTTAAGGAATGTTTAGGAGTAGCTCCGAGCAGTGAACTATTAAAAATGCGAGTATTCACCGCAGGACCCGAGTACCTCTTCCAGCTCTATACGAGTTCTGTTAGAGAGGCCCAGGTCTAAATAGTAATGCTTAACGAACTGTAGGGAACTTCTTATTTCAGCTAACTACTGTTTTGTAGAAACTGAGTCAAAACGTAACTCACGTAAACGCCGTGGTTGTCCACGCCCATCAACTAGGTTGTTTTGGGTATTCTGGCTACTTTAGGTTTCCTGGGCGCGGGTTCATTCCACCTGGTCGTCCACGTTCTCCCCGCCTACGGCTCACCAGCTCCCAGCTACTAAAACACGTGGTTGTTTATACACCTTTATGTCAGCTCCCGAAACACACAGAGGTAACCTGAATAACCGAGAAAACTAAGTAAACTAAACAGCCTGCGGACAGTCTATAACCTAGAATAGGTCTTTGTACGTAGAAAACCTTTGAATGTATAATAAGGAATTTATAAGTACTTCTCGACCTCGGAGGCGTATTGAAATACTATGGGGCTCCCACCAGTGTGTATGAATACTACAGAACTTTCTTTCTTTATTACTCCCCTTTGAACGAGGTCTATTAGTCCATACATAGCCTTCGCCGTGTAGACAGGGTCGAGAAGCACGCCCTCGGTTCTTGCTACATACTTGATTGTGTTCACTACTTCTGAAGTTATTACTCCGTAACCACCAAATGAGTACTCGTCGTAAACTGTGAAGTCGCTCTCAGAAGCTTTAACGCCTACACCAAGCATTTCCGCAGTCGAATTGAAGAGATCGACAAGTCTTTTAGTAACCTCAGACGCTTTCCTACCGTTCGATATTCCCAAAACCTTTACGTCGCTAGCTCCAAGTAGCTTGAGACCAAGCGTTAAACCAGCCTGAGTGGCTCCAGTACCCGTTGCGTGGACTATGTAGTTCGGTTTTACTCCTAGAGACAGTGACTGCTGGAGGATCTCTAGAGCTCCTAAAGCATATCCGAGTACCCCTAATTCCGAGGCTCCACCAGCCGGAATAACGTATGGTCTTCTTCCTGCTGACTTAAGTTTCTCAGCAAGTTTCTCCATAGCCTCATCTGCTTCTTCTGCTCTGCTTATAGGTACGAGTTTAACATCGAGGAGTCTGTCTAAGAGTATGTTTCCTTGAGTTGCCAAACTTCCGGGCGGTGTAATAACAGCGTAAACGTCTAGACCAGCTTTTTTAGCTGCTGCTGCCGTAAGTCTCACGTGGTTTGAGTGAGTAGCACCCCGAGTTATAAGGACATCACACCCCTTCTTAAGGGCGTCAGCTATTATGAACTCGAGTTTTCGAACTTTGTTGCCACCCAGGCAGAGCTCCATAACGTCATCTCTCTTTATGAGTAGCTCTACTCCTAGTTCTTTACTAAGCCTAGTTGCTCTCTCCAATGGTGTAGGTAGAGAAGTCAACCTGTATCTCGGATATGAGAGCACTTTCCAAATCATTAAGTACCCCAAGAACATAGTTGTTTAGTTAAAATATTGAAAACTCGTTTGAGAAGTTACGTAGTACTGACACAACTCGTTAATGGGGCACTCTAGGCAGTACGGCTTCTTAGGTTTACACACTAGTGAACCGAGGTCTAATAAAGCAACATTGATAGTGGTAAGATCTTCACTAGTAAAAGCTTTCTCTAGGATTTGTGCTGCTTCCATAGTGCTCAGTAGCTTGCCTGAAAACCTAGACAGTACTCGGATTATGTTTGAGTCTACAAAGGCGTAGTGTTTACCACATACTCTAGAAAGAAGAACTCTAGCAATGTAGTCACCTACACCCGGCAACTCTCTCAGTTTCCTGTAGTCGCACGGTACCTCCCCACTATATTCACTCAGGATAGTGCAGACCGTGTCGATAAGCCTTTTGGCTCTAGTTGGAAGACCTATTTTTCTGAAGTACTTCGTGACATCCTCGGGGTTCGAAGAGCAGATAAGCTCGGGCTTCGGATATATGCGAATAAACTCTTCAAACAGTTTTTCAGCGACTTCAGACCTAGTTCTAATCAGCATGAATTCAGCGACTAAGACACCGTACCAACCTACTTCCTCTCTCCACGGAAACCTCCTCCCGTGTCTTTTAAACCAATTTAAGATTTTCTCGCGCAACTTCCTGAGCCTCTCGAACGCTAAACCCGCGGCATCAGAATTAAATGAGTCCACCCATAGATCTACGAGAAATCCAATAATAGCTCTCAAGTTTTTCCACCGCCATAGTTCTTTCGGTGCCGATCTGTCAAAGAGGGCAAAGTCCAAACCTAGCTAAATCTACTTACTCAAAGCTTAAGGTACCTAAGGTCGCCATAACTCCAGGTTCTACGAGCTAGAATCGGTGAGGGAGAGAAATGATGAAGTGGCACTAAGTTATTGGATCATTGTCAGATCGTATGAGAGCTAAGCTCTAGTCCCGCCGTACTATTAACCTTGCCTGCTCATTTTTGCCAAACCATTGTAGATAACGGTATAACCGGGTTTATTCTACAGCTAAGAGGTGGTAATGGGCTTTAGCACTTATATAGGTTTATAGTGAGTGGTGCCCCCACTCCCTTCTTTCCAGCATTCTGCTCGGGACCTCGTCGGGCTCGGGGACACCCCTAAACTTCCACAGCTGAATAAGCTTGAATAATTCCGAAAAGACCCTAAGGAGCATTCGTCTTCCTCGAGTTATTTCCACATCACTGCGTATAGGGTACTTACAAGTGTTTCTACATGCGTCAACCAACGTGAGCAATTGTGAAACCCGAAGTAGTTGTTCGGGTCATGTGACGACATACTTCGGCTCTCGGGCTCATGAAACCACTCATCTGACCTATAGTTAGGGAGTTACCGAACATCTTGGAAAGCTTTAAAGCTAATGGAGGATCTATCACCGGGGCCCGTCGTCTAGCCGGCTAGGACGCCGCCCTCACGCGGCGGAGGTCCGGGGTTCAAATCCCCGCGGGCCCACTCCCCGATCTTCTCACGGGGACTTACATAGATGAGTTTTTGCCGCCAGCGTAGATGACCTTGTAGAGGTAGTGACACTCCCCAACCTTCATCACTATATAGAACAACTTGTTACACCTGTAGTCGTCACTTGCGCAGGCTTGTACACTCTTAGCCAAATCTCTATAATTCCCTTCAACAAAGTTCAATATAGTAGAGTATCGGTAGTAAATTACGTCTAAACCACCGTGTAGCGATAGGTGGAAGTATGAGCAGACATACGGTATGTGTGTTTGCAGTAGTCTTCGCTTTAATGACACTCACAGTCAACACTGTATACGTCACTAGCTATACAGCACCAATGATCGAACTGTCTAGAAGCTTGTGTAGAGGAGCTACGTATCTCGAACGAGTAGAGTGGTTTTACACGGACATCATTGAAGTAAGTAACAAATACGTATTCGCAGGACCGATAGGCATTTCACTTTTTCTCTCACCAATAGCCTGCTTAATAGATAATACTAGAGCCATACTTCTAGCTGGAGGTTTATTAATGAGTTTTAGCGTACTGATGTCTATGGTTTTCTCATACTTACTCCTCAAGAAGCTCTTTCCATCGCAATACACTTACCGCACCACATCCGTAGTGGTAACAGTACTCTGCTCTCTGCCGTGGGTATATTCCTCACACCTTTTTCCACAAGCTGTCCTAACTATGTGTTACTCAGCTTTACTATACCTCTCTACTGAGCTAGTTCTTAGTGAAGGCATTAGTTTAAAGTTAGTCATACTACACGCAGTGATTTCCTCAATAGCATTCTTAGCGGATCCTTCATCTGCGGTTCTCATAGCTACTGTAGCTACAATAGTTCTAATAAATAAGAGAGACCTCTTAAAGAGGCATAGAGAGAAGTTCGTGATTTCGACAGCCTCGTGGCTGTTGACCTTCACACTAGCATCTCTCCCGCAACTTTACTACAATTGCGCTACCACAGGCAACCCCCTCATATTCCCTGAACTCATTTACTCCAGGTTAAGAGGGCTCGGCACCGGGTTCGACGTTTTCCGTATACCTGTCGGGGTGGTAATACAGCTCCTCGATCTGAGAAAGAGCCTCTTAAGCTTATATCCACTGTCGTTTATCTCACTTCTCTATATACCATACGCGTTAAAGCATATTAAGAATATGTCTATAGCAGTACTCTATGTTTCTATGATATTTGTGCCCATCGCAGTTTATTCCTCGTGGCACGATTTTCATGGAGGTCTCTCCTTCGGGCCAAGGTTTCTCACACCCGTAGCTCAGATTCTATTTCTTCCACTCTTCTTACTACTCAATCTAAGAGGTAAAATACCAAAAATAGTGCTCTTCATTGGCATCTATTCTGCGTTCGAGAACTCGATAGTGCTGATCTCAACTCCGTACCCATGTGCTATTCAACACCTAGGTATACTGGAAAACCAGTTTTACACATGTTCTTTAAAGAGCTTCCTGAGCGGAACTAAGTCCGCACTCATAGCGGAACTCATTAGCAGAGTACCGTCAATAGAAGCACTAGCGAGTAACGTGATATCGGCTGGATTAGTTTTCGGTATAGCTGTATCGGTAATCCTTCTGTCCTACATAAAGAAGATTTAGTATTCCACTAAACCACTAAAACATACCCACTTAAACGTTTACGTTAGAGCTTACACGAGCCGGTAGCAAAACAGTATACTGTGTCTTTTGTAAAAGTTTCTAAGTTGTTTTAGCTACTATGAGTACTTGGAGGATGCATCCTGCCTCAGTGACGACTGGGTAGCCGCCAGCGGTGGGAGGACGCACCTACCTCTCGAGGTTGGCTCTGTAGTGCCTGCTGATGTAGCTCTCGACGACCCTGCGGTAGGTGAGCAGGAAGTGAGGTAGGAGTCCGTGACTACAATACCCAAAATACTCAAGAACACCTGGCGAAACCAAATAAACAACACGGCAACCACTGTATGGCTCAGTGCTACCTAGAGTTCAACTTACGCATTGCTCAAGGTCCACAAGGTCTTCTCTAAGTAGGGCTCTTTTTGGGTAAGCTCTTAACTTGCTCGCTAAGCCTTTTGATGTATCCTCCGGAGCCATAGGCTATCTTAGCGACATCGATTATGTACTCGTTGCTTGGAGCCCCACCGCTAAGCCCAAGAGCTATAGTGAGGGCCTTCTTCTTCATTTCGAGGTCCATTCTGCTTCTAATCTCGCTAGAACTAATCTTACTTCCGACTACTATAGCTATAAAGAACTTAACCATCCTACCGAATCTATCTGAAAACTCTGGGTACGCTTTAACGAGGTTGCTGATGGACCTTAATGCTTCGTTTTCATCTATGAGGTCTAGGTAGTACTCAGTCGTAATAAACCTAATGATCTTGCTTAGAACAACCTCGTCAACGCTTCCTAGGTAGCTGTCGATCGCAGCTCTTACTCCAGAGAAATCTTTGTGTTTCTTGATCACGGTAGCAACTTTGTCTAGACAGATCTCGTTTGAGAAAATGTCTTCGAGCACTTTCCCGAACCTTTTAATAGGTAGCCTCAGTATGCGTGTAGCTACAATATACAGGCTGATCAGCTCTTTCTCGTAGACTTCGCTAGAGTACCGTATACCTCTGAATGGCTCTACTCGAGTTTCTTCGAGAGCTTTCTTAAGCTCTCTAATAACCCATTCTCTACTCACGTTATTACCGGCTCCCAGCTCTGCTATAAGGTCAGCGACCACGTTGATATATGCTCTAAGCCTCAAGCGCTTGAGGGGTGCTTCAGACATCCTTTTAACCGATTTAGACATTCTACCAAGGTTTTTATTCTAATGAGTAAAGTAGGATTGGTGAAGCTCATAGACATAGACTTCGTGATTACGACGGATAGAAGTATGATGACGAACCACCATGGCCGCGAATTTTTGGGTTTTGTTGCTACCGGTCCCCCCATATTTCTTCCAGAGTTTATGTGGTCTTATATATGCTGCCCTAAGCCAAAGGTGGATAAATGGGGAAGACCCAGGGAGGCTCCTTACGGGCTTAGAAAAATTGAGGCTTCACTAGTTGAAGCCGGGTTTAGAGCGTCTGTAATAGACCCAGACTACGTCTTTCGGTACCTCAGTAAAGCTAAAGCCGTGCTCATAGGCCATCACGACTACTTTGCGTATGGTCCACCATCTTCTGAGTGGTGGCTCATAACCGGAAAAGTCCCAATAAACAGAAGGTTGTTTACGAAGTTCATGAGTCGTCTAGCTGAATACAAAAAGAAGTACGGCTTTAAGGTAGTTGTTGGAGGACCTGGTGCTTGGCAGTGGCAATGGGAAGACGACAAGATCGACCTCTGGGGAGTCGACACTATTGTTGAAGGTGAAGCAGAACTCGTAGTCAAAGACCTAGCCCAGAAAATACTGGACGGGAAGACGTTGCCGAGGTATATTCAGGTAGGTATAGACGATTCGCCTAGAGTTAGTCAGATACCAGTGATAAAAGGAGCCAGTGTTAACGGTCTCGTCGAGGTAATGAGGGGTTGCCCCAGGGGTTGTTCTTTCTGTAGTGTAACCTTAAGACCTCTTCGCCACATACCTATAGAGACCATCGAGAAGGAACTAGAGGTTAACGCATCGAATGGTGTATTGGGAGGAATTTTTCACTCCGAAGACGTTCTCCTCTACGGGTCAACAAGCGTTATACCAAGCGAAGAACCCCTAAGAAAGCTACATGAAGTAGCCGTTAAACACTTAAAGAACATAGCATGGGCTCACGTTTCTCTTGCTGCTGTTGTCGTAGCAGAGCACCAGGGGAAAATACTGAGTAAAATAACGGACATGATTTACTCGAAAATGAACCAGAGGTATATAGGAGTTGAAGTCGGCATCGAAACAGGCTCTCCGAGATTGGCGGAGAAGATAATGCCGGGTAAGTCAGCACCTTTTCCCATAGATAAGTACCCCGAAGTAGTGGAGGAGGCTTTCTCTATAATGCATGAGCTTAACGTAGTGCCAGCGGCTACATTCATACTCAACTTTCCTGGAGAGACCGCTGATGATGTAGTCAAAACCATTGAACTTATCGAGAGATTGAGGAGCTATAGATCAATAATAGTGCCGATGATATTTGTTCCGATGGGCAAAATGAGAGGAGCCCGTAATGTAATAGCCTCGGTTAAAATCACTCGCGAACACGTTGAAGCTATGAAAGTAGCTTTAGACCACAGTTTGATATGGGCTGAGAGAATAATGAACGAGTTCTACCTCAAGGACAGCCTAGTGCTAAGAGTGTTACTGAAGTACTTTATGAAGATCGTTCAATGGAAAGCCAACGGCGTATATCGCAACTTGGGAGGTTTTGTAGACAGAGAGCTCGTTATACCTAAGTTATAGTAAGGTAAGTTTATAGTATGACCAACTGTCCGCATTCGAGTAAGTCGGTGCTCTAACAACATCACATCATACTCTGTAGAATAACGAGAAGCTCGTCCAGCTTTCTAGCTATCGGTACTAGCTCTAGGCAAATCTTACTGGGTTCTACTCTCCTTAGATGGAGTAGTCCAACATAGTATACAGCCCGCATTCCGTACCCGAGAGCACCGAGTACATCTTCAAAGCACGAGTCTCCGACGTGAACTATCTCTGCTGGCTTATCGCCCACAGCTCTAACTAGCTCTTGAAATATAGACCTTTGCGGCTTAATAGATCCAACTTCTGAGGATGACACCACCACGTCCACATAGTCAGAGATACCCACGTTCTTCAAGAGAGCTCTAACACCTCTCTCACTAAAGCTTGTATTACTGACTACAGCTATTTTTAGGCCCATCTTCTTTAACTGCGGTAACACCTTTAGAGCCTCCGGGTTTTCTCTGGGTCTAAACGTTTCTGTCGATAGTTCATATGCTTCCGCAATCTCCCTAGCAAGATCTTCATCAATTCTTAAGCCCAAACCCGCTAGAATAATTGATGCTACGTCATAGCTACTCATAAACATCTTGGATGCCCCGAGCCCTGAGTAAAGCTCTCGGACTCTAGTGATAGGTGCATCGTAACCTCTTGACTTGAGCACGTTAAGAACGGATTCTACTCTCATATTACTGTATGTTTCCTCGTCTTCTGGATGCTTCTCCCAGATCAAGGTAAACCAAAGGTCAAACGAGACAGTCTTTATCATATCTTTTACAGCCCTACATAGGTACTAGACCTGTGCTTTTAAGACCGTCAGTTCGTGGTAGGGGTTTACCATCGGTAATTCGGGTACCTTTTGCTTGACTAAAACTTAAATATCTCTTCGCTGTTCTTGGTTTAGGTAGTGGAGGGTGTCGTTCAGGCACATAGTGAGAATAGCTGGCGTGGATATCGAGGGTGAGCTGTCCCTAGTATTCGGGTTAACGAAAATTAAGGGAGTGGGACCAAGACTAGCGAGAGCTTGCGCAGTTAAACTGGGGCTGGACCCCCGGATGAAAATAGGGTACCTCAGCGACGAAGATGTCGAGAAGATAGAGAGCTTTTTAATGGAGCCACTTAAGTTTGGCGTACCGGTTTGGATGGTTAATAGAAGAAAGGATTACGAATCCGGCCTAGATAGACACCTAATAGGTTCAGACTTAATTTTAGTAGCTAGACAGGATATCGAGAGGGAGTTAAGAATTAGATCTTGGAGAGGAATTAGGCATTCACTTGGCCTCAAAGTTCGAGGACAGCGAACTCATACTACAGGTAGAGTCGGTCCTGTAGTAGGTGTCGCAAAAGGTAAGACAAAACAGCAGTAGGTGAACATTAATGGGAGACCCTAAGAAGCCTAGGAAGACGTGGGAGAGACCCGGTCACCCCTGGATAAAGGAGAGGCTAACAGAAGAAATGGAACTAGTGGGGCAGTATGGTTTGAGGAATAAGAAAGAGCTTTGGAAAGCACAAACTATATTGAGGACTATCAGGTCTAAAGCAAAAGCTCTTCTCTCTCTATCAGAAGCCGAGCGGGAGATAAGGGAGAGGGCGCTAGTAAAGAAGCTTTATGATATGGGTCTATTAGATAGCGATAAGGCAACTATTGACGATATTCTAGGATTAACAGTTAGAAACGTCTTGGAGCGAAGACTGCAGACCGTAGTATACAGAAAGGGTTTAGCTAAAACTATCCACGAAGCTAGGCAAATGATAGTTCATGGTCACATAGCTATAGCAGGGCGTAGGGTTAAGTCTCCTGGTAGGATAGTAACGAGAAGCGAGGAAAGTCTAGTAGATTACTCACCAACTTCACCTTACTACGAGAGGAGGATATCTAGTAGTGGCTTAACTAGGTGAGTAGAATGGGGATGTCGCTACGAGAGCTTAAGTGGGGTGTAGTCCACGTATTTAGCTCGTTTAACAACACTATCGTACATATAACAGACCTCAGTGGAGCGGAGACGGTCTCACGTTGGTCTGGTGGTATGGTAGTAAAAGCCGATAGAGAGAAACCGTCGCCTTATACAGCAATGATGATAGCTTATAGGGCTTCTCAAGATGCTATCGATAAAGGGGTCTCAGCTGTTCACATAAAGGTTCGAGGCGTGGGAGGACATGGACCGAAGATACCTGGTCCGGGAGCTCAAGCAGCTATAAGAGCTATCGCTAGGTCGGGTCTTATAATAGGGAGAATAGAGGATGTGACGCCCATACCGCACGATACTACTAGGAGACCTGGAGGTCGTCGCGGTAGAAGAGTGTAGGGAGACGAAATGATCGACATAGAGATTTTGGAGAAAAGCGATGTCGAGATAACTTTGATTTTAAGAGGTGTCCCATTAGAGTACGTTAACGCCATAAGGCGAGCAGCTATTGAGGAAGTTCCGACAATGGCTATAGACTACGTCGTCTTCTACGATAATACGTCGGCCTTAAGTGATGAGATAATATCGCACCGCCTGGCCATGATTCCGCTAAAGTCTGAGCTCGCACTTGAGCGCTATAAGCATCCTGAGGAATGTAGGGATGGTGCCTTAACGGATGGGTGCTATACTAGTTTATACCTCGAGGCTGAAAGCGGTCCGCAGGAAGAACTAGTCGTGTACTCTAGAGACATAAAACCCCAAGACGACCCTGATATAGTTCCTGTGAATGGGGAGATCCCCATACTTAAGCTAGGTCCTCAGCAGAGGGTTGTCCTCGAAGCGTGGGCTAGACTAGGTAGAGGGAAAGAACACATTAAGTGGTCACCGGCAACGATCTCTGTGCTTACGTACATACCGAAGGTGATCATCTCTGCCGATAGATGCACTATGTGTGGGTTATGTGCCGAGTACTGCCCGACAAAGGCTATAACCATTAGAGCTGGAGAAATAGTCGTTGATGAAAGCAAATGCACTCTCTGCAGACAGTGCGTTAAGGTTTGCGGATCCGAGGCGATAGACCTTAGCTGGCGCAAAGATGAGTACAAGTTGCGTATAGAGTCGTCTGGTGCTCTAAGCCCTGAGAGGATAGTTAGCGAAGCAATGCTCCAAATAAGAAAAAAACTAGTAGAATTGCGTGAACAACTCGATAAAGTTTTCTCTACTAAAGGTGTGAGTACATGAAGCGTACGGGACCGACTAACGTAGTTATAAGGAAGCTAGTTAGAGAGTTAAGAAAGACCTCTAACCAACACGGTGCTAGAGTGTGGGACTACGTAGCCGACTTACTGGAGAAACCCTCAAGAAGACGTATAGCAGTAAACCTGAGTAAGGTAAGTAGATTCTCAAGTCATGGAGAGTACATCGTAGTACCTGGGAAAGTCCTTGGAGCAGGAACCTTAAAGAAGCCAGTAACCATAGCGGCTGTATCGTTCTCAAGGAAGGCCCTAGAGAAGATCCGTAGTGCGGGAGGTTCAGCCATCCCGATTGCCGAGCTTCTAAGAGTAAACCCTCAGGGTTCTAACGTGAGGGTGATAGTATGAGCTATAACAAGGAGATCGTAATAGATGCTGAAGGTCTTATCTTAGGTAGACTGGCTTCAGTAGTAGCTAAGTTCCTTAAGTACGGGTACAGAGTTTACATAGTTAACGCAGAAAAGGCCGTAATAAGTGGGGACCCGCATACGGTTAAGGAGTCGTACGCTCTGTGGTTTGAAATCAAAACACTGAGGAACCCAAGTAAGTGGTCTCCACACAGACCTAGGAACCCTGTCTCCATAGTAAAGTATGCCGTTAGAGGAATGCTCCCGAAGAACCCATTTAAAAAGATCACGTTGCTTAAGAAGCTGAAAGTTTACGTAGGTTACCCGGAAGAGGTAAAGAAAATGAATCTGACTGCTATTGAGGTTCCTGAGGCTAGAGCTAGCAAACTTAAGCACGAATATGTTACAGTAGGTGAGGTAGCTAGGTATCTAGGTTGGAGGGGTGAGGCATGAGTTCGAGTACGCCATCCAAAGTGGACGCCTCAAAAAGCAGGCAGTTAAAGGTTGTAATAGAGATCGGTAAAAGAAAAACAGCAGTAGCGAGAGCCACGATAACGCCGGGTTCTGGTAGGGTTTGGGTAAACGACATTCCAATCGAAATATTTCCAATAGAGCTAGCCAGAATAAAAATGATGGAACCTCTCCTGCTTGCTGGTGATATTATAAGGAAATCTGTAGATATAAGCGTTAAAGTTTCCGGAGGAGGTTACATGGCTCAAGCTGAAGCCGTTAGGATGGCTATCGCTAGAGGGTTAGTTAGGTTCACGGGTAGTGAGGAGCTTAAGCAGATATTCAGAGAATATGCTAGGTACATGCTATCCGGTGACCCTAGGCAAACAGAGCCAGAAAAGTGGATGAGGTATAGTGCTAGAAGGTGGAGACAGAAGTCCTATAGGTAGGTTACCCATGATAATTCCAGTAAGATGTTTTACTTGCGGTAAGGTAATCGGGCATCTCTGGGATGAGTATGTCAAGAGGGTAGCGAGTGGTGAAAACCCGGGGAAAGTACTTGACGAGCTTGGAGTTAAAAGATACTGCTGCAGGAGAATGTTCCTATCGCATGTAGATTTAATAAACGAGATCGTTGTATATGGGAGAAAGGTGTAAAACTTGAGCGCGCAGAAGCGGTACCTAGATGAAGCTCCCAAGTTAGTCTCGGAGTTACTGGCTCCATCAGAGCTTTACCTAGAGGCAGGAGTTCACATCGGGACGTACGTCTGTACTAAATATATGAGGAAATTCGTTTATAGGTCTAGACCTGATGGTCCATACATACTAGATATTAGGAAGATAGACGAGAGGCTCAGAATAGCTGCTAAGTTTATCTCGTCATTTGAACCTCGCTCTGTACTAGCTGTTTCCTCGAGACCTTACGGATTTACACCTGTCCAAAAGTTCGCAGAGTTTACTGGTGCTAGGTTCGTTACCGGTAGGTTCATCCCCGGGACTATAACTAATCCATACTTAGACATCCACATTGATGCTGAAGTCCTGATAGCTTCGGACCCCAGGGTTGACGAGCAGGCTATTGAGGAGGCCTCTAAGGTTGGGATACCTGTTATCGCTATAGCGAGTACAGACGCTAAGTTGAATAACGTAGACCTAGTTATTCCCGGAAATAATAAGGGAAGGAAGTCCCTTGCGTTAATCTATTGGTTACTCGCAAGGCAAGTGCTACGAGAAAGAGGCGTTCTTCAACCAGACGCCAACTTACCAGTGAGCTACGAGACCTTCGAGACTAAGGTGTCAACTGTTGAGCGTTAGAAGACCCGCAGTCTCGGGACAGTTTTATGAGAGTAGTTCAGACGCGTTAGTAAGGCAGATCGAGTGGTGCTTTCTGCATAACTTAGGTCCGCAAGCCATTCCTAAAGCTGAAGCGTCTCCGGAGAGAGTAAGTCTCGGCTTCGTAGTTCCCCACGCTGGTTACATGTACAGCGGTCCAGCTGCGGCACACGCATACTACGCGCTATCCATGGAGAGAAAGCCTAAGACAATTGTGTTGATAGGACCTAATCATACGGGGGTAGGACCCTCCGTATCTGTTTACCCGGAAGGACATTGGGAAACGCCATTAGGGAGAGTGCCCGTAGACTCAGAGCTGGCCAAACTTATTGTCGGTAGTAGTAGGTTCGCTAGACTTGATACTACAGCACACGAGCACGAGCACTCCATAGAGGTCCAGATACCGTTTCTACAATATGTCCTCAAACACGATTTCACTATAGTACCGATCACTATTCTTAATCAAACACCCAGAGTAGCCGAAGACTTAGCTAAGTCGATATTATCGGCTATTCAGCTGTCTAAGAGAGATCCCCAGGATGTTGTCGTAATAGCTTCATCAGATTTAACTCACTACGAACCTCATGATATAGCGTATAGGAAAGACAAGCTCGTGATCGAAAGAATTGTCCAACTAGACCCGGACGGCTTGTTTAGAGTAGTTGTAGAGAAGGATATCAGCATGTGTGGACCAGGAAGTACTATGACGCTCATCTATTTTGCCAAAGCACTAAACTCGGGAGGAGCACGCCTCTTGAAGTACTTTACCTCAGGAGACATAACCGGCGAGAAAAGCTGGGTAGTAGGGTACGCAGCTATACAGGTGCTACGATAACTTCATGCTATTTCAAGTTACGTAAAAGTCGTTATTTGGGTTTCGGGTTGGCGACCAGCTATTAATGAGCGGTACGATTTGAGTTATAGCTCTCTTCTCGTGGATCGATAAATTCAAAGGTACGGCATTATGGCGTTAAGCCCGTTTAGGTGTCCGTAGATCACTTCTTCCAAAATCGACGACCTCAGTAGCCTACTGCCTAGAGCAATATATGCCCGTTTTTCTCGAGTATCTAACCCAAGCAAAACGTACACCTGTATAGACTCCAGAGGTGGCTCCGGAAAACATAGCAGTCTAAGTATAGCCTTAAAAATGTCGGTGACCATGGCTTTAGCTCTAGTGTCTTGCGGTTTTAGTACGAGGTTCTCGATAGCGTTTGTCTTCAGAGAGGAGTCAACGGTATTCAGTACTTTCTGATAATACAGAAGGTTACATCCACTAGAAAAAACTACTGGATAATCAGCTGGAGCAGATGTTTCTATTCTTATACTCTTCACACTTCTCGATAGTAAAACCATTATAACGTCTTTACTTAGTGTAGATGAGAAGAAGCAGTCTAATAAGACCATGTCTTTCCGGCAAGACGGCTTTATTAGTAGGTGCGGCACCCATAAGTAGCTGAGATTCTTCGGTAGCTTGTTAACGGAAACGTCAATAAACATGTCTTTCAACTCGCAAAGAGCTTTCCTTAAGGATCGTAAAAAGCGTTACTTAGCCGTCAATTTTCTAGCTTCTCTTTCAGTTTCTCTGAGTATTATTATGTCACCTACTCTAACGGGGCCTTTGACGTTCCTAGTTATCACTCTTCCTTTATCTCTACCATCTAGAACTCTAACTCTTACTTGAGTTATCTCTCCAGTGACCCCAGTCCTACCGACTATCTGAAGTACTTCAGCTGGAAAACCGAACTCCTCTACTACGTTAACATCGGGTTGAGTTAAATCGACTTTCCTGACCTCACCCACTTCCAGCACCTTCTTTATCCCTGCATACACGCTTTAAAGCTTTAAAGCAAAGTTCTGCAGTATACGGGGGAGTGCTGCGTGCCTAAGGTATATACATGCAGTTTCTGCGGTGGGCGGATAGAGCCCGGGTCTGGACTGACTTACGTACTTAGGAGTGGAGTGATACTTCACTTCTGCTCTAGTAAATGCTTTAAGAACTTCAAGCTACGTAGAGACCCTAAGAAGACTCCTTGGAGTGCCTACTATGTGAAAGCAAAGTGATCCCAGTTGACTCAGAAAAGAGAGTTCTTGCTGATTAAACCCGATGGAGTTAAGAGAGGCTTAGTGGGGGAGATAATAAGAAGGCTGGAGATGAAGGGTTTTAGAATAGTTAGGCTCAAAATGCTTCAGCTAACTCGTGAGTGTGCCGAGAAGCTATACGACGTGCATAAGGGAAAGAGCTTCTATGAGGAGCTAGTAAAGTTCATGACCTCAGGTCCCGTAGTTGCTCTGCTGATCGAAGGAGAAGAAGCCATAGACGTAGTTAGAACTATGATAGGACCAACAGATGGCAGAAAAGCGCCTCCTGGGACTATAAGGGGAGACTTCTCAACTTCTATACTCGAGAACATCGTTCACGCCGCAGATAGCGAGGAGAGAGCTCAATACGAAGCGTCAATAGTATTTAACCCAGATTGTTCCCTGAACGAAAACCCGTGGTAAGCTTTTCCAGCTTCTCTGAAGACGGTGTACTATAGATGTTATTAATGCCGACTAAAAACGCGGCTAGTCTTAATAAATAGATGGTTTGGTTTACGATAAACTAACTTGGATTAGTGAGACAGTGTCTCTAGTATCTAGTCACGGGGTTCAGCTCTGATATAGGTTTATATTTGGTGTTGTCGTAGTCTCACCTCTTCTCTCCCCGCATCAGTCTTGGGTCCGCATTACACTTGGGGGCTTTCGGGAGACCCCGAGCACCACATCTTGAGTGACTCGGGGAGAGCTTCTCCCGAGGTTCTCGATTTCTCACTAAAGTACCTCCGCGTATGAAGCGTTAGAGGCACTTGCAAGCGTTTAGATCCACATCAACAACGTGAACAGATGTAGAACCCGAAACAGCTACGTGAGGCTACAATTAAAACTTTTCTTATCTGTTGTCAGAGAGCTGTATTTCGTATAGCATCGGTTTTTCGTCTCTGCACCACCAGTAGTACCATGGTATAGAACTTCCGCTCACGTCTTTAACACTAACGCACGGAGTCGTGTATATTCGGTCGTCCCTACCAGCTCTGTAGAAGTGTACTGTGAGGGTACACAACTGTTTTAGTGTGCTAGGTTTTTTGTGGGTCTCTCTAGGAGGCTTAGAGCTCTTGATGTGATTAAGTTTAGCAATGTTTATAAACCAATGAGTAATAATTGCTCTTGGTGACCCTGGGTTTCCGAGACCTACGGCAGACCGTGGGGAGGGGGCTCAGGGAAACCGTGATGACCTGCCCTAGGAAAACCTACAAAACCTAGAGCGGGAAACGGTTGCCGACCAAGCATCAGCCGAAAAGGTAAAGCTCACGTCTATGCCTACTAACACCTCATCCTTCTCTTCTGTAGGAGTGAAAGATATCGTCCCCTAGTGTCGGCCCTATAGCATACCAAGGTGCTGGAGGTATGAAGCTCAGGTACTCCTTCTCGTAGGGGAAGCGTAACTCGAGCTTGACCATGATTTTAGGCTTCTCCGAACGCCCAGCTGTTAAAGAGTATCGCTAAGTCGTCTTGATAAGCATAAACAGTCACTACAGGAACTAATCTAGTAAAGCGATCGATAGGTACCTATACCACCTCCTCATCAAAACCCCAGGAAAAATCGAGGTCTCAAAACTAAAAACCTTACTCACTACAGTATAAAAGGTCTCAACCGAGAGCGCGTTATGCGAGTTCGACTTTGAATAATAAAGAAGGCTAGTAAGATTTCCTAACTTCATTGTGTAAATCAGACCTTCCCACTGCTCTGAAGGAGTTCGGCTCCCATGCAGGTCTGTATCGGTCTATTCCATCGCTCCACCTCTTCCGCACCTTGCTCGTGGTTTCATCAGCTCGGAAGCTCTCAAGGTGTCCATAGATTTCCACGTCTCTAGAAACAGTTACACGGGGTCAGTATCCACACTCCTCTATTAAGCTGTGCCGAGCCTCAGCATCACATTCTACTGGCGTTGTTCAGTTAATAAAAAAGATTCGTTGGTCTTGAAGTTTGCGGCAAATAGACTCTTTATTAAGGTCTTTAAAGCCTAAGCCCTGGTAGGGGCTATGTCATGTGGCGGGCCCGCCGGGATTTGAACCCGGGACCTACGGGTTAAAAGCCCGCCGCTCTACCTGGCTGAGCTACGGGCCCCTCTTTACTAGTACATCAAGGAGTATTTAAGCTTCTGTAATTGAGGTTGCTTTCAACCGATGCCCTCACTCATGGTGGTGGAGTCAGCTCAAGCTGTAAACAATTACAGAATCTCACAACTCTTAAAGCACCTTAAGTTTAAGTTTTAAGTAAAGGTTTTGCTTCCCAAAATTACGAAGTCCAGTAAGCTTAGGGTGAGTGGAGTTATAAGATAGTGTGGAAAGCAAAGGTAAGATTATAAGCTTTTAGACTCTTGTTGAAGTGGTGACTAGTAGCAGAGAAGCTAGCAAGGGTGTTGCAGATGGTATTAAGACACGACGGAGGAATAAAGTGCCCTGTATGTGATGGAAAGGCGGCAATAATAGCCGAGAAGTCTATGTCGAACGGTGGCTCAATAGTTCGGTACCTTCTAAAGTGCTCTTCCTGTGGCTATCGCGATGTGCTACAGGAGGTAACTATAACCAAGTCTGAAAGCGGATTAAAATTGAGGATAGGCTCGCTCAGTACACCAAGTAAAGGAACCAAGCTGTGAGCTTTGCTTAAACTATAAAACGATTTTAGGTTTAACACCGACACTAAGTCTTTTAAAAACGGCTATTTATTCTGTCCTTCATTGCTAGTGGTTATGCCATGTTTTAAGACTGTATCGACTTCTAGAGATGCGCGAAGACCTTTAGCTAGCTAGATTATGTAAAGACCCAAGTACGGAGAATACCTCGTAGAAGCGTACGGTATTTTTCTTTAATTATCCTAAGTGTAGGTTCTATTAGGATGTGAGGAATGAATATTTCACGAGAGTTGAAACTGCCTCCTAGGCTTTACGCTATCGCTAAGTCTATCTTAAGTCTCAGAAAGGCTACAGTAGATGAGATAGCTAGAGCTGTTGGTAGGCGTGAGCAAGATATAATGCGAGACATAGCGGAACTAGAGAGACGAGGGCTTATAACCACCTCTAGGAGGACCTACTTTAAGGTCGAGCTCAGCGAGAGAGGCAGGAGGTATCTTAGTGGTGGCTTGCCGGAGGAGGTGGTCTTAAGGGAACTCATTAAAAGCGGGAGAGTTCATGTAGGCACTCTGAAAGAGCTAGGTCTTGACGATGACGAAATCGAGGTTGCTCTGGGAATTTTAAGGATGTTCGGTGCTATAAGAATACGAGGGGGAACCATAGATTTAGATACAACTAGAGTTCAGAAAGTTCAAGAGTATATTCAGAGTGTTAAAAAAGAGTTGGAGAGATATTCTCTTCCAATAACTCTAGCGGAGCTATCGGACTCTATACGCGAGGTTAGAAGAAGGGGTTTGGTCCTCGCTCGCGAGCACAAGGAGATAGTTGTAGAAGCAACAGACCTCTTAACTAATTACTCCGATAAACTGATTCCAGGTGATATTGTAACAGTCATCACCCCTGAGATAATAAACCTCGAGACTTGGGACTCTATAGAGTTCAAGCCGTTTGACTTAACCGTAGAACCACCTAGGTATCCGATTGTTAGAAAGCACTTCTTCACTGAGGTGATAAACTATATGAGAGATTTAATGCTCTCTTTGGGATTTGAGGAAGTTAAAGGACCCCACGTTGAGCTAGAGTTATGGAATTTCGATGCTCTATTCGTTCCACAATACCACCCATCCCGTAGACCAACCGACGTATACGTGGTTAACACGGAAGCAAGCGAGCTTCCAAAAGTAGAGCACCTGGTTTCCGCTGTCGGCAGATACCATAAGGAGTTTAGAGGGTACAAGTGGGACCCATCGAGGGCGTTAAGGCTTGTTCTTAGGACTCACTGTACTTCCGTATCCGTTAGGACTATCTGGGAGAGAGGTCCAGGGGATTACAGGGTGTTTACGATAGACAGAGTATTTAGACCAGATACTCCAGACCCAACACACTTAATGGAGTTCCATCAACTCGACGGAATCATAGTTGGAGCAAGAGTGTCCTTCAAAGACCTTCTCCAGTTCTTCCGAGAATTTGCTCGCGGCCTAGGGCTGGGAGAAGTTAGGTTTAAGCCTGCTTACTTTCCGTTTACAGAGCCAAGCGTGGAGGGGTACGTTAAGCACCCAAAGCTCGGGTGGATAGAAGTGTTGCCAGGAGGTATGTTCAGGAGGCAAGTACTCGAACCACTTGGGCTTAAGGGGTATAACGTAGCTGCTTGGGGTATAGGTGTGGATAGAGTTGCCATGATTCTATTAGGAATTAGTGATATTAGAGATCTCTATACTGATGACGTAAGAGAGGTAGAGAAGGTGGCACTCCCTAAGGTGATACTCGGTGCCGGTAGTGTCAGTTAAACTGTGGGATATAGCTCGCTTATTAGGAGTATACTTAGACCAAGACTCTCTCTCGAATTTCTTCGACAACTTTAAGCTAGAAATAAAGAAATTGGAAGCCGATACTCTCACTTACGACGCGCCTCACGATAGGCTAGACCTCTACTCAGCTGAGGGGCTGGCGAGAGCTATATCCTACTATGCCGGCTTTAGGAAGCCAACTAAGTACTCGATATCCAGGAGCGACGTCTTCGTAGACTCTAGCAGGGCACCGGACTACAGACCTTACGTCTTAATGACCATTGTTCGAGGAGTGAGGCTCGATGATGAAGCAATTAGCCAGCTGTTTCAGTTGCAGGAGAAACTGCACTTGACTCACTGCGGTAACAGAGAGCTTGTTTCTATAGGTTTATACGACTTAGATGTCCTGAGGTTCCCGGTTTACTATCGGGAGGTCGACACAGTAACCTTTAGGCCTCTGGGATACGAGAGAGATATGAGTGTGCGTGAAATACTAGCGGAAACTGAGAAAGGTAGAGAGTACGGGCATCTAGTTAGAGAAGGTCGGTATCCACTACTCGTAGACTCAAGTGGGGTTGTCCTCTCACTCCCACCGATCATAAACTCTGAAGATACTAAAATTACGGAAAGAACTAAGAACGTGTTAATAGACGTTACGGGAACAGAGCCGCACCTAATGGCTTCAATACTTGCTGTTATGACCTTAGCTACTTACGAACGAGGTGCGTCAGGTATAGAGGTAGTCCCGGTAGTTCAAGGAGCGACGACTGAGAAGTTAATTAGCGAATTACTGATGGGGAGAAGACTGATCGTTCGAGCTGAGAGAGTGGTGAACCTAATAGGAGTAGACGTAAGCTTTCAGGAAGCGTTAAAGCATCTAGGAAGATACGGGTATATCGTTGAATCTGCGAGTGAGGACTCAGCTACTGTCTGGGTACCACCGTATAGAGTTGACGTCATCGATGAGGACGATATAATAGAGGACATAGCCATCTCCATGGACTACAATAAGATAGTTGGGAAAATGGAGCCTCCGACTAATCGCGGTATAGAGCACCCTCTGGAAACTATATCCAAGTATCTGCGGGACATATTAGTTGGTTTGGGATTCACAGAAGTTTTGAACTTTATGCTAACCGATCCAGACTACCTCATGGCTTTAGGTTTCACTAAGTTCATTGATGTTAAAAACCCGAAAATGAGAATGTACTCTGCTCTTAGACCTTCGCTATTACCTGGAATTCTCAAGAGTTTATCTAGGAATGTAAAGAAGTACGGATTCCAGAATCTAAGGATATTTGAGATCGGAGACGTTGTTGACCCAAGAACACTAGACTCGTTGAGAGCCGTATCTGGGGCAATATACGGACTAGGTACTACATTAACTGATGGGCTAGCAGTAACTAAAACAATCCTCGAAGTATTTGGTCTAAGACCACAGTTCGTAAGATTTGAGGAGTCAGAGCTAACTATAGATGAGAGAACAGCTGCTGTAGAAGTTAATGGAGTTCTCGTTGGTATCGTTGGTGAAGTTCATCCAAAGCATCTAAAGTATCTAGAACTAAAAGCGCCTGTCGCAGTATTTGAAATCTCTGTCAACAAGCTAGCCGAAGTTCTTGGAGTCAGGGTTTTTTAGAAGCTAGAAATCGCGCGTGCTTCATTTGCTTGCTGATTCAAGCTTTCAATAGTTTCAACTACTGCCTATCGCAACTGTTTTGGTTTTCATATTGGTTTATTTCGCTTGTTGCTATTCTTCTGCTATGATTAGTGTGTAGACTTCTTTTCCGTGGAGTTGTTTTATCTTTTCTTTGTCTTTTCCTAGTGGGTAGAGGACGTAGTCTCCTCTTCTGTACTTTATAACGCTACATCTAACCAGCTCGACTCTAGCCATGTATATCCACCTTCACAGATAATGGAAAGAAAGCTTTATAAACAATGCTCTACTCTATAGTTCTAGATGTGGTGAGCTACTCGGTGGGGGAGGGAGAGCTCGTCGAGGCTCTTAAGGTGAGGGCTCTCCCCGAGGGTAGTGATGACCGTGATGCGTTAATTGAGTTCCTGAAGCTCTACCGTGATGCTGTTCAGGTAGCGATAGACAGGTTGTGGAGTTTAAGTGAGATACCTTCAATTAAAGCTCTACACAGAATGCTCTACTCGGAGCTGAACCACTAGTGAGGCTTAACCGCAGCAGATCAGAGAAAAGAGTGTTACGTACTTGACTACCTAAGTTAGCTTATATGAAGATACCCAACGCAATGCTTATAATTTGCTACAAGAACAACTACAGTAGGCTGGGATATAGTTTGAGCAGTAAAAGAGTAAGGGTAGAAGAAAAAATATTGGAGCATGAGTTAGTCCCCAAGCATGAGCTTTTAACTAAGGAAGAAGCTATTAGAGTACTTAGAGAGTTAGGAGTACGTCCGGAGCAACTTCCTTGGATTAGAGCATCTGATCCGGTAGCTAAACTACTGAACGCTAAGCCCGGCGATATCATAAGAGTTATAAGAAAGTCTCCAACAGCAGGAACCTCTATAGCTTATAGGTTTGTTGTAGTAGGTTAGGGGGTAAGAATGGCAGGTGAGAGTAGTTACCTAGCGCCAGAAGTTAGGTGGCAGATATATAAGGATTTCCTTCAGAGAATAGGGTTAGTAAAGCATCACGTGGACTCTTTCAATAACTTCGTAGATAGAGGGCTTAAGGAAATCGTCACAAGTCTTGGAGTAATCGAGGTACCTACTAGAGAGCCTTCCCTCAAGGGTCTAACGATAGAATTCGTTGATGTTAGTATTGGGGCACCAAAGTTTTACGAAGTCGAGGGCAACGTAGTAGATGTGACACCGATGATGGCGCGCCTCAGGAATCTCACGTATAGTGTTCCAGTTAATGCCAAAGTAGTAGTTAAAAGAGACGGAAGTGTCTTGTATGAAGATGAGGTGCCAGTATGTTTTCTTCCCGTAATGGTGAGGTCAAAGATCGATCCGACCTCTAAGATGAGCAAGAAAGAGCTTATCGAGATAGGTGAGGATTGGAGAGACCCCGGGGGTTACTTCATAATAAATGGATCTGAGAGGGTTATAGTAGCACAAGAGGATCTAGCTCCCAACAGGGTTTTCGTAGAGAAAGCAGAGGCTGGAGCCAACATAACGCACTCAGCTAAGATGATATCAGTTTCAGCAGGTCTTAGAGTACCAACAATTGTTGATAGGCTCAAGGATGGAACTCTTGTAATAAACTTCCCACCATTACTAGCCAAAGTTCCGGTAGTTATAGTGATGAAGGCCTTGGGGTTAACTACGGATAAGGAGATAGTTTATGCGGTATCTCAGGACCCTGAGGTGCAACAAGAGCTCCTACCATCTCTCCTTCAGGTTCAAGAAATAAAGACTCGTGAAGAAGCGCTAGACTATATTGGTGCTAGAATTGCTGCTGGGCAGATAGCAGAAGCTAGGAGAAAGAGAGCAGAAGAGGTTTTAGATAGGTATCTGTTTCCCCATATTGGAACAGATTCATCGGCATCCACAAGACTGAGGAAGGCCCTTTACCTTGGGCAGATGATAAACAGGTTGATAGAACTCGTTTTGGGTAAACGCGAGCCAGATGACAGGGATCATTATGGGAACAGAAGACTGAGGCTCGCCGGTGATCTACTGGCTCAACTGTTTAGAGTTGCCTTCAGACAGTATATCGAGGAACTAAAAAGTGCTCTAGAAAGAATAACGATAAGGTCAGGACGCATCAATATCAAGGCTTTCGCCAGACCCGACATTGTTACTGAGAGAATACGACACGCTCTAGCAACAGGTAACTGGGTAGGTGGAAAAACCGGAGTAAGCCAAATGCTGGATAGAACAAACTGGATATCTACACTTAGCCACCTAAGGAGGAGTGTGTCACCGCTGAGTAGAGGGCAACCACACTTTGAAGCACGAGATGTTCACGGAACTCAGTTCGGCAGAATTTGTCTATTTGAAACACCAGAGGGACCAAACTGTGGCTTAGTCAAAAACTTAGCTCTCTATGTGAAGATATCGGCTGGTGCTAACCCAGAGGAGGTAATATCAATTGTAAAGAAACTAGGCGTTATTCCGGCTGAGGAGGTATTTAAGAAACTCGTTAACCAGGGTCCTGAAGCTATTGAAGATATAAGCTCATACGCAAAAGTCTTCCTCAATGGAACTCTAGTAGGTTATTATGCTGGAAGTGCTGAGTCTTTAGCGAGGGCCCTCATCCACTTAAGGAGAAAAGGTAGACTACACCCCGAGATTAACGTTAAGTACTTAAGGACTGAGTACCTCAACGAAGTCTATATAAATACTGACGAGGGTAGAACTCTCAGACCCCTAATAGTCGTCGAAAACGGGAAACCTAAGCTCACTCAAGAGGTAATAAATGAGTACCTATCAGGGAAGGCAACTTTTGAGGACCTAGTTAAAAGGGGAATTATCGAGTTCCTAGACCCAGACGAAGAAGAAAATGCGTACGTAGCACTAAACCCGGAGGACTTAACCCCAGAGCACACTCACCTAGAGCTGTGGCCTCCGGCAATAGTTGGTGTAGCTGCTGCTACAATACCGTTTTTAGAGCACAACCAGTCCCCCAGGAATACCTACCAAGCTGCTATGGCTAAACAAGCTCTTGGACTGTATGCTTCGAACTTCAACTTGAGATTCGATAGCAGAGCACACGTCCTTCACTACCCGCAGAAGCCTATAGTTCAGACAAAGTTTTTAGACATAATAGGGTACAACGATAGACCGGCTGGTCAGAACTTCATCATCGCAGTACTTTCTTACACCGGGTACAACATGGAGGACGCCGTGATCCTTAACAAGTCCTCTGTAGATAGGGGTCTAGCACGTAGTACGTTCTACAGGGAGTACATAACGGAAGAACTTAGGTATGCTGGAGGGCAGATGGATAAGATCGAGATCCCGGAACCCTCCGTGAGAGGGTATAGGGGTCGAGAAAACTACTCTCTGCTAGACGACGACGGTATCGTGAGTCCGGAAGCAAAGGTGTTGTCTGGGAATGTTTTAGTAGGGAAGACGTCACCTCCGAGGTTTATGGAGGAGTATAAGGAGTTAGGCATAGTTAGTACGACACGGAGAGACACTTCAGTAACTCTACGACATGGAGATAGGGGTGTGGTAGATTCTGTTTTGATAACTGTATCTGCTGATGGCAACAAGCTTGTTAGAGTAAGGGTCAGAGACCTAAGGATTCCCGAGATAGGGGATAAGTTCGCTTCTAGACATGGGCAAAAGGGTGTTGTAGGGCTTTTACTTCCGCAGTACGATATGCCGTACACACCCGACGGTGTAACACCAGACATAATAATAAATCCACACGCACTTCCGTCTAGAATGACCGTTGGGCAGCTGATCGAATCTATAGCTGGTAAAGTTGGGGCTCTAGAGGGTAGATTAGTGGACGGAACCCCATTCTACGGTGAGAAGCCGGAGGATCTGAAGGCCAGACTACTCCTCAGAGGGTATCCGAGAGACGGTACCGAACCTATTTACGATGGGAGAACAGGGGAGCTACTATCTAACCCGGTGTTCATTGGCATAGTTTACTATCAGAGGTTGCACCATATGGTAGCCGACAAGATCCACGCAAGAGCTAGAGGACCAGTTCAATTACTTACTCGTCAGCCGACGGAGGGAAGAGCTCGTGAAGGCGGTCTTAGGTTCGGTGAGATGGAGAGGGATTGTCTTATCGGTCATGGAGCAGCCTTACTTCTTCAGGAGAGAATGCTAGAGAGCTCAGATAAGGTGTTAATGTATGTTTGCTCTGATTGCGGTTTAATTGGGTGGTTTGATAGAAAGAAGAACAAGTACGTCTGTCCACTTCATGGGGATAAGGGAAGACTTTACCCTGTTAAAGTGAGTTACGCATTTAAGCTACTGCTCCAGGAGTTGATGTCCATGATGGTTTACCCGAAGCTCGTCCTAGGAGATAAGTACGAAGTAGTTGGAGGTGAGTAGTGGTGGTAGAGTCTGAGAAAGTAGTTAAAGGCGTAAAGTTCGGGATTCTCTCGCCGGAAATGATAAGAAAGATGTCAGTTACTGCGGTAGTGACCCCGGAGGTATACGACGAGAACGGGATACCGATAGAAGGCGGTGTAATGGATCCGCGTTTGGGAGTAATTGAGCCAGGTCAAAGATGTGCTACATGTGGGAACACTCTAGCACAGTGTCCAGGTCACTTTGGTCACTTAGAGCTAGCGAAACCTGTAATACATATAGGATTTGTTAGACATATCTTTATGCTCTTGAAAGCTACATGCCATTCTTGTAATCGCGTTAAGATACCTGAAGACGATGTGATTAAGTATCGAGACCTCTATCGAAGACTTAAGGACAGGTGGCCTCAGCTTGCCAACAGCTTGGTGGAGTTCATACGGCAGAAGGCGTCGAAGGCACTAGAGTGTCCACACTGCAAAGCGAGGCAGTTTAAAATTAGGCTGGAGAAGCCGGCGACCTTTATTGAGGAAGGTGGTCGGGGCAAGCTCTATCCAGATGTAATAAAGCAGTGGCTCAGCAATATTCCGAGTAGTGACTTAGAGGTTCTCGGTCTCGACCCGGAGACGGCGAGACCTGAGTGGATGATTATTAACGTTCTTCCGATACCTCCTATTGCGGTTAGACCATCGATCGTTCTTGAGACTGGCATGAGGGCTGAAGATGATCTAACGCATAAGCTAGTCGATATCATCAGAGCTAATGAGAAGCTAAAAGAGGCCTTAAACTCGGGCGCGCCCGAGATTATAGTGGAGGATCTCTGGGACCTACTTCAGTATCACGTAATGACGTATATCGATAACGAGCTGCCTGGAATCCCGGTAGCTAAGAGAAGGTCTGGAATGCCCCTTAAGACCTTATCGCAAAGACTTAAAGGTAAAGAAGGTAGGTTTAGAGGCAACCTATCCGGTAAGAGGGTAGACTACTCAGCTCGAACTGTAATAAGTCCGGATCCTAACTTAGACATAAACGAGGTTGGCGTACCCTACGAAGTCGCTATGACGCTAACAGTTCCCGAGTACGTAACCCCGTGGAATATAGACAAAATGCGCGAGTATGTGCTCAACGGCCCCTATAAGTGGCCTGGAGCTAACTACGTAATAGACCCAGCTGGGCGTAGACTTGACTTAAGGTACGTTAAGGACTTGAAGGCTCTAGCTGAAAGCCTTAAACCAGGGTACATCATAGAGAGACACTTAGTGAATGGTGATATAGTTCTCTTTAATAGGCAGCCATCACTCCACAAAATGTCGATTATGGCGCACAGAGTTCGCGTTCTTCCGGGTAAGACCTTCAGGTTACACTTAGCTGTTTGCCCACCGTATAACGCGGACTTCGATGGCGACGAGATGAATCTCCATGTTCCGCAAACGGTTGAAGCGAGAGCTGAGGCAGAAGAACTTCTGCTAGTAGAAGAACACATACTCACTCCAAGATATGGAGGACCGATAATCGGTGGAATTCAAGATTACATAAGCGGAGGGTATCTTTTAACTCTCAAGTCAACACTGTTGACTAAGGACCAAGTTTCCGACCTTTTAGCTACAATCGACTACTCAGGCGAGATACCAGAACCAGCAATTATGTCACCAGTCGAGGCCTGGACCGGTAAGCAGATCTTCAGTCTCCTAATCCCGGAGGACTTCAACTTTATAGGTGAAACCAGACTCTCTTCAGGAAACTTGAAGTGCACCTCGGAGGAGTGCTTCTGGGATACTTTACTAATAGTAAAGAAAGGTAAGGTTCTCGCTGGGGTAATAGATAAAACTGTGATTGGATCGCAGCAACCGAAGTCTCTAATGCACTACTTGATCTCTGAAAAAGGCGTTAGGTTTGGTGCTGACTTCATGAACAAGGCCTTCAAGTTGTTCTTAAGGTACATCGAGATGGTCGGCTTTACTATGACTTTAGATGACATCAAACCCGACGAGAAGGCTCTAGAGGAAGCTGAAAAAGTGATTAAGGACTCGTATAGCGAAGTTCATAAACTAATAGAGATGTTTAGAACCGGACAACTGGAGCCAGTCCCAGGCAGAACGCTGAGCGAGACTCTAGAAATAAGAATACTAGATGTACTAGCTAGAGCCCGTGATGATGCCGGCTCGGCCTCTATACGGTACATGAGCTTAATGAATCCAACCTATATAATGGCTCGAACTGGTGCTAGAGGTGGTAACTTAAACATAACACAAATGTCGGTAGTATTAGGGCAGCAGTCTGTCAGAGGTGAGAGAATATGGCGTGGGTTTAGAGGTAGAGTTCTTCCCCACTTTAAATACGGGGATCTGTCTCCTGAAGCAAGAGGGTTCGTTCAGAGCTCATTCTATAAAGGTTTATCGCCACTAGAGGTATTCTTCCACTCAGCTGGTGGAAGAGAAGGCTTAGTCGACACAGCAGTTAGAACCTCCCAGAGTGGTTACATGCAGAGGAGATTGATAAACGCTCTACAGGACCTCTATGTCGAATATGATATGTCTGTTAGAAGTTCTTATGGAGAGCTCGTTCAGTTTAGATACGGTGAAGACTCAGTAAACCCGAAGAAAACAGCTTTTGGTAAAGCGGTAGATATAGAGAGAATTATCGTAAAGAATATAGGGTGGAGGATGAGCCTATGAGTAAGAGCTCTAGGAGAGGTAGGAAAACTAAAGCCGCAGAACAGCCCCCTAAGGAAGTCGAACCAGGTACTTTAGAGGAAGTACGTAAGGCTGTTGCGGAACCTGGTGAACTAGTAACTAAGTTGATAGAAGAATACGGACTTCATCAGAAGTTACCCCCGGTTTTAGTTAGTGCTATCAGATCGATAATCCTCAGTAAGTATGGCGCGAGACCGGATGAGAGTAAGATAAGACAAGAGTTCGAACTACTTGTAAACCTATCTTATAGAGTATACACTAGTGTAGAACCAATACGTAACACTGTTCCCCAAGCCATAGTAGATGAAGTACTCTCTAAGCTGGTAGAGGTCGCTCACAAGTACTCTCTAACAGATGAAGAATTAGCTAAAATAAGAGAAGACGTAGTGCAGTCTTACTTGCGAGCACTAATTGAACCCGGTGAACCTGTGGGAACTGTAGCAGCGCAATCCATTGGTGAGCCTAGTACTCAAATGACTTTAAGGACTTTTCACTTTGCTGGCGTTAGAGAGCTTAACGTTACTCTAGGGTTGCCTAGGTTGATAGAGCTTGTAGACGCTAAGCGGAAGCCTGAGACCCCGATAATGGAGATCTACCTTAGGGATGAGTACAAACACGACCTAAATACAGCTCTTGAAATAGCGAGAAAGCTGGAGTACACCAACCTGGAGGCTATTACTGAGTCAGCGGAAGTAGACTTAATAACTGAGAGCATAATAGTGCGGCTAGATAAGGACATGCTCGAAGACAAAGGTCTGAGAGTTGATGATGTAGTAGAAGCTCTCTCTAAGGGGAAAGTTCTAGCAGGTAGAGTGAGAGTAGATGAAGAAGATCCTCTAACTCTAGTTATCGAGGTTCCTAAGCCGTACGCACACATCTCTAAAATACTTAAGTTCAGGGAAAGACTACTTAAGACGAAAATTAAGGGAGTTAAAGGGATCAAGAAGGTCATACTGCAGAGGAGATATAATCCGTCTACTGGTAAGCACGAGTACGTTTTGTTAACTGAGGGATCTAATCTAGCAGAAGTTCTAGGAATACCCCAGGTAGACCATAGGAGAACTAAGACTAACGATATACACGAAATAGAGAGAGTGTTAGGTATAGAAGCTGCGAGACAGGCTCTGATAAATGAGATGATGAACACTCTACGGGAGCAGGGTCTTGAGGTAGACGTGCGACACGTAATGCTCGTAGCAGACCTCATGACTTGGTCGGGTGTCGTTAGGCAGATCGGGAGACACGGTGTCGTAGGTGAGAAAAAGAGTGTTCTAGCTAGAGCTGCTTTTGAGATCACCACGAAGCAGCTTTTTGATGCGAGTGCTTCAGGAGAGTTCGATAGTCTGCGGGGAGTAGCTGAAAACATCATCATAGGTCAGCTGATTCCCTTTGGAACTAGCATAGTGGAGCTTAAAACTAGTCCACAACAATTAGCTAGGGGTGGAGATACTCAGTGAGCGAGCTAACTAGACCAGAGCTGGAGAGAGAGATAAAGAACGTGATTAGAACAGGTAAATACATACTAGGAAGCAGGAGGAGCCTGAAGGCGGTATTGACCGGTAAAGCTAAGGCAATAGTTGTTGCCAGCAAGATTCTACCAACTATCGAGGCAGACGTACTCCACTACGCAACCCTCGGTGGGATACCCGTTATAAGGTATCCAGGCACAAGCTACGATCTAGGCTTAGTATGCGGAAAACAGTTTCCGGTCTCGGTGATGGCTATCCTAGATTTCGGGGAGTCTAGATTCGCGGAGGTGATAGGTTCTGTCTGAAATAAAGCTGAGTAACGAGGAGCTAAGGTATATGGCTTTATTTAGCGACGTTACCGGTGTTGACGTAAAGGACTGCATAATAGATTCCGATAGTGGTGCTATAGTGTTCATCGTTCCACCAGGTAAAGCCGGTCTAGCTATTGGAAATAGAGGGTCGAACGTTAAGAGGCTGTCCAAAATACTTGGTAAGCGGATAGAAGTAGTTGAGTGGGCAGATAACCTAGAGGACTTTGTTAAGAACTTGTTCTTGCCCGCGAGAGTTCTTGGAACAAGCTTGATGAAGCTCAAAGACGGTAAGAGAGTTCTATACGTTAGAGTAAACCCAGAGGATAAAGGTCTTGCTATAGGTAAAGGAGGTAAAAACGTAAATAAAGCTAAGACCATACTTAAAAGATACTTCGATATTGATGTAGTTTCGATTATTTAGGCTTATAAGGTAATAATGCTTTGACAACTTGAGGTGTGGACTGTGCCAGGCTCGAAAGCACCTAAGGGTCTATACGCTGCTAGAAAACTGAGGTTAAAGAGGTTAAAGTTTAGGTGGTCGCAAAGAGAGTTCAGAGTGAGAATGATGAAGCTTAAGGAGAAATATGACCCGCTTGAGGGAGCACCCATGGCTAGAGGTATCGTTATAGAGAAGGTGGGAATAGAGTCTAGACAGCCTAACTCAGCTTTAAGAAAGTGTGTTAGAGTACAGCTAGTTAAGAACGGAAAGGTTGTAACAGCCTTTGTTCCATGGGATGGTGGGATAACCTTCATAGACGAGCACGATGAAGTCATTATAGAGGGTATAGGCGGCACTAGGGGAAGGTCGATGGGTGACCTACCTGGAGTTAGGTATAGAGTAGTTGCTGTAAATGGGGTATCACTAAAGGAGTTATTGAAGGGTAAAAAGCAGAAGCCGATGAGGTAGAGTAAAGGAAAGAGAAGCTTTGAGGATCGTAGTCACTCACACAGATCTAGACGGCATAGCGTCAGCAGCTATTATAACTCGCAGCCTAAGTAAAGTCGATAAGTACGTGTTCACTCAGCCTCACACTCTACATAGCGTTCTCTCTAGAATAAAGTGTCTTGAAGATTGCGATATATACATATGTGACCTCAGTCCAAATCATAGTAACATTAGCTCTATCTTGAGTACTGTCAGGAAGTTAGTCGAAAACGGTACTAAGATCTGGTGGTTTGACCACCACGTCTGGGAACCTTCGTGGGTTGAAAGCGTTCTTAGCGCAGGTGTTAGACTCAGTCAAGATACATCTACCTGTTCGGCAGGAATAGTATACAGGCATCTCGGGTTTGGAGATAGCATATCAGAGCACATAGCTAGAGCAGCGTGTTCTTTAGACCTCTGGGTCTTTGACGACTGGTTGGGGAACTTCCTAGCTAGATATGTTGGCTACAGCAAAAGCGAGGATTGGAGGAAGAAGGTTGCTATTAAGCTATCTAAGGGCGTAATGCTCGACGAAGAGGTGTTGAAGGCCGTTGAGGAGAGTATGGACCGAGAGCTCAAGATCTTATCTGAAGCTATCAGAAAGGGTGGTGTGAGTGATATCTGCGGAATTAGGGTTGTCTACTACTATAAGTCTGTAAAAGACCACATTACTTCTTACGTAGCAACACTATTGATGTCGAGGTTCAACGCCGATATGGCCGTTATATGTAGAAGAGGATCCGTCAGCTTAAGAAGTCGGGGAAAAGTTGACGTTAGGGAGATCGCGAAAAAACTGGGAGGTGGAGGACACCCGAATGCCGCCGGTTTTTCTCTACGCCCACCATGGCCGTACAGGGTCCTTCTATTGATAAATATATCGAGACCTTACGTTAAATGGTGTATGTCTAGGATTAAGACAGTACTATGCGAGAAGTAATTACTCACTGTGGCGACAGCATTTCCACCATGAGTCGTAAAATAGCCTCAAGTTACCGTGGACTAACTTACCGGCTTTATTAGGTGTATTTTACCGTCTTCAGCACTAATAGTTAGCAGACAATCCCTTCTTACATAGCAGAACGCCACGAGAGCTGACACTATTGCGTCACGGATATCCTTGCTTAGCACCTTCCACCTATATATACCTAGATTTAATCCAAGTCTTTCTGCTAGTGTGAAACAGTCACTAATTCCAGAGCTTATTAAGGCACTTCGAGGGTGGGTCTCTATGACCTCAACCCCCTCCCTCGATAGTCTCTCGTATAGAGTCCAACCTCGCAGGGTAAGCTTCTTCATGTACCCAAAGTTGGGTGGCAGTACTCTAAAGCCTCTTCTTATAGCTTCTCTATCTATACGCCTAAACACAGGATCTCTAATTAAGGGAGAATCTACGCTAACCAGCCTCACCTGGTCTGCTAATACGTTATTTACTATCTCGTCATCACTATAGAGACAAACTGCTTTAACTAAAGTCAAGGTATCTAAGTCTACAACAGCGTATCCACTACAATTATGGCTTTCGGCTGCTAAGTCAAGCCCAGAAACCTTCATATGTCAACGCCTTCACTCGAATTCCTAGTTGGCGTACTAACAGACACATAAGTGTCCAGCTCTTATGTAGGCTTACTGTAAATATATTTCGGTGTGCCGCAATTCACCCTATCTTTATCTATATTAAGCTGGAGGATTAAGTGAGAAGAGGATGTATTAGACAAACGCAATTGAGAACAGTAAGTGAGGATTTCGAGAAGAGGGCTCTAATAGGCTTGCAGAAGTAGTTACGTAAACGGGGGGCTAGCTCTTGTGTTGGTTCACGTGTTGGTTTGTATGGGTTAACGTCATTGCCTTACTTAGCCTCCACGTTCTACTCTGGGATTGAGCGCTAAACCAATTTAAAACTTATCATTAAAAAGAAACGTGATAACATCAGCGATCGATACAACATAGCTACCGAGGGTTCGCACCTTCCGAGTAAAGCCTCATGACTTTTAAGGTTTTAAGTTCGAAGCTTGGCCTCTAGTATGTCAGTAGATTACGTCACTTTCGTTCATCACTTTCCCAAATAAAGCTCGGAACTTCTTGAACATTTATTATAGGAACGTTTATTACTCCTGCTTTAAATCCCTTACTTAACTCTATGTGTTCACCGGTTTCATCGGATTTCACTACGGCGTAGTTTCTATCCATCGGCATTTTACAGCCATCGTCGGACCAGTAGTATATGAGTGGAATTCCGTAATACCTGTAGAAGTCCTTGAATACCGCCATAATTCCGTAAACACACACATCTCCTCTTGTAACAAGCCTCAGTATGTAGGTAGGTTGACCCATCATTATACCTGAAGCAGCTAGTCTTACAAGATCGGCGAAGTCCTTCACCCTAATCTTTACGACCTTACTCTCCAATCCCTCCAATCTAAACCCCATAGTTAGGGTAGCATAAGCTTAAAAAGAGGTTATCTACGTAGAGCGTCTCCTACCGTACAACACGTAGCAACACACGTGCTCCCTAAACCATCATTGGTATCCCAGCACTCTTAGACCTCAAAGTAATGCTTTCCAAGATATCCTCTCCATCGTGATTATTGTTACTGAAGGTAGATACTCCGCAGTTGTAGTTCCTTTTCTCTATCTCTGCCTATAATCCATTAGTACCTGAGGTAACCCCTAGGAAGTACTTCTATACAAGCTCTTTCTTAACTGACTTCTAACACTCTCCATGTACTATTATCCGCAGTACCTCGAGCAACCATTTCGAGTTTCATAAAGGTTCATAAGGTATGATGTAAGCTGCTTTATCGTGGGTCGAGCCCGCCCACGATGTGAGTGCGTGGTGAAGACCCGAGTGGGTAGGCGTTCAAAACCAGGATGTGGAGGTTTCCCCACGGTCGTGAACCAGATCTGAATGAGGGAGAGCTGTGGGTCGGGGCTACCCCGAGCGAGGGAGACCGACGATGTGGGTACTGATGAAAGGTTCTTCGAGGTCTGTGAAGCCAAGGGTCGACAGCAAACAACATCAACCGACCCGAAACTCGAACCCCTTAGTGTTTCTCTTTAGTTACTAGTCTTTAGTTATAGATTTCCTTCTCCACTCTAATCACATTCTCTCTTGGTACTCCATCGTACGTGCAGTGTGGATATATTATGATTATATTAAACGTTGTTCTACTCAAAGGTCTGTTCATGAGATTCCCACTCTCTTCTTCCGTTTTGCGTGCTCTGATACAGTTGATCTTTAAAATGATTTTACAACAACTGCCTACAAACCGAGTTCGAGGGCAAGGGTTTAACTGGCATATTTGCTGGACTTACTAAGGAATGAAGTACTGAAAAATGGAGAGCTTTCAGAGAAGCGGTGAGTGTGTATTTTATGGTTAAATATGTGTGTTTAGGTTCTATAGCCTCTCTGAAGACTCTCTCGAAGTAATGAATGATACCGGGCTAGGTAGAACTGGAGATTGAAATAAGATTACTCAGATTACTGTGAACAGGGTTTAGGTGGCTGCCCGCGCCCATCAGCGTGGTTGCTTTAGTTATTTCGGTTGCTTTAGGTTTTTCTGGGCGCAGGTTCACCCCACCTGACCATCTCCATCCCCCCGCCTACGGCTCCAGAGGGTCGCTATGTTCCCCGGAGCCATCGGTGAAGAGTAGTTCACAGAGCATTGTCCCCCGCCAACGGCTCACTAGCTCATCGACTCCTAGCTACTAAAACACGTGGTTGTTTATACACCTTTATGTCAGCTCCCAAAACCCACAGAGGTAACCAGAATAACCGAGAAAAATAAGTAAACTAAATAACCTGCGGACATTCCACTTCATAAAGCTACTCCCTAGAGCCCTCAGAAGTTTGTCTTTGATGGCCGATGTGACCGCATATGGTGTTGTAGCTTATGCGGATGTACTTTAATATAACTGCTTAAGCAGGGTACATGTAGAGATGTGCGAGAGGGGCTAACTTCATGCTCGTTCATGAGGACGAGCTCAACGAAAGAGTAGCTAGAGTTTTAAACGAAGGCTTCGGTCTTAACTGTAGATCTGAGAGACCTAGGTGTAGATCCTCCGGGGTGAGCATAAAGTGTTATTATTGTGGTTTTAGGGTGGTTATTGAAGCTTCTTATAGCAGTAGTGACGCTGAGAGTAATGCTAGGAAAAGAATTGAGGAGGGATTAGCTGATATAGCCATAGCCCTTCACTACACTAGGCAGTATTTAGACGTTGAGAGGCAAGAGATCGATGAGTTATTAAAGAACTCAGATTTTGATGCAAAAGTACTAGTACCCAGGGACTTCAAGGGTCTCGAGGGGTATGTTGCCAGTAAGACTAGAGCCGCGATCTCTAGGGATGGGTGGTTTAAGAATGTTAAACTCGAAACAGTAATGGATATTATAAGGCATGCTGCTCGGTACATGCTAGAGGAGGTTGAAGTCTGGGAAGAAGTAGAGAGGATCAGGCAGTTGATATACGATTTCATCAATGTAGCCAGTAAAATAAGCAACAGTAACCAGCTGCGTGAAAGAATAGCGAATATTCTCTATAGGATCTACGGCTTCAGTGTTGCTGAAATAAGAGATGCCGAAGTCATTTTCGGTCAGGCAGCTTTAGCAGTTTTACTCTCAACAGTGTTCTACGAGCGCTTAAGGCACATCTACAGACTTCCTTCCGTGAAGAGTTACACGAAGTCTAAGGACCCCATCCACGGGCTTAGGAGCGCTATGGAGAGTATGCTTAAGATCAGTTATGAGCCAGCCCTAAAGCTGGCAATAGAGATACTGAACGAGATTCCCCCCGCTCTGAAAACTGAAGTTGAAAAATTAGTCGATGTAGCGCTTCGAATATCAGAGATGAGACACCTCTTGGCTAGAGATTTCGCTGGGAGGATCTATCACAAGATCACGGGAGATATCGCTGTGAGAAAAGGTTTCGCCACGTTCTATACGGAGGTTCCGTCAGCATACATGCTCACAGCTCTAGCTCTAAGAGTTGCTCTTAACTTGGACTACCCCACCGAGCTCTCAAGAGAGGAGGCTAAAAAGATTCTGGAGCGCGTGGCAAGGTTGAAGATAGCTGATTTCGCGTGTGGTAGTGGAACCCTACTTTCAGCATCGTTGTACAACGCCTCAAGGATCGCTAGAGTCCTCTGCTTTTTTCATGAGTTAGAGTGTCCAGATATCGAGAAAAAACTCGTCGAAGAAGGTGTCTACGGTCTAGATGCGCTTAGATACGCAACCCAGATAACCACCATAAATCTCGCGCTTATGTCTCCCACATCCGTAACTAGAGAGAACATAGTCACGGTCTACCTAGGCTACATCCCGCAGAGGGGGGTCTGGCTCGGTTCACTGGAGCTTCTCGAGAACAGTAAAAAGGTCGTGAGCCTATCGCAGTACATAGAGAAGGATGTGCTCGGAGTTATTGGAAGGGTGTCAGTGACTGAAATTACCGGCAAGAAGATAGAGATACCAGATTCGTACGATGTTATAGTAATGAATCCTCCGTTCACTAGGGCCACGGGGAGAGTGGGTGAGGAGTACAAAGAAGGTAAAAGAGGGCTCTTCGGGTTTATAGCAGACGAAAATGTCAGGAGAAACTTCCTTAGAAGATACGATGAACTGCGTAAAAGAGTTCGCTCGAAACTCATCTCCGTAGCAGAAGAGTTGTTCTCAAGAGAGCATGAGTATCTGAAGTCTCTAAGTTGCCTGAGCAGTATTGACCAGGCTAAGAAGATGGAACTCGACCAGTATTACAGCATCGGGCAAGCTGGGGAAGGGCTCTTGTTTCTCTACCTAGCCTACAGACATATCAAACCGGGTGGGGTAATAGCTTTTGTTCTTCCGAGAAATCTCCTCTCGGGAATATCCTGGTTTCTCGCTAGAGCGCTGCTCGCAGACAAGTTCCACTTGAAGTACGTAGTTGTCAGTAGTGACTTCGAGAAAGGTTATAACTTCTCTGAGGGCACGAGCCTAAGCGAGTGTTTAGTTATTGCTAGGAGGGTTGATAGCCATAGTCCGGAAGAAGTAACGAAGTTCATAAACCTACTAAAAAAGCCGAGCTCCGCTCTAGAAGCCACACTCTTATCGGAGGAGTTAATCCGAAGTAGCGGGGACTTGGTAGAGTTACCTTGCGGTACATCATGCCTTGTTCTAAGGGTTAGTAGAAGCGAGCTCTTAGAAAACCTCGATAATTGGAACAGGCTGGTCTTCTTACCCGAGAGTGAAGTTGTGAGCTTTGGTTTGAATACCTTAAAAGGAGATCTCAGCGTTCTAGGTATAAGAGTTCCGGTAGTTAGATTGATGGAGCTTGTAGAGAGCATGGGCGTGCATTCACCTATGTTTCATGAACACTTCAGTTACGCAAGTGCTGCGACACCCTACCCCATAGTGTACGGTGGTAGAGAGGAAGTTAGGTCGGTGATGCGCGTGAAGCCGAACGCTTACGCAACTTGTAAGACCGACAAAGCAGCCGAAATCTACAAAAAATTTTCTGGGAGGCTGTTGCTCCCGGATAGGATATGGCTAGATACAACCCACATTACAGCACTATTCTCGGATATTCCTGTACTATCCAACGTATTCTATGCTGTAAGACTAAAGAACTTGGGGGTCGATGCCGAGAAGGCTCTCGTGTTATGGTTCAACACGACGTGGGGGTTGCTCTCCATTATCGCAAATAGAGAGGAGACGAGGGGGAGGTGGATGAGGCTGAAAATGGCCCACTGGAGGCTTTTACCAGTACTAGATGTGAGTAGATTGAGTGAGAGTACTCTCATGAGGCTCTCGAGTAAATTCGATGAACTATCCAGCGTCAACCTTCGAAGAATACCGGAGCAGTACAGTGAAAACTCAGCACACGTCGACCCTATGAGACTCAAGGTAGACTTAGAGTTTCTTAAGGCCTTAGACCTCAGTTTAGATGAAGATAAAGCCAAGCAACTGCTGTTTGAGATCTATAGGAGAATAGCTATAGCATTTAAGCGGTGGATAGACTAAAAGCTTTGGAGTGAAGAAAATAGTTAGTCTCCAACAGTACTGCCTTATGAGTCAAACTACAATACTATTTATAAAAGCTTATAAGAGCGTTATGTATCGCCTGCTACTAAGTGAGGACACTACAGCTCTAGTCTTTTCACTATACTACTAGTTACTTTACTTACTACAGCTATATACGCACAACACCCTCTAACTATAGATATAGAGTTCAAACGTCTTTAGTCACAGGACCCGGAGTTTAGAAGGTGTTGAGCTAAACTAACTATAATATCGGTGAGTATAGTGATCACCGAAAATATCATACACACGAGGTATCTTAGTAATAGCTATGCTTATACCTGCTCTCGTTAGTAAATCAACAAGCATCGGCTATTTAATCTCGGCTCTTTCATTTCAATCCTAGGAAACCCATAGTTCCAGGTGATATTGCTCTATACGACCACGTTTACCTACTATAGCGTTTCGACATA
The DNA here is from genome assembly GCA_030550455.1 of Thermoproteota archaeon. Taxonomy (GTDB): domain Archaea; phylum Thermoproteota; class Thermoprotei_A; order Sulfolobales; family NBVN01; genus DRZP01. The sequence goes on from JAUQPH010000001.1 coordinate 138,639, forward strand.
TTATGTAATTGAGTCGTAATAACCTTAGATGCGATTTTCGGTTGTAAACTTGAAACTTTCCTGAATCTTTCTCTATTCTCACTGATTCCGCAAGTATCTACGATTCGCTTTAATTTGCGGTAATGCTATTCTTCGATTACTCTCCAAGTTCACTTGCTTATAAGGTTTTCCTAGATACTAAGGTTGGTCATATATGAAGAGAGCTCAGCAATTAGTGCCAACGGTTGTTGTTCTGGAGACTGTAGCTAGAGCAGGCGGTACGATGGCTGGCGACGCCCTCTTTATGGAACTTAGAAAAGCTAGCGATATCTCATTTAGTGAGTTCCTTAGGTTGTTAATGGTTTTAGAGTTGAGGGGATTAATTAGAGTAACAACTACTACGGAAGAAAAGTTTTTTGTACACATAACTGAAAAAGCTTTAAAAATCTTGACAACAAAAGAAGAGCCTAAAAGTGACTAGCTTTAGCAGAGAGAAGTACAGTTTAGAGCTTTAGTGTGAGGTAGTCCGCACTTAGTACTACAACCTGCTGACTACATGTCTACGCACATTTAAACGACGAGATCTATAAAAGTCTTCGTAAGCTTAATGCATGGATGCTACATAGTGGTTAAAGTCGTCGTAGATAGCATGCTAGGTAATTTAGCTCGCTGGCTGAGAGTGCTAGGTTACGATACTGAGTACTCCAGAAAAATGCAAGATGGAGATATCCTCAGTTTAGCTATACGTGATAGTAGGATCATAATCACTAGAGACTTGGGGTTGCACAGGAGAGCGATTAAAAAGAACCTGATGTCTGTATACATTCCTCCAGAGCTAACGGAAATAGCTGACATGCTTACATTAATAGCAGAAAAACTAGGTTTAAGCATAGATTTTGATAAGGGCAATACTAGATGCCCTCTCTGCAACAATAGACTATCAATAGTGCCTAAGGCTCAAATAGCTTCTCTTGTACCACCAGAAGTCCTAAACAAGTACGATACGTTCTGGTACTGTAGTAAGTGCCGCAAAGTGTACTGGCAAGGAAATCACTGGAAGACCATAAGCGACACGCTCGAGATCGTGAAGAGTAGGCTAAATAGAAAAACCGGGGGACCGTCTTCTGCCGAATCCAGGGTTTAATCAATCAAGCGGGATAACTGGATTATATGTGAACTCCCAATTGCGTGACTAAGAATTCGCAGATTTAGAACGAATTCTCACACCATCTCCTATAACCCAGAATGCCCCCTCTTCCCTCACCTCGATCTTCCAGATTGCTGCCTCGCTTTTCACTCTCTCGACTACCTCCTGTAGTGCCTCAATAGCGCCCTTTCTTCCTCGACTAACGACTCCTACAGCAAAGACTACGTCTCCCGGTTTAAACGTACCTATGCTATGGTGTACAGCAATATACTTCACACCATCGATTTTCGAGGCCTCTAAAGCAATTTTTTCAAGAGCTTTCTCTGTATAGTCTTTATGGTGCTCATACTTGAGCTCTTTAACTTTACTACCATCCACCTCACCTTTAACTATGCCAAAGTATAGTGCTACAGCACCGTTTTCTGGAGTTAGTTTACTTAAGAGATCACGTAAGAAGGCCTCGGTGTTCACGGTTCGTTCGAATAGAATGCGGGCTTCAGCAGACCTTTCACCACCCGCAGAAAGAGGGATTAGATCTACGGTAGGGTCTAGACATAAGTCAAGTTCGTTGTCTAACTCTTTGATCATGTTTCCCCTGTGTATTAATAGAACGAGTCCTCTAGAAACAAGTTCGTATAGCTCCGGGTGCTTATGGGACACTGTTTCTAGAATCCCTCTAGCAGTTACGCGACAAGAATCAAAGGCTAGCTCCTCGCTACTCTCCCCAACTATTTCTCTTAGTATTGCGAAATATCTCGCTACTACCTTCATGGAAGTCCTACTGTAAAGATTCTAACAAACTAAAAAGCTAAATAACGGTTCAGTGAGAATACTTCACCACAAGGTTTGCTAAGTATCTGACTAAAGTATCTCGACTTCCACCTTGATCTAAGATAGAGAGTTCGCTTAGTACTATAAAGAGATCGTGTATACTTTCGCAGGTGTTGACCTATGTCGAGGTTGAACTGTTCTATCTCTATGGTGGCGCAGACTTAGTCCAGGAGTGTTTAGTGTTTCGCGTGATATATTTCAAGCAGAAGGTTGAGTATAGCTAAAGATGCCACTAGTGCTTCGTACGTCCTGACAGTTAAAGTTCCTTGATTTGGAATAAAGTTTAATATGAGATCCGTCTTTACATTTTTCCCAGCAAGTTCGTCAAAGTCCTTCTTTGGATTACCGAACAGCAGGCATATTGATCTGGCACTACCTATCCTATTGAGGATTTCTCTATCCTCGAGGATATTGAGGACGTTAACGCCTGTTTTGCTAGTGTTTATAACTAAGTCGTAGTGCTTGAGAAAGTCGGTAAGACTATCACTATCCGCCAGGTTTACAACTCTGTAACCAGCGTAAATAGGGGGGTCAATAACTTCTCGACATAATAGTGGCTCCGTGCTTTCTAGTTTGACTAGCTTTATGTCGCCAGGTCTAGCGTAGTATACGTCGAGTAGCCTACAAGGCTTCTCCCAACCTATATCTACTAGACCATGTTCGCTAAGCACTAACCCGAACCTGATGTCTCCAGCGACTATCTGTCTACCTTCTGGGTTATGAGGATAGATAGTCAGTGGAGGCAATATTCCAGCAAACCGAAGGTCTTCACTTAGTGCCTCAGTTTTGATACGTAGGTAGGGTGGTACAAGCATGTATCTCGATATCTTTATAAAGAGATTGTAGTCTTCTATAGTGGAATCCGGGTCTTTAAATATGGCAAGAGTTGAAACCCTGAACACAGCTAGGGCTCTAACATAGTCTCCAACCATTCTTGTTTTTAGTCTCAGGTCTTTATATAGAGCAATGTTTGATGAAGGTATCACTACAGCTACAGAATGTGGTCCTCTCGGGGGAGGCCATCTAGACACTAGTATCCCGATTACTTACCCTTTTTCTCTTTCTCTTTAGTAGATTGCTTCCTACTTTCGCCCCTAGCTTTTTCGGCTTCTTTAGAGCCTCCACTCTCACCTATTCCCATGAAGAGAGTAGTCTTCTGCCTACCACCCATTTCACGCACCGAGAGTTGTGCATTCCGTAGTTTTTAAGTGTTATAGCTGATCAGCGAGTGGATGATGTGGAAGCCGAGTACCGAGCTGTGAGGTATCTCCCGAAGCCTGACCTTCTGTCTTAACTACTGGCTATATGTCGGAAGCTGTAGGGAGTACATAATCAAAAAGCTTTAAAGTTGAATACTGCTAGTGAAGTAGGTAAGGCGGTAGCGGTGGCACGAAGAAAGCACTCAGCTCCACGTAGGGGTAGTTTAGGGGTAAGACCACGAAAGAGAGCGCAGAGAATACTCCCAAGAGTAAGATCGTGGCCTGAAGTAGACCTAGCTAGCCCAAAGCCACTAGCTTTTGTAGGCTATAAAGCTGGAATGACTCACCTAGTTATAGTAGATAACAGACCGGGTTCTATGACGTACGGTCAAGAGATCACAGTTCCAGCTACAGTAATAGAAGCTCCCCCAATGGTTTCGATAGGTGCGAGATTCTATACTTATGGAAGCATGGGTGGTCTTAAGACACTAACTGAGGTGTGGGCAGAGCCGCCGAGAGAGTTAGAGCTGTGGCGCAAAATATCGACACTGTCCGTGGACCCGCAGAAGAACGAGCAGAGAGCCAAGATGGTTCTAAGCCACGTAGACAAAGTAGTCGACGTAGCGATAATAGCAGTAACCCAGCCCAAGTTAACCGGAGGCTTGAGTAAGAAAGTTCCAGACATCTTAGAGGTTAAAGTTGGAGGTGGAAGCATTTACGATAGAGTAAACTACGTGCTATCAGCTCTTGGGAAACCATTCGATGTTTCCAGCGTCTTCTCTGCTGGTCAATTTGTTGATGTAATAGGTGTTACTAAGGGTAAGGGCTTTCAGGGAGTTATTAAGAGGTTCGGTGTTAGAGAACTTCCTAAATGGCATAAGCACAGGAAAGGAAGCAGAAGAATCGGGGCCCGTTCTCCCGCTATGGGCTCCCTCAGTACGGTGCCACAAGCCGGTCAGATGGGTTTTCATAGAAGAACGGACTTTAACAAATGGATACTCGACATAGGTAATAACGGACACGAGATCACGCCATCCGGAGGCTTTCCCCACTACGGGGTAATTAGGTCTACCTATGTCCTGCTTCTAGGCAGCGTTTTTGGTCCACCAAAGAGGCCTATAGTACTTCGATGGCCTATAAGACCACCAGCAAAAGCTATATTAGAGCCTCCTAAAATTGTATACGTTAGCTTGGAAAGCAAGCAGTAGGGTGCGGTGAGCATGAGGACAATAGTGTTACCAGTTGAAGTAGCGCTGAAGAAGGTACCGCTTTACGGTCTCGATGGAAATGTCGTGAAGGAAATAGAGCTGCCACCAGTCTTTTCTGTCCCAGTTAGGAAAGACGTAATAAGGAGGGCGTTTCTATCGGCTTTAACAGCGCGTGTACAGCCTAAAGGTAGAGACGAGCTAGCAGGTAAGAGAAGGGTCGGTGAATCGTGGGGAATAAACTACTCAGTAGCCAGAGTTCCTAGACTCGATAACGGCAGAGCAGTATTCGCTCCCCAAGTCAAAGGTGGTCGACTAGCTTTTCCACCTACTACAGCTAAGGTAATACACGAGAGAATAAATAAAAAAGAGAAGTTGCTCGCTCTAGCGTCAGCACTAGCTGCTACCTCCAACATTGAGCTCGTTAGGCTGAGGGGCCACAAGTTCTCAGCACCCGTTCTGCCGGTAGTTGTTATAGACGATCTAGAGAACATAGATAGGACATCGGCATTAAAGAAGGTTCTACAGACTCTCAAGGTATGGGATGACGTTGTTAGAGCTCGCAGAGGAACAAAGATTAGGGCTGGCAAAGGCAAGATGAGAGGGAGAAGATATGATGAGCCGAGGTCTTTACTAATAGTTGTCTCGAATGGAAAGAGTCCCGTTGTTAGAGCAGGCAGAGCCTTACCCGGTGTTGAGGTGGTCTCTGTGGAACTGCTTAGTGTTATGCACCTAGCCCCTGGGGGCCACCCCGGCAGGCTCATGGTAATTACAGCTAGTGCTCTCAGTAAGCTAGGAGAGAAGTTCGAGGTGATAACACTGTGAGCGAGCTACATAGCGTGATTAAAGCAGCAGTCTCAAGCGAGAAGGCAATAGCTTATATGGAGAGATACAATACGCTCATCTTCATAGTTGACTTAAAGGCAACTAAGCACGACGTCAAGAGAGCGGTTGAGGAACTATTTGGTGTTAAAGTACTGAAAGTTCGAACTGTGATTACGCCTAAAGGAGAGAAGAAGGCTTACGTTAGGCTAACTCAAGAATATAAGGCATCAGACGTAGCCACTAAGTTAGGTATGGTGTAGCGGGTGGTCTAAGTGGGTAAGAGGATACTGTCGCAGAGAGCTGGTAGAGGGACTTCGGTATTCAGGAGCCCGTCCCATCTAAGGGTAGCACCAGCGAGGTACCCTACTCTTACTGAGAGCACTAAGAGGGGAGTTGTAGTAGAGCTAGTTCACGACCCTGGGCGTTGGGTACCTTTAGCACGAGTAGTACTGGAAGACGGGTCGGAGTTTTACACTCCAGCAGCTGAAGGCGTTTACGTGGGACAAGTGATCTACATAGGACCTCAGTCTCCGATAGCTGTCGGAAACATCCTTCCACTAAACAAAATACCCGAGGGCACGAAGGTCTTTAACATAGAGCTAAGGCCGGGTGACGGTGGTAAACTCGCTAGGCAAGCCGGAAGCTACTCCGTAGTGCTGGGTAAGTCGGGAAGCTATGTAATAGTGCTTTTACCGAGTGGTGAGCAGAGGACACTCTTGGGAAGCTGTAGAGCTACTATAGGTGTTCCAGCGGGTGCTGGTAGGCCGGAAAAACCGCTACTAAAAGCTGGGCTATCGTACCACAAGTGGAAAGTTAAAGCAAGAAAATGGCCGAGGGTTAGGGGAGTAGTGATGAACGCAGTATCTCATCCACACGGTGGTGGCTCTCACCAGAGCGTTTCGAGGTCTTCGACAGTATCCAGAAACGCACCACCAGGGCGTAAGGTAGGTCACATAGCTGCTAAAAGAACGGGAAGGACAAAGAGGTAGCTTATTAAGCTGATAGCCAAGGTGTAGGGGGGATAGACCACGCCTGATGCAAGGATTGAGTTACCGCCCGAGTGGACTAAGTTCAGGTATAGGGGTAAGTCGCTAGAGGAGCTTATGAACATGCCTATGGACGAGCTAGTGAAACTCCTGCCTGCTAGAGCTAGAAGAAGCCTCTTGAGAATGTCAGACCCGGAGATAAGAGTTAAGATGGTTGAATACGGTATGCTGAAGTCTGAGAGGGATGAGCCAGAGAGACTAAAGCTACTGAGGAAGGTTCTTAAAGCTAGAGAGATGCTAGCTCGCGGGAAAAACGTAGTGGTAAAAACTCATGTAAGAGACGCAATAGTACTCCCCGTGATGGTGGGGTTAACTATAGCTGTATATAACGGCAAGGAGTATGTTCCAGTAAAGATCACGCCAGAGATGATAGGACACTACTTAGGAGAGTTTGCTATAACAACAAAGAAAGTAGAGCACGGTGAGCCAGGTCTTAAAGCGACTAGGTCCACACTGTTTGTGGCAATGAAGTAATATTGATTACGGTACCTCCCACAGTTTGGGAACGTACTTCAATTCTCAATACAGGTTTCTGAACAACATCAGACTGTCTTTATCCTTTATTAATCATACTCAGAAGTCCTGAAAGGGAGTGCTTCGAGTAGTAATGGTAAAGTATCGGCTGATACAAGTAGTAGTAAGGAAACAGGCTTAGAGTGCTTAAGCAAGTTCTTTAAAGGTCTTATACCCTTAGAGACTCTCAAGACGATCTTAATAGAAGCTGAGGAGTATGTTGCTAACACTATAAGAATGAGGTTTGATTTTAGTTGTAGTAAGAATCTGTTAAGAGATGCTGCGGTATCGATACTCTATACTCCACCAAGCGTCAACATGATTGTCGTTGAGTTGTTTCTGTCGTCTCAGGTCAACGCACGTGACTTCATAACACGGATCTATCAATCCCTTATTTCAAAATCCTGTTACGTTGAGGCATCCACAGAGGGTATCTACGTAGCTAGGAAAGTTAGTTGCTTCAAAGTTCTAGAGGCGGAGTTCGTGGGAATAGTCAGCAGCATTCTAAGTGAAGTTGGTGAGAACTGTGTTATGAGCTTCTCAGGTTCTTACGAACTCCTTTGGAATACGGATGCCTTGTGATAAAGTATGGTGCTTAGAGTTATTAGCACCAGAGGCACCTAGTATACTGGTGAAGGCCGTGTTCGAAGAAGCTGCGTATAGGGGACCTCCTCCCAAGGTATCCATAAAGAGAATAGATGAGTATACATGGGAGATCCCCAGGGACTACAAGAACTGCATGAAAGTTCCCGCAGTTATATTCGCTGATGACTACCTCATTAGCAAGATGAGAGAGGATCTGACTCTAGTTCAAGCAGCAAATGTTGCTTGCTTAAACGGAATAGTTTCAGCGTCCTACGTCATGCCGGACGGTCATCAGGGGTATGGCTTTCCGATAGGTGGAGTGGCTGGAATGGATTACGAGGAAGGAGTTATATCTCCTGGTGGAGTAGGTTATGACATCAACTGCGGAGTCAGGTTGCTGAGGACTAACTTGAGCATAGACGATGTTAGACCAAAGCTAAAGGAGCTTATTGACACCATATTTCACAATGTTCCATCCGGTGTTGGAAGTACTGGAAAGGTTAAACTCACTTTATCTGAGTTAGATAGAGTTTTGCACGACGGTGTGGAGTGGGCTATAGGCAAAGGGTTCGGATGGCCCGAAGACCCCGAGTACATAGAGGAAAGAGGCGCTATGCGTGGAGCAGATCCGAGTAAGGTTAGTAAAGTAGCTAAAGAGCGTGGAGCTCCTCAGTTAGGTACTTTGGGAGCTGGAAATCACTTCCTCGAGGTTCAAGTGGTAGACAAGATCTACGATACTGATGTAGCCAAGGTGCTTGGGATAGAGCATGAGGGGCAGATCATGGTGATGATTCATACAGGTTCTCGCGGACTAGGACACCAAGTGGCCAGTGACTACTTGGTAATAATGGAGCGAGCCATGAGGAAGTACGGTATAACACCTCCGGACAGAGAGCTTGCTTCAGTACCCATAAAGACTAAGGAAGGAGAAGACTACTTTGCTGCTATGGCAGCAGCAGCCAACTACGCGTGGACTAATAGGCAGCTTATAACTCATTGGGTTAGGGAGTCTTTTGGAAAGGTGTTCAACGTAGATCCAGATAAGCTAGGTCTCCAAATAATTTACGATGTAGCACACAATATAGCTAAAATTGAGGAGCACGTTGTAGATGGAAAACGCTTGAAACTAGTTGTTCACAGAAAAGGAGCCACTAGAGCCTTTCCACCGGGTCATCCGGATATACCCAGAGCGCACCAATCCATAGGTCAGGTAGTGTTAATACCCGGCTCTATGGGGACTTCAAGTTACGTTATGGTGGGTATACCAGAGGGTAGCAGAACTTTCTACTCGGCAGCTCACGGTGCTGGAAGATGGATGTCGAGAGAAGCAGCTATTAGGACTTACAGACCTCAGAGCGTTACTCAAGAGCTTAGTTCGAGGGGGATTTATATAAGAGCAGCAACATCGAGGGTCGTGTCTGAAGAGGCTCCTGGAGCATATAAGGACGTCGATAGAGTGGCCATAGTTAGCCACAAGGTAAAGATAGCTAAGCTGGTAGCGCGCTTGAGACCCATCGGTGTGGCAAAAGGTTGAAAAAAGTCAGGGTTTTATATAGGAGTGGCAGGTTTTTAGTGCCAGCTACCATATTACTAAACGAGAATGGTGTTGCTGAGGTATTTCTTGATTTGCGGGTTTTGGAATCGTACAAAACTAAAGGTTCACTATCACCACGAGAAGTTAGCAGTGTTGTACCAAGGCATGCGAAGCTTATTTTTAGCGAAGGACGATGCCGGTTCTCCGTAAGAAAGAGTAGGAGAAAAATAGAGGTGCTAGACAAAAATGAGGGAAGGTTACTCAAGTACATGGGGATAAACCCCAGTGAGGCTATAAAAGGCGGGGATGTATTTTACTGCGAGATCTACGTGATCAAGATAAGAAGTGGTGTCTCCGACTATACCTTAATAGCTAACAGGAGGTCTACCGCCGTTTTAGAAAACTATCTTGACAAATACTGTAAACGGGAAAGCGATTCCTAAAGGCATGCGGCTTAGTATTCTCTAAAGCTATAGAACATCTCTTACATCCTTCTAAGGTTTTGTGTGATAATACCCGATTGTGTTGAGATAACGCACTACTAATAGAAAGTACTTCTTTATACATACCAGAAGCTTATAAGGCTTAGTCCAAACACTAAGGTTTGGTCTGGAGTATGCCGGTATGGAGCTACTCGCTAAAGTTGCGGGATGAGTCGCGAGTAGCGAAGGCTATGATCTGGGACGCACCTATATCTAGGAAGGAAGCTTACGAGATACTTAAGATATTAAGAGGTAAGAAACTCAGTGAAGCCAAGAAGTTCCTCGAGGATGTAATTGCTATGAAGAAGGCTGTACCTTACGCTAGATACAAGCTTTCAATAGCGCATAAACCCGGTCTTTCGGATAGTTTTCCCAAGTGGAGTTCACCTATTGGGAGGTACCCTGTGAAAGCGGCGAAGTATATTCTTAGGCTTCTAAACAATTTAGAGAATAACGCGGAATCAAAGGGGTTGGATCTGGAGAGATTAGTAATTATACACGCAGCAGCGCATAGAGGTCCTTACTTAAAGAGGTGGATGCCGAGAGCCTTCGGAAGAGCTACACCTAAATTCAGGTCTCTGACTCACGTTGAAGTCATGGTAAAAGAGGTGTAAGCTATGGTAGACATAAAGAAGTACTTTCTCGAAATGAACGTCACTAGATTGAAGATCGATGAGTATCTTGCTAAAACTCTCTCTAAAGCCGGGTACGCCGGTGTCGACCTCTTTAGAACTCCTCTCGGTGATAGAGTAATTATATATGCGGATAGGCCTGCCATGGTCATAGGTAGAAGGGGTCAGCAAATAAAGAAATTAGCCGACCTTCTTTCTAAGTACTTCAAGTTAGAAAATCCTCAGATCACTGTAACTGGTCTCGAGGTTCCAGAGCTTAGTGCTAGAGTTATGGCGTCCAGGATAGCATTAGCCCTCGAGAAGGGCTATCACTTTAGGCGTGCGGCGTTTGTCGCCCTCAGGAGGATTATGGCTGCTGGAGCCGTTGGCTGTGAGATAGTGATTAGTGGCAAGTTGACCTCCGAGAGAGCGAGGTATGAAAAGGTCAAGGCCGGGAAAGTATACAAGACCGGAGGACACTCTGACAGGCTTGTCGATAGAGCTATATCGAGTGTTCTCCTAAAGCCCGGTATTTACGGCATCGAGGTCATCATAGTCAAACCAGGCACTCCCGACGATCTCGTCGTCGTTAAAGCGCAAACACAGGAGGCTTCACCGCAAGTGCCTCAGGAAGCTGGAGGTGGTGTTAAGTGAGTTTATCAGCTAAAGAAATACGGGAAATGAGTCCAGAGGATAGGGTTAAGCTACTCGGAGAGCTTAGGATGGAGTTACTGAAGTTGAGGACTCAGGCTAGAGTAGGTACACTGACAAATACTGCGAGAATAAGGATAGTGAGAAAGAACATAGCCCGCATCCTTACAGTCCTTAACGAGGAGCGTAAGAGAGGTGTAAGTAAGTGAAGTATTCAAGAAGCAACCTTAAATGTCATGAGCTAATAGGACTGGAAGTAAGTGTATTAGAACATAGCGACAAAAGACTTGAAGGACTTAGTGGAGTAGTCGTGTGGGAAACCAGGAACATGCTCTTCGTCGAGTCCTCGGGTCGCGAAATTAAGGTCCCAAAGAGCTACGGAAGATTTTCTTTTAAGCTACCTAGTTCAGATAGCTTAGTGATAGTTAGAGGTGAGGAGATCCTTAATAACCCTGAGGAGAGGGTTAAGATGTGTTGGTGAGGAATATGAGTGAAGGAGTTAAACTAAACAATATTGGGATAAGCTATAAGGGGCTCAATCCTCCGCAAGAAGCATGCTCTGACCCGAAGTGCCCGTGGCACGGTCATCTGAAAGTTCGTGGTAATCTATTAGAAGGCAGAGTTTACAAGGCAAGAGCGTCGAAGATGGTTGTTATCGAGAGAGACTACTTAGTATATGTTAGAAAATTCCGTAGGTACGAGAAGCGTAGGTCTAGAATACACGCTTACTTACCTCCCTGTATAAAGGTATCTCCAGGAGACACAGTCTTGATAGGTGAAACGAGACCTCTAGCTAAATCTGTAGCCTGGGTTGTTCTAGGCGCAATCCGCAGGGGTGGTACTGAATGAGTACGGTGAAGTCTACAGCCAGGTTTAGTAGACTAGGGAGGTCTCCGGGAATTATTAATGGAACTAGACTTAATGTAGCAGATAACAGCGGTGCTAAAGAAGTGATGATGGTTGGTGTAACGGGAGTTAAAACTAGGTTGAGGAGGGTTCCCTTCGCTACCGTGGGGGACCTAATCGTAGTAACAGTTAAACGAGGTAAAACAGAACTAGTAGGTCAGGTAATGCAGGCAGTAGTTATTAGGCAGCGTAAGCCGTATAGGAGACCGGATGGAAGCTGGATAGCGTTTGAGGACAATGCTTGCGTTATAGTTACACCGGAGGGTAATCCTAAGGGTAGTGAAATAAGGGGACCGGTCTCACGAGAGGCTGCTGAGAGATGGCCAGGGATAGCCAACTTAGCGACACTCGTGGTTTAAGGTGGTTATTATGGTAGCACGAGAGATTAGTAAGCAACCCCGCAAACAGAGGTTAGCTTTCTTTAGGGCCTACTTACACTCTAAACACAGGTACTTTAATGCTCCTCTCTCAGAAGATCTCGAGAAGGAGTACGGAGTTAAGAGGTTACCAGTTAGAAAGGATGACGTAGTGAGAGTTGTTAGAGGTGACTGGGCTGGTCACGAGGGAAAGGTCTTAAGGGTCGACCTCAAGAGAGTTAGGCTGTATGTTGAGGGAATAACGGTAAAGAAGGCTGATGGAACTCCTGTGCCTTACCCCATACATCCGTCTAAGGTAGTTATAGTTAAGCTCGGTAAGGTGGATAAGGTGAGGGAGAAGATCATTGCGAGAAGAAAGGCTGCTTCGAGAGGTGGTAGGTAATGGGTAGAATGGGAGGTAGTAGGCACTTGAAGAGATTGGCTGCTCCAGAGTTCTGGCCTCTATTGAGAAAGGAGGCTGTGTGGACCGTCAAACCATCACCTGGTCCACACTCGATAAGTAAATCTCTCCCGCTTCTGATCGTAATTAGGGACGTCATTGGATACGCTAAGACCTATAGAGAGGCTAGAAAGCTGATAGCTGAAGGTCACTTTAAGGTCGATGGACGCGTTAGACGTGATTACAAGTTTCCAGTAGGTTTGATGGATGTTCTCGAGATAGTAGATACAGGAGAGTTATTTAGAGTAGTCCCAGTACCCGTAAAGGTTTTAGCGCTTATCCCGATATCTAAGGAGGAAGCATCGTTTAAGTTGTGTAGAATCGAAAATAAGACTACACTTAAAGGAGGAAAGATTCAGTTGAACTTACATGACGGTAGGAACGTGGAGGTCCCTGCTGAAGAGGCGAGGAAGTACACCACGATGTCTGTATTAAAGATCTCAATTCCTGACAGTAAGTTGCTAGGCTATATACCTATGGAGAAGGGAGTTCTTGCGACGGTCGTAGGCGGCATGAACGTGGGTAGGGTCGGTAGAGTAGTAAGTATAAGCGAGGGGATGCGCCACTACAGAAAGCTAGTCCTTCTGGAGGATATCTCTGGTGGCAACTTCTATACATCGCTAGATAAAGTTTTCGTAGTAGGCACTGAAAAGCCAGAAATTGCTCTGCCGATAACTGTGAAACCGGTGAAATGAAGTGTCAGCGACGGAAGTAGTGGAGGAAAAGATTAAGGAGTTCACTAGTAGGTGGGCTTCTAACAAAATGCTTGAGCCTAGGGTGGCTAAGGTTGTTATCAACATGGGTGTGGGGGCGTCCGGCGAGAGGTTGGAGAAGGCTGCAAAACTGCTTGAACAACTAGCTGGCCAGAAGCCGTCTCTTAGGAGGGCTAAGAGAACTATTAAAGAATTTAATATAAAGAAGGGAGAGCCTATAGCAGTTGCTGTCACACTACGGGGTTCTAGGGCTTTGGAGTTTCTCGATAAGGCACTAACCGCTATTGGTCGTCGAATCAAGTATTCGAGTTTCGATGACTACGGTAACGTTTCTTTTGGCATAAAGGAGCATATAGTGCTTCCTGGAGCAAAGTACGATCCGGATATAGGGATTTTTGGAATGGATGTAACAGTGAAGTTAGAGAGACCTGGATACAGAGTTATGAGGAGGAGAAGGTGTAGATCTAGTATACCTAGAAGACACCGAGTGAGTAGAGAAGAGGCAGCAGTATTCTTCATGACTAAGCTAGGCGTTAAGGTGGTCGGGTTTGGGTAAGTACCGAAGGCCAATAATTAGGAGGTATGGAAAAGGAGTTCAAATGTGCCGTAGATGTGGTAGTAGAGATGCGGTAATACAGAAGTACGGTCTCTACTTGTGTAGGCAGTGCTTTAGGGAGGTAGCGATGCAGCTCGGGTTTAGGAAGTACATGTAGGGTGAGATTATGGTGTCGGTAGATACTCTCGCAAACGCCTTATCAACAATATACAATAACGAGATGAGAGGTAATAGAGAGGCTCTACTAATGCCGTCTTCAAAATTGGTTGCGTCTGTTCTTAGAGTGATGCAGAGGTATGGCTACATCGGGGAGTTCGAGCACATTGATGATGGGAGGTGGGGGAAGCTTAAAGTACAGCTCTTAGGTAGAATAAACAAGTGCGGAGCCATTAAGCCAAGGTATTCAGTTAAGTACGTTGATCTGCTGAGGATGCCGGATTGGCTAAAGAGTTACCTACCGTCTCGTGATATAGGTATACTAGTGCTCTCTACTTCTCAGGGAGTGATATCGCATATAGAAGCTATAGAGAGAAAGATCGGTGGTGTACTAATAGCATACGTCTACTAGGGGATAATGATGGCTCGAGCTGTTAGGCTAAGGGAGGAGATAGCTATTCCGGCGGGAGTTAGTGTAGAGCTGGAGGGCAAAAAAGTACGAGTCAAGGGACCTAAGGGAGTAGTCGAGAGGGACTTTAGTTACGCTAAAGGAATAGCTATGAAGGTTGATGAAGGAGTTGTAACTCTTGAGACCTACTTTGCTAATAGAGAGCGGAAAGCGCAGTTTTACTCAATAGTATCACACATTAAGAATATGATAGATGGCGTTACGAAAGGCTATAGATACAAGCTTAAGATAGTATACTCCCACTTTCCAGTAACAGTTAGAGTAGAAGGTGATAAGGTGTACATCGAAAACTTTATTGGGGAGAAAGCACCTAGAGTAGCTAAAATAATTGGAAACGTAAGAGTCACAGTAAGTAAGACTGACGTTATCGTTGAAGGATGCGACCTTGAGGCAGTAGCTCAAACAGCTGCTAACATAGAGCAAGCGACTAAGATAAGAGAGTTCGATAGAAGGGTTTTTGTGGACGGGATCTACATTTACGAAAGAGGTTACGCTGATTGAGGTGGTAGTAGTGAGTAGTCAGATAAGCCCTGGCGAGGCTAAGAAGCTCATCAAGAAGAAGCTAAAGCTGTGTTTCTATAGAAATAAGTGGTGGAAGTTCTCGAAGTTCAGGAAAGACCCGAAGTGGAGAAAGCCGAGGGGTAAGGATAACCCAATGAGGTTAAGACTCAAAGGTCATCCTCCAGTAGCATCAGCTGGATATGGAACGCCGTCAGCTATTAGGGGTCTTCATCCCTCTGGTCTTAAGCCAGTAGTAGTCAGTAATTTGAGAGATCTCAGTGGTTTAGACCCGTCAAGGAACGTAGTCTATATTAGCTCTACCGTAGGACTAAGAAAGAGGCTGGAAATAATCAAAAAAGCTCAAGAGATGGGATTCCGAGTAGCTAATCCGGGTGGTACATGATGGTAGACCTAATACTGCAGAGGAGGCTGGCTGCTGAGATACTAAATGTAGGTGAGAATAGGGTTAGGTTTGACCCTGAGAGAGTTGCTGATATAGAGTCTGCTCTAACTAAGGAGGATGTGAGGAAGTTAATTAAGGAGGGTGTGATATGGGCTGAACCCTCAGGAAGAAACTCGAGAGGAAGGTGGAAGGAAAGACATGAGAAAAGGAAGAGGGGTCATAGAAGGGGTCCAGGCAAAAGAAAGGGAGCTAAAGGAGCGAGAGAAGACCCGCATGAAAGGTGGGTTAAGACTGTAAGAAAGATCAGAAGGTTTATTAAGTGGCTCAGAGATAACGATGTTATAGATACTGCTACCTATCGAAGGCTTTACAGACTAGCTAAGGGAGGAGCTTTTAAGAACTTACCCGACCTTAAGAGGCACTTAGTGGCCATGGGTATACAGGTGAGATAATATGGCTAGAGGTGCTAGCTACAAGGTTCCTCTCAGAAGAAGGAGGGAAGGAAAAACTAACTACTATAGAAGGTATAGGATGGTTAAGTCTGGACAAAAACTTAGGGCTGTTGTAAGAAGGACTAACAACTACGTGGTAGTGCAGATAATGGAATTCGCACCTAAGGGAGACTTGACAAAAGTAGCAGTGCACAGTAAGTTCTTATCTAAGTTCGGTTGGAAGGGAGACTACAATAACAGCTCTGCTGCTTATCTAACGGGTCTTATTGCGGGACTCAAAGCTGTTAAGATGGGTATTACTAAAGTCATTCTCGATATCGGGCTACACAGACCTGTTAAAGGTTGTCGCATATTTGCCGCAGTGAAAGGATTGAGAGACGCCGGTGTCGACGTTCCGGTATCTGATGAAGTATTGCCTTCAGATGATAGAATACGAGGTGAACATATAGCAAGGTATGCTGAAGCGCTGGTCGCTAAAAGTGAGGATAAGTTCAGAACGCTCTTCTCTAAGTACCTAGAGAGAGGGCTCGACCCACGTGATTTGCCAAAGCACTTCGATGAAGTCAAGGCGAATATAATTAAAGCCTTTTCTGGTGGTTAGCCGTGTCTGAATCCGGCTCAGGTTTGGAGTCGTGGGTACCGAGGACGAAGCTTGGGGCGATGGTTAAGGAAGGCAAAGTCGTTAGTATTAGAGAGATATTCGATAACAACTGGCTTATACAGGAGCCCGAGATCGTGGACTACCTACTTCCAGATCTAAAGCATGAAGTCATCAACGTCTCAATCGTTCAGAAACAGACTGATGCTGGTGAGGTATCAAGGTTCCGCGTTATGGTTGTAGTCGGGAACTTTGATGGTTACGTTGGTGTAGGCATCGGTAAAGCTAAACAGTTGAGGCAGGCTATAGACAAAGCCATAAGGGAAGCAAAGCTAAACATAGTCCCAGTGAGAAGGGGTTGCGGTAGCTGGGAGTGCTCTTGCAGGGAGCCTCACAGTGTTCCATTTACTATAAGTGGGAAAGCTGGAAGTATTAGAATAGTCCTTAAGCCTGCTCCTAAGGGTACCGGTTTAGTCGCCGGAGATGTTGCTAAAGTAATTCTAAGGTACGCTGGGATTAGAGATGTTTGGACCTGGTCTAAGGGTGAGACTCGGACCTCACTTAACTTTGCTTTAGCAACCTACGATGCTTTAAGAAAGACCTATAAGTTTATGGCTCCTACCGATTGGCGAAGGGGTGTCTGAAGTATGGTGCTGTACGCTATCGTGAGGGTAAGAGGAACTGCTGACGTACCACTAGACGTTGAGCACACTCTGCGCTTATTGAGGCTTGTAAGACCCTTCCACGCCGTGATCTACCCCAGGTCGGAGAGTCTTGAGGGGATGCTGAAGGTAGTTAAGGACTGGGTAACGTGGGGCGAGATCAGTAAAGAAGTACTAAAGCTACTGATTTTAAAGAGGGGCAGAGTTGTAGGAGGTAAACCGATAAGTGAGGAGGAAGTTAAGAGAGTGTTCGGAGTAAGTAGTCTCGATGAGTTAGTAAATGAGCTGTACGAAGGAAAGATACTATGGCATAAATACGAAAATTATGTGAAGCCGGTCTTCAGGCTCCATCCACCGCGTGGAGGCTTTAAAGGAAGCGTTAAGAAGCCTTACGGGTCAGGAGGTGAGCTTGGATATAGAGGAGCAGAAATAAATAGTCTTCTCATCAGACTTATGTAGCAGGTGGTTCGACATGGTCGTGAGAAGGAGGAAGAAGAGCAGGTCGATGCGCGGTATAAGGACTCACGGCTACGGTAGTATAGGTCAACACAGGAAGAGCGGTAGCAGAGGTGGTAAAGGAGCTGCTGGCATGCATAAACACAAGTGGTCTTGGGTAGTTAAGTATTTCCCTAACTGGTACGGTAAGCACGGGTTTACTTATCCGATCAAGATCAAGGAGGAATATAGGACCATAAACGTTGGTGAACTAACTGAATTAGTGAAATACCTAGAATCTAGAGGTGAGATACAAAAAGAGGGAGAGCACTACGTTCTCGACCTAGCAACACTCGGGTACAACAAGCTTCTTGGTCGTGGAGAAGTAGACCTAAAACTCAAGGTAGTCGTATACAAAGCGACGAAAGAAGCTATAGAAAAGATAAGTAAAGCTGGCGGAGAAGTAACGGTACTCGCAAAGCAATCTGAGCAGTAGATAGCAACCTCCATCTTTATACTCCCTATGCCGTAGTTGAACTAGATTAGTCGTGATCTTCTCATAGATCGAGCACATACTGCTGTATATAGCCAAGTTAGCTACGCTTCAGTCAATAACGTGATTCAGCTCTCGTTTAGGTTTATATTGGTTGGTTTCATCGCCTCGTCCTCGTTCCCCCGCATCGGTCTTGAGTTTGCATCACCCTTGGGGACGTTCGGGAGTACCCCTAGACCTCCACATCTTGAGTACCCGTAGAACAGGTCTATACATGTTACTACATTTCTATCTCCTGCTAATCCATATTTAGAGCGCTTCAGTACTCTACTACCGCCATTTTCTAATCTGCTTCCACACCTTGGACACGTTGATGATGTTCTCATCGGGTTAATGTAGCTAACCAACAGCCCTCTCTCAAGAGCTTCATAGTTCATAGCGAACTGTATTCTCCTGTAAAACCACACGGACAGCTTCTCGTTGAATAAGCTACTACCACTGACCCTGCTTCTCAGCTTGCTTAAGTTTTCGAGAACTATGGTTGAACTATGTTCATCAGCTAGCCATGAGCAACTGTTTCGTTTTTCACATCTGTTCGTATCGGTTGGTATTGATAGAAACGCTTATAAACACCTTATTATACAGTGATATACGTAGAGGTACTTCGATGAGGGATCGAGAGCCGAATTCGTTGCTTCTAGTTACTGGATAGCTTTTAAGCTATCAGTTCACTGACTTCTAGGCAAGGAATAGGAATGGTGTGTCGTAAATGGGGGTACTAGACTTCCTCGCGCGACTAGGCGATATAATCCCGTCAGCTCCGAAACCGTCAAGAAGGCCTGACTTGAAGTACAGGCTTTTGTTTACTCTGGCAGCTGTAGTCATATACTATGCTATGGCCTCCGTAACCGTTTATCCTGTAGCTGCCGCTGCTGGACCCCAGCTACCTGCCGTAATGCAGGTGGTATTTGCGGCTACTACTGGGACTCTAGCTCAGTTGGGTATCGGACCGATAGTGACGGCAGGTCTCATAATTCAGGTACTAGTAGGAGGTAAGCTCATAGAGTTAGACCTAACTAATCCAGATGACAGAAAGAAGTTTACCCAGTCGGAGAAAGGACTAGCTCTCATAATAGCGGTAGTAGAGGCTGCTGGATTTGCCTTAGCCTATAGACAGAACGTGTTTATAACTGTCTCTATCGCCCTACAGTTCTTCATCGGAGCCCTAATACTGATGATGCTTGATGAGTCGATACAGAAGGGATACGGTATTGGCTCAGGTGTAAGCCTATTTATACTTGCCGGAGTTGCTAGAACCATCGTCTGGGATATATTTGCTCCAGTTAGCGTCCAGGTATATGCTCTAGATGGTTCCGCTAAGACATACCGCTACGGAGTAATCCCGTACATTATAAACGGGCTTGTGAGCGGGGAGATAGACACTGGGAGGTTGCTTTACGGTTACGTGCCTGGGTACTTAGCTGGAGGTGAAGCAGCCATGCTGCCATCACTAACAGGCATGATAGCAACGTTTATGCTGCTTATAATCATAATATACCTACAGGGGATGAAAATCAACGTTCCTGTCACAATTCAGAGAGCCCCTGGAATTCGCGGTAGAGTTCCACTAAACTTTCTCTATGTATCTAACATACCGGTTCTTCTAGTTGGCATAGTCATATCCAACATACTGCTGATAAGAAACATGGTCGAGGCTTACTTACCCCAGCTACCGTGGCTAAGCGGAGCTCTTAACAGTATTCTAATCTACTTAAGCCCTCCTAGAGGGCTCCTTGGAGTGATATACGACCCAGTGAGGTCGGTAATATATGCTACCGTGCTCATCGGTCTAGCAGTGCTCTTCGGGTTGATGTGGGTAGAGGTTGGAGGATTGAGTCCGGCGAGCCAAGCCGAAAATCTGGTAAAGTCCGGAATAAGCATCCCGGGAATGAGGTCTAACCCTAAGGCCCTCGAGTCCGTGCTTGCTAGGTACGTATACCCTCTAGCTGTACTCAGCTCTATCATAGTGGCTTCACTAGCTATTGTAGCAGACATCTTCAATGTATATGGTGGAGGCATAGGTCTCTTACTTGCCGCAGGAATACTTCAGCAGATCTATACCGCATTAACATACGAGCAAGCCCTCGAAATGTACCCGGTACTCAGGAGACTCGTAGGAGAGTAACCATGTTGAAGGTTGTTGTAGTAGTAGGCGTCCCGGGAGTAGGGAAAAGTAGCGTTCTAGCTGTAGCTACTAAGAAGCTATCCGAAAGAGGGTATAGGGTGAGGCTAGTAAACTTTGGTGACTACATGCTAGAGTACCTCAGGAAGTCTGGAGTAGTAAAAAGTCGAGACCAGATAAGGAGTCTACGCCTGGCTACTCAGCTAGAAGCCCAGAAGGTAGCTGCTAGAGATATCCGCAGCGAGTTTGAGGCCCTTCCTGGCGACAGAGTAATCGGTATAGTTGATACACATGCCGTAATTAAAACTCAACTAGGCTACTGGCCAGGTCTGCCTCTAGCCGTCTTACAAGAACTTAAACCTAGCGTTATAGTGGTTATTGAGGCTAGTCCAGACGAGATACTATCGAGGCAACTAAGGGATTCAGGTAGGTATCGAGCTGATCTATCATCTAGGGAAACCATAGAGGAACTTCTGCAAATAAACCGATACTACGCAATTGCGAGCTCGGTAATATCTGGGGCCGCTCTTCGTTTCATACAAAACAGCGAAGGGTGCGTTGAAATAGCGGCTGAGGAACTTATTAAGGTGGTTGAGGAAATATAGCCATGGCCGCAAGTGTAGCTCTAATCGCTCTCAGTCTTGCGGTATATATAGTTCTACCCTTAGTCTGTCTTTTACCCATCACGTTCCTCATCAGAGCCTACATAAGGAAGGTTAGATTAGATAGGGTACTTCGAGAACTCGAGTACGTTGCTTTAAAACTTCGGGAAACTTCACCAAGTAAGCAGAAGAGATGGAGAACGATTAAGGCTAGGTACGATAGTCTCTATAAAAGCGTGAGGGGGTTAATGTGGATCAACCTCATCACACTGTGGGTAGGAGTCTTAGCCATGATCTATGTGACTCGCTACGCGTCGTACCTCCTTGGGGTTCCTCCACCGTATTCTCCGTTAAGGCTGAGTTGGACTCCTTTTACTCTAGTCGGTATAGCGGGAGAAGATGATTGGTATGTAGTCGACCTTTTTCTCTATTTAGCAGTAATAGGGATATTCAACACAATGCACCTCAGGGTATCCGGTCTGAAGTCTCTATATGAAGTTTAAAAACAAGAAAGCGTTGAGGTACTAAACTTGAAGATCGTTAAAGAAGACCTTAAACATGGTGCTATCGAAATTCGAGTGGAGTGTGAAGATGACTTATGGGTTCTAAAAAACGTGATCTCCAAGGAGGATGTAGTAATAGCGAAGACCCTGCGCGATGTCAAGATAGATGGAGAAGGTAAGAGGCGTCTGCCGATGGTTTTAGCTATTAAGGTTCAAAACGTATACTTTCAGCCTTTCAGTAGCAGGCTAAGAATACACGGAAGAGTAATAGAGGGTCCCGAAGGATATGGCTTGAAGGGTTCCTATCACACACTGAGTATTGACGTAGGATCTGAGCTAACTATAGTTAAACCCAAATGGACTCAGGAGCAGATTAGTAGATTAAAAAAGGCTTCGGCTAGAAGAGTAAGAGCTTTACTAGCAGCGTTCGACTTCGATGAGGTAGCAGTAGCCCTCGTCCAAGAACAGGGAATTAAATACGTTACTGAGAGAAGCCTCCCTGGTTTACGGGATGATGGTCCGTCGGTCGAGGAGCTTGCTGAAACAATATCAGAAGTAATCGTTAACGCCGCCCTGCGCGAGAACCCGGATGTCATTATTGTGGCTTCTCCAGCTTTTCTAAAGGACTACGTATTAGACATTCTCCGCAGAAAACTCGATAAGCCAGTTTTTGCGGACTCTGTCAGTACTGGAGGAAAGCCGGGTGTAGTAGAGCTAATGAAGCGAGATACCTTTAAGAACGTACTTCAAACTCACAACATCTTGGTTATCGAAACGGTTTTTGAGGAGTTTATGAAGCACCTCTCTACTGGAAGCAATAAAGTAGCATACGGACTCGGCGTTCTAAAAATGCTTGCTGATTCAGGTGCGATACTGAAGTTGCTCGTTAACGAAGACATGCTCTATGGTGAGCATATGGAGTTAGTTAACGAGATAATGGAGAAGGTGGAGACCAACGGGGGTGAGGTTAGGATAGTCCCTGAGGAGACACACGTTTTCAGTAAGGTAAAAGCGTTCGGCGGGATGGTGGCTATACTCAGGTACTCGGTAGACACGCATGGATTGGCAGAGAGAGTAGAGCAGTAAAGTGTGAGTATATTTAGTGCCACAGTTAGGCATATTACTGCATAACACGGCTTTTAGGTCTGAGTGTTCACTATTTACCTAATGTTGTGAGTAATTTATGCTAGGGACGTTATTCGCATTTTAATATTATGTAATACTAAGAGTGCTATTAAGTCACACCACTTAGAAAAATCTCGAGGACAAAAAGTAAGATGGAAAGAGATAGGATAGTAGGTAAGCACGTGTTCGGGGAGATATACGGATTTAGAGAGCATACTCCGGAAGAGTTGAGGAACATACTTCTTGATGCTGCCAACGTAGCTAACATGCACGTAGTTGAAGCCATAACATACGAAAAACCGACAGTGTATGGCGCTATAGTACTAGTTGAAGAATCTCATTTAGCTATTCATGTGTATAAAGGATACTCCTATGGTATTGTAGACATTTACACGTGTGGTGAGAAAAGTAAACCCGAACTGGCTTACGATCTTGTACTGGAGAAGTTAAGACCTCTCAAATACACTAGAAACTACGCAGATAGGTCGTCTACGTAGAATTACATACTACCTCAACTAACCTCCCTTTTCTGTTTTAACTTTTATTCCCTCGGAGCCAAGAGAAGTCTTCATAGTGAAGTCGCTCAAGAACTTCATTACCGTTTCTACGGTTTCCAGCTTCTCTGGTTGACTTAAGGCTATGACGCACCCTCCTCCACCGGCACCAGTAAGCTTCGCACCAAGCGCTCCAGAGCTTCTAGCAGCATAAACAACCTCATTTAGTTTTCTAGTGGAAACCCCGAGAGAATCAAGGAGACCGTGGTTCAAGTTCATCAAGAGTCCCAGTTCGTGTAAATCATGTCTCACTAGTGCTTTTTCTGCCGCTCTTGCGACCTCCCCTATCAGCTCAATTATTTTTCCATAGAGTTGTGGATACTTCGACAGCCTTTCACGTACCATTAAAACCATGTCCCTAGTCTTGAACTCTCTTTCCACGTAAGCTATAACTATCGGGAGGTCACCACTCACGTTCAGGCTCTCCCGCTTCACTCGATCACCACTGTACTCTATCTTCATGAACCCTCCATAGGTAGTTATCGAGGTGTCCATAGGTGATGCAACACCTTGAACAGCTCTTTCGACTTCCCATCCCAGCCTAGCTATTTCATCCATTGAGAGTTCGTAACCGCCACTATACGCATAAGCAGCTATCGTTGCTACAGCAACAGCTGCCGAAGTCCCTAGACCGGCACCAACAGGCATTTCGGAGCGAACGACTAATTTAACACCATGCCTGCTACCGAGGTACTTGGAAGCTATTTCTATGGCCTTATTAAGATACGAGATTGCTGGTAGCACTAAGCCGTATTCTGTTTCAACAGTTACTTCGCCCTCCTTGTAAGTAACAATTACACCAGGGACCCTAAGGTCGCGGGCTTCAATAGTTATAGTACCGTCAGGTTTAGGCTCAGCAAAAACATGGACTCTCTTATCTATGGAAGCCACAATAGCTGGCTGTCCATAAACAACAGCGTGTTCACCAAATAAAGTGACTTTTCCGGGGGCCGTCACGTATACTCTCACTGGAATTACCCATAGATGACTCTAGCTAGTCATGGTTTTAAGTATTTTCGAACCAGAGTGAAGCGGGCTATGTCCAGTAGCTACATAAAGGTTATATCTTTAACTAACATCCTTACACACGCGGTCTAGTAGGATGCACTCAGTATACGTAGGGTGCTGTGGTTACTGCATGAGTAGATCCAAGTACTACTCTACGTTTAAAACAGTAGAAATCCAAGAAACCTTCTACGACCTACCCACTGAGAATAGAATGAGGCTTCTCCGTGAAGAGTCTCCACCGGGTTTCGTGTTCAACATGAAAGCTTATCAGGGAATCACGCACGACCTTGATTCACCAACGTGGAGAAGAGCTAGGAGAAAGCCAAGTGAGACCCTAAGAGGCAGTATAGGGCTTCTTAGACCAACGCGGGAGAACATAGAACTATGGGAGGAGACAGTGAAGAGAGCTAAAGCTTTAGAAGCTAAGGTTATAGTAGTTCAGACCCCACCTTCTTTCGGTTTCTCGGACGAAAATCTCAGGAACTCTCTAGATTTCTTCTCTGTTATAACGCAGAGAGGGTTTGTAGTTGGCTGGGAACCAAGGGGTACTTGGATGGATCATCCTCAAGCAGTTAAAAGGGTTATAGAGTCGCAGGATAACCTTATACACGTAGTGGACCCTTTCAGGTCTAAGCCAGTTGTGGTAAAGGAGGTTAGCTACTTTAGACTTCATGGGATCGGAGGAAGAGATGTTAATTACAGTTACAAGTACACAGATACAGACCTTAAGGTCCTCTGTGACTCACTAAGGGAGATAGCCAGGGATTCGAAAGAGATTTACGTTATGTTTAACAACGTCTCAATGGCTCAAGATGCCCAAAGGTTTATCTCGGTCTGCGCAGAGGTGGCATCGCAATGAGTTGCGACTACATCAAGTTTCTTGAACATACGGCAGACGTTTACATCGAAGTATGTGGTGAAAGCTTAGAGAAAGCGTTCGAGTTAGCCGGTCTAGCCCTCTTCGAAGTAATGACGGATACTAGTAAGGTTGAGCCTAGAGTGGCCCGCGTTATAGAAGATAGAGGCTTCGACATGGAGAGCTCTCTTTACAGGTGGCTCGAGGACCTCTTAATAGAGTACGGCAGGTCGAACCTTGTCTTCAGTCAAATCAGAGTTGAGTATGTTAAGAAAGAAGGGGATGAGTATGTGTTTAAGGCACTGTGCTTCGGTGATTATTTTGATCCGAGAAAGCATGAGGCAAGAACGGAAGTAAAAGCCGTTACTTACTCACTAATGGAGATAGTGCAGTCTGATGGTAGATGGATCCTCAGGTTCGTGCTGGACATATAGCTCTAAATCGACAGTATAAACAGTCCTGAGACTGACCTACTCTTAACATGAACGCTCGTTAGGGTAGCAAAGTATCAAATATATGGCGCTTTTTGCGGGTTCTGGCACGGTCTATGTACAGTGTGGCAGACTTCTTTCTTGCTAAAGCTATGAGAGACTCTTTGTTACTCAAAACTTCGTACAGGATACCAAGATGATCGTCGTAGCTAACCCCGCGGCTCCATATGTCAAGCCGTAAACCCTCTATACCGACCGCTTCAGCCACCCTAATCGCAGTTTTAACTGCTTTTGCTAAGAAGTACTGCTTTTTTAGTTCTTCACTTAGTAGCCTTACTTCTCTTAAGAGGCTGGACTTTTGCGATATAAACGCACCCACGAATTTTGAAGCAAGCGATATTGCGTACAAGCCACCGCCACTCAGGCTCTTGACCATAGACACGCAATCACCTACCCCCACAGCTCTCTTGTTATATGGTCTTATAGGGTAGCCTCTAAGAACGATTCCTCCAAACGGTTTAGAGGAGAGCCTGACTCCTCCAACTACTTTAGATATTGCCGATAGCAACAAGCTTAGACACCTTACTGACTCAATCACATTAGGCGCCGTAGCACAACCAGCTAGTAAAGTTCTCTCCCCCGTTGGTACTACCCAGGCAAATCCGCCACCAAATTGCTTAGATAATACAACTAAGACGGTATCTTCACCGACGATGCTTTGTCTACCTCCAGTCTCTAACTCTACTTGCACACCAGACAGTTTTTCTGCCTTACACGAGAGTCCAGCAGACTTAACCAGCCTAACGTTATATCCTGAGGCTAGAACTAGAAGATCGTACCTGCTAATGCTGCTCTTAGAGTAGACACTCCACTTACCCTCATGGTGGGATATAGCGAGAACAGGATCACCAAGGGAGACGTCCACTCCGAGGGATAAAAGCTCTTGGTATAGAGTGTTCTCCAGCCCAACCCTATCTATCCTAGTGAAGCCACAGTCTTCAAAAGCTATATTAACTTCAGCTTTAAGTTCCGGAACTACGATCTTTACTGACGAATACTCATGTAAGACATGCCTTCTAGCGAAAGGTATTCTACTAACAGTCTCCGCAGATACGAGACCTGTGCAATGAGGTCTCCCAACACTATATCTAGCTTCATAAACCTTAAGGTACGAACATTCCGGTCTTTTCGCAGCATAGTACGCAGATAGAAGACCTGATATTCCAGCACCTACGATAGCAACGGCATCCATCCGTAAACTCCTCTCTGTATTCAGCTCCCGAAGTAAACTTTTAAAGATTCGACCTAACCCCGTTGTGTGGTGTTAGTTGTGGGTGTTAGAGCGTATATCCTCGTTACAACCTCGATAGGAAGCGAGTACGAGGTCTTGAACGACCTAGTGAAAATAGTGGAAGCAGACATTAAAATTGAGGCGGACGTAGTTTATGGAGAGTATGATCTGGTTGTGATTCTTGAAGCGGCCGATTTAGGCTCTCTCGATAGAGTGATCACGCAGATGAGAAAGCACCCTAAGATAATGAAGACCACTACATTGATTTCTTCGAAAGCTAGGTAATCATTTGGAGTTAGAA
Organism: Thermoproteota archaeon; assembly: GCA_030550455.1. Taxonomy (GTDB): domain Archaea; phylum Thermoproteota; class Thermoprotei_A; order Sulfolobales; family NBVN01; genus DRZP01. The sequence goes on from JAUQPH010000001.1 coordinate 165,260, forward strand.
GAGTATTTTATAGTTCGTCCGGTAAATAGTGATTGAGGGAGTCAAATGGGGGTATATAGAGACCTCGGGCGGGATTTTGACGAGTGGTTTGATTGGATAGTGCGCGAAGCCGAGATCTACGATTACGGGAGGTACCCAGTCAAGGGCATGGGTGTTTGGTTGCCGTACGGTTTCAAAATTAGGAAATACGTCATAGAGTTAATGCGGGATTTACTTGACTCTACAGGTCACGAAGAAATACTTCTCCCCATACTCATACCGGATAACATACTGGCCAAGGAGTCTGAGCACGTCCGAGGATTTGAAGACCAAGTTTACTGGGTTACGCACGGTGGTCTTACTCCATTAGACGTAAAGCTAGCGCTGAGGCCGACTAGTGAGACCCCTCTTTCTTACTTAGAGTCTTTATGGATCAAGAGCTACAAACAGTTACCAAAGAAGTACTACCAAGTAGTAAGCATATTTAGGTATGAAACTGCGGCAACTAGAGCAATGATAAGAGTTCGTGAGGTTACAACCTTTAAGGAAGCACATACTCTTCACTCAACTTACGAAGATTCGGAGAGGCAGGTCGCTGAAGCTGTTGAGGTGTACAGTACTTTCTTTAGGGAGCTTGGAATACCTTTCGTTATCTCCAAGAGGCCTGAGTGGGACAAGTTTCCTGGAGCAATCTACACTATAGCTTTTGATACCCTAATGCCTGACGGTAAGACTCTGCAGATCGGGACTGTCCACAATTTAGGCAGGTCCTTCACGATAGCGTTTAATGTGTGGATTCACATGCCTGACGGATCGATGGATTTCGGCTGGCAAACTAGCTACGGAATTTCTGAGAGGGTTATAGCATCTCTAATATCGGTTCATGGTGATGAGACTGGGCTTAGGCTACCCTTCAAGTACGCACCAGTCCAGGTTGTGATAGTGCCTATACCGGCCGGAACGGAAGAAGTGCGTAAAAAAGTAATAGAGCTGTGCGGTAGGGTCGCTGAGGTGCTCCGTGCTGGAGGATTAAGGTCTGTAATAGACGATAGAGAAGATATGACTCCCGGGGATAAGTTCTATTATTGGGAAAGAAGGGGGGTTCCTATTAGGATCGAAATAGGACCTAAGGAGCTACAGGAAGAAAGCGTAACTATAGTCAGAAGAGACACGAGGTCAAGAAGCTTAGTAAGAATTAGTGAGCTCGTGGAGGAAGTCAAGAAAGTTGGTAGAGAGTATGATGAGGCTATCAAGTCCGAAGCTCTGCGAGGATTTGCTAGTCACGTAATTAAAGCCAGCAGCATAGAGGAAGCAGAGAAAGCAGTTTCTAGCGGTAACATAGTTGAGCTCCCTTGGTGTGGTAGAGTATCTTGTGCTACTGAGCTGGAAGTTAGAGTAGGTGGAAAAGCTCTGGGAACTCCTCTGAAAGTCGATGAGTCTGTGGTTATGGGGTTAAAGTGTCCTCTGTGCGGTAATGAGGCAAGGACGCTGATGAGGTACTCTAGAAGGTACTAGTGGAGCTTAGGGCTATGGTTACTAACCTACCGGCAGAAGCTAGAGCCAAGTGGGTTAAATACCTAGAGGCACGGACAACTGAGGAGAAGATAAGAGCTCTAGAGGAGTTTCTTTCTTCTGTTCCCAAGCATAAAGGTACTGAGAACTTAGTTGCCTGGGTTAGGAGGAAGCTCTCTGAACTCAGAGATGAGCTTGAGGAGAGTAAGCGTAAGAGAGGCGGCGGTCCATCGTTCTTCATCGAGAAGCATGGAGTAGCTCAGGTCGTTCTACTCGGGTACACACTCTCCGGTAAGAGTTCCATATTTAACGCTTTGACTAACGCTAAGTCCAAGGTAACAGGTATGCCCTTCACCACTATGTATCCAGTTCCAGGGATGATGTTATTTGAGGACGTCCAGATCCAGCTTGTTGATTCTCCCCCTTTCGTACCTGAAGCTACTTCGGGAAAGGTAAGTTGGGGGGCTAAGCTAATCGGTTTAGCACGAAACGCTGATGCCCTTGTTATAGTTCTTGACTCTTCTGCGGACCCCGTAGGTCAGTACAGAGCCTTACTGAAGGACTTGGAGAGTGCAGGTATAGTGCTTAGAAAGCCTAGAGGCAGAGTTCAGATAGAGAGAAGTAAGGCGTACTCGGGTATTAGGCTTGCGAGAATGGGGAAGATTTTAGATGGAACAGAGGATGACGTGAGAAAGCTTTTGGAGTCGTATAGAGTTTACAATGCTCTTGTTAAGATTTATGGTGAGGTTTCTATAGACGATGTAGAGAAAGCCCTCTTTGAGGCCGTAGTCTACAAGCCCTCAGTCGTACTGCTAAACAAGGTAGACCTAGTGAGCTACGATGAGGTAGAAAAACATGTGAGAGAACTTAGCACCCTCACACCCCACGTCCAGATCATTCCAGTATCAGCTATTACGAAGCAGGGAGTCGACTTGGTCCCCGGGTCGGTCTTTAACGTATTAGAGTTGATTAGAGTATACACCAAGGAACCAAACTCTAGAGAGCCGTCAAAAGATCCCCTAGTAATACCGAAGGGTTCTACAGTTGAAGACGCCATTAAGCACATACGGGAAGACTTCCTCAAGCACTTCAAGTACGCAAGAATTTGGGGACCCTCGGCTAAGTACCCAGGAGAGAAAGTTGGTTTAGACCACGTTCTGTCAGACGGAGACATAATCGAGATAAGGACTCATATCAGAGGTATTTAATGCGTTGCCCTAGCAGGTAATGTCGATTAAACCGGGTTATCTGCGGGTTCGTAACTAACGTCAACTATTCTTATTCAGCCTGAGACGTGATTTTACGGTTCCGACTAACGGTAAATGAAGTTAAACGGTAGTAGCATCAAGCAGCTGTTTCGGGTTTCTACTGGTTTACGGTACTCGATTGATGCGTTGAGGCTACTCGATGAGAGGAAGAGCCCCTTGGAGAGCTTTCCCCGAGTTACTCGAAATGTGGGGTGTTAGAGGTCGCCCTGAACGCCCCCATGCTCGATGAAAGCTCGAGCGAGATGCTGGGAAGAGTGTGAGGCAACGGTATCAACCCATATAAACTAACACAAGAGCTGAGCTCATGAGGCTCGTCTATAACCTAAAATCTATAACCTAAAACATGTAAAAGTTGAGGGAGGCTGTTAAGGAGAATAATAATATCAGAAGGTTATTTTTAGGTTTATCTGCTATATGATTGGTGAGCAAAGTAATGATTGATGTAGACACCGCGCACTGGGTTCTCGAAGAGACATTAAAGAGAGGGGCTGAACATGCCATTGTTAGACTTCAAGAAAGAATTTACGAGACCGTAGTCTACGATACCGGAATTTTAAGGAGCTATACTGTAAGCAGAGTCATCGGTCTTGGAGTTAGAGCAGTAATTAAGGGAGGTACGGGTTATACCTATACTACGTCTATGGATCGTGAAAGCATTCTCAAGGCAGTAGATAAGGCTATCGCTCTAACAAAAGTAGCAAGTCAGTACGGTAAGAAATCGTTTACTCCAACGGCTCCCGTTAAGGACAGGTATAGAGTAGAGTTTAAGATAGATCCTCACGCTGTTGAGCCTAAGCTAAAGGTAGACTTGGTGAAAGAAGTAAACACCAGTAGCATTAAGCGCGAAGGAATAGTATCGGCTGTGACACGCCTTGGGTTAGAGAGAGATAGAAGGGTTATAGTAACTAGCGAAGGTACTGTAGTCGAAGTAGATGTGGTGGGTGTAGGTCTTGCCCACATGGCTGTTGCCAAATACGGAGCGGTCATAGAGAGAGTAGGTGATAGAGAATCATACATCGGAGGATACGAACATATCGAGAAAAGAGATTGGAATGCGTTTGCGGAAGAAATAGACAAACTAGCTATTAAAGCTTCACAATCTAAGACTCCGCCACCAGGGACGTACGTAGCAGTTGTGGATAACGAGGTAGTAGGACTATTACTACACGAGGCTTTTGGACATGCTAGTGAGGGTGATGGAGTAGTAGCTGGGGCGTCAATACTTAAGAACAGGATAGGTGAGAAAGTCGCTAGTGAGTTAATCACTATAGTAGATGCCGGCTTGGTTGAAGGTGGTTACCCAGTTCCCTATGATGATGAAGGAGTACAAAAGGGGAAGACCATCGTGGTAGATAAAGGTGTACTCAAGGGTTACCTCACGAGTCGAGACACTTCCCAAGAGTTGAACCTTAAACCAACTGGGAACGCAAGAGCTCAGGATATATCGTTCGATACGCTTGTCAGACAGACTAACTACTACGCCGAACCCGGAGAGTGGAAAGTCGAAGAGCTATTCGAAGGCGTTTCCCACGGCATTTATCTAAGAGGTAGAGGTGCTATGGGAGGTCAAGTCAATCCATCCGTAGGAACGTTTACGTTCAGCATAGGTCCTTCCTATATAATACGAAACGGTGAGCCTGTAGAGCTCGTAAGGGGTGTTGTAGTCAGCGGCAACATTCTCGAAACTTTAAAAGAAGTTGACGCTGTAGCTAACGACCTAAAGATAACGACTAGCGTCTTCGGTGGATGTGGTAAGGGAGGTCAAACCGTTAGAGTTGGAGATGGAGGACCACATATACGGACGAGAAAAATAGTTGTCGGTGGTGGGTAAAATGATCGAGAACATCGTGGAACGCGGAATTAAGGTTGCTACGAAGCTTGGAGTAGGGGAGGTAGAAGTATACGCTATCAGAAGGATTGGAACAGACATAGTTGGAACTACCAGAGGTATTGAGAGGCTGTCCTCGGGAGAGAGAATAGATGTCGGGGTTAGAGTAGTAATCGGCAAGAAAGTGTCTGTGCAGGGAGGAATGATTTCGCGAGCTGAAGACTTAGACTCAATAGTTGAGACTGCCGTGAAGATCGCTAGAACCCTTCCCGAAGACCCGCTGTGGGTCTCCTTACCTAAAGGACTAGGTAAATCTCATGTGGAGGAAACTTTAGATCCCAAGATCGTGGAGCCGAATACCGACTACTTTATAGACGTAGTCCAGCTCCTTCTAAAGAGATCAAGTGAGATAGATAGGAGAGCTTTTACGAGTTCAGCTAGTGTTCACCTAAGTACAGTTGAGAGAGCTATAGGTAATAGCTACGGGGAGATTCAGCGAGAAGACTCTACTGAGTTCAGTGTGTTCGTTAGTGTTAAAGCTACTGAGGCTGGAGAAGAATCAGGTTATTACGAAGCGTATGTCGCACCAACTCTAACTCGGTTCAATCCAGACGAGATCGTCAGTAAGGCAACGGAAGTAGCAGTTAAAACTCTTGGTGCTAGGAGAGTAGACACCGGTGATTACGAGTTAGTCTTTATACCGAAGGTTTTTGCTGGGGTTATACAGTCGCTCATTGTGCCAGCCGTATGCGCTGACTCAGTGCAGAAAGGTAGGTCACCACTCAAGGATAAGATCGGTCGCCAGGTGCTCTCCGAGAACTTGACCATTGTCGACGATGGCACATATCCCGGCCTTATGGGTACTAGGAGTTTCGACGATGAAGGTGTTCCAACTAAGAGGAAAGTAGTTTTCGATAGAGGAGTTCTAAACGGATTCCTATATGATACGTATACCGCCCTTGTAGAAGGCAAGAGCTCGACAGGCAACGCTTTTAGGAACGTACCATACTCTACTCCAACACCATGGATATCGAACTTACTCGTAGAGCCTGGAAGCGGTGACTTAAGCGACTTAGTCAAGGACGTTAAGAAGGGTGTCGTAGTATATGCAACTATAGGAGAGTGGCTTTCTAACCCCGTTAGTGGGTTGCTTAACGCAACAATAACAAACGGTATGTACATAGAAAGTGGAGAAGAGAGATTCCCGGTTAAGGGAGTCGTACTATCGGGTAACGTCTACGAAGTTCTAAAACCGGTTGAGGTTAGGGTTTCAGGAAGTCTCGAGAGGTTCGGGAGATTCTCTCTTCCAGCCATTTACATACCTAGAATTACTTTAGCGGGCAAGTAGTGTTAAAAGCGCGTATTTTTAGAAGCACTTAATTTAACGTTCTCTTTATTAAATTTTTGCTAACGATATATGAAACATTATAGGCTACCAGAACGGCGAATCCTAGAGAGGAAACCACGAGCGAAATCTTTAGAGAACCTAAGTACGTACCGCCTAGAGCTATCGCTAATGGAGGTCCAATCACATTTCCGATGTCAAACATTGCTGTATAGACTCCGGAGCCAAGCCCTCTACTCCTGGCGTTAATGCTGAGTAAGGCTAATACCTGTAGAGACGGGATTAGGAGGCCTCCGCCTACTCCGGCTATAACCGCATATATCATTAAATACGGAGACGTCGTGCTAAGGATTATAAAGGTTATACCGAGGAGAGCTAGACCGAATCCTAGCGCCGCGGTTAGCGAATACTTAACTCTATTCATCACTATCGAGAGTACTATTCTAGAGGCGAAGTTCGATACAGAGATTGTAGTAAACAGTATGGTAGTTACGGCCACATCCACGCCTAAAGCACTGTGGTGAGCGGGAAGAAATAGTGAAAAACAGTTATATAGGATGCTATACGCTACAATAGCAAAAGAAGAAATAAGAAAGTCTTTACTTAGAAGATCTTTTAACTGTCCACTGTCTCTTGTTTTCTCAGGGGTTTTCAGCTTCCTTAGAGCTAAGGAGTTCAGTAATCCGGATATTAGTAAGTACACGATAGTTGTGGTGAATAGGGATCTGTAACCGTAGGTACTTACTATAAAGCCGCCGATCGCTGGTCCAAGAGACATTGAGAACCCAATCATAGTGGACCTCCATGCTAGCGAACTAGCTGCATTTCTACTAGTTAAAGTAGCTGAGTATACTGAGGCCGGTATGAAGAGAGCTACTCCCATGCCTTGAAGGCCTCTTCCGACATATAGAAGGGTGACATTTGAAGAAACACTGTAGAAAGCTTGTGCTGCGATAGCTAGACCTATTCCCAAAATCATCAGTTGACGCAATAAGCCCCTGTCAATAAGTGACCCGCTAATCGGTCTGAGCGTTATAGCTATCAGTGAAAGCGTAGGACCTAGCATGGCTACTTCGTACTCACCAGCGCCGAGAGATACAGCATACCTAGATATGTAGGGTGCTATAGAGTGAAGTGAAAGAAAGTAGAAAAGAGCTCCAAGATTTAGAGCTATCTCGTAAACGCTACTTTCTTTAGTCATCAGTACCGCATAATAACAATTAGCAAACGGTAAAATAAGAGCTCTATGAGCTTAAGAAGGGTTTAACTCCGATATAGGTTTGTGTTAGTTGATCTCATAGCCATCCCCGTTCCCCGCATTCCGCTCGGGTTTTAATCGAGCTCGGGGGCGTTCGGTATGGCCCCGGGCACGTAGCATCTCGCGTGCTTCAGGGAGGGCCCATCTCATACATGGACTCTAACCTCCTCGTTGGGTAGTCTCCACGTGTTTAGTCAAAGTTACTTACAAACGTTTCCACCACATTCATCAAGCAACATAAATCAATACAAAACTTGAAGTAGCTTTGAGAAGCATCATCCCTTGGTCTAGATAGCTAGGTAGTACACTGTACCTACCACTAGAGCTAGAAGTACCGAGGGTAGGAGATACCTATAGGTACCTATCAGATTTGCTTTAAAGTACTTTACCGTATATAGAAGACAAAGATGCGTAGGCGATGCCACATAGCCTAAGAAGGAGTACGTATAGATAAGAAGTACTGAGCCAATGCTTTCTGTACCTAGTGATGAGAGAATAGGTAAGCTAACGAAGAGCCCGGTCATGACTGAACCTGTAGCTATAGATACTAGAGTAGATAGCATAGCTATAGCTATCTCTACTCGAATAAAGCCGCTAACGACCTCCTGTAGTTCTATAGATACACTACTTAATGATATTACCTCCCTAAGCACTATTACTGCTACGACAGCTAGGATGATATCACCTACTCGCTCGGAGATAAGGGCGTGTGGTAGTAGCTTTAAAGCCTTTCTGAGTTTGACGAGAACGAGGATAGCAACTGAAGTACCTAGTGGTATAGCCCAATTTCCAACAAGTGGCACTAGGGGTATTAAGAGGGCTACGGCTACTCCTAAGGGTATTAATGCTTTGATGTTCTCCCTATGGTGTCTCCTAGCTTGCTCTAGAGGTGTCACCTTAGCTTTCAAGAGAGTTGTTGCCCCGATGGCAGCCATTAGTATTGTCATAGGTAAGGTATTCATCATTAGGGTTAAAATCGGGATCCCCGTTAGCTGAGAAAGAACGACTATTAGCTGAGAAAATGGGTATGAGTAAATAAGCACGTGCCTAAACCACACGTTTATGTAAGCTAGCGCTTCCGCTGAGAGTCCGACAGGTGCTCCGAGAGACTCAACTACTGGAGCTGAGAGTAGGGCTCCACCGGCAACCGGCATGAGGCCAACTACCGCGGGTATGGTAGCGAGTCCCAATCTCGGGTCTCTCAAAGCGCTGGATAGCCCTTGACCGAGCTCTTCTACAGCGTTCGTAATTCTATAGAGTTCGGCTAGAGTAGCTATAGTCAATGCTGAGAGAACTAGTATCCAGGCATCCTCGTCTAAAAGAGCTACTACTAATGCTCTCTGGAGGTTACCCATAAACAGTCCTAAACCTATAGTAGTTAAAGTAATGGATAGCCCCAGGCTTAAGCCGATCTTCAGACCACCTATGATAGCTACTACAACAGCTACTAGGGCTAATAGTCCCAGCACCCTGATGTATCACCATCACTTAGTCCACCCCGAGAATTTGAGCTTTTAGATCGCCGTACGTAGCGTCAGGTGGAGCCTAGTTCGTCGCTTTCACGAAAATCTGACTTATCTACTAAGTCTATGAGGGTTTCAACAACTAGCTTAAGCTCAACTAGTATCTCGATAATCTTCTCCTTGCTTAACCCGGATGCTTCAAGCATACCGATGGCCTGCTTTTTTATTCTTTCGTTAACCTCCTCGGGGTCAACACCTCGCGATAGAAGATATCGCCTAAGCCTAAGCATCGAGAGAACAGCTCCTTCAACATATCTAATAACCTTGTCGCTCACTACTTTAGGCATTTAACCACCGTTAGTCTCTAATTTGATCCTTAGCGAGCGCTGTAATAAGTGATCGTTATTACGTTATTAATAACGTTCTCGAGGATTTAATTTTAAAGAGCTACTGAGTTAGTGTTTCGTAATTCTCATAGCGTTTCAACTTTAAGGGAAGGCGTATCTTCCAATAGGCAGAAGAGTTTCGACAACAAATATTTAGGTCTTAAACTTAAAGTTAATTTTGAGGTAGTAAGCCGTGTCTAGGAAAACTGCTACTGAAAGAAGATTTATAGCTGTTGCTGCGGTCATCTGGTTTATGCTATCAGTCGTCCTACCAGTAGTCAATAGGCCCGACGTTCATGTTGTCGGCATACCACTACTGTGGTTCTGGGTGCTAGTATGGGTTTTCGCTGTCCCTATACTGTTAACTATAGCTTATTACGTGCTCGAGGTGAGACCATGATAGAAGCAACAATAGCTACTTTAATCATTGCCATTATCCTAGCGATAACCTTCATTATAGGTATCTTAGCGTATAAACTGAGAATTAAAGTCCTTAGAGTCGATACGTATATGGTCGCTGGTAGGGCTCTAGGCTTCGTAGTAACCTTTCTGAACATGGCAGCGGTCATCTACAGCGGTTTCGCCTTTCTTGGGGCTTCGGGTTGGGCCTACGCCTTCGGTGCGCCAGTTCTTTATATATGGATCTACGGAGCTCTAGCATACACTTTCGCGTTCTTTTTCGCACCGAGGATTTGGGAGATAGCTAAGGGTCAAGGACTCCTTACACAAGCGGATTTCTTTATGTGGAGATATGGCAGTAAACTACTAATGGTTCTCACAGCACTAGTGGGGATAACCTTTAACATACCTTACGGTCAGCTCCAGATTCTAACTACTAAGTACGTACTAGATCTTTCTACCTACGGTGCCCTACCTACTCTACACGTCGCCGTGATATCATTTGTGGTAGTGATGATATACGTCTTCCTCGGTGGCATGGTTAGTGTAGCAATAACTAACGTTTTTCTAGGCGCGATAATGCTTGCAGCAATGCTGGGTGGGGGGCTCTCACTAATTTTCTACTACTTCGGTGGACTACCCGGATTATTTGCTGCAGTAGAATTAGCATCCCCGAAACACACATATCTTTGGGCAGCAGTAGGTAGAAACTCTATTCAATGGGTTATAACAGCTGCTGTAGGCTGCGGGCTAGGGTTCTGGGTTTGGCCACAGCTAGCGCAGATGGTGTTTCCCGCAAAAGACGCTAAGGTTTTGAGAAGGAGTATAACTATGACCTCATGGTATCATGTCTTAGGGATAATCTGGGCATCTCTAACGGGGCTTGTGGCTCTCGGCTTAGGCATGAAGCTGGCAGTAGCTGATCACGCCTTCCTAGCTCTCATAAGAGATACCTTCGGTCCAGTAGCCTTAGGTTTCATAGGTGCTGCTGGAATGGCTGCTGCACTGTCGTCAGCGGCAGGCATAATATTGACTCAAGCTAGTCTGTTATCTAGAAACATATACCAGGGGTGGATAAAGCCTGGAGCTAGTGAGAATGAAGTGATACTAGTTAGCAGGTTGGGGATAGTCGTATTCACTATTATAAGTGTTATCCTAGCCTACACAGCACCAGCATACATTGTTTACTTACTGCTGGTCGGGTACACTGGAATAACTCAGATGTTTCCCGGATGGGTTCTGGGGAGCATATGGAAATGGATTACGCGAGAGGGTGTTCTAGCAGGTCTCATAGTTGGTTTAGTGGTAGGTGTCTTAACTTGCTTTGTTTGGCCGGACTACTTAGGGATACACTCAATAATCTGGGGTCTACTCTTCAACCTGCCTATTACCTTAGTAGTATCTAAACTTACGTATAGAGGTGGTTGAGTTGGGTGAAGCAGATCGTATAGCAAAAAACACTGAGTGGGGTCTAGAAGTTCTAAAAGACATGGTGTCCATACCGACAGTCAACCCACCAGGTGAAAAATACAGTGAATTCGCTAGGTTATCGAAAGAAGTGCTTGAAAACCTCGGCTTCGAGGTCTCCGTTTTCGAGGTCCCTCGAGATTACGTTGAGAGATACTACCCAGACTACTCTCAGTACCCTAGGTATATCGTGCTAGCAAAGTACGGTACCGGTAAACCAGTTCTACAGTTCAATGGACACTACGACGTAGTTCCTCCTGGAAGTGGTTGGAGTAAGAACCCCTTTGAGCCCATCATCGAGGGGGGAAGACTGTACGGTAGGGGTTCCTCAGATATGAAGGGCGGTATTGCGGCATTTATTGCTGCTGCTAAGACCTTAGTTGAGTCTGTAGGTAAGGTTAGGGGTACCTTAGAGTTAGCTCTAGTACCAGACGAGGAGATCGGTGGTGAGACCGGTACTGGGTACTTAGTAAGAGAGATAGGCTCCAGACCTGACTACGTAGTAATAGCTGAACCCAGTGGCTCCGGGACTATATGGATAGGGCATAAGGGGGCTCTCTGGGTATTAGTTGAGGTATACGGTAGACAGGCCCACGGCTCGACCCCATGGTTAGGGGTTAACGCTTTCGAGTATATGGTTAAGGTAGCAAGTAGATTAATAGATGAGTACATACCTCAGCTAGAGTCTAGGAGAAGCGCTTACGAGTACGACGACCCGAGGGGGGCTAGACCTACTGCTATGATAGGTGGAGAGGTTAGAGGAGGTGCGAAGGTTAATGTAGTACCAGGTTACTACTCTTTCTCCATAGACCGCAGAATAACGCCAGAGGAGAGAGTTGAAGAAGTAGAGAGGGAAATTAGGGATTTAATAGAGAAAGTATCTAAGGAGTTCAAGGAAGTCAAGATAGGAGTGAAGGTAACTAATAGGCTACCACCAGCATTAACAGACCCAAGCTCGGACTTAGTGAGAACAGCTAGAGAAGTAGCTAAAGAGGTTCTCGGATTTGAGCCTCGAACAACTGTTTGCCTAGGTGGATTGGACATGCGGTACTACACACAGGAGGGTATTCAGACAATTACGTACGGTCCCGGCCTCCTAGGTGTAGCGCATATAGCAGACGAGTACCTACCGACTGAGGAATTCGAGAAGATGGTCAAGACTTATTACTTACTAATGAAGAAGTACCTCGGGTAAAAGCCTCCCTATATGTACGAGTAATACTTTTTCACTCTTAAGCGCAACACACTTCTATTTTTATGATGAATACGTTGCGATAAAGTAACTGAAGTATTTCTCTATTGCTACGTCCTCAGGATTCCACAAGTGTCCGCTGAGTCCTTCACTCTAGGCTATCTTCCTCAATACAGCCGTGAACTTTTCCACGAACTTCTCTAGAGTGAACTCTTTAGCTCTCTTGATAGACCTTCGTGAGTAGTTCCTCCACTGATTCTCATCTGTCATAAGTCTAGCTATAGACTCTACGGCTTCGACCTCGTCGTCGTATCCAAATCCGAAAGCGCCCATGGAGACCAGATCGCTCCACGCGCCACCAGACTTGTGTACGACGACTGGGAGACCCCTCGCCATAGCCTCTGCAACGGCTATCCCCCAGTGTTCGTTCACTGTCGCATGGAGGAATACCTTAGAGGAGTCTGCGATCTCATTTATGGTTTTTCTAGGTGCGTCTGCGATCAGGTAAACGTCGGCAACTGCTTCAAGAGACCTCGAAACTCTGAGACCTGCTTTCACAGCTAAGCTTTCTACTCTGCTTAAGTAAGACATCGAGGTCTTCGTCCTTGTACCGCCGAAGATGTACAGCTTTAACTTTCCGACTTCTTTAGCGAGCTTAGGCACTAGCTTCTCAACAACCCAGTGATATCTCTTCTCTTCAGAAAACCTACCGATCATGACGATAGAGTTCTCCCTGGCTACGAAGTCTCGCGGTTCTTCGATTATTTCAACGTTTGGAGCTATCGGTGGGTTGAGTACCTGCGGTTTCTCGCCGTACAGCTTTTCAACGAGTTCGGCTGTCCAGTTGGAGTTCGTTAGAACTGCTGAGGCGATGTTGAAAGGATTTTCCCTGATGAACCTTGGCGCTAAGCTCACAAATAATCTCCAGTAAATGTTAAGCGGAAATCTCCCGTATCTCTCCATGAAGTAAGGGTCTTCAGCATAATGTAGACTAGCTCTCTTAAGTTCTTGACGAAGCTCTAACTCTATCGGGTAGTGTACGTACTCCAACAACTTAACTCTCTTCTTAACTAATTGCTTCTCGATCCGTCCATAGAAGCAACTATCAGTAAACACTAATTCCGCTCCGTATCTTTCGAGAGCCTTTTCGATAGCAGCCCAGTTGATGAGCCTTGAGTAAAGGCCGAAAGCTCTCAGTTTAAACCCAAAGAGAGAATACCTGGGATACTTGGATAGGTCTATACCAAACCAATCGACGTACTTACTCGGGTCTAAACTAAAAACCGAGACTAGAACAGGTGCGTAGCCAAAGGCTTCAAGCCCTAAGGCAGAAGCTGCTGAAAGAAGTTCACCTCCTCCGGGTCTATCCCAGAAGTGGTGAACTACGAGAGCGTATCTCAATCCTACCCCTTCTATCATAACTCGAATATATTTTAAAGCCTTTAGTGTGGTCGCAATTCAGTACCAACTGATGATGGTTAGCCCTGATCTAGACTTTATAACGTATGTTTACGCAGGATGGTTATCTAGAGATGCGACTCTTAGAGTTAAGAGGAATACTAGGATTCTTATTTACCCGAGATGCTATTAGTCTACCCTTGTACTGTTACTAAATCACTATTAGGTTGTTAGTGGTTGCGTGCGAAATACCTGCACTAAGGTCTAGACATCAGAGGTATGAAGGTCCTCTCTTTAGTTAAAGAGGGAGATGTTGAGGCCATCTCACAGATGACCCGAGAGGACCACGAGAAGAAAAGCCTGGTGGAGATACCACCTATTTACACGTTTCATGAGGTAGTTTCTGAAGAAATATAGTGCTTACTGATGAAGTACTTCACCGCCATCAACTAAGTGCTTTCTCCCCGATATAGTAAGGAGCTTCAAAACTACCTCTACATCGAGCCACAGGTTACTCGCTGAACCGAGTATGGGGGCTGTTTTCTTCTTGGTGTTTTTAGGAAATGCTTGTAAGCGTTGTTTTTGCTCTATGTTTATTGAAAGCTCTGGGTGGTGACGGGGCCATGCTCCAAGCCACCCGAGGCTTAAGCTAGATGGGAGCTCCGTGCCGTTGGGTTCAACAGCCACCCATGAACCCATACAGATACCAATATCAGTATGGGTGAGGTGGAAGCCCCTGGATACAGCTACGAACGAAAATAAACTAATAGGAGTGAGCATCCAGGGACAAACGGTAAAAGTCTATGAGCCAAATGCACACATCATTGATTCAGCGAGCTCTATTCTCTTTCGAAACCTTGTGTAGGCCGCTGATACTATGAACTGTGTAAGGTAGTGCGAGAGTTCGCTTTAGAATATAGGAGAAGGGTAAGATGAAAAGAGAGTCGGCAAAGATATGCGCAGGTTGTCTTTATGAGAATACTACCGCACTCAGGCTTTAGTAGAACACGCACGGTGAGCCCCCATATTTCAGTAGAGGTAACCGGAGTTCACGCAGTAAGGTTAATGAGCGACACGCTCAAGCCGACTTCAAGTGAAGTTAGGAGTATACTAGTGAAATTAGCTATAGACTTAGGCAAAGGGACGTGATAGCAGCTACGACTATGGATTTCTAAGCATATACATGTTCATCTATATATCACTGAGCACTAAGAACCCCGGGTCTCTATTCTTCAAGTCCATCTGTCTTTAGACTTAAACCAAGGTGGGTTTTTAGAAGACTTTAAAAGAGTCATTAGCAAATACCAGCAGTCCGAGGTATACATTGCGGTAAATTCGGAGCCTGTGAGAGTTCCTTTTGTGGAAGGAGAGTTAGGCATGTTCGGCTAGATAGTCGGTATTGCTTTTCTGAACAACAACGTTTTGTAGATGAGAGGAAGTAAGGAAGTCATAGATAGACTCTCTTGGGGATGGTGCGGCGGCCGGGATTTGAACCCGGGATCGCCGGCTTGGGAGGCCGGCGTCCTAGACCAGGCTAGACGACCGCCGCCAGAGTCTATATCAATAGCTGCTTTTTATGTGTTTCTCTCAGGTAGGTTGTGTTAGAAGTAGAGAGCTCTTTATTAGGTTTTCTTTCTTTTGGTGAGTAAAGTGCTTAAAGCAATTGGTTACTTATTTGCTAGTCTCTCGAAGTTAGTTACTAAAAAACGTGAATTCCTTTATCGAGGGTCTGTATCTACCTTAGCAGCTTCGATGATAGCTCTACTGGCACTCTCTCAGGTAGTAGCAGCCGTATTTTATACTATATCGAATAGCGGTCGGTACTTCATTGACGTAGCTGGTTCCGTAAGTAAAGCTAGCTCTGTAGAGATTCGTGCCTCAGTGCTGTCTAATAGGTCTATCGTGCTAACTACAAGCTTTCCCATTAAGATACTGTCTGCGCACTTGATCAAAAACGGCACTATAGTTGAGAGTTATGGAGGTGGTCTTGTTGAAGGAGAGAAGGTATTTCCTGTAGCAACTAGTGGTGGAGATTCGCTACTAGTGATCTTAGAGGGCGGTAAGTTTCTAGAAATTCCACTTCAAGGCTCGAGTAAGTCAGACCGTAGCACATTAGTTCTAGAAAGCTTAGGTTATAAGCTATCTATAGCTCACTTGTTGAATTACGTTGAGTACATGATGTACGGACCCGTACACGTGAGAACTGCTATGAGTCAGCCGCCTACTTATGCGGATACCGGTTATAGACCCTTGTTTCAGGGAAACGTCGTGTTCTACTTCACGGGTTTAACGTATAACATCAAGACTGGGAATTATTGGAGGATAGAAGGAGAATATCTCGTAGTATATCCTAATCAAGCTATACTAAGTACTGGAGTCAGCCAGAACCCAGCGGCTTTAACTCAGGTATTAAAGGTGGTCAAAAGCGTCGATTCTGAAGTTCGGGTTAGCGCACGTATTGAAGTTAGTAATACCTCTATAACGCAGTACTACCCTCGGATACTAGTTGTATACTACTTAGTTCCAGAAAAGGCAGGACTTCAGCTTCCTACAGCAATACACCAGCCTCCAGCTATAAGTCACGAGCCCTGGACCTTAAGGGAGGTTCTCTATTTAGCACAACCTGGGCAGGCGGTGATTGAATACACGGGAGTAATAAAGCTTAGTGAAGTGCCTGAAGACAGCTATGTGTTAATAGGAACTGAAGTTCTAACTCTTGGAGTAAGTACTGTTGTTAAAGTATGTATCTCAATATCAGTAAACTGATTGCGAGTGGCAGCTCATTAGGTAGCGTAACTAAGAGCTTTTTCTAACACTTTTAACTGCTCTAACTATGCTGACTGCCTTCTCGAGACTATCTTCAACTATATTGCCGGTTACAATTACGTCAGCACCTGCTTGAGCTAGTTGGGTCGCTGTATCAGGATCTCTTATACCACCCCCTACGATTAGAATAGCGTCTGGTACAGCTGCCTTCACGAGTTTAACCGATTCTAGTGGAACAGGTTTAGGTGCTCCAGAACCAGCCTCGAGGTAAATGTAGTTCATTCCAAGCATATAAGCTGCTAGTGCGTAAGCAACTACTATCTCGTGTTTTTCGTAGGGTATGGGTCTAGCTCTACCTACGTAGCCGGCGGTTCCACCATATCCGACAACGATGTAACCTGTTGGTAGAGCCTCAATACCGTACCTAGCAACTACGACAGCACCAGCTACTTGGGCCCCCACAATGTAGTAAGGATCTTCAGAATTCAGTAGGGACATAAAGAGAACAGCATCGACGTATTTCGAGAGCCCACTAATGTTTCCGGGAAAAGCTATTATGGGAATACCGAACTTCTTTAGCTTGATAGCTATTTCGTCTACGTCTCTCTCAGATACTCCAAGCGAGCCACCTATCATAAAGCAGTCAGTTCCAGCGGCAACTAGCGCGTCAGCTATTTTCTCAGCAGAACTTAAATCCGGCAGTTTTGCTGGGTCTATTAGCGTAAAGTGGAGTGTCTGACCCTCTCTAACTTTATCTTTAATATACTTACTCACTCTGTCTTCTCTCTTCACTCTCAGAGAGACACTCAAATTTGACACCTATTTCACCTGCATTATAGAGGTCTAGAAACTTATGGTATGCGTCTACAGCTTCAAATATCATAGGTAAACCTGCGATCTCCGTCTTTAAGCAGCAGGAGGGGTTATTGCAGGTTATTTGAGCTATCTTAGCTAACCCAGTTTCTGTCTCGACTTCGTCTATACCGACGGTTAGAGTTACCTGCCCGCACGCTGGGCACTGAAATAGCTTCGGTAATCTTCTAACTATCTTTACTACTTTCCTTCTCTTTTTTCTCCTACCCACGAGCACACCTTATATTTAGGGTCTTTTTAGCATAAAAATGCGTAATATGCTCTGGACTTATAATATGGTAGACGATATGCATTAGGGAAGCATGGTTAGGATAATAGATACGACACTCCGAGATGCGCATCAATCACTACTTGCGACAAGGTTTAAGACGGAGGACATGGTCCCCATACTAGAAAAACTAGATAGAGCAGGTTTCTACAGTCTCGAGGTCTGGGGAGGCGCTACATTCGATGTAGCTATTAGGTACCTTAGAGAAGATCCATGGGAAAGGCTGAGAACAATACGAGAAAACGTTAAGAAGACTAAGCTACAGATGCTCCTCCGAGGTCAAAACTTAGTTGGCTATCGACACTATCCCGACGACGTTGTAGTTAAGTTCGTTGAGCTTGCCTACAAGAACGGAATAGATGTATTCCGCATATTTGACGCTTTAAACGATTTCCGCAACCTAGTCACTAGTATTAAAAAGGCTAAATCCATCGGTGCCATAGTACAGGGAGCTATATGCTATACGATAAGCCCTATCCACACTATAGACTACTACATGAAGTACGCTGAAGAATTAGTAGCTCTAGAAGTTGACATGATTACTATAAAGGACATGGCCGGTATACTAGACCCCTATACAGCCTACACTCTAGTTAGTGAGCTTAAGTCGCGATTTAAGATACCTGTAAACGTACATACTCATACGACAAGCGGAATGGCTGTGGCTACGTACGTAAAATCTGTTGAAGCCGGAGCAGACTTCATAGATACAGCTATAAGCCCACTAGCGTTTGGCACGGCCCAACCGGGCATCCAGACCGTCTATTTCTCGCTAAGGGAAGACCTAAGACCGAAAATAGATCTCGAGGTCATAAGCGAGATCTCGGAGTACCTAGAGGACGTCATTACGAAGAAATACTCAAAGCTACTCACACTCAAGGCGCTGATGCCGGACCACAACGTACTAATACACCAAATCCCCGGCGGTATGGTTACTAACCTAATAGCTCAGCTGAGGGACTTAAAGGCTGAGCATAGATTGAAAGAGGTTCTAGCTGAAGTACCTAAAACTAGGGAAGACCTAGGGTGGCCACCCCTCGTCACACCTTTGTCACAAATAGTTGGAACGCAAGCAGTTCTAAACGTCTTGTTAGGGAGGTACAAAGTAATAGCAAAAGAAGTCATGGAGTACGTAGCCGGTTACTACGGGAAACCTCCAGGCAAGATCAACCCCGAGATAAGAGAAAGAGTGCTTAAAAACATGAAGGAGATCCAGTCGAGACCGGCGGATATCCTAGAACCGGAGCTCGACAAGTGTTACGAGGAGGTAAGTAAGATGGATATACCGCTTACAGATGAGAACATAGTAACATACTGCCTCTTCCCGGACGTGGCCAAGGACTTCTTTAGAGAATATTACGGCGAGTACATGAAGAAAATAAGGGAACTCGAAGTCGAGGCCATGATCGGGTACTCTCAGTAACTAAGTGTTTAGGTTTGAGCACTTCATAAAGACACCAGACTCGCCCAAAAATCTCAGTGTGTTTCAAAGTTTTGCAAGCTTTAAGTATTAACTCCAGAAGTGTGAATAAGACAAAACAATTCTCTAAGTAGAGAATACACTATATAATCAAAAATGGATTACGAGGAGGTCAGTGACCTTGCTCTGCTGGAGCCGACTGCGTCTGCGGAATAGTGATTGGAGACGGGAGTGTTGGGAACATCTCCTTCATTCTCTGTTCGGCAACTACTCTGGCTTCTTCGAGTATCTTCTTTGCTTCAGCCGACGCAGCTATTCCAGAACCTGGGACTCCAACGACTTCACCTATCTCGATCATCGTCTCATTGAGTATGTCGTGTACTTCACCTAGCTCTATCCCGATTTCAGGTAGGACGTCCTTTATCGCTACCCTGAGGTCTTTAATGAGTTCTACTACGGGTGCTAAGTTAATTGCTATGTCTCCAAGTTCCTGTATGGACTCCAGCCTCAAGGATATCTGTTCTAGAGCTACCTGAGTTAAGAACACTGCTTTAGCGATCTTCCTTATCTCTGCTACCTCGTTGGCGAACATAGTCGCCCTTATCTGGTCTTTAGCCATAAGAGCGTCTACTACTTTGTTGAACAGGTCTTGATCCCTAGACCTTAGTTTTTCACCGTATACTTCGAGCTTTCTAACCATAGAGTTTATTCTGTACCTCGCACTAGCTAGTCTATACCTAATGGGTCTTTCTCTACTGAATAGCTTCTTAAATACGTCGCCAACTGTTTTCTCCTTACCCGACCACTCCCTCTTAAAGTCCCTCAGCTCGGGTAACCCCACGGTCCTCGCCTCGACTTAACTCTAGGTAGTAAAGCGTTTTTAAAAAGCAGTAACCACGTAATACAGAGAGGTCTGTATGAGGTCAAGCGTTCCCGACTTCAATCTCATAGTTGTTCACGAGCCAGGAATCGAGAACTACGAGAGAGTTAGAAACTACGTTAAGCAGCTTCTAGGGAACAGAGTCATTTACACGTACTCGTACCAATCAGTAGTGCTATATAAGTGCTTGGACGACCCTCACGAATGTGCGAAAACCATTAGGGAAGGCTCTCACAGGGCGGGGGTACCTATAATCAAAGCAATACCTGTTGATTACGTTGTTAAAGCAAACATAGAATTCGTTAAAGAAGCAGTAAGAAAGCTTGTGGACAGGATACCTCAAGGTGAAACCTTTAG
Source organism: Thermoproteota archaeon (assembly GCA_030550455.1). Lineage (GTDB taxonomy): Archaea > Thermoproteota > Thermoprotei_A > Sulfolobales > NBVN01 > DRZP01. The sequence continues at coordinate 185,319 of JAUQPH010000001.1, forward strand.
AGTAACTCTCCAAGGACACCTAGAGAAAATAGAGGAAGACTACTCTATTGAGTTAAGCTCTAACGAGGCTGTAAGGGAGATAGCCAGCGAAGTCAATAGACCGGTGAACTTAGTGGAGCCTGATTGGGTCGTATATGTTAGAGTGATCAAAATAGGCTTAGCAAAGGTTGCGGCTGTATCGGTTCTCAAACCGTACGAACTCGCGAGGATCCCCGTAGAGTAATCACCTACATACCTATGAGAAACTACATGACACCGCCTCAACACCATTAACAGAAGATATAGTAGCAGAAAGAGCATTCTTCGTAAAGGGACCTAGAGCCGTACTTCGCAGATAGTTTAGTACGGAAAGGCCGCACTCGTCTGCTCTCTTAACCGCTGCTTCAAGTACTCACATATTTGAATATATTTCTCCCGCATTCCGCTCAGGTTTTCATCGGGCTCGGGGGCGTTCGAGGCGACCCCTAGCACCCCACATTTCGAGTAACTCGGGGAAAGCTCTCCAAGGGGCTCTTCCTCTCATCGAGTAGCCTCAACGCATCAATCGAGTACCGTAAACCTGTAGAAACCTGAAACAGCTGCTTGAGGCGTAGCTCGAAGTCAGTTAAATCGAGGCGTACTGGATTAGGTTGCCAAGGAAGCTATGGTTAATGCGGAGTGAACCGTAAGGAATTTGCCCCCGAGATTTAAGCATAGAGAAAGTATGCTGCTAGATTTTTTATCGAGAACGGCTAAAACCGCGGTGCGGCAGGCACTTAAGGGTTAGCGCGTTAGAAAAACATGGAGTTCAGCTCTTGTAGCTAGTGAGGACTCGGTTGTAGGGAGCGGAGCTATAGAGCTTCGCGGTATTATCCATAAGCTGATATAAGAGCTGAATCTCAATCTCCATGGTGCCACTATTGCCTAAGCTTTTCGGCACATCGGGAGTTCGAGGTGTGTTCCCAGATAGAGTAAACCCAGAGCTAATGATTAGAGTAGGCAGAGCCATCGCTCAGTACTTTAATAGATCTTCACTTGTTGTCGGTCATGATGCCAGGACTTCATCTAAAGCTTTAAGTCTCGCATTAACGTCTAGCCTAATATCCTCAGGTGCTTCCGTAGTAGACCTCGGTCTAACTCCAATAGGGGTTTTAGCATGGTCGGTAAAGAAGTTTAACCTAGGTGGAGGTATATACATCACGGCGTCTCATAATCCACCACAGTACAACGGGTTCAAAGTGTTTAAGAGAGGTGGGGTTGAAATAACTACGGTAGATGAGGAAATCATCGAGGAGAATCTAGATAGGGCAAGCTACGCTTCATGGAGTGAGTTAGGTCGGTACTCTACTCTCAACCCTCTGGAGGATTACGTAAGCGAGCTAAAGTCCTCGCTAAGCGTGCAACATTCCAGGTACAAACCTAAGGTAATCTTAGATACGGCTAACGGACCCACAGTCTTAGTTGCTCCCAGAATCTTAACTGATATTGGGGCATCGATACTTGTTGTCAATGGAGATATTGATGGAAGGTTCCCTGGTAGGTACCCGGAACCAAGACCAGACGTTCTAGAGCCCCTGCTTCCTGTTCTATCTGCGGTAGGGTTCGACGCGTTATTCGCCTTCGACGGAGATGGGGATAGGCTATCTGTGGTGACTCCTAACCGGGGCTTCATAAAGCAGGACCGAATAATAGCTCTATTTGCTCAACGAATCTTATCGGAGAGAAGAGGAGTAGTAGTTGTCTCTGTCGACTGCGGTAATGCCGTTAGAAAAGTAGTAGAGGACGCTGGAGGTAAAATGGTTCTTTATAAGTTAGGAAAGACTCACGAAGGATTTTTAAAATATGGCAATACCGTTTTAGCTGCCGAGCCGTGGAAGGTCATAGACCCTCGGTGGGGTCTCTGGATCGATGGGATATACCAAGCAGCTTACTTAACTAAGCTAATGATGGAGGAAGGCAAGAACCTTGAGCATATCTTGAACCGCATACCCGATTTCCCGCAAGCTAGGTGCTCCATAGCGGTCCCAGAGGACCTTAAGGCCGAGGTCTACGAGGAGGTGGTTGAGGCCATGAAGAGCCGTTACTCTGAGAAAGCTGAAATCACGGAGATCGATGGTCTTAGGATAGACTTCGAGGATTCCTCGTGGATCCTCATTAGACAGTCAGGTACGGAACCAAAGATAAGGCTATATGCTGAGGCCGCAGATATAGAAAGACTTAGGTCCTTGGTTAACTCTGTACTAAACTTGGTATTGAGCTCACTAAGTTCTCGCGGCGTCAAACCACACTCGATAGAGAAGTCTATTCTACCTTAGATCATCTCGCTGGGAACTCTATCGGGTAGAACTACATACCTAGGTCTCAATCCAGTCTTCTTTATAAGCTCCTTGACGTGTTTGTAGAGAATTATGTATTCCTCGTCAACGAGTTCTGAAAGCCCTGGATGTATGAGCTGAAGGATATTAGAGAACTTCCTCAAACCATCCTCACCACTTAAGCTGAGCATGACCGCTGGGTATACCTCTCGTGCTGGTTCTAGCCCCACTTCGACTAAGTTTTTAAGGGCCTCTATCTGAATATACCAAAACCTGGGATCAGCACCTGTCAATTCGTAAAACTCTTCTGGAGAAGTACCTTTAACAGACACTCGAACCTCTATACCACTTCCCTTAAATCTCCCTACCTGCTCACTGTACTCTCTGCGCAAACCGAGGAGAACACCGTTGGTTTCGAGAACAAAGCTCAAGCCGCTCGATATCACCTTACCTACAACTTCAATAAGGTGTTTAAACCCTATAGTGGGTTCTCCCCCACTCAGTCTAGCCCGCCGATATCCTGAGCTCTCAGATAAACTAACCAGCTTTCTAGAGACTTCATCAGCTGTATAGTAGTCACCCCTATTAATATCTCCCCACGTGAAGTACCATGCCCAGCAGAACTTACACCTCATATTGCAACCAACTACGTCGCCTGTTACAATACCGCCGTACCACCTATCGATCCTAAACCTGAAGTACTTCCTATAGCCAGTTCCTGCTCTTTCTACGTATACTCTGGGCTCGACAGACTTAGTTACTTCAAGTGGGTCGTAGCCTAGCATCTTCTCACTGAGATAGAGCACTAACGGCAGTTATATCCACTTCTTGAGCTATCTCTAGGGTTTCTGCACATCATAAGCATCGCACATCTCTGCTGGACAGAATGGAGGTTGAGAATATATTACTGGTAAAGCGCACATAAATAAGGTAGTGATGCCTAAAATAGCTTTAAACTTAAGCTCTGAGCAAGTTGAGGCTTTAAGCAAGATGTTTCCCGATCTTCCGATCGAGGACGCCCTCATGACGATAATAACGAACGCTCTATCTTCCGGAAAGCCACCTAAGGTTGAAGACAAAGGTCTCAAATCAGTAATCGACATGATTAATGCTTACACCGGGAAAATAGAAGAAGTAAACAGGAAGATATCCTACTTGCTTGAGGTACTGGAGGATCTGTCAGCTAGGATCCAAAGCTTAGAGGACCAGATTAGGAACTTACCTCATGCGGTTCAGCCGGCTAAAACTGAGGAAAAGCGTGAAGCTAGGAAGTCAGCGATAGACATTCTAAGAGAGCAGAAGATTATGTTTGAATCGGATATAGCGAGTAAAATCAAAAACCGAGACGCTTTCTTTGAGAAATTACGGAGGAGTGGTGCTGTCGTAATTGAGTTAGCAAAGGAGAGAGTGGCCATCGACCCAGACTACTTCAGTAAGTTCATTGAGAAAGTCGAGAAAGTCGCAGTTAGTTCTGACGAAGCATTAAGCAAAGAGCTTAGCAAAGAAGACTTAAAGCTGTTGAAAGCCTTAATGAACTCCGGGCTTGCCTACTTCGACAGTATAAAGAAGAAGTGGGTCATAGATATAAATGCCTAACTCTCGACAGGTAGTTTACGAAGTTCTAGAAATTTACGACGAGATATCTAGGGGATACGCATATTGGAGGAGTAGGGCGTGGGAGCTAGTGAGAGTACTTAGGGGTGGAGTAGTCTTGGACCTTGGTTCTGGTCACTGCATCAACGGGCTCCAGATAGCGCTTACAAGAGAGGTTAAATACCTCGTTTGCGCAGATATCGCTCCGTCAATGCTAGTAGAGGGTAGGAAGTTGCTGAATAAGAAAGGCTTTCTTAAGGCAGACTTTATAGCTGCTGATGCAACTAGAATACCTCTGAGAGACTCGGTAGTGGATAGCTTAGTTTCAATAGCGCTCGTACACCATCTACCGAGAGAAGAGTTGATTGAAGTAGCTAAGGAAGTTTCTAGAGTGCTTAAGCCCGGAGGTCTGGCTCTACTAACTTCGTGGTCGAAGAGACAGCTTAGGTTCGTTAAACAAACAATAGTTAATTGTTTAGCGAGGCTTCTTGGCATTAGAAAGTCGTTCGAGTATCGCGTAAAGTGGAGGACTCGCAGAAAAACGTATGTAAGGAGGTACTTCTTATACGAAGTGAACGAACTGAAGAAAGTAACCGAGAGAGCCGGTCTAAAGGCTATTTCTGCGGGGTACGTAAGTCGCTCAAATAGCTTAAACTCATTCGTAGTTCTGACTAAAAACACCTACAGCTAGTTGCCAAGTCCCCATGGCACTATCTCGTCAGAACTTTTACGCTGATTTTTTCACGAACTTGTAGCGCTCATATATCATAGTAACTCTATCTTTCTCAATGAAGAACTCTGCGTCAATTCTACTTCCGTAGCTAACTGTATAGTACTTAGCGTATTCATCACTTAACTCAAGTGGCACTAGAGGAGTTACGATCTCTCTGTATCTGTCCTTGTACTCTATAGCTAGGAAGTCTCCCATTCTTTTAACGTATACCCTATAGGTCCCTTTATATGTTTCGTAAACACCGGTAAGCTTGTCTATGATTTTATCCTGCTTTATAAAGTAGAGAGAGTTCTCGGGGTCGTAACCTAATGTAAGAGCTAGAGCATACATTCCTATAAATGATAGTGGGTAACCGCTGGCATTCGCTAGAACCACTACCCCCACTTTATCACTCGGTATGTAGCCCATGAACGCTGTATATACGAGGACGGATCCACTATGTCGAACGAGTTTTCTACCAAGGAATTCATCAGTTATGGTCAATCCATAACCATACGAATCATCCTTAAACAACCCGGAGGGTATTCTTATATACTTTCTCTCCATTAATTCAATGCTATAGCGACTTACGACCTCTACCTCATTGTAGCTACCTCTGTTGATGAGCATCAGTATGTATTTAGCCATATCTTCGCAATTGCTCAGTAATCCTCCATCTGCTTTTATACCGTAGGGAAACCTGCTCCTTATGTACCGCCCATCCCTATCTATAATGTAGGGTACTGCCACATCTGAATCTCTCGACACTTCGCTCTCTTCGAAGTAGGTTCGCTCCATACCGAGGGGCTTTAGTATATTAGTTCTTACAAAATCTTCGTAGCTCGTTCCACTAATTCTTGAGACTATGTAACCTAAGAGGACGTAGCCCTCGTTTAAGTAAAAGTACCTAGTGCCTGGTTCCGAGTGAACCCAGGAACCGTAATCCGACATGAACGCTATTACGTCCTCTGGTGTGGAAACTGGAAGCCAGCGTGTGTCGAGACCAAGGGAGCCTCTAATGAATGCTTCAGCATAAGCTAGTGCCGGAATACCGCTTGAGTGAGTGAGCAAATGGTGCACTTTAATCGGCTTTCCCAATGCTTCCAGCTTTATTGGAACATATTTTGAAACTTCGTCATCAAGAGAGAGCTTACCGTTTTCAACTAGCTTCAGTATGGCGAGTGCTGTAAAGGATTTAGTGACTGAGCCAATACCATAGATAGTCTTAGTGGTTGGAGCTAACCCTCTCTCAACGTCTTTAAACCCGTAACTTCTCGAGTACACCACTTTACCGTCCTTCACTATCGCTAGTGATAGCCCGGGAATCTTGGTTTGAGACATCTTTTCAATAACGAAAGAATCAAGCTTATTGAACTCCATATACATCCTAGCTCTACGTTAAGTACGACTTTATATGTTTATTACGTATTCAGGACATCATATCTGGTACCCGCTATGCCTATGGTTAGAGCACTAACTCTACACGTTAAATCTGAAAAATATAAACCCCAAGAACTAGTTCAGCTCTTAGGGGATCTCAAGAAGTCCATAGAGAGCCGAGGTATATCGGTTTGGACTCTAAGAGCATCATTTAGTGAAGACCTCGATTGGAGAGAGGCAATAAGTTACTGCGGAGATAAGGTGATGATAGCAGCTTACCATAAGAGTGTGGATGAGGTGAGGGTTTCAGACTTAGTAGAATACCTTAAGAAGTGCGGGAACGGCTATGCTACTATACTGGCAACTGAGGATAACCTAGAGTACCTCTCTAGGCTTTACGTAGAGTTGTCGAGAATATTAAGCGAAGACTATTTTACTAGAATTGGTGTTAGCTATGGGAGCTACGTACAAACTCCGTACTTTCCGATATCAACAGCCCGTGAGGACTCTGTATCCGTAGCGTACCGCTATATAGACTTGCTACTTTCATCAGAACCAAATAGATGGACTGAAGTAATTCAAGAAATAACGAGAAAAGTAGGTCTTTTCCTTAAAGATGTAGCTGGAGGAATTGGTTTGAGAGTTTATCACGACATATCTATCTCTCCATGGATGACTGAAAGCTCGGTCGATGTAGTCGAGAAGCTTGGTGCGGTATTTCCTGAAGTAGGAACTTTAGGCTCAGTATATAGAGTAAACCGCGTACTTACGGAAGCATCGAGCCGCATTGAGAGTACAGGGTTCAATGAGCTCATGATGCCGGTAGCTGAAGACGATAGATTAAAGGAGCTTGTGAAGAGAGGAAAGCTGAGGTTAGAGAACCTTATAGGGCTTAGTACTGCCTGTGTGGCTGGATTAGATATGGTCGCAGTACCGAGAGACCTCAACTACTTAAAGAACTTATTTGCGGATACGTATACTGCGTTCTCTATTAAGAAGAGACCTTATGGTGTAAGAATAGTGCCAACGGATAAGCCCGTAGTAGAGCTAACTAGGTTCGGCGAGTTACCAGCCTTTAGCTCTTACTCAAGTGGTGTCGGTAAGGAACCAATGAGGATAAGGAATTAGACAGCCAAGTATATGTTAGTAAATAACGTACTACAAATCACTTATATTCTAAGCATTTACTATTGGTGTTGGTCGAGATTGTGTTTAACGTTACTCAAGTTTTAGAGATGGTGATATTCGTCTACATAGCGTCTATGGTCATGTTTTTCGTGAGAATCTTAAGGGGTCCCACTATATTTGATAGAGTTATAGCTGTTGATGCTCTAAGCTGTGATCTCGCTGTATTTATGGCTTTAATTGCGCTTTACACCGGAAATCCACATATAGCGTTTCCCATGATTTTTATAGCTCTCTGGGCATACGTATTGGACCTCTATGTCTCGAAATACCTAGAGTTCAGGGATATAGGTGAGTAACTATGGAAATACTCGCTGAGGCGGCTAGATACTGTGGGATATCATTCTTGGTAATAGGCTGTTTCTTCGAGATAGTGGGGGCTATAGGCGTTCTTAGGCTACCTAACTTCTTTACAAGAGCACACGCTGTTACGGTAGCTTCTGTAGGAGGAGCTGTTCTACCTTTAATAGGTGTAGCGTTGATATCTTTGAGTTACACAGAACTAGGTTTAGGTAGAATATACTTAGCTTGTTTATGTATTGTTACTGCCTTGCTAATACTTATTGTTGTTCCCACAGGAAGCCATGCTCTTGTAAGAGCTGCTCTACGTACGAAGATGGAGATAGCCGAAGAACAGAGTAGGGGGTCTTAGTGCTAATACCCATAGTAGTAGTTTTAGTTGCGTCAACGCTCTCCATAATTTTAGCTTACTTAACGATGGTAGAAAAAGACCTACTTATAGCTACAATATACATAGCGTTTATCGGTGTTTTATACACACTTATATACTATATACTTATGGCGCCAGACGTTGTGTTAGCCTACATGCCTGTATCTTCAATACTCCTTCCGCTAATGATCGTAATAGTTCTTAAAAAGACTAAGAGGTTCGAAGAATGAGTGTAAGAAATAGGATTAGGATGAGGTATAAGAAAAGAGATATAGTAGTGGCATTATCATTAGCAATATCAATGTTAGCTTTAGCCATGGTTTTAAACATGGGTGGACTAGGAATCCTACCTCCCCGTACTCTCAGATCATTAGCAAGATCAATTGTTATAAATACGTATAATCCCTGGAATACCACATTAACTTCTTATTCACTTAACGCTGTTTCCGCTATAATTTGGGATTACAGGGGGATTGATACGATATTCGAGACGTCAGTACTTATGGCTGCTGTAACAGGGGTGGCCATAGTTCTCCGCGAATCGCATAAAGGTAGAAAGCCAGGAGGCCAAGGAATGTCCATAATCGTAAAGTCTTCAACAAAAATAGTTATGCTACTTACAATTATCGGCTCTCTAGCTCTAGCCGTCCATGGCCATTTAACGCCTGGTGGTGGATTTCAAGCTGGTTCAGCTATAGGTGCAACTTTATCGCTGGTTCTTGTAGCTCTATCTCTTCAGTTTATACATAGGATAGGTATTGATAAGGATACATTGCTAAAGATAAGGTATACTGTGTTAGCAATGATTTTAGCTGTTGCCTTAGTACCTCTTATCTCATTAGTTCTAGGCTATAGCTACGCATATATTCTTCAAAATCAGGTAAGAGAAGGCTCTTATTTCTCGATGCCGTCTAAGTTCTTTACAACACCTTTAGCTGGAACGGTATTTGTATTCAATATCCTTGAAACAATAACTGTCGCATCAGCTATTACATACATCGTGCTTACAGTAGCAACATATGAGGGTAAAACTGAGGAGTAGTAGGTGTCAATAATGGAGGATCTAGTTTCAATAGCTTTTTCAGTAGCAATAACAACATTCGTTATAAACATGATTGTAGGAACGTACGGAATATTTGTAAAGCATAACGTAATAAAGAAAATACTTGCTCTAATAATATTCTCTGACTCGTTGAATATGTTGTCCATAGCCATAGGGTTTAGGATCGCGGAGAAGTATCCTTCACCCCCTATCTTAACGACGGAACCGAGAGATCCTCGAGATCTAACTCAGTTCGCAGATATTAGCGTAGATCCTTTACCACAAGCACTCGTTATCACAGCTATAGTCATAGGGTTTTCTGTATTTGCGTTTCTCCTAAGTCTTGCAGTTCTCTACTACAAATACAATGGTACTCTAGATATAAGAACTTCGCTAGAGGTAGAAGAGAATGAAGAGGGTTTTCAATAAAATCGTCATTATGTTGACCTCTATGATTTTCTATATGATACTTGCGGGTGCTGTAACAGAATTAACGATAGCTACAGGATTAGCGATATCCTCTATAGTTACAGCGATATTTGATGGCATAGTTATCCAGAGAATCTTTTCGCCTAAAGATATTATTAGAATAGTCCACGCTGTAGAATACCTTCTTCGTTTTATTGTCGTAGAGATCGCAGAGCACATCAAGGTTACGAAGATAATTATGAGTAGGAGGATAAGCGTAAACCCAGCTGTAGTAGGGATACCTCTAGAATTGAAATCGGACTACGCTATCTCAGCTATAGCATTGACTATAACCAATACTCCTGGTACTATAGCTGTAGACTTCGATAGAGGTAAAGGTGTCCTATACGTTCACTGGCTTATAGCTAAACGTAAAAGCACCGCAGAAATTAAGAAGGAGATAGTGGGAAGATTTGAGGAATTAGCTAAGAAAGTATTTGATTAAGAAGAAACGTATAGAGGTACGGAAAATGGATTCTCTCGGGTCGAGCCTCATACCTTTCATATGTCTTATGCTCGCAGTTTTAGTACCTCTAACGTATATAGCTTTTGGCAAAAAAGTCGGCAGTGTAGTTGTTCTCCTAGGGTCAATTACAGTGCTTATCTTAGCTTTAAAGTTGTTTGTAACTGTTAGTAGAGTTGGTGTCATAGTTTATAGATTCGGGGGTTTTCCTCCACCTCTTGGAGTAGTATATGTTTTCGATGAAGTTAATTCTGTTTTGGCGTTATCTACTTCGTTTGTTTTTCTCTTGTCGATACTATATACATTGACGTTCGAGGGTGACAGATACGAGAACGCGGTATATTCCCTCTTTTACCTCCTTATGTCAGGGGTCTACGGTTGTCTTTTCACGGGTGATATCTTCAATTTCTATGTATCTATCGAGTTAGTAGCTGTTTCTTCATATGTTTTAACCGGCTTTAATAGAGGGAAGAGAGCTGTAAGAGCGGCTATAGTCTACGGTATAGCGGGAACAGCTATAACGTCGTTTCTACTTTTAGCATCGTTTATTATATACGGTTCTTATGGAACTTTAAATATAGCTGACATAGCTTTGAAGAGCCGCAATACATCTGTAGAGGTTTTGTTCTCTGGAAGTGTTTTTGGCGATATCGTGCTACCGTCTAAGGTTACGCTGGCTCTTATAACATGGATCTTTTTATTCAAATCAGGTATAATGCCGAACCACTTTTGGTTACCAGAAGCTTACTCGGTAGCGCCTCTTCCAGCACTAGTTCTCTTTTCGGCATCAGCTGATACTCTTGGCATCTATGGCTTAATAAGGCTCTACCACTTAGTGTTCTCTAGTGAGAGTGTTATCAGAGACTTTAGAGCTACTATGCTTGGTATACTATTACTCTTAGGAACAGCATCAGCTATTATGTCGTCCATGCTTGTAGCAAAACAAAAAAGTATTCGAAAACTAATCGCCTATAGCTCTATTTCACAGTTTAGTTTAGCTTTACTCGGTATAGTATCTGGTACTGAAGAAGGTCTAGCAGGATCGATTCTACACTTAGTAGTTAATGGTCTAGGTGATGCAGCTGTACTATATAGCGTAGGTATACTCAAATATTATTCAGCAAATTTACCCCAAGGCTATAAACATAAACCTTCTGTACTCTTAGCCAAGGCTGTGTTAATCGTAGGGCTTATTAATCTTTTTGGTGTAATACCGATTATACCTGGTTTCTGGAGTAAAGCATTGCTGGTTCTAGGTTTCGTAAAATCTGGGATAGCTATAGCCGCAGTAGCTGTACTAGTATCGGCTGGTCTTTGCGCTATAGGTTATTTCAGCGCTTTGGTGAGAGTTCTCCAAAAATATAAAAATGGTAGTACTATATCTAGTACAGGTACTAAGTGTTTGACAAACGTAGTTGCTGTCATTATCCTGTCACTTACACTTATAGCATGCGTTGGGCTCGGTATATCGATTACTCTCTACTCTAGCGTCAGGGCGAAAGTCATAGAGCTAGGCTATAACGCTATGAATAGCTGGAGATATATTGCCGCAGTACTACCCTAGCGTACTTCCTAGAACAAACTCAGAATTGAGGTCTATGAATGTTGGGGATAAATATAAAGAAGAGGCCAAACTAAAGTATTATTATAAGAATAGAGTGGGTTAAGATGAACAGTATAGCTAGTATCGCAGTACCTATATCGCTTGTTGTTTGCGGAGGTATTATAACCTATAAGTTTAGAGCATTAGGCACAATTCTACGAGTTTTAGGCTATATGTTGACAAGTTTAAGCATACCGTTTTCTAACTTATTTAGTGGTTTGATGATGTTAACCTGTATGGCCACAGGAGTTACGGTAGCAGCTTATACATCGAAGTACTCAATCCTTAAATACGGAAGCGCATCACTAGTACTTCTATCAGATCTTTTCCTAATATCGATGATTCTAGTATTTACTTCTCAGTACCTCATAGAGCTTGTAACTTTTTGGCTTTTAACTGAGCTCATAGGCTTCTTCCTTATAGCTTATGACTACGTTGTAAAAGGAGATACTGTCGCATTATACGCAGCAGTAAAATATCTATTGTTCTCGATGATACCCACGGATATAGCTCTATTCATAATATTAGCTCTTACGGGATTTGAAGAAGCTTTTACCATACCAGTTAAAGAGCTTACACCAGATCTTTCAAACCCGGTGATTTTAGCGATAGTCATCGTCGGGTTTTTCTCAAAAGCGGCTATATTTCCTCTCCACTTCTGGCTACCGGATGCGCATAGTATAGCACCTGCTCCTGCTTCAGCGCTTCTCTCAGGTTTAATGGTTAAAATGGGTATCTATGGGTTCTACTTACTTAGTTTTTACTCTATCGATAAATCGTTAGCCGTATCCCTAATGTTATTCTCAAGTTTTTTAACTGTTGTCTATGGAGCTCTACAAGCTTCTCTACAACACGATATTAAGAGGCTGCTAGCTTATAGTACAACATCTAATACTGCGCTTATTACTTCTACACTAGCTCTATACATATTGTCCACGGATAGAGTATTTGTTGAAGCGGCAATACTCTACACTATTGCTCACGCTCTCTACAAAGCAACAATGTTCCTAGACTCGGGGTTCATAGAGCTAATCGCTCATGAGAGAGACATAAGGAAGCTCGGGTTCATAAGTAGAGTAAGCCCTATAGAGACGATAGCCGTTATAACCACCGTATTAACGATCCTTGGCATGCCTCCATCAACAGGTTTTATAGCTAAGGTTTTCTTGTTCACAGCTATATCGAAGTACTTAGACAAGTCATGGATATACTTAGCTACTTTAACTATAGCATCTATAAAGGTTGCACTTTCCATAGTATATAACGTAGTTTACCTTAGATCGCACTACAGAGAGAATACAAAACTAGAAGACGTAGAAGCATTTAGAAGTAATAGAGAAATTCTTAGCTTACAGCATTATGTCTTTACGTCTTCTTTATCAACATACGTAGTTGTCGCAGCACTTCTGCTTATCAAGTATAAAGGTTACCCAGAGCTAGAGCTTTTAAAGAAAATGACCGCACCTCTACTAACATCGACAGTACTGCTTATAGTACTTAGTGTCACCATTTACCTGATAATTAGGAGTAGTGGCAAGGGTCTACATAAAAATGAGGTATAGTATGGCTATAGAAAATCCTATACATGGTGTAATGAGGTTTATACAATTATTCTTATTACTATCCACCATAACTATGACTACTTACGGTGTCATATTCTGCGATGCTGTGGCTATTGAAGGAGGGTTCAAAGCAGCTATAGTGCTTCTAGCATACGATGCGATAACTCAAAGTATTGGAGCTGTCATAGTAACTGCTTTATCGGTATTGGTGTTGCTCACACTATTCTATTCGACACACTTGTATTACGACATAATCGAGTACACAGCAATTTATTCAATGATATGCTTGCTAATATTTGCTCTATATGACTCTTGGAAGCAAAACTACTATAGGAGAAGAACAAAAGTCGCAGATTTCGAAGCAGTAACCCTATTTTACGTTGTTATTTCTTCTGCTTGGGTTGCAATAAAAGAAGGGATCATCTGGGTGATCACCTTAACAACGGTAGTTATATTAGCTTATAAAGTACTTTTACCTAAAATCAAGGTACTAGGTGTTTTTGGTCTCCTGAATCCGTTTATTAAGTTTGGAGGTTTATCTAATATATTGAGTATACTGGTAAAGATCTATAATACTACTAGCCTAAAATTTAGCCAAGGTATCAAAGGTTTTTGTAAGCTAGTAACTTCTTGGTCCGAAGTAGGAAAGCGTATAGATTACTGTTTAACGAATAAATCTATAGCATTACTGAAGTTTATGTCGAGAAGATTTTTAGAAATCGAGAATAAATTCGTAGAGAGATTTCACACGATTTCATTAGCTATTGAAAGGTTTCAGTATATCATGGAGCATACTTTTGTATTACTACTATTCTTAGCAAGTATATTTGTACTAGTCGCAATACTAATGTATATATTAATAGTTAGTCAATAACCTCAACACATAGGCCACTAAACTCCTACTTAGTTCGTTGTCTAGTGAGAACATTATCTAGTACTTGTTTTAATGTACGTACCGCTTTCACCTATATATCCCCTAGTAACCTGTTAACATACTTCTTTCTTTTACATAGATAATACCATATTCGCTTGTTATTGTACCACCTAGTTCAATTGCTGTACTGTATACCGTATGTTGCGATCTTTTCTCTAACTTCTCTATTTTTCAATGAATCTGTCTATAGCTCCTATTAGTACGTTGTTATCTAAGATATCAAGTGTCTCTGGTTTTAGCGAAGCATATGTTTCGCTTCTAACTTTAAGCTCATGTTTTTACAGCCTTCTCTTTAGAAAAGCTCAAGAGCGGGGGTTAAAGATAGCATTCATAAACCCGAGGAAGATATCATTCACTAAGACGGCTAGGGCAGAGTACTCTACTGCTCTAAATGCAGATTCACAAGCAATAGAGACTTCGTCTTTTGTAAAAGTTTCTAAGTTGTTTTAGCTACTATGAGTACTTGGAGGATGCATCCTGCCTCAGTGACGACTGGGTAGCCGCTAGCGGTGGGAGGATGCACCTACCTCTCGAGGTTGGCTCTGTAGTGCCTGCTGATGTAGCTCCCGACGACCCTGCGGTAGGTGAGCAGGAAGTGAGGTAGGAGTCCGTGACTACAATACCCAAGATACTCAAGAACACCTGGCGAAACCAAATAAACAACACGGCAACCACATTACAGCACGTACTAACTTACTCCTGGGATACACAAGACGTGGGAGTCTAGTGGTCACTCCGGGTGTCTCCAAACAAAACGAGAACCCGAGCAGAGCCCGGGGAGAAAAGAAATGAGGCAGTGACATCAGCTAATACAAACCCGCACAGGAGCTGAACCCCTGACTCGGGCTTGAGTCTGCTTTAACTCGATAATAATCGGCTACGCGAGGATTTCTCAGTGTTCAACTCTTGAAAGCTACTTACTCTGAAGTTAGTACACAAACGTGATAAGGCGTATAGAGTAGAGCCAGCATCTTATATCTCGCGAAAAGTTTATAATTACTCAGGTAAGCTATCTTTATGGTGCCGCCGTAGCTCAGCCTGGGAGAGCACCCGGCTGAAGGTCTCCGGGAGACCGGGGTGTCGGGGGTTCAAATCCCCCCGGCGGCACTTTTACGCATAAAATCTCGACTCTACTCAAGTACCCAGCCTCTACTAATCCATCGGGACAGCGGATCCTCTTGTCTCTACATAAAAGCGTCACGACTACCTCCTCGATAGCGTTCACATCGATTACACTCAATATAGGCTGAAGGGCTCCATAGTCACACGCGTAAAGAGTGAAAGCATATAAATGCGTGAAACTAGACTTCTCTCTAAGTGGCGGGTATTCAGCATCCGCTGCTACTACTTCTACAATCCCTGAATGTCTATATTTACGCCTTAACTCTTTTAGAGACATAAAGCTAATATCCAACCCTACGTAGATTTCTGGCTTTATGCGTAAACATTTGAGTAAGTAGTCGTAGAGAAGCCCGATCCCGCAACCTACATCGAGAACTCTACCCTTAGGCCTAGTTTTAATAGCGACAGCGTACTTAGCTAGTTGCTCGCTACCGTAAAGCTCTCCATAGGATCTTGCTATGGTGTCGTAGTATTTCATTGTCAAGTACTTTACGGAAGTAGGAGTACGGTTTACATGCTTCGATGACGTAATCTTACTCAAGCAGTACTCCACCATTCTCAATGCCTTCAAAACGCTTTGAAAGCTACGTAAACTAAGTTGAAGACCGCTATCCAAGAGATGAACGTAATTGATAAATAGAAGAATATTCCCTCTCGAATCGAGCACTTAGACCTCGATATCCAAGAGGCAGGTAAGTGAGCGAAAAAAGGAGAAGTTAAATAGAGAGCTACTGTAGCATAGTGAACTACGTCTGATGACCAGTATATGGCTAGCAATGAAAGGCTAGCCAGTAAAACCCCAGTGGCGGCTCCCACTATAGCCTTAGATGATGCGCAGTCCAAAGCTTAAGCACCTGACTCTCAGCCTACTTCTGATTTCCTTAAGGAATACTTATAAGTCTTATCCTGCTACATCTCGTTGAGCTCTCAAAAAACCTTTAGCAAGCTACAAGCGCAGGTAAGTACGAATGTGGCTTTAAACTAGAAACGGTGTGATTACGAATATTTAAGTCTCACTAAGTATAACTGCTTATAGAAAACCCTTAATGCGTCATACGCATTCTTCAAGCCGGTAGATAGGTCCTCTAGAGCTCTTGCTTTTTCCATGTCCCTCGATACCCTGCTTTCGGATATAGCGTGCCTTAAGTCATCTTCTAAGGCTTCCATATCCCTCAGTAAAGACTCTACTTCGTTAGCTATTCTATCTATTCTAGCCATAAGGTGCCTCTCAAGTGGCATACTCGAGCTCCAACTTTATGACTTAAGCAGTAGCTAATTTAAAGAACTCGGTAAAACAAGCTAAGTCTTAGCTCTCAAAAGAAAGCTCTCAAGCTGTAAAGCTATTTTCGGTTTTAAGACTCTTGCTAGTGGGAGAACAAGTATGCTAGCTGTAGCTGAATTCTCTGGACTTTGTCGAGGAAACCCGGTGAGAATCTCTAGAGATCTGGAGACAGTGAGCGGTCGCATAGTGTCCTACGACCCCGGAACGGGTGTAGTTATTGGCACATTCAAAGTCGACATTCTAGACGTTCGCGACCTTGAGAACAAGAAGAAGTTATTTATGGAGCATATACTTAAGGACGTATCTGACTGTAGGCTCTGGGTCAAGATAGTCTTAAGCTCGGAATTGTGTGCTCGTTTTCGCAAAATAAGCACCATCCGATTGTCTTCGAGAACATCTGAAGCCCTAATAGTTAAGCTGAAGAATTATGTTTATGCTCTTTGGTGCCGAAGTGGAGCCCGCACCGCTAGGTTAACGGTCTTATCTGACGTCGCTAGCTGGCGCCCTGGAGAGCTCACAGAAATAGTGTGCTCCTGCGAGAAGATGCCGAAGCTATTCGACGATATTAGGGAGGACCTGATGATGGTAGTGGAAGGCACTCAGGAGACAGCTTGGAACAGGAGAACGTCCAAAGCAAGCTAGCTCGAACCTCGAGTGGACCATTAGGTAGAAACAGGATTTAAGCTTGTTTAAGTGCTTATCAGTGAGAGCTTACTTGTATTCCTCTACGTATTTCTCTCCTTCTACGTCTTTTTCCTCCCACGCCTTCGGGCAACCCTTTCCGTACCTTACTACCGGCCCCTCCAACCTCGTCAGTAATGCTACTCTAGAGGGCCTAGAGCTAGAGACTAGCTTGTAACTAGTTGCCTTAGCTAACTTCTCAGCAAACTCCATTACCTCCTCGTAGCTCGGCATACTACTCCTGGAAAGCCTACCTATAGATGCTCCAACATGCATGTATGCCTTAATTTCTACGAAAGTTGGGTTTGCTATGTCGATGAGCTTAGCGAAACCACCGACGTCCTCACTTCTCATGTTATAGCCCTTTATCATGGTAAACCTAATCACCGTTCTAGTGCTAAGTGATTGAAGAAGTTCTAGTGTTTGGAGAGTGAGCCTCCAAAGATTAGCTCCGGCAGGTCTATTAAACTCTCGATACATTTCCTCGTTCCACGTTTCAAGTGAAACATAGAGCTGTGTAGGTTCTTCCTCGAGGTTAGATAATACATCCGGTCTAACGCCCCTAGTCACAAGAAAAGTCGTTAACCCCTTCCTATGGAAAACCTCGATTAGCTCCCCAAGCCTTGGGTAGAGAGTAGACTCACCGGTAAGTGAGATAGCGACGTGCTTAGGGTCTATAGCTTCCCTATACATCTCTCTCGACGTCCTCTTGGCATAGCCACTAACGGTTCTCCGATGCTCTAGAATGGCCATCTCAGCTAAAAACTCCGGGTCTTCAACGTAGGGCAACCTTATGAGTTCTGGACCTTCTAAACCATAGTCGAAAGGCCTCGCTCTCCAGCAGTGGAGACAGGAATTCCAGCACCACGATACTGCTGGACTAAACTGAATGCATCGATGCGATTCTATTCCGTAAAAGCGGCATTTATAACAGAACTTATTGTAGACTAGCGCGTTGTGAACCCACAGGCATTTCTTAACAGCGGCGTGGCTACCTATTAAGTGGTATCCCTGCTTTTTAAGCGTATTGAACATCTTGGTTAGAGGATCGACCCAGTCTACCTGATCTCTAAACACCATGTCTGTTAAGCTACCCAACGTACTCGCTTTTTAAAGAATATATACTGCGACTCGAACAAGCTATTTGATGCTCGCGACCTCTTATTCTCCCAAAGGTCGGGCATTGTTATAGAGAATGAGATCTTGAATTACCGATTAGCTCGAATCTTCTCGAAACATTCTGAAAAGTTCTTTAAGTGGTTTAAGTTTAGACTCTTCTGGCTTATATATGCTTTTGTCGATAGGTACGTGCTAAAAAAATATATACCTAGCTCTGTATGGATCTGTTTGGGTGCTAATATGAGAGAAGTTAGGAGAGTGCAAAAGTTCGGTAAATCGACCTTAATGGTCTCTCTCCCCGCGGAGTGGGTTAAGCTAGTCGGGTTACGCCCAGGTGACCCGGTCTCTATAGACATACTAGAAGATAATTCCGTTAGGGTATCTCCTCTTTCAGCAGGTAAGCAGAGCAAGGTGTTCTCGACATCTATCAACGTAAGTAGGAATGCCTCAGAGTCTCTTTTAGGTAGAGTGATATACGCCCTATACTTACTGGGGGTCGATAGAATCGAGGTTTTAAGTGAGGAAAGTGTTATGCCTGAAAACCTACTTAGATCTTTGAGGAATATAGCTAAAACTTTGATAGGCGTGGAGATAACCGAGTACTCCCCGAGTAGGATCGTGCTTCAGATACTTATTGACTCCAGTAAGTACTCAGCTACAGCGGTAATCAATAGAATGTTAGAGCTAGTTCGGTCAATGTTTGAGTATATCGAGACTTACGTAGCCTCAGGAGCCATACATCTGCTACAAGAAGTCCAAGAACTAGAGGTAGAAGTCGACAGACTTAATGCTCTAATCGTGAGGCAGTTAGTTGACTTAATAAAGCATAAGGGGCTAGCGAAGCAGTTGGGAGTTGGGGACACTCTAGCAACAGAGTACAGAAGCATAGCGAAATCCCTTGAGGAAGCAGCAGATGCGCTATCTGAGATAGCTATCATATTACAGGAACGCGGCCCAACGTTACTAGAGAAAATGAGGAAAGAGATAAGTGTCTTAAGCGAGTGCATCGACATGGCCGTACTAATAATAGATAGAATTATTAAGACGCTAAACCACGAAGACCTAACTCTTGCTAACGAGCTACTAGACCTAGTAGCTGAGTACAGAGGGCACTTTAAGAAATACGCAGACCTCATGTATAAGACGCTCGGGTTAGATGAGATGTACCTCAGCATAAAAGACATGCTCGAGAGATTCGCTGTAGCTGGAAAGTCTCTCGAATCGATAGCAGAAAGCGTGTTTGATATAAACGTGTGGAAATCTCCCGAATCAGTAAAGCTCTAGAGCAATAAGAGACGAAAGTTTAATACTCCAAAACGCGACCTAACCCTGGTGGCTCCGGTAGCTCAGCGGGGTAGAGCGCGGGGCTGTGGACCCCGAGGTCCCGGGTTCAAGTCCCGGCCGGAGCCCCATTCTCTACTGGTTTCTGCGATAGGTTATCCATGATTACGTTAATGTGTTAATGTATGCTGGTGCTTACGTAGTATTTGCGCTATGGTGTTTAAAGCATTGAAAGTAGCATTTCGAGAAATATGTAAACCTTAGACTTCTTAACGTCGGCAGTGCCGTGAAGCGCTGGATTGTGCTGATACTTAATAATTTTAACTACAGTAAGCACTTAACGCTGTTTCCTCGAGCATGCGATGCTATGTGCGGATTTCTAGGTGTGGTTCATTATTGTGAAGCAATTACGTAGTTACGCACACTATGTCGGTTGCTACAGTTGCTCATTGAAGCTCGTTGGTTTAATGCCTCGGTCTTGGTCCTGCTTGATTTAGTTAAAAGTTTGTTTGAGCGTATGTCGTAGTGAGCAAGGTGGTGTTGAAAGATCGAAGAATGCCTGTAGAGGGGATTATGAAGTTAAGCTACAGGGGTTTGAAGGAGTTCTTTAAGTCAGATCTCGCTCAACTCGCGAGTAGAGCTTCCAGGCTTTTGAGGTTAGTAGAGTTAATTAATAGCTCTACTTCATCTCCACTAACATTGAAAATAGTAATGGGTGTTATCGGTAAGGACACTATCGGTCACAGCAGAAGTATACAAAAACTCTTCAAGGACTTCCTTGGGATAGAGTGCTCGGGTTGTCGCGAGGCAATAGCTAGACTGTCTAAGGGAATACCTTTTTCTCAGGCTAGTAGCTCTGTGAAGCTTGTGTTTAGAGGGTCGGAGTGGTTGAACGTATTAATCGTTCTGGAGAGACTGCTTCGAGAGTCTTTAAAAAATGCTGGTGTTCTTGAGGTCGATGAGAGCTACCTAGATAGTCTAGCTGAGAGAGACTATTCTACACTTGCGGGCAACCCCCTCAAGGCATTTAGTATACTGAGAGGCTTTTACACGGCCTCACACAAGGTATTGCCACAATATAGTCCATACGCTTTCTTTATTTGGTCTCTTAGGGCAGTCCCAAAGTTCGCTATCGAGAAGCTTGTGGGAAGCGAAGTTATGAAGTCTATGCGAGCCTTCAATATCGAAGTCAGAGAGCTATTGCCGTGTGTAAAGGATGAGTACTCACTAGTTTCACACACTCCTGGGTCTGTGGGCGACATGCTCGCTTCAGCCATAGAATTGGTTTACAAGCTTCACGAGCTGGGGGCACCGTATAGTTCGAGGTACTTAAAGATAAGAGACGAAATGGTGATATACCTAAGCTTCGCTGTACCAGTTACTGGCTCTGTAGTAGAGTTGTTGGATGTCGAAAGAGAGTTCGACCTAGTGTCTAACCTCCTGTTAATTAATGGAAACACTATAAGGGATTATGGAGACTTTAAGGTGGTTAAACTGAGAGTTAGGACTGAAAAGCCTGCCGAGAGCGTCATAGTTAAGGGAAAGAAGCTGAGTGCTACTACGTTTTTGAAGGGTTTATCACCCTACCTCGTTCTTAGACTAGGAAAACTCGAGGACTTTATAGAGAGTGAAGCGGCTGTGGAGTTCGATTTAACAGTGTATGTAAAGTCAAGATAGTGGGGTAAGTCGATGAGTTACTCTACGATAGATATCGTGCTCCTCATGTACTCATATGCTAGGGCTGAAAGGGAGAAGCATAAGAGAGAGAAGGGGGTTATCTGGGTAACAGACTTGGTTAGATGCCCCCTCAAGCTAGTGTTCGAAGAGCGATACCCCGAGCTCGCGCTACAAGAAATCTTTAAGCCCAGTCTAATGATAGGTAACCTACTTCACCGAGGTCTTGAGAGCTTATTGAAGGATCTAGTTCAAGCTCAAGGTTTTACTGTTGAAACTGAAGTAGAGGTATCTAAAGACGTCGTATTGGATGACGGTACATCAATCTACGTCAAGGGAAGGCTTGACGCAGTCCTCAGTCGAGACCTTGAGAAAGTAGCTATAGAGGTTAAAACTTCGCGGTCTGATAGGAATATACCTCAAAAGCATCACGTAGATCAAGTTAGAGCATATAACTGGTTGACTGACTCTATTGGAACAGTGCTACTTTACATCACTCCATCAAGAATTACGCAGTTTTTTATAGAGGATAGAATGGATACTGCTGAAGTAGTGAGTAGGATCACATCTAAAAAGGCCCCAAGGTATAGCTGGGAATGTGGGTACTGCACTTACTCTGTGATGTGCCCCAATAAGATAGAGACATGACCTACTGCCGACCCCAGGTCATAGTCTCTGAGTGGCTAGATATGGGGATGAAGCTCTTAAAAATCGACCCATTATACGAGGGAGTTCTACTAAATAGGATAGGAAGATTCGTTGTTAGTGTTAAAATAGGTAGTGAGATAGTTTTAGCTCATAACACCAATACAGGTAGATTGCTTGACATTTTAGTGCCTGGTAGAAGAGTTTTACTTTCACGCACGGAGAGTAGAATCAAGTACAGATTAGTTGGAGTTGAAGACGTAATAAGAGAGTGCTTTAATGTAGTAGACGTGCGCACTCAAGCGAGAGCTTTTGAAGAGTCTATCAAGCTAGGTCTGCTGCCGTACTTTAGGGAGTGCTACATTGTAAAGCGAAATCCTTCGGTTGGCCGGAGTAGGCTGGACTACTTGCTTAGGTGCGGTAGTAGTGACGTCTTTGTAGAAACTAAGAGTGCTATTATGAGAGGACCTAGGGGTGAAGCTATGTATCCCGACTGCGAAACGAGTAGAGGGAGAAGGCATATAGCGGTACTAGCAGAACTAGCGTCTAGTGGGATAGCTGCTTACCTAGTCTTTGTATCAGCTGTGTGTTCAGCTAAATGCTTTAGACCAAATGAAGGAGGAGACAAAGAGATACCGAGGCTTCTCCACGAGGCCATGGGGAGAGGGGTTATAGTAAAAAGCATTTCTATCTATATGAACGATAGTGGAGAAGTATTCCTCAGCGATCCAGATGTTCCTCTCTGCTTAGGGGACGACTTACAGCTTTAAAAGAGCTACTGAGAGATGCTTCAAGCTATTTATGATAGCGTCGGGCTCGTATACCCTCTTGATTCCAAGCCATTTAAGGTATGGGTCGGACTCCGATCTCAGTACGTGGATCGCTTTTAAGCCGAATTTCTTGGGGTAGTAGATATCGAAGGTATAGTTATCTCCGACTACAACTCTCTGGTTGCACTCCGCAGGTACGGCATAGAACTTCTCACAACTCTTTAGGCACCCCCTATTGTCTGGTGTGAAAATAGCATCAAAGTACTTATCCAACCCTAAAGTCTCTATAACACATCTTTGGTACTTGATCAGACCGTTAGTAGCTAAAATTAAGGTTTCTACAGTGTGGGCAAGCTCTTCAAGGACTTCGCTTGCGTTATCTAGTAGCTTAGAGAGATGACATAGTTCCTGGAGCCTCTTTTCGATACTATATCCCGAGCTTACGCCAAAGAACTTTGAGACTACTCTGTAGATGTAGTCCCAGTCGAAAGCTAGAGGATCGGCCCTCTTTATAAGCTCTATGTGAGTCCTCCACGAGTGCAGCTCAACCTCACTTACGTTGGTGCCTGAGTTAATGGCAATATAGCTATAGGCCTCCCTGATAACACTTGATATAGGACTCACGGCAAGAGTGCCGTCCAAGTCCACGAACACTGTGAATGTTCTAGCCACGCTCCTATCACCTACTCGCAAAGATTCTCGTGTTTTTCCACAGTAGTGGTGCTCTCAGGTATTTGAGCATTCCCTCCCTTACTTACGGAAGTACCTCGTGGTGTTGACTAGAGAGACCTACGGCCGAGTAAACTATTTCACATCGCAGAGGCAGTGAGTTGCTTCTTTGTTTTAGCTTTCGCAAGTTGCTCTATGTCTTTCAAGCTTTCAAAGCTCTTAGATGTCACTTCTCTGAGGTCTACGAGTCTAAGATTCGCCAGCACTATCTATGGCTCAAGGTCTTGGGGCGAGGGCGAAACACCGAAAACGATTAGGGGTTTGTGATGGATAGCCTCAAGCAACATCACAAAGTCAGATGCTGAGAACTATGTAGGGAGAATACTGCTGTTCTCATAAGCTTGCGCAGCTAAGGCAGAAGACGGTATACAGCTTGCTTAATATTGAAAAGCTTAATATCTTTTAACAATCATAACTCTAGGTGCTCAGGGTGTCTCAGAAAGCTGAAAAAACAGTGTCGAAGGAGCTGAAGATAGTGGCTAGACCTGTTATTACAGTAGAGGATGCTATAAAGGATAGCAAGAAGGTTAGCGTACTCGGTGTGGTCAAGAGCTTGGGCGAGGTTAGTGAGCGTGGTTTGATAAGTTGTCTCTATATTTTAAAGACCGAGAAAGATAGGGACTTGGGCTACCCATTCCAAGTGATTGGTACCGTAGTTAATAGTAGAGAGCTGCTCGAGGATATTAGGGTCCTCCTCTACCTAGGTCTTTTAGAGGTTACTGAAGGTAGAAAGCTAAGACTTACATCACTAGGTAAAGAACTATTGGACAAGCTTACTGAAGGTCAGAAGCAAGTATTAGATGAGCTTACGAAGGTTGTTGAAGAAGTAAAGCAAAGAGTTCTCTCTGAAGACAACTTACTTAACATAATGACGGCAGGAGGTAGAGGTCGCAGGCGTAGATAAGGAGAGGAAAGGATATTTAAGTTTAACGTAGTAATGCTTGGTTAGGTGGTACTGGAGTGGTAAAGGCATCTCAAGGCTTGAGACACAGAACCCGTAAGCTTCTTAAAAAGAGTGTGAGAGAAAGAGGGGCTATACCCAAGCTCAGCTTGGTTATGCAGGAGTATAAAGTCGGAGATAAAGTTCACATAGTTCCGAATCCGGCTATTCATGAGGCTCTCCCACACAGGAGGTACATAGGTAAGACCGGGACAGTAGTGGGCAAGAGGGGTAGAGCTTACTTAGTAGAGCTCCTAGTGGGTAGCAAGAAGAAGGTAATTATAACGGTTCCAGAGCACTTGAGGCCTGTTCAAGGAGGCAGTTAGGGAAGGCTATCATGAGAGTACTAGAGGTTAAAAGCATACCTCTAGCTATCGCACTCGAGAAGCTCGTAGAGTGTGAAAAGAAGGGTCTTGTTTTGAAGGGGTTAGCTAAGAGAACTATGGAGCTAGCCGAGGTCTTACGCAAGTGCGATAGCCCGAGGGAGCTCTACGAGGAGCTGATTAAGCTGGGTCTCAACGACTTAACGGCATCCATGATAGTGGATGTAGCTCCGAGAAGTCAGGACGAAGTTAAGATGTTGCTGAACTTTGAGTCTTCAAGTGTCGTTGATGAAGTAATCTCGAAAATCGTGGACTTAGTATCTAAGTACTGCTATAAGGCTTCCTAGCTGTTAGTAAGCAAGTGATAGTATGAGTTTTAAAGAGAGAGACTATTGGCTAAGACTTGTAAGTAGAGAGGAATACGCTCTAGTACTCGACTTCTTACCTAGAGGGAATCCAGCAGATCCGCACCACCCGTCTCATCGAGACCGCCCGATAGCTCAAGCGCTTGGATGTAGGTACTTCACTCTAGTCGAGTTTCACCCTAAACCCGGAGCTAGTTTAGCTATTGATGAGAGAGTCTACATAGGCTTCTCGAGAAAAGAGCTTCGAGATAAAGTTGCTTACGTGTGGGGTGAGCCTGTAGCCTACGATGACCTAACCGCAATAGCTAAGTCTAACCTCCCTTCAGCTGTTCAGAAGCTTATTCTAGAGTTGGAGAGAGAATTTACGAAGTTCTTTAACATAGCACCACCATTGACCATAAAGTTTCACACGCTGGAGCTTATACCTGGAATAGGAAAGAAAACCCTGTGGGTAGTACTCGATGAGAGATCCCGAGGAGAGTTTAAGGATTTTAATGACATAAGGAATAGAGTCAAAGGGTTTGACCCCTTGAAAGCTCTAACTGAGAGAGTAATAAGTGAGCTAAGAGGCGCTGAAAGATACTATTTGTTTGTACATCCACCTAAGGGTGCAGCTACGGCTGTGTACTTAGATTACTTGAGTAAGCTCTACGGTGAGAAGTGAGCTGGTAGGTGCTGCGTTGTCTCTGAGGGTTAGGCTCGTTCTAGTTGAACCTGAAGGAAGGATGAATTTTGGTCAGATCCTGAGGCTCTCGAGAAATTTTGGTGTAGACGACATTTGTGTTGTAAACCCGAAGTTCGACATAGGAGATAGAGAGGTGATAGATTTCGCTGCGGGCGGGGCGTCCCTAGTAGAGAAAGTAAGAGTAGTTGACGCACTTAATAAGTGTCTAGAAGGTGTGGACTTCTCGGTTTGTACGACGTCTATTGCCGGCGCTCCAGAAGATCCTCTAAGGCAGGCTGTAGTGCCTCGAGCTATACCTTTACTACTTCCGCGCGGTTCTAAGATAGCCTTAGTTTTTGGACGAGAGAGTGTGGGACTGACGAGGTCAGAGCTGTCTATGTGTTCCTTAGTTTCCACACTAGTGACTACATCTGATTATAACGTACTAAACCTATCTCATGCTGTAGCAATATATCTCTACGAGTTAATCGGTAGAGAAGTAGGGGAATTAGTCGTAGGTGAAAGATGTGCGGGCGACTACATGAGGGTCATCACTAAGTACATAGAGAAACTAGGGCTAGCCTACGGGTTGAATCAAAGTGAGATCTCAGCACTTAAACACGTCGTAAATAAAGCCCTGCTTACTAAAGCAGAATGCAGAGTCTTATACAAGCTTCTTAAGACTTCGTACGCTATATATAGCAAAGCTTACGAAAAGGAGAACTCCTCCCTCCCCGATAGCGATGATGTCAGCTAACACCATTTCACTCCATAGTGCTCACTTTGTGAAATCATCCTTTAGTATCTACGCATCGAAGTCTCACCATCCTTGCGGAGGTTGAAATATAGGTGTTCAAGTAAAGGATTTTATCGATAACTGAGTTTTTAACGTGGGTAGGAGGTGGTGCGTGCTGAGTGTTTCAGTAGTGTTTCACGGGGATTGCGACGGTATTATAGCCGCTTATTTATACATAAAGAGGTATTTTCGGGACCTGTATCCCGGTGGTTTAAATCTTGCTGTTACGCATCCGTGGAGAGCACACACCGACATTAAGAGGGTAGCAACCGGTGGAAGCGAGTTAGTGATTCTCGATATAGCCCTTAGTGATAAGCTCATAGAGGCGCTTGAAACTATTATCTCTAGGTATAAAAAAGTTGTTTTTGTCGATCACCACGCCACGTCAGAGTCCTTGATGCCAAAGATAGAGGCTAGAGTTAAGGTAGTCTACTCAAAGGTTAGTTCTACCCCTCGATTGCTTACGCAACTAATGGGAACACCTCTTAATCCCTATGAAGACATGCTCGTCGAGGTGGCAGACGTTTGTGAAGGTAAGACTCCCCATCCAGGTACCGACAGGTCAGTTCTTGATCTAGTAGACTCTATTAGAATGTCGATAGCGCTTAACCCAGGAGACCTCGATTTCATGAAGTATCTTATCGACTTAATGATGAAGTCAAAGAACCCCTCTCAAGACCCCTTAGTTAGAGTGAGAGCCAGAAGAGCTAAGTTCTTACTAGGAAACTTACTTAAGATAGTCTCGGAGGACTCGCTAGATGCGGGAAACGTCAAGATCGCCTTTCTAAACTTACCGCTGTCTAGGGCCTTCGCTGGACTAATAGGTGTAGCAGCTACAGAGCTGTCCAAGGCTTACAGAAAGAGTGTTGTCTTAGTTAGGGAAGAACAAGAGAAAATAGTTATTACAGTTAGGTCTGCTCATAGAGACGCTTTAGTGCTTTCTCAGCAAATAGCAAGTTCTCTAAAAGGCGTCTACGGGGGACATGCGGAGGCCTCGTCTATTACGGTAGGTAAGGAACCTCTCGCTAAGGTAGCGAGTAGCATAGTTAATAAAGTACTTAGCTATAGCACATAGGTTAAGCCTACTCTGGGATGTTACTTGAAGGAAGTCATATCGAGTGGTATAGTAGAACCAGCAGAACTTGTAGAGCTTGTAAATAAGTGGTTCAGAAGAGCTACCATCGTCATGGTTTCGAAGTGCTCAATAAGCTACAGTGGGAGAGCGTCTAGTATCGCAAGAGAATCTACGAGGCTTATAATTTTAAAGCAGGATGGGACTGTGCTAGTTCATGAATCAGTAGGTAGTAATCCACTGAACTGGCAACCGAGGTCATCAATAGTAACTAAAAAGATTAGTGAATCTGAGGTAGAGCTGAGAGCAATTCGAGTCAGCCCTAGAGAAGAGCTAGTCATACGGGTTACGGGGCGCTCTCTAGTCGTAGTAGTTGAACTAGGAGATGAGGGTTTAACCATCTACGGGAAGGAAGAGGACATAATCGAGGAACTAGCGAATAACCCTTCGAGAATTATAAGTGGTGCTACTCTCATAGCCCGTGAAGTCAGCACACCCTACGGGAGAGTCGACATCATGTTGAAAGACCCGTCTGGCAAACTAGTGGTAGTCGAAGTCAAGAGGGCGAGAGCCGAAATAGAGGCAGCACAGCAACTACATCGCTACGTTGAGTACTACAGGCGGTTAGGGCTGGACGTATATGGTGTTCTCGTAGCTCCCGACATCAGCAATAGTACACTTAAGTACTTAGGAGACCACGGCTTAAAGTACGTAAAGTACTCACCAAAGGGTTCGGGGGCTATTTCTCTTCTTTAGTTCTTATAGGTTTTTCTAAGGTGCTTAGAGCTCTTAATGCGATTAAGTCAAGCAGGGTTTGTAAACCGGTGAGTACGCATAGATGCTTTAGTGACCCCGGGCTTCCGAGGCCCACGGCAGACCGTGGGGAAGGGGTTCTGGGAAACCGTGGTGACCCACCCTAGGAAAACCTACGAAAACCTAGGATAGGAAGCGGTTCAGACCGGTTGAGCGTCCGTAGTTTTATTTTCCAACCTAGTGGTCACCCCCCTCCAACGACTAAAGTCAGATCGATTACGTCTTCCTCACTCAATAAGGTTTCTTTGTATTCGTAGACCCTTTTTCCGTTAACTAACACTATAACGTGCTTCTTGTATTTCTCTATGGATTTCTTGATTTCGCCTGGTAGATTCGCTAAAACCTCCTCTAGGTTATTGCCTCTAACAGCGACTACACTAAATCCTGACTCTTCCTTAAGGATGCCGTGCAGCCTTAGTATTGCCATAGTCCCGCCTAGGAAGTTTAAACCTTTTACTCAACTCTCTAGCTACGTACTCTAGCCCTAGGTCTTCGAGAGTTTCTTCGAACGGCAAACCGCTCTCGTAATCCCACTTCCTGTTTTCGTAGTACTCCCTCAACATGGGCTCTAAGTCGCATTTATGTCCTTTAGAGGGTCCGGTAGGCATGGGTTCTTGAGTAAATCTCGCAGGAAGAACTTCGGACTCCCTGCCGACGCCTTCTCTTAAGTTAAAGCATCTCTTGAGGTTAGCTATTCTCTCTCCGAGGAGCCTTAAGTACCTAGTGTCACCGAATTCCTCAACTCCCGTTAAGGGCTTCAGAAGTCTCGCTATGAAGTCGAAATAGTACATAGGTGGCCACATGGTCCCATACTTACACATGATGACTGAGTCAACAACAGCAAAGAGGTCTTCTTGGTCCTTTACGATGAGACCTTTATATTTCTCTGTAAGTCTATCACACACTTCCTCAACCTTATCAAGACCGAACCTTTCGGCGGCTATGTCTCTATATCCCAACTCGTCTACAGTAGTGAGAGACCTTAAGTGGTCAGCACCGCGCACAGATATAGCCCACGTACACCCAACAGACTTCTGCGCTCTCGGATCTTGAGCTGAAACCTCCAGTCCCTTCACATGGAGAGCGTAGTACTCAGCACCTCTACCAATCGCTTTAGCAGCTCTAGCTACACCCTCAGCTAATAGGTTCCCTATTCCCCGCCTAAAAGTTATCATCTTTATTAACTCAATCGCTGCCTCATGACTACCCCAAGCGGGCTTTATACCCCCTAGGTCGCTATCGGAGATAATACCCTTCTCGTAGATTTCGAAAACGAACGAGACCACCTTCCCCGTGGATATAGTGTCTAAACCGTAGAGATTGCAAAGCATGTTCATGTGTATTATTGCCTCAATATCGTCTATCAGTAGGTTTGAGCCGAGGGCTACAACGGTCTCGTATTCTGGTCCACCAGACATAGACCCTTCGTATACTCCCCCATCGACTCTAGTCATATGCTTACACATGATCATGCAGGAGAAACAGGAGCTTCTTGAAACCCTATACTTGAGTAGCTCGTCGCCACTAATCCTATCAGCGCGCTCCCAGTATCCAGTCCAGTGGTTCTTTGTCGGAAGCCTCCCTATAGCGTTTATTACTGTTACCAAGGACGGTGTGCCGTACTTACCTAAGCTTAGCTGTGCTGGAAGAGCCCACCTACCTTCAGTATTTTCTCTCAAGAACTCCTCCATTATCTCTATGTACTTATCGGGGTCGTATACCTCAACAGGTTTGGACCCCCTTATGGCTACAGCTTTCAAGTTCTTAGACCCCATGACGGCCCCCATTCCAGTCCTACCTAAGGCTCTGTAGTAGTCAACCATAATCGAGGAGTACTTCACTAAGTTCTCTCCAGCTTGCCCGATAGTCATTACGTGAAAGTCCTTTCCGAATACGTCCCTAATGTGGTTGGTTGAGTCACGCGTGTTAGTACCCCAGATTTCTGATGAGTCGTAGAAGACGACAGAGTCGTCATCTATTATTATCGAAACAGGTCTGGCTGATCTTCCAGTGATCACTATAGCGTCATAGCCAGCGTACTTTATTTGAGGACCGAAGCTACCTCCAGCGTGGCTCTCGCCCCAAACTCCAGTAAGAGGGGACTTCGATGCCACCATGAATCTTCCTGATGAGGGTGCGAGAGCCCCAGTTGCCGGACCGGTAGCTACTACTAGAGCGTTTTCAGGAGATAGTGGGTGTGTATTTTCGTTTACTAAGTTCCACAGTAAGTAAGCCGCTAAACCACTGCCGCCTAGATACCCTTTCGCTAAGTCCTCTCTTAGAGGCTCAGACACGTATTTGCGCTTAGTTAGATCTATGTATAGTATTCTGCCGGCGTATCCTTTAAGATACATGTATAGCCCCTCTAGTACAGTATTTAGCGCAGTAAGGGTTGCCAAAGCATAAGTCGCACTTAAAGGGTCTCCCGTCAACAGTTATTAAAGCACCAATTGGGCAGGTCTTGACGCAGGTTAGACAACCACTACAGATCTCGTAGTTGATGACTACAATACCGTTTACTATAGCCAGAGCACCAGTTGGGCAGTGACTTACGCAGTAACCACACTGAGAACACACAGTAAACCCTTCAGCTCGATACAGCTCGTAGTTGTAGTATACCCTTATAGCAGACATCTTAGGACTGAACTTCTTGTGCTTGTAGAAGCTACAGACAAGTTCACATATTCTGCAACCAGTGCATTTATCTAGATCAAGAACTATGTGCTTGCTCTGTAGGCCCACTTTACAACCCTCTTCTCGATGATGCTAATCGTCTTAGATAAAATAAATGTTGTTAGAGCAAGCAACATTAAGCAGGAGAAAGCTAGTGAAGTATCTAGTCTAGACGTAGACGATAGGATAACGTACCCTAAGCCTCTGTCGGAAGCTATCATCTCAGCTATCACTGTACCCACTAAGGCGCTTGTTAACCCCATGTGTAGAGAGCTAAGGAAGTACGGCATCGACCTAGGGATAGCGACTTTTACTAATACCTGCCCCTTAGTAGCTCCAAACGAGGTCAACATCTCCCATAGCTCCCTCTCTATGGTCACCATAGCAGTGAGCGTAGGAACTAGGATAGGATAGAACGCGATAAGGAAAGCTGTGAGAACTTTTGGAACTCCACCGAGACCGAACCAAAGAGCTAGTAGGGGTACTAGCGCAGCTCTTGGAATAGCGTTAAACCCGGCTATCAATGGGTTAATAGCGTCTCTCAATGTCTCACTGTAGGCTAGTGGAAGACTCAGTATGAGCGAAAAAGATGCGGCTAGTGAGAGCCCGACTAAGGCATGAAATAAAGTATCTAATAAGTTCGCAGAAAGATAGCTAAAGTACTTCAAAGTAGTTTCAACTATCGACGATGGAGGAGGTAAAACGTACTTAGGTACTCTTAAAAGATGTGCTAGGATTTCCCAAGTCGCAAGAATAGTAAGTATAGCTGCGATACCTAGAGTGACGCTTTTCGCACGCGAACTAGAGCCCACACTACTCACCCAACATGTTCTTAATCTCAGCTACGTACTCGTTGAACTCCTTAGTGTACTGGAGGTCGAGGCTTCTGGGTCTACTGAACGGGATCTTTACTTCTGCCTTTATCTTACCGGGTTTACCGGACATTACGATAACTCTATCAGACAGTAGAACAGCCTCTCTAATGTCGTGAGTAACGAGGACCGTCGTATATTTTTCGTAGAGAAAGACTGATTCAAGAAGAATCCACATTTCTTCTCTAGTTATAGCGTCTAGTGAGCTAAACGGCTCGTCGAGCAGTAGCAGTAGAGGTTTGTGTATGAGGGCTCTGCAGAGAGCAGCTCTCTGCTGCATCCCCCCTGAAAGCTCCCATGGGTAGCTGTTTTCAAATCCTTTAAGCCCGGTTCTCTCTATAAGCATAAGGGCTCTTTCAACGTAGTCCTCGGGGTTCTCGCCGAGTATCTCGATAGGTAGGAGGATGTTTTTAAGGATGGTGCGCCACGGAAGAAGAAGTGGTGATTGAAACATGACTCCTATCTTCTTTTTAGACCCGTTAAATGCGTGACCGTTTAGAAAAACCTCACCTTCGTCAGGCCTTATTAATCCAGCTATAACCTTAAGGAGAGTAGTCTTACCGCAACCGCTCTTTCCCACTATACTTACGAATTCTTCAGGCATTACACTAAGATCTACGCCTGCTACAGCTGTAAGGAATCCTCGGCCATTGTTTCTGTATCTTACTGTAACCTTGCTTAACCGTATTACCGGATCCATCTCCTCTACCTTCGCTACGGCAGTCTCTCCTCTCTAGGTGGTAGGTAGCTAAAGTCCACTATCTCACTTAGCGAGGGTCTCCTCGGGAGACCGAAAGCTGCGACTACAGCGTTTATGTTTTCTTCTATAACTGAGGGCTCGACGTACCCGAAGCCGTATTTGTCGGTAACTCCTCTTACGTTTATTATCTCTAAAGCCATCATTAGCCTCTTCTTCTCTATAGTTTTATTGAGTGTGGGGTCCCTCAATAGTAGAACGTCTATAGCCTCATCTGGGTTTTGTATGGTGTACTTAATGCCCCTAATGACTGCTCTTAAAAACCTAGTAACAGCATCAGGGTTTTTCTTCAGGAAATCTTCGTTTACTACTATTCCGTTACCTACGAGCGGTAGGTAGTCTCCGTACTTAAAGACTACTATGTCGTCCTCGCTTACTCCTAGACCTATTAGGTTTAGTACTACAGTATAGTAAAACCCGGTTACTGCGTCTACCTCACCTCTCTTAAGCATAGGTTCCCTCAGGGGGATGTCCATAGTGACCCAGGTGATCATGTCTAAGCTTATACCTACAGCTGAAGCAAACGCTGGAAACACCCTCCTTGCGGCATCACCTGCGGGAGCACCCAGCCTCCTGCCCTCAAGATCTTTTGGAGTAGATATCCCAGTTCCCCGAAGTGTTACAACACTCAGAGGAGACTTAACGTGTATTACTGCTACTAGCTTAACTTTAGCGTCGGGATTCTTAGACTTAAACTCTATCAGCGAGTTTATGTCACCGAAACCTATATCGAAGAGACCGGCTGCTACATCACTTATGACCTTAGCTGAACCGTAGCCTCTATCGACAGTCACCGAGAGACCCTCTTCAGCGAAGAAGCCCTTATAGTAAGCAACGAGAAACGGTGCTTGAGGTCCTTGGTAAGCCCAGTCTAAGGTAAACCTAATGAGGGTGGACCCAGGATGCCCTAGAGACGGTTTAGCAAACCAACCAACTAGAAACCCTCCAGTAAACCCTACTACTAACCCTAGTAATAGCCCGAAAGCAGTCACTCTAACTCTTAGGGAAGAGCTCACGTGTTACACCCACTACAACAATAATGTGTAAACTTATAAGCATGATAATTCTTCAAACTCATAAAGGATTTTACATTTTTAAATTAACTACGCCCTACGGACTCCACCTCCCGCCTAAAGAATCTAGATACCGCAACAGACTACCCGAAGTTAAAGATTTATTAGACCTTACTCAATGTTTTAGTGGTTTCGGGCCCGTCGTCTAGCTGGCTAGGACGCCGCCCTGACGCGGCGGAGGTCCGGGGTTCAAATCCCCGCGGGCCCACTCCCCAGCTTCCCGCAGGGATGTACGTAGATAACCTTCTTCTGTCGTCAACCTAAGCAACGTTGTAGAGGTAGTAGCTATCCTCAACCTTCATCTTTATCTGTTCGTGCGTATAGTTAGGGGTAGGTAGCAACCACGCATTCCGTTTACCCCTAAATGTTCATCTTAACCATCTCCCCTCATTCATGGTCACATCTAGGGACTTCCACCTCACCTACGTGAGTTTAGGTATCCACGTGGGTTCGTGGTGGCTGTCGAGCCAAACGGCACGAGGTTCTCACCTAGCTCTGTTTCCAGAGGCTCGGGGCATCGCCCCCATCGCCACCCAGGCTCGTCACAAGACAAGTAGAAACAAAGCTTATGGACGCTTCCTAAAAACTTCAAGAAGAAAACAGTTCAGTTAATCATCTCACCCTGCTACGCTAATGCGAATTAGTTTAGTAAGTTTGCGGCTTTTTACTTAGTTATTGGCATATATTATGTACACGTTCTTCATGCGAACTTTTAACAAATCATACATCTTTCAGAGTTTAAACTCGAAAGGGATGCTATTACATCAATCTAAGGCGTTTAAGATATTAAGATTCTCAGAAAACTAAATAGCTATTAAATTAGCTATTAAATAAATGCGGTGATAACGCTTAGCTTATGGAGGGTTCGGTTCTGTTCAAGAGTAACGTTGCACTAAAGAAACTGGTTGCTGACGTAGAGAGGCGGTTATGTGAGAGAACGGGTTTCAAAGGTTTTTACGATGTCCAACGCGAGGCCCTCCTGAGGGTTTTAGAGAAGCTGATCTCAGAGGGTAGAGTAAGGGGTGTAGTACAGATGCCTACTGGCAGCGGGAAAACCGTCTTGGCTGCCGCGGTAATAGCTGGTGTAGTAACCTACTATAGCGAACTTGGGTACGAAGGAGGCATCTTCAGTCTATTCCTAACCCCAAGAACGGTCATCAGGAGGCAAGCCTACGAGGCATTTATAAGAGCCGTCTTAGGTGTTACGAAGAGGGCAGGAGTTAAGGAAGTCGAAAGCTCAGCGGACTTCTGCGATGCGCTCTCGATGTGGAGCTTCTCTAGGTACAGTACATCAGTGATGATTGTTACACCACAATTGCTAGTAAGAGTCTTCAATTATCACAAGAGATGCTGGGAACTTTTGCGTGAATATGTTAGTGTAGTCATCGTAGACGAGGCCCATACGTACTACGTCGGTGAGAAGGCTTCCCAAGCGGTCAAAGATTTAGTCGAAAGCGATATACCGGTGGTGTTAGGACTAACAGCGACGCCTCTTCGGGATACGCTAGGTCTAATAGGGAACCTTATATACCACAAGCACTCGCGTGAGCTCATGGACGGCCATGTTCTAGCAAAGGAACTGATAATCAAGGTCTATTCGACCCGCATCGAGAAGCTTAGACTAAGACACTTACCAGGTGAGAAAGAGTCAAAGAAGAACGAGTGGGAACTCTCTTGGCTTTACGCAATAAGAGAGAGGGCTAATGAGTATGCTGAGGTGATACTCGAAGTCCTCAAAGACCTCAAGGAGAAATACCTCGGGAACGCGAGATACCCTAAGGCCCTAGTGGTTGCTCCTAACGTTAATGAAGCAAACATGATATATGAGAAGCTATGTGAGAAGTTGCGAACCAGGGTCGACCAGAGTCCTTCAAGAGCTGGGAAGAGGCTTGTTTACATAGCTCACTACGAGGTCTCCGAAGCACATGAGCAAGTCGAAGCGTTCAAGAGAGCTAGCGAGGGAATCCTAGTGGCCGTTAACATGGTCGACATAGGGTTTGACGACCCGAACCTGGAGGTCATGTTCTTGGCGAGGCCGGTCGAGAACCCAATAGCTTACGCCCAGCTTCGGGGGAGGGTTCTTAGAAGACCGCGGCTAACCGGAGGCGGTAACGACGTCAACCTTAAGTCGGTTCACGGAGCGTTTATAGTGGATTTAGTTGGTAGAGAGGACAAGAGGATACTTGAGGCGAAAGTACCCTCGGTCGAGGAAGGTCATTACGGAAAGGAGGAATACGACTTTGCTATTAAAGAGCTTGAGGGCATGAAGAGAGTGAAGGAGGCAGAAGCGAAGGTCTCTGTGGAGTACAAATACGAATACAGAGTTAGTAGGAGAGACTTCGCCCACAGAGAACTCAAAGAACGAGTTGAGGTGCATGAAGGTACAGACACTAAGAAGCTATTACTAGTTAAGTGTTTAGAGGACCTACTATCTAAGGGTATTTGTGAAATCACTTGCCCAAAGACGCAGCGTACTCAGGTCCCGCTTACTAAAATTAAGTTTAAGGTGATAAGCCGCCCCACCTACTTTCAAGGTAAACCGGAGGAGCGTGTCGTAGTCGAAATAGCTAACTGCGAGAGAGACGAAATAAAGATGCGAGACCTACTCAAAAAGATGGGACCATAGACCACAGAAAGTTGGTCACCTGGATCTTCAAGACGCTGACAGCACTGGGTTTGACAGACTGCTTACAGTTTATGCTTAAGCAGTGCGTGCTTCCTCTCGAGATCAGCTCAAATAGTTAAGTTACCAACTCGAGTTCTAACAGTAAGCTACGTTTTAGTTAGTGAGGACTTTTACATATCACGCAGTAGCGCAAACCTTGTGTCTGCAGAACCCGCAAAGCGGTATGACGAGAACCTTAGAAAGCGGGGGCAGAAACCAAATTAGCGAATATCAGATAAAACACTAAGCTTCTTCGATGTTCTCAAAGCTTTAAAGATGTTTCTAGATGTCACAGTCCCCCTTACTCCCAGCGGCTTTCAGTACGCCTCACTCTTCAGTATCTCCCACATTACTGTTTTAACTACAACCTCACCATTTCTGGAAGGTCCTTTAGTAACCCAAAGTCTCGATATATTAACTTATTCATTAACACCGCCCTAATT
This sequence comes from Thermoproteota archaeon, assembly GCA_030550455.1. Lineage (GTDB taxonomy): Archaea > Thermoproteota > Thermoprotei_A > Sulfolobales > NBVN01 > DRZP01. Next base: position 221,984 of record JAUQPH010000001.1, read on the forward strand.
TAACGCCTCAACTCCTCAAGCGTTCGCAGTAAGTAGCAATACCTCTATCGACTGATACTCACCGCTCTATCTCGATCTGCTAAACAAGGAATCTGAGTGAATCACGCCCTCAGGGTTGCGAAAATCAGGAGATTAGACGATTAGACTCTACAAGGATTATACCATATGAGAGGGAAAACGGAACTGAGTACAGTAATTACCTAGAATACGCACGCGCCATAACTAAAGGGAAATTTAAGTGTGTATCAACTTGGTACAACTAAAGATGTTTACGGCACCTACTAAATATATGAGATGTGTAAGATGTAAGATAAATACTTCTGGCATGCGGCTATAGAAACCTCTCTAGGAAACCAAGGTAATATCTAATGAGGACACCTTCCATTCAGTGAGTAAAGTTCTTAAGCTAGTGTAGAGCACGCGAATCAGGCTACCAGGACTTAAAGGAGCGATTGTGGTTATGGAGAGTAGAATTCTCGAGTAAACTCCGTGAGCGAAGCAATCACTACATATCTAAAACACTCTACCGTTAGTTAAAAGTTTTTAAAGGCTTAGCTTATTAGTTAGCGCGGCTTCTACAAAACTAAAGAACTACTGTGCTGAGCTCGTAAAGTTCTCCATAAAGTACTGTCTACCAAAATCTCTGCGACGAACTTGACATAGATGTTTATCGCGAGCTTACAACCTCAGTGCCAGACTAACCATGACACTCTGGAAGGGCATTAATGTACGACCCGCACACACCTACGTCTTCATCGCGAATTAAGCCACGTTCTCGTTTGGTAAGTCCCGCTATCTCGGTCTCTTGCCTTGAGTAGTAAATCCTCGCAGCTCTTTTCCATCTTACCTTCACTGCTAAGCTAGAGTAACATACGTAGTAAGGAGATAAGTGAAATAGAAGCCATCTCAGCGTAGAGTTGAAGCAACAATGTACGTTCATCTCTCAGTACCCTGCCACGGAGTATATGGTTCCCTTACGTATCTATGACTCTACATAAAAACCTTGAAGAGTAGAGCCTGTTACTGCAATTTCTATTTAAATAGTTTAATCGACATTAGTGTATTGGGTGCATCTTTTGTCGCAACAGTACTCCGATTGCGTCTTAAGAAAACTGATCAAGAACTTTACCAAGGAGTATTTTCAAGGCGGACTTAAAGACTACTATAACATAGTACGAGGAAGGTCAAGCTCTTACCGCAAACGTCTTGAGTGTAGTAGCGTAGATAAATTAACAGAAGATGATATCGTAGAAATCATAGCTGATCTTTGGGGGGTTTATCCAAGAATTAAGAATACAGATAAGAAAAAGGAACAGGTTAGAAAAAGAATCATCGACGAGAATTTTAATGACGTTCTACAGAAAATCAGGTCTCTATCATGTCGGCAGGGTGGGCAGGACTATCTCTCGGTTTTACAAAATCTGTACATGACTGATTTTAAAACTGCTAGAGCTTCAGAACTCGCAACCTTGCTTTACCCCGACGAGTTCTTCATAGTGAACAGTAGAGCGATAGAAACACTTATAGATTTGGTTGATAAGAATGTGTTGTCAGGCATTACTCGCGAAGACCTCGAAGATTTGACGACCAGCGAGCTCAAGGAAAAACATAGAGAGAAATTTAAGAAGCTCGAAGTAGCTATGAGCCGCATTCTGAAGTTCATGAAGGAGGAGGTGAATGAGGCCGACTACTTAGACGTTGACGTCTTTTTGTATTTCAAGAACTTAGGCGAGGAATGTGTAAAAGCGCTTGGTAAAGACTGTGGAAAGGTGTGGGAAGAATGGTTCAACCAAGCTGTGGTGGATTGTAGCCGTCCAGATCCTTGCCAAGACGTCGATGGAGGGTTGAAGCAATTAATTACGTCAGCTCTCATGAGATATGGTCAGGTGGTTCTGTATGGAGTACCGGGCTCAGGTAAGACGTTTATCGCTAGGTGTGTCGCTAAGGAGTTCACAGGTGATGAAAGGAGAGTTAAGTTTGTAACTTTTCACCCTTCATACAGTTACGAGGAGTTCATCGAGGGTATTCGCCCTAGAGTAGTTAAGAGAGGTAGTGAGGAGCTGATGGAGTTTAGCGTCGAGCACGGTGTATTTAAGAAGGTTGTTGCTGAAGCTGTCTGCGAGCTGATTAAGGTTTGTAGTGAGACTCTCCCAAGGTCTTGTGAGGAACTGCTAAAGCACTTTACGGATCTAGGTGGGGTGTCTGAGGCCGACGGGCAGGCTAGCTCACTAAGTGATGCGCTGAATAGAGTCTTCAAGGAGGTTCTCGACGTCAAAAATAGGGTTGAGGTCGAGAAGTGCTTGGATAAGGCTAGGTACGTCTTAATCATCGACGAGATTAACCGCGGAGACATCAGTAGGGTTTTCGGAGAGCTGATAACGCTCATAGAGAACGATAAGAGGCTGTTTGCGAGAAATGAAGTGGTAGTACAGCAACTACCATACTCTAAGACACCATTCTTCGTCCCCCCGAACCTCTACATAATAGGAACCATGAACTCAGCTGACCGTAGCATAGCGTTCGTCGACTACGCCCTTAGGAGGAGGTTTGCCTTCATAGAGCTGGAGCCTAAATCAGAAAATGTGCCTGAGAAGGTCGATGATATAAACCTGCGTAAGTTCTTCGAAGACTTAAACAAAGAATGCTTAGAGAAGAATTTAGACAGAGACCACAGGATAGGTCACAGCTACCTCATGAACGTGAAAACCTTAGAAGACCTTAGAACCGTCTGGTTCACTCAGATAAGACCGTTACTGATGGAATACTTCTACGGTAGAGATAAAGACGTCGAAGAATGTTTAAAGAACCTCGTGGGAATTGATAAGGTCGAGAAACTCTACGGTAAGCCCTGGTTAGACGCTAGCGACTTTAAGGAAGCGTTGAGAGCGTATATTGAGCCGAAGGGTATGGAGCAACAAAAAGGTGGGCAGCAAGGTTCGAAGTAATTACGGGCTTGCTTAGTTGATGCGTGATGACGTGGTCACCGTGAGTAATGCTAGTAAGATTCCGTGTGTTGAAGAAATTGTAAGTAGTGACTCACTAAACATCGTTGTACTCGAGAATGAAGAGTGTACTCTAGGCGGGGAAAAGGCGAAAGAGCTACTCATCAGGGTTCGTGACAAATTAGAGGAGCACTTAAGGAGAGAAAACGAGGAGTTACGCTATGATGAGGAAAAAGATGCGAAAGAGTCTAGGTTTAGATTCGATGAGGAAGTGAGGAAGCTGCAGACCTGGAACATGGCTGGTGTAGTTATCGATAGAGAGCTGAAGCTGTGGGTCGTGCCGAAGTTCCTTAGGCAATATTTTAAACCCGATAAGTTAGAGGAGTTAGAGAAGCTGAAGAGTAGTACTCTTTTACTGCTCTACCACATGGTCAGCTACGTTAAAGGTTACTGGAGGATATCAAAAGCCTTAGTTAAGAGGGATAATCCGCTTGAGTGCTTAAGTAGGCTCTACGTCGAGCTGTTATACCACGAGATTATGCGGGGTGTGTACAGGGAGTACGTTCGAGTAGTGGAGGAGTCCCCCTTTCTTAGGGGTAAGCCCATCCTTAAGGAAATAATTCGGAGGTATCCTGCCAGGTCACACATGCCCGTAAGTCAGTACTGGAGGCTCTCTATCGATGTTCCGATAAATAGAGTCTTCTACGCAGCTACGGAGAAAGTGTTGAGTAAAGACTCTAGAACTGGAGGTATGGCCCTCAGGGTGCTTAGCCTTCTGGAGGACGCTGAAGAGCTCGAGGAGTGGTTGCTGAGGGACATCAAAATGGTAAGGTTTAACAGGCTAAACGAGAGATTTAGAGAAGCTTTCAACTTAGCATGCCTGATACTTGGATACGCGGGAGTATTAAGTAAGGAAGCTCTGGTCTTTGCCTACAACACGCCTAAGCTCTTCGAGAAATACGTATATGAAGTACTGCGGGAGAAAGTCGGAAACGTGGAGTACCAGAGAAAGCTTGAGATACATGTGAACGGCGAAAACAGAAACGTCATGCCGGACATAGTGTTAAGCAGTAGTCGAGGCATACCCATACCTCTCGACGTAAAGTATAGGTTGATAAAAGGTGAACCACCACTCTCTGACATCTACCAGATAGCTTTCTACGCAAGGCAGCTCGACTCTAGGGAAGCTATTCTAGTATATCCAGCCACAAAGAGTGAAAACAGAATCGAGGTCACTATCCCAGTAGCTAAGGGTGGTATAGCCCTCAGAATACATATACTAAAATACGACCTCAGCAAAGTACTAGAAAGCGGAGAACCTGACGAAAACTTCATAAAGAAAATAGAGAGCATACAGCAAGAATCATAAGTCAGTAACCGCTCAACGTAAGATTAACGTACGCAGTAAGGTAGCTACAGACATACGTTCGATGCCTCACGATTATAAGAACAACTTAAACGCGTCAATGAGCTAATGCTCTCAGCCGTCTCCTAGCGATTAATTGCGCCATAGCCAGAACCACCCCAAATCATAGTCCTCTTAGTTACAGACACGAAGACACGATCATTTACGGTTTAAAGGGGCTTAGCTATTTCAACATTATGTAGTGAAGCTGGAAAGTTCCAGTCCCTTAAGACGACAACCTCAGCCAGACCTCCTTAACGTCATTAAGTTAAATGATATTCTATTCTCGCGGTTTCACTATCTCGTGCTCACGTTGACTGTCTCACTATGCTCTCGCAAAGTGAGGCCGTGTATATGGTTTATGAGTCCCTTAAAGTCTGACCTGAAAACAACTAAACCTAATTAAGGTATAAAGGTATATACTGTATTTTTAGAGATGTCAGCTGAAACACTCTTTGAATACCGCTTGTGGTAGTCAGAATTTTTATAAGCACCTTGAGACGGAGTTATTTGTGGAGTTTAATTCGGTGGTGTTCAAGCACAATGTTCGGCCGGCTACCGCTTAAGAGAGTCGATGATAGGGTTGTGTTTGTTTCTCGCGATAGTAGGGTAGCTATCGTGAACGACGATTTTCTCACGACTGATTTAGTAGAGGATAACAGCGTCGACCTAATAGTTACTTCTCCACCGTACAACGTAGACATCAAGTACGGGGTCTACAGAGACGACATCCCCTACGATAAATACCTAGAGTTCACGGAGAAGTGGCTCGCTAAGGCTTTAGAGCTTGCGAAGCCCGACGGGAGGCTGTGCCTCAACATCCCGCTGGACAAGAGTAAGGGCAGAGATGAAGAGGGCTTCCAGAGCGTCTACGCAGACATAGTTGAGGTAGCGAAGCGCGTAGGCTGGAAGTACTTCACCACGATCGTGTGGAACGAGGGAAACATATCCAGGAGAACAGCATGGGGTAGCTGGTGCTCCGCCAGCGCTCCGTACGTGATAGCCCCCGTAGAGGTCGTGGTAGTTATGTATAAGGAGAGATGGAAGAAGGTCAGACAAGGCGTATCAGATATAACTAGGGAGGAGTTCATAGAGTGGACTAACGGGCTGTGGACGTTCCCCGGCGAGAACACGAAGACGGTCGGGCACCCAGCCCCCTTCCCCGTCGAGCTACCGAAGAGATGCATAAAGCTCTTCACCTACGTAGACGACGTAGTGCTAGACCCCTTCCTCGGGAGCGGAACCACTCTAGTAGCAGTAGCCCTAACGGGTAGGAGGGGGATAGGTGTCGAGATAGAGAGGAAGTACTGCGATACAGCAGTGCAAAGACTAAAGAAAGAAGCCGGCATTGATCACATAAAGCTATACGAGTACTTGAACAAACACCGCAACGTTTTCAGCAAGAGTGTGACATGATTAGGAGAGGATATAGATGATATAGATGTAAGGAAGATGCTTTGAGCTATTTAATTAACTACTACGAGGATATAGCGACCAAAGACTTTCAGGGAGCTCACTTACAGACCGTTAAACATTTTGAAAGTCTATCCGAGACTAAGATTCGCCACAATTTAAACCTATTCTACAAGAACTCCAGAAGTACCGACCAAGCGTGGAAAACATGCAGGGGAGCTTTATACGAATATGCCGTAGGCTATTTATTACAATTTCGGTAATTATTAGCTTCGAGAGCTTTTGAGAGATAATCTATGAGTAGCTCCACGATCTTCGAGTGGTGTTTCTCCTCCATCGAGATTTCTTCTAATACGGCTCTCAGGAGTTCTTCGTTGATATCGATTAGTGAGGTCAAATCTTTCAGTAAGTTGGATAATATCGTACTATAGACTTCCTCTGAAGCAAGCTTTTCTGTATTTTGAAGCTTTCTCAGAATGTTTAAGGCCATATTCACATCTACCTGCTCCACCTCGCTTACATCCCTTAGGAGACTTTCGTTAGTTAACCACGGTATACCTATAAACTCAGCACAGTTATACTCCTTCACGCCGCCAATCATCGCCGATAGATTCTCTAAGTAGGTGAAGTGAGACCTACTTTCCGTAGATATCCACTTAAGCGATAGAGATAAAGCTTTGTCGGAGGTCTTCGCCGCCACTAGCTCGTAAAGGTCTGCCACTAGTTTCTCAAACATAGCCCAACACTTGAGTGACTTAGCTATAAGCTCTCGAGGCTTCTCAAGCTCCTCCATTACAGTACCCACATGCAGTAACGAATGAAGCATATATAGCTCCCAAAGTAACGCCGTAACTCCCACATCAAAACCTTTAGGTGCTAGAACCTCGTCTTTAATATAGTGTTCTCGCGCGTGGGTGCAGAGATAAAAACGTGAAGACTTACACTAAGTCACTAAGCCCCAGTCGTTTAATAGCTCGAAAACAACTATTTTGCTAAAGGACATCTAAGAATATCTAAGCAACCTTAGATAGATATTGAACTCAACATTACTAAGTCCTTAAAGTCTTAGCAGAAGAGCTATTATCAGTAACTTAAAGCGATACCTTCACGCTTACATCGAGCCGCTATGGGTTGTAGAACTACACCGACCTCTTCATTAAATCCTCGAGGTAGTTAGTTTCCGTAGAAGCTTGCGAAGCCTTAAAAGCAGTATAAGCTTTAAACTATAAATAGCACGTACCCAGCAGCTATACTTAAGTAGAGTAATTCGCAGTTTTTCTCTGTTTAAGTTTTTACATTGCGAGTGAAATTCGGAGATGTGTCACGCGCTATATCTGCGTTCTCGTGGTAAAGCATATTAAGCCAGACCTAAGAAACTCCGGGTGAACCTTATGAGAAGTAAAGTTGCTACTCTGTGCTTGTTAGTAGTCTTACTGCTCTCGCTAACCACTACAGCTACTTTACCAGTGAATGCCACTATATCGAGACACTCACCTAACGCTTTAAGAGTCGCATACGTAAGCCACTTACTCTACGATGAAAGCTACTGGAGGTTTGGTTCCTACGTAGATGACCCAAGTGCCTTAGCTTTCGGTTTAGCACATGAAGAAGGATTTAAAGTACTGAACTCAGATGCGCAAGTTGCTAGAGCTATAGTAGTACTCGATAAGTCAACACCACCCAGTGTCCTAAAAGGAAGAGTTAGGGGGTTCCTCGGGTCTTACCCAACACATCTCTATAGAATAGTCAACGTAGTTATTACCAAGGAAGACCTCGACGCGCTCTCTAGACTACCGGGAGTAGTAGCTATACTCCCGGATATGAGGATGGACCCAGTCTTCATAAAGTCTACTAGAGGTTTTGAGGAACGAGGTAGTGCAACACCCATAGAGCTAAACACTCCAGTAGGGAGTAGTGGAGGTAGCTACCACTATACAGTCAATATAACGAGGGCTATCGAAGTCTGGCTGGAGTACGGGATCAGAGGCGAGGAAGTCAGTATAGCCATAATCGACACTGGCGTCGACTACGGATCGCCAGCACTAGGACTAGACGCTATAGCTAGAGATGGATCCGGCCTCCCACTAGTATTCGACGTAAGCAGCCTAGGGCTCGTCTTAACCCCTGTTGAAGCCGTAGAAGTAGGCGGAGGCTACGTTAGCATAGATCCCGAAAAGCTCTACGTGTTCTACCCACCTTACTACGTCTTCAAATGGTCTCGAGGTCTTTGGGTATCGGTGAGTGGGTGCAGGTCCAACTCGACATATATCTCGTGGCCAACCAACTACTTGTGGTACGTTGGTGACATACCCAGGTACGGACCATCTAAGTTCGGACTCATGATGTACTATGTAAGTACCTCCGTTGGAGGAGTATCAACAACTATAAGATTCACAGCCCCTGTTCTAGTCGTTGACTCCGACGGCGACGAGCTCTATGACACCGTTTACGTAGACACCACGACGGTTCTCTACCTCCTTCGGCTGGCACTAGCTCCCTCACCGTGTTCTGTCACTATACCGTTCGCCCCCACAGCTCCCGACTACTCGTTTGCGGACGAAGAGCCTATACGCTACGGCAAAGAGCTAGTTTCTAGAGACCTAGACGGAGACGGGATAACAGACTTCTCTCTAGGGACTCTAGCGGGTTACGTATACGACGCAGCGTACGCAATAATCTACGAAGTACTCGGAACCTGGAGGGAGCTAGTAACACCACTACCCCACGGATACGGATATAGAACTGATGCTCTACTTTATCGCGAAGTATGGGAGTACGAGCCAGTAGCTATGGTTTGGCCCGGTCTAGACCCATACGGGGCCTACGTAGTGTTCCAGTACGACTACGGTAATCACGGCACCTTCTGCGCAACGACAGCAGCAGGTAGAGACTACTACGCTCAAACAGGTTACGGAGTTAGAAGTATGTCTGGGCAGGCACCTGCGGCTAAGATAGCTGCTGCTCCAGCACTCTACTTCGGTACTACGATAACTGCGATATACTTCTTTACGGGCTTCGACCTAGCGACACCCTACGGTGTAGGCTCTAGGTACCTCTGGCCAGCTCTTCGGACCAACCCGTGGATAGCGTTCGAGGGATTCACCTGGGAGTGGGTCTACACGGGTACCCCTAGGGTAGACATCACTAGCAACTCGTATGGAATAAGTGGTTGGGCTCTCTGGGGTTGGGCTTCCGGAATGGACCCATCTAGCATAATATTTGATTACACGACTATGATATCTGGCGTACCTCATTTCGTGGCAGTCGGCAATGGAGGACCCGGTTGGGGTACTATAGCTTCACCAGCGTCATCGACGTTCTCGATAGGAGTTGGTGCTGCAACAGAGTTTGCCTACAGGCCTATCTATGGCTATACAGTACTTGGAGCTAGTAGGCAAGTGATATCCTGGAGCAATAGGGGACCAACAGAGCTAGGTATAGTGAAACCGGATGTCGTAGCAGTAGGAGCTTTTGCTTGGGCTGTTGGGAGGACTTGGGAGGCGCTTGGAGCAAGAACTCTAAGAGGCACACTAACTCACGCGCTCTTTAGTGGCACTAGCCAGGCGACCCCTATGGCAGCTGGAGTCGGTGCTCTCGTAGTGTCAGCGTACAAGTCCGTTTACGGAAGCAGAATGCCGGCACACCTCTTGAAGACTATACTAATGAACACGGCGTACGACATGGGCTTCGACCAGCTTTCACAGGGTGCCGGTTTTGTGGACGCCTACAAAGCTGTTACCGCAGTTCTAGACCCAAGCGTACCTAGGGTTTACTCATCTAGCTTACCTCAGGACGTCATGAGAGACCTAGCTGAGACGTACAGCACTATAGTATACAGTAGCTTGGGCTCACTCACTTGGTACGAGCCTAAGATCTATATTCCGTACGTGAAACCCGGCGGAGTCGAGTTGCGCACAGTAACCATTGAGGGTGTCGGAACCTTTAGAGCTTACCCAGTAATCCATGCGAGGACAAGCGTGAGACCACTCTGTGACTTAGTGAGGACGAACTTCGACCCGAAAATTGTGACTTCCTGTAGTGGAGACAGCGTTACACTGAACGTATCTACAGCCACTGTCTACGGCCACCTAGCTATCGACCCGAGACCTCTACTCTCAGCGAGCTTCTTCGAGATAGAGGTTACGTTCCCCTTTGAGTATTTTGAAAGCGGTGGTAGAACCGGAGCGTTTAACAATCTTATACCGACCGTGGTCTTAGAGTTAGCTTACTGGATAGACACAAACAGAGATGGAGTGTTCACTTGGTCTGAGACCGGGAGGATATACTACGACATCAGGAGGGCGAACTACGTTAGGGTGCAGATAGGTAACCTAGGTAAGCAGATTGAGGAAATAGAGTATCTAACTACTAAGCTTACAGGCATGAGCATAGAGGGAGCAGCGAAAGCACTAGTAGTTAGGATAGGTGTGTCCGGTGCGACCTTCCGCGGCTATCTACCGATAAGAGCGAGAGTAGTCACATACAGCCTAATGCCCTGGAGAGACGTAATCGTCAGTCCAACAACACTGACTTCTAGGGGTACAGCTAGAGTTAATGTTATCGTGACCGGCACTAACCCAGGGTTCTACAGCGGATACTTAGTAATAGAGGAGACCACTAAAGCCCTAAAATACCTCATACCTATATCATACTTCATACCTATCAACATGACGTACTACTCAACAACATATAGGCTAATACCTAGAACTGAGACGACTCCATACAGAAACACCTACCTAAGAGGAGCGTTCGACTACACGTGGAGATACGAGTCAGGAGATTGGAGGGTGTTCAAGGTCTATGTACCGACAGGAACGAGGGCCTTAGGCGTTAGAGTTACTTGGCCTACTTACGGAAAGCCTGCGTATGCTAGCAACATAGATGCCATGGTCTTCGGACCATGGACGTACTATATGGTCGACGACTACACTAACGAGGTATTTACGTATACAGTAAACGGTGTTCAGCTAGCAGCCGAACTCTCGAGAGATCCGCGCGGTGGGAGTGGCTACAACCCGACGAGGTTCTGGGACTCCACAGGTCCGGGAGCCTCGACCATACTGTCTCCAACGCCTCTACCAGGAATTTACAGAGTCGTAGTTAGAAACATACAGTACTCCGGCATGAGTTACGAGGAGGCATTAACTATAGAACTAGCTCGTATCAGCATTTCTGTAAGTATCCCCAGAAGAATAAGTAGCTACATAGGTGCTAACGGCTGGATCTACGTGTACGGTTCGAGTGATTTCCTACCGGTAAGAATAGAGCCACCAATCGATGGAGCAGTTAGACCTACTGGCGGATCAGTCTTCTACTACATACCTTCTCTAGCAGAATACGGACTAACTATAACGCTAGAGACTCTAACGACAACTCCGACTTCCTACACGGCTAGCGTACGCATACACCCATGCCCTACGGTTCAGTACGGTGGCGACTACATAATAGCATTTAACTACGTTACGCAAGTGCCGGTTACTACAGTAGGTTGGATAGATGGAGGTTCGCCAAGTGTATACTTCGATTACTACAGTATCCCCATATACTTCACCTTCAATCTCTTGAAGTAGAAAATTAGCTTAAAACCCGTTTTTATTGAAGTTTGATCTTATTTAAAGCTGTAACGTAGTCCAAAGCTGTACCGATTAGTACTCTATGTAGTTTCTAACTAGAATAAGTCTACTCAGTAGCTATTGAGTACCGCAATAGCTGAACAAAAAGAAACCCTAGTAGTGCGGGGGGTGGGATTTGAACCCACGCAGGCCTACGCCATCGGGGCTCTCACTCTAGGTCCTGAGCCCGACCCCTTTGACCTGGCTCGGGCACCCCCGCGCCATTAAATGTTAGTTGATGCAGGGTTATAAGTTTCTATTTGGTTGCCTGACGGACTGCGGTCTATATTGAGGATTATATAAATTAACGAAGGATTATAGTACCAGGGCTCTAAATGAGCTCCAAGAGGCTTTTTGGAACCGATGGAGTTAGAGGGGTAGTGAACGTCGATCTAACTCCTGAAGTAGTTTTAAGGCTCGCACTAGCTATTGGAACATACTTCCGCCCTGGGTCGAGATTAGTTGTCGGTTCAGATGTAAGAGCTGGTAACAGCTTTTTAACTAAGATAGTAATCGGTGGCTTAATTTCTACTGGAGTAAAAGTAGTTAACGCTGGTCTAGCACCTACACCGGCTCTCCAATTCTACGTGAAGTCTAGAGGATTCGATGGCGGTATAGTAGTTACAGCTTCTCACAACCCACCTGAGTACAGTGGCATAAAGGTAGTAATGCCCGATGGAGTTGAGGCACCACGCAAGGTTGAGGAAGAACTTGAGGAGATATACTACGAAAGCAGATTTAGGAGAGTGTCGTGGCGTGAGGTCTCGGGTGATGCCACGAGAGTTTACGATGTGATCGATCACTACTTAAACAACATAGTTGAGCTTGTCGATAAAGAGAGAATACGCAAGTCCGGCTTGAAAGTCGTTGTCGACCCCGCTAATAACGTGGGAGCTCTAGCTACACCTAAGCTATTGAGAACTCTAGGAGTTAGAGTAGTCGTTATAAACGGTGACTTAAGCTATACACCTTCTAGGAGTCCAGAGCCTGCTCCAGAGAACATCGGAGACCTTATTTCTGTAGTTAAGTCCGTCGGTGCCGATCTAGGTGTAGCCCACGATGGTGACGCAGATAGAGCTATATTCGTTTCTGATGGTGGTCTCTACATACCCGGGGACGTATCAGCACTACTACTATGTAAACATATAGTGGAAAACCGAAGAGAGGTCACCCCACCTAGGGTAGTTACCGCGGTTTCTAGCTCTACGCTAGTTAGTAAAGCACTATCGGCATACGGGATCGAGGTCGTCTGGACTAAGGTTGGGAGTATAATCATATCGAGAACTATGATGGAGCTCGGGGCTATTGCTGGCTTTGAGGAGAACGGAGGCTTTATTTACCCAAAGCACCAGTACGTACGAGATGGAGCTATGAGCCTCGCACTAATGGTTGAACTATTGAGCTACGAAAAAACCTCTTTATCGAGTTTGATCGAAACACTACCGAAAAGATACATAGTTAAGAAAAGGGTGTACGTAGGAAGGGAGCTATTGCCGAGAGTTTATGAAGAAATAAGAAATAGGTTTAGCGAAGTAGAGTTTATCGATGTAGACGGCCTCAAGGGTATCTCAAGTAGGTATTGGTTCTTAGTAAGACCTAGTGGTACCGAACCTTTAGTGAGAGTTTTTGTTGAAGCCGATAGCCAGCAGCTAGTAAACGAGGTATTAAAGGAGCTACTAGACATTTTTATGGAGGTGTACGGAAGTGAGGTACGTGTTGCTTAATCTACTTGCCTGCCCTATGTGCAAGAGCTTCCCACTAAGGCTATTAGTATTCGAGGAGGGAGTCATAGATAAGAAGTTCAGCGTTAAGACCCCCTTCTGCGACTTGTACTGCGGACTGAGGGGTTCTTACTTAAAGGACCTTAAAGTAGAGGAGCTGAACTGTAGTGAGTGTGTTAAGCATGATGTCCTCTGGGGTATACTTCACTGCTCTCACTGCGGAAGGTGGTATCCGGTGATCGACGGAATACCCTTTATGTACCCGGATGACCTAAGGGCGAAACCCAGGATCAAGAGTAAGGAAGAGCAGTTTATCAGTAAGTACGCTGATAGGATACCCGCTGAGATAACTGAAAAAGACCCTCTGAAAATATTAAGACCTAAAACCGAAACATAGCCGCCCTAGGTACTCCGTCAACGTAAATTACGCGTATCTTAGTAATCAGTTCAACGCCCCCCACGACCTCCAGCTCTCTCCTCAAGGTCTGTAGTGTAGTTAACTTGTTATTCAAGTTCTCGACAGCAACCTCGAGAGCTGTTTGCTCCTGTTCCGCCGTAGGGTTAAATATGAGTGTTAAACCCCTGAGGGAGACAGTGTTGGTTACTACTTCAGACTTTACCCCTAGCTTCCCTAATAGCTCCTTGATCTTCTTCTCCTGTTCAGCCTTTATCCTCAACTCCTCGAGCTTCTTCAGGAGGTCTCCCATTCTCCTCCTCAGCTCAGCGATGTCTTCGTCTATATCTTTAATGAACTCTGCGACACTATTAAACTCCTTAATCTCTGTTGAAGCGAGGTCTTTATGTGAAGACATAGCGACTCCTATATAAGATTTATCTAGGGTATTTATATGCTCTAGTCTATTAAGAAACTTAAGAAGCTGTGGGTTTTGGGTACTACCCATGCGGTTTGAGCAAGTCTTATCCTTTCTAATAGCTCTAAGCGGTCCTAAATGTATAATTACGTTCATGAGGTACGTACTCGTTCTTTCGGTAATTTGTAACGTGGAGCTACTATTACCGTATTCTGTTACGATGAACTAGAGAAGTTTTAGTTTTCCTGTGATCTTATCCAGTAGCTCGCTGGGCGCTGGCCCTAAGCCAACGGCTGTCAGAGTCCCCGGGGGGAGCTCTGTGAGACCTGCGTCTTGTATTATAGCTGTAGGTATTCCTATCTTCTGTGCTTCACTGGCGTACTTTAAGAGCTCTACTTCAGATGAAACTTTTACTACGACTTTCTTTTGTCCTCCAGTAATCCATTCTTTAAACCAACTTGGGTTGTTACTCATTGCTTCTAGTGCTGCTGATACTGCTGCGTGAGCTACTTGAACAGCTAGCTTTCCTTTACTCATCTTTAAGTCTGACCTAACTATGATGACCTGCTTCATCTCACTCACTTACTTAGAGCTACTACTAGCTTATCGACGATGTTTCTGCTGTGGTCAGCTAAACACCTATTGTAGCAGTAAGGGTCTGGTATGCCGTTCTTACTACACTTCTCACGGCATACTGCCTCAAACGTGTATGTATCTACCTCTAGAATGAAGAAGTTGGGGTTTTGTGGGAGAGCCCTTACTTTGACTAAAGACCTAAGGTCTCCGATAACCTTCATTATCTCTCTAACAGCTTCTTGCTTACTTTTATCAAATATATAGAAACCATACCATTTAAGAGCCTCTATTACCTCAACTTTTACATCTTGAGAGCCCATACCTCTTCACCGGTAGCTTAAGTAAGTCTACGATACACTTAATCATGCTGTATGCTTGCCTCGAATCTATATAGCATTCGACGATCCTTATCTTAAGCTTTCTGTAGACAGCTTTAAATACAGCTGTACCTGTTGGACTGTAGACAGCGATGTCTCCCTTAACTCTCTTTCTTGGGTTCCTCCTCAAGTCTATAGCGACGAGGAAGGCTTCGGGAGGTATCTCAACGAGTGCGTCGTAAGCTTCACCTTTAGCATAAGTAGGCTTAGTTCGAGCTTTATCTAGTACCCGCGAGGGAACCTTAGAACAGTCCCTACTTATAGTAAAGTAGGTTGAGATCCTCATGTGTAATCCACTTCTACTAACAGACTTCTCAATTCTTACTCTAGTCTCCAACACATCTAACCTCGAGTACGTTGTTTTTCTGCTCGTAATTCGTATTACCTGAAATCCTGATAATTACTGCTGTTTCAAATTCCGCAAAAGATACATCGACTGAGCACTTGCTAGCATACACTGTAACGTGCTTAACTAACTCTACGGGTGCCTCCTGCTTCAGCATACCTCTATCGTCGAAGAGCCGCACTTCGGTTCTCCCATCTTTACTGACGTACAACACTAGCGCACTTGAACTCAAGCAGTAGCCCCCATCAATTTCCCGGGGTTAGTTAAAGGTTTAAGTGCTACTAGGCCACCCAGGAGAACTCAGCTCATTTGCGCTAGTCAACCGATAATATGAGTGATTCAGTGGAAGCGTCCTACCTCCTAATCATAAAGGTGTTCGGTAAACTAAGAGTGAAAATAGCAAGAAAAATATGGGTACTAGATGGTGGATATTACGCTTACCTAGGTTCGGCATGCTTAGCGAAACCGTATGTTAGGGTCTTAAGACACTTCACTCCAGCTAAAAGAGTCCACTGGCACATAGACAAAATAACATCACACAAGAATACTCAACCAATAGCTGGAATAGTACTGTACGGAGTATCCGAAGAATCTCTCTATAATGCGGTCTTTAGTAGCAAAATGTTCGTAGCCGCAATCCCCAAGTTCGGCTCGACTGATAGAGAAAAACACTTCACACACCTCTTTAAATTCTCGTACTTCAAAATCCCAGACACCTTTAGTGAGATCCTATCTCTAGCTGAAGATCTAGGAGCTTACTTAATCGAGTTATTACTTGCGCAGTAACATGCTTATCCACGATTAAGCACTAAGTTATCCACAGATCCTATGTAGCCCCACGATCGTCCATGGAAGTTCTAGGAGATAGTTGATGAAGTATTCTTAACTAAAGTAAAGAGTTGCGCCAGGTCTTGGAAACAGATAAGCTTAAAAACCCTGTTACAACTAAAGCACGCAAAACAGACAGAGTTGGAACGTATGTCGGAGGGTAAGTTAAAGGTTTCGGAACTAAAACCGGGAATGGAGAAAGTATCCATTCTCGTAAGGGTAATAGACCCAGGAGAGATAAGAAAAATCACAACAAGAGCTGGAGAGAGAACAATTAGAGAAGCGACCGTTGGCGACGAGAGCGGTAGAGTAAAGCTAGTGATGTGGGGTAGGTCTATTAAGTCTTTAACCCGTGGAGATGTGGTCGAGGTTTCAGGAGCTTGGACTACGGTGTTCAAAGGAAAGGTTCAGCTTAACGTAGGTGGATCTGAGAACGTTAAGGTAGTTGAAGACTCCGGTGAGCTACCTTCAGCTGAAGATATCCCTGAAGAAGAGCCTAAAGCTGAAGGTGAAGTGCCAAGGAGACCTAGACATAGAGGATTTCAGCAGAGAAGAGGAAGATTCAGTAGAAGTAGGGGCGACGAGTTTGAGTGAGGAACCTGGAGCTACGGAACAACCAGACTACATATCACTATACGATAGCATCGTGGATAGAAAACCCTTAAAGCACGGGACTGATGTAGGACTGAGTGGCGAGGAGTATATAGTAAGCCTTGGAGAAGACAAAGTGTTTGCTCTAGCACCAGCAGCTTACTATATATGGAACCTCTGCGATGGAGTAAGATCTGTTGGAGACATATTGGAGAAGGTAAAGTCAGACCTGAAGGAAAGCGGTGAGGAGGGACTAGAGGAGGTTGAACTCAAGCAGATACTAGCCATGGTCCTCTCCGAACTAAATAGTGTAGGATTAATTAGCTGGACGTAGTTAGCAAAGTACTGCCCGTCCTAGGTAGACTTACTTAATAAAGAGTTTTTAGTCGAACTCTCTCGGTTTTATCATCGGAAAAGGAACTACTTCTTTGATGGAGTTTACTCCAGCGTATATCATGACCAATCTATCGATTCCTAAGCCGAGACCTCCCGTTGGAGGCATTCCGTATTCTAAAGCCTCCACGAAGTCCCAATCGAAGGGATGAGCCTCCATGTCACCCATTAGTCTCCTCTCTTCTTCTTCTCTAAAGTAAGAAGCCTGTAGCTCTGGGTCATTTAGCTCCGTATAAGCGTTTGCTAGCTCCATTCCCCCCACGTATAGTTCGAATCTTTCAGCAAGATCTAGTCTGTTCCTATGAGGTTTTGCTAGGGGGGACGAGGACCTAGGAAAGTCGGTAACGAATGTAGGCTGTATGAGGTGTTCTCTTCCTACGATTCGATCAAAGAGCTTTACTATGGCTCGCCCTCTATCGTATCCTCCAGCAAGCTTGATCGAGTACCTCTCTAAATACTCCTTTATTTTTTCATCAGGTAACGCCTCTACGTCTACTCCAGTGAATTCTCTAAAGGCATCGTAGATAGTGACTCTCTTAAAGGGTGGTGAGAGGCTTATCTTAACTAGGTCCTTACCCACAGGGTACTCGACTACGTCGGTTCCTAAAACCTTTCTGGCTACAGTAGACACTAACTCCTCAGTTAACCTCATGATGTCGTTATAATCTGCGTAAGCTTCGTATGACTCCATCATAGTAAACTCCGGGTTGTGCTCAACATCTATGTCTTCGTTTCTAAAGTTCTTTCCTATTTCGAAGACTTTGTTGAATCCAGCAACAATGAACCTCTTTAGGTAGAGTTCGAGGCTTATCCTTAAATACCACTCAGCTTCCAGAGCCCATACATAAGTCTTAAAAGGTCTTGCTGCGGCACCACCATATATTGGCTGAAGAATTGGTGTCTCTACCTCTATATATCCCTTCTCCCACATGAACTTCCTTATCTCTTCGATCGTCTTAAAGCGTATCTCGAAGATCCTTCTAACCTGTGGACTCATCATGATATCCAGGTACCTCTTCCTGTACCTAACCTCTGGATCGAGTACTCTATGGCCCCACTTAACTGGCGGGCTTCTCAAGGCTTTTGCCAGTAGCTGCATATCTCTAACACTTATCGTTAGCTCACCCTTCTTAGTATAGTACAGAAAGCCGGTGACGTAAACGAAGTCCCCTAAGTTTATGAACTTGTCAAAGAACTCGAAGACCTCCTGACCGGAGTCTCCCCTAGATATAGAGCACTGTATTCTATGACCATCGTCTACTAAGTCGAAAAATATCAAACCACCGTGTCTTCTAATCCCAACAACTCTACCAGCTACTCCAACATTGCTACCGAGAGTCGGTGACTTAACTATGTCTCGTACTGGGGTAGCTCTGCCCTTAAGGGTGTGAGGATAGGGATTTAGACCTAGCTCAATCAACTTTCTCCTAATATCTCTTCTAGCATCTACTTCACTACTCACTGCGACCACCTGAATTCCTACTACTGCTTAATTTGCACATCAATTTTATGTAAACTGATGCTATTTTAATGCTTCCATAGCCTCCAATCTTCTTACATCCCCACTATGGTGTACTCCTTACGTAACGGCCTAAACCACACGGCTCACAGTAGCTATCAGCCACCCTAGGTGAAGTTCATAAATGCTCCTCTAACTTAATGGCTTTACACCCACACTTGCCTCGAGGGACCGGCTTAGAGCACTTGATGGAGATCGGCTAACTTTAGTTAATCAAATAGCCGCTAGCTTTAGTGGTAGAACTAGTATGCCACCGGAATCGGTTCACAGAGTTTTCGACATGTTTATTAAGATGGTCATTAGGATAGATCTCGTGGTAGTAGTATGAGCGGTGAGGAGGAGAAGAAAAAGAGAGTGGAAGGTTTGAGCGATGTCGAAGAGCTGAGAGAAGTACTTAAAGCCATCTCGGAGTTTCTAGCTGAGATCAGGGAACCTCTGGAAAACCTCATTAAGACCGTTACCGACGCTGGAAGTGGTGAAAAGTTAGCTAAAGAAGTAGCTACTTTCTATAAATCGCTCATTGAGAGTGGGATCGACCAGCAGACAGCTAAAGAATGGACTGAGAAGTTCTTTGCCCAGAGACTAGAATCTATCCCCAGCCTTGCCTTCTTAAAAGAGATATTCAGAGAATGGGGTTCTAGAGAATCATCGAAGGCCGAGCAGGTGGCTGAGGAGGAGTCTCGGCGAGAGAGCGAGTGAGAAGCTTATAGTAGAGTCCTAGAGAGCTAGCTACTTGGGAAGACAGTTTTGAGTTCAGACGAGCTACTGGAGAGGATTGAGAAGCTTCTTTTGAGGGTGCTGGAAAAACTGGAGAAGCTCGAGGATCTACTATCTAATGCTAGTGTAGACCCGGCTCAAACAGTAGCTTTAGAAGTAGCTATGTTCTCGATGCTCCCGGCACATAAAGCCGTGAAGGTAGTTAGAGATACCGTTGCGATATTACGAAAAGCTAAGATGAGCGACCCTATAACGAGAGCTATAGTAGAGGTTCTCTTAACTCACGGTGAAGGAATCACCATCTCGGACCTCACTAGGAAGGTTAGAGAACTACGTGGTACCGCTTCAAGGAGGATCGTATCGGAAAGGCTTAAGTCTCTGGAGGACAGAGGAGTGGTAGTAATGAAGAGAGCTGGGAAAACTGTTAGAGTATACCTTAAGAGCGAGGTGGTTGATCTCGAAAAAGATAGTTGATATCCTACTGATACTGTACTACACCATAACCTCAGTCCTCACAATTACTGACTTACTTATCTACCTGCTAATATGTTACTACCTTAGAGAGTGGACTCGCTACTGGAGATTTAATTTAGTGCTAGTTACTCTGAACATACCCAAAGACCTAAGAAGAAGCCTTTGCCAAACATACAAAAACAAAGTACGCATTAACGGCTTATTTGACATAGTAGAGCTACTTAAGAACCTCACATCCTATTGAACGGTGGTGTCGTGCTTATTTAGCTGTACTTTCACAATAAACTCGCTGAAGATTTTTTCAAACAGTTCGTTATTGATTATTGGTTTAGAGTCTACGGTTGTTATGATAGAGTTAGATGGGCTTACCTTGGGGTACACCTTCAACCTATCTGAAAGCCGTTCTTCAAATGCTGGAGTAGTGCTATCGATATAAAACACTCCAATAGGTATCTTATCTCCCCACTCCATACTCTTCTCAATTGCTTTAAGTATCTTAGTGGGTCTTTCCTCCGCCCTTCTCACTACAGGATCCCATAGCCTATCTTCCTCTAGTTTGTAGATCCTCTTCCCGTAGAACTCTGCTGTAAACACGTCGTTAAAGGTAACACATGGTTGAAGAACGTCGATAAAAGCCGCTCCCCTATGAGCTATAGCTTTAATAATCAAGTTCTTTAAGTGTTCGACTTCGAAAGCATAACCTCTGGCAATGAAAGTGTAGCCTGAAGATACCGCAAGCATGATCGGGTTTAGAGCCTGCTGGATGTTGGGTTTTGCTAGTGCCTTCGTCTTAGCGTTAAGTGGTAGCGTCGGCGATGCCTGACCCTTGGTGAGACCGTAAACTCCGTTATCGTGCATTATGACCACTATGTCCAGGTTTCTCCTGCCTAATGCAACAAAGTGTCCTGCTCCAATACCTAGAATGTCTCCATCGCCACCGCAGACTACTACCGTAAGCTCCGGGTTCGCTAACTTTATTCCTGTAGCGAAAGGTATGGCTCGCCCATGAAGGGTGTGTACACCATTTACGTTTACGAAGTGTGGAAGCTTCCCCGAGCATCCTATTCCGGAGACTATTACTGTCTTAGATGGGTCTAGCTCGAGCTCTCCGAACGCCTTGAGTAATGCTGTAAGTATTCCAAAGTTTCCGCAACCTGGACACCAATCGACCCAGACGTTGCTCTTATAGCTTACCCACTTACTCCCCATACTCTAGCACCACGTAGTTCGCGTCTGTAGTCAGTAGATTCTCTACTGCTGGAACCAGCTCACTTAGTACAATCGGTCTTCCAGAAAACTTAGCTACTTTCTTACTGATTACTAAACCAGTAGCCATAGATATTAGGGCGACTATATTGACTCCGTAGCTGTGTTCTACCGCTATAAGTCTCTTTAGTTCAACTCCATCGATAGCTTCGAGAAATTCTCGTGCTGGAAACGGCCACAACATCTTCACTTCGATGTAGGCCCCTCTGTAGCCTTTCTTTTCTAGTACCTCTAGAGCGTCCAAAGCCACACCCTTAACAGACCCCCACCCGATTAAGCAGAAGTCTCCTCGAACGTGTCCATACACCCTCAACTTTATATCTCTTGGAACTTCCTCTTCGATTAACTGGAGCTTCTTAATCCTCTTAGAGTACATGCGCACTCTGTTCACCGGGTCTTCCGAGATATGTCCTAGCTCGTCATGTTCGTCCCCAGTGTACCACATGACTATACCAGGAGTCCCTAGAAAGACCCTCGGAGACACTAGGCTATCGAGGCTGAATCTCTTATACCCTTCTTGTCCCTTACTTAGCAACCCTCGATCTATTTTCACTGTGTTGAGGTCTGGAAGAGGTAAGGTCGCTGTCGAGTTTGCTAAGAACTTGTCTAAGAGGTGTATGACTGGGACTTGGTACTTCTCGGCTATGTTGAAGGCTTCGATAGTATCGTAAAACACGTCTAAGTGGTCCCCCGAAGATAGTACCACCTTAGCAAACTCACCGTGAGCTGAGAAGACGGAACTCAGGAGGTCACTCTGGCTACCCCTAGTAGGCAACCCGGTGCTAGGTCCACCCCTCTGATAGTACGTTATAACGACCGGAACTTCGTTCATGCCAGCCCAGCTGACTCCTTCAACCATTAGGTCGAACCCGGGTCCACTCGTCGCAGTAGCGCTCCTAGCTCCTACAAGGGAGGCACCAATAGCTGAAGCAATAGCAGCTATTTCGTCCTCTGTCTGCAACACTACTATGGGTCCCACTATAGTTCCACCTACTTCGCTTAGCTCGTATTTCTCGAGGAGAAAGCTCTCATCGGCAGCCGGTGTTATTGGGTAGTAGCTTTGGTACCTAAGACCCGAGACTACTTTAGCCATAGCTACTACATCGTTACCTGTTGCCACTAACACCTTCTCTACATCAATCTCTGGCTTCTTTAACTTCAATAGGCCCTCGAATTCCCGCAGTTCCTTCCACACTAAATCAGCTAAGTACATGTTCTGCTCTACTACCGTAGCCCGACCACGGAATACTGACTCGAATCCGTATCTTAAGGCTTCTCTGTCTAGACCTAGTATGAGGGCTGCTGATGACGTAACTATTCCGCTAACGTATTTCGACAGAGTCCTTGGGTCTAAGCTGAATCTCTCAACTAACTCCTTGAGGACTTCTTGATAGCTGATACCAATGGTAGTCACTCTTCTGCTTTCAAAAGACTTAAGGAGCGACGACACGTCGTCTCCTAGCATGGATGTTCTCAAGTTATTGCTTATCCTCCCTCTTAAAGCATCCTCCATGCTAGAAAGTTCAGTAAGTTTTTTAGCTTCAACTTCTTTATCGTATACTAAAACGCTTCCAACGTCCACGTTCTCGAAATGGGTAAAGATCGTTTCGGCATCCATAGCTACTAAAAGCTGCACAGGATAAGTGAGAGACCTTGGAAGCCTCCTAGTTGATACCGCTATAAGTACGTAGCTATGTCTACCAGTTATATTGGAGAAGTACTCTCTGTCTGCTAGGACACCATAACCTCTATAGGCGAGAGCTCTAGAAAGCATCAGCATAGCTGTCTCCAGTCCTGACCCCTGGGGTCCTCCGAGTAGTATGCTTAACTCACTATAACTCATATTCAACACCTAGTCAGCAGATCTTGCTTCTGCTGCTATTGCTTCATCGAATACTATTCCAGCGACTACTCTATGTTCTCTCGAATGGTTCTCGAGTTCCGACCTATCTACTATGGTTACTCCACACGTTATACAGTAAACTCCCCCCTTTCTATTTAGAGCGCTTAGTAGTTCGTCTAGAGAGACCTTCTTGAACTTCTCGCAAGTTCCATGCTCGTGAGCGGGCTTCTCGTTAGCGTCGCAGTAACCTATGTATGGAAAGAATATGTGCGGCTGAAAATAAACGCAGTTTCTACATCTTTCCTCTGCCACTGACTAGTCCCCAACTTTCTCGACTTTAATGGCTGCTACAGGGCATACCTCAGCCCCTTTCTTAGCGCACTCGAAGAGCTCCTCAGGTATTACACCGATAGATAAGTTCTCACTTGTTTCGATACTGTACTTACCTACAACTCTGTTCTTCTGGTTATCTGAGCCTAGCTCATATACCTCGGGACAAACTGCTGGAGCAACACCACACGATATACACAGAGACCTATCCACGATTACTCTATACTTAACCAAATTACACACCAGTTACTAATTTCCCAAAAACGTTTAAATAGGTAAACCTAGTTTAAAGAAAGTACTCATGTACTGCTTATTTAGAAACTTAAGGTACGGTTGGCTTTCCTTCCTTATAGTTAACATTGTCGTACACTCGTATTTGAAAATCGCTATATCGTAATAGTTACGGTGCGACTTTATTGAAATATCAAATTTGTGGGCATGTTTATGAAGAATAAAACGTCAAAGAGATAACTTAAGTAAGGTGACCCAGGAGAACGATTTAAGCTACTATTAGAGTAGGGGGTCCAGCTAGTGCTAGGGTCTAGGAAGTCGAACTACCTACGCATAAAAGAGTCCAGCTCCTATAAGTTTGCATTAGTCGGTTTCATCACTTCATCTTAGTTCCCCCTTATCGATCTTGGGTATGCGGTACCCATGGAGGTGTTGGAACACCTTAGATACCCTCATCTTGTGCGCCGAGGAATGAGTTAATACACGCTATAGCGTTTCTGTCTCCTGTGACCCCGCACCTGAAGCATCTTAGTACTCTACTACCCCCGTCTTCGAGCCTGTCCCGCGTTTAGGGTGTGTGGACGACGCCTTTCTTTGGTTAACGTGTGTAGCCTCAAGCGTTATAGAAATATAGGAGGGGGGCTGCGTCCTTCACTCATTAAGGAAAGGTCGGGAGAGAGTTAACCAGTTCCACGGGAAAGAAGTCTATGAGCTAATCATTGCGGAGAAGTAGGGAGTAAATACCATCTGATAAAAACGATATGAAACCCGAAACAGTTGCGTAAGGCGGAGATCGAGACGCACAAAAGAGTGAGTGGGGATAGATCCTGAGCGATCCCGGAACTATGTGCGTAAGCCTTTAAAGTGCCCGCTGAGACCTGAAGTCGGGAGCATCAATAAATAAGCCTTAGTTAATACGCTCCTATCAGTATTCGCTGACGAAGTCCTAGCTTAGTATCAGTGCCTTGTAACCGCCTTGCTATCAAAGGTAACGTAGCTTCCGAGCTAGAGAAGTGTCAAGATAGTGTTCGTAACTGTTTTGATGCGTTAGGTTTATAAAGGCTTTGTAGGACTTTTTCACGATGATGGGAGGTACTTCAAGCCAACTAAAGGTAGAGCTAGACGTGAGCTCCGTGTCGTTGGGCTCGAAAGGTGCCCATGACTCCTGCGTGGAGTGGTCGGTGATCACGGTGAACCGCAGGGCTGAGGCACAACCCGTCCTAGGAAAACCTACAAAACCTAGAGCGGGAAACGGTCTAGGCTAGTAGCTCTAGTACACTTAAACACCACACAGGTTTACTCGGATTCTTGAGGACCTGTCGTAGGAGACGTGAGGGCATATATAAGCGTATTTCATCGTTTAAGATGTCGCCTCCAGTAAAAGTGATTAGGTCCTGATTTGCGAAGCCATAGCAGTAAGCTTGAAGACTGTAATGGTGTGGTAATAGAACGATAGCTCTTCATTAGTTGGTGGGAACGATGGGGAGAATCGTTGTGCTAGTTTTAGTAATCTTAGTGGCCGTGCCCACACTATCGACTATCGTGGAAGCTACTTCTGTTACCAAGGTCAGGGCGGTAGTGGCCGTGCATCAAGGGTTTGACCTAAGAAAGGTCAAAGCTGTCTTAGGGCAGTTTGGGACGGTAGAGAAAGAGATACCTGAGATAGGGGTCGTAGTTCTGTCAGTACCGAAGAACACTGTCGAGCGCCTGCGGGGACTCGCTTTCGCTAGGTACGTTGAGGAAGACGTAGTGCTCGAGGTAGGTAGTAAGTCCTCTAGTAAGTCTTCGGGAGTTAGTAGACCTAGAGTAAGTATAACTGACTACACGAAGGAGGTTACAGTCACCGTTGAGGGTCTGGGTGAGGTATCCTTCACTATCAAGAACGTAGGTAAAGTGGACGTCTCGGTTATCGTAGAGCTACGAAACGAGAGAGGTATAGCTGTCGCGAGAACGGACACCGTAGCTCTACCACCGAGCTCAAGCTACTCAGGAAGGCTAGAGTTTACAGCACCGAGTGCGGCGGGCACCTACAGCTGGACACTAGCAGTAGTAGACTCCAGTAGTCAGAGTACTGTTTACGCATCAGCTACCGTAACCGTAAGAGTTGTGACACCCTCCTCGGAGACCCCGAGCTCACCCTCGGACTCGACGTACAGTGACACAATCGGGTGGAACGTCCAGATGATCAACGCTACTAAGGTCTGGGCGATGAGTGTCCAGTACGGTGACTCAGCATACGGGTACAGCGTAGTAGTTCAGCTAGCCATAGTGGACACAGGTGTAGACTACACGCACCAAGACCTCACCGGTGCTGTAGTGTGGTGTGTTGCTTCGTTAAGTGGCACTCTCTACAGAGGTAGCGACCTATCTCAGTGTGCTGACCCGAACGGGCATGGAACACACGTAGCCGGGATAGCCGCCGCTAGATTAAACAACTGGGGTATCGCCGGTGTCGCTCCTAAGGTAGTTCTGTACGCTGTTAGAGTCTTCGACTCCTCGGGGAAGGGATACGCGAGCGACATAGCTCTAGGCATAATCGAGGCGGTGAAGGGACCTGACGGAGTTGTCGGTACGGAGGACGACGCCGACGTCGTCTCGATGTCCTTTGGTGGACCTTCTAGCTCTGTAGTCTACGACGCTATTAGGTACGCCTATACTGCTGGAGCAGTCCTGGTTGCGGCATCCGGTAACTCCGGTGGCTCAACCCCGCTCTGCCCTGCCTGCTACCCGGAGGTAATAGCTGTTGGAGCTGTCGATAGGTACTACACCGTCCCCAGCTGGAGCAATAGGAACCCGGACGTAGTGGCACCGGGGTCCGGGGTGCTTTCGACGTGGATAGGAAACAAGCACGTCGTAGCGAGCGGTACCAGCATGGCTTGCCCACACGTATCAGCCGCCGTCGCACTAGCTCAAGCGGTAAGGCTTGCTTCAGGTAGGCAGAAGCTCGCACCAGCACAGATGATAGACTTAGTTAGGTCTACAGCTGTAGACCTAGGTCTTCCAGGCTACGACCAGGAGACCGGCTACGGACTAGTAGACGCATACAGCCTAGTACTAAGGTCGTTAAACCTCTAGGTGGAAACCTCAAGCCATTTTTTGCTCGCACAACTAGTTGCTAAGAGAGATCCAACCGTTTCCCGCCCTAGGTTTCTTTAGTTTTTCCTAGGGTGGATTATCACGTTCACCGAACTCCCTCTCCACGTTCTGCCGTGGGTCTCGGAAGCCCGGGGTCACAAAAGCATCTATACGTGCTCATCGGTTTATAAACCCTGCTTGACTTGATCACACCAAGAGCTCTAAGCACCCTAGAGAAACCAATAAGAACTAAAGAAAAGAAACAGCTCCCGAACCCTCTCCAAGTCTTCAGAATGTTATATCACAATAACCAAGTGGTTGGGTGAGGGAGCTGACCTACTTTACTGTATGTGCGCAAATTCTATTTGAGAGGCTATGTAAGCACTTGAAACGCTTTAGAAACAGACCTTCTGCTAAGTGTTACCAGTGCCGTTGAAATAGGGTAAGTTAAGAGAGATATTATGATTAATGCCGTAAATTCTTCAGCTGTAAATAAGTTAGATTTTAGTGCTGTTAAAGCTATTGCTGACTCTAGAGAGCCCCTGACCGTAATTAGTGCTGCTACTTCACGAACGCTAAGAGGGGTCACGAGATTCATTTTCTTTAATAATAATGTAGCTGCGTGTTTCCCTATTACAGCCCCGAGTAAGCCTAACCAAACTAGCTGCGTGCTAGCCCCAGATATGCTAACTCCTAGCCCTATGTACGTAAACACTAAGGGTAGAAACACTAAGCTGTTGACGTGTTCCAGTCCATCAACTAAGGCTTCAACGTTTCTAGCTACTTTTAAAAGCGGATCACCTGAAGATGCTGCTGAGCTTAGTGATATGCCAACTATGTATCCCCCCACTAGTGGTCCAATATTATCTGCTGTTAAAGCGACAAGAATAAAGAGGATTGCTATGGATACGGTGTTAAGTATAGCACGATCAACATTCTTCCTTAAAAACACGCTGAGGAATGTTGTGACACCTGCTATAACTGCGGCAGAGACTAGTATCCCGTAAGTCTGCTGGGTACCCATAAGCGCTAGAACTACAGCAGATAGCAAGAGTACTGCGATATCGTCTCCGATCGATATCTCTAAAGCGACCTCTGCGTCGCTCTTATGCTTAGTGTACCTAGACAAGCTTAATACCCCCTCGGTAGCAGTATTAGCTAGCAGTATACTCATTAAAAAGCTCTTAATGAGGTCGCCTGTTAGGAGAACTAGGAGTGTGTAAACAGTTGCCGCAGAGACACTAACGTTGACTAAAGATACTAGCGCGATTCTCTTTATGTTGTCTCGCCTGATCTTAGATGACAGTCCAGCGTGGAGACCTACGAAAACTAGTGAAAAGCTGACTAAGTTCTCCCAGACTATTCCGGAGGTGTCGGAAAGAGTAGACCGTAACAGAATGCCAACAGCTATGTAGGCTGGTATCGGAGGTAGCTTAAGCAGTAGGAGAGGTAGAGAAGCCACGTGAGATAGTGCGACACAGAGTAATATTAGAGCTAGCTCTCCAAGCACCATTCTACAGTCTGTCTAGTTTTATTTAATCTTTTTCAGCTATAACGTAATCTATGCTGTGGATAACGCCCCCGGCTTTCTCTATGATATCTCTTACTTCAGAAAAGTCTATACTGTTACCCTCAATAGTGACATTGAGAGTTATGGTCTCCACATCTACTTCACTTACGTTAATCGATATTCTGCTTACACCATTTAGTCTAACAATCATCTCGGCAAGTTCTACTAGAGATGTGCCTTTTATAGTCTTTAACACATCGAGAACTATCTTTTTGAGGGGCATTTCAGTATACCACTACTTAATTCTAACTCTGTTTACTTTCTTAGATGCCCATGAGTACCTCCTAAGCCTCCTACTCCTCCCAAAACCACAGGCAGCGCAGTAACCTTTAGCTACGTTATACGAGTGTCTCCCACATCTTCTACACCTTATGTGAGTTTTCCCCTTGCTTCTCTTACCCATCGAAGGAGTGCCCTTCACGTTCTCACCCGGTGGTTGCTGGAGATATCATCACTATGTTTTCTCCTCTTATTACTACCGTACCTAGTCTCCTAGGTTTGTTTTCTACAAGCTCGTAAGCATCTTCTAGTACGATATTCAAGTGTTGGTCGAAGCCCTTAAGTTTTCCTCTAACTAACTCGCTCGACCTCAGCTTTACTAGCACGTCTTGACCTAAGTTCTCACCCAGTAAGCGCTGAGCAGCATCGCTCATAGCAGACCCTCCAAATTCGTATGATAAAGCTTATAAACCTTAATCAAAGGTTGCAACCCGAAAGCCTCGTCCTTTAGGGCGGGGAGGAGGTCAGACTTTCCCGAACTTCTTTAATACTTCAAGAGACGCTTTCCATATGTCGTCACCTGCGTAGTGTAAGTTCTTCAAGGCCTTACCCCTTCGCTTAGACACTACTTCACTGGAACTCATTAGTGCTTGAGTTACAGCAAGAGGTGTTTTTTCATCTCTAGACCATACGACTACGATAGCACCAACGTTAAAGTCGCTAACTCTCAGTATGCCTGGAGCCATAACATCTGCCCCGTTTAGTATCGGCTTCACGGCTCCCTCATCTACGACGGCATAGTGTGACGCCTCGATCCCGGCCATCCTAGCAGAAACGAGTGTTGGAGCTAGCATTTCCCCACTCTTAAAGGCTGCTGGAACACCATCTACTACGTAGACTACTTCACTGTCGAATACGGCTACGTAAACTAGCGATGTAGGGCTCACTCCGATGCTTAAACAGACTTTAGGGTACAACTCGCAAAACCTCTCGATCAGTAGCTTAGAGTCTTTCCTCCTTAGCGCATTATAGGCTATCTTTATCGACACATGGGCCTCCAATACTTAAAGCTTAAAACCAGAGATATTAAATGTGTAAGAGGGGGCCGGTAGCTCAGCCCGGAAGAGCGCTCGGTTGGCATCCGAGAGGTCCCGGGTTCAAATCCCGGCCGGTCCACCATTCACAGTTACTCTCAGTGGGTTTCTCGTACTATGTAGCTTTAGCTGCTAGTCTAGCTTCACTGATTTAATAGAACGTGTCTATGAGCTACTCTGCGAATACCTGAGAGAGTATATGGAACAGCACCTACCAACCCTACCTCGGAGATATAGGGAGGCAGTGAGCTTAAGAGACTTGGAGAACGTGTTGCCTAGTTCACGACTGTCCTAGCTGAACTACTCGTGTGAACGTATATCCAGAGAACTCATATACGATTTTTATTGCTGTAGCTCCAGTTACTGGCTTGCTTAGTTCTATTTCACTGCTTTCCTTAGGTTCCATTCGATTTATAGTTAACCTTTGAACCGCTTGTGTACCACGTAGGAGCTTCAGCTCGATGTTGCTGGCCACGTAGTCACCTGAGTTAGTCAGTGTCAACCTGATTTTATCTGGCTCTACTAAGATGCTGGATAGAGAGATGTCTGGTGGTTTACCGGTATATGCGTTTACGACCATGGCATACACGTTGATCGGTCCTGCGATATCCACTCTGTTGTCTAGAAGTAGTTCCGAGATCTCGAATGAGTTATTAATCTTCTTCGACGTACCACCGATAGTAATAGCCCCACCGCTTCCACGACCAACTATACTGATAACAGAGAATCCGCGCTCACCTACCTGAAGGCTATATTCTTTCTCGACTCTCGATATGCCTAAGTAAACACCTACCCTGCTTTTGGATTCGTCGGGGAGGAGAGATACTAAACCTGTTGACTCTATGCGCACGTCTCTTGCGTGACACTTTACTAATAGCTCGATAGTGTTTGCGCCTTTAACAATGGGTGAAACGTCGGCGACATACACGTAGTATAAGTCACCACGTATTTCGAGAAAGTGTTGCGGCTTGAACACTCTCGATACTTTTACTTCATTAACATAAACCCTCCAGTTGATGTCTTCAGCTCTGTCTTTTCCCCTTAAAACTAGGAAGAGTAGAGATGTGTCAGAGTTCTCCCTAATAGATATGGTATACCTAGCTGGGTACTCGAATGAGGAACAAGTATGCGGGTACTGAGGACCTGCTGCTAACATAGCGTAGCCAGAGCGTTCATCACTTAAGTACTTCTCGAGTCCTGGCAACAACCTACGTCCCAAAGATTACACTATTTCACGCAGCTAAATAAGCTACGTACTACAGCATTGGCTTCTTCTCTATAACCCGGTTTTAAACGTTCTAGAACTAAGTCATATATAAGTAAGCTCATAGAACGTATCATGGTTGAAACCTTGGGTGTGATAACTGAAGCAAGAAATAACAGCAACGTAGATGAGTTAGCCGACATAGCTAAGGCGGAGGGTGTGGACTACGAGACACTTAGGAGGAGGGTAAGTCTAGGTAGAGTAATTATCGTAAGAAACAGTAAGAGACCTAAAGTGAGGCCTACAGCAGTTGGAGAAGGATTGAGAACCAAGGTGAACGTAAACGTAGGAACAAGCGGTACGATAGTTAATGTTGACTTAGAGATAGAGAAAGCAAAGATAGCGGTAAAGCTTGGGGCAGACACGATAATGGACTTAAGCACAGGCGGTAATCTAGACGAGATTAGAGCGAGACTACTAGAGGCCTCTGGTGGAGTACCTTTTGGTACCGTACCTACGTACCAGGCCTGGATCGAGGGTGTTAAGAAATACGGAGGTATTAGCATACCATCAGAGTGGTTTCTAGCAGTTGTAGAGAGGCACCTTAAGGATGGGGTGGACTTTATGACTATACATGCTGGAATTACCTTAGAACTAGCTAGAAAGTCCATAAAGAGCCGAAGGATTGCCCCAATAGTCAGTAGAGGTGGGAGTATGTTAGCTGTTTGGATG
This sequence comes from Thermoproteota archaeon, assembly GCA_030550455.1. Classification (GTDB taxonomy): domain Archaea; phylum Thermoproteota; class Thermoprotei_A; order Sulfolobales; family NBVN01; genus DRZP01. The sequence continues at coordinate 253,274 of JAUQPH010000001.1, forward strand.
GTAGAGAATGGTGAGGAAAACCCCTACTTAAAGCATTGGGATTATCTAATAGAGCTGTTTAAGGAGTACGATGCCGTGATAAGCTTAGGTGATGCTCTAAGACCCGGTGCGACGGCCGATGCTCACGACGAGCTACAAATAGAGGAGCTACTGAACAACTCTAGGCTGGCTAGAGATGCTGTAAGTAGGGGTGTCCAGGTAATGATAGAGGGACCGGGGCACATGACTCTAGATAAAGTAGTCGCAGATGTAAGGCTAATGAAGTCTCTCAGTGGCGGTGTACCTTACTACGTACTCGGCCCACTAGTTACAGATATCGCCGTCGGGTACGACCACATAGCTTCAGCTATAGGAGCCGCTATAGCTGCTGCCGCAGGCGCAGACCTCATATGCTATCTCACACCTTCAGAGCACCTAGGTCTTCCAGGGGTAGAGCAAGTGAAGGAGGGTCTGATAGCGGCTAAAATAGCTGCTCATGCTGGTGACTTAGTAAAGCTGGGTAAGAGGGCTGCTTATGAAGACGTAGAAATGAGTATTAGGAGGGCCTCTCTAGACTGGGACTACCAGTTATCGAGATCCTACGACCCGGAGAAAGCCATGAAGCTGAAAACACAGTTCCAGCAAGATTTAAGTTCTTGCACTATGTGTGGACAGTATTGTGTCTTCATCTTGTTATCGAGATACTTAAGTGGGAGACAGCTAAATAAGGATGAGCTACTCGAGAAGTACGGTGAAGGCGGTAGCTTGGTGTGGTAGCATGGATTGCGGTTCTTGCTCTTGGTTGTGGAGCACCTGGGTTAAAGCACCAGTGCTAGAGAACTCAGATATCTTAATAGTTTCAGCGTGTCTGCCCGTGGTTAACCCGAAGCTATTTACGCAACTATCGCAAGGTAGAACAGTACTGCTGGCCTGCCCCGAGCGTGAGAGCCCGACTCACTATGGTAAGATAGCGAGCATAATTAGATCATCAAAGCCGAGGAGGATCACCATAGTAACTATAGATGGAAGTCCACACTGCTTTACACTACATGCGAGTGCTAATGAGGCAGAGTACATACTTGGTGAGAAGGTAAATAAAGAACACTTCGTGGTAGTAAATGGAAAAGAGCTCGTTAGAGTGTCCCCAAACGCTGTGAGAGCTGCGAGGTACCTCAGTTTAATAAGCGAGATTATAGAGAGAGACCCCGGGGTACTGAAGAAGCTAGAGACTCTAAGTAAGGAGTATAGAGTAGCACTAGGTTTTAACGACTGACCTATATCTACCTATTAGTGAAGAACCATCACAACTGAAACCCTTTGTAGCTAGCTCAGGAAACCCCTCTCTGCACGTATTAAATGCTAAACCAGCTCTTGCGGCAGCGTCTCTCACGCTCTTCATGTACTCGAGACGATCTTCACTTCTCAAATACATGTAGCCCCCCACTTTGTTCCCGGTTTTGTAGGCTTCTAACAGCATTGACGAAATCTCTGGAAAGGCTTTTAGTAGTCTCTTCAGGCTGTCGGGTCTAGCTTTATAGGTTGAGCTGGTGATTTGAATAGCACCCGCTTCCGCCACGTGGTCTACTAACTTGACTATTCCCGTGAAATCGTCGTTAATGTATGGTACTATCGGGTCCACTCTAACCAGAGTAGGTATTCCAGACTTACTTAGCAATTTTACAACCTTAAGTCTTTCCGTTACTCCGGGGGCGCCTGGCTCAAGAGCTGAAGCTATTCTGTTGTCTAAGGTGGTAATAGTAATAGCTACAGCTACTCTATCTTTGTACTTCACTAGTAAATCTAGGTCTCTAAGAACTAGTGTGCTCTTAGTTGTTATAAGCAATTTGTAGCCGTGCTTCAATATCTCCAATATAGCTTCTCGAGTAATCAGCAAGCTCTCCTCTGGTGGTGTATAGGGGTCACTACTTGTGGAAACCTCGACTATGCTACCTGGGGAAATTAGCTGTAGATCTCTGGCTAGCTTGCTTCTTAAGTCCTTTTTAGGTCGTGGGTTAAAGAAGTTACGTATGTAGCTACTAGCGTAGCAGTATAGACATCTATGTCCGCATCCGGTGTATGGGTGAAGTACGTACTTGGCGGGACATGTACATAGGGGAGACCTCCAGGGATCAAAGGGTCGTACTACATACATAGCCATGGTGCAATATATTAGCGATATATTATATGCCTACCTAATCACTGTAATTCCAAGGAATCGACTTACATATGCTGTAAGGTAATAGAAATTCGATACATAAGATGAAGTAAGTAAAAAAGTTCAATTAACCAACAACTTACTCTACTTCTCTATTACGCTCACTGAGAAGGAGTAGACCGCTATTTTAGTCACTCTCTCCTCCTTTAAGTTTACTAGAACTACTGCGATGCTATTCTCTTTTCGCAGTATTACTAGAGATTCATCAGCTCTGAGACTAACCGAGCCATCAGCCTCTACGTATGCCTTAATGACGGGCTTTATGCCCGTTATATTATAGCCATCCTCGAGGAGTTTAGATACGTCAGTATCTTCTGTAGCTATCTTGAGAACTTTCTCTCTGTACTCCTCACTAACCTCAACTCTCGGTCCAAGAGCTTTCGCGAGCTTTATTCTCTCTTGTAGTAACCTCAATCTGAACAGGTTAGCTAGTTTACTAGTTAGGTTAGCGTTTACCTGGGGCTTAATTCCGCTAAACACATCTACAGGCGGTCCTCCGAAAAATCCTCTTTCGTTAGCATTCTTGGCGTAGACTAGTACAGCACCTGTAGCCAGCAAAGCCGCTAGAGCTAGAGCAACAGCTGAAACCAGCGCTACAGACCCTCTGTTCACAGTTTCACCTCAACCATCGATTGCTTAAGTAGTATATACGAACTACTGTGAAACTCTAGCGAGACACCGCGCAAAACCGAGAGGCCGAGTTGTAAGTCAAGGTCGCTGCAGACTACTCACCGTTGCAGAGCCCCGGAAGTAAGTTACATGGACGTAGCCAGCTAATTCTAGAAGCTGAAGAATATTCATGCGTTGATAGAGCTTCTCGAAAGGGGTGAAATACTGATTCTGTGGCCTACTACCACAGGCCGCTCTTCTAGTTCCTCGTGGAAGATGGCCTCTCCATCGCGGATCAGGGGCTTAGATCGCTTAAAGTATTTAATTTCTGTTTCTTAAATCTAGTAATGAGGTGACGTATCTGAAGATATCTTTAGGTGTAATACTAGCTGTAGCTATTCTAGTACTTATATGTGTTGTGTCTGGTATCAGCTGGTTGTTGGGTATTCAGCTCTACTCAACGCGTGCTCCTTTCTCAGCCTTCCTAATACTCCTTGTCTTGCTGATAGCAGGCTACGTCTTCATGACTGAAGCTAAGTCAGGTAAAGAATTTCCCGTGAGGAAGATACCTGCTTTCGACGCCATTGAGGAAGCCGTAGCTAGATCAGTCGAGATGGGTAGACCAGTGCACATGACGTTCGGCTTTGGGACCATATCGTCCGCTATGGCACCTCAGTTTATTGCCGGACTCGGAGTGCTATCGCATGTTGCTAGACTGTGCGGTAAGTATGGAGCAAAGCTGATCGCTACTCTAGGTGTACCTGAGGCAATAGCTACAACAGAGGAGATCGTTAGGGAGGGCTACTATTCCTCCGGTAGACCAGAGCTGTACGACCCTACTTACAACGTGAGGTACTTAACAGATCAGCAGTTTGCTTACGCTTCAGCTGTACAAGCGACACTTATTAGAGAAAATGTTGGAGCCAACATTGTCGTCGGCCCCTTCTATGCCGAGTCCCTGATATTCATGGAGGCAGGAAACATGGTTAACGCTTTCCAGATAGCTGGAACAGCTAGAGAAACCCAGATTCCGTTCTTTGTTCTAGTAGCAGACTACTCGTTCATAGGTGAGGAAATATTTGCCGCTGGAGCGCTGGCTTCAGGAGATAGGGAAACACTAGCCTCGATAAGAGGGCAGGACGTAGGTAAGCTCTTATCAATAATACTGATCGTTCTCGGGATACTCCTACTCTTAGGAGGCTTTAAGCTAGTAGATTCTCTCAACTGGGTATGGAAGGTGGGGTGAGAACATGAGTTTAGTCGTTAGAAGACACATCCCCCAGCTCATCGTCACTGTCATAATCATACTGACCGTAGCTTTCTACTACCTCTACATCAATAAAGGTATAGCGGAGTCCTTCACTACGGCCGACAAGGCCCTAAGTGACTGGGCCGTAATAATCACGAGCTTCGCACTGATAGTCGGAGGAATAGATATATTAAGGTTTCACTTAGTGAGGTTAAGGAAGGAAGGACTAAAACAAGCACCATTCAGTGCGGTAACTATAGGGCTACTTGTAGTTATGGTGTTCTTCGCTCTGCATGGCTGGTTCCTAAGCTACGCTGACCCCAAGGCAGGTATTACGATAACTACACAACCCCAGTTCAGATGGCTATATCTCAACGTTTATGCACCTGCAGATGCCGCTATGTACTCAATACTAGTGTTCTACATAGCTTCAGCCTCGTATAGAGCGTTTAGGGTCAGAAACCCGATGGCTTTACTGCTCCTCGTTACAGCACTCATCGTGATCTTTGGAAATACCACTATTGGCGGGCTGATCTGGCCAGGCTTCTTACCCCTAAGAGACTGGATAATGACAGTTCCAAACACAGCCGCTTTCAGACCGATTACGATAGGTGCCGGTCTAGGAACCATAATCTTAGGCCTGAGGTTGCTAACATGGAGGGAGGTAAGCTGGTTGGGGAGGCGTGAGTAAAATGAGTGGACTGAGTTCTCTAGAAAAAGTCTTGGGATCTAAAGAACTCCTATACACTCTTCTATTACTTTCAGTTATCCTACCGATACTACACCCCCTGGGAATCCCAGTCGAGATCTCTCAGAGAACTCGAGACGTGTATGGCTATATCGAAAAGAATTTGCGTTCAGGTTGCCGTGTATATATAGAGGTATACTACGAGGTTGCTGCCAGAGGAGAGCTGGAGCCAAACTTGATAGCCTTAACAAAGCACCTCTTCGACAAGGGGTGCAAGATAGTTTACGGCTCACTAGGAGCTTTCGGTGTAGTAGCTTTCTCCCTCTTTAAGTCTATGGCTTCAGACTTATTCGAAGGCAAAGAGTACGGTAGGGACTACGTATATCTTGGCTACATAGCTGGTGGAGAGGCGGCATCAGCTTCCCTAGCTAAGAGCATTAAGGGTACGATTAGCGTCGACAACTACGGCAACAGATTAGAAGACCTTCCACTAATGAGAGAAGTAGATAAAGCAACAGATTTCGACTTAGTGATCATAGTCTCGTCCGGTACTGACGTATTTTCCTACTACGTTAGGCAGTGGCATACACCTTATGGAGTACCTCTTTTGTTTGCGGCTCTTAGTGTCATAGCTCCCTCAATAGAGCCATTTGTGGGAGCTAAGCAGGCCGTAGGAATGCTTGTTGGTCAGAGGTCTGCAGCCGAGTACGAGGTTCTAGTAGGGCGGCTCGGACTAGGTATAGCGTCCATGGACGCGCAAAGCACGTCTCACATGCTAATTGTAGCGTTCATCATTATAGGGAACGCCATATACTGGGGCAAGAGGGTTTCATCCAAGAAGGGTGGTTCAAAATGATTAGCTGGGACTTGTTCGGGGCCTGGCTCTGCGCTGCCATGGTGGTCTGGATCTACAGCTTTGTCTACAGGGATAACGTGTTCTATAAGGTAGCTGAGCACATGTTCGTGGGTACAGCCGCCGGCTACTCGATAGCTTTAGCTCTAGATAGCTTGAATAGAGTACTCATTTCACCGGCTGTTCGAAGCCCTCAAACCTTCTTGACTACCTCGTGGCACTACCTAATCCCAGCTATACTAGGTGTGCTGATGTTCGCTAAGTACTCCAGAAAGTACTACTGGCTAGCTAGATACGCAGTTGCTATCAACATAGCCGTAGGTACCGGTCTAGCTCTTAGAACCGTGCCTATAGCAAACGTGGTTAGACAGATCACCGCTACTATAGTCCCCCTCTGGGGTTCTGATCCGGTTAAAGTCTTTAACAATTGGGTCTTGGTATTGATAACGCTGGGTGGATTAACCTACTTCCTCTTTACGATATTTCCAAGGAGAGTAGAGGGCGCTAGAGCGTCTCCTCAGCACTTAGTCTACAGAGCTCTCTACTACATCGGTATTTACGGAATGATGGTCGGCTTTGGAGCACTGTTCGCTAATACTATAATGACTAGAGTAGGGTTCCTGATATCTATTTACCTAATATACATACAACCACAGGCGTGGGCCTCTATTATAGCAGCAGTCCTAGCCGCTATAGCGATAATCGTAGGTATCCTGAGAAAGAAGTAATCATGTCGGAGACTATCAGCGAGGACGAGCTACTGGAGAAGCTAGCGAGAAAGATAGTTGACTCGAAACTCGATACAATAGTTATTTTTTTACTTACTTCATTTGGTCCTATGGGTCGAGTTTGGGCTCAGCTTGCTAGACTCTATCTACAACCACTCCTGATCTTGCTTGGGGACTACGGAGAGTTCTTCCTCAAAGTTCTTCAAGACCCGGAGAGAGTAGAAAAGCTCGTAAGTAAGATTGAGGAACTAAGTCAATAAAGATAAGCTACAGCATCTAGTTAGTTCGCATACCAAGCTATCGATTATTGGAATGTAGTCGTAGTTGAAATTTTCCCTTAAGGGATATAGTGTCTACATAACTAGAATTCTCAACGGTTTCCTGGATGTCTAAAGGTATTGTTGATAGTACGTGCTTTAGTCAACAAGCTTCGTATTTATTTGAACTATCTCCTCACTTATGGTGTTTCCTCTCACCATCTTCCTCCTTCTCTCGCCTTCGTTACGTGGATGGTACCCAGGTGGCGATGAAAGTAAGAGGAGTCTCTTCGCTGAACCGGGAACGCTTTGAAGCATCGGGAAGCCTGAGGAATCTGAGCCTCCAGTTATTAGTAGCTTCTTACCAGGTATGCCGACAATAGATGCATCTAGGGTCTCACCTATCTTCTTTCCTATGAAGGCCGCAGCCTTAGAGCCGTCCACAACTACTTGGAAGTTCTTTGCTCTAAACATCTCCGCTAGTGCCTCGCTGCTCCCGAGTTTCTCAGAGAGAGAGCCTGCTGGAACGTAAACGACGCCCTCAGGGACGTTGGGGTCTGGTTCTAGTTTTACTGTTAGACTCAGTTTCTCCTTCTTAGCCTTATCCTTCCATATCCTTATAGTGGCAATCCTGTAAGGTGTTTTAATGGTCTCAATCAACTTAGGGTTGGCTCTCGCTCTCAAAAGCTCTCTTCCCTCTTTCATAGCCTCAGTTAACTTCAATTCACTCGATTCCACAACTCTTACGTAAACCTCCTTAGGGTCCTTTGCCTCCGGATCCCCGATCACTACCTTAAATGTAGCCACTCAGTACACCAACCTCTAATAGAGAGACACCTATATTTAAGCAGAACTAAGCCACATAGTTACCGTTGCTCTAACGAGGTTTTTACTAACTCTACAGGTTACTCTATCCCCAACTGAAACAACTTTTACTTTAGTTCCACTTCTTACTAGCGGATTTCTGCATAGCTCACTATAGCGACAGGGTGTACTACAGCTTCGATGAGTATACGTTACCACAGCTCCCTCTATCGCTGCTTTAGGATCTAGAGCTATATCAACTTCAGCAGGTTTTACATCGACTGTAACGACCTCTCCAAGCACTGGGCACCTATTGACCACTCGGTAAACTTTGACTACCTCGTATGCTATGCCCTCCCTAAGGTTGTCTACGCAGGCATACTTGAATCGACAGCTCAGGCACTCAGTCATGGGACCCGAGAAGAGGAACTTATACCCTTCTTTCGCGACGTACTTGCTCACTAAGGTCTTAACTATCATTCCCAATAACACCGGTCTTAAGGGCTACTTCTTCTGCGGCATCCCTAGTTAAGCCACTCTCTCCTAGTATTGTATACCTATCAGGCCTTATCTTATGTGCTATCGTAAGAGCTTCAACTACATGTTCCTCTTTGACTCCGAGTTCTCGCGCAGTTGTGGGTAGTCCGAGCTTTCTCAGCGTCTTCTTAATCCTCTTCCAATCTATTCCGTGTATGTAGCCCATAATTATGGTCCCGAGACCTACCTGCTCTCCGTGGAGTGCTGGATAGTTAGCTACCATGTCTAGTGCGTGGCTAAACAAGTGCTCAGAGCCGCTCGCGGGTCTAGTAGAGCCAGCTATACACATAGCTGTTGACGAGCTTATCAACCCTTCGACTAGTATTCGGAGTCCAGCAGGAGTGTACTTCGCTATAGTCTTGCTGAACGTAAGTACGTGCTTAGCAGATAGTAGAGCTAAAGATGCGGCGTAATCTCCGTAGTACTCACCCTTGAGTCTGTTCGCTAACCTCCAGTCTCTTACGGCAGTTACCTTAGCTATGAGGTCTCCAGCGCCTGCTATAGCGAGCCTCTTAGGGGCTTGAGCAATGATCTTTATGTCGGCTACTACCGCTATAGGGGGAGAAGTTTTTACTGAGTAGACGGTCTCCATTCCTCTTAGAGAAGCGAAGGGTGAAGCTATGCCGTCGTGAGATGTAACTGTAGGAACGCTAACGTAGTTTACACCGATTTTTCGAGAAGCATACTTAGCGATATCAATGCTCTTACCACCACCGATAGCTATTATTAGAGAGGGTTTGAAGGAGTTGACTAAGTCTGCTATGCCTTCAGCAACCTCAACAGAGGATGAGGCTGCTTCGAATATGTCGACGCTGAAGTTGCTTAAGGCTTCTTCTGCCAGAGTTTCAACTATGGCCTTCCTTACATTGGGTCCGGTGACTACAGCTAACCTACTCTTGGCTCCTAGTTCTGAGACTAGAGTTCCCAGCTCTCTGCTAACTCCATTGCCTATGACCACTTTTTTGAAAAGGTCTATCGAGTGTCTCAAGTAGTTTCACTAAAACTTATAAGCCGGCAATACTTTTAAGCTTGGGAATCTAGCTCAGAAGGTGTACTAAAAGTGAAGGTTCTGTATGGAACAACAACAGTTGGTCTAGTGACAAAAACGGCGGCGATAGTAGCTGCCGATAGGAGGGCTAGTAGTGGGACATACATAGCTCATAAGATGGTAAAAAAGATAGTTAAGATATCTGACCACGCCGTGTTAACTACAGCAGGATTAGTAGCTGATACACAAGTACTAGCATCGTTATTGCGAATTAAGGCAACAGAGTACGTATTATCAAACAAGGCCAAGATCCCGATTAAGTCTCTGGCATCCTACCTCTCGATAATACTCAATAGTTATAAGTACTACCCGTTTATAGTTCAGTTCATACTTGCCGGCTACGATGACAAACCGAGGCTATACAACATCGAGTTCTTCGGTGACTACTTCGAAGAGACTTATACAGCCACTGGTTCGGGGTCTCCTGTTGCGATAGGGGTTCTCGAATCGGAGTATAGGGCTGACATGAGTGTAGACGAAGCTGTAGCTTTAGTAGTAAAAGCTGTCAGGTCGTCTATAAGGAGAGATGTTTTTACTGGTGAAGCAGTGGATGTAGCTATAGTTAAACCCAATGGGATTGAAGAGCGGTCGTACTCCGCGGGTTGGTAGACTTTATGGTGATGAAGGACTTAAGGTTTATAGACGATATTCGTGAAACTATAAGGAGCGAGATATTCACTAAGCTTCCACCGGAAGCTCAAGTAACTAAAGTAGAGTTTGAAGGTCCTGAAGTAGTCGTTTACGTTAGAAACGTATCGTTTATAGTAGAGAACGAAGAAGCGGTAAGAAGTCTGGCTAAGACTATAAAGAAGAGAGTAGTTGTTAGAGTTGATAGTTCGAGGAGGAGTCGGGAGAGTGAGGCTAGAAAACTCATACTATCTAAGGCTAGGCAGTACATTGAGAGCGAATCCGACATAGTGTTCGACGATGTTTTAGGTGAAGTTGTCATAAAGACACCACAGCCTCAAGCGTTCATAGATAACGACAGAAAGCTGTTTAAAGAAATATTTGTAGAGACCGGCTGGAGGCCTAGAATAGTTAGGAAGCCTCCTCTTAAGTCATTGATACTTGAGTCTGAGCTAAACTACGTCATTAGGCAATCGGCTGAGAGACTTGAGTTTTTGAGAGCTGCTGGAGAGAGGATACATAGGGAAGTAATATTTAAGGATAACTACGTCAGGATTACGGCCCTCGGAGGCTTCATGGAGGTCGGTAGGTCTTCTATACTCGTTGAAACAGCTGAGTCAAAGATACTACTTGACTTCGGACTAAACCCAGGGACCAACCTCCTTAAGAGCTTCGTCCCTAGGATAGATGCTGTCGGAATAAAGCCTGAGGAGATAGATGCTGTTGTTGTAACTCATGCCCACCTAGACCACGTTGGTTTAGTGCCATATCTCTTCAAGTACGGCTACAGGGGTCCAGTATACATGACTCAAGCAACTAGAGACCTTATGGTTCTCCTCGAGAAAGATCTGTTAGAACTAACGAAGAGGGAAGGGAGAAGCCTACCTTTCGAGTCGCGTCACGTTCAAGACGCGCTGCTACATACAATAACTCTAAAGTATGGTGAAGTCACCGATATCGCACCGGATGTCAGGTTAACTCTATATAACGCGGGACACATTCTCGGATCGGCGATAGCTCATCTACACATAGGTAATGGGCTACACAATATTGTGTACACTGGAGACTTTAAGTACGATAAGACTAAGTTGCTCGATAAAGCGAACAACAAGTTCCCGAGAGTAGACACCTTAATAATTGAAGGTACGTATGGTAGTTCTGATCAGCCGAGTAGAGAGGAGTCTGCCGAGAAGTTAGTGGAGATAATAAAGAGAACCATAGAGAGAAATGGAAAAGTACTTATACCATCTCTTGCTGTAGGCAGGTCCCAGGAGGTCTTATTAATAATAGCTGATGCTATGAGGGCTGGTAAGCTACCCGAGGTCCCAGTATATATTGACGGGATGATCAACGAGGTCACCGCTATACATACGGCCTACCCAGAGCTTCTCTCTAAAGAACTAAGGGATAGGATATACAACTCTGAGAATCCGTTTATGCACAGCACTTTTGAGGTAGTTGGCGGAGGTGTAGCGAGGTCAGAAATAGTCGAATCTAGAGATCCGTGTGTAATACTGGCAACCTCCGGAATGCTTAATGGAGGTCCCGCTGTTGAGTACTTTAGACTAATGGCTGAAAACCCAAGTAACTCACTCGTATTCGTTAATTACCAAGTAGAGGGAACTCTTGGAAGAAAAATAAGGGATGGCGCTAAAGAAGTCCACATTCTCGTAGGTGATAAGATAGAGCTAGTTAAAGTAGCATTAGAGGTACACACTATTGAAGGCTTCTCGGGACATTCAGACAGGACACAAATCCTAAAGTACCTAAGAGACATAGAGACTAAGCCGAGGAGAATAATAATAAACCACGGAGAACCCTCAGCACTAGAGAGCTTGAAGAATACTCTGTCTAAGAAGACTAAGGAAGTCGGGTTACTGCCGAACGTAGAGATATTAGTGCCTAGAGTACTTGACTCGCTTGCGTTAGTAATTTGAGGATCCCACTCTCACTCTACATGGTCTCAGTGGAAAGTTTAAACATCTACAGTTAACTAGAAGTCTCCAAGAGCTTTAAGAACTGAAAAGTGTTCGAGTTCTTCCTTAGTAACTATCACACATAGTCTAATTAACGCATTTATTAACACTAGAACAGCATACAGCTCTAGAGTCAGAAGCTCTTTCTAATAGTTAGATCGATAAAAGCGCGATACTTCTTAAAACGTCTGCTACATCCTCGCAACGGTCAGCAGCGTTCTCTATTGAGTCCATTATTTCTTTCGTCAGCATGCACTTAGAGCTCCTACTACTATCGCAGAACTTTAGTACCTCCCTAAACACCTCGTGTCTAATGTCGTCCACTTCTTCCTCAAGGGATTCTACCTTATTGGCTAGTTCTAGTGTTCCCCTCGGGTTTTCAGGGAGTATCTCGACTGCCTGCTTTATGTACTTAACGGCTTCATGAACTCTCGACGCCATCGTCACTAAGGCGTTACCTATGTTTTGGGGTAGACGGTCCGGTAGATAGAGCATGGCTCTACGGCTCCAGGCCTTAGCGTAAGCTGCTACATCGTCCATCGTGAGAATCAATCTCACGATCTCTTCCCTATCTATTGGATGAAAAGTCTCACTAGCTAGTTCAGCTAGAAGCTTCCTCTTGATGTCATCTGCTTTTCTCTCTGACTCAAATACCTCTCCCCAGAATACGGCCACTAGGTCGGCGTTTCCTTTAACCAGCTCGTCGACTACGTTCTTAGACTTTTCGACTACTTTCTCGACTTCTGCTACGTGGACTATGAAGAACTTAAGTAGGTCCTTCCTCTTTCTACCCGACATCCAAACCCAGAAGGACATGTTACACCACTAGAGTCGTAGTGATAAGTAGTTTAAAAGGTAATATATGCTTAAGCCAAGAGCAGCGGCTATCGGTAATGTTAACATCCAGGCGATCACTATTATAGCTACCTGGCGAATTCTAACACCTCTAAACCCCCGGTTCTTCGCTATAGATGCGCCCATGATAGCTCCAGCAGCTGCGTAAGTCGTAGAGATAGGTAACCCGTAGCCAAAGAGCAGGTACGGAATGGTAGTGAAAAACCAGACGGTAAAGGCGTTAGCTACTCCCGCCGCTATAGCCGTTAAGATGTCCAGCCTAGTAATCCTATATGCTAGAGTCACTAATACTTTTCTACCCATCACTATACCGCCGAGAGCAATAATCACAGAAGAAAAGAGAGATAAAAGTCTCATAGTATAGAGGTCAGGTGTTCCAAAATACTTAGAAATAGCTCCAACATAGACACCGGTTGCGTTTGCTACATCATTAGCTCCAAATGAGTAAGCAGAAAACGCTGTTAGAGCGATTATGACGGATCTAGCAACACCATCTCCTCTAGATGACCGCTTCTTAAACAATTTCTCTAATACAAGATACGACGGAATGGCTAGAGCTGCCGCAGCCAGAGGGGAAGTAATCCAGCTGAGAACGATCGTGTTAAATACGTGAAGGTTTATCGTGCCACCTCTTCCCAAGAGGAGACGTCCTAAAGCTGCTCCAACAACAGCACTCGTTATGCTGTGAGATGTTGAAATAGGTAAACCGAGAGCAGTAGCTACCATAATCCAAGTGAACGCAGCTAGGGATGACGAGATAGCGCAGTATATATCCATATCTGACACAACTCCCCGCCCCAAAGTTTTCATCACCATAAAGCCCTGGAGAACCGCACCTAGGGTTAACATGATTGCGAAAATCAGTATGGCAGTCTTAATCCTCAAAACACCAGACCCAACTGCTATGCTAGTAGAATTGGCCATGTCATTAGCTCCTATAGACCAAGCTATACACGCTGAAAGCGCTAAGCCGGCAGCTATAGCGATCTCAGTCAACCATACCACCAACCCCACATTAACTAAGAGGTAGGCTAAAAGAACTTCTGAAAGCGTACCGCTTAACCAATTAAGATTGATTACTACGTCGAGATGAAACAGACTCTTTCCGAATACTGTGTATAAGTTATAATGATGACCGCTAACATGCGTTCGCAGACTTATTTATGCGAGTATCATAGTTAAATTGGGAAGATAAATATGGTTGAACTAAGCAGAGATGATTTAGTAAAATACTTTCAGAGGTTATCAGACTTAGAGCTAAAGTACGCCTCAGAGTTAAAAGTACTATCAGAAAAGTTAAGGCATCCTGTTTTGAAGGCCCTCATAGGTGCCATAGCTGGAGATTCCGTTAAACACAGCCAGATGTACAAAGCCGTAGTGGAATTACTAACTGAAATACAGCCACTCCTTACAGCAGAAGACGTTAAGGAGATCGCCAATAGGATCTCAGACCACATACGTACTGAAGCCATGATGATCGAAGAAACTAAGAAACTGCTGAGTCAGGTGACAGACCCTAGAGTAAAGATTATAGTGTCCGCTATACATGCGGACGAAGTAACTCACCACAATGTTCTAACGAGCATAGAAAGGAACATTGCTAGAAAGGAAGTATTTACTGAAGAAGAGTTCTGGACTCAGGTTTGGAGAGATAGCCCATGGCATGGAGCACCCGGGGGTTAGATATAGATCAAGATCTCTTCTTAGCTACCGTTTCCCACTCTAGGTTTCTGTAAGTTTCCCTAGGGTGGGTTTTGCCTCAGCCCTGCGGTTCACTGTAGCTACTAGCTACTCTACGCAGGGGTCATGGACACCTTTCGAGTCCAACGGCACGGGGCTCACATCTAGCTCTATCTTTAAGTGGCTTGAAGTACCTCTCATCATCACGAAGAAATCCCACAAAACCCTTTAAACCTAACGCATCAAAACAGTTGTGAGCCCTTTCTCGTAGTTGAGCCAGACTTCTTTTCTTTAGTAAGTGAAAAATATAGGTTAGAAAATGTGGGAGTACGTTTCTTTTTTCAATATAGAATGTCCTACCAACTCGAAGACCGTTACCGTGACAGTTCTTGAGTTCACAGTTAACTCAGCGAAAGATGGAATTCCGGTTCCACCGCCTCCACCCCAGACACCCGTGATGCTACCGGGATTAACATGGAGGACACCACTCTTGTCGTAAACTATGAACGGCATGTGAGTATGTCCGGACACGAGCACTCTTACTCCAATAGTGTGGGCAAACCTAGTTAGTACAGCTATGTTACCCCTAGGATATACCCTATCACCGTGAGTTACCCCTAGTTCCACACTTTCTAGTTGAATTTTCACGTAGCGCGGGAGCTTTAGGTAGTCCATGTTGCCTTTGACGGCGAAAACGTCTTTAGTCACTCTCTCCTTAATAAACCTTATTAATCTTTCCTCGATAACGTCCCCAGCGTGTACTACTAGGTCGAAACCTTCGCTCAATATATACTCCTCGATAGGTCTAGGAATCCAAACAGCCCTCTCAGGTATATGGGAGTCTGATAGTATCAGTGCTCGCATCAAGTTCATGTGTTTTACTGTCTTAAAACTGCTTTCTCAGAATGTATAGCGAGTACGTCTAAAACACTAAGTTTAAGCGCTATGTGCTAACACCGAGGTTCTACTGCTGTATTTATGTTTGTTCAGATCATCAGCATTTATAGGTTTCCTGAAAACGTATAGTTTCTCGTGGTATATTAGCAGAAATCCTCCTCCTTTAATTCTGCTCCATACTTCTCTAGTTGACTTCATTCTGTGTTGCACTTTTATTACTTCCTCCTTGAGTATGAAGCCGGTATCTAGAAAAACTTGGAGTACGTAGTAAGATACGGGGACATAGTGTTTATGGATCCTAGTATCACCGACTAGAATACCGAGATATCTTCCTGGTTTCAGGACCCTGTATAATTCTGCGGCGACCTCTTTCATCAACTTCAAGTACTCCTCTAAAGTCCTCACCCTCGAGAGATCTCCTTCGACTTCATTAGTGGAGCCGTATTCGATGATGTTCCAGTAAGGTGGATGTGTAGCTACAAAGTCTATCGAGTCGTCACCAATCAGGGACAACCTTCTAGCGTCTCCATGGTAGACCTTGCTCCAAGTACTCAACACATTATCTACTTCCTCAGGCTTCACTAAGCCACTCCACCTCTTTGCGGACTCCTCCAGCCAGTAAAGCCTGTGTAGGGTTAAGATCACGGCTTGAAAGTTTATGTCCACTCCTATGCAGTTTCTTCCTAGTAGCCTAACTTCGATGCATGTCGTTCCAGAGCCTACCATAGGGTCTAACACAACCTCGCCTGGTGCTGAGTACATGGAGACTAAAGCTCTAGCCATCTGAGGAGGCCAGTTGCCTCTATAGTCACCTCGATGTGTGGCCCAGGTCCCCCTCTTGGGAAAGCTCCACACGGTGGTAGAAATATTCGTTAACTCCTCAGGTAACGGTACGAACCTCTCAACCCTTAGTGGTTCAAGCTTGATCACCTGGTCTTCTATAGTTATAGAATTATGTTTTGCGACGAACTCAAGGTACTCAGTATAGCTTACCTCTCTCAAAGCTACACCACCGGGTTTTACATACTTGGGAGTTAGCCAACTCGATTTGTTGTGATAAAAACATCTCAGCTAGCATAGTCATTCCCGATTCCGAGTTCTGCCATAGGTTCATTTTCCATAGCTCCTCAGCTTGTAAGGTCCTTCCCAATGAACGTTGCCTGCCTCTTCGACATGGTATGACTTGTAAAGCCTCTTACCAACCTCTTTAGATTTTAGCAACCTCTTAATAAACATAGATAAACACCAGCAAAAATAAAGGGGTTTATAAGATATATAAAGCTATTACGTAAAAGTTAATAAAGAGAAGTGGTCGAGGAGTTTGGAGTGTTAGATAGCAGTAGAGTTTGTAATCAAGGTCTAAGCAGAGTCACTGTTAACATGAGATACCGAGACATGCGTGAAGATTTGCTATTAATGCTAGCTACGGCTAAGCTTATCTCATTCCTGCGTAGAGATACGCATATGGTGATCTCTAATAAGTTCTACTACTCTCTCAACAGGTATTTGGTAGGCTACGTGTCCATCCCTTCCCTCAATAGTAACCGAGTTGAACATGGAATTTAGAGTAGCTTCTTCGGTAGCTTCTATAACTCCCCTGAAGAACTCATTGAGTTCTTCATCGGGTAGTGACTTAAGGTCTAATAATTCCTTAACTCCATGTTTAATTCTGTACGCAGTTGTGAAAGCTACAACAACTTCTCCGCTTCCATGGTATGTATACCCACCTACTCTAGCTAGTCCAGACTGAACTCTTTTTGCTATTCTCCTTAACTGCCTGTAAGTGAGGGGAGCATCAGTAGCTACAATGACATTAACAGAGCCAGGGAACGTACCGTACTCTAAACCCCTTAAGTATTTACCTACTGGGACACCGCCTATAGTTAAGTCCTCCCTTCTACCGAAGTTAGTTTGAACAAGCACGCCTACGAGATAAGTCTCCAGAGAGGTAGTTACTATGCGAGAAGAGGTTCCTATACCTCCCTTAAATCCGAAGGCCATCGTCCCGGTTCCAGCACCAACGGCTCCTTCCGCAAAATCCGTACTAGCCTTTCTCACAGCCTCAAGGACGTGGTATTGCTTTACGTGTCTCCCCTGTATATCATTTAAATACCCATCGTTGCACTCTAGGACTAATGGATTAACTGTTGGGGCTGTGACTCCGATTTCAGGGTTGGATCGAACTGAGAGCTCTATGAGTCCATCTGCTACTAAACCCACATTTAAAGTGTTAGTGAGAGCTATGGGGGTTTCGATCAATCCAAGCTCTTCTACCTGTATCAAACCAACAGCTTTAGTAAAACCATTAATTACGTGAGCTGTAGCAACAACTTTCTCTTTGTAAAGGTTACCATCATGTGGCAATATAACAGTGACACCTGTTCTAACCGGACCTCTCCCGGGGATCAGTGGGCCCTTGCCCTCGATCAGGGTTACGTGACCCACACGAATTCCTTCGATATCCGAAATGGAGTTTTTAGGTCCAGTCCTCAGCTTCCAATACGGTATCTCTACGACATCTCTTATTCGAGTCACGCGCACCACCTTGAGTAGGATTTAGTTACCGAGAGATATGAGGTACCTGCCATAAATAAAGACTGACGGCAACAAAGTATCTAGAAAAATCTTCCCACACATAATTACGCCTTAAGAGCGCATCATTTTCCGTGTAGAGTTCCTCCTTGGAGGACTTTTAGTTGAAGATGCTTGGGATAAAGCCTCGACGTAGAGTGGAAAGTCAGCTAGGTACTCGACGTAGCGTAGATCCCAGGTTTGAGTGGAAGTGCCCTGCTTTTTCTCCCACCGAGATCGGGTGCTCTAGGATCACTAGCTCTATAGACGACGAGGTCTTTTAGGCCAAGCCTAGTGACTATAAGTCCACGGTACTTAGTTAATACGCTGAACTCATCGAATTCTTTAGATGTTTCAAAGTACTTAATCAGTTTCTCGGGCCCTAAGTAACTTACTACTTCGTGTACTGTTCTGATTACTCTGTCCGGCTGCCTTATGCCTAACTCAGTTAGCTCACGCGATAGTCTCCTGATAATGTCGCTCATTTCAGCCCCACTAAGCATTTCTTCAGCTACTTTTTTCGCTATCCATGCGAGCTCTTTATCTAGAGTGTAAACGACTACAGTGTCTCCACCTACTACCTCTAGAACGGATCTTATGTCATCAGTAACTATGTCAACATATCTTTGCTCTACCTCAAAGAGGTGATCTCCACGCGTTAGCTCCTTATCTATTACAGCTTTAGCTACGTATCCGTGGCCTCCCATTAAGCTCCAGAGCTCCTCAGCTATAAAGGGGGTAATAGGGGACATCAGCTTCACCCAGGTATTTAAGTACTCTATAGCGGCCTTCCCCGGAGTACCAACCCACTTTACGTAAGTCTCTAAGTCTTCCAGCATCTTAATGTATACCCTAATGGTTGCGGCCCTCAGCTTTACGTTATCGAGTTCACCTATGTATCCAGCTACGTGCTGAGAAAGAACCTTCCTCAACCACTCATCCGGCAACCTACCATCTTCGTCGGTTGCTCTATTAAGTACCTCGCGAACGGTGTTGTAGATCCTCATAAGTTGCTTGACTGCGGACAGTATCGTGTCCTCGCTTAAGTCGAGGTCTTGATCAACTTCAGCACTCATTGCTAACCCTAATCGCAGTGCGTCAGGTGAATACGTATCTATAAGGTTGCCTAGTAGCTTAACGTTACCTTTAGATTTAGACATCCGCGCTCCTTCGATGAGAACCCATCCGTTTGCCACTATCTGCTTTGGCCAGAGTTCTCTTGGAAATAGCGCCACGTGGTTAAATATAAAGAAAGTTAGATGATTAGGTATTAAGTCTTTACCGCTGTGCCTAGAGTCGAGTGGATACCAGTAGAGGAACTCCTTCCTGATCGAGTCCAGGTCTTCTACTCTGATACCTACCTTGGATGCTACTTCCTCAGCGCTTCCTAAGCCTAAGAACACGTAGTCCCAGAAGGACTCGTCCAGCTTATCGACACTTATACCCAAACTCCTGATCTTGTGAATAACTGTATAGAAGGCCATGTATATCGTCGAATCACTTAAGGCCTCTATGATCCACCCAGGCTCCCACGGTAGCTCCGTACCTAACCCCCTAGTTCTAGCGCATGCTCTCTCCCTTAGCCAATCAATAGTAGCTTCGATACCCTTTCTTGCTTCCTCAGGAACTATCCTCATACTGGCTAAGGCTTTCTTAGCTAGGTTCTTCCAGTTCTCGTTTCCGTAATCAATAAACCACTGATTTTCCAAAACCTTTACTATGACTTCTGTACCACAGCGGCAGCGTACTGGCGCATTAATTATCTCGTACATAGAGTCTATGGCTCTGACGTTCCTCAGTAGGGTTTTGATGTACTCTCTAGCTTCCCGAACAGTCCTCCCGGCTACATGCTTTTCTAAGTACTCTATTACTCTAGGGTCTCCACTAGTAACGTAGGAGACGACATCTCGTCTGACAATTCCTCTCTCAAACTCCTCTCTGTAGACTTTCTTCGTAGCCTCATCCAAGTTGACCACATCGTTCTGACTAGATATCTTGAGCTCTTCTACGACGTCTTTAGCTGGCAGATCGCTGTAGCCTGACACCTTAATTAGTGGTCGTGGAGTGAGTTCCTTTGTCCACACACCTCCGAGGTTCTTTTCTACGTATTCGCGTAGGGCGACGTAATCGTATGGTGCGTGAGCTGGAACTGACATCACGACGCCTGTAGCGAATCTCGGGTTAACGAATGCGGCCGGGAGTATCTTAACTTTCTCACCCGTGACCGGGTTCAGCAGCTCCTTTCCAATGAGAGTGGAACCAGCTACTTCCTCTAGGACGTCAACTTTCTTTAGTTGGTGTCTTAGTTTACTAACTGCATCGCAGGAGATGACCCACTCCTCGTTCCCCACTCTAGATAAGCAGTACTTAGCTTCCGGGTTTACCCAGATGTTTGTGACGCCCAGAACTGTCTCAGGTCTTAGAGTAGCGGCTGGATACACGACTCCGCGCTCATCTGTAAACTTTATTATTGTTAAATCTCCGATTTCCGGCTCAACATCTCCTTCAGTGTCGTGCATACTTACAGGCATTCCGTGTCTTGGGCACCAGCCTACTGGGTAAGTACCTTTTATTAGTAGTCCTAACTTAAGGAGCTTATTAAACTGCCACCGTATAAATGCCTTGTATTCGGGGTCTACTGTAGTAAACTCTCTCCTCCAGTCTATGCTGAGTCCGTACCTCTTCATTACGTCCTTAGATAGCTCGTGGAAGTATCTAGCAAAGCTGATCGGGTCCCTCAGCTTCTTCAAAGTCTCTACATCGACGTTAAAAGACCTTGACATAGCCTCTATTTCCTTAATGTTATTTTCCAGAATAGCTTCTACTCTCACTAGTACTGGAGTCCCCGTATAGTGAAAACCCATCGGGAAGAGGACGTTATAGCCGAGAAGTCTCTTGTATCTAGCTAGTACGTCAGCTATTAAGTAAGTTCTGCCGTGGCCTGCGTGAATAGGTGCGTTTGGATACATATACGCTGCTGTTAGATAGTACTTAGGGACTCCCTCCGCTGGGTCTGCTTCAAACACCCTGTTTTCGTAGTAAAGGCGCGACCATTTCTCCGCCAAGCTCCTCAAAAAAGCTATGAACTCGTCTACGGCACTCATAGCTTTAGCACCGCACGTCACAGCTTTATTTTAAAACAAGGTTAATAAAAATCACGAAATCCAGGTTTGGTAAAGAGAGACTAATATGCATTATTAACGTCTAGACGGCTTTAGGTTGGGGAGTAAGATGGGGAAACGAGAGGTTCCTGTAGCTATGACCATAGCCGGTGTTGACTCTGGTGGTGGAGCCGGTATAGCTGCCGATTTAAAGACGTTCGCCGCTCTAGGAGTTCACGGAACGCTGGCAGTAACAGCTTTAACAGCTCAAAACACTTACTCTGTTACAGGAATTCACGAAGTCCCGGCAGAGTTCGTGGAGTTACAGATCAGGACGGTGTGGGAAGATATGGGAATTGATGCGGCAAAAACAGGTATGCTTAGTTCTTCACCAATAGTTAGAGCTGTAGCGAGGTCCGTTAAGAACTACGGATTTCCGCTCGTAGTCGACCCCGTAATGGTTGCGAAAAGCGGGGCCAAGCTTTTAGCCGATGAAGCTATAGAGACTCTCAAGAGAGAGCTTCTTCCACTGGCTAAAGTAGTTACACCAAACAAGTTCGAAGCTGAAATCCTCTCAGGTGTTAAGATCGAGAAGCTAGAGGATGCCGAGGAAGCCGCTAGAATCATAGCGCGAGAACTAGGTGTTGAAGC
Source organism: Thermoproteota archaeon (assembly GCA_030550455.1). Lineage (GTDB taxonomy): Archaea > Thermoproteota > Thermoprotei_A > Sulfolobales > NBVN01 > DRZP01. The sequence continues at coordinate 274,599 of JAUQPH010000001.1, forward strand.
AGTAGTAGTTAAAGGTGGGCACATACATCAGGGACCTAGAGCTACTGACGTAGTCTACTTAGGTGGAGTCGTTAAGCGCGTTGAATCACCAAGAGCTGACGGATGCACTCACGGTACGGGTTGCTCTTTTTCAGCAGCTATAGCAGCTAATCTAGCTAAAGGCCTTCCTGTACTAGATTCTATAGTTGAAGCTAAGAACTTCATTTTCACAGCGATAGCTCGTTCCTATAGAGTTGGTAAAGGGTCTTGTCCAGTTAATCCAACAGCTTTTATCGAGCTTGACGCAGAGCTCTATAGAGCTCAGAAGACTCTCGCAGAAGTACTAGACAGAATGTCCTCAGAGCATCTCTCTAGAAAGCTAGCGAAAGTAATCCCGGAAGTGCAATCAAACCTCGTCTACTCAGTACCTAAGCACCTGGCTCTCAGTACAGCAGATGTCGTAGGGGTTCCGGGTAGGATCGTTAAGCATGCTGGCAGAGTTAAGGTGTATACATATCCGCAACCTGGGGCATCAGAACATGTCGCAAGACTCGTACTCGAGGCCATGAGGTATGACTCTAGCATCAGGTCGGCCATGAACATAAGGTACAGTAGTGAACTGGTTGAGGCAGCTAGAAAGCTAGGAATGTCTGTAGTGGTAATCGATAGAAGAGAGGAGCCCGAGGATGTCAGAAGAGTCGAAGGAGCGTCGCTCCCGTGGATGCTGAGAAAAGCTGTCGAGCAATTGGGTAGGGTGCCAGATGTTCTAGCAGACACGGGTGATATCGGTAAAGAACCCATGATTAGGGTATTCGGAAAGACTCCGAACGATGTTTTGGACAAAGTAATCAAATTAGTCGATAACTGTAAGCACCTGTGAGTAGCTACCTCTCAAGATAGTAAGTCCCCCTATACGGAATCGCCGATCTTTCGCTAAGCCTTAAGTAAACTAGCTGAGCTACTTGAGCTCCAACCCCTATTTTTATCCCATGGTTGTTTAGGACGAGCATCAGCCCATATCCCCGTCCTTCGTAACCTGGGTCCCATACAGCAGTAAAGAGTGTGACTCCCGATCTTAGCAAACTGGAGCGCGGGATTGCTAGAGCCAGAGAGTCCTCAGGTACTTTAACGTACTCACAGTACCGAACCAAATACGCACCCTTGTCTAGAGCGAACACCCCATCAACTCCTGGCTTTAACTCTAGGTAACGCGGAATCTTCTTACTTTCCGGAAGGATCTCTCCACTGCCGTCGAAATCGTAGACTTCACACAGAGTAAGTTTTACACCAGCGCAATCCAGCTGTCCTACTGAGAACCCCAACCCTAAGAGTTGTTGCGGAGGAACTACCAACGACTAGCCCGCAACTTAGCTTACATCAGTACTCTAGAAAAGCGGCGCTACACATAAGTACTCGTAGGTTTAATCCCTGAGAGTATTAGTCGACCTCGACCTCAAGGTTTTTAAGGTTTCGAGCTACTACTCTTGATTCAGAACTCCACAGACGTGCTAATAACATCGGCGACAGCCCGAAAGGCTTTTATAAACGGCTCTTAGCAGTAGGAAACTATGGGCGTGGTTAGTATAGCAAAAATTGTGGGGTAAGGATTTTCCCACGAACGCAAATCCGTAGGACTCGTAAATATCGGCTATGCCGACAAAACAAAGCTATAGCGGTAATATTAACCGCACTGTCTCAATACACATGAGGAAGTTGACGGACAGTAGACTATGCGTTCTATGCCGCGGGGGGTCGAGAAGGTTATGTGGCTTAGAGTACTGTCCAGTACTCATTAGGACTTCCTCTCTTTATACTCTGAAGCGCGTCTCCCACGAGCTTGCAAGCACGTCACCACCTTCTGTCTATGTGGGTTGGGTAGGCTACCCCCGAGTTGTTGTAGCAGCAGGTCTCCCACCGGAGGTCGGGGATACATCAGTATATGACCAGCCAGAGAAGTGGTTAGGTCTACCACTAGACGAAGTGCTAAGGTTTAGATTGACTCTCATTCGCGGAGGGAGAACACTCGGGGTCAATGACGTAAATAGTAGCTTTGTAGATAAGATAAGAGAAATCGCTCTATCCTCTAAGCCTGTCGACGTAGAAGTCTTCTTCGAGAAAAGTATTAGACCGAAGGTATTACTAGATGAGCACGTGCCACCAATGGGTCCTCTAGCACCAGTTAAGAGGTTAGACCTCGGTTCTAACCCCTATGTGAATAGGCATGTCGAGAAGGTTTATGGAGATAGGGACTTAGACGCTAGAGGCGCTATTCTCTATCTCTATACGTCGTCCGTGCCGGTGTCCACGATTATGAGGGTGCTGTCTGTGGGATCTTTAGGTAGAGAAAGCAGAAGGAAGCTTGTGCCCACTAGGTGGGCTATAACTACTGTTGACTCGACGATATCAGAGGCCTTAATAAAGAAGATAGTGGATAAACCGACAATAAACGACTTTAGGCTGTATTATTTATCGAGAAGTGGAAACCTGTTTATAGCAATCTTACTACCTACTCGCTGGATGTTCGAGTGGATGGAAGCGTGGTTTCCAGGTTCGACCTGGAACCTCTTTGGTGGGGAAGTCGTAGTAGAAGGAGACTGGGAGGTTACGAGCAAGAGAAGGGAGTATCCCTCCATAGGAGGGTGCTATTATGCTTCAAGACTTGCTGTAGCTGAGTACCTAAACAAGCTTGGGCGGCAAGCTGGAGCAGTACTCTATAGAGAGATCTATCCAAGCTTTAACGTCCCGGTAGGCGTGTGGTTCGTAAGAGAGATGGTTAGAGCACTTTTGAGTACTCAGTATAAAAGCTACAAAACCCTGAGAGAGCTTCTCGCAGATATTAGAGGCATAACTAAGGTTCCAGTAGAGAGCATAGTAACTCGCTCAAGGATACTGAGCCTTCTAATCAGAGGTAAGAGGCTCTTTGACTGAATGTCCTAGAATAAGTGTTAAAACGGCTCTATCTAGGTCCGGTCTGCCGGACCTAGACTACTCGCTCAATCCTTATGTCGGTTGCTCACACGGTTGTCTTTACTGTTATGCTAGAGACTACACGAGACAAGTAGAGGTTGCTGAAAATTGGGGTTCTATCGTGTACGTTAAAGAGAATCTCCTTAGTATATTAGAGAGGGAGACCAGAAAGCTCAAGCCGGGTACCGTAGGTATTTCGACCATAACGGACCCGTACCAGCCGGTCGAGTCTGTCGAGAAATTAACGCGTAGGTCCATAGAGTTGCTACTAAAGCGCGGCTTTAGAGTAAGCATTCAGACAAAGTCTCCCCTAGTCCTGAGAGACATCGACATCCTCAAGAGCTTTAGAGATATGGTTGATGTGGGTTTCACGATTATAACTCTAGACTCTGGTGTAGCTTCTCTATTAGAGCCGAGTGCTCCGGTACCTGTGCAAAGAGTTAGAGCTTTAACCAAGGTATCTGAAGAAGGCTTGAAAACGTGGCTTTTCTACGGGCCGGTGATTCCAGGCTTCAACGATGATGTAGTCTCATTCACAAGAGTTCTTGAGGCCGTTTATGGTCATGTGAGCTTAGTTCTCATGGATAAACTAAGGGTTACTCCTAGGGTGCGTGACTCCCTCGGTTCAGTCGTTAGAGACTTTGAAAAGGTAGAGTCTTTAGCGAATAGCAAGACTTGGTGGTCATCTGTCGTCAAAGCCTTTACAGAGGTATGCGCACAGCTAGCAGTGAAGTGTGTTGCTTCTCTAGCAGAGCCACCCACTGATACAGTAAGGAGGCTAGAGGTGTTCTCTAAGAAAAAGGAACCGTAATAGAACGGTCATCTTATGTGCATCGGTCGCCCTAAAGCTAGACTCGCAACTTCACCTATTACTTCTGAGTATGTAGGATGTGTGTAGACTACATCAGCGACATCCTTAATACTTAAATTCTTAGCTATAGCCAAGCAGAAAACGTGTATCAGCTCTGACGCTTCGTTACCCACTATTTGGGCTCCCAGTATCTTCCCATCGTCGCTTACTAGAACCTTTGCAAAGCCTTCACTACTCTTGGCTAGTGCTGTAGTATTCCTCCCAAGGGCTACGTAGGGGAATTTGAAGACTTTGTAGCTTACGCCTGCTACTGCGGCATCCTGTTCTGTTAGTCCTACAAGAGCTACCTGCGGATGAGAGAACACGACCTGGGGGATAGGGGTTCTAGGCGGTGGACTTGCGTATCCCATGATGTAGTCTGAAGCAATAACGGCCTCCCTTAGTGCTTTGTGAGCCAGTTGGGGAGGTCCAGTTACATCACCAGCTGCTAAGATACTCGGTACGTTTGTAACCATGTTCTCGCCTACCTTTATACCGGACTTAGTGTCGTACTCTACTCCGGCAATCTCGAGACCGATGTTTTCTACGTTAGGCTTTCTCCCTACGGCCACTAACACCTTCTCAGACTTTAACACCTTTACAGACCCATCACCTAGGGATATCGTTGTAGCGGCTACTCCATCTACTATCTCGACACTCTTAGTGACAGCTTTAAAGAATACTTTAACGCCTAATCTCCTAAGATTTCTCTCGACTACAGCTGAAACGTCCGGGTCTGTAAAGTAGAGAGGTCTTTCTAGTATCTCAACTAGGTAGACCTCCCTACCTAACATAGCTAGTGCTGTAGCTATCTCTACCCCGATAGCTCCAGCACCAATCACAGTTATAGAGTCCGGAAGTCGCTTCAGCTCGAAAAACTCTCTATTCGTAATCACATATTCACCATCTACTCTAGCGGATGGGATGTCTCTAGGGTCTGAGCCGGTAGCTACTAGGATATACCTAGACTCTAGGTCTCTAACAGATCCAGTGGTTTCTACCTTAACTCTTCTGGGGCCAGCGAGTCTACCGAATCCTTCAATTACCTCGACATCACTAAGAAGAGTCTTAACTCCCTCTCGAGATCGCCAAACCGCTCTAGAGATATACTCCGATAGCTGTTCCCACGATATCGACTTAATATCTAGAGAAAAACCCGCTTGTTGCATCAGCTTTAATCTATGGAAGCTCTCAGATACCTCCACCAAGGTCTTAGTAGGTATGCAGCCCCAGTTAGTGCATTCGCCACCAAGAAGTTTTTTCTCGATTAAGGCAACCCGAAGACCTTGAGAGCTAGCTCTAGCAGCAGCTAGGTATCCTGCCGGACCGCCACCCAGTACGACTAAGTCATACAAGGGAATCCCACCTCTACCTCACTCCAGACTCGTGATTAGCAAGATACTCTTAAAATCTTTACGACAACTGAATTCTTACCCCTAGGTTTTCGCTAGGTGGATCCTCGAACATTGAGGTTCAGTCCATCGGTCCTCTTGATACAACATGTGCCTCTGCGAGAAATAAAGGTCGGGTAGGTTTTGGTGCATGGTAGATAGTTTTAAGTCTGCCTATGAATCTAGAGTTTGGTGTTGAGGATTGATACGAGATGCCGTTAGCAGAGCTCAAAGTAAGTTAATGATAGCCATAGATAACCCCAGGCTGGACTTAGGCTTCGTAGCGGATCTTGTGTCCAGCACAAAGAATCTCGTCGCAGGATTTAAGATAGGAACGCCGTTCATACTGAGTAAGGGGTTGAAGACTCTGAAAAACCTCATAGATTCATCACCGGGTACATACTTTATCGCTGACCTAAAGCTTGGTGACATAGCTCAAATAATCGAGTATACTGTAGAGCTAGTGAGAGACGCCGGGTTCAACGGAGTTGTGGTTAACGCCTTCATGGGATATGAGGGAGTGTTAGACCGAGCGTCAAGAAAGTGTAGGAGTATAGGATTAGAGCTACTGCTTCAGGTAACTTTCGACCATCCAGCCTCCTTCATAATCGATAGCAGGTATTCGGATATCAAGAAGATGATCCCGCAGATAGACCCTAGCGGGCTTATTGTTCCAGCAAGTAAGACAACGATTATACGGGATCTAAGGGAGACCTTTAGAAATAGATATGTTATTCTCTCGCCAGGAATATTCGCAGCTGGAGCTGAACCAGGTGAGGCTTTATGCCATGGAGCCGATGTCGAAATAGTCGGCAATAGGGTTGTCGCGGCCCCGTCTCCTAGGGAAGCGCTCGACAGCGTCATAAGAGCTCAAGGAAGATTTTTAAGTGAAAACAGAGGGAAATGTTTGGAGTGGTGAACCCAGTGAAAACAAAGGTCCTCCTAGCTCTATCTCTGCTCTCTATAGCTGTCGTGACGTTGCTAGCCATACAATTACTTCTCTACTACTTTGCGCCAGGGTATGTAGCTCCCTTCGGTATCTTTAGGTTTATGTGGCTGTGGTGGCTTGTAGATGTCTTAGGATACGTCATAGCTATAGTGACACTAGTTCTCTCTGGTGTAATACTGGGTAGGTTTATAGAGAAGAGAGTTCCGGCAGATATGGATGCTCTAAGAGCTTCAATGATATCTACGGCGGCTGCTGTAATCGGTGGTGTAGTTCTGGTATTCGGGTTAGTGTCTTACCTTCTAGGTGAGGAACTAACTATTAGTTTAGCATCAATAGCGTTCTTATTCGCCGTAATTCCTTCAATAGTCACCTGGCTCTTTTCCCCGTTTCTAGTTAACGCATTCTACGGTTGCAGATACGACCCCGAGTTACAGAAGCTAGTTAATGAAGTAGCTGGAAGGGCCGGAATTAAGCCCCCGAAGGCGATGAGGTCGTCCATGGCAGTGCCAAACGCATTCGCATATTCATCTCCTATAGCTGGAAGGTTTATTGCTGTTACTGACGGCTTACTCAGAACTCTCAGAAATGAAGAAGAGCTTAAGGCTGTTATAGGACACGAGCTCGGTCACCACAAACATAGAGATAACTCAGTTATGATGGTATTTGGAATTCTTCCCACGGTCATATACTACATGGGCAGGTTTCTTCTGTATATCGGACTATACGCTGGTAGGTACGCAGATGGTAGCAGGAGACGCAATGGAAGCTCGGGTCTTCTGTTAGTTGCTGTTGGAGGGGTCGTAATGGCCTTAAGCATACTGATACAGTTTGCCGTGCTAGCTCTATCGAGATTGAGGGAATTCTACGCTGATGCGCATGGAGCTAAGGTAACGTCTCCGTTTGCTATGATCGGGGCTCTGAAGTCCCTAGACGGATTCTACAAGCGCTTCGGTAAGTCGACTATAGCGAATAGTAGACTTAAGACTCTCTTTATTTACGCTTTCACCGAGCCGTTTATTGGGTTAGAGGAGCTTCTATCTACTCATCCACCCGTGTGGAAGAGGATAGCGTTTCTTGAGACACTACTAGGTAAAGAGATTAGAGCATAGGGTGTTCCAACACGATACTTGCTTACCTACTAGCGTTCCTTAGCGTCTTGGTGTCAGTCTTTGGATATAGCGCTAGAAGAATAGTCTCAGCTATTTCGCTAGCTATTACTGCGTTATTTTTAGCCGGCTCTGCTTTAAGCACGCAACTAGGGGTAGATAGCATTGTTATAGCTGTAGCTATTCCTATACTCATAGTGTTTTTTATTTTAGGGTTGTTCCTCCATAGAGTTGCCATATCTGTTTCCGCCTCAGTCGTTCTTCTACACACTGTCTACAAGCTAACTGGGTTACGCGTGGATTACGGATATGCCGTAGCGGTCTCAGTGGTACTGGCGTTTACCTTGTATATGCTGTCAAGAAGGCGAGGCTACTTGCCGTATGCGATACTAGGTAGTTCTGCATTTGCGTACTTCACGAGCTACTTGGCGCATGCGGCAATAGCAGTGTCACTAGCTATAGCTATAGGTATAGCTAGCTACGCAATCCAGGAGAAATTGTGGAGAGTTAAGACTAAGTACAGTAAGATCCGCTATAGCTTAAAGAAGCGGCGTAGGCATGCTCTAGCTAGTGGGTTCAGGCTCTCGCAGAAGTCTAATGGAGAATCTAGAGTAGAATCTTTTTGAATCTCTCCTCTAGGAACACGTTACCCCTCTCGTGGTAACCTAAAGCCTCCCAGTATCCGTCTACGTATCTATCAATAAACTCTATCCGACTAACCCACTTCACGCTCTTCCAGCCGTATAGGTGTGGTACGAAGATCCTAGCCGGAAATCCCTGCTCTATCGTGAGAGGTCTATCATTCATCTTAAGGACTAGTAGCGCTTCTTCTGAAGCAAAATCTTCTAGGGGAATAACGGACGAGTATCCGTCTAAACCTACAATAAATACCCACTTGACTCCTTCGTATGGTGCCGCCTCATCGACTATCAGCTTCAGCTTAACTCCTTCCCACTTAACTGAACCGACGGACCAGCCTGTAACGCAGTGGAAATCTCTTATTAAAGATACTTTAGGTAACTTCTCTATGTCGCTATATGTCAGTTCTAAAGCGTTCCTCACCATACCTACAACTCTGAGCTTCCATGAGTTTAAGTCTATTTTTGGAGTGCCTAAGACTCTGTAGATAATGAAGTGGTCTATGTAGTATTGACCTGGAGCAGGACCGCTTGAGGAACGCTTATCAGCTGGTGGTAGCTTAGGTTCGCCTGCCTCGCTAGTAGTACCCCTCCAAACACGAGCTACCTTACCAGCATCAAAAGTACACAGCACTTCCTCAAGTACTTTCTTCCTCAAGACAGCTCTACAAGATGAAATAAAGCCGTATTCATCAAACAGGTGGTACTTAAAGATAACGTAGTTCGTTCCTATAGGTTCGTTTTCAGTAAACTCTACCTTGACCACACTAACGTTAACGTAGTCGTCGATTAGGTCGATTAAGAAGGCTTTGATGTCGTCAATGGGGTTTGCGAGATTTATACCTACATCTAGGCACTCTAGGACCATTCCAATACCTTTTACAAGAAGAGACGGAGGTGTCTTTACGCTACACCTCATCGCAGTCTCCAAATCTATTTACGCGAGATATTAAATCATATTAGACGACTTCTTTAACTAGTGCTCTAATAGTAGAGTAAAGGAATTCTCAAAACGCAGGTGACTAACTATAGACTTAGTTTTAAGTATAACAACCCAAAACTTAGGGGAAATAGTTGAGGGCGGCGGTTTTACGTGAAGTAGCGGAAATTAAAGCCGATGGGCTATCTCGAAGGTATCCAGAGCTGCCTTGGCGTGAGGATCCGCTATCTATTGAAGACTGCCCACACCCTACTGCTGGTCCAGGCCAGGTTGTTCTAGAGGTTCTAGCCTGCGGCGTGTGCTATACTGACATAGACATAATTGAGGGAAGAGTACGTTGCAGGATCCCGATAGTCCCAGGGCATCAGGTAGTGGGTAGGGTAGTTGAGGTAGGACCTGGAGTGAAGAGTGACTACCCAGGGATCGGTGAAACGGTAGGTATAGCTTGGGTTGGAAAGACTTGCGGGAGATGCAGCTTCTGCACAGCTGGGTTAGAAAACCTTTGCGCCGAGTTTATGGCGACCGGATGTCACCTTAACGGTGGATATGCCGAATTCGCAGTAGCTTATGCGGACTTCGTTTACCCGATCCCTAAAGGTGCCGACTATGTTAGTGTGGCACCACTTCTTTGCGCTGGTGCGGTCGGCTACAGAGCCCTCAAGCTCGCAAACCTTAAAGACGGATCGAGGCTAGGGCTTTTCGGTTTTGGTGCTAGCGCACACATAATACTGCAGGTAGTCAAAAAGCTCTTCCCAGGTATCGAGGTTTACGTATTCAGCAGGAGCTTAGAGCATAGAGAGCTGGCAGAAAAGCTGGGAGCAGACTGGACTGGTCACCCGAGCGATACACCACCTAAGAAGCTCGATAGAGCCATAGACTTCACGCCAGTTGGAGAGATAACGACTAGAGCTCTCGAATTGCTAGATAGAGGAGGAATTTTAGTGGTAAACGTAATTAGAAAGCAGACACCGATTGCCTTAGATTACACTAACCATCTATGGCTTGAAAAGACTGTTCGGAGTGTTGCTAACGTTACGCGAAGGGACGTAACAGAGCTATTGAGTATCGCATCAAAGTATGGTCTAAAAACGGAGGTTCAGGTGTACGGCCTCGAAGAGGTGAATAAGGCTCTCAGAGACCTAAAGCTGGCTAAAGTTAGGGGGTCAGCAGTACTCAAGTTAAAGTAGTGGAGGAACCTCATAAAATAGGCTCTCCACCTCGAGAGTGCGTGTTGAAGACTGGAGATGTGATGCTGCGGGGAAGCGTCTTTAGCCTATGTCATGATAGCCTCTTGAGCTTAATGACTCCTAGTGCTTCTGCTATCTCGAGTGTCCAGCCGGCTAGTTGTACTGCGACCAACTGAGATGCTTGGTCTTCAGCTAGCTCCATATTTAGTACTTCTTTAGAGGCTTTGACGGAGCAGACCGGATCGACCCTATATTTGAACCTCTTAACTAGCTCTTCGAGGAACTTATCCAATGAAGCAGGACCCCTGCTAGCGATGTGCTTTACGAACTCTATATCGGACGAATTCGGCAGAGACTCCACCTTCTTTTCTTGGCAGATTTCAAGGTATCTCTCTAGTAGAGAGTAGTTTCCGAAGACCTTGCCGCTCGAGAGCATCAGCTTACTACTCAAGGAGACACCTTCCTCGTAGCCAGTTTTCTCGCGCCAACTCCGTAGAAGTAGCGGCCGCTTGCGTGAAGTGGTATGTTTATCTTCTCTGACAGTATGAAACCAAACTTATCTGCAACTCCACTGCGGACTCTTACTTTCTTAACCTCGAATACGTAGAGAACTGATTCACCAATGAGGTATTTGCCCACTACTTTAGACTCTAGTATTGCTAAAGACCGTAAAATCCCCGGGGGCTTGATAGTCAGGCTCTCTAATAGCTCCAGTCTGAACCTGGAGACTTTGTCGACGTCTCTACCTGACACAGAACCTAGGTCGTAGAGTAGTTGAACATCGTCTAGGCTGAGGATATTGAGGCTTGCCTCCCCGCAGTAATCAAGACATTCCCGAGTATATGCCTCGGAATCCACGGCCACCGCTACTGTCGGAGGTTCTTCACTAACGGGAGTATTCCAGCTCGCGGGCATGAAGTTAGTGCGACCGTTCGGACATAGAGTTCCTATGACTACTGTGGGTCTTGGATGTAGTAGGTAGTAGAACCTGCCAGCGAACTCCTCGAACAATTCATCACCCAACCTACATTTTTAGCTAAGTTAATTAACCTATGCAGATGGAGTATGAGAACTATAGGTGCTGTTGTTCTAGCTGGTGAGTTAAGATATTCCGAGGTACCCCCACCACCCGCTAGAGAAGATGAAGCTCTAGTTAAGGTCCTCTCAGCAGCTTTAACACCACTAGACGTTGCTGCTGTTAGAGGTTACGCCCCATACGCTTATGGAAAGGTCGTCGGATCAGCAGGATTAGTTAGAGTTCTGGACTTAGGCTATAGAGTGACCAACTTAGTAGTCGGGGAAAGCGCTGTAGTGTCTCCAAAATGTTTTATTAAGCTAGCTCTCGTAAAGAACGGTGTTATGGCAGATCAAGCCAGTATAGAATCAAGTTGCTTAGAGCCCGTACCTCAGTCTCTCACTAGTTCGTTGGGTCTCTATATTTCTCTACTGGCTCACTTACCCTTAGTCGTGTCAAGCCTCTCCGGGTCTTCAGTACTAGTGGCCGGCTGCGGCTACGAAGCAGTAGCACTTATAAAACTAATTAAAGACGAGGTTAAAACGGAGGCTATTTGTGTTAGTGAGTTTGGTCTGCGGAGGATATCTAGACTCGGAGTAAGAGCTTACCTACGCGATAGAGTAGGAGGAGAGTTTGACGTTGTCTACGTATCATCTCTAGACCCGTACGTAAACAACTTAGCAATAAGTAAGTGCATGGACTCTCTCTATATATCACCCTTAGTTCCTGAGTACTTTGTGACTATAGGAAGCAATCTAAGAAAGGTGATGGTTCTATCGAGAGCTAAGCCCAATATAGCTGAAGCATTAAGTATAGCTCGGAAAGTAGGCAGCGAAGTAGGGAACATGTTTAAAGCAGTAGACAACCTTAAAGCAGTAGTGGAGTCCGTCAAGTATCACACGCACATAGCTTACGTACCTCCTAGTGATTCCGATAAAACGCAGTTCGGGCAACGATAGATTTAGCTACAAAACTGAGGCCAGCCTCTAAGGCTCTGCAAGCTACCGATTCGAAGTAGTAAGACGAGTTAGTACTAATGCTTTAAAATCAAGAAACCTTAGCTTAGTTCTATAGCCTACTTCAAAACTTTACGTCTTTCCTACTTTTTTCTTAACTAACCTTCCAAGGATCCCTACTCCAGTTTTTATTTCATCAACACTTGGGTAGCTAAAGTTCAGCCTCATAGTGTTCTTACCGCTCTCATCCACAAAGAACGATGCCCCAGGTACGTACACTACACCCTCGTCCACCGCCTCAGGCAGCATGGCCTTAGTGTCAATCCCAGGTGGTAGCCATACCATTAGGAAGAGCCCTCCTACTGGTTTAGCCCACCAAGAGTTTTCTACCATGTTCTCCGATAGTGCGCTTAACATAGCGTCACGTTTCACTCGATACACTCTCTTAGCTTTATCTATGGTTTCACCAACAACACCCCTTTCTAATGCTTCCTTAGCTATATACTGCGATAAAGTGGACGTGTGTAGGTCCATGCTCTGCTTAGCTCTCTCGAACACGTCAACGAGCTGGCGGGGACCCAGTATCCACCCAACTCTAAGGCCTGGAGACAGTATTTTGCTTAGAGTACTCATGTAGATAACTCTTCCCTCTTGATCTAAGGTCTTTAACCGAGTTACATCGGCTTCGTCGTACACGAAAAATGAGTACGGGTCGTCCTCGATAACGATGAAGTCGTACTCAGATGCCAGCTCAAGTAAGTGCTTCTTTCTATCGGGGCTCATAGTGGTTCCAGCTGGATTATGTGCTATCGGGATCGTATATACGAACTTAACTCTTTTTCCAAGAGATTTCAGTTCCTTGAGTCTTTCCTCAAGTACTTCAGTCTTCATTCCTTTACCGTCTATAGGTATCCCAATTATGTTTGGTCTAGCTGTCCTAAAGGCAGTTAAAGCTGCCAAGTACGTCGGGTTCTCCGTAACTATGTAGTCCTCTGGATCAATTAGGGTCCTAGACACTAAGTCTAGTCCCTGCTGTGAACCAGTTGTAATTATGATATCGTCTTCGCTGTCCACCTTCACTCCATTACTCTTTAAGTATCTAACTAAGGTCTCTCTAAAGGCGGTGACTCCCTTAGTTGGAGAGTACTGAAGAGCTTTATCTCCGTAGTTCAGTATGACTTCATATGCTATCCTAGCTAGAGACTCTCGCGGGAAAGTCTGAGGGTCTGGATAGCCTCCAGCAAAGCTGATGACTTTTCGGGCTTCAACGACTTTGAGTAACTCACGGATCTCAGAAGCCTTGAAAACTTCGGATGCTTTAGCTATGAACCTACTGTAGTCCACATTAACACCGTAGGTATAGTATATAGCTAAAAATAAGCTTTTTTAATGCTTTATAGAAGCGTTTAGTGAGTTAAAACAGGTTTAAACTTTATACCATAGTATATAACCCCATACGGGTCATCCGATAAATACCTCCTTAAGACAGCCTCGACCTTTACGTCCTCCCTGAGCTCGTCCTCCCTTACTCCAACGATCTCTCCAATCACTCTAACACCCTCACTCAATCTGATTACTCCAACTAATTCGGGTAGTCTATCTTCACTAGAGTTTGTCTTATAATAGACTTTAGTGAAGCTCTCTAGTACTCCCACTCCTGTAGATTCGACGTACTCGACCTTACTAGATCCGCAGTGAGGGCATACGGGCCTCTTAAACATAGTCTTTCTACCGCACTCACCACAAACCGTTATGATCAACTTGTATTGGTTTTCCTTAACTCTCCAAAACTGGGGGACAGATAGCTTCAAGGACATCACCTCTTTAGAACAAGCACTCGAGACAAGTTATCGGGACCGCTCATCGAGTGAACTAAGCCGTACTCGGATAGAGCTCTCTTACCACCTAAGCTATCTGTTAAAACCTTGAAGACTTCGTAAGCTTGATATATACCGGTAGCACCTATTGGGTGGCCTCTAGCTTTCAGTCCACCACTCGTATTCAAGAACTCGAACTCGTCAAGGTCGCACCTATCGTCCATGTACCCAAGACTTCTGAGGATAGCTATAGGGTATGTCGTGTAGCTATCGTGGAGCTCGACAGCTACTTTCCTCAAGTCTAGCTCAAACCTGTTGGTAACCTCCTTTAGAAGCTTCGTGGACGCAGTCAAGTCTGATATATTGTCTCTAGCGTATGCCGGTAGACCGACTTCAGTTTTACTTAACACTATTTCAACAGAAGAGCCGTTTCTATCCGGTGTTGATGATACTACTATAGCGGCAGCTCCATCACCAAAAGCAAAGCTGTCGTAGAGTGTAAGTGGGTCTGATAGGACCTGGGCATCCTTAAAGGACTCGTGCGTTATCTTGAATTTAAGCATTGCGTGAGGTACTGATACAGCGTTTTCGTGCATCCTGATTGCCCAGTTACTAAAGCAGTCTCTTCTGACACCGGACTTGATGAGCTCCTTCATGGCTAGAGCGGCATAGACAGGAGGAGATACACCCCTCAAGACCTCGTATTCGTAGTCTAGAGTTAAAGAGTAGAAGTAGTTAGCTGTATAAGTTGGGTACTCAGTAACTTTCTCGACCCCTACGACCATGACCCGCTTGTACGCACCAGAGGCCACTAGCGATGCGGCAAGCTCTACAGCAGCTAGACCAGATGACTCACCGGACTCTACTCTTGCTACAGGAACCTTCTTACCGATCCACTGAACTATGTGAGTGCCCAAGTCTAATTGATGTGCTGATAGCTCTGGGAGGACCGACGAAACTATTACGTAATCTACGTCAGAACACTCTAGGCAGTCTTTAGTTACTTTATAGGCTAAGTCTCTATAGCCTAGCTCGAAGTGTCTATCTACCTTAACGACCGAGCCTCCAATAATATGAGCTCTCAAGTCAACCACCTACGTTCCTTAAGAGAAGACCTCTAAACTTACTATACTCTCCGTAGGATATCTGGACCCTCGAATTTATCATATCAGAGACCCTCGGACCTTTATTCACCGCCTCGAGTACGGCTTCATTGACGACTACGCTAAAGGCGTCACTTCCGGCACCACTCCCGAAGGTAGCTACGAGAATCCTGTTACCCGGGCGGGCCTCCTCAAGAACTTTAGCTAACCCTATAAGGGCTGAGGCGTTATAAGTGTTACCTATGTACGGAGTGACAAGTCCAGGTATAACTTTCTCCTGAGGGATCCCGAGTAGTCTAGCTACTTGAAGGGGGAACCTGCCGTTGGGTTGGTGAAATACAGCGTAGTCGAAGTCGGTCACCTTAAGGCCTGTTTCTTCAAGTAAGAGCTTGACCGCACTAACTATGTGGTGGAAGTACGCCGGCTCCCCAGTGAATATCTCTGCGTGTTCCGGATATGGAGACCTGTCTCTCCTCCAGAAATCGGGAGTATCTGTAACATAGGTTACACTAGCTTCTATCGTAGCCACCGAATTAGTAGCTGAGCTTATTACATACGCTACAGCTCCAGATGACGCAGTAAAGTCTAGTAAGTCTCCCGGGTTAGCTTGAGCTGTATCTGAGCCTATAACGAGAGTGTTTTGCGCGAGACCACCCTTTACAAGTCCTATAGAGATTCTTATCCCCTCACCAGCAGCTCTACACGCAAACTCTAGGTCTGTTGCTAGCTTTCTCTTTTTTACTCCTAAAGCATCAGCAACTATAGTTGCAGAAGGCTTTACAGCGTAAGGCTTGGATTCAGTACCGAAGAATACCGCATCTATTTCTTCACCACTTACTCCAGCACGACGAATAGCTACCTTAGCGGCGTACCAGCCCATAGTGACAGAATCTTCGTCCTCTTCCGCAACAGCCTTTTCGACTATACCTAAAGCCTTAGGTAATCTACTATCATAGCCCCAGAGGGTAGCTACATCGTGGGCACTCAGCCGAAACCTCGGTACGTATACCCCCCACCCTCTAATACCGGCTTCCAATGGAATTACCACAAATGTGTTAGACTACGGTATATAAGTTTTAATAAGTTGACTAAGAAAACCTTATATAAACTGTACGAATTACCTCTTTGCGTAGAGCCAGCAAGAAACTGTGCGTCCTTTCTCTACTTCTATTTCTGGAGGTTCTTCAGACCTGCAGATGTCCATTGCGTACGGACACCTCGGGTGGAACCTACATCCTGGAGGTATGTTGGCGGCGCTAGGTATCTCTCCCTTTATCGGAACCTCCCTAATTTTGAACCTATTTCTAGGGTCGGGCTCCGGGACCGCTGCTATTAACGCCTTAGAGTACGGGTGGAGCGGATCGTTAACTATGCTAGATATAGAGCCTTTTTCGACTATGGTACCTAAGTACATTATGGCTAACTTGTCGCAGATGTAAGCAGCTACTGCGAGGTCGTGAGTGATGAATATGTAAGTTAGGTTTCTCGAAGCTTTCAAGTCCATCATTAACTGAAGTATTTCAGCTCTTATGGAAACATCTAGCATGCTCACAGGTTCGTCGGCCACCACTAGAGACGGATTTAGTATTAGAGCTCTCGCTATGGCTATTCTCTGCCTCTGACCACCGGATAACATGTGGGGATATCTCTCAGCGAACTCCTCCGGCGGCGTCATCTTTACTTCTTCTAAGGCCCTAAAGACTAATTCTCTTCTCTCGTCTTCAGTAGTTCCTACTCCATGTATGTCTAAAGGCTCCTTTAAGATGTCGTAAATCCTCATCCTGGGGTTAAGGGACCCGTACGGGTCCTGAAATATTATCTGGATGTCTCTTCTCAGTAGCTTATCTACGTATCTCGGCAACTTCTCCGTTAAGTCCACGTACTTGCCGTCAATTAAGAATGTCGATGGTATCTCAGAGAGTAGCTCCTTCCTCGGCATGTAGAGAGCTCTACCTCCGGTAAAGTCTATAAGCCTAACAACAAGTCTACCAGTAGTTGTCTTTCCACAGCCAGATTCGCCAGCTAAGCAGTATATTTCTCCTTCGTCAACAGTGAAGCTTATTCCGTCTACAGCTCTAACGTATCTAGGCTTCTTTAGCGTTAGTATCTCAACCAGAGACCTTCTTAACGGGAAGTACTTATACGCTTTCTCTACTATTAGCTTGGAGCCCACGACTCATCACCTCTTTGCGTAGAGCCAGCAAGAAACTGTGCGTCCTTTCTCTACTTCTATTTCTGGAGGTTCTTCAGACCTGCAGATGTCCATTGCGTACGGACACCTCGGGTGGAACCTACATCCTGGAGGAGGCATTCTGAGGTCTGGAGGAACTCCCGGTATCCAAGTGATCTTCTCCTTTCCCCTTAGTCTTGGAATACTCCTAAGAAGTCCTTGGGTATACGGGTGGAGTGGGTTGCCGAAAACTGACTCAGAAGACCCGATTTCGACCATCTTTCCTGCGTACATAACGCCCGTCTTATCAGCTATCTCGGCAATTAAGCTGAGGTCGTGAGTTATAAAGATCATAGCGTTTTTCTCTACCTGCCTGATCTCCTTGAACAGATTCATTATCTGCGCCTGAATTACGACATCGAGTGCTGTAGTAGGCTCATCAGCTATAACTAACCTAGGCTTTAGAAGCAGGGCCATCGCTATCATAACTCTCTGCTTCATGCCTCCACTTAACTCGTGAGGATACCTCTTGAGAACCTCCGGAGTTAGACCTACTCTTTTAAGCATCTCAGCAGCTACCTCCAAAGACTCCTTCACGCTCAAGCCTTTGTGGAGTACCAGTGGCTCGGCGAGCTGGTGACCTACCGTATACACGGGGTTTAAAGCGTTCATTGCTCCCTGGAAGACCATGCTGACCTTAGCCCACCTTATTTTCCTTAGTTCAGCTGGCTTAAGCTTAGCTATGTCAATACCGTCTAAAACAATAGACCCACGCACGATCCTACCTGGAGGCGGGATTAGGCCCAGAAGACCGTAGCCCAGTGTAGACTTCCCACAACCCGACTCCCCAGCGATGCCGAGAACCTCTCCCTCTCTTAGCTGAAAGCTAACGCCATCAACAGCTCTGACTATCCCGGTGAGCGTGTAGTAGTAGATCCTTACATCGCTTACACTAAGTAAAGTGGACGACATTCACGACACCGCCTTATTCACACTAAGTTAGTAAATGCGGTATAAAAATAAATTTAATAGTATCAAAACCAACTACAACATAGATGATGAAGTGGGCAGCCTTAGAGAGGTGAAGACACTAGTTCACTCTGAACTACCCTAGTTGTTCAACGATCCATCACTTTTCAGCTATCGACAGCCTCGCCCTAAGTAAGTAGCGTGGTCAACTGCTGCGTCAAGCAAGAAGGACCTTTAGCTTGCCAATTCCACGTGGTTGCTTTGGTTTATATCGGTTAACATTGTGATCTACGCTAATTGTTCCGCTTTCCAGACTGGATAGGTTAGGAGAGTTAGTTTCTACGTTATTATGTCGTAAAGCTCTTTAAGCGTTGGAAACTCGAGGACTCCAATGTCAGTACCAACTACTACAGGTTTGATAGTCTCAATGTCCACATGCTCTCTGATTACTGGTGAGAGGTAGGTCTCACGCATTAAAGTTACTCTGGACCCTGTCTGGTAAGCTCCAACGGCTGGTAGTATGACTATTTTCTTCTTGATGGTCGGCATAGCTCCGATGAGAAAGCACGAGAATTTTCCAACGATGCCTAATGGGTCTCTCAGTGCTATGCTAGGGTGTTCGTGTCCTATGATTAAGTAGTCCCACTGGTGATATAGTGTTTCCTCTTTAAGGGGTTTGTGTCCGTGTACTATTAGGTAAGGTGACATAGAGTAGCTGTCTACTATATCGAACTCTACCCATTTCCTCATTGCGGGCAAGAAATTGTCGTGGTTTCCGCGAACGACAACTACGCTATCTACATGCTTTTTGACGTATGTTAGTAGCTCTACTAGCTCTACTCTCTCTAGTCTACCGAGAGTATCGAATAAGTGCTTTAAGTCTCCGGCAAATACTACTCTCTCAACATTAACTCTAGAGAAAGCGTCCTCCAGTATCCTGATGGTGTTCTTAAGCTGAAAGCGGGGTATGAACCCTCCTCTCGATAGGACTTCTTCCTCGAACCCTATGTGTACATCAGCAAGAATAAGTGTTTTATACTTCGTAGAGTAAGCTACTGGGAGCTCACCCACTATCTCTAATCCAGGCACTAGCTCCAGCTCTCTCACTCCAACAGGTTTCATTTAGGTAGCTTATAACGAGGATAACGAGGGTAGGAATAGCTAACCAGCAGCTCCATCGAGTCTCCAGTCTCGTTGTGGCTACTCAGGGACACGCGTCGGGTTTATAAGCTTTATAAGCCTTATTAATCTCCTACATAGGGTGTAATGTGAGTAGAGTTACTCCTCTAATTAAAATCGAGAACATTGTTGCTACAGTTACGCTAGAGCAAGGACTCGACTTAGGAGCTATAGCTAGGTCTATACCCAACGTTGAGTACGACCCAGAGGAATTTCCGGGGTTAGTTCTAAGACTTGACAACCCTAAGCTTACTGCCCTAGTCTTTGGAACCGGTAAGATGGTCATTACGGGTGCTAAAAAGACCGAGATGCTCATTAAGGGATTTAAGAGGATACTCAGGCTATTCTACAAGCATGGAATTCTCGTAACTGGAAAACCGAGAATACAGATTCAGAATGTTGTTGCTTCAGCTAACTTAAACACCGAGGTTAACTTGGAGATAGCCGCAGAGTACTTAGACAATGTAATGTACGAACCGGAGCAGTTTCCGGGGTTGATACATAAGATGAATAACCCACGAGTGGTTCTCTTAATATTTAGCAGTGGTAAGATGGTCATTACGGGTGCTAAAAGCGAGGAAGAAGTGGTTTTAGCTGTTCAAAACATCTACAAAAAGCTAGATGAAATAGGTGCGCTAAGAGAAATCGCCGAGGAATTCTCGACTGAGGAAATTTTATAGATCAACTACTTAAAGCTCTTTACACCATGATATCCCATTAGCAAACTGCGGAGGTACTGAAGTCTATTCAGTCTGTCCAAGTGTGACATGAGAGTAGAGGTCTACGACTATTTTAGCTACTCTAACGATAAGGGCGTAAATTCAGAGAGATACGGGGACCGATTAACCGCCCCTAAGGCTGGGAGGAAGTTGGTTGCTCACTAGATATTTTGCTCAGCAGAGCCGGGTTTCTAGATATTGCCGAAGCTATAATGTCTGATGCTCTAAGAGGTTCTGGAATCGACGAAACGAGCTGAGTATAGGAGATCAGCCTCTCGGCTTCCACACTACTATCCCCGAAGACAGCTATTCTCATGGTTTTCCACTTGGTTCTCACGAAGCTGGATCTCGAGTAAGCTTTAAGTATTATATCGTACCTAAACCTCCAGTCACTGAAGCGGAGCTTAAGGGCTCTCTCTATTCTTTCTATGTTGGGTTCAAACTTATAGATAACTACTACCGACTTACTGAGACTTAAGAGGACCTCAGGGTCCACAACGTTGAATCCAGCTACGGTTACACCATCTAGGAAAACTGCGTCAGACTCACCTAAGCTCTCGAGTATTTCAATAGCTTTCTTGGTGCCATCAGTACCGTCTACGGTTACAGTTCTCAACTTTACGTCTACTGGCCTCCTACCTCTGTAGAGGGTTCCTACTAAGACTGTCTTTAGTTTTAGCTCCTTGTACTCTGGAGGGAAGAACCCGTCATCTATCCCCACTAACCTTAACCGACTTAACATATTCACCAATCCTAGTGTCTGAGCTAAGCACTTTCAGTACTGTAGCAGGATCTACTCCCAAACTTACTTCCTTAGTCTTACCATAGCGACCCTTATTGACAACTCTAGACGTTAGAACTCCAAGCATGTCGAGTTCGTTGATTAAGTCACTAACTCTCCTCTGAGTGAGTGGCTCTACACCGAGGGTCTCACATATTCTTCTGTAAGTAAGGTAGAGACTACCAGTGCTTTCCGCGAACCCCTTCATAACAGCTAAAGATAAGAGCAGTAACTTGCTATGGTAAGGTAGAGTCCGAACGACCTCCATAGCCGCATTCACCTCTAGCTCTTCTCGAGCTTTTTTAGCGTGCACTAAACTCACTCTAGAAGCTCCCTCGCGCTCCGCAATTTCTCCAGCAAACCTCAAGAGGTCTAGAGCCCTTCTGGCATCTCCATGCTCTCTAGCTGCCGCAGAAGCACAGTACTCGATAACGCCATCCTCGAGCACTCCCTCCTTAAACGCTAGTACGGCTCTTTCTCTAAGTATGTCTGCGAGTTGGAGAGCGTCGTAAGGTGGAAAAACTACCTCAACCTCCCCTAGGCTTGACCTAACGCGAGGGTCGAGAGTTTCCACGAACTTAACGTCGTTGGTTACACCTACTATACTGACCTTACTCTGCGTGAGTTCGTCGTTGATTCTAGTTAGTCTGTACAGAAGGTCGTCACCAACCTTCTTCACTAAAAAGTCTATTTCGTCAAGAACTATGGTTACAGAGAGCTTTCTAGAGTCAATGTATTCGCGGAGCCTATTGTGTAGCTCGGCTACGGAGAGGCCCGTAAACGGGATCTTAACGCCTAAGTCTGACCCTATCTTAAATAGGACCCTGTAGTTCGTGTCCTCGTTGCGACAGTTTACGTACGAGAACTTAAACACGTCGATACCTACTTTCTCAGCATGCTCTTCGAAGCGCTTCATAACGTACCTTACGACAGCAGTCTTACCGGTCCCGGTGAGGCCGTATATGAGTATATTGCTAGGCTTCTCACCTCTTAAAGCAGGTGACAACAGCTCAGCGATCCTTCTAATGTACTCCTCTCTATGTGGAAGCTTATCTGGCACGTAATCACTCGCGAGAGCTTCTCTATTTCTAAAGATACTACTCTCACCCAAGGCCTTTTTTATCACTTCAGCAACTACGTCTTCCACTACCTTAATCCCATATAATGTTCTGCTGACTGAAATAACCTTAATACCGCAGGTCCTTGAGCGGAAGCTTTACTAGATTATAAAGCCTCGCGCAAATAAGTGTGGGTTAGGAGAGCGGTTAGTAGCGTGATGAGTCTTACAAGGGATGAGTGGTGATATCAGAACCCGCGGCTGAACATCACTCTATATTCCCCCGCTTAGCGTTAGGAACACTCCGTTAAGACTCGGAGATTCTTTTGCTAGCTCTATGAGTCGGTAAACTTCTCCAGGGTCCACGAAGGTCTTGGTGGGGATGGTCCTAATGGCTAAATCCCTCAACTCCTTACTGGCTTTAGGGTTGTCTACCCAGCCAACAGCGATCCCAACTACCCTCACCTTAGGTGCTAACTCCTTAGATAAGTACCTAACAATGTGGTAAAAACTGCCTCTAGACGCTACGTAAGGTAGTGAAGGCTTTATACCAGTGTATACTTCGTGACCGGATATCGCTATCATATCTGTTAGAAAAACTATGAGGCCTCCCTCCATGATCGTGCCTAACTTTAGAGCTATGTAGGTAGGTGCTACTAGGTTTACTCTTACTAGGTAATCAAATAGTTCCTCAGTTACCCTACTTAGAGGAGTAGAATCGTATTGTGATGCTGAGAGGATTACTAAGCTAGGTATACCTACCTTAACGACTTCATTTATAAACCCACTGAGATTCTCCTTACTAAAGTCCCACTTTATTGCTTTAACTAGCGAACTTTTGACTGACGGATCACTTAGGAGTGCGTTGAAAACCTCTTCAGAGCTTCTGTAGTGAAGCACTAGCTTATAGCTCTTTGCTAAATAGGGGACGAGCTTTCTCCCCAAAACACCTGTTGAGCCGGTTAGAAGAGCTAGGCTCACTCTAATTCCCCGCAGCTACGTAGTAGAGGAGGAGTAGTGCGTATAAGGGTGCTGTGAGGGGATCTGTTCTCAGTCTAACCTCACTTATAGTACCACCTTTCTCCACTATCTTGTTAAAGTAGTATCTAACTGTGTATACCTCAACGTCAGTCGTGAAAGCAAGTACCTTACTGGAAATCTTACCTACGTAGAGATAGGAGATGGGAACTTCAACGGCTATGGCAACACTCTTACTGAGTGCTAGTGAAGCTAGTTCAGCAGCAGGTTCGAGAGTTGGTGTATAAGTAATTAAGTAAGGTTCTGAGAGAGCCTCTCTAACCGCCTTTAGCTCTCTATCGTACCTCTCGATTAAGTCGTCAGCTACTTCAGCGAGCGTTAAACACTCTTCCTTAATCCTCTTAGTTCTAACCTGTAGCTCCTGCTTACTCAAGCTTGACGCAGTATAAGCAAGTAAGCTGAGTAACTTAAGCAAGCCCATGTTCCCCCAAGAAATCTCAGCTCTCTCGACCCAAGCAAACCTCTGCTTAAGAACCTCAGGTAGTGGCTCGGATATGAGTGCTACTCTATGCCCTGTGAGAGTCAGCTGGTCAAGCAGTACGTAGAGGTCGTTAGCACCGTCGGGAGTAGACACTATCAGTACGTCAACCTCTCTACCCTCGTCGTACGGTGCTATATAGTACGTCAACTCATGAGGCTCTACGTAGAAAGCGCTCACACTAGTCAAAGAGTTCACTAACTGAGTAAAGTACCTACCCACACTCCTAAAAAGGCCCACAGAACTAACTATAGCATGCCTTCTCCCATCAAGAACTTTCCTCACTAAGTCCAGAACTAGTTCCTTCTCGCGATCCAAGTTTAACGACTCCTTAACTACCCTACCCCACTCACTCTTCATCACGTTGTATACCAAAGACTAGAGCGCACACACGAATATAGAAATAACTAAGCAATCGGGGAACCGCATGGACTAAAGCTTATTACGTTTTTATTGTAGGTTTCTGTGGGCGGGGGTGCCCGAGCCAGGTCGAAGGGGTCGGGCTTAGGCCCCGATGGCGTAGGCCTGCGTGGGTTCAAATCCCACCCCCCGCACTACTCTACTAAAACTCTAAGAACTCTTATCTATAAGTCTCGAACTCCTCAACCTTATCTCCGTGTCGTAACGTTTCCTAAACTTTCCCCCAGCATTGACGCATTCCTAGATTTCGGGCTATCTCATATAACTATGGAGGGACTTCAATTCTGCACTCGAGTTGAAGTTGCCATGTTCCCTTGGAGTCGGCGCGAGACATGCATTATTGGGCTTCCCCATTTAAACAATCCATCTAGCACCATCGCGAAGATGTGGGGGTATATTACACATTCTAAGTTATAGCTTCTACCCTCCTCGCCTAATGGGAGCTCTTGTTAAAGAACACTTTGGTGAACACAAAATCGTTAACTTAATTCACATCTTTCACGTCTCCATCTCGAAGAGCGTCACCTTAAGTAGAAACCTTTCCAGCCCATCTCTTTACTTTGGCTTAAGCCTCCGGGAGTGTTAAGTAGAGCGACTGTTGTGTCACACTGTCTCTTGAGACACATTATGAAGTCTCTGTGGGAATCCTGCTATGTCTATTCTCTTAGAAATTGTTGAACCTTAATAGCAGATGCCGAAAAAGTTTTAGTATGCTCAGGCTAGCCTAGGTTCTAATGGAGTATGTCTGGGTAAAACGAAATATCATTTCAAACTTATAATAGAGTCAGACGTTGTGTAGTAAAAAATTTGAAAATCAAAAGGTTTTAAACAGCTCAATTGTGGTTCTCTTACTCGTGAACAATATTTGCTGTATCGACATTATCGTAATACGCTCAAGCAAGATCATCGTGTGTTACGATGAGTTAGTTTATAATAATAAATAAGTATTGAAACACGGTAGTGCATTTGAAAATAGCTTTCACTTCAACAATTATATCGTTGTTAGTAGTAACTGTAGTTATTACCGGTATTCTAACTCCGGCAGTCATAAGTGCTTCTCTAATTCCTCCAGGCGTAAGCCAGGGAAGGTGGTGGGAAGTTGTTCCTGAAGAAGAAGTAACTTCACCACACTACGACTCAATTCCGTATTGGAAGATAGGTCCATTACTGCGAGAAATCGAGATGAAAAGCAATAGAGTTAGAGTTCAAGTAATCGGAAAGTCCGTACTAGGCCGGAACCTCTATCTGGTCATCGTTTCAGCTCCTGAAGCATTTGGGAGATTGGGGCGTTACCAAGCCCTCCGCAGACTAATGATAGAAAACCCCGTAAAGGCGCAAGAGATGATAGACTTATTTGATGACTTCAAGGTTCCTGTGTACATTCATTGTTCTGTCCATGGAAACGAATATCCTGGAGTTGATGCGTGCATAAAACTAATTGAGAAACTAGCTTTCGGTAACGATGAGGAGACGCTCACGATCTTAAGAAATGTTATACTGTTAGTTAATGTTGTAGCAAATCCTGATGGGAGGGCTTTAGGTACGAGGACTAACGCTAACGGTTTCGATTTAAATAGAGACTTCATAACTCAGTCTCAACCTGAAACCATTGCTGCGGTTAGTGTTATAGTTCAGTGGAACCCAATGGTAGTTCTCGATCTCCACGGTTTCGTATCTCCAATGCTCATAGAGCCCTGTACTCCACCGCACAATCCAAACTACGAGTATGACCTCTACATTAAGTGGGCTCTAGCACAAGCGGAAGCTATGGCCGCAGAACTTAAAGAAAGAAAGGGTTGGGATGCTCAAATACCGTTTAGGGACAGGAAAGAAGGTTGGGACGATTGGCCACCGATCTTCACTCCCATGTACGCGATGTATCATGGAGCATACGGACACACCTTAGAGACTCCGTTCCGGGATAAACGTGGTGTGGAAGCTCACTTCTGGGCAGTCTGGGGAGCATTAAAGTTTGTCTCTCAAAACAGAAAAGAGATGATCCGAGACCAAATAGAGATATTCAAGCGAGGATTTTTGAGTTTACCTCAGCAACCCATCCCCGAGTACATCTTGGAGAAAACGCCTTATGAGCAGTACAACGACCTCACCGTGATTGATTTTCCTGCTGCGTACATAATACCTAGAGACACTCCATTACAGCGCAACCCACACGCAGCAGCTAAACTAATAAACTTCCTCATATTTAATGATATCAAAGTCGAGCAGGCGGTCAAGAGCTTCGTACTGAATGGAGTAGAGTATCCTCCAGGTACCTACATTGTTTGGATGGACCAACCAAAGAGGGGGCTAGCTAACACGATCTTGTGGGACGGCTGGGATATATCATACTACCCAGGAATCAGAATGTACGATATATCCTCTTGGAGCCACCCACTTCTTTGGGGAGTCACGCGGGTTGTTATGAGAGAGAAAATACACGTTCAGACCATTCCTATAACGAGAGCAGACCCTGTGCAGGGATACGTGGAGCCTGGCTCAGCAAGAGCCTATGCGTACTTACCTACGAGTAACGAAGCCATAAAGGCTACTAATGAGCTGCTTTCGAGAGGTGTGAGAGTGCTCATAGCAAGAAGCCCGTTTACTGACTCGGGTAGGAGCTTTGGAACAGGAACATTTATAATACCTTTAGATAGCTCCAGCATTAGACCCATCGTTAACGAGCTAGCGAATAAGTACGGACTTTCTCTATTCGCATTAAAGAGTATACCTAAAGACGCTTTACAGCTGCGGATGCCCCGAATAGTGGTACACGCAGACGCCGGTTTAAGATTCGTCTTAAGGGAACTAGGTTTTAACTTCACCATAGTTACAACATCAGACTTAAACAAAGGAATAGATCTCTCGGGGTACGACCTATTTATACATTCAAGCTGGTCCCTTCTGTGGGGAGCTCTCACAGACACAGGTAGGGCTACTCTCAGAGAGTTCTTCAATAGAGGTGGTAACTACATAGGTGTTGGTCGTTCAGGAGTAGACCTAGCTACTAGATACGGGTTACTAGATGTTAGCTATAGGACCGGTTTATCAGATGACAATGGAATCATAAAGATCGAGATCTCGACGGCAGATCCGATTACAGCGCAATACCCGGAGAACGACTACGCCTTCGTCTATGGACCTGTTTGGTTTACACAAGTTGGCGTGGGCGTAAAGGTGTCCGCTCGTATATCTGCAGGCGAATTCTTCGTCTCTGGCATGTGGAGTCGCTGGAAGGAAAGTGGTGCCGCAAGTATGCCGATTGTAGTTCACGGAACTAGCAGTACGGGTTCCATAGTCGTTCTAATCGGGATAGACCCGACATTTAGAGCTCACCCAGAGAACACTTTCCGTATATTAGCTAATGCTATATACCTTACTCTAGGTTACGGTTAGTCAAGAAAGCTTAGATTAAAAGGTCTTTTTACTTAAGTGGGCATATTTGTAGTCTTTAAGTGGGACTCATTCTACGAGTTGGGTTTCTTGCATAACGATCATAACGATCTAGAATCTAGATACTAGTGTCCTTTCGTATGTTTTCGTTTTAACTCAAGTGTTGTTAAGTTGTTAATATACTATTCTAGTTCCGACGAATTCTTCTCCATTGATAGCTCTCCGTATGTTTTCAGTGTTGTATACGCTAAGAAAGACTAGCGGGATCTTGCTTCTCTTTACTATGTTTAGCCCTACACGGTCAAATAGCTCGTAGTATCCCGCTAGCTCCTTATCTGAGAGCATTTCCTCTAGTTCTTTAATGTGTACTTCTTTTAGGAGCTTAGCTTGAGGGTTCTTCTTTGGGTTAGAGTCGTATATGCCGTCGACATCGGTAGCGTTCAGTATGAGATCTGCGTTGATCATTTCTGCTATAATTGCTGCTACAGCATTAGTGGACTGCCCAGGCTGCAGACCTCCAAGGACAACAACTTTACTAGAAGTCCATGCTCTCAGGAATTCGTCTATGCTTCTAGGTATGGGTAAATAGGCTCTTGGACCTAGTGTAAAAGCTAGTAGTATGGCATTTACTCTACTAACCTCGATGCCTACAGCATCAAGTTGCCCTTCGCTTAACCCGAGCTTTCTCCCCAACTCGATGTAGTCTCTTGCCCTCCTCCCCCCACCGACTACTACAGCAAATCTGTATCCTTCATCTGCCTTACTACTAATAAGACTGGAAAGACTAGCTAGAACGTCAACACCGTTCTCATTATCGAATATCTTACCAGTTACTTTAACTACTACTTTTCGTATCTCTAGTACACCAAGTGACACTACTTGGAAGTACTTAAAAACTTGCTGCGGATTACTGATCTTGCCATTCTAGTTGCTGTTTTAAGTACAGTCGGTAGAGGTTTTGTGGCTGGATTTAGATGGAGAAATCACCTGTTAAGGTTTTGATCACCGGTAGACCTGGAGTGGGAAAGTCGACGGTGTTCATGAGGGTTGTAGACGGTTTGAGGACTAGAGGTTATAGAGTATGCGGGTTTTACTGCCCCGAGATAAGGGTTGGTGGTGTGAGGAAGGGCTTTAAGATCATCTCTATAGGGCTCCAACTAGAGGGAATTCTCTCGTACGTATGCGGTGAAATGAGTGGACTGAGTAGCATATATGTAGGTAAGTACTGCGTTAAAGAAGATGACGCAGTTTTAGTTGGGGTAAGGTCTCTTGAGTACGCAGAGCGAGAGTGCGACTTCGTCGGTATAGACGAGGTGGGTCCTATGGAACTCAAGGTGGAAGGATTAAGGGAGAAAATGTGGAGTACACTATTCGGACCTAAGCCGGTTATAGCTGTAGTACACGCAAGATTGGCTGAAGAAGTAAGAAAGCAGTTTACATCAAAGCCTTTCAGAACTCTATACTATATTGTTACTGAAGTCAATAGAGAAAAACTCTCCCAAACAATACTCAACGACATACTCGCCTCTCAAATTAGAGAGCAGTGATACCAGCAGTAGGTAGGTACAGCATAAGCCTTTCTAGAAACCTCTCTAGTAACTAATAAGCTTTTGTGAACGGTATTAGTGGTCGGATGAAAGCCGGGTGGTAGACTCTGTTGAGGCACACACTAATTGAGGTCTTAGTACTTATCGCTATCGTAGTTGCCTACGGGTATTACCAGATAGGCTACGCTATATCTATAGATGACTACATATCGGACGAGATATGGTACGTTAGTTCTGCTAGAAACTATCTAAACAAAGTCTTCAATGTCTACCCCAGAGCTACTAGTTTAGGGTATAGAGTGACACTAGAGTTAATAGTTATTGGGAAGAGCGATTACGTAAGTGTAGCTCAGAAGATGAGTGAGGAGATTGAGAGGCTTGGCGGGAGGGTCATAAAGTCTTCAGAGTACTACGGTAGTGGAGATAACCCTCTCTACGCTATCTGTGCGGACGTACCTGAAGAATCTCTTCGGCTTTTAGTCTCCCACCAGTACGTTAAGGGTTACGGTGTCGGGTATTGCTACCCTAATGCTGGAAACATACTAAACTACATGAACCTAGAGCATCCACCACTAGGTAAGTACC
Source organism: Thermoproteota archaeon (assembly GCA_030550455.1). Classification (GTDB taxonomy): domain Archaea; phylum Thermoproteota; class Thermoprotei_A; order Sulfolobales; family NBVN01; genus DRZP01. The sequence goes on from JAUQPH010000001.1 coordinate 303,830, forward strand.
TCGTAGCTTTAGCCATGGTAGCGTGTGGTGATAGACCACCGTGTTGGAGGTTACCGTCGATCATCTCGGGAGCTGGAATACTGGTAGCCCAGTACATCCTCCTCAGAGCAATTCTCGGTGGCTTCTGGGGGAGAGTTCTGTCGCTAGTGGTACCCGTCGTGACGATTCTAGATAGGACCTTTAGGTCTATGACTCTCGTCGCCATGCTTGACGCACCTCTGGCCCTCTTCACGTTTTTGGCGTTCTTCTTCTCGACGCGCGGCAAGGTCTTTAAGTCGTCAGCATTTCTTTCTCTAGCGTTTACTACTAAGTTCAGTGGAGCTTTCCCTGTGCCAGCTCTCTACTCTGATTACTCTAGAAAAAAGCCACCGGCTCTTGCGATTCTACTGCTAGTGTACGTCCCACTAGCAGTCTTCATAGTTCTATCGGTTCCACTAATCGCTTTCAGAGGAGGCTTTCTTCAGTGGTGGTCTGAAGCAGTTGAAGGTGCTGTAAGGTGGCACATAGTTACGAAGACAGAACCGGGCAAGGGGCCTCCAATCGCTTCACCCTGGGATTGGCTGCTAGGAGTGAACTCCTTCATACTTCACTACAAATATGAGACGGGAGTAGGTTTCATTGCTGACTTAGTGGCTTCAGGAAACCCCGTACTTTACGTAGCTACGGCCATACTTAGCATCTACGTCATACCGCACGTAAAGAAGTTACCAGATGAGGGCAGGCTGTGGGCATACACATGGATTACCTGGTTGATGTACGTCTTTCTCTGGTTCATCGGTAATAAGAGTCAATACAGCTTCTACATGATCCAAATAACTCCTCTGCTTTACGCAACACTTGGTACACTAGCGTACTACCTCTCTGACGTCAACAACGTAGTGAACCTGTCGAGAGCCTGGTTGGAGGTGTTCAAGAACTTAGTAAAGTACCTACGTGGTGAAGCCCGACTAAGACTAAAGATCGAAGTCGAAACCACAAGTAGTGAAGCAAAAAGTTCTCCCTAGTCTGGACTTAGTTCCAGCACGTAGAACCGAAAACAGTAAAGTAAGTCACTACATAGAGCACAAAGAACCAGGGTTACCTTATCGCTTCATAGAGTAAAATAACGACGTTAAAACTACCAGACCTGCGGTAGTCGCTCGGCCCGTTAACTAGGTCTTTAATTGTTTCGGTTTTCCAAGTCGGGATCACCCCACATATTCGTATGCGCTCCCCACCTGCAGTCCACGGAGCCACGTCTCTCGCCAACCGCTCACTAGCTCACAGGCTCCTAACTATCCAAACACCTGGTTTTCTATATTTTTGATTCCCAGAATCCACAGAAATAACCCAGGTAACCAGAAAAACCAAAAAGCAAACAACCTGTAGACAGTCCATCTCTAACGTTACTTTCACTCCGAGCTCACAGATACTGCTAGTTAGTTTCCTACTCGACAGCTGGTTCATCCATATATACTACACCTTCGTCAGCATCGATGGTAACTCTAGAACCGATCGCAAGTGGGTACACATGGTGTCCGTGCTCGTCTCCGCCATGACAGCAGGGGAAATTGAGAAAGGAAGGAGTCTTGATGTACCTTCTAGCTCTATCGGTGATAACCTCCTCAACACTAGGTGAGGGGGTCCTTACCTCAGGCTCTGGGAACTCACCAAATACCACTCCAGAAGCTTTCTGTAAGTGGTTTCCGAGAGCTAGTGTCGTAAGGTAGTTGTCTATTCTCCACGCATCTTCCCTTATATCCTCTAAGAAAACTATTCTTCCCTCCGTATTGATTCCGTATGGTGTCCCCTGAATTAGTGTGAAGAGTATTAGATTACCTCCAACAACTTCTCCGGAGGCCCTCCCAGGGTTTATCGTCTTGGGGAAAGGACCTTCTTCCGGAGACCTTAGCTCGAGCATCTCTCCTTGGAGCATTCTCAAGACTAGCTCTAGGTTTCTCTTATACCTCCTAAAACCTATTTCATCACCAATTTTTGGGGTCGTAGCAACCATCTCGCCATGCACGCTCACAAGACCTACCTTCGAGTATAGCGCGTTCTGAAGAACTGTTATGTCACTAAAACCTATTAGTGGCTTCGGGTTTGTGGAGATGAGGTCGTAGTCTATCGAGTCCAAAAGCCTTATACCTCCAGCACCTCCTCTCACACACCATATAGCATCTACGTCCTTCCTCCTAAAACCTTCAACAAGATCTCTCAATCTTACCTCCTCAGGTGAGGAGAGGTACCACCGCCTCAAGGCGTATTTAACACTGTCACCTAAGACTACGCTAAACCCGTACTTCCTAAGCGTCTCGATACCCAAGCTGAGGTTCATCTCCGGGTAGACTGGGTAGCTCGATGGTGCAACAAGGAGTATCCTTGCTCCACTCTTTATCTTAGGAGGTTTGATCTTCGCCTTCATACTAACTACCACGTAGTAGATTAAGGATAAGTTAAAATCTCAATGAACGTAGACGTGAAGTTATAGGCAACGTGGACCCTAGGGAAAAAAATACTTTTGGAGCACTCAGTGGAGTCCGGGTCATCATTGATCAGATAGGATGCCTCTCCTCATTCAACTCTTATGGTTCCACCTAGTCCAAGATTCTCTCACTAAACTCGCTTAAAACCTGCTATGACTGTGTTTGTATGGTATGCCAAAAGCTAAGATAGTTCGAGTAGAGCCTCTGAATCCGAGCGAGGAGGCAATAAGAGAAGCAGCTGAGATACTGAAGAGCGGTGGTCTAGTCGCTTTCCCAACTGAGACAGTTTACGGCCTGGGGGCAGACGCTTTCAACCCTGAGGCAGTGCTCAAGGTCTTTAAGGTCAAGAGGAGGCCTCTAGATAACCCTCTAATAGTTCACGTAAGCTCTCTAGACATGCTTCAGCAGGTAGCTTCTGAAGTTCCAGAGCGGGTTGTAAAGGCCCTCTCGATCGCTTGGCCAGGTCCTCTGACAGTCGTAGTCAAGAGAAAGAGCACTCTACCAGAGGTTGTTAGTGGAGGTTTAGACACTGTAGCAGTTAGGTCTCCAGCCCACCCTGTAGCACTGAAGCTCATCGAGGCTGTAGGTAGGCCACTAGCAGCACCGTCAGCTAATATCGCTGGGAGACCCTCACCTACTCGCGCAGAACACGTTGTCGAAGACTTAGGCGACGAGATAGACATGATCTTAGACGCTGGAGAGACTTTCTTCGGTGTCGAGTCGACAGTAGTAGACCTAGTTTCACCGAGTCCTCAGATCCTGAGACCGGGACCTTTAGGACCCGAAGAACTAGAGAAGATCTTTGGGGTGAAGTTCGGTCTGCCACCATACGCCCGAGGGCTGTCGAGCTATGAAGAAAGACCTCCGTCTCCTGGGATGAAGTACAGGCACTACGCCCCCAGCAAGAAGTTAGTACTAGTAGAAAAAGGCTCCTGCGACACTACTACGTACTTCGAGTTCTTGATGAAGCAGCTCGAGAGTTACCTCAAAGACTTTCCAGCACTTATAGCAACTAAAGAGACGGTCGACGAAGTTAGGAGTAAGCTAGGGGATTCTCTAACATACTTCACTCTAGGGTCGAGGGAGAACCTATTTGAAGTAGCTAAGAACCTGTTTAGTACTCTACGAATCCTGGACAAATACGGGAGAGTCTCTATAGCTATATCTGAGAGTGTAGAAGAAAGAGGGATCGGTCTAGCGATAATGAACAGGCTGAGGAAGGCTTCATCAGAGAGAATAACGTGTAAACAGAAGCAGCTTTGAGATGTTCACTAGACCTCAAGAATACGTACGACTATATATAGCTAAGGAGGAGTACTCATAGTGGTGTTAGGTTTGGTAAATCACGAGAGGTATGTCTTATTACCCGACAGGTTATTCGATGGTAAGGGAAACTTTCTAAGCAAGCCAGCAGTTGTCGTAGAGGGAAAGCGCATAGTGGATATAACAACTAGGGGCTCGGTTGACGTCGGGGAACAGTCTAAGGTGATAGAGTTGAAGGGTGTCACCCTTCTGCCTGGTCTCGTAGATGCTCACGTACACTTCACGGGCTTGAGAACCTATAATCCGGCGGAAATAGCTGTAGTTCCACAAGACCTTAGAGTACTTAGAGCTGCTCAAGATGCTCAGAAGGCTCTGCTATCTGGCTTCACTACTCTAAGAGACTGCGGTGGAACCATAGCCTTATCTCTAAGGAGAGCCATAGCTGAGGGGACCGTTCCTGGTCCCCGCATCCTAGCTTCCGGAAGACCTATATGTCAGACTGGTGGGCACTGTGACACACACTACATGCCACTCGAAGACGTTATTAAGAGGGGCTCCGCCCTACTGTGCGATGGTCCCTGGGAGTGCAGGAAAGCTGCTAGAATAGCACTTAGAGACGGAGCGGACTTCATCAAGGTCATGACATCAGGTGGCGTGGGGTCCGAAAAAGACGACCCTAGGCACCCACAGATGAGTGTAGAAGAAGTTAAAGCTGTTGCTGAAGAAGCTCATAGAGTCGGTAAGAAGGTCGCTTCACACGCTCAAGGAGCTGAAGGCGTTAAGATAGCTATCTTAGGAGGTGTCGACACTATCGAGCACGGCTACTTCCTAGATGAGGAGTCTATAGAGCTCATGAAGGAGCGAGGAGTTTGCTACGTACCGACCCTATGCCTCGTAGAGGTCTACAGAAAGACTCTGGAAAACCCTCCTCCAGGGATCCCCGAGTGGAGGCTGAAGAAGCAGGAGGAGTGCATCGAGTACATGCCACAAAGCTTTAGAGCGGCTTATAGAGCTGGAGTAAAGATAGCTACTGGAACAGACTACTACGGCCCCCCACTTAGGGCTTTCGGTAGTCACGCAGACGAACCTATAGTCATGGTAAAGTACGGCATGAATCCTGTTGACGCACTTACTGCATCAACTAAAAACGCTGCGGAGTGCTTGGGATTAAGCAATGTAGGCATAGTCGATAAGGGCATGGTAGCAGACTTAGTGGGCGTGTTGGGAGACCCTGAAACAGACATTGAGACTCTAAGGAATGTGGTCTTCGTTATGAAGGAGGGGTTTGTCGTCCTCAGAAGATGATTTAAATGCCTTATAGGAGAGTTAAAGTACTGCGAGTAGAAGTTGAAAGTGGAGATTTAGTCCTAGTCAGCTTTACTGGAAGAGACAGAGTACCTACTTCTTCTATACGTAGAGTAGGTACTCTGAGGAAATACAGCAGAATTCTCGTTGCTCTCGTTATAGCTATGGCAGCTGTTTCACTTTACACGCAGGATCCCTTCCATACAGTACTCACGCTAATAATGCTGGGAGTTACACTAGCTACCAAGGAGGAAGTACTAATCGTAGATATAGTAGATGGAGACACGATCGAAGTTAGTGCTAAAGATAGACAGTCCGTTAAGAAAGCTGTTGAAGAACTAAGAAAACTACTTACTCACTAATTATTTCAACGTTAGCTCGAGGAATAAGCACTTCCCTTCCGTCTTGGAGACGCACTCTAACCACTCTCACCGGGGACTCTGTCTCGATTTTGTGTAGCTCCACTGGAAGCTCGATAACGGTTCCTATCTCACCGAAATATGGGTACCTTATGATTCTAACAGTGCTACCAACCCTCATCTTACCCTCACCCAGGGGCTCTAAAGCACCTGCGAAGCTCTCTTCGTCTCTAGGAATTATTACCTCCGGTCTTATTACGCCGGCTCTAACCTGCGTAGCCCCGTTGATCGCTGCCTCTCTCCCTTCGTTTTCCTTAAATATATCGAACGCTCTTTTAGACATAGGTAGCTTTCCGAAGCCTTCCGTGAGAACTAGCGTGAATCCTATATTTTCCCTTCCCGTAATAGCTACCCCAATTCTATAACCTAAGACTTTCTCTAAGTCAGTGATCTTAGCACCTCCAACCACTATACCGGCAACACCGACTTTTCTAGCTTTTTCGAGTGCTTCGTAAGTTATGAGAGATCCTCCAACAATTATCTTACCAGCGTGGTGTTCACCTATTTGGTCTGGACCCACTACGTCCTGGTTACTAGAGGAGACGAGCTCTATAACTCCATGCCTCTCTCCACCGAACCCTATGATTCCCTGAATGAATGCTGCCGGAGTCCCGATCGTAACAGATTCGCCTGGAACTACCTTTAGAACCGTTCCACGGATATATGCTCTCAACTCTATTACGCGTGGAGGAGCCCTTATAGTGAGATGTCCCGTGATCTCACTGAATCCCTCAACAACGCCTTCAACTGGTGATTCGACAGATTTTTTCAGAAGACCTAGGAAGGCCGTGTAGCTGGCGAGATTAGTGCCCTTAGAAACAGTGTCTCCTACTTTAACTCTCAAGTACCTAACTACTTCTTCGGGTTCTACTCCCAAAAGCTCTGCTACCTTAACTATGTACGGAGGTCCCTCCAGGTAACACCTGCCGACGATCGTCTCAAAGTCAACTTTTTCTCCTTGGTTTACTAGGGTTTCCCCTCTAATCGGCAGAGCTCTCTCCCTGGTTATGTAGGTGAGCGGTGTAACAGCAAGACCAGGGGTATACGCAAAGCTTTCCTCACTCACTGCTAACACCTAACTTAGCTTAGTGAGGAAGTCTCCTGGGTAAAGCTCGAGGGCCTTAAACCACGAGACCAGTAGTTTCCTCCTCTCTCTTGGATCCTGCGGTACGTAAAGCGGTCTACCTCTTCCATCAATTACTACTCCTACAACTCCACCGCGTACTCTCTTCCTAACTCTTCTGCCGTATCCCTGCCCGAAGTCGAACTTCTTAGTCGGCTCTACGGTTACAACTACCTCTTTATACTGAGGTATAGGTATTCTCACTACGCTCCCAAAAGTTAGCTCTACCCGCTCTTTCTCTTGCTCAGAATACTCTATGGTGATATCCGCAACTTTCTCACCGAGAGATCCGACACCTGCAGCAGCTACTAAAGTACCGAGTGGTACGAGGCACTCCTTCTCGAATATCTCGAGCGCTATCTCTCTATATATCTTCGAGAGCACTCCCAAGTGAGGTATCATGAATACGCTGTCTTGCATTATGTACGTAAACCCTATCGGTTGGAAGGCATCTGCGAGTATAATCATAGATTGAGCCCTCCTTGGAGCTCTAGAGAGGAGACCCCCGGTGCCTATGATGTAGTCTACTCTCCTCAAGTCTATATAGGTCTCCTCGGCTTTAACTTCCTCAAATATATCGGATATAGTTCTCTCCCTCTTAACTCCCTTGAGCTCTCTAGCCAAGTACTTGTGGTGGTTGAAAGCCATTCTTATGCTTTCGCGGGCTACAGCGTGCTCGACTACGAGGTCCTCTAAGGACATAGGTATAGTTGTAGGTCTGATCATCTTGTTGTAGACTATACCCATTATCTCATCGTCTGTGAGGTCGAGTGGTATCCAGCGCTTAACATTCTCTAGACCGGCTTCTTTCAGTACGTTTCCTATGCTATAGCTCATCCCGAGGTTAGCGCTGACGGTTCTCAGAAACCTCCCGTCGAAGACTGAATAAACGTTCGTTGTCGCACCACCCATACCTACCCCTATGACGTTGACCTTCTTCATCTCTGCGAAAGTTCTTATCATGAGCCCTTCGGCAGCTGGCGTCGGCATAATGTCTGTTGAAACGAGCTTCATCAGCTTTTCGTAACCGGGTGCGTGAGCCATAACGTGCTCCATGAAGAGCTCTAGAATAGCGTTTCTCGCAGGCTCTACTTTCTCTACTTCTATCTGGGGCCTGATGTTATCTACGATCCTGACATCGAAGAAGTCGTCCGATAGTATCCGCTTTATATCTTCTCTAGCGTCCTTATTTCCAGCGTACACCACTGGGAGCCTAAACGTAGCCCCGAATCTCGGCCTAGGCTTAGCTACAGCTATCACTTCACTCATCTCCAGAACGTGGGTCTTGTCACCTCCATCAGTTCCACCAGCTAGAAGTATCATGTCTGGTCTCAGAAACCTCAAGGTGTTTATTTTCTCATGTATTTCTCTACCATCGTCTACCGATAGAACGTCCATCACTATGGCTCCAGCACCTAAAGCAGCTCTCTGAGCGCTTTCAGCGGTAATACTCTTGACAACACCAGCTACAAGCATCTGGAGACCTCCACCAGCACTGCTAGTTGATACATAGACGTCTATACCTACCCTACCACCCCGATAGGGCATGACGAACCTGAGTTCTTCGGTTGAGTCATCAAGTATCTTGTGTCCAGTAAGCTCTTCAACCTCTCTCACAGCATTTCTAACCCCCTTAGTAACATCTTCTACAGGCTTCTCAACTGTCGTTGGCGCCTCGCCACTTGCTAGAAACCTCCACTCACCGTCTATCTTACCGAAGAACCTCGCTTTAGTAGTCGTACTTCCTACATCTGTTGCGAGAATAAACCTAGGCTCTCTAGCGTAGCTTACTACGTCCATCACCCAGAATGGTTTAAGTCAACTAAAATAAGTACCCGAACACGGCAACTAAAACCACCTAACGTGAATCCTCATGTAGCTGTTTCGAGTTTAATACTTGTTCATGTTGATTAATACTGATTGAAATATTTAGGGTAAGTACCTAGGGACCTCAGAGAGCGGGAGGCTAACTAAAAACGAACCTTGGGAGCTTAGGAGCTGGTACCGTGTGGTAAAGCCTATTCTAAGACTGGTCTAGGTAGCTGGTAACTAAAGGCAACGATTCTGTCAGCGCTACAGTGGCTCATCAACATCAGGCCGCCCGTCGTTCGCATCATCCAGACAAAAAGTAGATAAAGAGCTAATATGTGCTGTCCGAATCCTATAGCTAGCATAGCTGTGGAAATATAAAACTAGGGAAAACCATGCTACCGCATTAGGCCGGTCTAGCTGAATCCCTCCGCTCTACCTACAGCACTCACACTCTTCAGCTTTAGCGCCATGTTGAAGTAATAGCCAACCGCTTCCGATATAGGCTTAAGGCTTTCTAATTCGTCATTAGGTCCTCCGATTACCTCTATCTCACCTCTTCCACGCCAAGTTCTAGCGTCTATTTCTCCAACTAACTCCACAAGCTCGTTAACTGTTGCTAGAGTCGGTGACACTCCTGCGAAGTACCTGATTAGGATGAACGGATGCTCTGTCAATAATGGTAGGTACTTACCTTCTCCATCGTCTCCTAGCTCAACTCTCACTCTATATAGAGTCGAGCCAGCTCTTGCGACGTAGCCACCGAGCTTTAAGCCTTTCCTAGGTCTATCGAGGCCTGAAATCATCGGGTGGGTCTTAGTGAGGGCAACTTTAGCCAGCTTCTTGGGCCAGCCGACTAGTAAACCCCTCAAAAGTGAGATATCTGAGTCAACCCACATAAACGGGCAGTAGGTATACGTCTTGCCACCATACTCAACTCTAACGAAGAACGCTCCTTCATGATAGTACAGCTGGTCTGGTGCCTCCGTAGAAAGCTCTACAGCATTAGGGCTCCACGTAACTATCTCAGTTATGTAAGCAAATACTGACCCATCAGACACTCTGAGGGGTTTAGGTACTACATCAGTTAGTAAACTAGGATCTGCTTTATAGCTGACACCTAGACCAGTCAACCCGTAAACCCAGGGACCTCTAGGCACTAGAGCCGACTTACGGGTCTTTGTTAGAGGTCCTGACCAAAAGTCATGCGGTGCGATAGTGACCAACCCACAGCACCCACAAACCTGCTGTAACATAGAGCAAAAAAGTTCTACTTCCCGAACAGAGCTTTGAAGAACGTTTCTGTGTCTCAGTATTCTTTCACGGTTTACGTAAGCTAGCTATCTCAGTTTTAATCACACTATGGGCTTACGCCACTTACCTAACGCTATCCATACTAATGAGGCAATGCCCGCAATGACGTTACTTAGGGATATAGCTATCCAGAGTCCACTCGTACCCATGCCTAGTACTGTCGATAAAGTGTACGCTAAAGTGATCCTCATGCCCCACATTCTCACTAGAGTGATAACTAGGGGTACAACAGTGCTTCCCGAACCTCTCCCTACTGCTACACCTATGAAAAGTAGGGTTAGGAATGGTAGAGTAGGTAGGAACATGCTGAGGAAGTACATAGACTCCCCAATGACTGCGGGATCGCTCGTGAAGACCATCGCTAGCTCTTTTCTAACTAAGAACAAGATCGTAGATACTGCCGCAGTTATACTTCCGAGTGTTAGACAAGACTTTATACCCACCTCTCTAGAGCGCTCTAAGTTTCTAGCACCCAAGCTCTGACCCACCATGACAGCTATTGGAGTCGTGGACCCTCTTACAACGGCCTCAGCTATGTCCATGAACAGAAAGCCTATAGTGTATGTCTGCGTTGCTACAACACCGAAGGAGTTAACTATAGAGTGCTGAAACATTATTCCTACACTATTTAAAGCCTGCCTTAGGGACATCGGTCCACCCACGGTAATAACTCTATTAAACCAGAACTTACTGAAACTCTTAGTGAACCTAACTCCTATTTCGGGAAACTTCCTCACGAAGACGTAAGCTAGTGTAGCGACCTTAGATAACCTCGAGATTACTGTAGCTATAGCAGCACCAGCGGGTCCTAAGCTAGGCAGTCCACCTAGACCCAGTATGAGCACAGGATCTAGGAAGAAGTTTAGTGAAGCAGAAGCTATTCCCACCATGGCCGGGATCCTGGTGTTCCCTATAGACTGAAAAGCGTTCGTGAAAGCCGAGTCGAGACCGTATAAAAATATGTCTAAAGCTATAACGTTTGCGTAGGTTAGTGCTGGTTCAGCTAGCTCGGGAGGAACTCGGACGACGTACTTTATCAAGAGGTCGTTTACCTCGATGTACACTAGAGTAAGGAGTAACCCTAAAACTAAGTTAGCTGTTAGAAACTGTGAGAAAGTTTTAGCAGCATCTTCATATCTTCTCCCACCAACGTACTGCGACATCATTGCGAGATTAGCTGCTCCTAAACCCATGAATACGGCCTCAAATAGCATGTAGGTAGGTCTAGTGAGTCTAGGAACAGTAAACGTAGCACCTCCCCAAAAGCTAAGCCAGTATGCGTCCACTAAGTTGTAAGATACGTTTACGGCTTCGAAGATCACCATGGGAAGCGCTAGAATTAAGAGAGTCCTATAGAACGACCCGTAGACAACCATAGACCTGTAGCTATCGAGAGCGCTTTCTTCATTCGGCAACAGCTACAGCCTTAAAACAGGTGGTTATGCTAAAATAAGCATCGAGCAAACGTGAAAATAGCAACTAAGCTCATTGTGGTGTATTACCACCGTTCAGCAAGAATCATAGAGGTAAGAGTAAGGATTTTCCGCATGGATATTTCCTGGCCGCACTCAAAGTGGTCGTACTCTTGTTTCTAAGTCCCTCGTTAGTAGGTTAAGTAAAGGTACTCTCGCTTTCTTCAGGTAGCTAGTTACACGTATTGAAAGGATTCTGGCTCAACACACATCTCGCAGGTTCCACTGCGTGAACTTCATCCGCATGAACGAGCACACATAGCGTAAAATGCTGAAGATTTGTAGAGCGTGCGGCTAGATAAGCTAGCCACCGCAAGTGACTAACATTAAGACCTCCCCGGGATGTTAGCGGAGCATCGTTAGTTTGGTGATAGACTAGCTTGCTAAGTCCCTGAAATAACTTATATAAACAGTCTACACAGTATTTATACTGAGGTGTATAAAGTGGTTGAAATGAAGTTTACGAATAGAATAGAATTCATGCTTGAGAGAGTTTCTGCTATACTGGAGAGTATACTAGGCAGAAGACCTAGTTCCGAGGAGGTAGTCGAACTTGCTTTAGAGAGGTTGCTACAAGAGTTTGACTCTAGGTACGAGTACCTGAGTCTGTAACAATAAGAGTGAGAGTATCGGGAGGTAATTTGGAATAGCAGTAGAATTGGGAACCCAACTAAACTTTTTTAGAGTCATCCTGGTGCTGTTTTCTTCTTGACGATCTGAGGAAAGACTTATGAGCGTTGCCTGCGGGGTTCGGGCTTCATTTGTTGTTAACCCTTGGCTTCACGGACCTCAGGGCACCCTTCATTAGTGCCCACATCGTCAGTCCCCACTCACTCGGGTTTTCACCACGCACCCGCATCGCGGACCCATCCTTCGATAAAGCGACTTACATCAACCCCTACAAACTTCTGTAAAAACTGAAGCAGTTGTGCGAGGCTGTACTTGGGATGAACCTAAGTGGTGATTAGGGGATCGCTCCAAGCTACCTGGGGCTAGAACTAAGTGTGGGCTATGTGCCATCTGGCTCGACAGCCACTTATGGACCCACGCGGACACCTAAAATCCACATGAGCAAGGTGGAAGTCCCTAGACATAAACAAACGAAAACGAATATTCAGAAACAAACGGTTTACCAAATAGCTGAACCTTGCTCTCCAATTTCTACCTTTAGGCTAGTGTATGTATCTTCCTACATACTGCTCTACGCACTTAACTTCGTGTTAATGGATTTACTAATGCTCGAGGAATACTACCCTATATCCTTTACTCACCTGTTTGATAGTCGTATTCTTACCGTTTTAGGTATTTTAACCATAGTTACGGTGGTCATCACTATAAGCATTGCTGTAGTGCTAGAACCTGTGAAGTCACTGGTTCGATGTAGCATGAGAGGGGATTCTATCGGTGAGCGGTTCTGTTCTCTCTATCTTGTGGTTACCGATGTAATCCGCATTGAGGTTTACTCTACTCGCTCAAAAGAGATTTTAATTCATTTTCTTTAACTGCGGAGTAAGTTTGGTGGTCTTAATGGCTTCAGCCAGTAGAGAAGTTCACGGTAGGCTGATTGAAGCATTGAAGAGCTTTATATCTATAGTTTCCACGAGGCTTCCCGACGACGTATTGAAGGCCTTAAGGAAGGCTTATGAAGCTGAAGTTGGAGGATACGCAAGACTTGTTTACCAGGCGGTCTTCAAGAACCTTGAGATAGCTATAGCTAAGTCTGTACCTCTTTGCCAGGATACCGGTGTCCTAGAGTTCTTTATCGAGCTCGGAAGATCTTTTCCCTTCTCTATTGAGCTACTCAAGGCGATCGGGGAAGCTGTTGCTGAAGCCACTGAGGAGGGGTTCTTGAGACCTAATGTAGTGGACCCAGCTACCGAGAGAAATACTGGCAACAACCTAGGCCCTAGGATACCTTGGATAGAGACTACATTAGTTTCCGGAGACCACGCTGACGTTTACCTGTATATGGCTGGTGGTGGCTCGAGTAGACCCGGTTCTGCGAGAGTCTTAGACCCCGCACAAGGTCTAGAGGGTCTATTAGAGTACGTAGTAAATACCGTAGTAGAGTACGGTATACACGCATGCCCTCCGCTAGTAGTTGGTGTAGGCATCGGCCCCACAGCTGAGGTAGCTGCTTCACTATCTAAGAGAGCTCTACTAAGACCAGTAGGTCTAAGAAGCCCAATCCCTAGAATGGCCGAGCTAGAGGAAAAACTCGAGAGAGTGCTTGACGAGCTCGGTATAGGTCCTCAGGGATTGGGTGGTAAGAAGACCGTACTAGCTGTTCACGTAGAGTACGCAGGTAGGCACCCAGCAACACTTGCTGTTGGAGTAAGCACTTCCTGCTGGGCTCTTAGGCGCGGACACCTAAGGATATTTCCAGACCTTACCTATAGAGTACTGAGCCATGGGGTGTGACCTTTGGGTAGAGTCATACACTTACCTACTTCAGAAGAAGAGGTGTTATCGCTTAAGGTAGGGGAGGTAATCTACGTGACTGGCTTGTTAGTGACAGCTCGAGATGCGGTTCACGCAAGGTTCTTAGTCGAGGGAGTGCCTCTACCACTCAACCTAAGGGGTCTAGCCATACTCCACGCAGGTCCGGTCATGGTGAAGTCAGGGAGTAAGTGGGTCTGCAGGTCTATAGGGCCTACTACTAGCATGAGAATGGAGTATTACGAGTACGAGTTCATAGAGAAGACAGGTGTTAAAGTAGTTATAGGTAAGGGAGGCATGGGAAGCAAGACGGCGGAGGCGTGCAAGAAGTTTAAAGCAGTCTACGCCGTATTTCCGGGAGGCTGTGGAGCTCTAGGAGCTGAGGCAGTTGAGGAAGTCGTAGGTGTCGAGTGGCTAGACTTGGGTATACCAGAAGCGCTCTGGATACTTAAGGTCAATGAATTAGGTCCCCTAGTGGTAACTATAGACGCGTACGGAAACAACTTAACCGAGCTTGTGAAGAATTCTGCTAAAGCTAGAGCTAGCTCCATAATCAATCAGCTAAAAAGGTCAACATAATCACATCTAAGCCTTACGCAACTGTTTCGGTTTTCATATCTGTTGATCGGTTGGTGTTGATCGAAACACTTGTGAACACCTTATGCAGATATATGTGGAGGTACCTAGATGAGGAGTCGAGAGTTGCTTGATGCTCTAGATGACGGCTCTCCCCGAGGTACTCAAGGCGAGGGTGCTACGGGTCACCCAGAGTACTCCCGAGTCGACGAGACCCCGAGATGCGGGGAAACAAAGGTAAGGCGATGAAATTAACTAACGTAAGATCGTATAGGAGCTGAACTCCGGCTAATTAGATCGGCTAGAGTTAGAGGGAGCGATGAAGTAAGAACGTATGAGACTTGAAGTAGCGTCTTTTCTGGGTCATAGGTATTTATGCTTTCCACACATAGCTACAGCTCTTACAACAGGTGGTGGGTCTCTTCGTACGTGAAGTACTAAGCTAGGTATTACGAGGTTCGCGAAGTACTCTCCGAGAGCTCTCTCGATATTCACTTTAAAGCAGTGAACGGTGTTGCTGTATACAGCTTCAACATTCTCGACGTGCTTTTCTACCGCACTCCTTGATTCCTCTAGTGCTACTCTATATGCTTTCGCTACAGCACTAAGTAGATGTTCCGGGTTCGACAACTCAGCACACCTTAGGTCCGCAGCATGCTCTCGTATCCATCCAACCGTACTGGCCGCAACGGTTGCTGCGGCTGCGTTTAAGTAAGCACCAGCGTGGAGCCCTGGGAGGCAGGCTGATAGTAGTGCGAAGAGGATTACTGCTAAGCACCACGAGAGAGTGCTAGCAGCGTCTACTATGCTGAGAAACCTATCTTCTCGGCGGAAGGCCTCGCGGAGTAAGGCGCTTTTAAGTTCCTCTCTGCTGAGGACCTCGGCTAACCTAGTGTGTACGTAGACCTCACTTCCCGTGAAGGACGTGAAAACACCGATAGGGCAGCGAGAACATAGCCAGAACCTATGGCCTTCAACTTCGCCTTCGCTAAGAACCCCGAGCAACTTCCTCGTAATGCTGGAACCAAGTACGCTTAGCGCTCCACACACGGCTCTAGAGCCTAGTATTATGCCAGCAACTAGAGCTAGCACTAAGATAGCTAAAGTGTACAATACAACGTCAGGCATACAGCTATAGAGAAACTCGCTGTACCTCGATAACAGGCCGAGAGAGGAGTGAATAGCAGTATAGACAAATAGTCCGAGAGCAAGCCTGATAAAAACTGAGGGGAAGCCCTCCTCCAGAACTTTGCTAGCCCTAAATAGAAAGTAAGTGTAGAGAGCAGAGGAAGTTACTACCACGATAAAATAGTAGGCAATCCCCTCAACTAATTCTTCTAACAATACGCAAACCCAAGCAAATCCTAGTTAGACAGATATATTATGATGGCTTCTTTATCTCTCCACTGTCGGTACTCGAGCTATTGATTACCGCAAATACTGTTTAGCGTGTAACGTGATAGCATCGACTCATGCGGGCTGGTATTAAGGCTAGACTCTCAGTAATCAGCTGATTTATATAGAGTACTCGAGCTTTTTAGTAAATCTACACCCTCACAGTGGTGTTTAGCGTGTCTAAGTTCGACCTCATTGTAAAGAGAGGGATCGTTATTGATGGTTCTGGCTCTCCTCCCTTTAGGGCAGATGTGGGTATAGTAGGAGACTCTATAAGGTCTATAGGAGACCTCTCGGGTTCGTTTGCTGAAAGGGTTATCGATGCTAGCGACCTGATCGTGGCTCCCGGCTTTATAGATATACATAACCATAGCGATATATCGGTCTTTGAGTTGCCAACTGCTGATAACTACGTACTCCAGGGTGTCACTACAATAGTCGTCGGTAACTGCGGTAGTTCACCCGCACCACTAACCGACATTAACAGGCACGAGTATGTAAGCATGCTGAGGTCTACTCGACCTGACGTAGCTGTTACGTGGTCTAGCTTTAGTGAATACCTAGCCGCTCTCGAGAGCCTTAGACCATCCATAAACATAGCGGCTCTAGTTGGAAACGGAACCATTAGAGCTGCTGTGCTGGGCTATGAAGACGTAAGACCGTCGGATAGAGATATCGAGGTCATGAGGGAGCTAGTCAGAGAGGCCATGGAGGCCGGAGCTTTCGGTATAAGTAGTGGTCTAAGGTACGTACCTAGCATGTTTGCTGATAAGAAGGAGATAGTGGAGCTCGCTAAAGTCGTAGCTAAATATGGTGGGATCTACGCGACTCACATGAGGAACCAAAGTCTGGGTCTGCTAGACTCGATAGTAGAGTCTATCGAGGTAGGGCTCGACTCCGGAGTAAGCGTCCAAATATCTCACTTAAAGGCAAGCGGGAGAGCAAGCTGGGGTAAAACTAGTAAGGCACTAGCTCTAATCTCGGACTACGCTAGTAGAGGATACGATGTGAGCGCGGACGCCTACCCCTACGAGGCCTACTCCATGGGACTGCTTGCCCTCCTCCCACCTGAGTATAGGTCGGGAAGCAGGGAAGAAGTGCTGAAGAAGCTTAGAAACTCAGACGTGGTCGAGAAGCTTAGAACGGAGTTTGCTACTGAAATACACTGGGAAGATGTGCAGATAGCTCGCTCGCCCAGCAACCCGAGGCTTGAGGGAATGCGGATAACAAGAGTGGCCCAGGAACTAGGGGTAGACCCTGTGGAGGCAGTAGTTAAGCTGTTGATTGACGACAACTTAGCAACTAGGATCGTCGGTTTCACTATGAACCCTGAGGAAGTAGATGAGGTGATATCTCACCCCCTAGTGGCCATAGGTAGCGACGGCAGTATAACGAAGTTCGGTGTCGGTAAGCCACACCCGAGAAGCTACGGAACCTTCCCGAGGGTCATCGCTAGGTATGTGAGAGAGAAGAAAACGCTCTCACTTCCCGAAGCTGTTAGGAAGATGACGTCGCTACCTGCTCGGAAGCTGGGAGTATGGGACAGAGGTCTCATCAGGCCAGGACTAAAGGCCGATATAGTCGTATTTGACTACTACACAATTGAAGATACTGCTACTTACACAGACCCCCACAGGTATCCAAGAGGCATAAAATACGTTATTGTTAACGGTAGAGTAATTGTTGAAGACGGAGTAATCGATTACAAGCAGAGAGCGGGAGCGGTACTCAGGAAGGTACGTTATTAAATGACCTGTTTTCCAGTGCTACAAATAGCGTGTACACACTATTACTATTTCTATTGTAGCTAACCTACCTGAGTGTCTCGTAGTCTCAGAGCATCTCAACCCGCTATTCAGTAAGGAGTTGACTATGTTCTCGTGACCGTTTTCTTCTTGGTGGTTATGATTTATTAGTGTGCTTTCTATTCTGGAGGTATCTTAATGCTATGAGATACGCTAACGCTTTACGCTGAAAACTCTATGGCTATGAGAGCACTTATTATGGACGTGCAAGGTTGACTCTAGTTCAGCAATTTAGCTCCATACTGACCATAGCACCAAACAACGCTAAAACGAGTCCAACGACTAAGACTATGGTCCCATATAACTTGTGGTGGCATCTGGATGATGTTACCAATTTAGCAGTAAAGGCCTTAAAGTGAGCGTAGTGTAGTTTTTATTGTGGCTGTGTATGTCTACATTAAGGCACGTGCTGGAAGTAATAGATCTTCTCGATGACCCCAAGGCTAGTGGTGAGTCGGTTAGGAGGTTCTTCATCAGTAAGGGCTTTACGGATATAGGGGTCGAGGTAGAGACAGTTCGTGGAGATAGAGGTTCTACGGATTTTGTGACTATAACAATCCCGGGTGGGTCGGGTAAGAGCTCTGGTGGTCAGTCCCCTACGCTGGGAGTTGTTGGTAGGTTAGGAGGGATCGGTGCTAGACCTACTTACATAGGTATGGTTTCAGATGCTGATGGAGCTATTGTCGCTCTCGCTGTTGCGTACAAGCTTGCCGAGATGAGGGCTCGAGGTGACATAATTCCGGGGGATGTAATAGTTACTACTCACATATGCCCAAACGCTCCGACCAGACTGCATAAGCCGGTCCCAATGATGGACTCTCCTGTAGATATCTTCACGTTGCTCAAGAGAGAGGTTAGGGATGATATGGACGCTATTCTCTCTGTTGATGCCACTAAGGCTAACTGGGTAATTAAGCACACCGGTTTCGCCATTACTCCCACTGTTAAAGAGGGGTGGATACTTAGAGTCAGTCCAGATCTAACGGATATCTACATTAGAGTTACCGGTGAGCCACCAGTAGTAGTGCCGATAACTATGCAGGATATACTTC
>JAUQPH010000002.1 GCA_030550455.1 Thermoproteota archaeon
TCTTCTAACCTGCTTCCACACCTGGGGCACGTTGATGATGTCTTCATCGGGTTAACGTAGCTAACCAACAATCCTCTCTCTAATGCTTCGTATCCTATGGTGAACTGCATTCTTCTGTAGAACCATAGGGATAGCTTCTTGTTGAATGAGTTACTTCTATTCACGTTACTCCTGAGTTTATTTAAGTTCTCTAAGACTACGATAGAGCTATACCTACTAGTAAGTTCTGCTATAGAGTCTCCAATCTTGTGTACGTAGTCCCAAGCTATACTCCTGATCCTCTCACCATGTCTTCTAATCGCTCTCCTAACACCTCTGACGAACCTCCATGACCTAGAGTACTTTCTCTGTATTCTCTCGATCCATATCCTATGCGTTAATACCTTCCTAAGAGGTGTTTCAAGACGTTTGAGCCTGATTACCCTCCCACTAGGTGTGAATACTGCTAGAGTAACGTTATCGAAGTTAACATCGATAGTCATTACGGTTTTAGTTTTTCTTGGTTTAACTACTCTCCTGAAGTAAACCGATACATAAACATTGTCTTCAACTACCTTCACAGCTATCTCGTAGTTACTCCACTCTTTGTATTTCTCTATTCTCTCAGTAGATGTCAGCAGTCTTAGCTTAACCTCCCTACCATTGTGTATCTTTAGGATAAGCATTCTGCTCTCTAGGTCCAGCCTGTAGTCGTACTTATCTACTCTAGCTGTTAGTTTTCTTAGAACTGGCTTCCTACCACCGCTCTTCTTACAAGCTTTAACAACTGCTTTAGCGTAAACGTAGATCTGCTTAACGTGGTGTGCTCTAAAACTGTGTTTTCTCAATTCGTTGTAGAACATCATGTGTAGAGTTTTAATTGATGGTACCTTGTTTAAACTCCACAGGTTGTTCACAACGAATTGTACAGCATCACGGTAGAGCTTCAGGAACTCAACTAATGCACCGTGGTCATCACTACCCTCGGGGAGAGCCCTCACCTTAAGAGCTTCAACGAGCTCTCCACCCCTCACTGAGTAGCTCACCACATCCAAGACTCTAGAGTTTAGTTTATAATCTTTTCTCTCCATATCTTTATAGGTGGATATACATGGCTAGAGTCGAGATGGTTAGATGTAGCATCATTAAGTATAGGAGAGGAGACTACGTTCTCTACCCACTAGGAAGAGACAAAGAAAAGATAAAACATCTACACGGAAAAGAAGTATACGTGCTAATCATAGCAGAAGAATAACATCACCTAATACAAACCTATATGAAAACCGAAACAGTTGCGTGAGGCGAACTTCCATTAGCTTAGTTTATTTGTTGCGGTATACTTGTTAAATTTAAGAGCTCCACTCATCGTTGAGCTACATATGCGACCTCTCCTCTTCTGTAGCTCTACCTCGGTCAGGGATTAGCAGCCATGTTATCTTCGATTCATCAAGGTTTACTATCGAGTTGCCGTAGGTGTTAAGAGCGATAGTTCCCTCTAGGTGTAGTAGTGTCCCTACCGGGAGTTCTACAAACCTTAGTCTATGAGTGAGTAGATGTACGTGCTTGTCGACTAAAACTGAAGCCCTTACTACGTCAGCTCTCAGGATAGCTGGGGTTCTATAGTCGCTCTCAACTACTTTAACGACTAGTTCAGCTTTTTTAAGGTCTTCATAGGGACCGAGAAACTTCTTTAATCGACCACAATCTATTATCCTTATGGTTACCCTTTTTCTCTTGTACATACCCTGAAGATACTTTTTTGTAATCAACTCTGCGTGCTTCTTTAGCTCGAGAGACTCCGATACCTCTATTACTTCACGAATCGCCTCATCGAAGTCTAAGTGTTTAAGCACCCCTTGGGAATATAAAGATGATACCTTATCGTAAGCATCTGGGCTGCTCGAGCAGTGTATATCCACATCTGACTCAGCACTACTATAGCCACCTAAGTTTGACCCAGCTATCCCGCAATTTAACCCTAGAGAATCGAAAGTTTGAAGAAGCTGCTGCAAGAAGGTATTACTGCAGTTCCGTCCTTCGATAGACCATCTACGCACCTCAAACACGTCTCTCTTCGGGACTATTGGAACATCTCTGCCTATCTCAGGAAGATTCTTGATGTAGTGGAGGTAATACCTATTAATCAGCTCCTCAACTTCAACAACTCGTTTAAGCTTTTTACCATCTACTACCCTAGGTATAGCGACGAAACCCTCAAGAGGGTGTACACAACCTTTTACTACCCACACACTCCCGTCTTTATGTTTTATTATGTCGCCTTCAGTTAGTTGTCCCGTCATGGTTTTGCGACCTTGATTTTAGTGCGATGAGCGTTCAGCCAAGGATAGCTAGTTCACCTGTCTCACTTCGGCTCTTCTTCATCACCATAAAGCTACATTGTTTAAAAGTTAAAAACAGTATATCGAGAATTGCTGAGCGCTATACGCCTAAGGATTCTACAAACTCTTTAATTCTCTCCGCACCTTCCTCAATTAGCTTGGCGTCGACTGCGAAACTAAGCCTTATGAAGTCCTTGCCAGCCTTATCTGGGAACGCTGTTCCAGGTAAAGTGACTACGTACTTAGTGTAGAGTAGCTTCTCAACGAACTCTTCAACAGTGAGTCCAGCTGAGTCGAGCACCTTCCTAATCCTCGGAAAGATGTAAAACGCTCCAGTGCTTGGCCACACCTCAAAGCCTTTTATCTCACTTAGCTTTCTAGCGATAACGTCTCTACGGTACTGGAAGAGCCTTATCATCTCTCTAACGGGCTCCCAAGGTCCCTTTAGTGCCGCTATAGCTGCCTTCTGAGCGAACGACACAGGACAAGACCATATGTTTACAGCTAACCTAGTCAGCTTTGTTGCTACTTCCTCTCTAACGACTAGGTAGCCCAGTCTCCACCCGGTCATCGAGAACGTCTTAGAAAAGCCATTTATGTAGAGTAAGTGGTCTCTCCAGTCACTGAAAGTTAGAAATGACCTAAACGGTTGGTTATCGTAGATGAAGTTATCGTATATCTCGTCTACTAACAGCATTAAATTATGTTCTCTAGCTATCTCAAATATTCTCTCAACTTGCGATGGAGTGAAAAGCGCTCCCGTTGGGTTATGCGGGTTGTTGACTACAATGACCTTAGTCCTAGGAGTTATCGCAGTCTCTATGGCTTCAACGTCTAGAGCAAACCCCCCGGTAGGTCCTAGCCACTTAAGCGGGACGAATACGGGTTTAGCCCCTATAAACCTAGCTACCTCGGGGTATGCCGGGTAGGAGGGCTCGGGTACTATCACTTCGTCCCCAGGGTTTAGGTAAGCTGAAAGCGCAAGGAATATAGCACCCTTAGCACCTGGTGTCACTATTACTTCCGACGTTTTCACATCAGCCTTATATCTATCGTTTAAGTACCCGGTTATAGCCTCTCTAAGCTCCCTGATTCCGGGAGTTTCGGTATATCCTGTAAACTTAGCGTCGAGAGATTTCTTAGCTTCATCAATGATGTGTTGAAATGTTGGAATATCTGGCTGTCCTACTCCAAAGCTTATAACCTTATGGCCCGCTCTTTCGAGTTCTCGAGCTTTAGCTATATACACGAAAGCTACCTCACCTAAAAGCTCAGCAATTATCGGCTTCATGTTAAGAGTAGGTGCCTTCATAGACTACCTCCATCACTAGATTACCCCTAAGCTATAAAAAGCCGTTTCATTACAGAACACAGAACTATATGAGAGATTGCTCAGCCTTGTAAGCACTTATTTCTTAACCGCAAGTATTTAACTGGAGAACCTAATGAAGCCCAAAGTCTTTATAACTAGGGAGCTATTCGATGACGTAATCGAAAAAATATCGCAGTACTACGATGTTGACGTGTGGGATAGATATCAGCAGCCTCCTTACGAAGTACTCCTCCACAAAGTCCGAGAGGTAGATGCGTTAGTATCCTTACTTACTGATAGAATAGACTGTCACCTCCTCCAGAACGCACCTAAGCTTCGTATAGTTGCTCAATACGCTGTAGGCTTCGATAATATCGACGTAGACTGCGCTACTAAGCTAGGGATATACGTAACTAACACACCGGGAGTCCTAACGGAGTCGACTGCAGAACTCGCTTGGGCTCTAATACTTGCTGTTAGCAGGAGGATAGTGGAGTCCGACGTGTTCGTGAGATGGGGTGAGTGGTATAGAGTTAAGACTGCGTGGCATCCCAAGATGATGTTAGGAGTAGAACTCAAGGGTAAGGTATTGGGAATCATAGGACTCGGTAGGATAGGTAGGCGTGTAGCTGAGATAGGATCTCGAGGTTTCGGGATGAAAGTCATATACTACGACGTTACTAGAAACTACGAAGCTGAGAGAGAGCTAGGGGTAGAGTTCAGGGAGCTACCTGAGCTACTTAAAGAAGCAGACGTAGTATCTATACACGTACCCCTCACTCAAGAAACTAGGCACTTAATAAACGAGGAAACGCTTAAACTTATGAAGAGATCTGCCATTTTAGTAAACACCTCAAGAGGAGCTGTAGTAGACACAGAGGCCCTCGTAAAGGCCTTAAGAGATGGTTGGATAGCAGGTGCTGGATTAGACGTCTTCGAGGAAGAACCACTAAACCCGAACCATCCCTTAACAGCTCTAAAGAATGTTGTGATAGTACCCCACATAGGAAGTGCGACATATGAAGCAAGACACGCTATGGCGGAAGCAGTCGCCAATAACCTGATATCCTTCTACAAGGGGCAGATTCCACCCAACCTAGTTAACGCAAGCGTAATCAACCAGAGAGCACCCGGCTTTAGGTAGGAACCAGCTCTACAGTTAGCTCCTCCAGTTCACCTTTTTCTTTAAGGATCCACGCTTTCACCGAACAATCTAGTTCGTCAACGATTATCCACGGAATCGGCCAGAGTCTCATGCCCTCTACGTCCAGCGAACTCGGTGAAGTTCCTTGTCTATGTGTGTGTACTAGGGCAACAACTTCGTATCCTCCGAGCTCGGAATACTTAAAAGCCTCAATTATGGCAACCGGGTCTAGGTAAAACTCGTTGACCTCTTCAGACAGATTCTCACCTATAATTATATCTTCGACAAGTACTCGCCCACCTTCACTAAAACCTATACCAAAACCAACAACTTCTTTTCCGTAACGTTCCGCTAAACTACATACGATATTTACGAGGTGTTTAGGCAGTGCTACCAGAGAGACTATGGCCTTACCCCACTTTAGAGAGGGCCCTCCTGATGTCGAGAGGTAAATCTTTGTACTCTATTACGACTTCTTTCACGTCTTTAAACGAAGAATGCTCTAGTAAGTCCCACTCCTCTTCTCTATCTCCTACTGAGTACTTACCCTTAAGTGAGCTATGTAGAACTAAGAACCTTCCACGAGGAGTAGATACAACCTCGCAGATTCCTTCCTTTCCTCCTTTTCTAAACCTGTAAACAGCTTCTCTAGTCGCTTTGAGCATACCGACCCCACCCTACGTTGGTGCTTAAAATAAAAGCATTGAAGTAGAAACCAAGGTGAAGCCGATGATGTGTACCCGGCAAGTAGGTAGCGATGCCTTATCAGTGTTACTCTGAGGTCGTAACGTCGCGGTGTTGGTCTTCTCTACAATACTCTCTGATGAAAGCTGATATCTCTTCGTATAGTTCCTCCGGATTAATTGAGCACTCTATTTCTTTAACTATGTAAGATATAGACCTAAGCACTCCAAGGACTTCCGCACCTTCGATAACCACTTTTTTCCCGGACGGTAGAGTGATCTCTTCGGAGTAACACACCCTATCTTTGCCGACGGAAATGCTCTTATCGCAACCAAAGCAGTACGGTAAGCTCGGTATATCTCCTATGGCGTGCGGCTCTTCAGAGCAAACTAAAACTACTTTAAGGAAGTCTCGCACTACGTACTCCTTATAATAGGCGCACACTCTAGGAGCACCGACTTTCTACTCCGAAGACTGCCTCTCACTAGAGCTCCTGCCAGCACTAATTGAGCGAACTATGGTTGTTAGACCTGTTACTAGCTCCATTGGTAGTACTATCTTTGTTGCTGGACTCTCGGCTATCTTAGATATAGCCTCTAGGTACTGGAGGAATAGCGTATTGGAACTAACTTTCGATGCTGCCTCGTTTATTAACTCTAAAGACCTCGATATACCCTCAGCTCTCAAGATAGCTGCTTGTCTATCTCCTTCAGCTTTCTTTATTTGGGACTCTCTATATCCTTCCGCTTCGAGTATAGCCGCCTGCTTCTTACCGTCGGCTTCTAATATCATGGCTCTTCTATTTCTCTCCGCAGCCATTTGCTTTATCATTGCTTCCTGGACGTCCCTTGGAGGCTTTATCTCCTTTATCTCAACTGAAGTTACCTTTATTCCCCACCTATCCGTAATCTCGTCTAGCTTCGCTCTCAAGGTGCTATTGATGTACTCTCTCCTAGCTAAGACGTCGTCGAGGAGGAGGTCCCCAACTACTGCTCTAAGAGTAGTCATGGCTATGCCGGTCGATGCCGTAACGTAGTTGCTAACCGAGGTTACCGCAAGGGCCGGGTCGAATACCTTGATGTAGACAAGTAGGTCTATATCTACCGGTGCGTTATCTTTCGTTATACACGTTTGTGGTGGGATGTCTATTACAAACTCCCTAAGGTCTACCTTGATCGCGCTATCTATTATAGGGACAAGAACCACTAGCCCGGGGCCCTTAACACCTATCATTCTACCGAGCCTAAAAACTACTAACCTCTCGTACTCAGGTACTATTCTGACGCTTCTGGCGATAATCGATACTATAACTATCACTACTATAGCTAAGACTATCAAGGTAAATAGATCCAAACGCTCACCCAAGTAATTTGTGAAACCTAAATAAATAGTGCCTGACAAATCAAATACCCGATATAGACAAAGAGACTGACGACATCGAACACCTCAGCAACTAACTGAAGGTAGACTGCTCAGCCTCCCTAGCAGGGCATCTTCACATGCTTCCAGCTTTGGTACTAACTGCTGTTCTACTGTTCGCGCTTTTCTGAAACACTCTCAACGTACAGGAAAAGTCCTCTTACGTCTTTAACAACAACTCGGCTGCCTGCGGGGATCGTGTTACTGATCGAATAGGCCGACCATTCCTCTCCTCTAACGTGAACTACTCCAGGAGTTGCTGGTCCTACGTCTGTTTTAGCTATCCCTATAGAGCCTACGAGAACCTCCTTGAGTTTAGGCTTTCTGAGTCTAGTGGTTTGAGCTGCTTTAAAAACTATGAAGCCTAGGAAAGCTCCTAGAAATCCGAGCGATATAGCGACTCCGACTACTGAGGGCTCTATCGTAGGGACAGGTCTCCCTCTTAAGCTCGTGTACAATCCTAGAGTGAGCAATATGAGGCCAGCTATCCCGAAGCCTTGGAGTCCGGGGCTCATGAATTCTACAAGCACTAATACAGCACCGGAAAGCATTAGGGTTAGTACGAGAAGGTCTGGTGGTATTATGTTCATACCATAGAGAGCTGCTGCTATTAGTAGTACACCAGCTACGGCGTATCCCTGAAACCCTGTTACTAGTACTTCAGCTATAATTAGAAAAACCCCAAGGCTGAAGGCGATCGAAGAGATCAGAGGGTCGGATATTACGGAGAGAACTCTATCCCAGAGATCTTTTCTAAATATCTTACTGGGCTCCGGAGCTCCTAAGTCTCTAACTACGTCATCTAAAGAGAGAGCTTTCTCAGCTAGTCCGAGTGCTGTAGCTTCTTCATCTGTTAGAGTTAGAGCTTCAGTTACAAATCTCACGACTATATCTACCTTTGTTTCGTTTCCGTAAGCTCTCCAAGCTAGAGCCCTAAAGCGGGAAGCCACGTAGTTCACTGCCTTAGGGTCGTCGGGATAGGGTCTGGCAGCACCTATCACGGAGCCAGGCGCCATGTAGATTCTGCCGCACGCTACTGCTACGAGCGCTGCGGCTGAAGTAGCCTTCCCACCGGGTGGTACGTAAGCAGCACACTCTACACCACGAGTGACTAAGAGCTCTGCTATACTATCAGCAGAATATACGTATCCCCCATAGCTGTTTAAATAGAGAACTAGAAGCCCATTCGATGGCAGTCTCTCGATGGCTCTTTGAACAAGAGATACAGTCCCACCATCGACTATATCAGTGACCTCGACTACTATAGTCTCAGTATACTCGTTGAGCGACAAAGCTATGAGCATTAGTAGTAGAAACATCAGATACGATCTCACGCTCCACCCTAAGTTTATTCTTGAGACAGCATATATTTATGTACGGAGTTCTCTTGAAGCCTCATGGCGGGAATATGAGCCCCCATCAGGGGGTTACGTTTCAGCGTAGAGCCAGCTCCGAGGTTTGAAGTTCTGAGGGAACCTTAGTGGTCTGACGCGTCGGGAGTATTCTGAAGGTCCTACGTGGTGGACCGGCCGGGATTTGAACCCGGGACCTCCGCCGTGCGAGGGCGGCGCTCTTCCGGGCTGAGCTACCGGCCCACCGTCGTGTGTAGTTTTCCTCTTATGGCTTAAATCTTTTCGCCTTTGCTCACTGGTGTCTTAAGCTACAGCATTCGATCTCAGAGTGAGCGTGAGCTCATAACAGGGATAACTCGCAACAAAGTGCTTGTATTATAGAAAGACGAAAGTCTTCGGTGAGATGGTGTAATTCATGTTGAGTTTAAACCTCACGCTATGCTGTCGACGACTAAGGCTATCTGTTTTACAAGGTCTGGAAAAAGGTTTCTTCTCTCTCCTTCGTCTGCCTTTCCGTATCTTCTTAGCAGTTCGAGTAATCCACCGGTCTCTAGGCTGATACGCAGTACTCTGCGTAGTAACCACGAGGTCAGTCTACAGACGTTCCTAGGGCGCTCAGAAATCGTTGCGTTCTCGTAGTCAACGATCTTGACCTTGCCGTCTACTGTTATTAGTACGTGTTTATCTGCTCTACTTAGCTCTCTGTGCTCTATCCGTCGGGTATCTAGTCCTCTCCCCGCTGAGATTACTTTAAGCACTAATGCGGTGGTTCTCTCGGTTTTGAGCACTGCCTCCGCCGCCGATACTCCTTCTACTAGTTCCATCAATACGTAGTGCTCTCCGCAATCTATGATTTTTGGAGCTAGTGGGTAAGCTCTCTCCGCTAACTTACACTCTGTCAGTAGATCTGCCCTCTTGGAGTCTGTCCTCAGGACTTTCAGTGCTGCTCGAGCTCCATTATATAGGAGAACCTCGAGTACTGTGGAAGAGTGTCCTTTTCCGATTAACCTACTCACACCTACTATCCCCAGGCCTCTGAGCTCGGCTACTCTCTTCTCGATACACTCCCTACTGTAACTTGGGTAGCATAGATACCGAAGAACTTCAGACTTCCACATTTGCGTGAAGCTCTCTTAAGTCTTCTTCATCGATTCCGAGCCTCTCCATGAGCTCTGAGATTATCGAGTCTAGCACCACCTGGGCTACAAGCTCGAACTGCGTCCCCAGGGGAGCTAGTGGTTCGTGAAGCCCGAGGAGCTGCCTGACCTCCCACCTATCTTCGTGGCTCACCTTCGTTCTTCCAGGAATAGACACAACCATATCAGCTATCTTTGATAGTGGTGAGTCAGGGTATGATGTAAGTGCCACCACTTTTACACCTAAGCTCTTGGCTACTTCAGCAGCAGCTACTACAGCAGCCGACCTCCCGGAGCCCGATATAGCTATTAACAGGTCACCAGCTCTAGCGGCAGGAGTTACTGTTTCGCCGACGACGTACGCAGAGAAGCCTAAGTGCATCAACCTCATAGCGAAAGCTCTACCAACCAAGCCCGACCTACCTACACCGACAACAAACACCCTCTTACCATCTCTATACACTTGCTCGAGGGTTCTCACTAGAGACTCAACTTCATCATCTGAGATAAAGCTTGCTGCCGCCTCTAGGTACTTGACTAGAGCTAGGTACGCTCTCCTAAATACTTTCAATACTCCCTTAGAAGAGTCAGGCTATGTAAATTTAAGCTTAGTGGACGCCGCACACAGGCCCTAAAACGCAGCACCACTCACTCAAGCAGTCAGCCTCGGGCTATTGGGAGCGGCAGGCATACACCCCCGCCCCATCAAACCCGTCTTCTACGGGTGCCCTCGCCCCTCCCGGAAACCCGGGAGGAGACGGCCGCCTCTTTTCGGGGAGGGTTTCCCGCTTAGATGCTTTCAGCGGTTACCCCCCACGGCGTAGCTGCCCGGCAATGCCCTACCGGACAGCCGGTAGACCAGAGGCCGCGACGCCCCGTTCCTCTCGTACTAGGGGCGCCTTCCCCTCAGGCGGCCCGCACCCCCCGTGGGTAGAGTCCGACCTGTCTCACGACGGTCTAAACCCAGCTCACGTTCCCCTTTAATGGGCGGGCAGCCCCACCCTTGGGGGCTGCTGCACCCCCAGGATGGGAAGAGCCGACGTCGATGTAGCAAACCGCGGGGTCGATGGGGACTCTCGCCCGCGACGACCCTGTTATCCTTGGGGTAACTTTTCTGTCATGCCCGGCCCCCACCAAGGAGGGCACGAGCGTTCGCTAGGCCGCGGTTTCCCGGCCGGACCCCTTACTGTCAAGGGTCCGGTCAGGCCGGCTTTTGCCCTTGCACTCTACGGCGGAGTTCTGACCCGCCTGAGCCGACCTTTGGGCGCCCGTGTTATCTTTTCGCGGGCGTGCCGCCCCAGCCGAACTGCCCACCTGACGCTGTCCCTCGGGCTACCCCGAGGTTAGGTCCCCAGACCACCGTAGGCGGTGTTTCACTTACGGCTCCACCGCCCCCGGAAGGGCGGTCTCACAGCCTCCCGCCTACGCTACGTACGGCGATCCGAAGACCAACGCCAGGCTGCAGTAAAGCTCCACAAGGTCTTCTCTCCCTACGGGGGGATGCCGGCCTGTGCACCGGCTCCGTGGGCTTCACGGGGTCCCGGGCTGGGACAGTGGGGCCCTCGTTGATCCATTCATGCGCGCCGGAACTTACCCGGCAAGGCATTTGGCTACCTTAAGAGGGTCAGAGTTACCCCCGGCCTTCAGCGGCGCTTCACCGGGTTGTACCCCGGCTTCACGTACCGCCAGTGGCCAGGATTCGGCCCCCGTACACACCCTTTCGGGCTAGCGGGGACCTATGTTTTTATTAAACAGTCAGGACCCCCTAGTCACTGCGGCCCGCGGTTCCACGGGTTTACCGTAAAACCGCAGGCACCCCTTCTCCCGAAGTTACGGGGCTAATTTGCCGAGTTCCCTAGCCCGGGTTAGCCCCCACAGGCCTTGGGCTCCTCACCCAGGAGCACCTGTGTCGGTTCTCGGTACGGGCGCGGGGGATCGTTCCCGGACCCCTTTTCAAGGGCCCCAGGGCTCGGTCGAACCGCCCTAACGGGCGGCCATTCCCCCCTTCGGCCGGTTCTCGCCATTACGGCACTCCCCGGCCTTCGGGCAGTTAGCCGGAGTGGTAGCTCCGGTCGACCTACCCCGAGGCGTCGGGTTCCGGGCTTGCGTTGCCGCACCTACCCCCGCGGCACGGGAATATTAACCCGTTTCCCTTTCGGCAGGTCCGAGTTACGGCCTGCCTTAGGGCCGGCTAACCCTCAGCTGACGACCGTTGCTGAGGAACCCTGGTCCTTCCGGCCGAGGGGATTCTCACCCCTCTTTGCTGTTACTACCGCCGGGATCCGCACTCGAGGCGGGTCCACCGGACCTCACGGCCCGGCTTCTGCCCCACCTCGACGCCCCCCTACCGGATCGCGACCGCAAGGCGGTCGCGCCCCGGGGTCTCGGCGGCCGGCTTAAGCCCCGACCTATTTTCGGGGCCCGCGGCCTCGGCGGGTGAGCTGTTACGCACTCCTTAGAGGATGGCTGCTGTTAGGCCCACCTCCCCGCTGTCTTAGGCCGCGGACGCCCTTTAGGCTTGGCACTTAGCCGGCACTTTGGGGCCTTAACCCCGGTCTGGGTTGTTCCCCTCTCGGCCCCCAGGCTTACCCCGGGGAGCCCCACTTCCGCCATCTACGGTGACTGCGGGTTCGGAGTTGGACTGGGAGCACAGGGCTTTCGCCCTGCAACCCCCAATCCGT
Organism: Thermoproteota archaeon; assembly: GCA_030550455.1. GTDB lineage: Archaea > Thermoproteota > Thermoprotei_A > Sulfolobales > NBVN01 > DRZP01. The sequence goes on from JAUQPH010000002.1 coordinate 12,047, forward strand.
AGCTCTACCCCGCAGTCTACCTCCGGCGGAGCTGCGCTGAGACGCACTTCGGGGGGAACCAGCTATCACCGGGCTAGATTGGTCTTTTGCCCCTAGGCGGAGGTCAAGGGAGCGAATTGCACGTCAGCACCCCTTCGGGCCTCCACCGGGGTTTCCCCCGGCTTCACCCTGCCCCCGCCTAGATCGCCCGGTTTCGGGTCTCACGGCAGTGACTCCGGGCCCTGTTCGGACCCCGCCCCTCGCGACCTCGCGGTCGCTGCGGGCTTGTCGGTTTCCCTACGCCTTCGGGGTTTACCCCCTTAAGCTCGCCACTGCCGTGAACTCCCCGGCCCGTGTTTCAAGACGGACGGTGCGACCCTGGTCCACCCTCCTCGTACTCCTCGGTCGCCCGAGTTTCCTTCGGAGGGCATCACTCCTTTAAGGCCGCACCGTGCTTCGCCGCCCGGTTTCAGGCTCTTTTCACCCCCCTTCCGGGGTACTTTTCAGCTTTCCCTCACGGTACTTAGTTCGCTATCGGTCTCGGGACGTGTTTAGCCTTGGAGGTTGGTGCCCCCCAACTTCCCACGGCAAAACCAAGCCGTGGTACTCTACTCCACGGCGTGAACCCCCACGGTTTCGCCTACGGGACTATCACCCTCTACGGTGGGGCTTTCCAGCCCACTTCGGCTACCGTGGGTCGGTTCACTGGGGGTCGAACCCCCAGCCGTGGAGTCATTAACCCCACATCCCCACCGACTCGTCGCCGGCGGGTTTGGTCTGGGCTCTCCCCCTTTCGGTCGCCCCTACTCAGGGGATCCCGTATTGGTTTCTCTTCCTCCCCCTACTAAGATGTTTCCGTTCGGGGGGTTCCCACTCGGTACTCCTCGGTCGCCCGAGTTTCCCGAGCACTGCGGGTTATCCCCGCAGTAGGAAGTCCCATTCGGGAATCCCGGGTTCGACGGCTGCCTGCGCCTCCCCCGGGCATATCGCCGCTTGCCGCGCCCTTCCTCGGCGCCCGAGCCGAGCCATCCACCGGGCGGCTTTCTGCCGACTGCTCCTGAGTGAGTGGTGCTGTATCGTCGGGCCTGTGTGCGGCGCTCACTAAGTTCGCGCCATCCACCCAGGAGGGTACTCCCGGGCTTCACCGGGGGCTACCCAGACACTCACGTAGACCGACCGCACACTCTATGACTAGGAGGTGATCCAGCCGCACCTTCCGGTACGGCTACCTTGTTACGACTTCTCCCCCCTTGCGGGGATGAGGTTCGACTCGCCCAACGGGTAACCCCGCTAGGCAAGCCTCACCCCACCCCCGCTCGGGTGGAGCGACGGGCGGTGTGTGCAAGGAGCAGGGACGTATTCACCGCGCGATGTTGACGCGCGGTTACTAGGGATTCCGCGTTCACGAGGGCGAGTTGCAGCCCTCGATCCCAACTACGGCGGGGTTTGAGGGATTACCTCCCCCTTTCGGGGTCGGGTCCCGCTGTCCCCGCCATTGTAGCCCGCGTGCAGCCCGGGGGTTTCGGGGCATGCTGACCTGCCGTGGCCCCCTCCTTCCTCCGCCTTACGGCGGCAGTCCCCCCAGAGTGCCCCGGCCCCGGAGGACCGGGTAGCAACTGGGGGTGGGGGTCTCGCTCGTTGCCGGACTTAACCGGACATCTCACGACACGAGCTGGCGACGGCCATGCACCTCCTCTCAGCGCGTCGGGCAAGGTCGTTAGCCTGGCCGTCATCCTGCTGTCTCCCCCGGTAAGATTCCTGGCGTTGACTCCAATTGAGCCGCAGGCTCCACCCCTTGTGGTGCTCCCCCGCCAATTCCTTTAAGTTTCAGCCTTGCGGCCGTACTCCCCAGGCGGCGGGCTTAACGGCTTCCCTGCGCCACTGGGCGGGCTCTAAGCCCGCCCAACAGCTAGCCCGCATCGTTTACAGCCGGGACTACCCGGGTATCTAATCCGGTTCGCTCCCCCGGCTTTCGCCCCTCACCGTCGGGCGCGTTCCAGCCGGCCGCCTTCGCCACTGGTGGTCCTCCCGGGATTAACGGATTTCGCCCCTACCCCGGGAGTACCGCCGGCCTCTCCCGCCCCCTAGCCCGGCAGTATCCCCCCCGTCCCCGGGTTGGGCCCGGGGCTTTAAGGAGGGACTTGCCGGGCCGGCTACGGGCGCTTTAGGCCCAATAACCGTCCCGACCACTCGCAGGGCTGGTATTACCGCGGCGGCTGACACCAGACTTGCCCCCTGCTTATTCCCCCGCCTTTTTACAGCGGGGAAAAGCCCCTCTTCGGGGCACTCGGGGTGACCCCGTCACGGTTGCCCGCATTGCGGAGTTTTCGCGCCTGGTGCGCCCCGTAGGGCCTGGGCCCTTGTCTCAGGGCCCATCTGGGGGCTCCCGCTCTCACGGCCCCTACCCGTTATAGGCTTGGCGGGCCGTTACCCCGCCAACTACCTGATGGGCCGTGGCCCCATCCTCGGGCGGCTCTGCGGACATCCCCGCAGAACCCTTTAGGTGGGGCCCCTTCCAGGAGTCCCCACCTATCGGGGATTAGCCCCAGTTTCCCGGGACTGTCCCCGTCCCGAGGGTAGGTTAGCCACGTATTACTCAGCCGTCCGCCACGCCCCGGTAATCGGGGCGTGCGACTCCCATGGCTTAGCCTCACCCCGATAGCGGTCGGGTCCGGCAGGATCAACCGGAGTCGCGGCCGCAAGGCCGCGGAGTGTGCGGTCGGTCTATTACGTGGTCTGGGTAGCCCCTGTCGGACCCGAATATCTCGGGGTTAGTTCCCCCGATTTATTCGGGCCCCCATAGGTTCATTCTTGATCGCGTGTCGCCGCAACCGGAGGCGTTCCTTCATCCATGGGGCTCTGCCCCCTGTCCGGTCCAGCCGCCGCCAGGAGGTTGCGGCCGTATATTTCCTTAGCTAGCGGATTTATAAGCTATACGCCGAGAGGGTCTATGTGTGCTTATTCACTTTTTGTATTATGTATGGACGCATTTTTGTATAACTTAATTGAGCGTTGTCTTACGAGCATATCACTAATTTATAGTTCTGCTAAGCTTTTAGCGGGGACAGTAGGCTGAAGTGCCTCAAGATGCCTGAGGTTCTCAGAGACTCCCTCGCGCGAGGGTTTCTCGGCGTAAAGATTTGCGGTAGTGAAGAGAGTGTCACCAACAACTTGCTCAACCTGCTAAAGGATTGTTCTGAAGCAGTCGTCATCGGCGACTTCGCCTGCCTAAAGCTCTTGGAGTCTGGGTATGTACCTAGGGTGTGCGTAATCGATGGAGTAACGAGGAGAACTCAAGCTCAGTCAATAGCGCCTAGGTACTTTAGTAAGGTAATTAGAGGCTCTAACCCTCGGTCTCATGTGTGCCAGGGTGCTGTTGAGAAGATACTTGAAGCAATGCGAGAAGCTAAGCAAAAGGAGAGCACGCTGATACTGATCGATGGAGAAGAAGACCTGCTGGCTCTTCCAGCTATCGCTGAAGCCCCACTAGGATGGTGCGTTATCTACGGGCTACCCGAGTGCGGAGTTGAGTTAGTTGTTGTAGACCAAGATACCGCAAAGTCTGCAAAGAAGATACTCGACCTTTTCGAAGAAGTAGAACTACAGCTATAAAGAAGACTGCGGAAGCTACTGAAGCAAACAGTAGTTGCCACACGTAACTCTGAGAACTTACTGCTTCACTCGCCAAGAGGTAGCGAAGTGCGAAACCTAGAGTAGTAGCCTTCAAGTATATACTTGAGCAGTCGATCGTATCCTCGAAAGAATCTACGCAGCTGTCTCCAAGCTTCACTAGAGCGTAAATTATGGGGTCACCCGAGGAGATAGCGAGAGCGGTGGCTCTAGCTCGAGAGATCTCGGTGATGTACTGAAGGTCTGCGTATTGGCTATAGTAAGTGTTCAATAAAAGCTCATGTAGAACTTTGAGGACGTACACTAGTGACATAACCGAGTTAGAAGCTAGTAGTGAAGTCCCGACCTGAAGATATCGCCTCAGCGTGCTGATAGACCGATTATGCTGCTGACCGAGCGTTTCTATCCCGCTGAGACTATCCACCAAGGCAGAAGCATAGTCTAGAAGTAGCTGAAGCCTCCTAGGATCTACTTCCAGGCGGTCTACCCTACTAGCAAGCCCACTACTCATACTCAGTAAGTCAAGAAAAACAAAAACAGTGTCAGCTGCGCAAGCACTCTTAACTAACCCTAAAACCCTTCTCTCAAGACTAGAAGAGGATAATGCTGACGCGTTAAATTCCTCCCATGAATCAAGTAAGAACCAGCACGCTGTGGAAATAGATATGGCGCCTCCTATTGACATGTCGTTAGTCTTAGAGTAAAAGTAACAAGCGCTTTCAGCAGACTTCAACCTCTCTAAAGCCCAACTAGCGAGAGTACCTAGATCACTGTAGCCTCTCCTCACACTACAGTTCCACACCTCAGTCTCTACTCTTACCAATAGTGAGAATAGCCGCCCTATAGTGTAAGTTGAATTCCCCACCAACGGCTTCCCCAAGACCTCACTGCTTACATGCTCGAACTCTGTTACTAGTTTACTAGCGACTTCCTCACCACACACAGCCGCAACATCAGCTAGTCCTTTCTTAATAGCTTCACTTAGGTGGTCTACTAACCCCTTTATTACTCTACTAAAAACCTGTGGTTCTTCTACATAATACTGCCTAGTAAGGAGACTACCGATACCGAGGTACTTCAATACTTCATCAACACTACGTACTTCTGCGACTTCAAGACCCAGAGTCTTACCAAAATCTACTAAACTCATTGCCGTCCCGTTAACCACCACAGAGACTAAGGTGCTAGCAGGAACGAAGACCTTCTTAACTAGGGATGATAGCGCTACGATTTTCTCAGTTAAGTACCCTACAGGACCTATACTACCATCCGGCATTAAAATACCTGTAATCGCTATTGGCTCTCTTACATCAACCCCGAGGATCGCTAGTGCGAAGCCTACTCCAAGAGCAGCACTAAGCGATGGACCCTGCACTCTGGCGGCGGGTGACTTGATCAAAACGAAGTAGTTGTATTTATTGAACTCAGCTCCAACTACGGTAGATGCTACTAAGGCAGCAACTCTAGCGAAGAGAATGAACGTTTCATCAACTAAAGGCTCTGCGTAAATAAAAACAGCACCACTCCCGCGAGTAACTGCTGTAAGTACCTCAATAGGGTGCCCTAAGACTTTCTCTCCCATCTTGGTAACTCCAGCAGAGTAAACCAAAACATCAACACATTTCCCCACATCTCCTAGGTATCGACAGAGCCCGTCGCTAAAGCCGGAGAACACGTTAAGGCAACTAAATACTAGAGAAGATGTCAGCAACACCGCAAAGAAGGTAGTAAGGAGCTTCAAAGCTTTACCCAATCACTAGATTTGATTTAAAACAGTAATATATCCTTTGGGAGACGTTGAAGGTAGTAGTAGAACACCTAGAAGAGTGTCTATCTCCGTGGTTGATGTGTGAGTACAGTTACGTGGTGAAGTTGTTCAAAAATAGTGTTCTCTTTACTAACGTAAAGTCTTTACGAACGCGAAACACCCTCAAGGAACTGGGGGTAGATGTTGTTGAGGCTAGCGTAGTTGACTTAGTAGCTAATAATAGTTTAAGGCACCCAATTATCTTAGACCCGAAAGCTCGGGAGACCCTAACCCCCGAAGACCTAGTGAGCGCTGACTCAGTAATTATTGGAGGAATAATGGGAGAACACCCACCTAAAGGGAGAACCTTCCGAGAAATAACCTCTAAGCTTATCTCAAAGGCTAAGATAAGAAACCTCGGCAAACTCCAGCTGACTATCGCTGGCACAGCCTACGTGTTGAAGAGGATGTTGGAAGGCACTAGGTTGGAATCTCTAGACATAAGGTTCGGACTTAGGTTCGTCGTCCAAATTGGAGAATATGAAGTAACCATCGAGTTACCATACGCGTTTCCTTACGAAGAAGGAAGAGTAGTGTTGCCCGAAAACTACCTAGAGGTTATAGCAAGGAGGTCCCTAATCTACGAGTCAAAACCTACGTGTTTATGATCCATTAAATAAAGAGTTGCCCCAAGTCTCCTGGAGCTACTGATGAGTCTATACAGGTTAGCGCTTTATAAGTTTAACTGATTGAAGCTCCCTAACTAACCTATACCAGTCCTTAACGGAAGCATCTATCTCTAAGAACGCTCCCACCGTATTATAGTAGGGTGGACCGATTCGGCTAAAGAGAGTAATTACCCTCCCGTTGTGGTTGAGCTTGTAGCCTTTAGCGCACGCCTCGTGACCTCTTATTACGAGCTTTACGTCGAAAGTCTTTACCACCCACTCAGTGATGGGCCGCCCGAAGAGCATTCCAGCCCCTCTTGGAGACTCTTGAGCTTCGTCGTTAGACTCGATGGGGTCGTTCCATAACACTTCAACTACTACATCACGTAAAGGTCTTGATGTCGAGCCTAACAGATACTCCCTTACGCTTTGAGTCTTCTTGTACGTTGCCGTAGGTAAGCCTCCATGAAGTGCTAGAAAGAAGTTTTTGAAGTAGGCCGCTAGGTGTAACCTTGTGAATACGTTACTAACGAAGAGCTCGTAGATACTCGATCCCTCACTAATTAAATAACGCGATATAAGCTCGTCCGGGAAATCGTGCGGTGAAGGTTCAACTATGTCTACTCCCTCGTGGTTTCCTTTGAGTAGAAAAACTGAGTCCGGATACTCTGCCTTAAGCTCTAGTAAAGTAACAATCACTTCCAGCTGGTTCTCACCACGGTCTATGTAGTCACCTAGAAAAACCATTTTAATGTTGCCACTCTTTAAGTGCTCCTCATCGTAATTTCTCAAAACACTTCTGAGGTCCTCGAGGTTTCCGTGAATGTCTCCCACGAAGACGTATCGCACTTCATCCTTAAAGGTCACTACATCTCCATATCTTGCGATAGAGCTAGCTAAAACTTCCCGGTAATCCTCCAGCCTCGATTTAAGAGATGACGAACTTGAGATAACGTTGAGAGCTCTATCGATGTATCTACTTAAGTCCATATTCCGCTAACCTCCTTCTAATTATCTCGTTAACGAGTTTGGGGTCGGCTCTACCCTTAGTCTTCCTCATAACTTGACCAACGAGGAAATTTATAGCTTTAGGGTCTTTAATAGCATCTGATACAGCCTTAGGGTTTTCCTTAAATACATCATCTACTACTTTCTCTATCTCTTCTTCCTCACCGATAGTGGTAAGTCCTCGCGAGACAAGCTCTTCGGGGTTGATGTCTTCAAGCACTACTTGCCTCACATAGTCTTTTAGTAGCTTAATGCTTATTAGTCCATTACTAAAGTAGTGAACAAGTTTACATAATCTGTCAGTATTTAGTCTATTAATGCCTACAGCTAGCGGTATTCCTGCTTCATCTACCCATCTAAGTAAGTCGTTGACTAAGAGTGACGATATAAGCTTCGGGTTTCCACACACCTTAGAAGAGTGCTCGAAGTGGTCGCATAGCTTCTTGTGAAGAACAAGAACTGAGGCGACGTAATCGCTGACTCCGTACTCCTTAGCGATCCTTCTAGCTCTAGAATCTGGTAGCTCCGGGAGAGACTTTGAAATGAGCTCAATAAGACCTTTACTTATGGGTATGGGAGGTAAGTCTGGGTCAGGAAAATACCTATACTCACCCTCGAGTTCTTTAACTCTAGACGCTACGGTTATTCCCTTTTCTTTTATCCAGTGTCTAGTTTCTCTCTCTATAGTACCACCAGACTTAATTATGTTTAGTTGGCGGGCGATCTCGTAGTTAAGGGCTTTTTCTAAGTCTTTCGGTGAACCGATGTTCTTGATCTCTATCCTAGAACCACCGTTTACAGACACGTTTGCATCCGCTCTCAAAGCTCCTTCTAGCGATGTATCAGTTATTTCGAGGTGTTCGAGTATCGAACCCAGCTTATCCAGAAAAACCCTGGCCTCTCTGGGTGAGCGAAAATCGGGTTCCGTAACTATCTCTAGTAAGGCTACCCCGGCTCTGTTATAATCTATTAGAGCGTACTTACTTCCAAGAACAGATCTCTCCGGGTACACTATTCTGCCAGTATCTTCTTCTATATTAATTCTTCTAATTCTGATAGTCTTAACTTTGTTGTCGACTTCTATAGTCACTTCACCGTTTACTGCTATAGGTGTAAGACCGTACCTGTCGTACTGAGATATCTGGTAGTTCTTGGGTAAATCCGGGTAGAAGTAGTGCTTTCTCACGAAGAGCAGTTTATCAGATATCTTACAGTTAAGTGCTAACGACAGCGCAATAGCCTTCTCAAGAGCTGCCTTATTGAGGACGGGTAGACTTCCAGGTAAGCCAAGGCACACTGGACACACGTTTGTATTAGGTGGGTTCTCCCTGTAGTTACTTGAGCACCCACAAAACAGTTTGGTCCTTAAGTAGGTTATCTGAGCGTGAACCTCTAGTCCTATCATAACATCGTTATTCATCCCTTATCACCTCGATTACTCTAGCTAGGTTTAGTATGTAGCCTTCAGAAAGAGGTGGACCGAAGACCTGTATGCCGACAGGCAAACCTTCCACAAAACCTCCAGGAACGCTTAAGGCTGGAAGTCCAGCGAGGTTTATAGGAACAGTGTTTATGTCCAAACTATAGAGCTTTATGGGATCCGAGATGACTTCTCCTACTCGAGGCGGCAATATGGGAGAAGTTAGAGAGATGGCTAAGTCGTACACTTTAAACAACTTCGTGAACTCCTCGTAGAGAAGCCTTCTAACCTTGGCGGCCTTGAGGTAATATCCTTCATATAGACCTTCACTTAAAACGTATGTTCCAATCAGAATCCTCCTTTTAACTTCGTCTCCGAAGCCGAGCATTCTAGCCTTCCTATAGACATCCGTCCACAGCTTACCCTCGACCTCGAGTCGAACTCCATACTTCAAACCATCGTATCTAGCTAAGTTAGAGCTTGCCTCTGCCATAGCAATAATGTAATAGGTTGGTAGAGAGTATTGTAATAGCGGCATTCTCTTGAACTCCACGGTTAAGCCTCTACCCTCGAGTTTTTCTAGCAGCTTGCTGAATACCTTCATGACGCCTCTATCTACTCCTTCGCTGACCATCTCCTCAATTACTGCCACTCTATAGTTCTTTAATGGATAATCTACTACATAGTCCCTAAAATACCCGGTCCTTACCCTTAAGCTAGTAGAGTCTCGAGGATCGTGTCCTGAAATAACATCAAGCACTACAGCAGCATCCTCAACGTACCTAGCAATAGGACCTATCTGGTCTAAACTACTACCATAAGCTATGAGTCCATATCTACTAACTAACCCATAAGTGGGTTTTATACCGACAGTACCTGTGTATGCTGCTGGAAGCCGTATGGATCCACCCGTGTCAGAACCTAAAGCCACAGTAGCCTCACAAGCAGCTACAGCTACAGCACTACCTCCAGAAGAACCTCCTGGTACTCTGCCGTAGTCCCAGGGGTTTAGTGTTGGGTAGAAGGCGCTGTTCTCAGTCGTAGACCCCATAGCAAATTCGTCCATGTTTGTCTTGCCTATTATTATGCCACCAGATTCCTTTATCTTTGATACAACTGTCGCATCATAAGGTGGAACATAGCTTTCAAGCATCTTAGAGCCGCATGTTGTTCTAATGCCTTTAGTGCTTATGTTATCTTTTATTGCGACAAGAGCTCCTCCCAACGGTCCAATCTCTTTAGACTTTAACAGTCTTTCAGCTTCTTCTACTACTTCACTCTTTGGTCTCAAGGTTATGTAAGCTCTGAGTCTATGCTCGTATTTCTCGATGACGCTATAGACCTCGTCTATATAGCTAAAGAGAAAGTCCGGGTCCTCCGCTACTCTCTTTCTTAGAGTCCTAATCGATATAGATGCTACCTGAGTGCACTGAGGTGGGAGCATGCTCTCACAGAGTCCTAGGAGACTTTAAGTACCTATCTTCAAGCCTTTCTCCGACAGGGTCTAGTTCTCTGATCCCCATAGACTCGGACTCTAGGTCGTCCCTCAAGTTGACCTCACCAAAAAACGTAGTGTAGAGGGGCTCGACTTCCTCAGGTATACCGAGTTCGTTGATTTTATTGAACATCTCTATTATTCTCTCTAAGTCACGTGAGAGAGAGTCTGATCTCGCCTGGTCAATCTCTATTAGAGCTAGGGTGCTCAAGCGCTTTATCACTTTTTCCCAACTCACCCTACTCATCCATACTCTATGGTCTTTTCAAGTATTAAGCAAGCACAACAGCCACTCTAAATACACTTATTGGACCGAGCCGCAAAACCCGAAGCTCTGTCGTCCTTTGCGACAAGCGTTAAACATCTCCCTCCCAACATTGTAAACTCGGCCTTCATCGAGTTCGCAGTTTTGCTTTCCTGTGCTCAGTTTCTAGGTAAAAATAGAGCTGCGGTAAAACGATGCTTCTAAGGTCTCAAAAACTTCGGTACTACATCGGTCTAATCACAACCCAGGTTATCTATATGCTTATAATCTAGGTCGTCTATGTAGTTATGGGAGATGCGTGTTTAACGTAGATGAGATGTTTGAGGTGTCTTTCTCGCCTGACGATATAGAGTCAATAGCAGAAGCTCTAAAAGAGATGAAAAACCCGGTCACTCTTTACGTGTTTGTAGAGAAAGACAGAAAGAAGTGCAGATACTGTGATAATACCATTAAGTTGGTCGAGGCTTTAGCGAGTGCCAGTGCTCGTGTTTCAAGCCCACCTCTACTTAATTACGTAGTTGTTGAGAGAGGGGTTAACAGCGACCTATTTGAAAAATTCGGGATTTCGAGAATCCCGTCTATAGCTATGATCGAAGGATACATAAAGTACACCGGGATGCCTGCTGGTGAGGAACTCAGAGGGCTTATCGAGACGATCATTAGGTTAAGTACGGGAGACTCAGGTCTCTCAGAGAGGTCGATGAAGAAGATCTCCGAACTTAAGGCACCCGTATACGTTGAGGTGATCGTGACACCGACATGTCCATACTGTCCCTACGTGGCTTTGATGGCTAACATGATAGCTTACGAAGCTTATAAGGCTGGCAATAAGGCAGTGATATCCGATATAGTAGAAGCTTACGAAAACCCTGATATAGCTGACTCATACAACATAATGAGTGTTCCAGCAGTAGCTATAAACAAGCAAATGGCGTTCGTAGGGCTACCCTATGAAGAGCAGTTCGTAGACCTAATCTACGAGGTATCAATAAAGTCTTGGGTGAAAGAGCAGAGAAAGAAGCTCCTAGAGAGAATGCTTAAGGAAGAATAAGGTCGCAAACAGCGTTCCTAGATATTCGTTCAACTAGTCCTTAAATCCTCACAACCAGATTTTAGTTAACTACCGCTCCACAGTTCCTCTAGTACTCACAGGTAGTACAACCTCCGGTTTCTCCCTCCTTGAGTACGTAAGCTGTTGCCCTAAATTTATCGGGTCTTGCCTCAACCTTCTCGTCTTTCAGTGCCTCCCTTCTTTCACCAGCAGCTTTCTCCGAGATCTTAACTCCGAAATATATTACCTGCTTCGACTTAGATTTGTCTCTGTATATTGTAATTCCCTTGCAACCTAACCTCCAAGCCAGTATGTATGTCTCCATAACATCTGCCGGAGTGGCCTCATAGACCATGTTTACAGTCTTACTAACACCAGCATCAACCCACTGCTGCCATACTGCTTGATGATATACGTGGTAATTGGGTGGTACGTCGTGGGCCGTCCTAAACAGCTCTTTGAGCTTCCTCGGGAAATAGGGGTTGTGGGCTATAGTTCCAGACTCAGCTACTAATCTCACTAGTTCTTGCTCATCTAATTCGTACTTCCGCAAAGCATCAAGAAACAGCCTATTAATCTCGATAAAGGTTCCTACGGTTACTACTCTAGTAAATGCCAGCGCAAATATGGGTTCTATAGAGCTTGATGTTCCAGCTATTATCGATAGAGTGCCCGTAGGCGCTATAGATAGTAGAGTGGCGTTCCTCAATCCATGTGTGAGCATGGCGTTTTCGACTAAGCCCCAATCAACGGGAGGCCTACTGCGCACTAACTCCTTTGCTCTATCAGATACTTCACTAAGGTTTAAACCGGCTCTAGCAAACAGATCGTCTACCTTTAATGCGGTCTGCCAGAGGGGTTTATAAAGCCTGGGATCCCACGCTGGGAAGGGCCCTTTCTCTTTAGCGAGCTCAATGCTGGCCATATAGGCACAATAAGCAATAAACTCCGCTATATGGTAAGCTAGGTATACAGCATCTGGAGAGTCGTATTTTAGCCCTAGCTTTATCAGCATGTGGGCCCATCCCATAACTCCCAACCCCACCTTTCTCGTTCTCTCAACAGCAAGCTGCAACTGCTTTAATGGGTACTTTGCTACAGATATAACGTTATCTAAGAACCTAACGGCTGTGCTAACGTCTTCGGCAAGGGACTTCCAGTCTATTACCGGTCTACCCCCTGAATCCTCTATAACGTATTTTTCGAGGTTTATGCTACCGAGGTTGCAGGACTCCCACTCAAGAAGGGGCTGCTCACCGCACGGATTCGTGGAGTTGATCTTTCCTAGATACCACGTTGGGTGGCGCCTATTTATGGAATCTATGAAGAGAAGACCGGGGTCTCCGGAATCCCAAGCCGATTTTACTATAGAATCAAACAGTTCTCCGGCGTCCACCCACCTAACTATAGCTCCCTCGGCTTCGGCTATCAGAATGGCTTCATCAACAGTTATTAGTATAGATTTTTCCAGAGGTACTGACCATCCCCACTCCTCAAGCTCCTTCAGTATTATCTCCTGAACCCACTCCTCACTCATATAGTGTCTGGCTTTGACTATAGCGTAGTACCTAGAGTCGTTTAGTTTTGTGAGGCTGGTCTTCCTCGGGTTTATAAGAGGGACCTTCTGCCCCTTTATAACAGACTCCATGAAGTAATCATATATTCCAACGCTTATGTTGAAGTTCTGTAAGTTTACGTCTTTAAGCTTGCCGGACTTAGACAGTATGAACTTCTCGATGTCTGGGTGCCACACATGGAGAACACCCATGTTGGCTCCTCTCCTTCTGCCTCCCTGCTTTATTATCTCAGTATTGACGTCGAACACCTTAATAAAGGAGAGGGGACCGCTTGCTACGCCCGCAGTTGAAGCTACTACATCTCCTTCCGGCCTTAGTTCACTAAAGTCGAACCCGCACCCACCGCCTTGCTGAAAGATTAGTGACTGAGCTCTAAGAGCATCGTAAATGCCGTCTCCTTCTTCGGTTGATATCGCATCGCGTACCGGAATGACGAAGCAAGCAGAAAGTATGCCGAGTCTACTGCCTGCGTTCATTAATGTTGGAGAGTTAGGTAGAAACCTTAGTGAGGACATAATCTCGTAAAACCTTCTAGCCCAATGATCCCTCTGGTCCGGTCTCTCGACACTAGCTACGTAGCTCGCCACCCTCCAGAAAAGCTGGGATGGTGTTTCCCGTAGCCTTAGAGTTACAGGATCTTTAACTAGGTACCTAGAGACCAAAGTCCTCAAGGAAGCATAAGTTAAAGCCAGGTCTTCCGTATTGAACTCTCTCCACGCGTTTTTGCCATACACATGGTTATAAATCCTGGCTAACAAATACCTTCTAGCGGCTAGCTCAAATCTTTCATCAAATACTATTCTCTCTATGAGTGCTTTTTCTACTCTATCTGCTATCTCCTGCGAGGTTATAACCTCTCTTTTCTCGTGTATACCGGATAAGACATCCTTCACTATATCGTCTACGTGCTTCTCGAGTCCAACAGCTTTCAGGGCCTTCTCGACAGACGCCCTAAGCTTCTCTAAACTAAAGGGCTCTATCCTTCCATCAAACTTTGAAACTGAGACACTCAGCTCCACGATCCCACTGTCTCTTGTTACACTACCTATAAAATTGCTACAAGGCTTTATACTTCTCGTACCACATCTCGTAGACCTTTATCATCTCTCTGTTGACACTAGGTTTTCGGTGCTTAATTACTTCAGCAAAATCCTCCATTCTTATCGGCCTAGGCTCTCCCTTACCTCCAACACCTTCGAAGAGCTCTCGAACAGTCCTCATGTGGGCTGCTGCTACTATATCGACTATATCGCTTGAAGTATACCCGTCGAGCATCTCAGATAGCTTCTCTAAGTCTACAGACGGATCCAGCTTAAGGCTTTTAGAGTACATCTTGAGTATGGCCAACCTAGCTTCCTTAGACGGAAGAGGAACATAGATTCTCTTCTGAAACCTCCTTATGAAGGCCTCATCCAACCTCCACGGCTTATTGGTTGCCGCCACAACGAAAACTAGCTGTCTTGGATCCATCTTGCTATCAAGACCGTCCATTTCCTTTAGAAACTGGTTTCTAACTCTAACCTCCCCACCTATCTCCGTCTCAAAGGTTCCAAAGAGAGAGTCGACTTCATCGATAAATATTATTACGGGATTTCCATTTTTAGCCAACTCTCTCGCTTTAGTAAAGAGTTTAGAGACCCTCTTCTCTGCTTCACCAAGCCACTTAGACATTATGTTAGCAGCATCTACGCTAATGAAGTAGCCGTCAATTTCTCCAGCTATTGCCGCTGCTACATACGTTTTACCGCATCCTGGAGGACCGAAGAGGAGTATTCCCTTAGGCCACCCCAGGGGGAAGAGGTCTGGTCTTTTAGACGGAAATACTATAGACTCTTTGACAGCCTCCTTCACGCTCTCCATATCGGCAACGTTGGCAAAAGTTACACCAGTTTTCTCAACAACTTTAAAGAATCCGTCCAGGTCTTCTGAACTCTCTGACCCCCCTCCAGTGGAAATCCTCACTTTGCCCAATAGGCCGTCAAGCTCTGATATCCTCCTCCTATACTCTCCTATCCATTGCTTGTATATACTGTTAAGGCTGTGGTCCGGGTAGAGCTGTAAGATCTTCTCTAGAACCTCTATGGCTCTCCTATAGTAATTAATGGCATCAGCGTAGTTTCCCTCTCTGTCACTCATTACCGCTCTTACAGCATAGTTACGCGCTAAGCCCTCTAGGTACGTTAGAGATGTTGAACTCAAAGTAGTTCACCTAACTCTTGCTTACGGTTTTTGGTAAGTTATTGAAATCTTCCCCTGCTTTTCTAGATCTAGTAAAGTCTGAATTACGTCGTCCTTGCTTACACCTAGCTTCTCAGCTACGTATCCTACCTCTATAAAGCCTCCGCGCTCCCGTACTACGTTCAGAACGAAGTCCGCTATCTGTTCTCGCGTAGCACCGGCTTTTCTAGCTTTCGGCTTAGCTACCTGAACTACCTCACCTTCAACAGCATTTTTGTTCTTGAGAGTTTCCTCAATAACACTCACGCTTCTGTCTCTACCTACGAGAAGTTCCGGAGGTATTTCTGGAAGCTGTGATAGCTTCTCCTCAACCGACTTTTCGACTTTTGTTAGTAACTCTCTAGCTTCCGGAGATATAATAAGGGCGTCCTCTACCTTAACTGGGATGGTGTCTGACGTGCCTGCTACTATTTCTCTCGTTTTACTTATAGTAAGCTCGAGGCCTATCGCCAGATTTGGAGCTATATCACTTACATAGTCTCTTGCTATGTGAAGCAGTGAGGATATGCTAGCTAGAGCTTTAGTTATGTCAGCTACTTCACCGAGAGTTTCTAGCCTAAGCTTAACTTGCTCAACGATCATCTCAGTAATCATAGCTTTCTTTATGTATCTAGAAACCTGAGAAGCTTCATTAGCATAAACTAATGCTCTCTCGTTTTTCTTTTCAGACTTAGCTACTAGGGCTTCTCTAACTAAGTCCTTATACCTGTTTATCAGCCTCTCGGTGACGTCCCTCACCTCCTTTAATATCATATCAAGCCTTACTACGAGTTCCGAGAGCTCTACCTGCCTCCCCCTTTTATCACCTGCCAATCTCTTCATCAAGAAGCTCATGAAATTAAAAACGCTCAACTTAAGGCACCTCAGCTTAGTGCTGAGACTCTTCCACAATCACTACGGGTATAGGTACCTGAGACTGCGCCGGAACCTGCGTTTGAGGTGGTGCTGCCTTTATTTGCGGCTCAACAGGTTCTGCTTCTAGCTTTGACAGCAACTCTAGGTGCTTCTCAACGTCTTTCCTTTCGTCCAGACACTTGCTCTTCGCGTTTCTCATGAAGTCCATAGACGCCTTGTACGACTGCTCACTTATTTCGTTGCTCATGTACAGTACGTAAACGTTGGCTATGGCTCTCTCATACCTAATAACTTGATCGTCGAGCTCGCTTATCTTACTCTTAAGTACCTCCCTCAGTTTACTTGATTCATCTTTTATCTTCTTAAACTCTGCTTCGAGCTTCTTTCTCATATCTTCATATGCGTGTGTAGGTATCATACCCTTTCTATTGAGCTCTTCGAGGGACCTTATTCTTTTTTTAACTCTATCTAACCTGTTTTCGACGTCTATAGCGGCAACCTTCCACTCGGGGAGCACGATTAGAGCGTCTGGAGCTCTCATTATTCTGTTTGCCTCGACTTTAACGAGCTCGTAGTCATTAACAGCTATCTCCACTGCCTCAACATTCCCCGACACATCAGCAAACACGGCAATCAGTTTACCCAAGTTTCTACCGTATTCATCTCTGACTACTTGACCTAGGAACTTCTCTACTTGATCTAGGGTGACCATTCCCAGCACCGCAATGCTATTCTCAAAGGCTACGTTATTTAAAAAACCGAGGCTTCTTTATGTCCGCCTACTGCTGATGCTATAAAGCCTGAGGCTCTGGAATTTCCTTAAGTTGATCGAGAACATAGTTCCGAATCTCGGATGGAGTAGGGTAGTCCCTGACTAACACGCCGTTTTCTAGCCACTTCAGTAGAATGTCTTCTAAGCACCTTGAAGGTCTTTCATTCCATAGAGTAACTTCGTAGTCTAAAACTCCACATCTATAAACCTTCTTAGCACCTGGCATTTTGCCTCTCTTAGCTATTGGTCTCCAAGCGCCATTGCGATAAACTTCAACTATGTCCATACTGATATCAACCGGTGGTGGGAAAGCAATAGAAGTACCGACACCAAATATGTCTACTACGTCTCTTAGTTCAACTATGGACCTCTCGTTTACGCCACCACTAACAACTATTTTTATGTTAGGATGCCCTAAAGCCTTGAGAGTCCACCTGATCTCCTCCACTATTTCCCTCATATCTCCGCGCCTACTTCTTGGAGTATCAAGCCTGACACCATATAAACGGTTGCCTAAGGCCTCGATAGCTTGAAGAGTTTCAACTCTTTCATCATTGAACGTATCAACGAGCATTATCCTAGGTACTTCTGGCTCAATAACTTCATCGAAGGCCTTCCAAGACGCAACGTTATCTCCAAAAACTACTACGAGGGCGTGCGGCATCGTCCCAACGGGGTTCACCCCTAGGTACTCGCGACTAAAGTCCCCAGATACGGCGTCAGCCCCACCTATGAACACAGCTCTATCTACAGCAGGAGCTATTGCTGGGTGAAGTGCTCTTAAACCAAAGAAAACGACTCTTTTATCTAAAGCTAGTTTTTTCATCCTGGCTGCTTTAGTAGCTATGGAAGTTGTGTGCCTTAAAACCCCGAGAACAGCTGTTTCATATAGACACATGTCAGCGTAAGAACCTTCTATGAGCATTACCGGGGTGTTTGATCTAACTAGAGTTCCTTCGGGAATTGAGTAGACGTCTAAGGGCTTGCCCTGCAGTATCTTCAGAGCCTCCTCTAGGCCTGAGTAAACAGCCCACTCGTAGCCTCTAGGAAGATCAGAGACGTGAACTTCCATCCTGACCCTAACCTTATCTAACCCCTTAGCCTCCAAGATCCTCTTAGTCCTGGTGAAGTACACGTCCGTAATCTTACCGCTGACGATCTCGTCTTCGCTGGCTACATACAGCCTCGGTCTATTCATACGTCTGCCGCCATTAACTAGAGGAAACGATTGTTTATAACCTAAAATCGGTTAGTCGCAGATACTTATTCTCGAGTATCGATAACGAATTTATAGCTTTAACGTTCATGTGCTGCCCCAACTAAATCGAGTAGAGACCGCCCCCCTACGTTTCTTAGCCATACATAAAGTCCTCTTACAATGTTTCTTACTGCATCCGGCCCCCGATATACTAACGCAGTCCCCACTTGGATAGCTCGCGAGCCGGCGAGTATTAGTTCTGCCGCATCTTTCCACGTAAATACCCCACCGACGCCTATGATATCAGCTAGAGTCTCCTTGTAAACTGAGTAAACCGCCCAGACAGCAATTGGGTGAATAGATTTGCCGGAGAGCCCTCCGTATACGTTTGTTAGAAGAGGTTTAAAAGAGTATACATCAATAGCCATCCCCCTGACAGTATTTATAAGCGTGAGAGCTTTAGCTCCTGCTTCAAGAGCCTTGACCGACGCATCCACGATTCTATCGGACAACCCTAGCTTTACTATAACTGGGATTCTGATCGCCGAGGATACTTCTCTAACTGTATTGAATACTGCTACAGGGTCTCTACCTAGCTCTAAACCACCTCCCTTGAAGTGGGGACAGCTCATGTTTAGCTCAACAGCACTAGAACCTACCTCTTCAGCTGTAATAGCTACGTCAATGAAATCGTTGACACTAATACCACCAACACTCACAATTACTGGAACCCCGTGTTTCTTAGCTGACTCAACAAAAGGCCTTAAACCAGCTTTACCCGGGTTCGATAGACCTACGGCATTAAGAAGGCTTCCACAGCGCAACCTAACTATTATAGGAGGGTTGTAGCCCTCTCTAGGCTCTCTAGTGAAAGTCTTCGAAACGATGGCGGATACCCCCCAAGATGCCATGAGATCCGCGTGCTCAGGTAAGTACCCTAGTATACCACTAGCATTCATTACTGGGTGTACTAGCTGTAAGCCAGCTACTCTCGTCTCTAACTTTTCAGTCAAAATGCTTCACACCCTATGACAGGACCGTCTCTACAGAGTAGAACCCCACCGATCACGCAACTGCCGCAAGCTCCTAAACCACACTTCACTAGTGTTTCAGCTATAACGAGTCCTGACTTAACGCTGCGACCTTTTAACCAACTACACACTCTTTTAACCATCTCCGTAGGTCCGGATACGAGAACTAGCTCGTTGC
The DNA here is from genome assembly GCA_030550455.1 of Thermoproteota archaeon. Taxonomy (GTDB): domain Archaea; phylum Thermoproteota; class Thermoprotei_A; order Sulfolobales; family NBVN01; genus DRZP01. The sequence continues at coordinate 31,159 of JAUQPH010000002.1, forward strand.
TGTTTAAGTTCAACTTGTCTAAGTAGTCTGTGAGCTTACCGCAGAAACCGAAAGTGCAGTCCTCACTAGCAACTGCTAAAACCTTTAGCTTTGGAAACCTCGTGATTAGAGCCTCAGCTAGCTCTCCATGCTTAACACCCCATATTCCACTAAAGCTCTCGAGGTATTTAGTATAGTAGAGCACTGGTGCTATGCCTGAGCCACCCACTAAGAACACAGGCTTCTCGATCTCTATAAAGCTCTGCCCTATAGGCTCTGAAATAGCAATAACATCTCCCGGCTTCCTGAGAGATAGGCTCTTAGTGCCCTCACCAACAACCTTGTAGAAGAACTTAGCTAGTCCGTTTTCGTAGTAGGCGTAGCTCAGTGGTATTAAGTCTACTCCTGGAACCCAAACCATCGAGAACTGTGGCGGTAGTGGCGTCTTTCTGAGCTTGCGAAGAGTTCTGACAACTAGAATGTAATAATTCCCATAAACTTGCTCGTTGGATAGCACTTTCGACGGTACGTAGCTCAATCTTCAACTACCTGAGACATTATTAAGTCGTACTGCTCTTTAGTGATTAAATTCCTTTTTAGTGCTTCACTAGCTAAACTAGCTATATCACAGAGAGATACTAGCTTTAACCCTAAATTTTTTACGAGCTTTCCACCACCTTGCTGCCTATTAAAGGCTACAGCAGCTAGCACCGGGATGGCTCCAGAGCTTGTGAGGGCTTCATAAGCTCTCCTTATAGTGCCTCCAGTAGTTAAGACATCGTCAACTATAGCGACTCTCAAATTTCTTACGTCTCCCTCAACATCTCTCCCTAAACCATGGTTTTTCGGTTCACTTCTAACGAAAGTTACCGGCATATCGAATAGGGCTCCCACGTATGAGGCTATCAATGCTCCAGCTACAGCAACTCCAACGAGTGCGTCAACGTTTTCTTTTCGCACCATTAACCCTATTTCGTATGCTACTCTCTTAATGTAGCTTGGTACCATAGTGGCTTCCTTAAAGTTTATGTAGTAATAGGACTCCATACCCGACGACAACTTGAACTTACCAAACTTCACTAACCCTAATTTCACAGCCTCTAGACAGAGCTCGTGAGGCAAGATCTCACCTCTTTCTCTACTTCGCCTATAACCTCCCTGGCAGCTCTAAACGGGTCGGGAGCTTTAACTACAGACCTACCAATTATTTCGTAGTTTGCTCCATGACATATGGCGGTCCCGTATTTAGCCCCTTGAACACCGACACCAGGCGAAAGAATCTTAGTAGAGCTTCCGAGAGATGCTCTTGCTTCACTTACGAGGCGCGGTCTAGTTGCTGGAACTACGACACCCCAAACACCAAGCTCTCTAGCTATCTTCAGGAACTCACTAAAGTGTCTATCGTAAAACTCCTTAGATCCTTCGTGACTCATCGAAATTAGTAGAGCTACGTTAACACCCAGCTTTGACGCTCTATCCACTAAGGCTTCTAAACCTCCTCGAACGCCTACAAATGCATGAACTATAGCTACACTATAACCTAGTTCCGCTATTGCCTCAAGAGAGCTACTCATAACATCCCCAATATCAGCAAGCTTAAAGTCGGCAACCCCTAGAACACCGGCTCTCCGAGCTAGTTTAGCTATGTCCCTTAGTAGCTCTGTTCCTTTCTTGAGGAGCAAGGGTAGACCTACTTTAACTCCATCAAACATCGAAATCAGTCTACCTAAACACTCTAGTTCTTCACATGCGCCAGGTAAATCATCTAGGGCTAGTACTACTCCCGTATGCCCAACCCATTTATGCTGCTGAGCTTAAAAGCACGTAGAACTTAAAAGGATGCCGAGCTAGACCTCGCTGAGCAATAGAGACCTCCTACAACTGCTGTTTGATGCTTTAATACCCGTAGTGCACAAAGATACTAACTAGAGTCCGCTCACGTAATACGCAAGCAGAACTCTTCGCTAAAATAACATATAATTCTGGTGTGTGGACCTTACTAAGCAATTTAAATCTATTCACAACAGTATTAGGGGCCGCGGTAGCTCAGCGTGGTGGAGCGCCGCCCTGGTAAGGCGGAGGTCCCGGGTTCAAATCCCGGCCGCGGCTCCACTTCTTTAGCTCGAATATGACACTTAGAGCTAAAAACTGGGTAGCATTACGAAAAAACATTGGACGAACTGCGATTAGCATATTTAACTACTCAACCTAGAAAGCTCTTAACTCCTTTCTTAAAGTAGCGTCTAGAGCTACCGTTTCTCTGGGTTAAGCTCTGACGTAGTTTTATATTGGTTGACTTCACTGCCTCGTCTCCTTTCTCCGCATTCCGCTCGGGATCTCATCGGGCTTAGGGGCGTTCAGGGCGACCCATAGCACCCCACACCTAAGTACCTCGGGGAAAGCCGTTGTCTAGGGCGTTACAGCAGCTCTCGAATCCCTCATCTAGGTACCTCCACATATCTCTGCATAAGGTGTTCACAAGTGTCTCTATTCATACCAACCGATCAACAGATATGAAAACCGAAACAGTTGCGCGAGGCTCCACATAGAGTTGTGGTTTTAATAATTACGTAGTGAGTACTACTTGATGTATATATCTGAAGTAGTAACTGCGGTCGCTATAGCGGTTCTAAACATAGTCATTGGAGTATCCTTTGGTGCTCCCGGCTACGTTACGCCCCAATATCTACCTCTGATGCCGCTAATAGTCGCAATATGCGGGTTTCTTGCTAGTAAGTTAAGGAATGCGTTGATAGTCCTTATCGAGGCTTTACTTATAGTAGTGCTTATAGCTGTTTACTCTCGATTCGAGCTCCTCACATCCCTTCTGTTTTCATACGTTCTCGGTTTAGTATTAAACTTCTCAAGAAGAAGGGGCTCTCTAGATTTTAAGCTGTGGACTCCAGCTAACTACTACTACACTATGTTTTCGCTGGGATTTTCTCTAGTGGGTTCCGGTATTGTCGGCCTAGCAGGAGTCCCTCTCGAAACTCCTCTTAGTGTCATCATTAAGAGGGGGGTATCACTCGAAATCCTAGTTTTTACTGTCGCTATTTACATTGTTCAAGCTTACATATCTGCGGCAGTACCTAGCGCTAACTTGGTGGTGTTAGCTATACTATCGCTACTTTCACCGTATACTCTCCCGATACTAGCCACTCTCCCATATCTAGGTGGTGCCACTAAACTATATCTCAGAAGCCGCTTCTTGAAAGCAGGTAAAGTAGTCGAAGTTATCAAAGGAGTTAGAACTAGAGAGCTTCTAATACCATTTGAGAAAGGACTTAATAGGAACATCGTAATTGTTGGTGCTACTGGTACCGGTAAATCCACCCTAGCTAAGCACTTAGTTAACCAAGTTAGAGCTCTAGGTATACCTGTTGTCGTCTTCGACGTACACAGCGAGTACTGTCGTGAGTGCGGGGAGTGCGAGTGTGTTGACGCTGCCGAGCTATCTGTAGACATATTTCGAGTATACGAAGAGGACCCTAAGACTCGGGCAGAGTTTGTAGCTGACGCTATATCGGAAATATACTCTCTCGGAAACCTCCAGAGGATAGCTCTCTCGAAGGCATTATCGCAAGTATATGGTGTTGCTCATGGAGGCTTAGGACTTGATTACCTCCTCGAATATGTTTGGAGAGCTTCTTATGGAGAAATTGACCTCGGAGTTCCGCAGCCTGTCGTACGCTCTCTCATACCATACCTAGAGAAGTTGAAGAACGTCCTAAAAACCGGTGGTAAAAGCATAGTAGAGTTCGTAAATACTGTAACAATAGTCGACTACTCAAGATTGAGCAGTGGAGTAGCCACCATAATATCCGAGATAGCCGTCGACGAACTATACCATACGTTCAAAGACCTCAATAGAGAGCTTGTTTTGGTTATCGACGAAGCGCACAGATTCTTAAGAAAGGGGAGAGCATTATCGAGGTTATTTAGAGAAGGTAGAAAGTACGGCATATCGTCTATTCTCATAACACAAGATGTTAATAGCATTCCGAGAGAGCTACTTTTAAATACAGCAGTACTAATATCGTTCTCCTTACCTGAGGTCTCTACAGCACGATACATAGCAAAAATAGTTTCTCCTGGTGACACGGACCTTTATGAAAAAATCTTAAGTAAGCTTACATCACTTCCCCAATTCCATGCTCTCGCGTTTATACCTGGTCTAGGGTCTTACATTATTGAGACTCAAAAGCCGCATCCTACAAATTACAGGAAGTATAGCGTCGTTTCTTAGTAGATGGCTTTCATGCTTTCTATATTCAGCCTCCCAGCCATCTACCCCTCATCGGCTCTTCCTCCCCCAACCCCGCTTGCGGGAGTGTGTCTCCAGCGGTTGCCCGTGGTTCACCCAGTTCCCTGCGGTGAAGCAGAGTGCACGAGAGTCCCCCTCGCCAAGCTCATCGAGTTCATCCCTACTCCAATATTACCGTCTACGTAAGGCTTGTAAGCTTTTCTGTCACTACGGAAAGACCGTGGAAAACAGCAAAACATCCGAACAACCCAAGTGAATACCAAAAAGAAAACAGCCCTTCTGTCACCAGACACTCACCGCCCTCACGAGCCGAAGTTGCTATTATCGGCAGCACCTAATGCTTTTAAAGTTCTGTGCTATCTGGTTGTGGTGCATCTCTTGCCAAAAAAGCGTGAAAGTAGAGGCAGAAGAAAAGGAAGTAAGGGGTCGGTTGAGACTGTACAGTGCGACCAGTGCGGTAGGCTCATACCGGAGGATAAAGCTATATGTGTGACTAAATGGTACTCACCAGTGGATCCTCAACTAGCTGATGAACTAGAGAAGAAGGGATCGATCATAGCTAAATACCCGGTAACGAGGTGCTATTGCGTTAGCTGTGCAGTGTTCATGGGAATAGTTAAGGTTAGACCCGAGGAGGAAAGAAAGAAGAGAGATATCCTCAAGTAGTAACAAGCCGAAGTACAACATAAGGCTAAATGATGACAGCTGGTATTTCTGAAATATGATGTGTGATACCAGAACTGATTTGTAAAACACTTCGACTAATTCGTAGTTAATTCTAGGAATTCGCTGTCGTGATACCTGCTTCCACAATCCTTACCTCCACCAAAAGCCTTCTATCTCAAGCCAGCCAAGAATTCGTGTGTAACTCAAAAATGGGTTTAGCCTCGTGAAACTGTTTAGTTTTTCATATCTGTTCGTATCGGTTGGTATTGATAGAAACGTTTATAAACACCTTATATAGTGATATATGTAGATACATCTCGATGAGGGATCGAGAGCCGTTTGATAATGTAGATGGTGGCTCTCCCCGAGACATCTAAGATGTGGGGTGCTATGGGTCGCCCTGAACGCCCCCAAGCCCGATGAAAACCCGAGCGGAGTGCGGGGGAAAGAGGTGAGGCAATGAAATCAACCAATATAAACCTGCATCAGAGCTGAACCCCCTAATGTTAGTCCGCATTAAATTATTCACTGCCTCATCTCGCTTCTCGAATTTTTTACTCGGGTTCCATCGGACTCAGGGCGCTCCGAAAGTTCCACATTTGGACGCCCTCGGGGATAGCCCGCACCTCATCTACATGGTTCTCACTCCCTCATCGAGTAGCCTCTAAATGCTGGTCTACACAGAAATGCCCATGAACGTCTTGCTGCGTCTATCAACTAGTATAAACCAATACGAAACACAAAATAGTTACTTGAGGCCTCCATCCTAACCTTTTTAGCCAAGTCGGCTCAGTCTCTACTTTTCCTCTACGCAAATGCGTGTGAAAGCAGGTTAGAGTATAGGTTAGGTCTGAAACCTGCGGGAAGGCGGGGTTGTGTTACGAGCGGCTTTGCTCTCTAAATAGGTCGAAACATCAGCTTGATTTCTTTTTCTTTTTCGCTGCCTTCTTCTCTTTAACGACTTTTCTTTCTCTCTTTTTTCTCTCTCTTGTTACTGACACACTGCTTAGCTTACTTATCTCCTCGATGTATTTAGTCGGCTCGCTAGAGCGAGATGCCTCATAGAGTAAGTCACTGATTCTAATCATAATCTCGAGTCCGCTAACATCGACAACAAAATCAGGTGGTGCTTCCTCTAGTGCTTCTGGAGCTTCTTCTACGTCCTCCACTCTTTCCTCCATCTCCGCTTTTTCCTCTTCACTCACGCTTATGCCCCTATTCCTTTAGAAGGAAGTTTAAGAGTTTTAAGGATTACTCTTATGTAGCGACTAGCTAGTCTCCTACTATACCGTCACTATAGCTAATAAATTCTCAAAAAAGCTGTTCCGTGGTGTAAGTAAGGTCTGAAGTATGAATGTTAAGCTGTTTGTATTGAGATGCGGATCTGATGACCCACGGAAGTCTACAGCCCTTAAGCTAGTTAGAAAAGGACTTGCCCAACGTGCTCAAATTGATGAGCTACCGAAATGCTGTGTACTACTCACAGTATATTCAAGTAAAGTGCTCTCACCACAAGATCGAGAGCTAGTGAAGAAATGCGGTATAGCCGTTATAGACTCTTCGTGGAGAAGCGATCTGGGAGTTGTGGAGAACTTAAGCAAAAGCTGGAGGGGACCGAAGAGGATTCTACCAGCACTCATCGCTGGCAACCCCATAAACTACGGGCGTATCTCATTGCTTAGCTCGGCAGAGGCCATCGCTGCAGCTTTGTATATTACTGGTTTCCTAGAAGAATCATTGAATGTGCTTTCCCAATTTAAGTGGGGTCAGACGTTCTTGTATCTAAATAGAGAATTACTAGAGTCATACAGGAGAGCTTCTACTGTTGAGGAACTCCTAAACATACAGGAGGAATTTCTAAAATCAAGAAACCTAGTATAAGGTGCCTATCGAAATTAGATCGTGGGTCGAAGCTCTAGCGTTCACCCAAGGACGCAGAACTTCTCCTATCCCTCGTACCCAAGCTCAACTGATTCGAAAGATACTGAACACTCGATTCAGGAGCTAGCCTCAAATAACTCAAGTAAGCTTATTGTTTGATAACATCGTTCTACACTAAACTAAATAGTTGGTTTAGCAGCAACTATATTCGTAGAGCCACTATATCTTGTCGCCATCGCGTGAGTAAAGCTAGCACTACACACTAACATAAAGAGCTAAACTCCCCACTTTCACAGAATACCCTGGTATAGCATGCGATATGGAAATAGTTGGTGGACCGGCCGGGATTTGAACCCGGGACCTCTCGGGTGCAAACCGAGCGCTCTTCCGGGCTGAGCTACCGGCCCTGGAGTAGTATTATGTGGAGAGTGAAATAAGCTTTATTTAGCTAACGCTTAAAAACTGAGGTAATAATGATTTTGGGGCCCGTAGCTCAGCCAGGCAGAGCGCCCGGCTCATATTGGACTTCATGGGAGACCGGGTGGTCCGGGGTTCAAATCCCCGCGGGCCCACTGCCTGTTCTACTTATAATGCTTGACCCCTTATTCGTTGGGGAAGTGTATGGGTTACGATAGGTTGGGCACTGGAGCAACAGCTGTGGGTTTGAAACTACGGGATGCGGTTGTTCTCGCCGCCGAGAAGAGAGTTTCGTATGGTGGTTATGTAGTCAGTAAGGCTGGTAAAAAGGTTTACTTGCTAGCAGATAGGTTTGGGATGGCGCTGGCAGGACTTTTTGCTGATATACAGACTATCAGTAGATGGTTAGCAGTTGAGATTAAGTCGTATGAAATCCGATTAGGTTATCAAATAAGTGTTAAAGGAGCAGCAAAGCTTCTCTCAACACTACTATATCAGTACAAGTACTATCCATTCCTATCGGAGATAATATTCGGTGGAATAGATGAAACAGGTCCGCATCTGTTCGTCATGGATCCTTTAGGGTCTTTAATAGAGGATAGCTACGCAGCTATAGGAACTGGTGCACCAATAGCTATAGGTATAATCGAGGGAGGCTATAGGGAAGACCTAGAGGTTAGTGAAGCGGAAAAGCTAGTCTTTAACGCTGTAAGAGCGGCAATAAGTAGAGACGCTGTTTCGGGAGACGGAGTTGACATCGCTGTCGTAGCTCGCGATAAGTCGTACGAAAAATTCTACCCGGTAGCTTGATTGATGGAGTTTGATACTGAAGTGGCAAAGAGACTCCAGCAAAAGCTATCTTCAAACCTGGTTATATCCGAGATAGACCTCTCTAGAGTAAAGTACGTAGCCGGTCTAGATGTAAGCTACTCTAGGGATAGGGGAATAGCTGTAGTAGCATTACTTAACTATCCTCACCTTGAACTCGTAGAATACGTGGTGGTCGGAGGAGAGGTTAGAGTACCTTACATACCCGGCTTGCTGGCATTCAGGGAGGCCCCCCTACTTATTAAGGCCTGCGAGCTCCTCGATCACGAACCGGATTTACTTGTCGTAGATGGACATGGTGTTACTCACCCAAGGAAGTTTGGAATAGCGTCTCACGTAGGTGTTGTCCTAGATAAGCCTTCGGTAGGAGTAGCCAAGAGCTTACTCTATGGGAGAGTGGAAAGCTTAGGTGGTGAAAAGCTCATAGTTGTCGGAGACCTTGTGGGAGGTTTAGTGCTAAATAGAGGTAAAAAAGAGCTTTACATCAGCATCGGACATAAAGTAAACTTAAACAACTTACGCATCCTTTCTAAAACACTTTTTAAACAACACGAACTCCCGGAGCCGACATATTTAGCAGATAAAATATCTAAGGAGGTGAGGACTTCTGCGACTAAGAGGTAAAGTGATGAGCGGGTTAGGTCTTGGGAGAATATTTGTCAACAAGCACGTATACTACATAGTCTTAACAGAGATACTAGGTGAAGAACCGTACCCGGGGACTCTAAATGTTGAAACCGGTTTCTCAGTAGAAGAGATAGAGGCACGGTGCTCACCTCAATACATAAAGAGCGTTATATCAGGCAGTGACATATTTGGAGGATTCAAGTATTGGTTAGGTAGAATAAGTACGGATGCTGCCGACTCCATTGATGTGCTCGTGTTAAGACCGAATCTATCCAGACACAGCTCTAACGTTCTTGAGGTAGTGTCCTCAAAGTACCTCAGAGGAGCCCTTGGTCTTGAAGATGGTGATTACGTATACGTAGACCTGAGGTGTTAAGGATTAGGTTTAAGTGCTATAGGTGCGTACACTGCTGCTTTTTTACCGAAGAAAGAGAGAACCCTATACTCTTGTGGCACGAAGTTCTTTACTATACTAAGATAGGTGAACTCATGAATCTCAAACTGAACTTTAAAAACTTAGGTCACGGTTTTTATCGCTTTATCATAGATGGTTACTGTCCCTTCTACAATATTCCTAGCAGAGCATGCCAAATACAAAAGGAGAAACCTCTTTCCTGTAAGATGTTCCCAATACTTGTAAATCTAGCGTCACTTGAAGTATCAACATCCTTGATGTGTCCATGGGTTTACGAAAACATAGATGAAATATCAAGAGGTTTAAGTGGTGATGATATCGAGAAAGTGTTTTCCAACGAATTTAAAGCCCTGAAAGAGGTAGTTAAGTGGGTCTATACAGTGCCAAAGAACACCCCTAAGCTAGCAGTGTACTTCACAACCTACTTCAAAAACCTGGCGTCAGACATAATTAAGGCGATAACTGAGAGATATGAAGTGATTAAAGTCACTGAGAGCTCAGTAGTAGACGGTTTCTACTACATACTAATAGAAGGAGATGCGGATCCGAGCTACTTAGAGTCACTTTTAAAGCGTGATGAGATCACTTGGTATAAGCTAGAGAAAGTACCTCCGATAACTTAGGGTAGGAAATAACGAAGTAGCGCTCATGAAGGTTGACTACGAGAGGAAAGCAGTGTGGATAACTCTGAGACCCTAGTGAGTACCTAGAGGTTTCGTAGAGTGGGAAGTGGTTCAGCAGAGGAGCTGAGGGCTGTATGGTTGGAGAAGCGATCTTCAAGGATGATAGAGTGCTTATTCCGTTCAAGAAGACCGAGGTCTACAGCGTTGAGAGAGTTGTTGCGTGGGATTCGAACGAGCTATCTCTCGACGGTTATTCTCCAGAAATTGGGTTCATCAGGGTTGACCTGAGGTACCTTCAGAGCTTGAAGATTGTTTACGAGAAGAAGAAAGCTACTGCTCAATCAATTGGTAAGAGGGAGCTGTTCGAGAAGTACGCTAAACGAGAGAGAAACAGAGAAAAGGACTTCGTAAACAAGCTCGTTAAGCAGGTAACCACCTTACTCCCCAACGCTGTCCACGTCGTCGAAGACCTCGAGAAGGAGGACATGGTTGCTATAGAAGAACCAGTAAGGAGATGAGGAGCACTAGAACACCTTGGGAAACAATACACAGTAAGCTCTCAGAGAAAGCACTAGTCGCCAAGATTCCCCCACGTAACACTTCCGTACCTACCCACGATGCGGGTGCGTAGTGAAGACCCGAGTGGGTAGGCGTTCAAAGCCAGGATGTAGGGGTTTCCCCACGGTCGTGAACCCGAGCTAGATGAGGGAGAGCCCTGGGTCGAGGTTACCCTGAACGAGTGGGGACCGATGACGTAGGCACTGACGAAGGGTGCCCCGAGATTGATGAAGCCAAGGATTGACATCAAGTCACATCAACCAACATGAAACCCTAATCCCTCTAATTTCATCTCACTTCGAAATAGTAAAGCTTTCCGATGAAATTTGAAACTAGTGTCTCAGAAACTTTTAAACAAAGTATTTCTAGTTTATCGTATAGATTTTCTAGCGCTAATGTGGAGACTTATGAGTATGCATTTATTGTATCCTTATGGTTTTGTCGTGGGTGTTAAAAGTGAGCTCTGATGTCGTTAGTGAAGGGGATTACGTATTAGTCTATGTAGACAGCAAAAGACGTAAGGTCGTTAAGGTTTCTCGGGGAGTAAAGTTTGAGAGCGATAAGGGTTCTTTAGACATAAGCAACGTTGTTGGTCTTCGTTACGGGTCTTCTATTTCATTAAGCACAGGAATTAAGGCCTACATTCTTAAACCATTACACTTTGACCTTGTATCAAGGTTTAAAAGAGTTACACAAGTCGTATACCCAAAGGATGCGGGGCTTATGATACTCCTTTCAGGCATAGGTCCTGGCAGCTACGTTCTTGAGATAGGTGTTGGAACGGGTTACTTAACCTCCTTCATAGCCAACATAGTTAGACCTGGAGGTTTAGTCGTAGGTTACGAAATGAGACCTGAGTACGCAAAAGCTGCTTTAAGAAACCTATCAAGTCTTGGTCTAGAGAAAAGCGTCATCATAAGAGTGGCCGATGCGCGGCAGGGGATCGAAAAAGTTGATGAGAGAGCTTTTGATGCGGTCTTCATAGACATTCCAGACCCGTGGAACGTTTATCAACATCTTAGAAGCGTCGTACGCCCGTCAGCTCCGGTTATAAGTTTTCTTCCTACAGTTAACCAGGTAATTAGGTTACTAGAATACGTGGAGTCCTCAGGCTGCTGTGTTGACGTGAGAGTTTTCGAGACTTTATTAAGGGAATTTGAGCCCACAGCGAAAGCCTTAAGGCCTAGGACTCTGTATACAGCACATACTGGTTATATTGTTTTCCTTAGGCTACTCTAGTGTTAGCGCAAGAGTGCTGCGTAAATTGTTATCTAGAAGAAGATATATCTAGGGACGCAGTTATGGGTTTTAATGTGGGTGTTTCTATTGATTGCTGTGCTGAGAGGTTGCTTCACGCATAGCAGGTGCTCAATCTTAGAGACCCTGATTAGAGGTCTTATCTTGATATGAGTAAGTAATGCAGTATAAAACGTTGACGTAGAGTACCACGCGCAATAAAAGTGTTTAAAGCTGAACGGGTAAGAACATAGCTCATGGCAACGCGAATAAGTATCTGCTGTAAGCCGTTTTATTATATAAAACTTTATAAGAGGTGGTTTTATTATATAAAACTGGGGATGGGAGTGAGAAATAGCTCCGTTAGAAGCTCACTGCTGGTATTACTGCTTATTACAGCAGTTATTATGCCGTACCAACTCGTACATGCTGATAGTAGCTCGGTTCTCGTGGCCGTAACACACCCGTCTCTTTTAGTCATAGTTAATGCTGTCGGTGGCGAAAGAGTAAACGCTTTATCACTGGTTCCCCTCGGAGCAGATCCACACCACTACGAACCACCAGCCCTAGAGTTAATGACGCTCCTTAGAGATGTGAGAGTGGTTTTGATGACCGGTCCCTCTCATTTACCCATAGAAGAGAGAATTGAAGAGCTCTATAGGCATAGGGTATCCGATTGGATTCTGCTCAACTATCGCAACTACTCAGAGAACGGGTTAAGGATGCTAATCAACCCAGTTACAGGTCAAGTTAACCCCCATGGGTACTTTCTATCTATTAGTGGACTCAGGTCTATAGCATTATCGCTGTATAAAGCTTTAGTAGCTCTAGACCCAGAGGGTGGGGACTATTATGAGTCTCGACTTAAGGTTTTTCTTAATTACCTTGAAAGACTTAGTAGCACTATAGAGTACCTAGTCAAAGACGAAAAGACTATTAGAGTGGGGTTGGTAACCCCTATACTCCAATACGCGTGTGTCGAAGCTGGACTTGAAGTAACGTATTTACTACTACACGAACACGATGTCCCCTTGGAAACCAAAGACCTTCTTGATGCTATCAATAAATATGGAGTAGTGTATGATGTTCTAGTTATATCTGACTTAGACTTTACCACGTACCCTCAGGTAGCCGAGGAGTTGGTCAAACGAGGTGTTCGTCTAGTAGTGGTACCCTTATCTAAGCTCTTAACCACTGCTCCAGAGCTTACGTCTCTCGCAATAGCCCTCGAAATAAGCACTCCTATAATTACAGTAGAGCGAGAAAATCAGGCCACAAACCTGCATCTGATAACCGTTATTCCACCTCTAGTAGCCATAGTCGTTCTAGTAACGTACATGTTTATGGTGAGAACGTATGGAGCTTCCAGGAAGCGGGATTGAAGTTCTCGACGTTTATGCTAAGTACGATAGTTATTACGCTATAGAGGCCGTAACGGTTTACCTCAACTCACCGTTTTATACTCTCCTACTAGGACCGAATGGTGCTGGAAAGACTACTTTAATCAAGGTGTTAGTAGGTCTCCTAAAACCGGTGAGAGGTAGGGTGAGAGTGTACGGATTTGACCCCTATAAGGAGAGAACGGTGCTCTCTAGGCTCGTTGGGTACCTACCTCAACCTGGATCGACTAGACCAACCCCATTCATGAGAGTCAGGGATCTTGTGGCTATGGGTTATCTCGCTACTAAGAAACCGCCTAGATATGTTGATAAAGAAGTTGAGCGTGCTATCTTTGCTTCCCTTAGAGTTATCGGGATAGAGAGCCTAGCAGACAAGTATCTAACTGAACTAAGTGGTGGGGAGCTTCAAAGAGCTTTAATTGCGAGTGTCATCGTTAGAAAGCCTAAGCTTTTAGTACTTGACGAACCTTTAGCGTCTTTGGATATAAATGCTAAATGTGAACTAATCGACCTATTGTTAAAACTCCACAAAAGTTTGGGAATGGACATTGTTATGAGTACGCACGAGCTTACAACATGTACTTACTTTGAGCCAACCGTAGTTTTAATAAACAGAACCGTGCTGTCCTACGGACCTGCTAGGAAGGTGTTAACTCCAGAAAACCTTAAGATGGCATACCCAAGTGTGGTTGAAGTAGGTGGGTTAACTATTCTCACCGAGGATCACGCCGTTAAAGGTTGAATGACTAATGCTGGTGCTGGATACTATCGCTCTCGGAGGTTTAATCGCCGTAATACTAGGAGGACTAACCTTCAGCTCTATCGGGTATGTGCTCACAATTTCTCAGACTCTGATACTCGCACACGAGTTACTGCACTCACTGCTTGCTGCCTCTCTCCTAGGGGCATTAATTGAGAGCATTACTGGATTCATACCCATGCAGCTGACCATATTTCTCTACTCGATGGCCATGTCGGTCCTGGTTGCCGAGTTAGTCAAGCTAAAGATACCTAGAGACGTCGTAGTTGCGATAGTTCCTTCGGTGTCCGCTATCATTGCTGTAGGGTCGCTGTGGGGACTTGTGCGCATATCTCCCTTGGGGGTTTCTAAAGCTTTAAGCGTTCTCTGGGGTTCCGTACTACTGATTACACCGACAGACCTAGTCTATCTAGCAGCAGTGGCAGTTACAGTGATGTCAATAATCTATCTCTTCGACCTAGAGCTTAAGTACATAAGCTTCGACCCCGATTTAGCCTATGTCTCGGGTCTTAATGTGAGAGCCTATTACTACTTAGTATACGCATCAACATCTTTATCTCTATCTGCGACTATAAAAGTCTTCGGTACAGTAATAGCGACAGCACTAATAGTATTGCCCAGCGTTTTTTCTTTGCGTGTAGCTAGGCGAGTTAACCTAAAGATCTTTCTCGCCCTAGGGTTGCTGATTTCCGTCCCAGGTTACTTAATGTCGATACTACTTAATATTCAGACCTCTTTCTCTATAGGAATTATAAGCCTAACTGTAACACTTATAGGAGGAGCTTTGAGGTGGTCGCTTGGCCGATAATTTAACTCCGGAATTAGTAGACTACTTACTCGCTATACTATACCTAACTACGAAGCGTGGAAAAAGGTGTTGTATCAAGCTTATAGAGGTCTCAAAGATCCTAGGTGTCGCGAAGCCAACTACTTCCCTAATGCTTAGAAAGCTGTTACGTATGGGCTTAATAACAAAGAGCTCCGAAGGAATAGCTATTAGTGAGCTCGGTCTTGAGGTATCTAAAGCCATTACGAAGAAGCATGAAGTGTTGGAAGACATGCTAATACAGCACGGTCTAGACCATGATAGAGCCTGTGAAGTAGCTAGAGTGCTTGAGTTGATCGTGGATGACGCAGATATAACAAAAATAGCAAGAACTCTTAAAAGTTCACAAAGCGTTTGCGATAAACTACAGTGCCGGCTTGACTCAGCAGTAAGATCTCGAAAAGGTAGGTGACTACGCTAACTTACAGTCATTCATACTTTATAGTGCTCATTACAGTCGGCAAGCATCAATCACCCGTAGTAGTAGGTTAAAACAAACTTTTAGTAAGTCTCTGAATATCTGTGACTGCCCTTAAAGACATTCGCTCCTTGTTTACTTAACTGTAGATGCTGAAACGTTTCCTAAGACCCTGAGGAGTTCACTCTTAACGGTGATACACAATAAGACTTGGTGGTAGCTTGAATGTTAAGATAGTGGCGTCCCTAGGTCCCGCGTCTGGTAATAGCGACGTGATTAGTAGGATGGTATCTCTTGGAGTTAGTGGGTTTAGAATAAACTTCGCTCACGGAGATAGAAGTTCATGGTCTAGCTACATCAATATAGTAAGAGAGGTCGAGTCAGGTTGTGGTAGATATATCGCGATGATAGGGGACTTAATGGGTCCCTCACTTAGATTGGGTAAACTCGATGAAAGTATTAATGTCAAAAAAGGGTCTATAGTTAGGTTCTCGATGGCTAGCTCACCTACGGCACTAAAGAATAAGGAAGTAATTGAAGTGCCGATCGACGTACCTAAGAAGGTAATTGAAGAGGTCTCGCAAGGCGATATCGTGCTCATGAGCGATGGAAGAGTTTCGTTTAGCATCATAGAAGTCGGTGACAGCTACTTTGACGCTGTTGCTCAAACAGATTCTGAACTATCGTCTAGGAAGGCATTTATTGTGAAGGGAAAAGAGTTCGATTTACCTATTTTAAGCAAAAAAGACCTAGATGACCTAAAGTTCGCGTGTTCTGAGGGTTTCGACTATGTTGGATTAAGTTACGTTAGAAGTTCTTCTGATGTTTTGTACGTAAGAAAGTTGCTAGAAAAACTAAGCTGCGGATCCCACATCCTCGTGAAGATAGAGACTCTTAGTGCGCTGAAGAATTTGGACTCGATCATCGACGAGTCCGATGGGGTTGTGGTAGCTCGAGGAGACCTAGGCATGAACTTAGGACTCGAAGAAATTCCGTTCCTTCAGAAGAAGATTATAAAGAAAAGCAGAGAGTACGGAAAACCAGTAATAATTGCTACACAATTACTAGAATCCATGATTGATAACCCGGTTCCTACGAGAGCTGAAGTTGTTGACGTCTACGAGGCTGTTCAAGGCGGTGTTGACGCGTTGATGGTAACTGGAGAAACAGCTATCGGTAAATACCCAGTAGAGGTAGTTCGGTGGTTAAATAAGATAATAAAGGTGGCTGAAGCTGGACTACCACAAACTCAAGAAAGACCTGCCCCAGATCTTCGAACCAGATTCGTTAAGGGAGTAATCGAACTAGCTGAAGACCTTGGAGCTGCGATAGCTATCTACAGTATGAAAGGTGCTACGGCAAAAAGAGCTTCCATTATGAGGCCTAGAGTGCCCGTGTACGTTGGTGTACCGAAGCCTGAAGTTGCTAGAAAGCTTTCAGTAATGTGGGGGCTCTCTACATACGTTATTGAGGCTGGCTCGTATTCTGAGGGGCTTGAAAAGCTTTACGAACTCTTAATCTCGAGTGGTCAGCTTAAGGCGGGAGATATAGCCGTCTTAGTTTACGGTCTAGTTGAGGAGTATGAAGAAGTCATTAGAATTAGAAGAGTCTCGGTATGACTACACTCATCTTCATAATATACTCACACATCCTATCGGAACTTATTTTACGAGATAGTACACAAGTTGGAGGTATGCAGTGAGCCAAAAAAGGAAAAAGCAAGTCGGCAAGCAGATAGCTAAAAAGAAGTACAGAAAAGTAAGGTATGACCTGATATTCTTAGGAATAATTCTAATTATCTCAGGTGTTTTAGTATATAATATAATCATTACGGCTCAACCTCCATCAGGGTCCAACACCAAAGAAGACCCAATGGAGGTTCTAAAGAGTTTTGTTAGTGGAGACCGAGTTAAAAACGAGTCGATAATCTTAGTATTTAAAATCAGAGGGAATATTCCATATACTACTTTCGTATTAGGTACACTTGACTATGTCTATATCTATATAAGCAAAGAAGTTACGACATTAAACGAATCAACTAAAACTACGTTTACATCGTATATGTATGCTAGTCAAGGTCCACTATACACTGTAGCTGAAGTATTGGGGCTAGCCTTTAAGTCGGAGAGAATTGATGATGTCTTCTTTAACTCTCAAATTAGAGCTACGTGGTCTAATTTAACTGTGCTTGATCTGGGGGAGAGAACGATTAACATTAAAGTATTAGGTGAGGTAAGAATTGCTTCTCAGGTCTATAGGTATTATAGAACTATTGATGGTAAGACTAGGTATATTGAGGTAACAGCACAAAGGTTGATAGACCTTGGCTATATTCCCGCTCAAGTCGATGTAACTATCGACAACGATAGATTCTCCTTAGAATTGATTGACGTTAGAAAGGTGAGTTAAAATAAGAGTAAACCTGTCGACTCTTAATCCGCGAGACGCTGTAGATAAGAAAATACGGGAAGTTCTAGAGCAAATAAATTATAAAGTCTCGGTAATGAGTGGTAAAGGCGGTGTTGGAAAGTCTTTGATCGCATCCTACATGGCTGTTGCTCTAGCTAGAAGTGGTTTAAAAGTGGGTTTATTAGATCTGGATTTTCATGGCCCATCTTCACACCTATTTCTGGGTTTAAGAAGTAAGCGTCCTGGCTTAACTCTCGATAAAGTAGAGCCTGTCGAAGGGCCTCTAGGAGTTAAGGTAATGTCCTTAGCATTTCTAACTCCAGAAGAGGAGTCTCCGGTTATTTGGAGAGGTCCCCTAAAGTCTAGCGCAATAATTCAATTGCTAACAGAAGTAAATTGGGGTAATCTAGACTTTTTAGTAATAGATATGCCTCCAGGAACAGGTGATGAAGCACTAACTCTAGCGCAGACAGTGAAGTATATAGATGGTTCATTGATCGTTACTATACCATCTGATGTAGCTAAAAACGTTGTAGCAAGAGCGATCAATTTCGCTAAACTAGTTGGAATAAAACCGATCGGGCTCGTCGAGAACATGAGTTACTTCTACTGTCCGGGGACAAATACCAAGTATTACATCTTTGGTGACTCAGTAGTCGAAACGCTGTCATCAAAGTACAAGATACCTATACTAGCAAAGATCCCATTAGACCCTGAATTACCGGAGTACGTAAAGAATGGGAGAATCTTAATCATAGATAAGCCCGAATCTCCACTCTCGAGCTCGTTTAATGAGATGGTAAGTAACCTGCTTAATATTCTTAACAACATCAATAGTTCCTCAACCAAGAGTGGTAGGTAGAAGCCTTTAACTCAATACATTCCCAAGGTCGAAGCCGAAACTCTTAGTTTAACTAACTTCTCTAACCATACCCCATCTTTTCCAGTGAATCCCATACTATTCCCACCAGAACATGCGTGCTCACACCCCTTTATTTCCACTCCAGAATTTCACAAAGATCGTATACACAATACAGTAAAAGAGTGAAGTATAGAGTAAAGTTAATAGTTTGATAGTGACTCTATAAACTATTCTTTGATACATACTTAGTAACAACTTTATACAAACAATTTAAATATAAACGAAAACCGGATCTTCAATAACTCTTAGAATGTCCAATAGATAAGGTGGGGTGTCTGGGTATCTGCTCGAGTGTTCACCCCTTCTTTTCCTATGGAGTGGGAGTTATATCCCACTAACCGTGTTTCGGTAATACTTTTCCTTGATGGCTTCTTCTACGTCTATATCAAGTAGGTTTGCTAAAGAAAGTGTCCACGCTATTACGTCAGCTATTTCCTCCTGAATACTCTTTATATCATTACCTAGAATTGCTTCAGCTAACTCCCCCACTTCTTCAACTAACCATGTGAATGTTGCATATACCCCTCTAGAGCGGTCTCTCTCATAAAACATAGACTTCATCATTTTTTGAACTTCTTTGATGGTCAACATATCAGATCCAAAGGGTAGGGCTCTGAACGCTTATATCTCTAAGTACTAAAGTATTATGGTAAGATAATGTCTACTACTAGAAGAAAGCGTAAGGAGGCGCCGGTCTCTCCTGGGGCTGGACTTGTTAGGTTTTTTGAGGAGGTAGAGTCAGTGTTTGAGATCACTCCAAAGCAGTTAATACTCATTTCATTAGTCTTTGTAGTATCGATAGCTTTACTGAACTTACTGGCTAGATAACCTTATTAGTAGCTCCCAATATTCATCAACTTCCTTTTCTAGTTCTTTGATTAGTTCGTTAGATACGTCTCTAAATCTTCCCTGCCTCTCTAAGTACTCTTTTAAAGGTTTCCTCCTGTTTTTATCTATATAGGGTTTGCTAGGTGGCGATATCCTTATTTTCCCGTTCTCAGCCTCCATCAGTACCCACATCCCAGTTTCAATAGCGAGCCTAGCTATCTCAACGGTTTCAGAGGGATCAAATCTCCAGCCAACCGGACATGGGGCATGTAAGTGAATATACTTAAATCCTTTAATTGATGCCGCCTTTCTTAACTTCTCTATAAAGTCCATTGGGTAGGCGACACTAGCTGTAGCGACGTACGGAACACCGTGCGAAATCATGATCAACGGCATGTTCTTCTTAGGTTCCGTTTTTCCTCTCCAAGTAGTAGTAGTCCACGCTCCAAGAGGTGTAAGTGATGATCTCTGGATCCCTGTGTTCATGTACGCTTCGTTGTCAACGCATATGTGTATAATGTTATCGTTTCTTTCTGCCGCTCCAGAAAGTGTAGCAAAACCTATGTCAGCAGTAGCTCCGTCACCAGCCCATACAACAACTACGGATTCTTCAGCTATTAATTCTTTAGCAACTGCTACACCAGAAGCTACGGCATCAGCTGAACTAAACGCTACATTCACTATCGGAAACGAGAGACCAGAACCGGGCATTAGCCCCTGGATTATTGATGTACAACCAGCAGGTATAACTAAGATAGCTTTACTGCCTAAAGCCATGCCGACGTACCTCAAACCCATGGCCTCAGGGCATCCGGGGCAGGCAGCGTTGCCAGGTAATACGTATTTCTCTTTAGGTAGGTCCCTGATAGTTAAAGGCACTCTTCATCACCTCCCAGGATAAAACTCGAGGAATTCTGATACCCACCCAGTTTCTGATACTTCTTTAACGAATGACTCACCAATCCTGAAGAAGTCCTCGTAGTTTACTTCGTACCCAGCTAAACCAGCTACCACATTCTTTATCGGGATGTTCAGTCTATGTGGATACATATGAGACACTAGATCTAAGAATAACGGTCCGGCAGAACCAGCTGATACCGATCTATCAAAGACTAGGACACCCTTCTTGCCTCTAACGGAATCCAACACCCTCAGATACGGAAACGGTCGTACATACCTAATCTTAAGAACACCAAATCTCATACCAACAGCTCTAAGTCTATCTGCAGCTAGCCTCATGTCGCCGACCCAAGCCCCGATGCCCACGAAAAGGTAGTCAGCATCCTCACACTTATAACACTCAGTTAAACCTCCATAACGCCTACCGGTGAGTTTTCCCCACTCCATGTCTACTCTATCGATCACTTTTTCAGCTCTCCTCAACCCCAAATGTATATCCCACCTCATGCGAGAGTTAGTGAGAAGATCCGATGGAACATTCCCCATAATTAGTGCTTCACCAGACTTTATTACGTAAGGTTGGCGTCTCTCGGGAAGGAATGAGTCAACTAGTTCTTGCTCAGGTATCTCAACTGGTTCAACGGTATGACTTAAGATGAAGGCATCTAATCCCACAATACCCGGTAGGTAGACTTCCGGATCTTCAGTTATCTTAAAGAGCTTTATTGTTTCATCAAGTACTTCCTGGTTGTTCTCCGCCATCATTATCAACCAACCGGTATCTCTTTGGTCCATAATATCGTGGTGGTCAGTCCAAATATTCCAAGGAGGTCCTATAGTTCTCGTAACAACTGCCATGACTAGAGGGACTCTGGCTTGAGCAACCCACCAAACCATCTCATGCATATAGAGAAGACCGTGAGATGAAGTCGCAGTAAACGCTCTAACTCCGGCTGTAGCCGCACCATATACTGCTGCCAGCGCTGAATGCTCTGACTCTACTCTTATCATTTTTATATCGGCGTCACCTAAGTCAACAAGCTCACTAATCTTTTCAACTATTGTCGTCTGAGGTGTGATAGGGTATGCAGATACTACTTTAACCTTTGAGAGCTTTACAGCATAAGCAACACAGTGGTTACCTGTGAGAGTAAGCCTAACCATAAAACTACACCTCCTTAACCATCTCGATTGCCTTTACGGGACAGACAGACGCACAGATCCCACATCCTTTGCAGTAAGTATAGTCTATACTCACCCTAAACCGACTGCCAACATCTTCAATGTCGATCACACTATCGGGGCAGTAGAGCCAGCACAACCCACACCCAATACACTTAACGTAATTTATGGTAGGCTTTCTAATTCTCCAACTACCGGTGACTCCCTGAACTCCAACTTTGGGTCTCGACAAGGGTAAGAGGTACTCAGCTCGCTCCAACTTCACTCACCTCATAATAAGCTCTTTCAGCAGCTTTGGCGTTAAGTTCTGCAGATCTCCCCGTGAGAATGTTAGTTATCGCTTCGAGAACGTAGTTCAGTTTTATACCGATAACGCGTGAGAGAGCACCCACCATCGCCACGTTAACTAGAGGCCAGCCCGCAAGCACTAGGCCTAAGTCTAAAGCTATTTTCGTCGCATCAACGACGTAAAGCCTGATCTTAATTGGAAGCGTTGGGGGCTCAGTACAGTTGATAACAGCAACTCCACTCTCTTTTAACCCGTCGAACACGTTTACGTACCTCATAATCGCTGGATCCAAGACAGCGACAGCGTCAGGCCTCCTAACCATAGACTTTGTTAGAACTTTGCTATGACTTATTCTAGCGTACGCTGTCACTGGAGCCCCTCTTCTTTCTGCGCCGAAGAACGGGAAGGCGGTACCCCAAAGACCCGCCCTCATTGCTGAGTCTACCAATATATGGGCCGCTGTCACTGCTCCCTGCCCTCCACGACCGTGAAACCTCACTTCAACTGTATCTTTATTAAGAACTGATCCCACTAAGTGCGCACCACTAGTTACCTAGCTTTTTAGCTTTTAAATAGTTATAACGTTTACTTAAATTTACTTATACGTTTCTACTTTAATATCAAAAGTATTATCTAATCCGTACTCCACTATCAGGTTTTCGACTCTGCTACTGTGAGTAGAAGTCTGAAACTACCGTGGGAGGCTTTGCGTAACAGTCTAAAGGTGTGTTAAGAAGAGAAGCGGGGATGCTAAGGTGCTTAACGGATCCGCACGTGGGTAGGTACAATCCGGTGTTTATATCTCTGAGCAACTTTAAGGTCTCTGGTCGCAAGTCAGCTGCTTTGAATCCGCACTTTAAGCACTTATAACCCTTGTTTCTTCCGGAAGATTTCATTCGCGCACCGCATCTGGGGCACCTTGGGTTAAGCCTTAGGTACTTATCTGCGAGGTCCACGATTTCTAAGAGCTCTACATGAAGAACTGGTCTTAAGTTATCCCATAGTTTCACAGACCCACATGCTCTTATTACATCACCAGAAGTTAGTTGGCGAACGTATCTCGTTAAACCACTTTCCTTAAATACGGCCACATCAATTTCTCCAAACCCGTCTGTTAGGCTTAAAACGACGTCTCCACCAGGACGTATAGACACGTGCTTGACTACTCCAGTAAGACAGCCTGTTCTAAAGGGTTTAAGCTCGTGTGAGGCTCTCGGGACCATATGTGCACCAGTAGCTTGGTTTGTTTTAAAAACACACCATCCCTCAACTACCTCACTTAATTTAAGAAATTTGAGAGTTTTAACTAGTTTATCTGGGTCCAGCCCACGTATTCCCAGAAGCACTGGGTCAGGTCCATGAGGTACTGATACAGCTCTACCACCTTCATAGTCGTAGTTGCAAAACGTTCTATACTCCTCTAAAGAGTCTAGCTCAGCTAAAAACCTACTATCGAACATCTTTCTATCGGCCTCGGTATGAGAAACCGGTCTATAGATAAGGAGCTCATAACTGCACCTGGACTTATCCCATCCTAGAGCAGCTAAAGCACCCACACATCCCTTATTTAACCCGAAAGGCAAGATAACCTTATCCTTTATAGGCTTAATGAAGTTGCTAACGTAGTCTAAGTGTACGAAATCCGTTAACGCCTTCACATAGATATCGTTAAAATACCCACTTAGCTCGTAGGGTACTATAGCAGCACAGACTCTCATTAAGTCACCATGGATTCCATTAACGTACTCTACTATTACACTAGCTACCTCGTCTATTAGGGTATCGAGGGACGCTATCTTTTTAAGCTCGAGGTTTATAGCTACTGCTCCGTTTCCGCGAGTCTTGTGCGGTATTGACGGGTTTAGCCTAACTAAGTACGGGTAGTCTAGTACACTCTCGATATATCCGTTCTCAACGAGTCTTTTAAAAATGCGGTATAGAACGTGAGTCGTACATCCTCCGTATTGAGAGTCGACACTGTCTATTCCAATAGATATCTTCAACCCTATCTCTTCTCGAACGTCTTGCCCTCTACAACGATCATCGTTAACGTAGACTTAACTTTCGAGAGTTTCCTGATCCTGTTTGTGATTATTTCTTTAAGCTCTTCAATTGTTTTTGCTCTAACCTTAACTACGACGTCGTAGACTCCATAAACTACACTAGCTTCTATAACACCATCTATTCTTGATAGTTGCTCTAGTACCTCATCCTCTGACCCTATATCAGTATTCAATAGCACTATCGCTGTAGCCGAACCTTCGGACATTCTAGCACCAAATACAAAGGGAGAGATAAGCATTTAAACTTTACTCTCAAACTCTTGTATCGAGTTCACTTCCTTGAATAAAATCTCTGTGCCATCTAGCGGCTCTATTCTAATATAAGGCAGATCGTCTGCCGCATCGTCTGGTACGTGAACTAACGATATCTCAAAGCATTCCTTAAGTTTCTCTACTATTAAACTAAGTTTTCTAATATTCTGCTGGGACCTAGGACCGTAACTCACGAAAACAACAAGCCTACCTTTTTTAATTACTCTCACCACACTCTCTACTCGAACTAAGAGTTACTTATAAGAACTAATCTAAATACAGTTTCCACATCCTAATAGAGTGCCTCGTAATCTTTCTAACGCAAGAGGTAAAACAGAATGGATGGATGAAAAGAAGTAGTTGTTTAGCTCATCAACTAGGTCGTCTTAGTTTTTCTGGGCACGGGTTCATTCCACCTGCTAGTCCACGTTCTCCCCGCCTACGGCTCTTGGGGTTCACCGGGTTTCCTAGATCCATTGGTGAAGAGTGGTTTACAGAGCCTGTCCCTCGCTAATGGCTCACTAGCTCGCCGGCTCCTAATTATTCAAACATATAGTCATCCATATACCCTTATGTCGGCTCCCGAAAACCACGGAGGTAACCCAAATAATTAGAAAAACCGAAAGCTAGACAACCTGCGGACAGTCACCATAGTCTGGAAATATGCTACTCTATTCATTGAGTATCGAGTCTCATACTAACATCTATGCTTCAATAATATGCTCTAAAAGAAGTTTAATCCTAGGCTCGAAGATCCGGCTACAGCACTAACCTATAGAACTTGCGCGGGGATTAACCAGGTAGCGCTGATCGATGCTAAACCACTACTCAAAGTTAGAGTTCCATGAGGCGCCGGGGGCGGGATTCGAACCCGCGTGGGCGGTTAGCCCACCGGCTCTCAAGGCCGGCCCCTTAGACCGCTCGGGCACCCCGGCTATCTCCCTTACAACTTCTTCTCTTTTTTCTTAAATTTTAATGGCGCAAGAACCTTAATTACTTCAGTAGCTACTCTAGTTGCTTCTTCTTCACTTAACAAAGACGTGTTAAGTATGATGTCGAATACGTCTAAGTTGTTTACATCGATTTCATAATACTTCTTGTACCTCTTAACTTCAGAGTTTTCTCTTACTTTAATTTCGTGTAATGCTTCCTCTACACTTTTTCCGTCCCGTTTCGCTAGTCTCTCTACCCTAACATGTAGGGGAGCATATGTGAGTATCTTAATATGCGCGATATCCTTAAGTATCCACCCCGTTAGGTGTCCATCGAGGACGACACAACCTTTTTTAGCTTCTTCTATAGCCGTACTGTCGATAAGGTAGTCTATGCTTGGATCTTCTTCAGCTATTCTACTAAGCTCTTCGAGGCTGATCATTCTCTTAGTAGCTATGTCCCTGAAGATCTGTCCCATGGAGACGTATCTCAGGTTGAGTTCTCTAGCTATGTTTTTAGCTAGTGTAGTCTTACCACTCCCTGGCTTTCCACTTATAGCGACGACCAAGCCGGCCTCGCAAAAATCTACCAAAACCACCGCCTAGGTTACGCACTACGTATTGCTATTTTGTATGCTAGTGCTAAACACGTGGGACAAATTGTTCCAGCGTATGGTCTCTCCGGTCTCTTACGCGACTTAGATCCGCGTCTTACTTCTTTAAGGTCCTTCGGAACCCCTCCAAGAGGTTTACCGCACACTGAGCAGTTGGCGACATACGAACCTCTCTTTTCGTAGAATACCTTAGACTTACCGCTTGGGGTTCTCTTGGCTACCCTCCTCGGCGATCTCGACCTAAGAGCCGGTCTCACCACTCTTTTTCCCCACTATAGGGGCATTAGTTAATCCTAAAAACTTTTCAGTAATTTCACAAGCTTAATAAGCAAGCACCACCTTAACTAGTGGGCAGCAACATATGGCTATATACCAAGGAAACGACTCTAGGAAGATATCGGGTGGTGTAAGAAGACCCAGCAGGAAGAAGAGGAAGTACGAGCTAGGTGGTTATCCACTACTAACAAAAATCGGGAGCAAGGACGTTAGGATAAAGGAGAGGGCTATGGGGGGACGCATTCTCGTTAGGGCCAAACTAGTGTCGTATGCTAACGTTTACGACCCAGAAGCAAAGACCTGTAGAAAGGTAAAGATCACTAAGGTCGTTGAGAATAGAGCTAACAGAGAGTACGTGAGGTTAGGGATAATAACTAAAGGGTCAATAATCGAGACTGAAGCAGGTCTTGCTCAAGTCACGTCTAGACCATCAAGAGATGGAGTAGTAAACGCCATTCTAATTAAGTAAGACAGTCCGGTAGGTCTAATGGTAGATAAGGAAGTAAGAATATGGATAAACTACTTCGATCAAAACCTAAGCCGTAAACACGGAAGAAAGCTTTCTAAAGCGCTCACAGTACCTGAGCCCAAGCTAGCTGAGGTACTTAAGGTATGTGAGAGTTTAGGCTATAAATTCGAAGTAGAAGAAAAGAAGTACCCGAGGGCGTGGTTCAAACCTTCAGCTTTAGTAATACTGAAAGTACCAAATAACGTTGGCAAATATGAAGTAGTTAAGTTAATAGGGAAAAAGCTGGTTGAACTAAGAGTAAAGTCGCAACAACCTGACCAACGCTACTCACCTCAGGCGACTTCCATCCATAAGTCATAAAGCTAGTTCTTCTATTTCTGATTTAGGTAGCAAGTAGTTTTGTGTAATAAAAACAGCCGAAGGTTTTGGGCAGTATGCTGACGTTATAGGAAGCCGTATGTTCTACTCTTACTTCCCCTCGACTTGAGACAGTAAAGTGTTGAGAAGCTCCTCCGGCTTCATGGTGTCGTAGAAACCTTTAAGACTAACTAGATACACCTTATCTCTATATATAAACCTGATGGAATCTCTATCCTTATGTCTATAGACGTCGAGTACTCTCACACCCCCTCTCTCTAGCACTTCTCGAAACTCCTTCCTCACGTATGACCCCATACAAAAACTAAGCAAGGTTATTAACTTATTTGATCCCAAACCTGAGTAAAGGGCTAATTTAGTGGTTTCATTGCGTAAACTTTTGTGACAAACCTTCCTCCTTTACCTCCTCTATCTGCTCAGCGGTAAGCTATGGACAGACAAGACAGGCTTCCTTACTTCCCATAAAAACCAAAAGTCTCGTGTTTCGGCTTCACCTAGGCTTCACCTAGAATTGGAATGAATTAGACGTAACTTCACGCATTTAGGTAACAAGCGAGCTAAATACTCGAGCTGTAGTTAGTATAGCTAGTGGAGACACTGTTAAAGCAGTAAGTACGTGGCTTAGAGCTCTATATCGTGTAGAGGGGTTCAGTCTTCTCTCAAGAGTCTCGGCCTTGATGAGTGAAGTAAGTGTGTGGGAAATCACACGTTAGGAGCCCCAAGCTCATCTATGTGGTGGGCCCGGGGGGACTTGAACCCCCGACCTACGGGTCTCTCCAAGTCATCCCATACGGTCCTAAGACCCGGACTGGAGCCTCGGCCCTTGATCCGCCGCTCTGCCTGGCTGAGCTACGGGCCCTCCAAAACTTCTAACTTCGAGAAGTTTTAAGCGTAACGGTGTATAACCTCAACCGCCAACGGGATTACTGAGTTAGTTGTGGAGCAACAGAGTGCGAAAACCTGGGGTTAGAGCTGTGTTGGCTACGTTACGCAGGTTCAACGTGGACTACTAAGTCTACGTCTATCCCGAGGGCTTTAAGAGATGTCTCTATTGTGTCAGCGACTTCGTGAGCTTTTCTTATAGTTGTCTCTGCCGGTAAAGCTATAACCATGTCTCCATGGTACTTACCTGGAACCACCTCTCTTACCCTTATGCTCCTGATCTCTATATCAAGATCTTCCGATATCTTTCTAATTTTTTCAGTCAGGTAAATAGGTGCTTTGTCGCTAATTACGTGCAGTAAATTCCTCACTTCTCTAACGATCTCGACGTATAGATAAATGAGGAGAAAGGAGGCTCCAGTAAGGTCTATTAGGTAGTTCACTATGGCACCTCCAAGTGATGACGTTATGACCACTAAACACTCGATTATCTCTACCATAGTGAATTTAGCGTACGTTCCAAAAGATCCCCCCATTTTCTTGGAGATGAGTATAGCTGTCAAGTATGGTAGCGCACCTAGAGTAGCAAATACTGTTGCGAGTATATGGACCTCGTATCTCCCGATGCCACTATAAATGAGGTCTACTAACATAGCTCCTCCGACTACAGAGTAGAGACTTATGGAAAACATGCTTCCACCTACAAACATTCTTTTGTGCCCATAATGGTGGTCTGTGTCAGGAGGCATCAGACTCATGCTCTCGTATTTAGCAACTACTAGTGCTGCGACAACGTTTACTATGCTCGTTAAAGCATCAACTAAAGCAGCTTTTGACCCGAAAAACACACCACTAACAATCTTGAAGAACCCGCCGAGAACGCTTAGTAGCACAACTAGATGAAAATACTTTATGCCACACCCTCTCCACACAGAAAAACATGCGTTAGCTTCTACCCTCATTTAGGGCACTCAAGTAGCCTGAGAGTTTTAATATATAGTAATAAGCTGAAGAAGCTAGGGATGAACGCTAGACTACATGCCTCTAACATCAATCTACGAATCACTCCTCTTCCTCTTTACGAGGTTCTGCTACCGTCTTCATATGCTTACTGAGAGTGCTCCTCAACTCCTCGAGTTGCTTCTTCAATATACTCTCCATTCTCTCAAGGCTAGTTAGTCTTATCTCCAGCTCCTCTTTTTTCCCTTCTAAATCCTTTACAGCGTCGTCTTTACTTACCTTGACGAGCACGTGGCCCGTGCTTCTATAGACAACTGCGTCACTAGGTAAGTCCTTGAGTATCCCTAAAGCCCTCTCTATCTCCTTTATATAGGATATCACAGTACCTTTTTGGGTCATAACGGAAGCTAGTTGCGCTTCGACTTCTTGATATTTCGCTAGTGTTTTCTCTACTTCAGGTGGTAGCCTTTGCACCGTTACACCGAGTGAAGAGTGAAAAAATAGGAAAATAAGCATAAACATCTACCACGACTAGGACTCAAACTGCTATCACTATATCTCGATATTATCAGTAAATATACCGTCCTCACTAACGAGGCAACTATAGTTATATAGTTGTGCGCGAAAACTCGAGTTTTAGTTTCCCGTTAGTCATATTGTGCTCGCTTTGTGTAGTTGCTTCGGGTTTCGTATCTGTTCATATCGGTTAATTTAGGTGGAAACACTTGTAAGTGTTTCTAGGCTTTATATGCAGAAGTAGTCTCGACGAGGGGTCAAGAGCTCCTGGGGCTCTCCTCGAGCTGCCCCAGGTGTGGGTGTCTGGGAGTGCCCCGAGCTCGATGAGGTTCTGAGCGGGGTGCGGGAAAGAAGTGGGGTGACGATATCAACTGATATAAACCTATATCAGAGCTGAACCTCACCTACTGTGGTATGGTCTTCGAGGTTTTCTGAGACCCTGACTATGCCCCTTCTTCTAAGTTCTCCGAGAACTCTTCTAACAATCCTTCTGATCTTCGATCTTCTATCTGGGGAACCGTAAAGTTTAACAGCAGCTCTTCTTATAGATAGTCCCTTACTCAATAGCTCTAATACTCTCTTCTCTTCATCGCTAAGCTCGTTCTTCAGATACCTCATTCCGATCCTAGCTATATCTGACGGGTTAAGACCGTAGTAGGGGTCGTGGTTTCTTAAATCATCAAATCTTTGGATTACCTCTAGCTTAATTATTGACACATCACTGCCGTCATCGATGTTCCCATACGTTCTTCTAAGTGCGTCAATAAGCTCATCTACGCTACTAAATCCATCTAGTTTAGCATCTTCATCCGTAAGTTGATGAACTTTCTTATATTCAACACCAACTATCTTAGCTTTAGCTATAGGTCTTCCACCGCTGTGAATTATGACTTCATCATACTTCGGCACTACTAGTCCCAGCCTTACAGTAGCCTTTTTAATGCCACTGAGCAGTAAGTTCGCATACTCATGACTCAACATGAGGTGTCTCCTTATGAAGATCTTACCTGGTCTTCCAACATTCTTCCGTTGCCTATATTTACGATAGCGACTCAATTTGGTACACCCGTTTTCTGTAACTCCAATAAATAGTGGGGCCGCGGGGATTTGAACCCCGGACCACGGGGGCCCAAGCCCCGCATTCTACCAAGCTAAACTACGGCCCCCAAATTTCTTAGGAGTAGGACAGTTTAAAACGCTATAGTTCCGATAGTGGTTTCACACTACTCACAGCTGTTTCGATTCCCTAGCTCAGAGTGTTATTCGAATCAGCAGAGTTTAAACTCTTAGGAGATGTTACTCTAGCGCTCTCATATCTACTATTAGCAAACAGTATTACCGAATACCTACGAGGTGGCGGCTGGTGCCGGCTATAACCCGCCTTCTGTACTGCGGTAGCATTAGACTATGCGGCCTACCCGCACCTCGCACGGCAACTCATCGGTGCTGCTTGGCCTTGCTCCCGGAGGGGCGGCCGTTTCAACGCATCCACCTCCATACTCAGCGGGTTGCTGGCACCCCGTTACCGGAGTGCCCTCACCACCTCATAGACATCTGGAGGTGGCCGTGTCGTTTCTGTGCCGTTGCCGCGGGTCTCCCCGCGCTCCTTACGGAGCCTCCGTGCCGTGTGGAGGGCGGTGTTTCCCCAGTTCCCCGTAGCTACCAGCCGGCTCCAGCCGCCACTCACATACAGTTACAGAAGCTAAATATTATGTTGCTGCGTTCGTTATTCTCGAATTCGATGCCTATGGGTTTTAGAGCGACTACTTAAAGATCCATAGGAACAGAGTTATGTCAGTAACAGCATTGGTTGTCGACCTCCAGCTTATACAGGCTCTATCTATATACGCGCCAGATTCGGTCTCGTAGTTAGGTCTCTAAAGACCTTTATAGTGTATTAAGAAAGTTTCTTAGGTAGTATGATGTGGCTCTTCCGCTAGCGTACCTACCTATAACTAAGATAAGTAATCCAGTTGTAATAGCTAGAGCAGACGGCATGGGTCTGGATCTGAGGGTAGAAATCACGCTCTCTAAGGGGGTTGATAGAGTAGAGCTTCCAGAGCCGGTAGCTAAGTACGTTATTGAGTTTAAGAAGGAGTTAGAGAGGGTAGTTAACCTTGGTTTTAGACTTGTGTGTGAAGGCCGCGTGGATTACGACGCGCTTGCTTACGTTACTATAACTAATCAGATCCTGCGTGAACTACTTTCTCAATTAAGAGAAGATGACTATGGAATAGCTTACTCCATAGACTATAGACTAGGTCTTTCGGACCACATATCTGCACTTAGGCTTATTGACTTAGTAAATTCACATTATGCGTGGAGACGTGGAGAGCCTTTAGTAGAGCTCGGAGATAGAATATCATTCAAAGTTAGAGCTATTAGAAAAACAGGTAAACTCGGTGAACCGTTTCTAGAAGTAGATAGAGAGGCTTTAGTCCACGTAATCGGCAAATCCGCAATAGCTCTTGCTAAGGCTATAGTAGAGGGGGACTCCAAGATGGTCGAGAGGGTCATAGAGTTTATAAACGGGCTTTGGTACTCTATTTACGGTCTTAAAGCTCCTTGTGGAGAAGCTCGTTCAACGTACGTTCCGGGACTTGAAGAAGTATATTGTGTTGAACTAGACTTCAGCCCCAAAACCTCCTAGTTCTGACAAAGAGCTTTTCAAGTTCATATAGCTTAACGTAAAACTCCTCACCATCATAGTGGAGAGCCTTCTTAGCTGTTTCTGGACCAACACCGTGTGCTGCTAAAGCCTCAACGGCTTTTCTACCGTAATCTAAAACGAGGACGGCGCTATCCATAAGCCTCTCGAATACCTCGATCTCATCACTACTTAGTTTAAACTTGTAAGCCTTACCTAACTT
The DNA here is from genome assembly GCA_030550455.1 of Thermoproteota archaeon. Taxonomy (GTDB): domain Archaea; phylum Thermoproteota; class Thermoprotei_A; order Sulfolobales; family NBVN01; genus DRZP01. Next base: position 62,799 of record JAUQPH010000002.1, read on the forward strand.
GATGGCCTTCTTAGCAACTTTAACTATATCTTCTGAAACAACCTTGCTCACTCCAACAAGCCCAAATCCACAGTTGCTACAGTTAATCTTACTTTCAAGGTCTCCTATTTTAGCTACCCAGCTATGTCCACAATGGAGACAGACGAGTAAAACCTCCTTACTCAGTATACGCCTCCTAACTATTTCTGCCACAATCTTCTTAGGAATAGAGCCTCCCTTAATTCTGTCGTAAGCCTTGACGTCTTTAAGTCCTTCCGTAGCAAAGGGGGACAGCTTAGGCACGACTCTAAGTTCGACGCGGGCCTTACCAATGTTGATGTTCTCAACTAGGTCTACCACTACTCGAGCATCTACATACCGCGTTAATCCTTCCCTCAATGCCTCCGAGCTAACTACTTCATCATTACGAAGCCCGGATATTATTACCTTGACTACCTTCGGGTCGGCGTCCTCAGGTATGAGGTTAAGTCTGCGGCCAACATTAAATAGCAGAAAATCGAAGAGTTTCGACTTCCTCATGCTTTCAATTAACGCCTCAAGGGGCTTATCGGCCCTTAGAGCCCCTAAGATGCTTTTAAAGACGTCGTTTGAGGGTAGTCTGTACGGTAGTTCGATAATCACTCTATAGGGGTCCACCTTGAACGCGGGGTTAATTCCAAAAACGCGCCCGAGCTCAGATAAGACTAAGTATGCTAGTCCACGGTTACCTTTCGTACCAAGACAGCTAGCTACTACGAGAAGAGGTCTCTCACTATCGAAGTATTCTACAATCACGCTTCTATCGGACGGTAATGGGTGGCCCCCGAGCTTGTGTTCCTCTATAATCCTTTCTACATAGCTTACTGCCTCCCTACTCATAAACAACGAATATTGAGGAGGTAATTTACCAGTTAATGCGGTGGTTCTTAAAGCTCCACAAACTTCTCTAGCAACCTTGTAGTCTACCGGTATGGTTTCTCCAGTCCAGGATGGTATTAGAGCCTCTCCTCCTACTACTTCCTCGACATAAACCTTACGCGCATCAGGATCTACAGCAACAACTTCCCACAGTCTCCCTCCAAGTACTAGCTTAGTTCTTTCCACTAAATCAACTACGAACTCCTCATCTAAGCTTCCCACGTTTTTCCTAGACAACGAGTCTACTACATCATAAGAAGATGTATCAACTATCGTTGTCGTGGTCATGTAGAATATCTTACCCTTTGTTGTCGCACTGAGAATACCTTTCTCCTGTAGCCTAAGGTAGCCGTATTCGATCGCCTTATCTAAGGCCTTCTTAAATTCATCTAGCGTTAGCTCCGAATAGGGGTAAGATCTAGATAAAACTCTGTAGGCTCTATCGATGTTATAGTCACCTTCTAATCCCATGCCTACGAGGGTATGTATTAGGACATCGTAAGGCTTATTATAAGGCTTAGCTCTCTCGAGATCTCCAGCCAGAGCTCTCCTAATTATGACTGCCGACTCCACGATATCGTCTAAGGTGTCGTCACACACAATGTAGCCTACGGCTTTCCTTCCCGGACCGTGACAAGCTCTTCCAACCCTTTGAACGAGTTTGAGAACTTGTCTAGGTGACGAAACTTGAATAACAGCTTCAACTGAACCTATATCTACTCCAAGCTCGAGGCTCGATGTAGCAACAACACAAGACAAGTTCCCTTCTTTTAGAAGTTTCTCTGTTTCCTCACGCTCCTCTCTAGACAAACTACCGTGGTGCACTCTAACTTCCAGACCTAGCTCGCTCAGCTTTCTACCGATTAGTTCAGCATCGTCCCTAGTGTTGGTGAAGACTATGGATGTTTTATGCTTCCTGACAATGTCTGCTATAGTTCTAACTTTTTCTGACCTATCTATAGAGTAGTACCCAGATAGCAGGTAGACAGTCATCTCTCTCACACCCTCAACTACAGCCTCATCTACCTGTCTTCCGTAAGCTAGAAACTTCTTGGCTGTCTCAATATCCCCTATACTAGCAGAGATGCCTATCCTCTGGAAGTTGCCGGCTATTTCTACAAGTCTCTCTAGATTCACTGACACTTGGGAACCTCTTTTACTTTCAAGTAGTTCGTGTAGTTCATCTACTACAACCCATCTAACGTTCTTTAATGCTTCACGTAGCTTGCGGTTTACTAGTATGTAAGAAAAAGTCTCAGGTGTTGTAACCAGTATGTGCGGTGGTTTTAGGGCTATGAGCCTCCTCATTGAGGACGAAGTATCGCCGTGCCTTACCGATACCTCTATGCCTAATTTAAGAGAAATGCTTCTCATTCTCCTCATGATATCTCTATTGAGGGCTCTGAGTGGGGTAATGTAGAGCACAGCTGTTCGCTTAAGGTACCCTGTTCTGAGCATCTCTGAGAGTATAGGGAAAAGTGCGGCCTCGGTTTTTCCCGAACCTGTTGGAGCTACAATGAGCACATGCTTTCCCGAGAGGATTTTAGGGATAGCTAGTTCTTGCACTAGAGTTAGAGCAGTGTAGCCCTCGCTACGTACTACGTTCCTCAGTCTCTCGTCAAGCATATTTATAGCTTCCGTACCGGTGTCACCCTTCCTTAACTAAGTATAGAGTTGCCGTAGCTACTTTAAACGTTGCACTACCTGATGCTAGCAGAGTTTGTTATAATAACTCCGCACTTATGGAACGAGCCTCCGCTTATCCCTTGGAAAGGCGGTAAGCTCTCTAACGTTTTTAGCGCCGGTCAACATGAGGCCAAGTCTCGCTAGTCCCATACCCCATCCAGCATGAGGAGGCATCCCGTAGTCAAACCACTTCAAGAAGAAATCGAAGTTCTCGGGGTTTAGTCCTCGCTCCTCAAGTCTCTTAACTAGTAAGTCTTTTTTGTGTACTCTTGTACTTCCTGAAGCTATTTCAAGGTAGTTCCAGACGAAGTCGAAGGACTCACTAAACACGCCGTCGTTCTTGGGCATAGTGTAAAATGGTCTAGCTTTGTCTGGCCAATCTACTATGAAGTACACATCCTCCTCTATTAAGTCCGATAATTTTCTTAAATGAGGTGTAGATAGGTCTTCACCCAAATCTACTTTTTCTCCAGCTTCAGCTAGGATCCTTAAAGCGTCCATATAGGTAACTCTCTTAATCGGTAGTTTGAGCTCCGGAGGTTCATAGCTAAGCACCCGAAGCTCTTTAGTGGCTACCTCCTTAACTTCTTTAACTGCTCTTGCTACAACTCTCTCGAGAACATTCATAGCGCCCTCATAGTTCGCAAAGGCCATCTCCACATCTACCGATATGAACTCTGAGAGATGATAAGGGGTATCCGATTCCTCGGCCCTCCACGCTGGAGCTATTTCAAAGACCCTCTCGAAAGCTCCCGCTAATAGCTCTTTGTATAGCTGCGGACTTTGTGCTAAGTATGCTTCACGACCAAAGTAGGCGACTGGGAAGAGTGACGCACCTCCCTCTGTAGCAGCTGCCACTATTTTAGGAGTGAAAACCTCTATGAAACCCATACTATAGAGCTCCTCCCTAATGGCTCTAAGCGCTACGGATAATATCTTAAATATAGCTCTACTCTCATCTCTCCTCAGGTCGAGGATCCTCTCTCTAAACCTAGTGTCGATATCTGCTGGAACCTTACCACTAACGTCTAGTGGCAGAGGAGTCTTAGCCAGGCTATGCACTACTATGTTAGTTGGCACTATCTCGCACCCACCAGGTGCTCTGGAGTCTACTCGTACTTTACCAACGACCGATACAGTTGACTCTAGCGTAAGCTTGTGAAAAATTTCCGCAAGTTCTTTTTGCTCTTTGCTTATGACTACTTGTATAATTCCATCTTTATCTCTCACTAATAGAAACTTCTTACCTCCCAGATCTCTCTTTGCGTGAACCCAGCCAGCAATGATGACATCAGCACCATTCAAGTGGGGACTGAGCTCGGAGGAGAGATGCGTCCTGTATCTACTCAGCTCTCCATCACCCTAATTCTCACATTTGCCCCAATTATTTGCGATAAAAGATGCTCAACGTCCTCCTGGGATGCGGGCAGGTGCTTTAAGTCAGACCTAGGTATTCTCACTACGTACTCCATTGAGCCGTCTGGAAGCCAGAGCGTGTTAACACCTAACACCCTAGCTGGCTGTATGATGTTCCTCACCAGGTCCTTCGTGTTGGTGCTCTTAGTGTCTATTACTCTCACTCGAGTTTTAAACTGGCTCTCTAAATACTTTGCTAGCTTCAGGAGGGATCTGTAGTCTATATTAGCTGGCGGTATGTTGAGCTGTACTACTAGAATATTTCCAAGGTTTACGGATTTAACGTACTCAGAATCTCGCAGAAATCTATAGTCTGGAGATGCCTCTGCTTTAAGGAGAGACTTCATTACCTCTAGATCCAGCTCTGTGACCGCACCGCTTCTAACTAGTGTCTCACACCTAGGGCATAGCACGCCAGACCTTACGCAGAGCTGGTCTAAAGGTATTTTCAATTTCTACCATCTCTGCGATTTTATCCGTTACATATTCCTGACTTAAACTTTTAAGTGTAACCCCTTAAATAGCTGGGGTAGTCGGTGCCGATCACCGATCCAGCACTACTCAAAATAGTTGAAAGCAGGATACTGAACAAGCTAGTGTGTAGAAAGTGTGGTGCTAAAAACCCTATCGGGGCAACTAAGTGTAGAAGATGCAGAAGTCGGAACCTTAGGCCCAAGAAGAAGAAGATCGGAGTGAAGAAGTAATAAGCTACTTTTAACACCTCTCTTAGTTGTTCCATAAAGCTGTCTCCAGCGTACCTGAGGCCTCTATAACTTTAGCGCTACTCACACGATCACCCATCGATATAAAGACGAGGTAAGTCACGTCGTGCGGCAGAAAAACAAGGCCAGTGCTTTACGGTCGTGAGACTCCTTCTCTTAGCATCATTATTACCATTCTATGTAAGCTGTTCGCTCGCTCAACTTGAGCTGAGGGTCTATTACTTGGTGCTTGAGGTGAGTGTGATGTTCTTTGCTAGTAACGTCTAGAGGTATACCCGTAGGTTCAGGGTCTAGTTAAGCCTAGAAAGTTTCTGAAGGCGGGAGGCATGAAGTTGTTCTGTGTATACAGGTCTACGGGTCGAACTCCTCTTATAAGCTTTACGTCTAGAGTACGCTTAGGTGATAGTGTGTTTTCGAGTAGGGCGTTAAGTAAGATGATTGACGTGTTACGAGCTAAGGGAGTTGATGGTGTCATAATTGGCAGCACCTCGATAGAGCTAGCTCTCAAAAGAGACAGTTTCGAGGGAGACGTAGACCTACTCGTGACTTCCGAGTCTGTGCTGGTAAATTATGGAGTGCTAGAGGAAGTAGCCAGAAGCTATGGATGCACGCTGGGGTCTACTTGGTTGGGTACTCCAAGTATTACCTGCTTCATTGATAATGAGGAGGTTACAGCAGACCTTTACGAAAACATGCATGACTTTTACATACCTAACGAGATGGTTGAGGATGCTATAGAGTATCAAGTTCATGGAACTAGGGTTAAAGCTATAAAGCCAGAAGACTACATAGTTCTTAAAGCATTTGCTGGAAGAAGTGAGGACTTAGAGGCATTAAGGAAGATCGGTGAGATTATAAGAAGGCGAGAGCTTAAGATAGATAGGAGGCTTGTAGAGCTGAGGGCAGAGCTCTTCAATGAAAGAAGGTCCATACTCAGGAGGTTAAGTGAATACTTGTGGTAAATAGTCTTTAAGTAGGTTGTAAAGTAGCTTAAGTAGTAGAAATGCGATATACTGGTAGAAGGAGTGATTATACAGATCTGTTCTCCACAAAATGCTGCCAACACCTCTAGCAATAAAGGCATGGACTCTACTGACAGGTAGCAGAAGACTTCCTCAAGGCTTTCTTTATATATAGAATTGGCGACACAAAGTGTTGCTATATTGAGTGACCTACGTAATGGACCATATTCCTTACCTTCTTCAATTTTTTCAACAAATAAAGCAATTAGTTTCGGACGGTAAAGACTATCTCCACATATGTCCCTACATTTCTTTGATATAATACTTCACTTAATCTTTGATATAAAGTTTAAATGAATCCCTAGCACCAATCTGAAGTAATTATGTAAGATTTAATAATGTCGTAGGTCAATCGACAACGGTGAAAATACATGACCAAAAAGCCCCCAGTTAAGGTAAAAGACCCGCACACAGGACAAGAGCTAGAGCTAGTTCCTGAAAAGATATGGACCCTAGCTCCCAAGGGGAGAAAAGGAGTTAAAATAGGGCTCTTCAAGAGCCCAACAGGAAAGTACTTTAGAGCGAAAGTTCCAGAGGACTACCCAGCATAACGTCCTACACTACGTCCAGTAGCTTAATCTCTAATTTTAACCTCTTTTTACTTTTTACCTTCAATCATTGCGGTTTCAGCATCTTTGCTTGCTCGTAAAGCTAAGTCTAATCTTTACGTTTCGCTCACTCATCAAGAGATTTCTATATCCTTTAAGTCATATGAAAACCTCGTGGAGTTTATGGGAAATAGGAAATAAGAAAAGTGTCTCAAAAGTGCGATAAAGAGTGGAATAACTAGTACGGGACAGTATACGAGATAAAACCTTCAGCAGGCTACTTGAAGGAGCTCCAGCAACTCGTTCTAGTGGCGCCGGGGGGAGGACTCGAACCTCCGACCACCGGGTTAACAGCCCGGCGCTCTACCTGGCTGAGCTACCCCGGCACCAGAAATTAAAGTTGCTGAATACTTATAACTTTTATCTCCACGTCTCGGATGTCCCACGATGACTTGATTCTAGCGGTCTAGCTTAATTAGTAGGGCTCTAGGGTCTGGAGCCATTCTCACTATAGCGTAACCTCTGCCGAGAGCTCTTGCTTTTTCAATGCGTTCACTACTTACTTTAAATAGCCTACTGACTTCCTCCCAGTATTCAGCACTAGTTGATGGTAGAACTACGAGCAAGCCTAGGTTATCTATCAGAGGTCCTAAAGTTTTAGTGAAGTCTCTTGCTGTTTGAGTAGCTAATGCCACCACAGTCCCGAAACTTCTACCAACTCTTATTAGCTCTTCTAATAGCCCCAACGAACCCTCTTTAAGCACTGTCCACGCCTCATCGACTACGATTACTCTGTGGTAGTCGGTCCTCATAGGGTAACTTGTCGGCGCAGTCTTCATCGCAACTAATATAACCTTAAGCAGTAGTGGCATAAGCGACGGATCGATAGTTAGTATAGGTGAGACATCTAAAACGTTCAACCCATTGAGCTCTTTAAGTAAACTGAATAATCCACGACTACTACCGGAAACAGCAGCAAGTACGGACAGAACTTTGCTTATAACGTACTCTGAGTACTCCTCTGAGCAGTACCTAGAGAACCTTTTTAGAGAGTTTATGAGCTCTATGTCTCCTCCTTCAGGAATCGTAGTAAGGTTACTCAAGGCTATATGAAGGCACGAAAAAACATCTCGTTTATTGAGCTCACGATGAGATGTCATTATGTCTAGTAATACCTCTACTAAGTCTCTATCGAGGCTGTTGCGTACCGCTTTAAGTAGCTCTACAAATCCTATCGAAACATTTCTTCCTAGAGTAAAGTGTGCGACTTCCTCACCGCGTGACTCGAAGATCTTTTTGTACTCATTCTTCGGATCAATTACGAGTACTCCAAGACCGGCTTTATTCAGAGATAAGGCCAGTCCAGCAAGAAAAGTAGTCTTACCGATCCCGGACGGTCCTACTACAAGAACATGTGGAGATGTTACCTCACCGAGGTTCCAATAGACTTCTTCTCCACTATCAAGGTCTACTCCTAGCTTTATTCCGTAAGACCTTAGAGAGGTCCTAGCCCTCCCCAACGATGGAATAAACGTAAACACTGGAATAGAGATCAAGTCCGCTACTACGGTCTTCTTCCTAAGTCTGTCTGCGATCTTATACAGCAGCCCGTGTTTTTGCTTAGATAGTCCAGCAAGTAGCATTTTAGAAAAAACTTTTTCAGCATCAACTTCTTCTATGTCTACGCCTAAAGTGTTCAGAGTACTCCTCAAAACTCTCATCCTAGCTTTTAATACCTCAAGGGAGCTCTCAAAGTCGACACCGCAAGCTGTCACAGCTATGTAGACTTCGGTCTCAAACGGCTGTAGAGAGTCCTTCAGGATCCTACTTCTTATATACTTAGCTCTCTCAGCTTTTATTCTGCTATCAGCTTTAAACGGATTAACTTCGTAAGCAACAGTATTTTCAGCTATTACTCTCTCAAGGTTCTTAACAAAGGCGAGTCTATCGACAGGTTTAATGAAAGTGTGAAACTCGAGGGGAAAGCCTAGGTTGAATGCGTTAATGTAGGCCTTTATGTACTTTATCGAAGTGAAGTCATCGAGATCTTGTATAGCTGTACTTACGCTAGTTACTTTAGTAACTCTCTTAAGGCAAACTTTAGAACCCTCTTTATAGACTAAAAGCCCGTCCCTAAACTCGTATGTTTCGTTCTCCATAAACCACTTCCCTCATGTGGCATCCAACTGAGAGGCCCGCCTTTAACGCTAACCAAACCACATCTCTCCAGTCTAGTCCGACTTTACTAGCACCTATGCTGACCGAAAATCCTGTAACTAAGTATATCGGTTCAAGCTTCTGTTCAAATATCTTTTTGCCTTCTAAGTAGATCACGAGTAAGTAATCACCTTCATGCTCTATCTTCACGTGTAGCTTCTCGCTCATAGCTACGTCATACTTTATACAATCAGCGTAGAACCCTCCACTGACTGCCCTATTTAAGTAGGCTTCATGGAGACACTTTCGAATAGAGTCTCTAAATACTTTAGATGAGCTTAGCTCAAAGCTTTCATCGTCCACTTTCATTACTCTAGTGAGCTCTAATAGAGCCGGTTCCTCACAATTCTCTACGAGAAGATAGTCGTAGCCCTCGAACGTGTTCCCGTTCATACAGAACAACTTTAAGTAATGGCTAGGTGCCTTGATTACACTCTTAGACCCAGTTTCAAACACCTCTATTTTCTCTTCGTAGTCTTTTTCAACATGCTTAAACTCCCGAGGATCCAGATATATAGTAGCTATTTCTTCGGGATCAAAGAACTCCGAGTCAGCTATTAGCTTAACGAGCACCTCGTTCTTCTCTAGACACTTCCCGGAGAACTTAATGGAGACTTCGTTTAAACCGGGGTTAATGGTGTTATTGTTGAGAATTACATTACTATCACCAACCCCGACCACTTCCACCTTAATCGGAACCGGTATTGGAACACGACTAGCTATCCTCAGAGTAACTCGACCCAGACAATTGTGGTTTACGTTACTCAGAAGTTTCCCGGATTTAGCTATAGCAAGAGACTTACTGACTACATCAGTTAACTCTAGCTTACCGAACTTAACGTATTCTTCGATAACCCTGTAATACGTGGGACACTCTACCTTGACTTTTACGTATCCCTCCCATCCTAGAGTTCTCGGATATATCAACGCACGAAGAACTCCTGCTACGACCTTTTGTTCCCAAAGTGCGGCAATCCTCGGTAAAATCGAGAAGCGACATCCATCGAACCACGGCTTAACGAATAGCTCAATCAGCCCTTCCCTACCGCCTCCGTCGTAAACTTCAACCTCCACTTCTGTAGGAACTAGAGGATCTAGGAAAGCAACCAAATCTTCAGCAAGACAAGCAACACCAATACTTGTAGATACGCACGACCTAAGTAAAGGCGAGTCAAGCACAAAGGAGCTTCTACCGTTCAGTATCTTAATGAGACCTGCTCGGTTTACCACCGAAATGACGTCACTGAAGGAAGATACCTCCTTAATTGCCTCCTTTAAAACCGTGGTGTACGCACCATACTTAACGACCTTAAGTCCTTCTAGGTCGGCGAGAACGATACCATCGTTAACACATGCTGCTGATACGATATTGCTCACCTTGCCTAACACGTCGAGAACGCCGTTTCTTACTCTAACTAAAAACCCATCGCGGTCAACTAAGTAATCACCAGTTGGGCAACTCACGACGAACTTAAAAAATCCAGGTATTAGTTCGATACCATTAACTGATACTGAAAGCGTCAGCGACTTATTACCGACAGAGAATCCCCCGAAGCCTGTGCTTATACCTAGATTCCGTATCTCGCGGAGGTCAAGCCTAACTGAGTCTATCTCATATAGCCTGGTTACACCGTCTACTACATCTAGTATACCAGCTAGACACTTACTCCTTTTACATGCTATCAGGTATACTGTAGTTCCTAGAGTTCTAATGAAACCACTGCCTCGAAATACTCTACCTCCAGCGCTTATGACTAGCTCTGAGTTTTCACTCTTAACCACTATATCCCTCAGCTTAAGTTCCGAAGTAGATACACCTAGAGACACCACTCTATGAGGTTCTCGATCTAGGACATAGAAGTAGTAGTTATCGCCACTCTGAATCTTGAGTACTGGCTTACCTAGAGTGCTTCTAGTTAACTCTACACCATTTACACTGCTCAATTCATCGAAGATTTTGTCCAGCCTTATTACGCTAGTTACTGAAGGGATCATCACGGTGTTACACCTAGTGCGTATAGCTCTAGTAGTACTAACCCTACTAAAGCGGTGTTTTCTAAAGTACCGAATGCAGCAAGGGTGGCGATAACGCTATAGAAAAGTGACGATACAAAGCAGTAGGTCCTTATTTCACTACTTACTAAACCAGTTGCTGCTAATAGAGATACCGAAAAGTTCAAAACGAATGGTAGAAAGAAAGCTGTGGCCACCACTAGGAGTCTAACGGCAATACTTTGCTTGACGATAGAAAATAGTTCTTCAACTATATCTTTAAACGCTATTATCCTAGTTGTATCTACACTTCCATGCCTAATGGACCTCGAAAGCATGTAGTAACAGAGTGAAGTAAAGACGTTGCGGTTACGTAGTCCACCAAGGCTTCTTTCTACTAGCTCTACGGGACGATGAGCATAAGGCACTCTATCAGCTAAATTGATAAGTTGGGATGGTATAGATACTACAGCTAAATAAGCAGCAAGAAACTGCTGAGTCACCACAGCTCCTAAAACGAGGAGAGCTATACCCAGAAGTAGTAGTGAAGCTCTAACCCCAACTATTGGGGATAGTAGTAGAGGTAAAACCGCAATTGTGAGTAAGTACCTAATCCTTCTTGTTTCCACGGGTATCTTCAGTAGTCTGGGCGTTAAACTCTCGGATATAGCTAACGCTATTGCAGGTGCTACCGAAGTAATATAGGTGTACTGAATTCCGGAGCCAGTTAGGGCAACAACTAGAGCTATTAGTGGGGGAGTCAAACCATTAAATACGACAACTGTCAAGCTCAAGATTGTTTTAAGCTCTAAGGAGTTCTTTGCTGATGTTTTAAGCTCGCGGAGAGATTCCTGAAACTTACTGTAGATCCATGTGCTGAAGTTAGCACTTTCACGAGTCACTATGTACTCTAGAAGTAGCTTTCTCATTGGTTTCGGAGCTCTAAGTACGTACTCCTTGATGCCTTTTACCCCAGGGAAGAACTTAGAGAATAACTTGAGTCTCATGTACTCGTTACATAAGGACGGTAGAAACTGACAGGCATGTTCTGATTCTTCTTCTAAGTCCCTCATTAAGTCATCACCGGGGCTCGAGCCCTCTAGTATCATGAAGTACGCTATGTCTTCCCGTAGGTTTTTCACGTAAGTGATGTAGGATAGAAGCTCTACAGCTAGAGGTAATAGAAAGAGCATAGAAGCTATAGCGGGGATAGTAAGGTTGAAAAGGTGGGGGCTGTCTAAATGCTTTGAGGCCGCATATGAAGCTAAAGCCAACCCGAATGTGGGCACAGCAGATACCTTGAGTACGTATAGAGCTGCCTTACTGGACTCGACTTTAGGCTTTCCTCTAGCTACTCTCACCTTGTTTAGTAACTCTAGATACGTACCCAAAGCTCGGCTTATATAGGGGAAGCGGCTGTTAATTAAACCCATAGGTCCCTCGCTCTACTAAACCTCTTAAGAAGAGTCTCTAGGTCTAGGTCTTCCCCATATTTGTAGATAGTGTTAAGTATTAGTGAGTTTGATTTGAGAACAGGTTCATCGACTCTAACAACCACTCTCCTTAAGCCACCGTCCTCTACAAAACTTAAAGTGATAAATAACCAGATCATGGCAAGCTGCTGTGGTGCCAGCTCTATGGGGGGTGATGTAAGTCTTACTATGGCTTCCTCAGGTGAGCCAGCGTGAAACGTTGTGTTGTGAGTCAGTATTAAGGACCCAGATATAGCGTATAGGTGAGTTCTGGGCACTTCAACATCGTATAACAGGCTCTGTTTCTCGATAAAATCTACTCTTTTAACTTTAAGTATAGTCAGCTCGTTTTCTTCATGACTCACTGTAGTTGGGGGAAGGATTTCGCAGTTGGAGTGCTTTAGTCCCAGTAATATCTGAAGGGTTTCTTTATCTTTCTCTTCAGCAATGCGGATCTCATATTGCTCATCACTGCCTAACTTAAGTGCCTCTACATATGACTTCACACCCAGAGTCTTAAGTATTAACACCAGGGACTCAGCTAGCTTCTTATTTGGTGCGAGTATCTTGAAAGAGGTGTGGTCCCCGTGCTCTGGACTCACTTTAGCGCTTAAGCCATCGTAGTATCCTTCAATAAGACCTGCTCTGAATTCTTTCCCAGACTCGAGGGCTATATTTAGAGGTATGCGCTTAACCCCGGTCTTTGAAGTACCTGACATACTGGCAAGCAGAGCGGTCAGTGGTTGGTGTTCTACAGTGACGTGAGTGACTTCCTCGGGCACCGCTTTAACGGCATTTATGAGCTCAGCTGGAATCTCTAGGTCCATTAGAGCTTTAAGTAGCTTGGTTAGCTTAGTTGAAGCGATATCGAAGTGCACTATCCAAGCGCTTCTTGCTGTGTCTCTCTCGACATAGCCGGTCGCCAAGTATAACCCTAGAACATAACCAAGACCTCTATCTAGTCTAAACCTCTTAGATGGCTTCAGCGAACGATTCCGAGGTTTATTACTAAGGTCGGTTCCACTTCCAGCAGAAGGTCCAGCTCGGCAGCAGTCTTCAACATTGTTCAATCCTTCATCCACGGCTTCTGGCACCTCAATGAAGGCTCTCTCTTGAGTCGACCTAGGAGGATGGGGGAGAGATACGAGTAGGTCTCCAGGGCTGAGATACTTAGCTTTCTTAAGGGTTAGACCTGAACTTGGGTCTGCTACCACTACTAAGTGGTCTTCATGAACTTCGTGTGCTACTCCGTTTTCAACTTCTATCCTGACGAACCTGTTGCTACCTCTCTTCGTGATTACTGCCGATATCTCCTGCCAGACGGGTTCTAAATTAGGTCCAATGGACACCACTTCGACTCTTTTGTAGTTACCTCTCAGTACTCCGTCTACTATCTCCCTTATCTCGTAGAGGTCTATTTTTCCGTCGATTTTAGCTAGCACAAGTTGGTCTCCCGGAAGGCACAAACCCCCTAAACCCATGTTCATCGCTTGAACTAGAACTTTAGCTTCAGCACCCCTGGTTTCACCTATAACTAAGAATCTACTGACAGACGCCCTCAATGCAGCTTTAGCTAAAGCCATCTGGTCTATCCCCCTAGTAGAACCCCAGACATCAGTTGGAACAGCATACCTAACCCAGCTGGATCCCTTAGGTATGTCTACCTCTGGGGTGTCTTCTATTATCGCTATTTTCCAGTGCCTGGGGATGGCTGACTGAAGTATGGCCTTAAGCAGGGTAGTCTTGCCGGAACCTGGTGGTCCTAGAATCACTATAGAACCTCCCTTTCTAACGACAAGCTTTATTAGCTCAGCTACAGAGTACGGCATTACCTTGGCTTTAACTAGGGCATCGAGATCTACATAGCCGTAGTAAAGCTTCTTCCTGATAACTAGTTCTCCAGTTGAGTGAGCTACGTCGGGTAAAACCAGGTGTACTCTGTGACCACCATCTTCCTCAGGTAGAGTGAAATCCATTATCGGCGTTCTCCTGTTGACAACCCTTCCAGAACGCTCAGCAGTAAGCTCCATGTAGTTCATTAGCTCTTCGTAAGTTGCTATAACTATGTTGGTCTCGATATAGTCTGCTGACGGATCTTTCTCAAGTACGTATTTGTGTCTAACCCACACAGGACCTATGCCGACGATTGATATATCCTCCACGTATGGATCGTCTAGGAGCACCTGTAGCTTTTTATACTTGAGTTCCCGACTTACTACGTATGTAACGAGCTCTGGGTCGTAATCCTTGAGGTATGTGAGTACTGCTTTAGCAACATCGTAGATACTCACGTTCTTCTGGGGGCTTATAGACTCTAGAGCTTTACCTACTAGCCTGGCTATAGATTCGTATTTCTCTGGGTCAATATCACTAACTAGGTAGTGATAGCATCCTGAAAGGTCTTTGACTATGCTTATAGAAGAAAGTCCTACGTTATAGCTAAGTAGAACTTCCAATGAAAAACACCTTGAGTGTTTTGAGACTGAGAACCTTCTACCCTAAGTTTATCGGTATTTCTATTTGCTTGTTAGTGGCTACCTCGCTTGCTACTATTATAAGACCCCTAACTCTAGTGGCTCCGGTAGTAACAGTAATAACTAAAATCTTCTCACTGCTTGGGTTTAGGATTACCTGCCCACCGCCTGAGGCTTCGCGTGCCTCGACTACCGTACCATTCGCTAATATAGCCTTAAACTTAGTTACATTGTATGATGTCTGACCCTGGTTTCGTATGCCAATCGTAATAACTTCTTCACCATTAGTATAGGACCTGCTGACTAGATACCCACTGAGAGGTTGGATCACGTTCATGTTCTCAAGACTTCCAGCTCTACTGGATAACCAGCCCTGGACTACCATTACTATAGGGATCACTATTGCCACTAAGGCTAGTATGATTACCAGCTCGCTGATTCCTCTCCTTAGCTTTTTGCGCACTAGCATGCAGATTCCCAATAAAAAGCCCCCTTAAAAAGTGTTGCAGCGTTAATCCACTCTTCATCATTTAAAACCTAGTGATCTAAGAGCATAAGCACTTTCGCTCGCAGGGGTTGTTCTCTTCTTAGTGGTTATATGTGTTCATGTTGTTTCCTGTTCTGGAAGCCTATAAATCCCTATATAGAGACAACCTTGAAGTAAAAATGAGCTCGATAAGCTTGGCGAGGGAAACCTGAAGACACCCTGCTCCACCGTAGGGAGCAGGGTGAGCTGCTGACAGCAGCTGGGGACACCCTCCAGTAGGTAGGAATAGGGGAGAAGGACATTGAGAGGCAGTTGCTGAAAGACTGAATACGAAAAACATGAAAACCTAAGAACGGCCATCCACCGAGAAACGGTTTCTAGTACCTCTAGAAGTATAGGTGATAAACTAAGCATGGGGTTTAGATCCTAGTGGGTTTATGTTAGGTAGTGTCATCGCCTCATTCTCTTTCTCTCGCATTGGTCTTGAGTCTGTACCACCCTTAGAAGCGTTCAGGAACATCCCTTAATCCCACATCTTGAGTATCTCGGGGAAGACCTCGATGAGCTCTCGACTCATCATCGAGCTACTTCCACACCCCACTACACACACGGTACTTACAAGTGTCTCTATTCATACCAACCGATACGAAGAGATCGAAATCCAATACAGCTACATGAGGCAGTCCTCAAGGCATTACCCAAAATAGCTACTGACCCAACTCGAGTACCGCCAGTTCGGCAAACGAGTCTGTCTTAAGGAGTCGAGCACTTACTCTCGCTCTGCAAAGAGACTCTGAAGCTTCTTCTTCACTATGGTGCTGACTAAAGCACCATCAGCTCTACCTCTAACTATAGACATAACCTTACCCATAACTAAGCTGACGGACTTATCGAGACCTTTAGCTCTTATGTACTCGATGTTAGACGTTATTACGTCTTCGACGACTTTCTCTATTTCTTCCATACTCATAGCCTTAAACGATTTCAAGAAGTCTTCAAGACTTGTTCCTGAAGCAACCGCTCTGATAGCCTCGGGAATGGCTTCTTTGGCTAGCTCTCCTCTACCTACCGCACTCAGGATTTTGGCTAATTCTGAGTAGCCAACCTTATCTACATCAACACCCTCTCTTTTCAGGGACTTCATGTGTACAACTATAGTTGTTGCAATTATCTGCGGACTGGTTACTCCTCTTAACTCCTCGACTAGGTCTAAATAGAGGTGTAGAATGGGGTCTCTGATAAGCTGAGACGCTAAGTCTCGAGATAACCCGTGTTCTTCAATTAAGGTTCTATAAACATCCTCGGGTTTAGGTATGACTAATCCTTCCACCTCCTTCAGCAACATACTATCTACTCTTATTGGACGTATGTCTGTTTCTGGATACATTCTAGCCGCACCTGGCTGAGGTCGTAAATACCTAGTAGTGCCATCCGGGTTTGCGCCACGAGTTTCTCTAGGGACACCTACAAACGCGTACCTAAGTCTCTCCACGATGGCTTTAAACGCCCTCTCCGCTTTCTCGTAGTCACTTATTACTAATATGAATGCATCTTTATCTCGGCTTAAGCTTAAATGTCTATATATAGCATCCAGATCTTGCTCAGAGATTCCGTAAGCTGGGAGTTCATCGCTGTGGATTATCCCCCCAACTCCTCCCCAAGCTTTAGCGTAATCGGATAGCTCTGTGCCGAATCTTCTACCCGGGCAGACTTCCTTACCTAAAATTCCTTTAAAGCCTGGTAGCGATAAGGCGTACACCCTTAAGCCTTTCTCTATATTAGTTCTTACCATCTTGCTTCCGCAACTCTTCATTACTTCAGTTACATCTACGAAAGACTCAGATACATCACTAGGTTTCAAGCCCCTCTTAAGAAGTTCGTCTCTTATACTCAGTAAGGAAAGCTGTCTAACTACTTCATATGTTATGACTTTGGGGATTAGCTCTAGCTTTTCTACTCCTTTCACTTCTATTCTCTCCCCTTTCTCTATTGATATATTTAGGTCTTGTCTTATCGTGCCTATACCTCTCTTAACCCTACCACTTAACCTCATTATAAGGCCTATTTTGTATGCTACCCTAAGAGCTTGCTCTGGAGTCCTAATGTCGGGTGCCGTACTTATCTCAATAAGAGGTATGCCGAGCCTGTCGAGATTGTAGACGACATAGTCAAGTCCTTCAGCTACTTTCCTAGCAGCATCTTCCTCGAGAGCGATAGTTTGAATCCCCACTACCCCCTCTTCGTCTTCGACGTAACCTCCGAGAGCTATTATCGCTGTTCTCTGAAATCCAGCCGTGTTTGACCCGTCTACAACGATCTTTCTCATAACGTAGATCTCGTCAACAGGTTTAGCGTTTAAGGCTTTAGCTATAGATAGAGATATTAGTAAGGCTTCCCTGTTTATGTCGTGCGGCGGCTCTTCGTCGAGCTCGACTAAACACGCATGTCCTTCCGGGACTCTGTAGACTATTTTTCTACCTCTAGCGATCTCGTATACCGCGGCGGGGTCAAGCTCTCCTAGCTCGGACTTACTCAGCCATAAGCTACGGACTACTTCATGGTACCTAGAATCCTCAGGTGCTAGCTTCGCTGGACAACTGCAGAATAGCTTAGACTTGGTATCCAGTTGCTGGTGTATCTCTAGACCTACTCTAAGCCCTAAGCTCCTGTAATTAATCTCCATGATACCACCTTGGGAAAACAGATAAGCTCTGGGTTCCACCTATTTCGTTAACTAAGTTCGTGGTAAGTCTAGAGCCTATTTTAGCTGGTTCTTCTCCGTGATAGTTTCCTAAAAGCCACGAGAGCTTCACGAAAGCTACTTCCGGTAGCATATCGTCAACAGGTACTACTCCAGCTTTAAGGAGTTTTCTACCAGTCGTGTAGACATCGAGGTCTACGCGTCCAAATATTGTTTGAGTAGACATAGCTACGATAACACCTTCTTCTATAGCTCTCCTAATTCCATCTATGCACTCCTCCCTAATGTGACCCAATCCTGTTCCTTCGATCACTACTCCTTTATAACCTTTGTCTACGAGGTAGTCTATGATCTCGCAGTCTATCCCTGGGTAATGCTTAAGAAGAGCTACTTTACTACTGAATTTATTCATCAAGAGCACTTCAGAACTCCTAGTCCTAGGCAAGTAGTTTCTATTTATTACCTCAAGCCTTCTCTCTCTGACGTAAACTTTAGCTAGAGGCAGATCGTTTACTGACTGAAAAGCGTCTCTTCTACTCGAATGCATCTTCCTAACTCGGACACCTCGGTGAGCGAGAACGTAAATATCGTCGCTGCTTCCATGCATAGCTACAACTACTTCAGCGAACGGGGCTTCTTTAACGATCACTGGACAAGCCTTGAGGTTGTAAGAGGCATCAGTGCTCGGTCTATCACTACTCCTTTGGGCACCGACTAGAACCACAGGATTCCCTAAGTTTCTTAAGGAAAAAGCTAGTGCTGCTGCGGTATACGCCATAGTGTCGGTTCCATGAGCAACAATTACCCCGTCTGCCCCAGATCTCAAATACTTACCGACTTCCTCTGATATGCGGGACCAGTCCTCCGGTGTCATGTTTTCACTTAGTTTTCTCATAAAGTCTGAGACTACTATCTCCTCAGCTAGCTCTCGTAACTCCGGCACGAACTCTACTAAGTCACTAGCGCTTAATGCTGGTTTAACAGCACCTGTTTCGTACTCTACCTTACTAACAATAGTTCCTCCGGTACTAACGAAAGCCATTCTAAGCTCTCCCTTACCCTTAATCACGGTAACTCCCTGCGACCCTTCGAGAGCTCCTAGCTTTAAATAATCTTCTGCTATAACTTCGACAATAGCGTTCTCCAGAGAAACACCAACATTATAGCCGCTCGAAAGCTTTAGTACAATATGTTTCTCAGATGTAAACTCGGTCGACGGGAGTACTACTCCTTCTACTACTAACCCTCCACTAGTAATTACTCGAATTAAATCTCCAGGTTTTACGTTAGCCACTACACACCACACCGCTGAATAGAGAAAGCAGGGACTATTAACCGCGAAATATAACGTAAAAACTCGTGAACGACTCCTTCTGCGCTTTCCTGTAATTAAGTCATTAAAAGAAAACACTTGTGTACTACTCGATTAACGTTCGCGGTTTCTCTATTATCTAACGGGTTTAGCTTAAAAACTTGGTGCTATAAGCTATTTGGGTAGTCTGAAGCATGGGTAAGGTATACACATCGCTGATTAAGAGGACTGCCAGAAAGCTGATGGAGCTCTACCCAGGTGAGGTTTCAGAGGACTTTGAGAAGAACAAGGAGGTAGTATTTAAGTATCTAGATGTAAAATCTAAGAAGCTTAGAAACCAGATAGCTGGCTACTTGACGCGCCTCGTTAAGTTATCTAAAAGAGCAGAAGTTCTTCCTCAAGAAGCGGAGGTTTCGGATGAGAGTTAAAATAGAGCTCTATGGGTTTTTAAGGAACCTGGCTGGAACAAAAGACGTGGTTATAGAGGTTCCAGAAGGTTCTACCCTGAGGGAACTGCTTTTCATAACCTCCTCAAAGATTCCGGGGCTTCGAGAAGCTATTAGTCCTGATGGACAACTCAAACCTTACTTTATGCTATTTATTAATGAGGTAGATTACGAGCTTCTCGGTGGATACGACTACGTAGTGAGAGACGGAGATTCGTTACAGTTACTACCTATAAGTCATGGTGGATCAGTTAAACCTCTAGAGGAGTATCTGAACCGAGTAAGCTCAATGAAGGTATTCACGTGCCTAGTTGATGAGAGTTTAGCAAAAGAATTGCTTAACTATGTGGACATTGTTAACTCTGGGTGTGTAGCTCAAGTAATACCAAGGAGGTATTATTACGGAGCCAAGTATTCAGCACTAGTGGCTTACTTAACACTGCGCTCTATGAAGCTCGGACTTAACGTGAGTAAGAAGAAGTCTCTGGAGTTCCTACTATACTACTTTGGGGACAGACAGATAGGCAATGTGCTCAGTCTTATTAAAAGTTGGCAGGACGAGGAATATGTTGCTATACACGCCTGCTTAACAGAAGCTACCGAAACTGAAGACGTCTTTTTACGCACTATTTCTAGCTGCAGTAACAAACCAGCTGAACCTGAGAGAACTCCGGAGGAAGCAGTAAGTAGGCTTGTATTTGGAGTTCTCAGAATTCTCTTATAACCACTTTACCCTAAAAACTTATAAGATTTAACTAGAGGGGTTAGTTGAGTGACCACATATGTTCGAGGAAGAAGAGTGGTGGGAAGAAGAGGAAGAGTGGTGGGAGGAGGAAGAAGAGGAAGAGTGGGAGGAGGAAGAAGAGTAACTCTATCTCCTCCACGCAAGCTGTTTTTAGGTTTAAATCTCTGCTTCTACACAGGTTACATCCGTCTTCCAACTATTACGGGGTGATTTATTGGTTCGAGTAGCGTCTATTGAGAAAGACCTATGCAATCCAAGAAAATGTCAGCTGGAGTGCGTCAGGTTCTGTCCAATCAACAGGATCGGAAAGAAAGCTATAGAGGTTCCGCAGGACCTAGGTAAGGCGGTAATATACGAAGATGTGTGTGTAGGTTGCGGGATCTGCGTTAAGAAGTGCCCATTTCAGGCTATTACCGTAGTAAACCTGCCGGATGAGCTAGAAAAACACGTCGTCCACAGGTATGGACCAAACGCTTTTAAACTATACGGACTTCCGATACCACACGAGGGTAGGGTAGTTGGAGTTATTGGTAGAAACGGTATAGGCAAGACAACGGCACTCAGGATACTTGCTGGTGAGCTTGTTCCAAACTTAGGTATGGTTGACTCTAAGCCCAGTTGGGACGAAGCTCTCAGGTTTTTTAGAGGTTCAGAACTCTATAACTACTTTTCAAAACTAGTAAATAAGAGAATTAGGGTTATACATAAAATTCAACATGTCGATATGATAAGAACCTATATCAAAGGATACGTTAAAGAAGTACTTGAGAGAATAGACGAGAGAGGTATTCTGGGGGAGCTTAAGAAAGTTCTAGATGCCGAATCCCTAATGGATAAGAAAGTGCCTACACTAAGTGGTGGAGAGCTACAGAAGGTAGCTATAATAGCCGCACTTCTTCGGGATGCTGACGTCTACGTGTTTGACGAACCAGCTAGCTACTTAGATGTCAGAGAAAGATTAAGGGTAAGTAGAGCTATAAGAAGGTATGTGCCGAGTAGAGCATACACTATTGTCGTCGAGCATGACCTGGCTATTGTAGACTACATCGCAGACCTCGTCTCTGTCGTATACGGTGAGCCCGGGGTTTACGGAATATACTCTAAAGTGTATTCCGTAGGTTCGGGAGTTAATCACTTCCTCAACGGCTACTTACCCGCTGAGAACATGAGGATTCGATCAGAGCCCATAGTCTTCAATGCGAGACCTGAACAGCGCGTTGTAGAGCTAAGTCATAAACAGACGTACTTGACGTGGACAGAGATGACTAAGGTGCTAGACGGCTTTACCCTAAAAGCTAGTCAGGGAGAGATAAGAGCTGGAGAGGTTATAGGAGTTGTAGGTCCCAACGGGATAGGTAAAACTACCTTTGCCCGCCTAATAGTTGGTGAAATCGAGCCGGAAGTTGGTTACGTCCCATTTAGAGGGTTGAGAATATCCTATAAGCCGCAATACATAAAGGGAGAGATATTTCCTTGGGAGTATGTCGGAGAAGCCCTCGAGAGCGTGGCAAAAGATGGAATAGCTTCAAGCGAGTGGTTTACAGAGGAAGTAATTAGAAAGTTCAAGCTACATAAGCTCAAGGAGAAGAGGATAAAGGAGCTAAGTGGTGGTGAGTTACAGAAGTTCTCGATAGCTATAGCTCTAGCTAGAGACTCGGAGCTCTACGTTCTCGATGAACCTTCAGCCTTTCTTGACGTTGATGAGAGGTTAGCTGTAGCGAAAGCTATTAGAAAGATAATCGAGGGAAGAAAAACCGCATGCTTAGTTATAGATCACGACCTCATGTTGATAGACTACATATCCGATAGACTCATAGTTTTCTCTGGTGAGCCAGGGGTTAGAGGGCAAAGTATCGGACCCGTGGACGTAAGAAAAGGAATGAACATGCTTCTTAAGGAGCTCGAAGTAACTTTTAGGCGAGACGTAAAGACCGGGAGACCGAGGGTTAACAAACCTGATTCCTACTTAGACAGGTACCTTAAGAGCGTTGGTGAGTACTACTACACTAAGCCTGCTGAAGATGAAAGAGAAGCGTAAAGTATCTCGACCTCTACCCATTACTGATAAAGCAACGCAATACAAGCTACGCTTATATCAAAAAAGTAGTCGAGTACTTATCCCGATCTTCCCTAGTAAGTCACACATTACACATGTGTTTCTACCATAAGCTGTTGGAGATCCGCACATAGAGCACTGTGGTAGCTCACTAAGTTGCGACACCCAACGCAACAGTTCCGTCTCGATATACCTATCTACAGTCTCAAGTATTCTAATGAGAGAACCTGGTTTCAGTCGTTCGATTTCGTAAAGGTGATCACGTATTATAGCTCTTAAAGTCGGTCTGAATCTTATGTACGGACATTCTGTCACCTGAAACTTATATCCTCTCATCAAAGCGTATGCTGTAGTTTCCCACTCGTATATCTTTCTAAGGGGTTTGACTCTTTTAACAAAGTACTTACTTAAAGTAGGACTTAGGGGGTGGTTCTGGACTAGTCTCCCTTTATCACCTCTAAGTAAGTTCATTACATAGGTCTGAACTTCGTCATCCAGATTGTGCGCTGTGAGCACTTTATCGTAGCCTAAGGTCCTAGCGTAATAGTTGATTATCCTTCTTCTTAACACACCGCAGTAAGTACACGGGCTAGTCCCTACTTCTCTAGATTTATCTAGCGATACTAGCTCGTCGAGACTGAGGCCTGCAAACTCTTTAAAAGAGGTTAGATGTAGATCTAAACCGTAACTCCTGGCAGCGTCTTCTATCCAAGCAATATCATCTACTCTATTATAACCTTCCACTCCTTCCACTATCGTTACTATACCTATCTTACCTACATCGTGTACTTCTTTCACTAGGTCTAAGAGTACGTAACTGTCCTTTCCCCCTGAGAGAGCTAGAAGCACTCTCTCTCCAGGAGTAAACATGCTATACCTAAGCACCTCGTCTTTGAATCTTTTAAGTAGGTCATCTCTAAAGCACTTACTACAAAGAGCTCTTCCAGTATGTTTCTGTAAAATCCTAGCTTTAGCCTCACCGCACACATCACATTGCCTGATTGAAGCCCCCTCATAATACCTTCTTTCAATTGATTTAAGCAGTTAGCTAAAGCTTTTATCTAGACTTCTAGGCGTATTTAGGGACGCGACGTGAAGGTAGTACCCTACGTCAAACCCCCTATCCTAGTGAAGAATAGGGGAGTAAGCAGGAATCTCCGACATGGTCGTGGTTTTAGTCTATGCGAGCTAGAGAAAGCTGGTCTCGACGTAGAGAAAGCTAGGTCTATGGGAGTTCCAGTAGACACTAGGAGGAAGTCCTGTCATGAATGGAACATTAGAATACTCCAAGAACTCCTAGCTAAGTCTCGGTAGTGGTAAGCAGCTGTTTCTCGGGGATAGCCGTTGTGGGCTTTAATGCTACTGGTATATTTCCGTCTCCCAGTTAGTCACCTTTTAACTAATTACCCTTACTCAAATCCATAGTTTGGTAACCTTATGTCGTCTTTACTAGCAGTGAGGTAGTGAGAATTAAAGTGGGAATAAGTTATACGTAATCTAACTAGTCAAATGGAGACTTCGTTCCTAAACAAGAGAGGCCACCGAAATAGAAGAATCCACCTTTGGATGCTTCCGTAGTATTTTACACAGCGTGAAAGTTGTGCGTACGTTATTTTATGAGTCCTGCGTCCTAGAGTAGTTGAGTTTGAAGTCAGCTACCGCTTTCCACTACCAAATTCGTAGGGTTATTTTCGCCTTGGGGAACGGCTGTATTAAGCTCTACACTTAGGATAGGGCTCTCGCTTAGCTCAAGAGCTTTATATAGTTTTTCACCAAGTTTAGTTAATCGATACACTTTGTAGTTTCCTTTAGATATAACAAGCTCTATGATTCCGAGTTCTTCGAAGACATGTAAAGCAGCAAGTACCTCGTACCTAGGTAAACCTGTAGCCGCTACGATATCTCCAGGAGTGAAAAGCTTTGCGTACATGCTATCTAATAGTTTTTTAACTCTATTCATGTAGGACCCTTAGTTACCTTCAAATACAGCATACTTTTAAGTAGTGAGATTAATCAGCTAGCTGTATCCATGGTTAAGACCGTATAAGTACCGATCCCGCGACAAAGGGATAATAAAAGACCCTCGCACAACAGTTTCGGTTTCATATCTCTTCGTGTCGGTTGGTATGAATAGAGACACTTGTAATTACCGTGTGCGTAGTGGGGTGTGGGAGTAGCTCGATAAGGGGTTTGAGAGCCGTAGGGGTTCTTCCAAGTTACTCAAGATGTGGGGGTTAAGGGGTGCCCCTGAACGTCTCTAAGAGTGGTGCAGACTCAAGACCAATGCGGGAGAAATAAAATAAGGCGATGACACTACCTAACATAAACCCACATAGGATCTAGACCCCTACCGAGGTTTCCGCTCTACTTTGGTTAGTGTAGTTGTGGAGTCCGTTTCGCTGAGCTTAAATGATATGCGCAACCTGGATGTGAAGTAATCGATGGCTACACTGAGTATGATGAGTTGCTGAGTCAGGGCGCAACCGCTCAAGGAAAACACAGAGCAGCCCTATAGCAGAAAACGACTTCGAGACGCTAAAAGGAAAATAAAGTCTTCAATTTACCTCCCTAGCGGGATATCGTAGTGAGATTTGCTTGCGCTATCTTTCTTACTTCATCTAGAAATCTTTGCGAGTTACGGACTACTCGCAGTAATCTTCTGATGTGTGTCTTACTTAAGCCCAGTTGCTTAGAGAGTTTTGAGGAGTCTACACTACCTTCTGTAGCAAGAGCATACGCTATAGTGGCTAAAGCGTATTTTGCCCGATCTGTTCTGGAGCACAGCCTAGGGTACTTGGCTATAATAGTGACTATCTTTTCTATAGTTTCATTCTTAGGTATGCTAATTCTTCTCTTTATGACTTTAACTCTTTTTCCTAAAACTAGGTACTTACTAAAGGAATCGGAGTCGACGTAGAGCTGCGGTCTATACTTAATTTCCTTAAGTATAGTCAAATACTTTATTGAAGCATCACTAAGTTTTCCGAATTTCCTCACAGTAACCGAAACTCTATCACCTAGGGGCTCTAATTCGTTTTCAAAGTTTCCTCCACTAACGTATATGAGGTCTACGACGACGCCGCACTCAGAGCATACTACCATACCCCGAATCTCATCCCAAACTAGGGAGTTTACAGCTCTACAGTACGGACATTCCAAGACCTATCTCCACGAGTAGTTTGAGTGTAATACCTACTGTGTCTTCAGGTAAAAGTAGTACTATCTCTGGGAGAGGTGGTTGAAAGTAATAAATGAAGACAGAAAGTCGTGACTAAGTTCAATAGGGCTGTATTCTTCTTGATGTTTCGAGGGTGATGTTTACAAGTTTGCTTCTATCCACCTTTGTTGTGTGGTAATGGGAGCGGCGCTCTAAGTCACCCAGGGTTTAAATTAGGTGGAGGCCGAGCGCCGTTTGGCTCGGTAGCCACCTATGAACTCACGCAGACACCTAAATCCACGTGGGCGAGGTGGAAGTCCCCGAACGCGAAAGAACACGGACAAGCAAAACGGATATCTAGGGGCAAACGAGTTTGTTGGGTGTTTCTTTTCCTTTAGTTTTTGTTGGTTTCTCTAGGGTGCTTAGAGCTCTTGGTGTGATTAAGTCAAGCAGGGTTTGTAAACCGATGAGTACGTATAGATGCTTTGGTGATCCTAGGCTTCCGAGACCTACGGCAGACCGTGGGGAGGAGGCTCAGGGAAACCGTGATGACCCACCCTAGGAAAACCTACAGAGACCTAGGACGGAAAACGGTGTGGCAGCATGTAGCAGTAATGTACCGCATTCACCATGGCTTACTTATATACTCATAGACTATACTACTTGGGCACGCTCCTGATGCTTAAGGATAGATTTGGTAGACCTGTAACGCATGTTCGTCTCTCTGTAACTAATCGTTGCAACTACTCCTGCGTTTACTGCCACAGAGAGGGTCTTACTTACTCAAGCGAGGAACTTTCTCCAGAAGACTGGGATTTCTTCATAAGGGTGGCTACGGGGCTTGGACTAAGATACTATAAGGTAACTGGTGGTGAGCCGCTACTTTACGGTGGAATCGTAGATGTTATATCGTCAGTAAGAAGGTATGGTGGCATTCCATCTATAACTACGAATGGATACTTACTGAAAGAGTTCGCAGAACCCTTATCGAGGGCGGGCATAGACCACATTAATGTCTCACTCCATTCTTTAAAAAGAGACGTGTTTGCAGCTCTAACCGGTTACGACGCCTTAGATAAAGTGCTATCAGGAATACGAGAGGCTTTAAACTACGGAATTAAGCTTAAGATAAACTACCTAGTTCTAAAACCTAACTTAAGCGAGATATGGAGCTTACTAGATTTTGCTTCAAGTAATGGTTTAGATGTTAACGTAATTGAGCTAATTCCTCTTGGAGTAAGTAAGGAGCTATATGAATCACTTCACGTGGACCTCGATGGTATAGTAAGCTATCTCGAAACTGTAAGCATTAAGAAGCATGTAGAGCAGTTTCAAAATAGGACCGTCTACACTCTTCCGTCAGGAATCAAAGTATACGTCATAAAAGGCTATGGAAACCCCTTGATGTGTGCAGGTTGTTCAAGAATACGCGTTGGACCAGATGGAAAACTAAAGTTATGTATTTATAGAGAAGTGTATCTAGACCTGAAGCAATCGATTAAGGCGAGAAAAGAGTTTGAAGTTATGGAGATCTTGGCTAAAGCCGTTGAAGCGAGAGAACCGTACTTTAGATAAAACCTAAAGTGTTTACGTGCTACTCACCTCGCGTTAGTCTACGTGTGCCAATGTTCACTACTATTGTGTAGTAATGTCGTGTTGATAACGTGTATTTTCCTATATATGCTTCTGCTTGAACTCTATAAGTATTCTGAGTACTGTTTCCCAAGCTATCACTAGTCTATTTTAAGTACTACGAGAGCTATTGATGGGTAACTCAGGAGTGAGTATGGTGTTCATAGCTGGACCTGCGGGTTCAGGAAAATCTATGCTTACTTCGACATTAGCGTTGTGGTTTGAGAGGTTTGAGTATAGCGTATGTAAAGTAAACCTGGACCCCGCTGCCGAGCTCTTACCCTATGTTCCAGATGTCGATGTGAGAAGGTATGTAAACGCTAGGGAGTTAATGCTTAAGCGAGGATTAGGACCTAATGGTGCTTTACTGGCCAGCATGGACGAGTTACTCAACTATGTAGTAGAAATCAAAACCGAGATAGAGGACTGTCGAGCAGACTACGTGTTGACCGACTTGCCTGGACAACTTGAAGTAATAGCGTTTAGATTGCTTGGTCCGAGGTTACTACACGAACTATCTGAGGGAAGTAAGGCGGTGATGGTGTTCTTGGTAGACGCAAGACTCGTATCGAGAATGTACTCTGCTTATTCTCTTTTACTACTAGCTTTATCAACCATGTATCGACTTAACCTGCCCATGGTTTTAGCTATAAATAAGATAGACCTTGTTGTAGACTTAACTACTTATAGTGGCTCAAAGCTATACGAAAAGCTTTACGAAGCGATACCCATATACAGGCTTCTGTCAGAGTATAGCGAGTGTCCATCTTTAATCACCAGCGAGAGTTTTCTTGACGTATCGATATCACTACAACTCTGCGAGGTATTCAGACAGTTTATTAAACCACCTATACCCATTTCAGCACGAGAAGCTGTAGGTCTCGACAGTCTCATAGCTGAGATAGAAAATACTGTAGCTACCTATAAAGAAGGGTAATGCGTTTATTGATTTGAGAGTCGGCCCTCTTTAGCGGGAAACGTTAGCAGGGGAAGGCTGACACTCTAGAGACTCTATTATCATGAATAGTGAAACTTAAAGTAACTACACAAGACAAGATATAAAATTAATTAAATTAAAAGAAGTAAGATAGCTGATCACGGTGTGAATTTGAGTAGTCGAGTGACGATCGGAATAGAGCCTCTTGACGTAGGTGCGCCCGAGGGAATTTTGCGCACGTCAACTGTGCTAATAGCTGGTGAATCCGGTACAGGCAAGTCGGCACTTATCGCTCACATAGCAGCGAACTTCATGTTTAAAGGCGAGAAGTGCGTGTATGTAGCTCTAGATGATTCTCCTGACTCCTTCGTCGAGCAGTTAGAGAGCTTTAGGTGGCCAGGTCGAGATTTTTACGCTAGAGAGTTATTGTATATAATTGATGGTTATACGTACACTACAGGTAAGTACTTAGCCTCAGCTTACTCTAAGAGAAGCGTTAACGTACAGAAAATAGATGAACTAACCTACTCCATACTTAATTCGGTGGAGGAGCTCAAGCTAGATGGTTCTGGTGTTCTCATAGTGGATTCACTAAACGACCTACTGTATTTTCACGACATGTCTAAGATAGTGATGCTGATAAAGTCCATTAGAGCTCATGTATCTAAGTCGAGAAAGGTACTTAGTTTCATAGTTCTTCATACAGACACGGAGGAGATGATGGAGCTCGAAAAGAACATAGAGCACTTGTTTGATGGAGTTATATATACTAGAATAAACGAAGACTTAAGAAAAATAGGAATACCTCTTAAGGAGTTGTTGGTGAAGAAGCTACGGGGGGTTCCAACTAATCCCTTCTGGATACCGTATGCTGTAACTAGTTCAGGTGTTCGCCCTGTAGACTTCGAGAAGCTCACGAGCCTAATTAAATCCAAGCTTGAGGAGTACGAGAGGCTTAAGTAGTTTGAAGGTCTTAATCGAAGTCTCTGGTTCCTGCAACGTGTGCGGTCTTTGTGTAGAGTATTGTCCGACACGTGTTTTTCGAGTCGTTGGCACTCGGCTAAGTGTAAACCAAGGTGAGTGTATTTACTGTAAAGGTTGCGAGGTCATATGTCCGGTTAAGGCTATAAGTGTTCGCGCTCTAAACGATGACCTCCTCATTCTAAAGAGGAAAACGCTTATCTCAGTAAAGTAGTTTAACATTAATACATTAAAAAGAGAGAAAAGTGTGCTGAGAATACTGAGGGACATCAAGAAATTTTTATAAGCTCTGTATAAAAATCTACCTTGGTGTATCCCGTGGTAGAACCCAGGACTATGTATGTCTTAGTGATCATAGCGGTACTAATAGCTGGGTTTGTAGGATACTTTGCGGGTTCTGCTACAACGGGTTATGCTACAGTCACAGAGTTTAAAACTGTAGTCTCTCCTACTACCATAACGTACTACCCTGCTGTAGCTGTCTCTCCAGAGAAGATTCGAGCAGCGTGGATATACGTTGGACCTATCGGTGACTTAGGTTGGTCCTATATGCATGATCTTGGTAGGAGAGTCGTCGAGAGCCTCTTTAAGCAATGGCTAGAGACTACTTACTATGAAGCCGTATCTGAAGCAGAGCTACTATCGCGGATAGACGAGCTCGTTCGAGCTGGGTATACAGTGATCTTTACAACATCCTTCGAATTCATGGAGAAAACCTATGAGGCAGCTAAGAAGTATCCTAACGTAATGTTTTTCCACTGCAGTGGCTATATGAGGTGGGACAATATGGGAACATACTTTGCCGACCTCTACCAGGTCTACTACTTAAACGGACTAATGGCGGGGGCTTTAACTAAGACTGGTAAGATAGGTTATGTAGCAGCGTTTACTATACCTGAAGTAATAAGACACATTAACGCTTTTGCTATAGGTGCTAAAGAAGTAGGAGAACAGTTAGGTAAAAATATCGAGGTATACGTAGTGGAGATAGGAGCATGGTTCGCTCCAGATAAAGCTGTTGACGCAGCTAGGTACCTAGTTGATGTGGTGGGTGTGGATGTAATTGCGTTTACTGAAGACAGCTCGGCTATAGTCGAGTACGCGCAGGAGCAGTATAAAAGAGGAAAGGAGGTCTATGTCTTCAGTCACTACGGGCCTATGTACGAGTTTGGTCCTGACGTTGTAGTCTCAGGTCAGCTTGTTAGATGGGAGGTAATATATGCTGATATATTAACTAAGATAAGAAGTGGAGTACTCAACCCGCTAAACCTAAGAAATGTAGACTACTGGTATCTCCTTAATACGGGGGCTGTAGAACTTGGGGCCCACGTATTTGAGAACGGGACCGTTATGATGGTGAACCCGAAGTTTGTACCAAAGCTAAGAGAGGTAGTAGTCAAAGACAGATTGGCCGGTGATAAGATATCGGTGTTCGACCTTGTAATGAGAAGGTACGAACAAATGAGGCGAGCACCTATTCTTCAAGCACTTCAGTTCTCGGCTTTGACTCACGAGTTAGAGAACTTAACCTACGTAGATATAGGAGGTAAAGAGAGGTTATACTTAGTTTCTACAGAGTTTGATCCGTTCATAGGGCCTCTAGATGGCTGGTGTAAGTACACGGGAACCTACGCTTTTACTGAATACTGCAAGAAGTCAGATAAGGTGTCGATACCTGCTGGTGTAAGACTGGGTCACGCAGATCTTTGGAACATGGATTGGTTCGTAAGCTGGGTAAAATACCTGGGGGGAAGGTAAGGAGACTAGAAATGGTTTTTTCGTCTACACAACCCGCTCTTCGCGTTACGGGTGTAACTAAGAGGTTCCCCGGAGTTCTGGCTTTAGATAGAGTATCCCTAGATCTTTATTCCGGTGAGATACACTCTCTACTTGGAGAAAACGGTTCAGGTAAATCAACTCTAGCTAAGGTCATCGCAGGTATATACGTACCAGATGAAGGTAGCATCGAGGTATTAGGAAAGCCCCTCAAACCTGTAAGTCCGGCGGACGCCATTAATCATGGCATCTTTTACTTGCCCCAAAGTCCTAACTTAATAGACAAGCTTACCGTAACTGAGAACGTGCTCTTAACACTAAGATCGTATGGTGTTATGTCGAAAGTTAAAGAAGTTAAAGGACTAGTGATTAGGGAAGCTCAAAACATAGGCTCACCCATAGACCCGGAAGCCGAAGTAGGTAAGTTAAGCTACACTCAAAAACAAGTAGTAGAGCTGATGAAGGCATCTTTGCTGGGCACCAGAATACTGCTTGTCGACGAAGTAACAACATACCTGCCGAGGTCTGTTAGAGAGAAGTTCTATGAGTACCTGAATAGACTAAAGAGTGAGGGCAAGGCAGTTCTTCTCATAACGCACAAAATCCCCGAAGCAATCGAGGTAGCAGATAGAATTACGGTCATGCGGTCCGGTAAGGTAGTTAAAACGTTAGAGAGGAAGGAGTTTGACATAGATTTAATCAGGAAACTAATGTTTGAAAACAACGGTCTAAGCGCCTACACAGCTGAAGGACTTTCGGTAGAACATATCACGAAAGACGAGAAAGCAGTAATCCGATTAGAAGATGTATGGGCTACCGACGAAAGCGGTAATTACGCTCTCAGGGGTGTGCGGATCAGTGTTAGACCTAGGGAGATTCTAGGGATAGTGGGGATCTCGGGCAGTGGTCAAAGGGAGTTGTCTGAGGTTTTAATAGGTCTCAGGTCTGTTGAGAGAGGTCGATACTACCTAGATGGAGTCGACGTTACTAACAAAGGCTCTAAAGTAGTGAGAGCAGCTGGAGTCGGGTTCGTCTCTGAGGTTCCTCTCTACTACAGCCTATCTGGAGATCTTAGCTTAACTGAAAACATGGCACTAGTGATTCGCGATGGTGGTCTGTTTCTTTCACTAAAGTCTCTTTCAGCAAAGACTAGGGAGATTATGGAAAAATATGGAATTGTGGCAGCATCACCTAAAACTCAAGCAAAGGTTCTATCCGGTGGTAATGTCATGAGGTTTGTGATAGCTAGAGAACTAGAATTTGCTAGGAAAGCTCTAATAGCTTTGAATCCTACGAGGTCCTTAGACGAGAGGTCTGTACTAAGCTTTATTAGTACTCTAAAGAAGCGTGTGCGAAGAGATGGGCTTTCCGTAGTATACATTAGTGAGAGCTTAGACGAGGTTCTTCAAGTAAGCGACGTTATAGCCGTTATAAACAACGGCAAGATAATGGGAGTTTATGATAGGAGAACTGTTGAGAGGGAAGTTCTAGAGAAGCTTATGGTGATGTAGTTGGTAAAAATCTCACTAGTAATAACTAAGCGCTATAAAAGAACCATAATCGAGTCAACACCTGTAATACTGATGGGGTCTCTGCTGACCGGCCTAGTAATGTCTTACTTAATCATTTGGGCTACCGTAGGTCTCGACCCGCTTAGCTTCTTCACCACGTTCTATCAGACACTGGTGTCATACACTGGGTTGCTAGAATCATTGCTGTTTCTAACGATCCTAGGTACAGCAATATCTATAGCATTCTACGGGTCTTACTGGAACGTCGGTGCCGAAGGTCAGTACGTTCTAGGCATGCTTGGTGCTATATACGTCGTGATGTTCTCTCCACTAAGTGGTTTTTTATCGGGTAATGATCTCGTGAGTGCAGCAGTTCTTAAGCTCGCTGCCATACTCTTAGGTGGAGCACTTGGTGCCTTGTGGTCACTAATACCCGGTCTCATTAAAGTATTTACTAAAATAAGTGAGATACCTATAATGCTGTTAATGAACTACATTGCTTACAGTCTCTCCGACTACCTAACGGCTGGACCATGGAAGGGTAGGTACACGTATGGTTACATCAGAACCGACATGATATCTGAATCAGCGAGGCTGACCGTCATTCCTGGACTAGAGACTTTGAGGTACGAGGTAGTAATAGCAGCTATCGTAGTGCTTGTTTCGATTTACTTAATCCTAGACCATACACTGTTGGGACTAAAGATCAAGTTCTTAGGGACAAACCCCACTGCTCTAAAGTCTTCCGGGTTTGATGAAAGGAAGGTTACAGTATCTGTAGCTACTATTAGCGGCTTTATTGCCGGTCTAGCTGGCGCTATGAGGCTCCTAGGATACGACTACCGCTTGCCCTACAACATAGGTGACGGCAAGACAGGCTTCTATGGTTATACTGCCATTCTAGTAGCTTGGCTTTCCTTTAGGGACATCAGGTTTATTGTACCTTCAGCGATTATAGTTTCAGCTTTAAGTAGCTTCGGCTACAGAATCCAGATGAGCCTTAAAGGCCTGTTACCACCCGGCATCTCAGCTTATGCCTTTTCTCAGATATTCATCGGAACCACCCTTATAGTATATACTCTAACTAGGATAACGAAAGAGTTTTCAGTGAAGCTGGTGATTAGAAGGTGAACGAGTTCTTAGATTGGTTCGTCCGAACGCTGGCATCGGCCTATGTAGTTTATACTCTTGTCGGCGTTGGGAACGCTATCATAGAAAGATCGGGTGTTCTCAATCTAGGTATCGACGGGCTTTTTATGTTAAGTGCCTCACTAGCCTATACTTACGCCATACAGATGTCATCACTAATTCAAACAGGTTTTCTAGCTGTAGGTATCTCGTTACTACTAACAGCAGCGACTACTGCTCTCCTATATTCTTTATTTATGGTATTAAACACGGTATTACCAATAAGCCAGGGCGCCATAGGCCTATCGTTTATGTTTGTAGGTTACGGGCTGGCTGCTATAGTAGGAAACATAGGGAGGCTCATATTCAGTTTGCAGAGAGTTAGGATAGAGTATATCAGTATAACACATGTTAGTGCGGTCTTCATCTATCTTACTACAATTTTGGCTGTTTTATTAGCCTATTTACTACTATACAAATACAAGCTAGGAGTGCTGATAAGAGCTGTGGGAGAAGACCCCAGGTTGGTTAGTCAGATCGGTGTTAACGTTACTTACGTTAGACTTCTGTCGGGTCTTCTAGGAGGAGCATTCATAGGCTTGGGAGGTGCGCTATTTACTTTATGGAGAGTAGGTGGCTGGTCCCAGGGTCAGGGCCTTAACCACGGCTGGCTTGCTTACGCTGTATCTATTGCCGGCTGGAGATTTCCACCTCTAGTAGCTCTAGTTTCAATATTCTTTTCGGCAGCATACGTTCTGCTCCCCCATCTTCAGAGCTTAGGAATGCCCATAGAGGTATCTACGGCAGCACCATACATCACGTCGATAGTTCTCATGGTCGTAGTGTCTACATTACATAGAAAGAGTAGATTACTAGCAGACCCCAAATCCCTTGGGCGCTCATTCTATAGAGAGGAGCAAGTATAAACAAACGCCTGCTACCCATCGAACTAAGTATTTAGATTGTTCTCAAGTTATGTTTCGTATCGTAACTAAAGAATGTTTTACATGTTTTCAGAAGAATTCAAAGATTCGCTTTTATAGTGGTTGCCCGTATCCGTTAGCTAGGGTTTTTGGTTGTTTTAGCTGTTTTGGTTTTTCCAGACACGGGTTCATCCACCTGGTTATCCCCTTTCTCCCCGCCTACGGCTCCAGGGGGTCGCTATACTCCCTAGGGCCATAGGTGAAGAGTGGTTCACAGAGCTCCGTCTCCCGCCAACGGCTCACCAGCTCATCGACTTCTAGCTACTAAAACACCTAGTCATCTATATACTTCTAGGTCGAATCCTGAAACCCATAGAAATACCCCAAATAACCAGGAAAAACAAAAAATAGACAACCTGCGGACGATCTGCAGCTACTTACATAAGGTTAAGCTATCTCCTTTACTTGCGTGAAGAATTCTTTCTGCTGACCCGAGGTTTACGGCTAGTTCAGCAAGTTGAAAGCTGTTTTCATAGAGCACTAGTGTCCCCGGTGGTGCAACTGAAAATACTTTTTCCACTATAGCCGTGAATTCATGATCGCCGATAACTACTCTTACCTTATTCCCGATACCTACTCCAAGGAGTTCTATGATTCTTTTAAATTTCTCGGATAGTATTACGTTCCCAAACCTATCTACGTGGATCACCCAGCTCTTTACGCAGTCTCCCGCTTTCTCCAGCCCAATGCGGAGTTTGGGTCTAGCCAAGTCACTAGGACTTACCGGCTCGCCCAGCAATCTAAAGTCGTAACCGCACGCTATTCGCGCAGCAACTGGTGTGAATATATCTCTTCCATGAAATGACCTTGAGACCGGTTTCCAAAAGAGTTCCTCTCGTGTGAGAACTACAGCACTCTCCAACCCGTCTTCTTCGGCCGCCATCATCAAGATTCCGTTATCTGGTCCAACAAAGTAGTAGTTTTTACTCGCAATAGCTATAGGCTTTCTAGACGTACCCACGCCTGGGTCGACAACTGCCACAAAGACTGTTCCCGGTGGAAAGTACTTGTAAGTAGAAAACAGTATGTAAGAACCGTAGTCGACGTCGAATGGAGGAATTTCGTGGGTGATATCTACTAAGGTTATACTTCGACAAACTCTCATAGCTACACCCTTCATTGATGGTACATAGGGATCTGATGTACCAAAGTCGGTAAGGAAGGCTAAAATCCCGCAAGCTTCTATCATGCTCTCACCACACCTCGATCCTACCAACACATCATTATGCTACAAAGAGTACTTATTCACTTAAGGATTAGGATGGGGTCGTGATAGAAGTAGTAAGTGTAGTATTTCATGAACCAATTTAATCAGAGTAACTATGTCGAAACCTCTCTAGCTTTCTTTATGGCAATATTTATGGTCTTTTCCCTAGTATGTTTGGTGAGTAGTCGATGAAGAAAGTTATTGTAGGCTCTGATGACCTATATCCATGTGCTAG
The DNA here is from genome assembly GCA_030550455.1 of Thermoproteota archaeon. Taxonomy (GTDB): domain Archaea; phylum Thermoproteota; class Thermoprotei_A; order Sulfolobales; family NBVN01; genus DRZP01. The sequence continues at coordinate 98,539 of JAUQPH010000002.1, forward strand.
ATCAGCAGTTGAGTATCTCAAAGAAAAAGGTTACCAAGTAGAGTTAGCTGGCTCACTAAAAACAGGTAAGCCTGAGCCGTGGCCAGACGTAGCCTACTCTGTAGCAACTACCGTAGCTAAAGGTGAGGCTGATTGGGGGGTACTAGTCTGCTACACCGGTACAGGTGTCTCAATAGTCGCCAACAAGGTTTACGGCATTAGGGCAGCACTATGCAATGACCCGCAGACTGCCCGCGGTGCTAGACTGTGGAATGACGCTAACGTGCTAGCAATGAGCGGCAGACTCGTAACTGAGATTATGGCCCGCGAGATTTTGGAGGCCTGGCTCTCTATAGAGAGTCCTGATGTAACCGAGTTACCTAACATCGAGAAACTCAAGGAGATAGACAGAACTCATAGAAAGCAGTAGGCAGAGTTGATAGTTTGGTAGTAAGAAGACGCGCAGTCGAGAAGCCCTTTGGGCAATAGCATGGTCTGTAGCACGAAGTCTCTAACTCGCTTGTGGAAGGTTATAGGCTGTAATATGTACTGAGCCAACTTAATTACAGTTTCTTAAAAGTTAAAGTATAAAAATATTTATAGTTATGGCGTAAAAAGCGAATGGTGGTACTTTGAAGGGTTGGTCTGGGAGATATCTCTACGTAGATCTATCTAATAAAAAGTTTCATTACGTAAGCCTTTCTGAAGATGTGCTGACGAGTTTCATCGGTGGTCGGGGTCTAGCCATCAAGTTACTGTGGGACCTTAACCCCGTGGGTGTAGACCCTCTATCACCGGAGAATCACTTAATCCTTGCGGTAGGTCCCCTCACAGGTTATCCTCTGCCGTCTTCAGGTAAGATGGTGATAGCGTCTAAGTCTCCTCTTACGGGCGGATACGGTGATGGAAATATCGGGACTAGGGCGGCTGTCGAGCTCAGGAAACTGGGAGTAGATGCCGTAGTTATCAAGGGGAGGGCAGAGAAACCCACGGTTCTCTACTTAAGTTGCGATGGTGTTGAGTTTAAAGATGGGAGAGACTACTGGGGGCTCACGACTAAGGAAACCGAGGAGAAGCTAGAGAAGGAGTTAGGTAAGGATGTATCAGTTTTAAGCATAGGTCCTGCTGGTGAGCGATTAGTAAAGTATGCTACAGTAATAAGTGAGTTCGGTAGGTCTGCCGGAAGACCCGGTATGGGTACTGTGATGGGGTCTAAGAATCTCAAGGCCGTAGTTGTGAAAGGCTGTTCTCAGCCTGAGCCTGCTAACCGAGACGAGCTCCTAAAATTGGGAGCAGAGGCATATAGGAAGGTCAAGGAGTCTCCGTCTTATGAATTCTGGGTTAGACAGGGCACTATGGCCACTATCGAGTGGTCTCAGAAGAACTCTGTTCTTCCTACGCACAATTTCAGTGAGGGTGTGTTTGATTATTGGGAGGGGATCGACGGCTTCATTATGGAGTCTATGAAGACTAGGGTTAAAGCATGTCCGAACTGCAATATGCCGTGTGGTAACGTAGTTAAGTATGTAACTTCAACAGAGTCCGGTGAAGCAGAACTCGATTATGAGAATGTCGCAATGTTGGGTTCTAACATAGGTCTATCACCATTAAATAAAGTTGCTCACGTAAATCTACTAGCAGATCTCTATGGTATAGACACTATAAGCCTGGGGAACGTGATTGGTTACGCTATGGAGTTAAGTGAGAAAGGTCTACTAAGAGAGAGGATCGAGTGGGGTGACTACGCTAAGGTTAAGGAGCTCACACGGCAGATAGCTTATCGGGAAGGATTAGGAGACCTTTTAGCAGAGGGTGTTGCTACTATGGCCAACAAGATAGGAGGTGATGCTTGGAAATACGCTGTTCATGTTAAGGGTCTAGAGGTATCAGCATATGACTGCCACGCTGCACCCGGTATGGCTTTAGCTTACGCTACGTCACCAATAGGTGCTCACCACAAGGATGCCTGGTTTATTGCTACCGAGATCAGGATAGGTAGGTTTGATTATACTACCGAGAAAGCTGAGAGACTAGTTTGGATGCAGAACGTTAGAGGAGGTATGTTCGAGTCTCTAGTGACATGCAGACTTCCGTGGGTTGAAGTAAGCTTAGACCTAGACTACTACCCCAAGCTTCTAACTGCTGCGACTGGGTACACCTACACTTGGGACAAAGTGTTTGAAGTTGCGAATAGAATTTACACTCTAATTAGATCGTTCTGGGTAAGAGAGTTCATAGCATCAGGTCTAAAGTGGAGTTACGAGGTAGACTTACCTCCGACAAAATGGTTTACTCAGCCACTTACTAAAGGCCCACTAAAGGGTATGAAGCTAGATGTTGACGGCTACATGAAGATGCTCAATCACTACTACAGCGTTAGAGGGTGGGACGAGAGAGGAATTCCGAAGAGATCTACTCTAGAGAAACTTGGGCTAGGTAGTGTGGCATCAGAACTTGAAAAACTGGGAGTAAGCTTAAAATAAAGCATACTAAAGCTTTATAAGCACAACCACTATTTTTACGTGAAGTAGGGTGCGGAATGGAGGGTAGGGGAAAGTTAAGCTTAGAGTCAATATGTGGTGGATTACCTGAGGAACTGTGTTTACAGATAAGTTCTGAACAACAAATCGTTAAGATAAGAGTAGAGAAAAGAAAGTTCGGTAAGGAAGTTACTGTAATAGAAGGACTAGACGGCAACGTCTACAACTTGAGAGAGGTTGCTTCAAGGTTGAAGACGAGGTTAGCAGTAGGTGGAACAGTTAAAGACAACCACATAGAGCTACAGGGGAACCAGAAAACTAGGGTTAAGCAGCTTCTAATCGAAGAACTGGGTATCCCTCCGGAAAACATAATAACTATAGAGTCCGAGTAACCTAGGTAACTAAAGGTTAAGTTAAATAACAATATTTTAACGACTCTTCTTTACTCTTCCGGTAGCTGCAGCTTTAAGCTCTTAACAAGTTCTCTATATCTATTTCTAACTGTTACTTCAGTTACCCCCACGACAGCAGCTATGTCCTTCTGAGTTCTCTTTATTCCCAACATCTGGGCTGCTGCGTAAACTGCGGCGGCGGCTACTCCGGTCGGATCTTTACCTGCCGTAATACCTAGCTTCTTTGCTTCCTCTAGCAGTTCTACGGCTTTCTTAGCAACTCTACCACTTAATCCAAGAGCTGAAACTATTCTCGGCACATAATCTGCTGAATCTGTTGGTGGGACTCTTATTTCCAGTTCCTTAACTAGCATTCTATAGCACCTAGAGATCTCACGTTTATCAGCCTTAGTTACACCTGAGATCTCATCGAGTAACCTAGGTATCTTATGGATTCTGCAGGCTATGTAGAGAGACGCAGCTGCTACGGCCTCTACTGACCTACCCCTTATAATGCCTCTCTCAATGGCCTTTCTGTATATCGACACTGCTTCTTCCTTTATAGACTTTGGTAGTCCTAGCTGGTCAGCTATTCTCTCGAGTTCGACAGCCGCCTGCGTAATATTTCTATCTATAGAGCTCTGTATTCTTGTCCTAAGCTGCCACTTCCTCCACCTCATTGCCTCAAGCCTTTTCTTCATCTCAAGCTTCTTTCCTGTAGCATCCTTATCCCTCCAGTCGATTACAGATGTAAGACCACCATCGTGTATCATAGGTGACAGGGGAGACCCAGCTCTAGACCTCTTACTCTCCTCGTCAGAGGTAAAGGCTCTCCACTCCGGTCCTTGATCAACAACTCTTTCCTCTATTACTTCACCAGTTTCAGAACACACGTACTGTCCTCGAGACTCGTCGAACACTATCTTATCTGGTGGACACCTCTCTTCTATTACCTCATGCTCTGAATTCTCAGAAACCATAAGACCCACCGAAAAGTTTATTTTTACTCACCTTAAACCGCTAATACTCAATTCGAATCGTAGCTTATAAGCTTTTTGCTTAACTTAAAATATTTGGAGCCGCCGTAGCTCAGCCCGGTGGAGCGCCGGCCTTGTAAGCCGGTGGTCGCGGGTTCAAATCCCGCCGGCGGCTTCAGCTCCCAGAGGGAGGGTTACTTATAAATACAGTACTTCATCGTGCTCCTTCTTATGAAACACGTTTATGTAGAGTAGCTTTTTCAAATTAGCTGAAAAGTAGCTAGTTCTCAGTCTATTACTTGGGGTTGACTTCGCTCTTCGGTTCTCTCAGGCTTCTTTCTTAGCTCTCTATACTCCCTAATTATCTCCTCGAGGTCGTTTAGGGACAGACCTCTCTTTCTTAGCTCTCTACTTCTTCTAATCTCATCGGTTTTCTTTCTAATCTCGGCCATTTTGATATTGACTTCCGAGCTTACTATAGCTACTCTATCCAGAGTACCGTAGTCTGCCTCTTTGATGGCTGGTATAGCCAATTCGTCGACTATTTTAGATAGGGTATCGTCTGGGAAGTTGTTGGGCAGTATTAACCCGATCCCCAACTTCTCTACTAGTGGAGCAACTTTTTCTAAGCTACTTAAGGTAAGACTTTCGACGAATATAACTTCACCTTGCTTTAAATTCTCTAGGCTCTCCAGCTGCTCTACCGTCGACACCTTCCTCACTACGATTAACTTGCCTTCAGCAACCCCTGGTAGAACACTTGCCAGCTTAAGGTATCGTTCTTTCACACCCTCGTACTCGGCTCTTAGGTTGTCTAAGTCTCTTACTACATTGACTAACCTTTGAGTCAGCTCGTAAACTTTGCGGTCCTTTAAGATGCTTTTAGATATATTCACTAACTCCGTTTCCATCATCGCTCTTAGTCTGGAGAGCTCTGCTTCGAGGTTCCTTAACTTGTTTAAAAGCTGCTGTCTTTCTGTCTCAAGAGATTCTATAGTCTTCTCTAGTTCCCTAATTCTCTTCTTCATAAATTCGTTCGATTCAGCTAAAGCTCTAGCCTCATGAACTACCTCTAGGACTCTTTCGGAGGGTTCCTCACTACTTAGAGCCTCAGCTATTATTTCCTCTATTATAGTTGCTATTGGAACTCCATCAACGATCTTCACCAGGTACCTATCCAAGTTAATCGACGCTCTATCCAACCCCATCTCCGCCAGCTTACCTTCGAGCTCCTTCATCTTTCCCTCTATTGACCTGTAGGCCTCTACGGCAGCAGCGAGAGAGTCTCTCATATGAGTGTCCTTAACTTCGATACCATAAAGCTCTGCGTATTCTCTAGAAATAGACTCTTTTTCATAAGCAGCTAGATCACGTTCAGGTGTATACACTCTAGCTCCCAAAGACGCTGCTACCCGCCTCACGAATTCCGGAGGCTGATGCTTATCTGTAGCAACTATCACAACCTTCCCTAGGTTCCGCAATATCGAGATCACGTCTTCTTTATCTAATCCTCGGGCGGAGTTTAGCGTTACTACACGCCCATTGAGGTCGAGCACTGCGAGACCTACCTCAATGCCTGGATCGAGGCCAACTATTAAGTGTCTCTGTTCTTGTTCTTGAGATAGGATCAAGTGCTTTATGGACGTGATGTTTACTACCGGCTTTACTCGCACTACTACGTCTCTTCCTACAGTATTTCGTACAAGTCCGTAAAGCTTTTCCCTATCGCAGTATGCCGTTATTACAGCTGACTCTATCCCACCGCGACTTCTCCTCAAAGTAATGTCGTACTCTATCGAATTAGACTTAAGTACCTCCTCTATTTTCTTAACTACTTGAGCTACTGATGCTCGCAGGTTGCGCTTAAACCTATTCGCACTTGAGCCACCGGCTCTACCCGACCTCCCCCGGTAAACGTGTATTTTCACTTTCTTACTAAATACCTCAACCTCTTTGCCGAATCCTTTACTAGCTAAAAAAGCTATTACCGCAGCCGAGAGTTTTGAATCCAGCTTTCCATGAGGTAACTCCAGGCCAGCTTCTTTAGCCAACATGCGTAAGTCCTTTAAGCTCTTTTCATCTACGTTGACCTGCACAACTTTAACTCCCGGAGGCAGTAGCTTCACGAAGTTGGAGACGTTTCTAATTGAGCCACCGAGCTCTAGGACGTTGTCTACGGCGAGAACCTCGGGTTTAAGTTCCCAAAGCATTCTCAGTAGTCGGCTTGCTGTAACTTCATCCACTTTTACCAGAGTCCTACCGCGCAGTACCGCTATCGAGTAGATAAACTCGCTTAGCTTACTTCCGGATTTAGCTACGTCTACACCAAGGTATGTGGGTACGTTATATTCCATCAACTAGCCCCTTAACGTATCCAACCGTTTTCTCTAAGTCCAAGGAAACTCCATATCTGCGCTTAAAAAATTTAAGCAAATTGCTTACGTCTCTCGTTAAGTACTCCTCAGCCAAAGGGTCTTCTCTGCTGACATATTGAGGCCAGTCTATTATGTAAGGTATTTCACTGGAGTCTCTTACTGATACAACTATGTTGTACTCACTTAAATCTGCGTGAACTATACCGGCATTTAAGTACGCTGACCTCATGGTTGTAAGTATGAGGTTTAGTATGCTCTTAGGGTCTCTAGCATTTCTATACCTATAAAGATCTTCTCCATCAATGTACTCCATGACCACGGCGTGCTTACTCCACCCCCACACCTTCGGAATCAAGTTAGTATGTTTCGATAGGAGTAAAAGAGCTCTATACTCTCTTTCAGCAGCTAGCTTAGAAGCCTCTAACCAGGATGGTTGATCTGTGAGATACCCCCTGTACCTTACTACCTTCTTAAAGCTTACCCTACCTATCTTATAGAACTTCACAACGGCTATCTCATTAGTGGAGGTCTTAGCTAAGTATAGCACGCTCTCCTTACCCGTACCTATCGAAGGACCTACATGTGTTACTACACCTTTTTCAACTAATTCTAGCAGAGCAAGACAGTCTAAACCGAGAAACGTTAGTCGGTAAGCTGCTCTCGTCGAATGACTCTCAACTAACTTCTTCGTTCTTAGAGTAGAGATTTCTCTAGCGAAAGTTTTCTCAGGTATTCGAACCTTTTTGAACACTAGTTCTTCAGGTACGTACTCAAAAACATCCAAATACTCGTCTAGGATAGAGAGTATAGATAAGCCCACCTTACTAATATCCTTGCATGTTCTCGCAAGTTTTAAATGCATTTCGCTGATTCCATTACGCATTAGAGGAGTGATCAGTTTTATGCTCATTCAGACGTGCTACATATACTGCTATCCAAAAGTTAGGTCAGATAAGACACCACCCTGCTTAACTCGCTAGTTCAGGTTTAAGATGCAAATTAAGACCGCAGTCGAAAGACTATATAGGAACTCCCCATATCGCTGTGGTGAAGTATCTGAGTAACAAAAAAACAGTTGAATTAGACTTAGTTGAAGAGTACTTCTACTTGGGTGAAAAAAGATATAGGTTTAGAGTAAAAGGCACTAACATAATAGTAAACGTTAGAGCTGATAGCGTAGACGAAGGCATCGAGAAAGCCATAGAGGTACTCAAAAAGATCGGTTACTTTAGCAACTAGCACCATCACATTAAAACTAACTAGTAGTGACACCCGATTATCTTTCGACACTTTCGCAAGCAACTTAGAACTCTGCCCTCAGGAAAGGAAAGTCTCTCTACTACTCTATGCCGAGATTCCCGCTGTGGTTTTTAGTCTTGAGTTTCTCCTAATGGTGGGTGTGGATATGTTTAAAACTGCCCCGCCTAGGTATATAGCAAACCGCGAGTCTCTAGTAAGAACAGAGCTCCACGCTGACGTTCTAGAGGTACTGGAAGCAGGACTAAAAGCAGCTGACCCGGAGTCTTCCGTTCGTAGTGCTCTCTCACGGGAGGGAGATATAGTGTGTGTCCTGAGTGAGTGCTTTAGTGTTACCGGCAAAGTTCATGTGATCGGGTTTGGTAAAGCTGGTTTACGTATGTCTCTGGGATGTGAGAGTGTGTTAGGGGATTTAATAGCTGGCGGGGTTGTCATAGTTCCCTCTATAGGGGGTTCTCCTAGACTACCCAAAAAGATCGAGGTTGTTGAGGGAGAACACCCGATACCGGGTGAGAAAACTCTTCAAGCAAGCCGTAGATTGATTAAGTATGTTGAAGAGAATTTGCATGCAGAAGACGTAGTGATAGTCCTAATTTCCGGCGGTGGGTCAGCTTTGTTCGAAATTCCGCATCCACCATTAACTTTAGACGACATAGCTATTACCACTAACGCCCTAATGAAGGCCGGTGCTGACATAGTCGAACTTAACACAGTCCGCAAACACTTAAGCATGGTTAAAGGCGGAAGACTCCTGAATTTTGTCAGAAAAGCGAGCAGAATAATCTCTCTCATAATTTCTGATGTAGTTGGAGACCCAATAGAGTTCATCGCATCAGGTCCCACTGAAGCGGATACCACTACCTACAGAGATACTTACGAAGTCCTGTTGAGGAGGGGGGTGTGGGACACTCTACCGAACAATGTGAGAGACCTAGTGTTAAGCGGATTATCTGGCAAAATTCCTGAGACGGTGAAACCTGGAGACCCGCTACTCGGCAAGGTTAGAAACATAGTGGTTGCCAGCAACATGATATCTCTTAGAGACATGGAAAAGAAAGCTATAGAACTAGGCTATAAAGCAACGATACTGACTTCCATGATGGTTGGTGAAGCCAGAGAAGTTGGTAGATTCCTTGGTAGTATAGCACGCCATATCACCAAGTACAAACAACCTGGTGAAAAGCTGATGCTACTCTTAGGTGGTGAAACTACAGTAACGGTTCGAGGCCACGGTCGCGGCGGTAGAAACCAAGAGCTTTGTGTGGGGTTCTCATTATCTGCTCGAGGACTAAGAAATGCCGTACTCGCATCCATAGGTTCTGATGGAATAGATGGTAACAGTCCGGCTGCCGGAGGAGTATGTGACGGTCTGTTAGTAGATGAAGCGCTAAACGCAGGTCTAGATCCTCACAAATATCTAAGCAATAACGACACGTACACGTTATTGAGCAAGCTGGGAAGAGCCATAATCACCGGTCCCACCGGTACAAACGTGAATGACTTAGTAGTTCTAGCAGTTTGGTAGGGAGTCCATATTGGTTATTGCGGACGCAGTATTTTTAGTTGTTGTAGCCCCTCTAGCACTGATTCTCTCGCTGCACTCTACATACTTACTATTGTCCGGTAAAGCGGAGAGAAAGCCGGCCTCCGACTACAGTGCGGGGGAAAGTATTAGTATTGTAATACCTATAAAGAGCGAACCAATCGATTTAGTCTATGAGAGCGTAAGTTACCTAAGCAAGTTGATAGAAAAACTCAAGAGTAGTACAAATACGAATACGTGTATAGAGATATACATAGTATCAGACGATGAAGAAGAGTATGTTAAGACCTTAAGGAATAAGTTAGAGTCTCTAAACTCGCCAGTTCCAGTGAGAGTTGTTAGACGAAGTGGTCAGGGAGGAAGAGTTGGGGCTTTAAACTTCGCCCTCAAAGAAGTCGTGAAGAACGAAAATCTCTTAGTCTTAGACATAGACGCTAAACCAAGCGAGAAGTTTCTTGAGGAGTTGGTAAGTTGCGTTCAGTTGTACGACGCATGTGTAGGACACTGGGAAGGGTATTGGGTAAAAGAGACCAGAATAGCTAGGGCACTAGCTTTTACGACAGAGCTAGTAGCTACAGCTCTCTATAGAGGTAGGCAAAAACTTGGGTTACTCATCTTTCCTTTAGGTTCCGGAACTCTTTTCAGAGTGAAGTCTCTTAAGGCTGTTGGAGGCTGGGAGGATGGGACAGTCCAAGACGACGTAATTATAGGCATGAAACTCCATGGTTCTGGTTTCAGGGTTGGATACTCAGACAAAGCTATCTTGCGCGTTTTAGTTCCATCATCCTATAGGGCCTTTAGAATACAGCAGCTTAAGTGGGCTTACGGCTCAGTAGAGAGTTTAAGGTATAGCTTTAAGTACCTAAAAGGGGACATCAGCATCCTTAAGTCGATCGAAGCTAGACTGTATACTCTTCAATATGTTCCAGGACTTTCAGTGATGGCAACATCAATAGTAATACCCAGCATAGCCATAGCAGTAAACTCGGACTTAAGTTATTACTCGCTGCTTGCTGTTAGTGCTATTTCATCTTTCTACGTCGGAGCAGTACTTAAGACTTTCAGTAAACCTGACATGGGAGCTATGAGAATTCTTAGGCTATTAGGTACGTCGTCGGCAATTGGTTTAACTGTAGCACCGGTGGTTATGAAAGGACTTATCTTGGGTATCCTCGGAAAACGACCGAGAGCTCCCGTAACTCCTAAGGGGTCCGAAGACCGTGAAAGATATAGAGAATACTTAGAGGAGTACGTAACTACCATAGCTTCCTTCCTCCTCGGGGTTGTAGCACTAATTAAAGGTCACTACCTTGCGTCCGGAATAGGCTTCCTTCCCACTATAGCATTAGTCTATACTCTAATGAGAGCTACTAGACCACTCCATACTTTTGCTTCAGTCCAGCTCTAACTATAGATGCTCCATTTTTAAGAAGCTTTAAGTTACAAACTCCTTTAGTTTACCACTGGGTCAACAAGTACTTAGTGCATAGCTTCTCTATTTAGGCTAATTCTCAACTGCTATTGCCGTGCTTAAGTAATAAGCTATCTAACATGCTGTGACAGACGCTATGACCTGCATAAACTATAAGCTAACTGTCACCTCCTTAAAGCCCCGCGCATTCTTTCTGGTCTTGTGTTGGTTTGTAGTGATTGATGCTACCCTCGGCAAATGCGTCAGAGGCACCTATAAGTGTCTCTCTATAGAATAAAGCATAGAATCTTCTCGATAGAGTGTAGAAGCTCGTAGGGAAGCTGAAAGTGAGGTCCTCCCAGAGGGCGACCACGAACTCTAAAACATATAAGATGTGGAGTACCCCGGAGCCACTCTGATGCTTCCAAGCTCAATGAAGCCTCAAGCGAAATGTGAAGGAGAGATGTGGGTCAATAACATCACTCAGTGCAAGCCAGCATTAAAGCTGAACCCTGAGTAGAGATTTAGAGCATCATGGTAGAGATTTAGAGCATCATGTGCTGAGGGCCGCTCTCAACCTCTCAATGGTGGTCCTTAACCCTACGTGTAAAGGTATTGAAGGTTTGAAACCGAGCTCCCTTCTTGCTCTGGTTATGTCTGCTACTGAGTGCACTATATCTTCAGGACGAGTTTCCTCGTGAACCAGTCCAACATTATCCAGCCCAAGGATCCTTAGTACTTCGTTAGCTAAGTCCAATATTCTCGTAGCTTCACCACTACCTATATTAAACACCCCTGAAGTCCTAGACTTTAAAGCGCAAACAATAGCTTGTACGACATCTGAAACGTATATGAAATCCCTCGTCTGCTCGCCAGTACCGTATATTACTAGCGGCTCACCCCTTAGTGCTCTCCTAATAAACTCTATTATCACTCCGGAATAACTCGTACTTTGCCTAGGACCGTAGACATTGAAGATCCTCAAGATCACCGGTCTAAAGCCGTATATCTTGGAGTAGGACATTAAGTAGAGTTCTCCGGAAGCCTTAGAAGCTCCATACGGGGACTTAGGGCGCAGGGGGTGGTCTTCAGGTATAGGGATCTTCACAGGGTCACCGTAAACGGCAGAGCTAGAAGCGTATATGAAGGAATCAACTTTCCTAGAGGCTCTAGCTAGGTTGAGAGTCCCAACTACGTTGACCTCAGCATAGAGGTTGGGTTCTCTAAGTGATTCCTCCACGTCAGTTAGGGCAGCTAAGTGGACAACAGCATCCATACCCGAAACAGCCTTCTCAACAGCCTCATAGTCTCTAATATCTCGAACAACCAACTCAACACTACTTAAGATATCACGAATATTTTGGAGACTACCTCGAGAAAGATTATCCAAAACCCTCACTTCATAACCTCTAAACACAAGCTCTCTCACGAGGTGACTTCCTATAAACCCAGCACCCCCCGTTACTAAGACTCTCAAACTATCCATCCGCATCAACCCATGCGTACATAAATTCCATGATAAAAAGCGTAGTGAGACTGTATCTCCTGTAAAAGTTTTTAAGCTGTTTTAGCTACTATAGATACTTGGAATCAATAGAGGTACTAGGTAGTGTCCGAGAAGCTCTATAGAACTAGTGAGGTTGCTGAGTTACTGAACATTAGTGTTTCTACTGTTAAAAAGTGGATAAAGCAGGGTAGACTGCACGCTCTCAGAGTTGGAAAGCTGTGGATGATCCCGTAGAGCGAAGTCAGGAGGATCCTGAGTGGTGTTGAGAGAAGAGAGATTAGAGCCGCTATATACGCTAGAGTTTCATCACGTAAGCAGAAAACAGATGGTAACTTAGAGCGGGGTTCAGCTCTGATGTGGGTTTTTATTGGTTGACTTCACTGCCTCATCTCTTTCCCCCGCATTCCGCTCGGGTTTTCATCGGGCTTGGGGGCGTTCAGGGTGACCCCTAGCACCCCACATCTTGCTGTGTCTCGGGGAGAGCCCTTGCCGAGGGCTCTCGATCCCTCATCGAGGTACCTTCACGCATATTAGTGTATAAGGTGTTTATAAATGTTTCTATCATTATCAACCAATACGAACAGATATGAAAAACGAAACAGCTTTACAAGGCTTATTGGCTGATAGCTCTCATGGGAACTGGAGCCGCCGGCGGGATTTGAACCCGCGACCACCGGCTTACGAGGCCGGCGCTCTACCGCGCTGAGCTACGGCGGCTCCATAGGTGTTGTAGTGGATGTTCTTATAAGTTTCGTATATCTGCTTTTACTAAAAAGATAAAGTTTTTGAGCCCCACACAAAGAACATATTAGCTTGTGGGGTTGGTTAGTTATTGGTGGCGAGGTATAGAGCAAGGCAGTATAGTGAGTATAATCGAGAAGTTGTGGGGTCTGCGAGAGAGTTTGGTGGAGTTTAAAGAGGTAGGACCAGGGTCTCCTCATGGTCTTTACATATACGATAAAGAGAAGGACGTGTGGGTCCTATTTTCGTCTAAGGATAGCGACGTGTTTCTACCTAAGGTGGATGGTTACTATATCATATACTTCGATAACTCGCGCTGTTCGGCTTGCAGGAAGTACGATCTCCACTGGTTTCCATACATTAGGCAGAACTCTCAAAAGCTTCCAGACCATTACTTCATTATAGTGTTGTGTGACTGGTTCGCTAGAGAGTGTAAGTCCCCGGTAGCTAGTAACACCTTTACCTACTACGCTGTTCACGCATCACCTACTACAGTCCTTTTATATGTTAAGAACGGTAAAGAGGTATACAGAGAAACATACGACGGCTACCTCAAAATAGATGAGCTCGAGAAAGTAGTCGGCGGCTTTAAGTCCCGAGTTGAGGCGTACGAGAAAGGAATGAAAGTCAGCAAGCCTATAGAGGAAGGACAGGACATTATTAAGCTACTTAAGCAGCTTCTCTCTGGTGTTCGAGAAGATGTTTAACCCATATGAAATTAGAAAAGATTTTCCTATACTGAATAGAACGATTAGAGGCAGGAGACTGATCTACTTAGACAACGCAGCAACTTCTCAGAAGCCTAAGCAGGTAGTGGCAGCCATAGCTAAATACTATCTATGGCATAACGCAAATGTGCACAGAGGTTTACACACACTCTCTCAAGAAGCAAGCCAGATGTATGAAGAGGCTCACGAATACGTAGCTAAGTTCATTAACGCTAGAAGCTGGGAAGAAGTGGTGTTTACATACAACGTAACAGAAGCCATAAACCTAGTTGCTTTCACTTGGGGTTTAGCGAACGTTAATCCTGGAGACGAGATAGTCGTTACGGTCATGGAACACCACTCAAACATGCTTCCCTGGAGAAAGCTAGCTAAGATTAGAGGCGCTAAGGTAGTGTACGTCGATATAACAAATGGTGGTGAGCTTGCATACGAGGAGTTTGAGAGAGTGATTAGCAAGAGGACTAAGATTGTGGCAACAACATTGATGAGTAACGTTCTTGGAACAATTACAGTAAACGTAGTAAAGAGTGTAGCTAAGCTGGCTCACGAATACGGTGCTATCGTTGTAGCAGATGGAGCGCAGTACGTACCACACGCACCTACAGATGTTCGCGACCTAGAGATAGACTTCCTAGGCTTTAGCGGTCACAAGATGTTGGGTCCTATGGGCATAGGAGTTTTGTGGGGCAAAAAGGAGATACTCGAGGAGCTTGAACCCTTTAAATCAGGGGGAGACACTATCAAGGACGTAACACTCGACGAGGTAGTCTGGCACGACCTTCCTTGGAGGTTTGAGGCTGGAACTCCGAATGTCGGTGGTGCTGTTGGGTTGAGAGCCGCCATCGAGTACCTAATGAGATTGGGGATGGACTCGGTTAGAGAGCATGAGAAAGAATTAGTAAGATACACTTTTAAGAGGTTTAACGAGGAACTCGGAGACGCAGTTGAAGTATACGGTCCTAAAGACCCTGAAGTCAGAGGAGGTGTTATATCGTTTAATGTAAAAGGACTGAGTCATCACTCGGTCGGCATGGCTTTAGATATGTTTGGGATAGCTGTTAGAACAGGTAAACACTGCGCTCACCCCTTACACTATAGGCTAGGACTCACAGGGACTGTTAGAGCGAGCTACTACGTTTATAACGTGAAAGAAGAAGTTGATGAGCTTGTAGAGAGTCTTAAGACTATAATTGCCCTAAAGGATAAGCTTCAGTCAGGAGAAGTAGATGAAAGAGTGTGTACAGGAACCTAGTACCCGCGCAGACATTCAGTCACGAGAAGAGATAATTAAAAAGATAGTGAAAGAGCTGTTGGAGGTTTTAGGAGAAGACCCTAGTCGAGAAGGACTCAGAGAAACACCTAACAGAGTTTCGCGAATGTGGGTTGAAGAGTTAGCGATGGGTTATTTTGTAGACCCGCTAACATACGTTAAGACTTTCGAGGTAGAGGAATATGAGGGTCACGAAGGCTTTGTTGCTGTAACGAACATACCAACTAGGTCTATATGTGAACACCACTTACTTCCCTTCTTCGGCTACACCCACGTAGTCTACATACCCTCGGGTAAAGTCCTTGGGTTTAGCAAGTTCGCTAGAGTAATTAAGGTCCTCTCTAGTAAGCTTCAGATACAGGAAAGACTGACGGAGCAAGTAGCAGACTTCCTTAACGAGGTCCTGAATCCAAGAGGCCTTATAGTGCTCCAAGAAGCTCTTCACACATGTGCTCTGATTAGAGGTGTTGAAGAGTCTATGACTATGACTACGATGGCTTTGAGGGGAGTGTTTAGAGAGCAGAGGGAGCTAACTAACCTAGCTCTTCAAGTAATAAATATGAGTAAGTTACAGCTCCCCAAGTTTGAAGGATTCTAGAGAAATCACTCTATATTTAAAACAGGTTCTTGAGTGCGTAGGTAAAGCGAAAGCTTTTTAGACGGAAGTCTCCCACGTATTAGGGATAGTAGTGAGGGGTCAGATAGAGTTCTTCTTCTCTCCTAGAACGGTGGTGGTAGTAGGGGCCTCGCGAAAGCCGGGTAAAGTAGGTTATGAGTTGCTTAGAAATCTGCGAGAGATGTTTCGTGGAGTTCTCTATGCTGTGAACCCTGAGGCTAGAGAAATATTGGGGGTGCCGTGCTACCCTAACCTAGCTAGCATTCCAGAAGATATCGATGTGGCTGTAGTGTCAGTACCAGCTGAAAAAGTCTTAGAAGTAGCTGAGGAGGCGGGAAAGAAGGGTGTCAAAGGTCTGATAGTCATATCTGGAGGCTTCAAGGAGGTTGGTGCTGAAGGTCTTGAAAGGGAGAAGAAGCTTATTGAGATAGTTAAAAAGTACGGAATGCGGCTTATTGGCCCGAACTGCGTTGGTGTATATGTCCCTAAGACGGGCATGAACACTCTATTTCTCTCCAAGGAGAGGCAGGGATATCCCACACACGGGTTTATAGCTTTCGCTTCACAATCTGGCGCTTTCGGTTCTGCCGTATTAGATTGGGCAGCAATGAGGGGGATAGGAATAAGTAAGTTCGTAAGTTACGGCAATAAAGCCGACGTGGATGAAGTCGACGTTCTCCTCTACCTCAAGAACGACGAGGATACACGCGTAATTACCCTCTATATAGAAGGCATAGAAAATGGGGCTGAATTCTTCAAGGTTCTCGGAGAGGTTACTAAGTACAAGCCTGTTGTCGTACTTAAATCAGGGAGGACTGAGGCGGGAGCAAGAGCGGCTTCATCTCATACGGGATCTTTAGCGGGCTCAGATTCTATATATGACGCGGTTTTCAAGCAATCTGGGGCAATTAGAGCATACAGTATGGAGGAACTCTTTGATCTAGCGATGGGATTAGCTATGCAGCCACCGGCAGCAGGTGAGAGAGTCGTTGTTCTAACAGTTGGTGGTGGATCTGGTGTTATGGCAACAGACGCTTTATCAGAACTAGGTCTGAAAGTTCCTAAGCTCTCTGACAGCACTGTCAGCAAGTTGAGAAAAATTCTGCTTCCGTTCGCATCACCGTATAATCCAGTCGATGTAACAGGATCTGCTGTAGATGAGCACTTAGTTGAAGCAATAGACATACTGCTGACTTCTGAAGACCAGATCGACGCAGTAATGTGGCTTCCGTACTATATGGTCCCAGGTATAACCCCAGAGCTCAATAAAAAGTTCCTGGAGAGAGTCAAGAAGGTATTTAGAGAAACTAACCGCGTAGTTCCCATAGTTGGGGTAGCCACCGGGGGTTCCTATACGGCGATTTATGCGAAGGAAGCGGAGTCTATGGGCATACCCATGTATGTGTCTCCGGAGAGGGCTGCTAAAGTAATTAAGGCATTAGTAGACTACGGTAGGTGGTTAAAGAGAACTGGGTACTTCGATTACCACATCGAGAAGTTCCGCCGTACGTTCTTGACGCACTAGTTTCTACATTGATAAGGCGAAGCCAAGGTAAAGTCAATCCACTATCTTTACCCTATTTGAAGTCGAACAAGGTTTTCCCGGCTTTAGATATAGCCTCTAGCTGTTTTTCACTAACGCCGAAGTATTCTAAAATCCGCATGGCAGCAGGTACTATCTGGTGCTTTACATAATAATCGATGTCTATATCGCTAACCTTAGCCATGAAGTACGGGGTAGCTCTCGAAGATATTGGTGTCTGACCCTTTGTTATAACATACCCTATCTTATCGCCTTTCTCTACTTTAAAACCGAGGCTCATCATTTTCTTGGCCGCAGTTACGTGAGGAGCGCTGACCTCGTATTCATCTAGAGATTTAGTCAGCGTTTTCCAAATTACTAGCTTCTCGAGGGGTATTTTCTGCTGCTTCAACTCTAGTACTACACTTCTCACGTAATCAACAGCTTTTTTAGTGTCACCGGTCTCTAGGATGATTCTAGCTACGTTCTCCTGGACTTCCTTTGCTATTTCTGACCAATCACCTCTCACCGCCTCAAACCCGACTATATCGATTCTTCCGTCATCTAGTATCCCTACATACCTCTTCTTGGCTTCGGTGAAGAAGACTCTTTTATACACTTTATCTACCTTTATCTCCAGCTCTAGCAACCTCATGACTTCTTCTATAAACTTACTAACTTCAGGTCTATTTGAGATAAATAGAGAATCTGTATCTCCATATATAACCTCGAGGCCTAAGTTTTCTGCTAGACTTATTGCCTTTTTTATTGTATCTCGCCCGATTGCCGTCACGGCCTCGGCGCCCGGCTTAAAGTACCATCGAGCACCTACCCAACCCATATAGCCGTAGGACGCGTTAGCCAGGATTTTCAAAGCTCTTTGCCTCTCGTCATAAATCATGTACTCAGGAGAACCAGGAGGATATTTTTTCATCTCCTCTCTCGCGATTTTTCTCAACTTGAGGAGAGTTTCGAGAACGCTCTTGTAGAAGCCCGGAGGTTCCCTCCTAAAGCAGTAGTTCGTACCTGGAACCTTGTAGTGGTTCTCGCACTCGCCCTCAACATACGTGTCTGGGCCTATATTGTATTTAACCATGATGCTCGGGTACATCGAAGTAAAGTCTAGAACTGCTATGTTACTATGGACTCCCTTCTTAGGCTCCAGAACAACAGCTCCCTTGTAAGGTTCATACTCTCTCTCTAGCCTATTGGGTATTAGTTCACCCATCTTCACTGCCGACCTCATTAAGTACCACTCGAGTCGGTAACCTACAGAGGCAGCACCAACTTGGTCGAGAGGTAGACCTGTAAGCGAGGACAGTTGCATCGCGAATGGTATGAACTTTTCGGAGAGCCTTAATGTTGCTATGACGTCGTCTCTAGCGTAGTTGAGTAATAGGCTTCTCTTGCTTTTATCGTCCCAGTAGGCATGTATTTCGTGCCCAGGAATAAGAGTTCTCTCGCTCTTCTTCATAACCCCTAAGTAATCAGCTACATTATCTAGAGACTTAATTTTGATTTCGGGGATCTCTTCAGCGAAGTTATAGATATCGACATGAAGCCTCCCGGGAATCGAGTAGTGTCCATGAACCGAAGGTCTAGGAATGCCGCCGCGAACTCTCCCTATATCTAGAGCTAGACCCAATTTACTGGCTCTTTCAACAAGATACGGTAGGTCAAACCTGTTAGAGTTATAACCAACGATGATGTCTGGGTCATAAGCGAGAACGTAGTTAATGAACTCCTTAATTAAGTCCCTATCTTGGGGCGGCGATCCCTCGGAAGCTGTGAGTAGCTTAAGATCCCCATCAGAAGTAGCTAGTGAGATCACGATCACCGGGTCGCGCAGTGGGTCTACAGCACCGCGAGGGTTGTAGACTTCTATGTCTAAAGCTAAAACCCTGAGTTTTGGAGGGACAGTCTTATCTAGAGGTCTTATCTTACCCGTAAGTTCGTATATAGAGTTAACTCTGTATCCACCAACTCCCTCTAAAGGCTCGACCTCAGCTTCATACCACTGGCATGGCGGTACGTCATTGTCTAGTATGTACCTCATACTAAACCTTATATCGGCCTCGACTACGTCGACGACATCTTTAAGCTTCTTAACTAGCTCTCTATAGTCCCTAACAGCTTCAGGCTTAACAGTAGTTATCTTAATTACTTTAACAGGCTTCCCATAGTACTTCTTGTAACCCACATCTGCGGAAATGATGGGTGAATCTCCTCTAGACAAGACCTTGATCTTGTTCAAGACTCCGTACTCGTCGACTCCCTCGTTGAGGATGACGTAGAAGTAAGGTCTGAAGTTCTTATCTATAACGAGAGTCCGCCTACCATCATCAGATACTCCCCATAGGAGAATAGCAGGGACACCACCGTGGATCTCGTAACTCACATCGAGTAAGTAAAATCTTAACTTCACTTCCAGCTCCAAGAAGCTCTGGACTAGGCAATTAATAAACATACAAAACACACGGTTTTAGAAAGAGGTTTTCACAACTTCTCTTATGTAACTGAGTAACTGATAGCAGTAGCAAACGAAGTTTCGAGCTAGGGGGACTACGAAGCTGGTTGTTTTAGTTGTAGAGATTTGTGAGTTCAAGTTAGTTGATCGTCATTTAGGTGGAGGCTTCGGACATCGCAGTAGTTTCGATTGGCAGAGAAAACGGTGATTTAGACTGCTTGGGTAAATACAAATCTAGTACGAAAATTCTGCTCTACTAGCCTACTATATAAATCAACCTACAGCAACTCAGACTTAATACTTTGTACTCAATCATGAAACTATTTAAGTTTTCTCTGAACCACACTTATGGAGTGCCGCCGTAGCTCAGCCTGGTTAGAGCGCCGGACTCATACGGTCGCCTGGGTGATCCGGAGATCCGGGGTTCGAATCCCCGCGGCGGCACTCGGGATGATTAGTGACTCCAATAATGAATAGATGATGCGACTCCATCCCTGTATGACCGCCCTTAAACAGGTTAAAAATGTAACTACTCCTACCTATGTGGTGTAGGTAGTGAACGGAGGTAGTGAAATAGCGTCGTACCTAATAGTGTTGCTCTTTTTAGTGTCATTACTGATGAACTTCACTGATATACCGCAGAGGATTCAGTTGCATAGGTTCTCCTCGTTTGTAAGGAGGAAGCTATATACTCTTGAGGAAATGGAGGTTGACGCTAGAAGAAAAGCGATCGCATACATGAGTAGTACCGGAATTAAGGAACCTTCAAAGGTTCTCGAAGGGTTTATGGATAACTTCTTCCTCATAAGGCCTGTAGATATGGAGCCCACAGATATAATAAAAAGGTTTAAGCACCTCATTAGAGTGCGAGAAAGTTCTGTTCGAGACTACGTGAGGAGGGTTTTAAGTGGTGCGGAGAGGAGTGTACAATACTCTGTTGAGACTGTCTTAGAGATAGTGAGTGTGATGAGACTACTAAACAAACTGATTAGGCACTATCTTGAGCTTGGACTCAAGTACAACAACTGGATCTTAGTAATGCAACTAGCTATCCAGATGCCTGAGCTTGTAGAAATAGCTAAAGCCTATAGGAACTCCTTAGACGCTTTTACTTCCGGTATACCGATAGGCGATAGTGTAGGTCCTCTAGTTGCTAAGATGTTAGTGAACTGGAAGGAACCGATTCGTGAGATATCGGAAGGAACAGACCTATACGAAACCGAAGTCGAAGGCAGAAAAGTGTACGTCATCAAGGCTTCAGGACCGGGCTCTAATGTCGGTTGGCCAGGTGAAGCCCTAGAAAAACTTGTCGAAGAGTTAGGTGGCGCTATCGACAGAATAATCACTGTAGATGCCGCCTTAAAGCTGGAGAGCGAGGAATCAGGTGAAGTAGCTTTCGGCACAGGTGCCGCTATCGGCGACATAGGGCCGGAAAAAATAGCCATGGAGAGAATAGCCAGCAAGTACTCTATACCCCTCGATGCTGTAGTAGTTAAAATGAGTGAAGTGGAAGCGCTGAGTCCCCTCACTAAGAAAATATACGAAGGTGTTGTTAGGTCTTATGAAGTAGTTAGGAAAATCATCATTGAGAAAGTTAGAGACGGGGGAGTAGCCGTCGTCGTAGGAGTAGGAAACACTGTAGGTGTTAAGTGATGCTGTTACAGCTCGACGCATTAATGACAGCACTACTAATAGCTCTATTTCTGCTTCTACTAACAACCCTACTCCCATGGCTGATTTCAGTAACTAGCTCTAAGTCTAAAGTAGTTAAAGAAGAGTTAGTCGAGCTCGTAGGCTGCCCTAAGTGCGGCTATGAATCTTCAAGAAAGTACGAAAAGGGGGATTACGTAGGTAAGGTAGTTGGTACTTGTCCAAAAGACAGTAATTCCCTGATAGTCAAGGCAATATACGTTGAGAAACACACCTACGCGCAATAAGTTATGGTAGCCGGGCGGGGATTCGAACCCCGGTCACGGGGGATCTCCCGCTCGGCCGCCAACCCCCTAATAGACCGTGCTAACTCGCTTATAAGTTTTGATATTGAAGCGTTTTCCACATCTATACATGCGCTAGCCATGACTGTAGGTCCGAAACCTGTGAAGTGGGAGAAGAGTTGAACTAAGCCAACACATTAAGCAACCAAGAGAAGAAAGAGAGGAAGTTAGCCCCTACATCTTTACGACTTTAGTTAGTCTTCTGGGTTTATCTACGTTTATTCCTCTTCGCTTTGCTAAGTGGTAAGCTAGGAGTTGTAACGCTACTGCTATAGCTATCGGCATAAAATGCCTTTTCATACTGGGTACTCTTATCTCAGTAAGCTTAGACCTCTCGCTCTTAGTAGTATGGGATAAGAGTACTGCTGGACTTCCGTACTCTAGTACTTCTTCGACTACGACCAGCATGTCTTCAGCGGCCACCGGCTCTAGAGGCTCTATAAACACGACGAACACGTTTTCGTCTAGAATCGCTATAGGTCCATGCCTTAATTCACCACCTTCAATACCCTCCGCGTGTACATACGCTGCTTCCTTTATCTTCAGAGCTCCCTCTAAGGCTAGCGGGTAAGCTATACCTCTCGATACGACATATCCACTGCTACACTTTGTGAGACGTTTTGAGGCTTCTTCTGCTTCTACTGATACTTTGTTTAAGTTTTCAATTAGAACAGTATGTACACTTTCGAATTCGTGCCAGATCTCAGATAACGTGTTGGAGATAGGTGTGTTAACTATAGTTGCGACGGACTTAGCTAAAGTGTAAAGTAGCACTAGCGTCGATGTAAAGGTTTTAGTTGCCGGGACAGCTAGTTCTGGACCGGCAGCTATTGGTAAGTATATGTTTGAAAACCTTGTCAGCCTCGAGTTTATGTTGTTAGTAACTCCTATTACTGTAGCACCTCTGAGTCTAGCCTCGTAAGCAGACCTAACGACTTCTGAGGTTTCACCAGACTGACTTATAGCTATTACTGAGTCACCGACACTTACACCATCGAGGTAGTACAGCAAGAACTCAGACGCGCTAACTACGGTTGGTACTATACCAGCTAGCTCCGAGAGGTAGTAAGAGAACACCATGCCGGCATGAAGGCTTGTCCCGTTAGCTGTTACGAAGACTCTATTGCTCCTACGTATCATTTTAGAGGCAAGCTCTAAGTACTTAGCTTGAAGCGCCGAAGCCGTTCTTAAAATACTGTAAGGTATCTCGTATATCTCACGGAGCATATGGTGAGGAAACCCACTCGTTTCTACTAAGGATTCATCGAGGTGATAATTTAGGAATTGCCTTGAAAGAGTCCTCCCGTTCAGGTCAGCAAAAACTATGTTACCTTCACTCGTTACGACGACCA
The DNA here is from genome assembly GCA_030550455.1 of Thermoproteota archaeon. Classification (GTDB taxonomy): domain Archaea; phylum Thermoproteota; class Thermoprotei_A; order Sulfolobales; family NBVN01; genus DRZP01. The sequence continues at coordinate 121,150 of JAUQPH010000002.1, forward strand.
TCTCACCCCCACTAATTTCAGAGTACTCGGTAACCATGCCGTGAAGACTAGAGAGAGTGGAAGCTATCGCTAAGAGGTCTCTACTAAGCCCCACATAGATTGGTTGATGTGATGTGTAAGCGATAGCTGAACCGTCTTTAAAGAAGGCGATAGCTGTCACAAACCCCTTAAGTTTAGCGATGGCTTCTGTAAACGCCCTCGTGTGACTAAATCCTTTTTTCGCAAAGTCCTCTATGAGGTGCGGTAAGAGCTCGAAGTCGGATTTTGAAGTAAGTTTATGTCCTTTCTCTACTAATTCCGTATACAGCTCTTCGTAGTTTCTTACAGCTCCATCGCCTACTACGACTACAGTCTTTTCACAGTCTGCATGCGGATGAGCATTCCTCGCGTCAGCTTTTCCATGCGTGGAGTACCTCGTGTGGCCGAGAACGCTAATCGCTGACCTGTCTCCAAGAGAATACTTGGTATAGAGTTCGCCAATTGGGCATGAATCCTTGACTATCTTCACCTCGCCTCCTTCGAGCCACGCTAAACCACTACAGTCTCTGCCCCGAAACTCCATCCTCGTCAGAGCAAGTCTAGCTAAGGGAATTACGTTAAGGCCTCCAGTAGACCTGATAAAGACCAACCCGCCCACTTCAGGAACCGTAACACACTTGAGTATCGCTAAAATATGCGTGACGTAGTGTAGTGACGATCAGCAACTTAAGTTCTAATTAAGCTCTAACAACTTGGATGAGCGAATTTGCCACCGCAGACAGTAACCGTGGGAATAGTCGGTAAAACTAATGTAGGTAAAACAACCTTCTTCTCAGCTGCCACGCTACTTGACGCGAAAATCGAGAATAGACCTTTTGTAACTATAGACCCAAATATAGGTATAGCTTACGTCAGGAAAAAATGTGCTCACGTAGAATTAGGTCTCCAATACTGCAATCCTAAAAACTCCATCTGCCTTGGAGGCTATAGGTTCGTGCCCGTGAAGGTGTACGACGTCGCAGGTCTCATAAAGGGGGCACATAGAGGGAGGGGGTTGGGGAACAAGTTCATGGACGATCTAAGGCAGGCAGACGTTCTTCTCCACATAGTAGACATGTCTGGTGAAACAGATGAAGAGGGTAATCCAGTAAGGCCGGGCTACTACGACCCCCTCGACGAGATTGAGTCCATAGAGTTCGAGATAAATGAGTGGTTTTATGGAGTGATAGCACGTGATTGGGATAGGTTCTCGAGAGGATTAGACACGCTATCTTGGGATGAAGTCGTTTCTAGAATAGCAAAAAGAGTTTCTGGTCTATCTATAAAGAGGGAACATGTAGTCGATGCTCTACGTGAGACCAAACTTGAGAACACCAAGCCCGGATCATGGAAAGAGGAAGACCTTAGGCTATTCTCTAGAAAGCTAAGGGAGTTAGCTAAGCCCCTTATAGTGGTGGCAAATAAGATGGATATTCCAGAAGCCGAAGACAACTACAGAAGAGTTATTAATAGCTTAAAAGATAGAAAGGTAGTTGTACCAACAAGCTCACTGTTTGAACTAGCTCTAAGAAAAGCTGCTAAGTCTGGTTTAATAAGATACTTACCTGGCGACTCGTACTTTGAGGTAGTAGATGAATCGAAGTTAACTACGAAGCAGAAATTAGTGCTAGACAGAATAAGGGAGTTCATGAGAAAATACGGGGGAACCGGCGTCCAGAGAGCTCTGGATACAGCAGTTTTCGATGTGCTCAGAATGATCGTAGTGTACCCAGTCGAAAACGTCTCTAAGTTAAGTGATAAAGATGGAAACGTTCTTCCAGATGCCTATCTTGTCAGACAAGGAACGACAGCAATGGAATTAGCAGAAATGGTGCATACAGAGTTAGCTAAAGGATTCATAGCTGCCTACATAGTGAATAAGAACAAGAGAACTGGTGCAGAATATAAACTATCCGACGGAGACGTGGTCAAGATAGTATCAGCCACAGCTCGCGGATAAAACTAACTCTCCTTCTCACACTCTAACTTAACTCACATAGATGTTAGTGTCTTCATGAGTTCGCGAGCATTGATCAGGGGTTAAGCTCCTGTGCTGGCTTGTATTGGTTGATTTCAACGCCTCGCTCCCGTTTCCCAGCATCTTACTCAGAACCTCATCGGTCTCGGAGCACCCCAGACTCCACACCTTGAGTGTCTTAGTGAGAGCCTTTGCGGGGCTCTTGATCCCTCATTGAGACCACTTCCGCATATGAAGCGCTAAAGACACTCACAAAAGTCCCCACCCACATCAACCGACATGAATAGATATGAAATCCGAAACAGTCACGTTGTACACCTCGAACTCCTAGCTTACCATAGACACTACTGACCGTACATTGGGCTGTCTTCTTCTTGATCTCACTAGGAAACGTCTATAAGCCTTGTTTCTATCTATTTCTGTGACGAGCCCGGTGGCGATGGGGGCTATGTCCCGAGGTTCTCAGGGCTTAAACTAGGTGGGAGCTCCGTGCGGTTGGGCTCGGCGGTCACCCATCAACCGACGTGGATACCTAAATCCACGTGGGTGAGGTGGAAGTCCATAGATGTAACCACCAACGAAAACGAAACGATCGAGATGAACATCTAGAGAAAAACGGTTCAAACACTGAGGATAGAACCAAAATGCTCATCGCAAACAGCAAGAGAAGTGGAGAACTTATTTAGATAGGCGTTAGCGTAGCTTACCACTTTAAGGAGCAGTAACGATGAGATGTTTTGCGCGCTTACAGCGGTAAAGCAATGAATATATGGGATAGTAAATATAGAATAGTAAGTAAATAGTAAGTAATAAGTATTTCTCTAGTGGGAATTCATCAGGGCTGGAAGGAGGAGAGTACATCTAGCATTACTACTTTAATGTGTTTTCCGATGACTTCAGAAAAGCTGGGAGTAGTCCTTCCGTTATCGCCATCTACGAGTTCCTTGACGTAGAGACCTCCGTCTACTTTTATTAATGCCTCTAGGAGGTACTTAGACACCAAGTTGACTCTCACCTCATATACTCTCTTGCGGCGAACAACGTCTTTCCTTCTACTTAGTACTCTAGTAGGAGTCCTCTGGTATATCACTCTATTGCTTAAGCTGAGAACTTTAAAAACATCCTCTTCGCTAAGTCCCTCCGGAACGATCGCTACTATCCTATACGTTTTCTTAGTTGGTCTAGTCTTTATCGCTCTAACGTACTCTCTCGTTGTTTTACCATGTATTATTACATGAGTCCAAGGCTCTGAACTCAGATTTATTTCTGGAGGGTAAGTACTGGGGAGAGAGCGTCGAATAGGGTCTTTAACCTCTATAACCACGGGTCTACCGTCGCCTAGTACTCTGGCATCAGCGTCCTCGCGACCTGCCGCATGTAATACTAGGTTTTTACCGCCAAATATTTCTAAAACACTACGGCAGGTCTCATACACAGAGAGCTTGTATTTTCTTGTCCCATCCTTTCTAAACCAGGGCATCTGAGATATGAATCTACCTGTTTTTACATACCTACCTCTTAGTAAGAGCGGAAAGGTCTTTATACTTACCTCTCTACTCTCGAGGTTCAGTACTACAAGAATGTCAGGATTGCTGAAACTCGGTGGAATCGATAACTCCTTAGATATGTACTTACCGACTAACCGCTTAACTTCTCTGCGTATGCTTTCCCAAGTATCAAGACCTAACACTCCAATTACTTCTAGCTCCCGCTTTTCGTACATCGAACCGGCTTCAACACCAACAAGAAAACTAGAGAATTCACGTTGCTCACCCCTAAGTAGCTTGAGAGCTTCCTCTCCTAGTTCTAGTATGATTTCATCTAGCTTCGTTCCACATATGTAACAAGTCCCTGTACGGTCTAATTGAAGCTTTGATTCAGCGGGCAGCGATAGCCGAATGCTCGTTGTCAAGTTCTTTAACTCATCCTCACTAAGCTGGATCTCGGTAAGAAACATTAAGAGAAGAGTTTTGATAGCTCTCCCGCGGTCAGCGTTATCTAGACCTCTACCAAGCCTAGCAAACAATCTCCCCAGGCAACGGTCACATAAAGGATACTTTGTAAGAACCCTTAACGCTGCTTCCATGACCTTACTTAAGTTCTCCCACCTATTAGTCAGACCCTCCACCTAAGCGGCCCAGGTCGAGCCCCTTGACTCGAAGTTTTCCTCTCTTCAAATCCTTTAGCATTTTGTTCACTAGCTCGTAGTAATCGAGAAGTTCTTTTACTTCATTAACAGTTCTACCAGACCCTAAAGCTATTCTCCTCACTCTACTTTTGTCTATTATGCTCGGGTTATCGAGCTCTCTATACGTCATAGACTCAATTATACTAACCCACACGTCCATCTTTTTCTCACTTCCTTTAAGCATTTCATCACCTATCTTCAACATAGATAACCCGGGTACTAACTCGAGGACTTTTCTCAGGGGACCCAACTTTTTAACTGACTTAAGCTGGTAGTATATGTCCCTCATGGTCATTCTACCTAAGGTTACAGCTTTTTCAAGACGTTTCCTGATTTCATCGCTTTCCTCAATAGCTTTAAATTTCTCTAAGAGGGTTTCTAAATCTCCTAGTCCAAGTACTCTAGCAACAAACCTCTTAGGGTTGAAGAGTTCGAAGTCCTCGAGCTTCTCTCCGTCTCCTATAAACTTGATTTTAGCACCAGTAGCCACTACTGCTGAAAGTGCTCCACCTCCACGCGCTGTACCGTCTAGTTTAGTGACTATTATAGAGCCAATAGGGGTTTGTTCGTGAAACTTTTTCGCTAGGTCAAACGCTTTCTGCCCTACTGACGCATCTATTACGAGTATGACCTCTGAAGGCTTAATTGCTTCGGCAATTTCCTTCATCTCTACGAGTAAGTCTTCTTCCTTTCCGTAACCGTGTCTGCCGGCGGTGTCGACTATAACTATATCGCATAGGTAGTCATGCAACAGTACTTTAATAGCTTTTTTCGCTATTTCTACCGGGTCTCCTTGCCTCTCGCCGTAGAATGGAACACCCACGTAGTCTGCCAATTGCTTAAGCTGGTCGTAAGCTGCTGGCCTGTAAGTATCCGTTGTTGCCAGCCCGACTCTATATCCACGCTTCTTGTAGTAAAGAGCTAACTTACCGGCCGTAGTCGTCTTGCCACTGCCTTGAACTCCTACTAGTAATACCACCCAAGGAAAGCTTCTGGGGAAAGGCTCTGATACTGTGTCGCCACCTAGAAGCTTTACGAGCTCATCGTAGACTATCTTGATAAACCACTCCTTCCTTAAGATACCCGGTGGAGGCTCTTCTTTAAGTGCTCTTTCCCTAATCCTAGAGCTTAGCTCTGAGACTACCCTAACGTTAACGTCCGCCTTGATCATCTCCTTCTGTAGCTCCTTAATGAACGCTGCTACAGCTTCCTCATAGCTCTCAGAGGATCTCAAAAAAGACGATACGAGATCTCTAACTTTACCAAAAATACTCGACATGACTCCTTTCCTGAATTACCTTAGGCCTTAAGTAAGCGCATTATTCTCCTAATCCCCATAACCTCCCAGTACTCGACTTCACTACCAGTTTGAATCCTGCTCGCAATGTCTCCCTCTTTTGGAAGCTCTACTTCAAAGGTCTCGTAGGTTTCTAAATCCATTAGCTGGACCCTATCTCCTAAAATAGCTATAACTTGAGCAGTCTTCTTAGAAACTATAGGTACTTCCACTCTTTGATCAACAGGAGCAACCAGAGTTTTTCTAGCACCGCTAAATATACCTATAGCAACTACGTGAGCTTTAGCGCTTCCATGCTTACCCGTTTTTGCTCTAGTCATCTCAACTATTCTACACGGCTCTCCATCTATGACTATATAGCTACCCTCCTTAAGGTCGCCAAGCTCAGCATACTCAACACTCAACTAAATCACCTCAACTATGTACCTCTACAAAGCTTTAAAAGCCTCAACAGATTTATAGTAAACGGTGCCGCGGTAGTATAGCCCGGCCTAGTATGCGGGCCTGTCGAGCCCGTGACCCGGGTTCAAATCCCGGCCGCGGCGCTCGAGTTCTTCTAAGTATTCACTAGTATTTCAATTGGTTGGACTTCAAGTAACTAGTAGCACCAGCCGTTTCCAGCCCTAGGTCTTGCGGGTTTTTCTGCTACTGGCTATACCTCCTGATTTACGCTTTACTATAGCTACTAACTACTCCACGTAGAAGTCGTGAACACTCTACAAACCTAACAACACGGAACCCCATACCTAGCTCTAAAACAATCCCACAAAACATTAATAAACCTAACGCATAAAAACGGTCGTCGTACCCTAGCTTTCAAGCTAGGCGTGAGTTTAGTTCCATGAGTTATGGTAGCGTCCACAGCCTCCAGCGTATAGTGGCTAATAGCACCAAAACTAGGAATGTAGATTAGAATGTAGCATGTGGGGGTGGGCTAGGTAACGATCTGAGAAACAACTAACCTTATTTTGAAATAAAATTAAATTATTTTATTTAACAATTTCTAAATAACATAATGTTTCTAATGAAATAAAATAAATGAGTTATAAAGGGTGTGGGTATGGGGGGATATGCTTATATTTACTCTTGGGAGAAATGGATATGGGAGATGCAGGAAGCTAAGTACATAGTCTATGGGAAGCATGTCTATGGTAGTTTGTATGAGTGTAGATACGAGCTACTAGCTGATCCAGAGTTTCTTAAGAACGTCGTCATAGAGGCTTCTAAAATAGGTAACATGACGTTACTTGATGTTAAAGTTTGGCACATAAGTCCGGGAGTTAGTGTGATAGCTGTGATTCTAGAGTCGCATATAGCCGTACACACTTGGCCTGAATATGGTTTTGCTACTGTAGATGTGTACTCCTGCGGAAAGCACTCGAAGCCTGAAGAAGCCTTTAAGTACATAGTCCAGGCTCTCAATCCGAAGCGGTTTGAGTATACAGTAGCAGATAGGTCCTACTTAGAGTAAACAGTAGTAAGCGTGTAGCTATAATTTTTCATATTCATATTCATAACAGTAGAGATAACAACAACGCAAGTATTCCAGTCATTATCGCTATCTTCAGGGCCGATCTCACTTTAATTGCTGTTGAAATAATGTTGCTGCATTTAATGATCTTCAGGGCTGAAGCCACTACTATTATTACCGTGAATGTAGCTAGTGGGATGTAAATTGAGGCATTATAGAGACCTGAAAAAAGGGGCAGTATGGACAGTGCCGGAACCGTAAATAGGATTGCCGAGGCTACTAGAGCTGACTTCCTTAAACCAATCGTTCTAGGGAGAGATCTCACTCCGCGCACGGAGTCAGCATGATAATCCTCAATTGTTTTAACTATCTCTCTCCCTAAGAGCAATGTGAAAGCTATTGTAATAGGGACTAATGCTGAGGCTAGAGCTTCGTACTTCCCTGTTTGAGCACATACTACCAGAGAACCGTATAGAATAGATGCGCCACCTTCAAAACTAACGACAACGTTTCCCACGATTCCCCACTCTTTTATTTTTGCCGAGTAGCTGTATACTAAGAGAGAGTTCAATAACACAAAAACGAATGATGCTATACCGAATACTATCGAGAGAGAGATGCCTATGAAGCCCAGGACTAGAGAAAAGTAGAAAACCTCTTTAGGACTAACTCTTCCGGAAGGTATAGGTCTATAGGGTTTGTTGACTAAGTCTACTTTGTAGTCGAAGTAGTCATTAATCACGTACCCTCCTGCTGAAACGAACGCTACAACAGCACTAGCTATTACTATCTCTAAAGCATATAGAGGTCTTTCTAACGCTCTCGAGGCAGTTAGTATGCCTAGGACGACACATAAAACTGCTGCTATTAAGTTGTGTGGGCGGATTAGCTCTAGGTACGCTGAGAGCTTGCTCTTAAGGCTGTTAGTAGGCTTACGGTAAGTCGTAGCTCCTGGCTCACTTTTCTTAAGTAGCGCTATCGGCGAAACAGTCCCGTAAGTGTTTCGCGTTAGTCCATGTACTAACTTTGAGCTACTTAGCTGATGGAACCTTCCGTACTCTGCGTGTTTTAGCTTGTCAACCATCTCTAGCTACCTCGGTCTAGTAACGTCCTCATATTCAATCACATTCGAAGTTAAAACGTTTGCCAGCATTACCCTGGTTTAAGCCCTTTATGTTAGGACCGATGGTCTCACCTGAGGAATTTTAGCTCCCCAGTATTGCTAAGTAGCTTATAGCCTGGGTATTTAGATATCAGCTGTCTAAACTCATTAGACTTTAAGTAGTTGATTAATTGCCTTATTCCAGGTGCCTCAAGGGAGTCCACACCTACAGCAATATCGAATCTCTCGAACGCTAAAGGTACGAACTCTAGGTCGTACTTTTGAGCCACATATCTCAGTGTCAAGCCAACGTCTGCTCTGCCGGTTAGTATGCTTATTGCCACACCACTGTGTGTTTTAGCCTCTGAGTGATATCCCTTTATCTTATTTACTAGCTCATCAAACGATAATCCAAGCTCTTTAGCTAGGTTACGTAGAGCTATGTCGAGTAATACCCTAGTGCCACTATACCTACTTCTGTTTATAAAGATAACATCATCTCTAAGTAAGTCCCGAAGATCCTTAATGTTCTTCGGATTGCCCTTAAGCGTTACAAGACCTATCTCTCTCATATACCCTACAATAAGTGCTACTCTATCTCCATAGCCAAATCTCCTGATAACTTCTTCATTATATGTCCCGGTTTCACTATCAAGAATGTGTACACCAGCAATGTCGGCCACCCCCTTTGCCACAGCATCGAGACCTGCGAGAGAACCTGCTGCTACATACTTAACCGTGAACTCGCGGCTTAATGCCTTAAGTACATCAGTGAGCAGGTAATCGTGGCTTCCTACAGCTAACACATCCGTTATCTTGCGGTTATTTAGTCTGTAAACTAAGACTTTAGTTCCGCTTTCGATGTAGGGTACCCCAGCTTTGACTCTTATAAAACCATCTGCTAGCAGCAGAGTGTTTATCGAACCCGAACGGTATCCTATCGGGAAGGCTAACATTCCTTCGGTTCCTCTTCTAATTCTAAGCACTACTGGGACTAACCTATCGACACCTAAGTAACCAGCTACTCTCTCTGCCAACACAGCTTCTTCGGAGTACGTAAAGTAGCTTCCGCGAAGCCCTAGGAGCCTTGCTACTACAGGCTTCACGAGGATGTTGAACACCATCATCATAGATAGAGGGAAACCAGGGAGTCCAAACAGCAGCTTGTTTCCAATTAGGGCAATAAAGGTAGGTTTGCCAGGTCTAACCTTCAACCCGTGGACGATTACACCCGGTTTACCGAGCTCATCTACTACTCTATACGTTATATCGCCTGCACCTGCTGAAGTACCTCCGCTAGTGATTACTACATCGCATTCGCTGATAGCCTTACGTAAAACTTCTCTTAATCGGTCTTCTCTATCCTCTACGATACCGTAAAAAACTACTTCAGCACCTAACTCTCTAAGAGCTGCCCCCATATAGTATGAGTTAGCATCATAAACCTCACCAGGCTTTAACTGCTTACCGGGTTCTACAAGCTCACTACCTATAGATACCACACCGACCTTTATCTTTCTGTAGACCTTAACCCTCGACACTCCAGTTCCAGCGAGAGTTACCAGCTCCGCCGAACCTAGTAGGGTTCCCTCGAGGGCTACTACGTCACCGGAGACTACGTCGCTTCCGCCATGAGTTACGTTCTCCCCGGGAGCTACGCTGCGATATACATAGACATAGTCTCCAACTCTTTTCGTGTGCTCAACTGGAACTACGGCATCGGCTCCTCGGGGCACCATCGCCCCAGTAGAGACTTCGACACACGTACCCGGCTCTACAGAGAATTTAGGTTGTTCACCCACACTTACCGAACCTAGGATCTTCAATTTCACCGGGTTATCTTCATCTACACCCTCGAGGTCCGATGATCTAACGGCAAATCCATCTACTTCAGACCTATCGAAAGGTGGATAGTCGCTGACAGCAGTAATATCCTCAGCTAACACGCGCCCCCAGGCATGGTGTAGGTCCACCTCTTCGACAGTTAGCTGCCTCGACATTAGGTATTCATCCAACTCCTTCAAAGCCTCATCTACAGTGACCAGCTTATGGAATACCTTAGCTGCCGAGGTACTATCCCTAAAAGACATAAACTACCGTTAAATTAAGTTAGTTCACGTTCTACAGCTTTTTGAGAGCTTTCAGACTAAACAGCATCGGGACCAAGGCAATCGAACCCTGCGTCTCTCAGCCTAAAGGTGCTGGCAGTCTCCACGTAAGGTGTCAATAACCACTGCGGACGGCTGGGTCGAAGCACCAAGTTCCGGACGACCTATAAGAACCTGCGACAGTAATCTGTGTTGCTAAGTATTTAAGCACTTCATCAGCAAGGAAACTCTTTTATATGGCACTCTGGATGTAGTTTAGGTGAACTAAGTGAGAGCTGAAAACGCTGTGAGTGTGAAACTGATCTTTGCGGTTTTACTCTTTACGATGATACTGCTTGGTGTGTGCGATCAGTTTAGGCCGGCTTCCGCCGCTCCTGAGTCTTCATTAGAAGTAAGCTATGAGGACCCGGAAAATGACTCTTACGGTCCAGGTGACTACGTCTATAACCCAGCTTATCATGAAACCTATAGAGCCGAGTACTTTGACTTAAGGAGTTTCTCAGCTAAGCTTGATGGTGACTTAATTAAGCTGACCTTAAGATTTACCAACGTGAGTAACCCACTTCAATCACCTCTGGGTTTTTCACCTCAGGTAGTGCATGTATACATAGTGGGGGCATGCGATAGCGGTCGAACTGATACGCTAGGTCTAAACGTTAGGCTTAGAGCTATTGATGCCTGGTGTGCTTGTATAGTCATTGCCCCAAATATCGGCGACTACGTCTCTAGGGTAGTGTATAGAGACGGAAGAACTCAAGCACTGGATAGGATTTACGCCTTAAATAACTCCATAATTGCTGAGATCCCGGCTACTCTAATAGCTGAGGCAGTTAATAACGTAAACATTACGGCCTGGAGGTACTTTATAGCTGTATCGGCCTACGATCCATCTTCAACAGATGGACTCATAAGAATTGGGGCCGCCGGGTCGGATGCTCCTATAATACACAATAAAACAGCCGATGAGTTAAACCTGAGCTACATGCCGAGGGTCTTAGACATCCTAGCTGAATCGGTAGAGGATCAGTTGCTCATGTTAAGTACCTATTCAGCTACACATGGTGATATAGCTACTGTTGCAGCTTATCCTTACGTTAAGGGCACTCTCTTGCCCTATAAGCCTATAGTTGAGGTCATAACTGTCACTACTACTAGGGCTGTAACGGAGACCTACGTCAGAGCCTACTACCTACCTGGAGTAACGACTACAGTAGTGGAATACGTTCAAGTACCTAAGTACGGACTAGAGCTCTACTCTCTAGCAATAATATCCGCTATACTCGTAGTAATTCTAGCGGCAATCTTAAGCAAGGGACGGTTTCTAAGCAAGCTAGGATAGGCAAGAGATCCTCTCCAGCGAGCTTAGGAACCTCATGGTCTCAACTTTCATTATCCAACCGATTTCCCACTTAGTTAAAAGTGTATCTCGAAATTCGGGTAGGAGTAAGCTCTCACGTAGTTTTATATTGGTTGACTTCACTGCCTCATCTCCTTTCCCCGCATTCCGCTCGGGCTCTCGTCGGGTTTAGGGGGGTTCGAGGCGACCCCTAGCACTTCACACCTTGAGTACCTCGGGGAAAGCCGTTGTCTAGGGCATTACAGCAGCTCTCGAATCCCTCATCTAGGTACCTCCACATATATCGCTATATACCATAGTATACCTATAGATGTTTCGACCAATACCAACCAATACAAACAGATATGAAAACCGAAACAATTGCGTGAGTCGACCGACGTCCTTAAGCCATATTGTAACTACCGACACAACTAGACACCAGTTTTAGGTGCCGAATCTTATCTTTCGGAATATTAGAAGATCGGCCTTAGAAGAATGCTGAGTTGCTTATATATCTTCGTGGACTCGTTTAGTGTTGAGGAAGTATGAGTGCTTTAGATCAGAGCATGGGGAGTCCCGTAGGCAGCGAGAAGACTCTCTATTCCCGAACTTCAGGATATTTAGAAGTAAGAGGCAAGGTCACTGAAGTAGCTAAATCTCTCATACCTAACGTAACTATATACTCTATCGACTGTGGTGACATAAAAATAAAGTTTGATGTACAGAGCAAGCTTGTAAGGCTTAATTCTGGTGACGAAGTAGTAGTAACCATCAGTAAGAACATGCCTAACTACGAGAGGGGTGTAGACTTCGTGGCTTGGGGGTACGTTATAAGTTTAAAGCAAGGAGAATCCCTCTTCAAAATGGTCATATCGCTCTGGGGTTACATAGTAATTGTTGAAGCAACCAAGCAGGAGTTTCTCTCCGGGTTTAACTTTATGGATAAGGTATATTTTAAAATATCTTCTAAACCAAATACTTCAGCAGGTACCTAGCTATAGCACCCGAGAGTGCTGGAGGAACCGACTCACCGACCTGATTGTACTGCTCTTCTTTACCTCCCATGAAGACGTGGTCGTCGGGGTAGCTCATAAGTCTGGCCTGCTCTCTTACGGTAAGTAGTCGCGGTTCATACGGATGTATAAACCTAGATGAACCCATAACTGTCGGGGCTACTCTACGTGGGTCTAGTTTAACTAGGTTTGGAAAAAGACGCCCGCCATAACCTCTATACTTAACTAATGCCGCCCCAAAACCGAGCTTAGCAGCTCTCCTTAACTTTTTGGTACTTAAGGATGGAGGTGGTTCGTGGTTCGGTATGTCAGAGTCTTGGGACGGACTCGGTAGGTCTCCTATAGCGTCCCACACAGTTACTTTCTTACTAACTCTTGGGGGATCTATCCTAATATTAGATATGAAAACACGAGTTCTCTTTGACGGCACCCCGAAGTCTTCTGCTTTTAGAATGTTATAGAATATCGTTCCATACCCAGCTCTAGCGAACTCCGCTTTTATAGCCTGCTTAAGTTCTCCCTCAATGATGCCGGGTACGTTCTCCATTACAAAAAACTTAGGTTTAACGCACTCGACAATTCTGATATACTCTAAAACGAGAGAACCCGTAGGATCTGAGTATAGTCTATCGATAGGGTTACGTGATCGCCGAGGATTAGCCACTGTAAACGGCTCGCACGGTGGGGAACCTATGACAACATCAACGCGAGCCCTATTGATGAGGTACACGATATCGTCACAAGATACTTCTCTTATATCTTCATTAAGAACTGTCGTTCCCGGAAAATTAGCACTATAAGTTTTAGACACAGTTTTATCGCTGTCTATCGCTAGAAGTACCCTATAGCCTTCATCCCTAAAACCCCGCGAGAACCCACCAGCACCTGAGAATAAGTCAAGTAGAAACAGACTTACGCTCATCTTCTATCTCTCTACTTAGCTTATCGACTAGTCGTTTGAGAGAGTCTATGTAGGGGTTCCTATCTTCTTGAACAAGTAGCGAAGAACATTTAGGACACTTGAAGTCCGATTCGATGGCCTCGTCGAAGGACATTCTAATACCGTCGTTTAAGCACAGAAAGAACACAGTCCTCATCTCGTGGTCTAACCTTGCTTTAAGTTTCTCTAAGGTCATCCTCTTTCGGTTTAAAAGCACTTGGTTTAACCCATAAGAGTTCACAAACCAGTAGTAGACGAACCTACCATCTTCAGGAGATTGAACTCTCCTGTATACAACTAAGCCCAGATCATTAAGCTCGTAGAGCACTCTCCTCACTGTTTGCTCATCTAGGTCTGTTCTAGCTATAATGTCACTATAGCTCAGCTCTTTATCGCTGTCGAGTAGAACTTGGAATACCTTCATACCCTCACTACCTAGGTAACTCTCAATGAACTTCAACAAACCATCAACGTGGTTGGTCACGAACTATCACCCTTTTCTCTCGTGGGCTTGGCTCTATGTATAATTTCGCATCAGAGTAGATAAGTTTTAGCTCTTTCCCAGAGTAGAGTCTGTCCAAAAACACTGCTAAAGCAGCTACCTCAGAATGCGGCTGGTGTCCTACAGCCACGTTGTAGTCCGATATCTCGTAATACACTCTAGGAACCTTCGTGGCACCAACTATGACTAAGATATCCTTATTTAGCGACCTAATGGTATCTATCACGTCATCTATGTGTAGACCATACATGGTCAAGTGTACGACTAATCCACCAGAATCCTTCCAACTCTTTATATAGTCTAGTGGGTTAATGCCGTCCATAACCATGAAATCCCTTCGACCCCAAACTTCACACACTCTCTTCAATCTTTTAATAATAGCCTCGTCCTTGACGCTGGCTATAACCATCCCGGATGCCCCAAAAGCTCTAGCTACGAGTCCTACGTGTGTCGTGACTCTCATATCTCTCTTAGGTCTGTGCCCTAGTCTAAGCACTACTACTCGAGGCATCAAATAAGATATAGATTTGTAGATATTACATAGCTTAATTTACTGATTAACCTACAGTGTATTAAGGCGCAACCAACTCTAGGTTTAACTCGATCGTGATTTATGGTGAAAACGTTAAGGCTTGAACCATCTTAGAACTACGTAGCTGATTTCCCTGCTCTTTTGGTCTGGTACCGCTAGCAGCAGGGTCTTTTTGACGCTATGTGAAATCCTCCCCCAACCAACTATGTCTCCAGGGTCTAGTTGCTGGTTCTCAGAAACTACCTTTACTAAGAATGGTGCGTGCTCTAGACCAGGTCTAGTTCTATATACAGCAAAATCCGCGCCATACTTAAGTGCGGATCGAACGGTAAACCCCTGAGACCTAATGTCCTCGTATACTGCGTAAAGCTCTTCGAAGTTACTGAATGCTCGGCTAACAATTCTCTGGAGTTCTTCCTCACTGATCTCCGCGTTTCCGGAGTATACCTTTAAGATCCCCTGTCTCAACAAAAATATGGCTTCTAGTAAAGAGAGTTCCAGGGGTACTTCTATGTTTGTATCTCTAGGTTTTCTCACACCAACGGGCTTGCCGTAGAACCCGTGTGTAAATAAGCACCTAGCTTTCTCTATATCAAAGACGACTACCTTTGAGCCTATCAAGTACCCATTAACAGGTCCACACGACTTGAGCTCACTTAAACGATGAGAGAAACCAGATATAGGTAGCCACCCTCTTAGCTATATCAGCTGAATCCTCGAGCTTGTCTAAAGCTTCCTTAAGTATAGACGCCCCAACGAAGTCTCCCGATATCTTCAAGCACTCTAATCCTCCTTCTCTATAGAGTTCGTCAATAGAGTCCTCAATTTTCACCGCCTCTGAAAACATCTCCTTAATGACCTTATTGTTGTCTACATTTCGGATCATATCGCTCAGCAAGTCTATAAGCGACATTATCTTCTTAGATACTTCACTAATTATCACGTAGATCTTGTCCGGTATCTTGCTGCCAAGCTTGTTGACTAGGAATATTCTGTAAGCAGCAGCTTCGAGATCCTCGGCTATTCTCATGGTTTCGTCGATAACCATCACGTAAAGTTCACGTGAGGATATGTACTCAGACACTTTGATAAAGTACTCCATCAAGCTCATAGATGCAGTCTCGATGTCGTTCTTCAGCTTTCTGACTTTGTCGTATCTCTTTTCAACGAGTAAACTCTGAGTAAGGTCTGTTTCTCTAATCATAGTGTTTAGCTCTCTCATTTCATCAGACATCAGTCTATAGATACCCATGAGTTGCTCAACTATATTAGATTCAGCTAGACTCACTTCAGCACTTGAGTAACTCATCTTAGTCTCCCAAGAGTGTGTTTTAAGAGATATTTAAATATATCTTACTGCTGGGCGACTTGAGAGCATCAAGCATCGCTCTTCTAGCGATGCTGTGTCAAGTCACTCCCCAACCGATACGTAGATACTTTAGCAAGCTAAATTTGTTGTGGCGACATATCGTAGTTGAGGTGAGAGGTTGGAGCTCCCAGAGCGTCTTGCGAGTCTAGCAAACACTGTTAGCTCCATGACCTATAGAAGGATAGAGGAGTTAGTGTCCGGACACCCTAGAGAGCTTTATGATGCCTCTATGCACTTGATTAGAGCTGGTGGTAAGAGACTTAGACCTTTACTCGTCGTTCTCGCCTCTAAAATGTATGGACTCTCGCTAGAGATCTCGTCATGGGCAGCAGCTGCTGTTGAGATATTCCATAATTTCACGCTAGTACATGATGACATAATGGACAGGGACGAGTTCAGAAGGGGGGTTCCAACGGTTCACAAAATCTGGGGTGAAGCTCTTGCTATAGTAGCCGGTGACCTCCTTTTTGCGAAGTCGTATGAAGCCCTCTTGAGGTTGCTAGACTATGGCTTAAGCTACGAAAGGATTGTTTCGGCAATTAGGGAGTTAACTTGGGCAGCTGCAACTGTTGCTGAAGGGCAAGCATTAGATGTGCTCTTTACCTCTAGAGACAACGTCACCGTAAGTGAATACATAGAAATGGTTAAGAAGAAGACGGCTGGGTTATTCAGGTCTTCCGTGCTTATAGGCGCCATTATTGCTGGTGCTTCCGACGACGAGTTAGCTAAGCTAGCTGAGTTTGCTATAGATATCGGCATAGCGTTTCAAATCAGAGACGATGAACTAGGTCTAGTAGCAGACGAAAAAACGTTAGGTAAGCCTAAGTATAGCGACCTCAGAGAGGGAAAGAAGACAGTACTCGTTCTCTATGCTCTAGAAAGAGCTAGTGAGGAACAGAGAAGGATCATACTAAATTCTCTTGGGAGGAGTAGCGCAACACGAGATGAGCTCGAAAGGGTAGCTAAGACAATAGTTGAAATCGGTGCTCTAGATTTCAGTAACAAGCTCGCAGAGGAGTTCATAAGGAAGGGTATAGAGGCCCTATATTTAACGAATCCCAGAGATCATGAAGCTAGAGAAATGCTTAGAGACCTTGCTTATTACGTGACTAGGCGATCGTACTAGCGGTGGTTTTTTGTCCCTAAAGCCCGGCGAGGCATCAGCTAAGGTTTTAAAAGACTTAGACGAGATACTAAAGTACTATAGACCGATAGAATGCTATGTAGAGAACACTAAGATAGATTGTCACGAGCTAGCTCTCGAGTTGATTGAGAAACAGCGTGTCGAGGCGGATCTCATGGTGTGTAACAGAAAGAGCGACGTTTGTCTTCGTTTAGCTAGAGACTCGAAGGTAGCTATAGTAGAGGTATCCGGCTCAGAAGTTTACCCACGGGTAGATATAGGTGATTATGTGAGATTTAACGATTTACTGGCTTACGTAATAACAGGCAAAGGTGAAGTTAGAAGTAAGAGGTCTGCCTTAGAGGGTTATGTTGTGTTGCTATACGAGGACCCAACATCAAGACCGTTAAAGTGCTACATATTGATATCTACAGAGGGGGATGTGGTAAGTGGAAGTCGATAAGATTAGAGAGGTAGTGCTAAAGCATGCTTTAAAGAACTCTATCGACCACGGAGGTAGAGCTCTAGAAAGTGCTGTAGTCAGTAGAGTCCTCGGGGAGTTACCTGAGCTTAGGAAGTACGCTAAGCAAATAGTAGAAGTAGTTAAAGAAGTAGTTAGCTTTGTGAATTCTCTCCCTATCGAGGAGCAAATTAAGATCGTTAAAGAGAGGTTTCCCGAGCTTTTTGAGGAGACTAAGCAAGTTGAGCGCAGAGAGGAAAGAGTTCTGCCTCCACTACCTGGAGTAGATAAGCACAAGGGAGTTAAAACTCGATTCGCACCCAACCCGGACTTCTACATACATTTGGGGAACGCCAGACCCGCCTTACTTAGTTACGAATATGCTAAAGAGTATAATGGAGTCTTCATTCTCAGATTTGAGGATACTGACCCTAGGATCAAGAAACCCCTTCCGGAGGCTTACAAGGCTATTAGGGAAGACCTAAAGTGGTTGGGAATCTCCTGGGACGAAGAGTATATTCAGTCATTGAGGATGGAGCTGTATTACGAAGTCGCTAAAGAGCTTATCGCACGGGGTGGAGCTTACGTAGACTTGTGCAGACGTGAGGAGTTTAGAAAGCTTAAGCTCGAAAGGAAGCCGTGTCCTCATAGAGCTCAAAGTTCAGAAGAGTCTCTCGAGCTATTCGATAAGATGCTGTCCGGTTACTTCGCTGAGGGTGAGGCTGTAGTGAGGGTTAAGACGGACCTCACTAGTCATGATCCATCACTAATAGATTGGGTTGCATTTAGGGTAGTGGATACCTCGAGGCATCCACACCCACTAACTGGGGATAGATACGTTGTTTGGCCGACATACAACTTTGCCGCCGGGGTCGACGATAAGCTTATGGGAGTCACTCACATACTTAGAGGTAAGGAACACGCTATTAACACTTTGAAACAGCTTTACGTCTACAGAGCATTAGGGTGGGAGTACCCAGAGGTAATAAACTTAGGTAGGCTAAGGCTCGAGGGAATGATCCTCAGCAAGAGTAAGATAAAGGAAGTCCTTAAGAAAGGTGGTAGTGTAGGAATCGATGACCCGAGGTTTGGGACACTAAGGTCGTTAAGGCGTCGGGGGATCCTCCCAGAGGTTATTAGAGAAATAATCATGGAGGTTGGAGTTAAGGGGACTGATGCCACTATCAGCTGGGAGAATATAGCGTCTTTGAATCGGAAAAAGATAGATCCGGTATCCCCTAGAGTCATGGCTGTATTCGATCCAGTGAAAGTTGTGATAAGAGACGTACCTAAAGAACACACTTTAAGAGTTTTAAAGCTAAGCTATCATCCGTCTAACACGTCTCTAGGATCTAGAGTTATTGACCTCGGTCTAGGAGATCAGGTCGAGGTTTACATCAGCAGAGAGGATTATAGCACGTTAAGTAGAGACGGCTACTTAAGGTTACTCGAGTTCTGCAACATCGTGGTCGAGAGAGAGTATAGGGGATACGTGGAGGCCAGATTCATTGGGTCAGGACTAGAGCAGGCTAAGAAATCGGGCTTGAAGATAGTGCAGTGGGTTCCAGTGGTCGACCATATTAAGTTGGAGCTACTCAAGCCTGAGAAACTTAAGCTTAAAGTAATTCGTGGCATAGCTGAGAAAGCCATCGTGGAATTCCCACCTGGTAAGCTTCTTCAGCTAGTTCGCATAGGCTTCATTAAGCTGGAGAAGGTTTCAGAGAGAAGGAGGCGGGTAAGAGCCATCTACGTGCACGACTAAGAGTAGAGAAGACAATGAAATGGCTTTAGTATGATGTGTTTATAGTTTAATTATTTAATTATTTTATAAGGTAAATGTTCTATTAAGGTGTTAGGGGTTACTGTATGGATCTAAGATTCCTAGACTTACCCGAACTCAGGCTGAAGTACTATGTTTTTGGTTCTGGAGGTTCTCCTCGAGCTCTGATTACGGCAGCTATTCATGGTGATGAAGTTACTGGAGTGTTTGCTGCTTACAAGCTAATTGAATACCTCAGGCAGAAAGGTAGCGGTATTGCTGGGACAGCGATTATCATACCAGTAGTTAACGTGCTAGGGTTTAATGCTAGAACGAGGTTTAACCCTGTAGACTACGTGGATATGAACAGAGTTTTTCCTGAAGGTGCGGGTTCGGCAATTACCAAAAAGATAGTTAAGTTCGTGTGGGAGCTGGCGTCTTCATCTGACTACGTACTCGACCTCCACTGCGCTGGTTTAAACTCTTACCAATACATTCTCGCCCTACACAAGGAGTTCCCAAAGGTGAGGGAGTTTGCTAATATCATCCCGTGGGATACAGTCGTAGAGTCTACGGGAACACGCGGGCAGCTGTTTGTTGAAGCAACACATAGAGGAATTCCAGCCGTAATAATTGAGACTAGAGGAGGTGACGGTTACTACGATAGAGAGTGGGGTGAAGAACTGTATAGAGTTACCCTAGGAATGCTAGTAAACCTTGGGGTAGTTAGCGATAGTAGCGTCTCTACTTACTCAAAGACAGAAAAGACCTACTATGGTAAGTTAGTTCATGTGAAAACTCCTGTGGAGGGTTTCCCGGAGTTTATCGTAGAGCCGGGAGCGTTCGTAATGAAAGGTGATGTCCTAAGTCAGGTTAGTGGAGAGACTATTCGATCACCTGTCTCGGGTAAGGTCATTCGAGTTGAGAGAAACACATTTGTATTTAGTGATAGTAGCGTAGCTAGTATAGCACCATTTGAAGAGCAGTAATACGTAACTTGAAGTCCTAGGAAACTGTGATTACCCGCCCTAAGAAGACGTACAGAAACCTTGGGACGGGAAACGGTGGAAGAGGTTGGTTATCTGCCCCCAGTACCTTTTTTAAAAGTTTATCTTTAGGTGGGGGCGTAGTGTCCTGCGAGAGTCTATGGTTGTTAACTAAGAGACCTATTGAAGTCAAGGCTTTAGACATTATTCGGGCTGTTGTAGTAGCCTGTAATCCGAGTAAGACTAGAGTGGTAGAGGAGTTTTCCGGTGGAGCCCTGAAGGTTTTTGTAGAGATAGTGTCGAAGGAGCCGTGTGCTGATTATTTATCGCCAATACTCAGGTACGTCCTAGGTGAAGACACGAGAATCGTTTCCTCAGAGTGTGGTAGTGTCCCTTTACTCTACGCCTCCACAGGTCAAGTAGGATAGAAGTGGTTTACTCAACGTACAACAGCTCGAACGAGATTGAGGATGGTGTGCTACTGGGAAGAACCTCTACTCCTCCTAGGATACCGATTTATGTGAAGCAGGCGGACTTCTTGAGGCACTGCTTGATAGTTGGAACCACTGGTTCAGGAAAGACGAGTCTAGCTATGAAGCTTGCTAATGAGTTAAAGCGTTACGGTGCTTCTGTTGTTCTAGACTGGTACGGTGAATATTCGCGTGTTGGAGACTACATTGTTGACGTCGGCGTGGGGGAACCTGTCGCAATACCCATCGAAGACCCTCTGGATGCGGTGTTTCTACTTGAGGAGGTATTAGACCTTAGTTCTCCTCAGGCTTATCTACTAGCTAAGCTACTGAAAAAACCGAAAGACCTCGAGAGAGTGATCGACCTAATAGAGACGTACGAGCCCGAGGCTCGATGGGAAGTTGAGACGAAGGCTTCGTTGATGAGAAAGGTATCGCTACTACTTAAATACGGAAAGGTGTTTAAGGTAGTTCAGCCTAGCGAAGTAGATAGATTAGTGGAGTTCTCTAAGGGTAGGTTAACAGTCTTTAATTTAAGCAATCTAAAGACCCTAGAGCTTAGGCGCTTAGTAGCTCTTGGTGTGCTAAATGCTGTTAAGTACTTAAAAGAGCGTGGAGTGTTTAAGGACAGCGTTTTCGTCGTAGTAGAGGAGGCACACAACGTTATGGCCAAAAGCAAGTTCCTGCAGAAATATCTAGCAGAGGTTAGAAAACTTGGAATAGGTTTAATAGTGGTAACCCAGTCCCCAGCTGGGTTAGACTACGAGATTATGAATAATACTAATATCAAGGTTGTTAAAGCTTTAAAGTCTGCTGACGACATATCCGCAATCTCTAAGTCGATGAATCTCGATGCCAAAGTAGCTTCGCTAATCAACAAGCTAGGGTATAACGAAGCCGTCGTCGAGGCACCATCTCTAATTGAACCCATCCTCATAGAGCTCACATAGAGTCGGGAGCAGAACCTCGAGCTACTGCTCGACTCTCATTACTTAAGGATGTAAAGTTCTCGGTTGCCGACGATTACTTCACTCCTTTACCTATAGGTCTACGAGGTATCCCCTCAGGTCGTAAAAAGTTGCTGCTATTACACGAGCTATGTGCTCCGATCCTATCGTCTCGCCTGTGTTGCTGTTGAGGAGTACTACGGGCTTGTAGTTTATAGTCCTACCCATAGTGCTCCCGCGAATGCTCTTATGCGTTACTATCACATTAGCCATAGAGTTCAAGTACTCGCGGTTTATACTGATACCTACTTCTTCAACTATTTTACTGAGAGCTATCGATCTCGACTTCTTTACGTGCTCGGGTACCTGGTCCATGGCTGCAGACAGCGTACGAGGTCTTATAGTATATTGGGCTATGTGCACCTTATCGAACTGTAGTTCGACTATCGCTGTAGCAGTTCTCTGGAAGGCATCTTCATCCTCTCCGGGGTGTCCCACGATCACGTCTGTCGCTATAGTTATGCCGAGAATCTTCCTTCTGAGCTCTCGAACGATTTCCCTAAAGTCGTCGTAGGTGTACTTTCTCCTCATGATCTTTAGGATCCTGTCATCAGCTGACTGAAGTGGTATATGCACGTACTTATAAACGCGCGGCTCATTGAGCACCTCAACGACGTCGTCAATAAGCTCAGCTATGGTATCGGGGTTAGCCATCCCTATTCTCAGCATGTATTTGCCTGGCACTCTTTCCACGATCTCCCTAACTAAGTCCGGAAGTCTAACGTCTCCTAGGTCTAAACCATAAGACCCGGTATCTTGAGCAGTTAGCTCTATCTCAACCGCACCGCTCTTTACGGCCTCTTCAACAGCTTTAACTATAACTCCCGGTTTATACGACCGCAACCTCCTCCTGGCTAGCTTAGTCAAGCAGAATGAGCAATCACCGATACACCCCTCAGCTATCGGAACAGCTGCGATAGCGCCATCTACGTAAGGCCTTAGGTAGGATACATCTCTCTCACCGAGTAATGCGTCTGTACCGCTTTCTATGACTTCAGCTAACTTCGTGATATTCTGAGGAGATAGGAGTATAGCTCCTGGAGCTACTCTCTTGACGGTATATGGTTGAGCAGCAGCCATACAGCCTGCTACAACGATCTTCTTAGAGTTTCCGAAGCGCTTATAGAGGTAGGAGAGTCTCCTGAGCATTCTCAACTCGGTATCTAATCTTACCGTACACGTGTTCACAACTATGACGTCGGCTTCTTCAATATGTCTACTTATTCGATAACCTTTCTCACACACTAGAGACATCATTAAGGCAGTATCCGCCCTGTTTAGAGCACAACCGTATGTTTCGAAGTACACTAGCACCATCAGTCTACCAAAAACCTTTAGTGAAATACACCTTTTGTATACTCGCTCTCACTAAACTCAAAGGAATTAAGTACTTCCAACGCACTCTCGGTCTCTTTACCTTTAGTATATTACAAAACTTCAAGGTTAACTATTGTTGTGTAAAACAGCTAGACCTCTACCTTTCTCTGGGTGCGGACTACTCAAGGAGTTCTGAGAGTCTCCAAGGTTGGCTCAAACGCTAGTGACAGCGGAAGCTAAATAAGATGCTGTGTGATCACTATAATGCGACGCGTGAATAATACTATAGAAAAGCCTGCGTAGCTTGTTAACTATAAACTTATAGGTATGTTAGTGTTTAATAGCTTTATAACTACGTTCTTATTTGGTGGAATAATGCCTAGATTAAGCTCTGGATTTGTGATAGCTGGAGCGTATGCCGATAAATTGAGAAAAACAGCATTCGCACTACTTAGAGACGCTATGAAGGAGGGAGTTATAAAGAGTGGCGATGTAGCTTACGCAGTTGGTCAACTCAATAAGCTCCTCTACAGTATACTAGTAGAAGGCCTTAAGGTAGATAAAGGAGATGTTGTTAGAATAATGATAGACTACGAAGTTTCTCCAGGTAAATTAGAGTGGAAGCTGGATACAATCAAAGTAGAAGTATTTAGGAGGGTTCCAGAAAGCGAAGTCGAGGTAGTTCTAAAGTCTTTCCTACCTAAAGCTGAAAAAATAATGACTGGTATAGTTGAGTACTCTATAGAAAAGCTAGGTGAGACAGAGGATGGTGACGTTGTTCTCGCTATAAAGCTTGGAGATATGGAAGTCGGAGCTCTCGTTCTCACTCCTATTAACGAGGAATTCGTCTATATAAAGAAAGCAGCAGTTGTAGCACCTACGCCTATGGTTGTAGAGAAGCAGAAGGTACCATTAAATGGGAAAACAGTTGAAGAAGCTCTAAAAAGTAACATAGGTATTTTAACAACAGCAGCTAGGCATGTCTTAGATGAGGAGGCCAGGAAACTCTATGAATTCATTAAGAAGAGAGTAATTCCTACAGCTGTTGTCGAGAGATTAAGGGAGGAAGAGTAGGGTATATTTCTTCGAATCTCCTAATCGCTTTTTTAAATAATTCGTGACCTACCGTTAAAATCCCCTCCCTGTCTAGCACTATGTCATCTCCTACAACTACAGTCTCAATTGGTGCGTCTCCCTCTAAAACCGCTCTTATGGCTGAGTGAAGAGAGCGGGGTAGAGGCCATCCGGGAGGTTCTGATAGATTGTAGACAACTATGCTACCCCTACTGCCCTCTCTGAGCGTAGAGCTCTCCCGTTGATCGATAAGTTCTGAAGTAGTTTTTGTTCCAGATAGAAGCGCATCTACTGGGTCAGCGCTATGAGACCAGAGTATTTCTTTTACTACTTCACGTACACTATAGGAAGGTCTTACCCCGATACCTATTCCACTATCTCTCTTCCAATTCCGCAACATCCTACCGTAGTAAATAACTGGGAAGCTCGTGTCGAGCACCGGGTTTACGGCGATGATTTTAGCGTTTTCAGTATTCTTTGGAGGTTCTTTTTCTAATTCTAGTGCGTATATAGGAATATTCGCTTCCTTAGCAAGAGCTATGTGGTCTTCCTTAATCTCTCTACACACCGCAAATCCTACTTTAACTCCCTCAACTCTTCCATGCCATCTTCCAAGGAGAAGCTTTAGCTCGTTCAGCTGCTGCTGATCATCTAGACCGCAGTTTAATGGTGGTGCTAAAGTTACGTTTACACCAACGTCCCTAGAGGCTCTGGCGACCTCGTCCAAGTAAGTGTCCACTACTAGTACTTCTGTAACACCTTTACTAACTAACTCGGCTAGAGAGAGCACCGAAATAAAGTACATGTCTGTTCTCTTGATAGTCTTAGCTAATTCCTTCATCAAAAACCAGTCTACATCATCTAAACCGTATCTCAAGGGGTACAGACTCAACACTGTAAACCCTGATGCAAAGCCCTTGGCAACAAGTCTGCCCGCACCTCCCAGTAAGAGTTCGGGATAAAGCAGTTCGTCGGGTGCTTGACCAGCTCCAAGAGACTTTATGAGGCCGTTTTCCATATATAGATA
Organism: Thermoproteota archaeon; assembly: GCA_030550455.1. GTDB lineage: Archaea > Thermoproteota > Thermoprotei_A > Sulfolobales > NBVN01 > DRZP01. The sequence continues at coordinate 146,227 of JAUQPH010000002.1, forward strand.
ACCGGTACTTATGTAGCTTATACCTCCATCTACGACTAAAACTGAGGCACCGTCTATGAGTACCTTGACCACGACTCCCACCTTCTCACTGCACTATTTCTTCTAGGTACTTCCGGAGATAAGTCGTACGGAAAGATACTTTTTGCCCCTAAGCTCCCGCAGTTTGTCCCACTCATAAAGTATTTTTACTGCCTCGTTAGCGACTCTAACTAAGTCGACTATACCTGCTTGAGGATCAAACTCGTCAGTAACTCTATTAGCGATAGCAGCACATACAGCACCGGCTCTTGCACCATATATGTTGGATAGAGTGAACAACGTAGATGCCTCCATTTCGAAGTTGAGGACGTTTAGCTCTCTGAGTCTGTGCTCAACCCCTTTCCATTTCTGCGGTAGGTAGCCTCTAAAGCCCGGTCTTCCCTGACCAACGTAGAAGCTATCACTACTAGCTGTTATACCCACATGGTATCTAACACCCAGACTTTCTGCCGCCTCTACAAGAGCGAGTAAGACGTCATAGCTTGCGACAGCTGGGTACTCCGGGTCAGCATAGGATTTGCTGGTTCCATCCATCCTCACAGCTGCTGTTGAAATTATTAAATCACCCAGCCTTATGTAGTCCTGAAGAGCTCCCGTTGTACCGACTCGAATAAAGGTATCTGCTCCAACTCTAAGTAGTTCTTCTACGACTATAGCTGTAGAAGGTCCACCGATACCTGTAGATGTAGCTGCTAAGGCAACACCTTTGTAAATGCCAGCATACGTAACGAACCCTCTATGCTCTGCTACTAGTCTGCTCTGATCCCAGAAGCTGGCGATCAGTGGGACTCTCCCCGGATCTCCCGGAAGAAGGACATACCTCGGGATATCGCCGGGTTTGAGGTGTATGTGGTACTGCAGACCCTCCGGTGTTACAGGCTCTTTAGCGGACTTAAACATCAGTAAACACCCCACACCTACGGTATTCTTAATTACCGAGGTTTTAAAGTGGGTTAAGTTTTTCTATAGCAACACTTTCAGACCTAGAGCTACCGCACATACAAAATAATACTGGGGTTCGGGTTTCATACTAGTCGACGTGGTCTGATGTCAACCCCGGCTTCACAGACACCAGCCCTCCCTCACTGAGTTCACGCCTTTGGGAAGCCCCATACCTCGGCTTTGAATGCCCTGTCTACTCGGGTCTTCATCACGTACCAGCATCGTGGACAAGCTAGATCTCGATAAAGTACCAACCTTTATGAGCTTTCATAAAACCCAAAACAGCTACGCTAGGGCATGACTCAAACTCTAAAGGGGATGCGAGAGTTAAAAAACATGTGTTGTGCGAAAACTTTTCCACGTCGATGGTTTATTGCTTGGAGAGCTACTAAGCGGCTTTTGCTCTTAAGTCCTGGAACACTCTAGTAAGTTCCTCAACTAGGTCTTTAGCGGCTGCGGGTTCCAGTATAGCTACGGAAGCTGCTGCTACTTGGATTCCGGCTACTTCTCCAAGTCTCTTCTTGCTGGGTACGTAGATGTATGGAACCTTCTTTTCGTCGCAGAGATACGGTAAGTGTAGTACAACTTCTGGTGGATCGACGTCAACAGCTATTACGACGAGCTTAGCTTGTCCTCTCTCAACAGCTTTAGTAGTTTCGTTCGTGCCTTTCTTGATCTTACCTCCAGATTCTCTAGCTTTCTTGACTGCCTCATAGGCTTTTTCTGCTACTTCCGGTGGTACATCAAACCTTACGTGAGACGGTCTCTTGCTCATCCTCATCCCCCTTTCGTCGCCTCATAAAGTAGTTACACACTCTTTTAAGCTTTTGACTCGCGCACTCAAGAACCTTTAGACGCTGGTTCGACATACGAGTAGGAGAGATAATGAAGTTATGAAGAGACTTCATACACCAGCCTAGTACGGTTGTGAGAGCATTAATGTAGTTTAACTAGACGTGAGTAGCTGCACTAACTAGTGCTTAAGCGTCTTAACGTATTGACGCCTCAATTAGGCAAAGAACGGAGAATCCGCACTCCAGTACCCTTAAGATCAGGTGACCATCTCGGTGACATTTGCTAAAATTTCTGTTTAATTTTAATTTTATTCTCTCTGTAGATATTGGTTGCGCATCGATAGATTTAAGCGGCATCTGCGATTCTTGCGTAAAGAGGCTGGTGACCGCTGTCTACTTATAATTAGGTGATGTTCTACTATTGCCACTACTATTAGAATTTAGAAAATAGGATTTAGAGTGATGTAGGAAACAGTAAGACAAATCTAAGGAGTATAGTAGCTGTAGACTGCTCAGCAGTGTAAAGGACGTTAACTTAGATATAGTGCTGGTACTATAGGTATTTTGGGGTCGTTTGCTAAGGGACATAGCTCGGAAGGTGCTGGGGAACTCTTTAGCGCGTAGGATATGGAAGAGAGTAGAGATCATAGGTGATATAGCTGTCCTCAGAAAGCCATTAGACCTCGACTTAGAAGTAGAGGCATATAGAAACCTCGCCATAGAGCTGATGAACAGACTTCCGTACGTTAAGTCTGTCTGGCTTGCCGTAACACCTGTAGAAGGTAGCTACAGAACTAGAGAGTTCGTACACTTAGCTGGAGAACCCAGAAGCGAGACTGTGTATAAAGAACATGGTTGCTTATTTAAGTTGGATATAACTAAGGTGTATGTATCACCTGCGCTGAATTACGAGCACGCAAGGATAGCTAAACTGGTTAGGCCAGGTGAGGAAGTTTTCAACATGTTTGCTGGAGTAGGTCTCTTTTCGATTATAATAGCTAAATACTCGAAGCCTAAGCGTGTAGTATCAGTAGATATAAACCCCGATGCGTTTAGTTACATGGTAGAGAATGTTAGACTCAACGGCGTCTCCGGGGTTGTAGTTCCAGTATTAGGTGATGCTAGAGAAGTAGCTAGGTCTTGCACTAACTGCTTTGATAGGATTTTAATGCCTCTACCTGAGCTCGCTTACGAATACTTCGAAGACTCGGTATTAGCATTAAAGGATGTGGGGGTCATACATGTGTACGAGTTCATAACCGCTAAAACGAAGAATGAGGCTATTCAAGAAGCATGGAATAAGTACTTAAGAAGGTGTAAATCTATTGGTGTAAAAGCCGAGGTAATAGGGTCACGAGTAGTTAGGTCTGTCGGTCCGCGCTACTACCAGGTTGTTCTTGACCTTCAGCTCGAGAAGATTTCCTAGCTTTCTTTCTAGACCTACCTGGTTCTGTCTTCTCAGAAACAGGTATGACCTTAACACCTAAGCCCATGAGCTTCATAGTGACCTCCTCTAAGAACCTTATGTATGAGCCTTTCTGACCCATTAATGGGCCGAGGTTTTCACTCTCAATTCTTATTGCGAGATAGGAGCCCATTAGGTTTACCTTAGTTCTCTTCCATATCCATGAAACTGGATGAACAGACCTTATGTAGCTGTTCAAGTCTAAGTCTAGTTCCACTCCTCTGACTCTACTACCAAGTTCTTTCTCTATAGCCGAAATTCTCTCACCACCTCTACCTACAAGACGTCCTAGGTGTCCAGGCTTAACGATAACTAAGTACTTAGGTACGTGATCTAGCGATATCCCGTACTTCTTAGCTATCTCCTCTATCTCCACAACAGTCACTACGTCAGCATCCGGTGAGTGCATCTTTATTACTTGCAGTGCCTTAGCTTCTGATTCCTGTAGCTTCCTAGACCTAAGTGCATACTCGAGCAAGAACCTTACCCCGGTTTTCGCACCTTCTCTAACGATATCCTCTATACCTAGGTCCACGACGTACGCGTTAGGCTCACTGAGGAGTATCTCTCTAAGCGTAGATATGTGGTCGTGCTGTGTGCCTCTTAGCGTTTGAAAGATTGGGTCAGCCGCAATTATCAGTCGACTTCTAACTCCTAGCCTTACGATGACCTCGAGTAGTATCTCAAGTCTAACGTGTTGGGCGTCATCTATAAATATCAAGGTTTCATCGAATGTCCTACCCTTTAGGTAGTGACCATCTGTCAGCAGGAGCTTCCCGGACTTCAAGAGCTCCAATATCTTCGGTGGGTCTATAAAGCTCCCTAAGACGTCGGATAAGTACTCACTAGCAAGCTTAGTGTATTCTTCACTCGCTTCTGCTAGTGTCAGCTCTCTTCCAGTAACGACATCGATCACGGGCTTAACTACTACGAACCTCTTGAACTTGTTATTACTTATTGACTCTATTCCGTAGGCTAGAGAGAAGAGAGACTTCCCACTCCCGGTGGGCCCGAAGACACCTACTATGGAGTAAGACTCTGCCTTTAAAGCTTCCAACAGCCTTTTCTGACCATCACTTTGGGGCTTCACGCTCTCTAGTATCACTCTCAACCACCTAAGACTCGTGATTATTGTTAGCTTAAAAGCGTGTGTCACTAAACTATTTACTGGTCAACCTACTCCCAGTATTGGGGAATCTGTGGGTGTAGTAGACAAGAGCTTGTGGCTAAAAGAGAAGGACTATATGCGTAAAAGAATGCTTGAGGACTTAGACATAGGCTATCTCGACCCCGATATATACCACGTACTACTCGCAATCTTTATGAGAGAGGAAGCCTTTCCGATAAGCTCGTGTAGTGGCAGGATAACTATAGTAGACGCGCCGATGCCGTGGCACCGTAAAAGCTCTGCTGTGATATTTAAGAAGCATACGGTAGTCGAAGAACATGAAGTTCTTTCAGTGCTCAGGAATTCTCCTCCTATAAACAGACTCTGGCTAGTAGCTACCGGCCCCATATTTCACATATCTACACTAACCCTACGAGAAGCGCTGTCTATACTTAGGATAGCTCGTGAAGCAGGCATGAAGCATAGTGGTATACTGTCTATTAGCAGAAGGGGAATACTCGTCGAACTTAAAACAGGAGTGAGAGTTACGATTCTCCTAAGGTCTAGGGACTTCGTAATTAGTGATCTCCAGGAGGCTATCAGAGCCACTAACGAGGCCCTCCTAGAGGGTAAGAGCAGGCTCGCCAAACTCTACGACCTACTCCTAAGTTCGAGCCGTAGTCAGTAGGAGTAGAGCCAGCATTCTTGTATTCTGACACAAGCTACAGCAGTAGCTCTAGGGGCTGCTTGCAGTAAGGACACTTGTAGTGGAGTACTCTAGCGTCACTTGAGCAGAAGTATGCCCCGTACTTAGTGGAGCAGTTACTACAGTAGTATACTGACGCTTCACCGATTACTAAGTTCCTCGAGCACACCTTACACCTCTTTGTTGCCCACCCAGCGTGTCCACCAGCATTAGTTCCCACCAGCTTAACCAGAGGTAACACCCTTGAGGTGTCTACGCGCTGTTTTTAAGCTTTACAGAGTACGTGAAGGGGAGTATGACATCAACAGCGAGGCTATTGGCGTTTGGTGACGTCCACGGCGTGCAGTATCTAGGTGTTCTGAGGGCGTCTTTAAAGAGTATACAGCCTGAGGGATTACACGCGATCTTGCTGGCTGGTGATATTATCGATAGAGGAGACGTTAGCAGCATGAGCATGGTTTTAAGGGAAATCACTTCGAGGTTCAAGGACGTTCCTATAGTTTCAGTCTTTGGGAACGATGAATACCACGAGATAGAAGACTACTTAATCAAGAACTTTAGCTATGTAATATGGTTAAATGACTCTGTTACCGTTTTAAAGGCAGGGGACGTCACGATAGGGATAGTAGGTAGTAGAGGGTCTCTAGACAAGCTCACATACTGGCAGAGCAAGAACATGCCACAGCTCGAGACAGTGTATAGGAGGAGAGTAGGCGTCTTGAGGAAGTTGCTCGAGGAGGTCTCTAAGGTATCTGATATAGCGATACTGCTGACACACTACGCTCCTACTTATCAGACGATTAAGGGAGAACCCGAGAAGATATACCCCTACATGGGTTGCAGGCACTTAGAGGAAGTAATACGTGAGGTAAAACCAGATATAGCGATTCACGCACACGCTCACAACGCTACTGTGACTGAAGCAGTAATAGGATTCACCAGGGTCTACAACGTGTCTCTACCGGCAAGAAAGGGTGTGACTCACATATCTATTGCTCCAAGGGTTAAACTCGTCCGAATGGATGCGGGCGCTCAGAGATGAGCTTCCTAACTGAGCTTAAGAAGCTTTCCGAGCCTATTGGAGGTGTCAAACCCTCGTTCGATGTTTATCATGCCTACTTAGCTCTAGTAAGCTTATACCATGAAGCTCCCATGGGTAGGCTAGCACTTTCTAAGAAACTTGCCCTAGGAGAGGCTTCAGTTAAGACCCTCATTAAGAGGATGAGAAGTAGGGGGTTTATTAATGTAGATAAAGTAGCGGGGATCTTTCTCACTCGAGAAGGTCTAGAACTAGTAGAGAACTTAAATAAAGTCCTCGATTTTCTAGGTCAACTGGATATAAGTGATGTATGTGCTAACTGCGAAGCTTATGGGGTAGTCATAAAGAAGTTTAGAGAGGTTCTTGCTGAAAGGATCGGGTACCTAAAGTTGCGAGACCAGATAGTTCGAGAAGGAGCAGAGGGAGCCATCATAGTGTATTGTGGGGATGTCCCAGTAATGCCAGTAAGCGGTGGCCTCGAGAGAGCAGAGGGAGTACTCAGAGACATAGCTCTTAAGTACTGTAGTGGGGGAGATGTACTAGCTATGTCGATCTGCTATAACAATCGAGGGACTTGTGCTAGGGCTCTAGTGAATGCTGTGCTGAAGATCCTCGACCCCTAGTTAACTGAGCAAAGAACCGAGCTACTGATAGCAGAGACTCTCTACAGATTGTCTTGTTTCGGTTTTCTTGGTTATTTGGGATACTTCTATGGATTTAGGGAACTAGTCATCAGAAAGTAAAGTTATACAAATAACCAGGTGTCCAGGTAGTTATGAGCTTATGAGCTGTAAGCGAAGAGCGATTCACAGGGTCTCGTCCCTCATCGACGGCTCTAAGGATCCAGAAACCCTGGTGCCGCAGGTGGGGAGAGCGGGGACGAAGAGGTGGGGTGAACCCGTGTTAAGAAAATCCAAATCAACTGAAACAACCTAGTTAATGGGCACAGGCAACCATTTACTTCTACTCTGCGTTTAAAGGATGGTTCCGAACGTATACGCTTCACACGTAATATGCGATGGTTTACTAGCAACACCGAGGAGCTTATTATCGCCGAGACCGCTTTCGAAACAGGGGTACTAGGTGATTAAACTAGAGTACGGTGCTGGAGGTTTAGAGATGTTGGAATTCATCGTGAAGCACATAGCTACCAAGGTCCCTCAGCATTTGCGTAATACCCCTGGAGGTTACGGACTAGACTACTTAGACGATGGTGCGGTAATAGATGTCGGTAGTGGTAACTATTTGGCTTTCACTATAGATTCTTACACAGTTAAACCGCCGAAGTTTCCAGGTGGAGACATTGGGAAGCTTGCGGCGTCTGGAACTATAAACGATCTCCTCATGATGGGAGCTAAGCCTCTGGCCCTCGTCGATGCCATCGTCGTAGAAGAGGGAGTTGATGAGTCTTTAGTCGAGGATGTAGTGGAGTCTTTCGTATCTACTGCGACTCAGGTCGGTGTCCACATAGTGGGTGGAGACTTTAAGGTCATGCCCAGGGGTTCTATCGATGGGATCTTAATTACGACATCTGGTGTGGGGTTTACTAGAAATCCCATAGTGGACCGAAGGATTGAGGTCGGCGACGTAATCATAGTTTCAGGTCCCGTGGGAGATCATGGAGCCGTCATATCTGCTGCTCAACTAGGGTTACTCGAGAAGGTCTCGGGTCTCGCGAGCGACGTGAAACCTCTCCACGACTTAATGATACCGCTCGTAGAACGTTACGGTAGCTTCATCCACGCAGCTAAGGATCCGACACGAGGTGGACTGGCCTCAGTTCTATACGAGTGGGTCAGGGGCACTCGGCTGTCGATAGTAGTCTATAGAGATTCCGTACCGGTTCGGCGGGCGACTAGGAACTTCTTAGAGCTACTAGGGGTAGACCCACTTAGCTCAGCATCGGAGGGGGTAGCAGTACTGGCGGTTTCAAAGGAGGTATATCCCGAAGTGCTGGAGTTTATTCACGAGCTAGGATACTCTGAAGCAACTATAGTTGGTGAAGTGATCGAGCCTCCAGCAGACTTTCTATGGGGTAAAGTAATTGCTAAAACAGAAGTCGGTGGCTATACCCTAGTGGAATCCTCACCCTTACTCACACCCAGGATCTGCTGAATAGCGTTAGCGATCTCACCACTTTTTTGAATGTATGACATGAGGTAGTTTACTGCGTTAAGGTCGCCCTTTCTCGTCATTTCACGCAGGAAGTCACATATCTCCCACGGGAAAATAACCCAAGAGTCAGTAATTTCGGCATAGAAGTCAGGAATCACTATAGACCTAGGCTTAAGGAATACCACAGCAGTTTTAACAGACCTAGCTCCTCGAAGCCTCAAGTCTGCAACAGCTGTTTCAAGAGTTCTACCGGTATCGGCTACGTCGTCAACGACTAGAACAGCTTTATCTTTGACGTCGTGAACTACGGGAACAGTTATAACGGGCTTTTCCCCCCTCTCGCCAACACCCTTATAGAATTTTACACCTATAACAGCTAGCTCGTCTATGCCTAAGAAGTCGGAGAGCATCCTAGCGACAACGTACCCTCCCCTGAGTGCTCCCACTAAGACTTGGGGTAGGTAGCTTCTACTTATCGATAGCGCTAATCGGGCTACGAGACTGTGGAGGGTCTCCCAACCGACGTAATTAAACTTCGAAGACACCTCTACCACCCAATCATCTCTACGTACGCTAGGCCATAATATTAACGACAAACCGTATTCTCTAGCTAACTGCTTTACTGGCTAGAGGAGGCGCGAAGTTTTTATTATGGCCAAGTCGCCCACAATAGATACCTCGAGCGAGCACCCTCTAGCTAGACCTATGAGGAAGCGCCTCAGTATCTCTCTGGGTTCCGACGATGGGATGAGGATTATGGTATTCTCTTTAAGTATCCCGATTCCGTTGCTTAAGGATATTCTCTCGATTATTTCCTCGCAGTTTATTCCTAGTTCCCTAAGAGTAGCACCTAGTTTCTCGCCGCGAGCTTCTATGACCTCGGGGGCTACTGGCTGGCTGTCTAGGAGGTCTAGTGGTATGTAGGCGAAACCGAGCTTTGAGAGAACTAACTCCGTCTTCTTTTCCCTTAAAACACCTGGTGCGAAGTAGCCAAGCCTCTCTATTTCTATCGCTTCCTCGAAGAGCTTTCTAAGATATCCAACAAGGCTCATACCTCTGGATCTAGCTATAGACTTAAGCTCTTCCGCAAGCTCGAGGTCTACTCCAAGAGTCCTCCTACTCCTCACTTAACCCACCCACTCTTAGTACGAGAACCGAGGGCCCGGTTATTAGCTCATGCTCTTCCAGTCCGTAGCCCCTAACAAGTCCTTCCGCTATACACTTAGATAGCTCTAGAAACTCTCTCGAGTAGTTCACAAAGCTTACGACGAACTTGTAAGTGCCCTCACCTTCTCTAACTAAGTCTACTCTCGCACTAGGTACCCAGAGCTCAAGAGAGTTTTTAACTTCAGTGAGAGTTAAAGACCTCTTTACCTTACTTAACTCAGCGTACCAAGATGTCATCTTAGTTAGCTCTAGACATATCTCGTTTAATTTCTCCGTGTTCGCAAGAGATAACATCTCCACGACGGACTTTTCGGGGAGGAACACGCCACCGAGTCTTCTTACGTCGTCGAATGCGTCTACCATAGCTAGAGACTCCAGGAGGTTCTTCTTGTATCTCATTAGCTTAAGTACTTCAGTAAGAATTCTCTCAATTAGAACAGTGTACGGTATCCCCAGTTTTTCAGCGACCTTTATAGCATCAACAAGTAGCCTTTCGGGAAGTGCTACAAACCTCCTAGACGACACGCCGTCACCTAGCTATCTAGGTAAATCAGTATATAAATGTATACACAATAATACAGCAGCGAGACCGCTTTAATAGTATCTATCTTCTTGGGGAGTAGGTGAGAGGTATTACCCAGCTTTATGCGGAACTGATGCTTCTGGCACTAGTGTTGAGTATTGGTGCGGCTATTAGCCACGTAGCCGTTGGGATTAGTACTGCTTTAAGGAACATAAAGCCGCCCCCGAAGATTTCGGTGTATCGAGTTGGTGATACGGTACTCATAGCCAACTGGGGTGAAGACTGCTACCGAGTTCGCGTCGTATGCGTAGACAACGGAGTGTATGATGAACTAGAAGTGTGGCCTGGCACCTATTTACACAACACGACATGTGCTGATGTAGTAATAGTTTACTACGACTATATCATAAGACCGCAGAGGATACGCTGAGAACTACCAACAGTGGCTGACTCTAGTTTAATGTTTTCGACCTCCATTTCTTGAGAGCTCTTGCTCCCATAGCTAAATAGCTACTCTAGGGATGTCACCTATACTTCCGCAGTCGGTTTAGATGCCGACCTCACGTACGTTCTTACAGCCAGTATCCACAGCGTAGCATCAAAGCGTTCTACTTCTGATTTGACTAGACTGATTGCTCACTATGCGATATTATTTGGAAAACCTAAGAAAGGCATTTGTGCTGAGTAGCTACTTTGGTGGTACGTGCTTCGCTATCACAGAACTCATCGTTTGTATTAGGAGAGCTATAGTTTTAGCAATAATTCTCGCTGGGAGACTAATCCTTTACTAGCTCTATCAACAGTTTTTAAGCAGTAACTAAAGAAAACTGTTGGGCCCGTCGTCTAGCCTGGTTAGGACGCCGCCCTTACGAGCTTCCGATTCCTGCGAGAGGCGGAGGTCCGGGGTTCGAGTCCCCGCGGGCCCACCTCGAGTTACTTTAGGTTACTACTCGTAGTAGTCTCTACTAACAGCTTCTAATGGTTATGATCTATCGCTAACGAAAGTATTTATGTATTTAGTGCTCTAGGTCGTTGGTGAACGTATTGGTTATTCGCTTAGAGGAGTACGACCCCTTGTGGCTGGAGGTTAGGCGCTTTTTCAGCGTTAGGTCAGCTAAGTCTCCTCAAGCATCTAAAGTCAGTAGTTTCGCTATCTATTTGTCGGATGTAACAGGTGTTGACTTGCCTTGGATTTGGAGTGACGATTCAATTGAACCCCTCTTTCCCTTTGACGAGAGAGTGGGTAGCTTAGTCGTTAGTAAGGGTGGTGACGTAGCCTTCCTATGGGATATTGGGGGAAACGAAAAGTGGGTTCTCGATATCTACTCGATGAGAAGAGGCTCTATAAGGCATGTTCATGGTGATGGCAGGAGTGTAATAACTAACTTAGGAGCTTGGGACGAGCTGGGCAAGAGTCTCTGCTTTACATCTACAGAGAGAAACGGTGTAGACTTCGATCTCTACGTATACAACGAAGATTTTGGTGTAAGACTAGTAGCAGAGCTTGAAGGTACTAATAGCTGTAGCTCATGGATCGGAGAGGATAGGGTACTAGTAGTACACATGAACACTAACCTCGATAGCGACATCTACTTAGTTAGTACACATAGTGGAGAAGTCCGAAATCTAACTAAGCACTATGGTGAAGCTAGAAACACTAACCCGAGAGTGATCGACGACAAGAGGTTCTTCTTCTTAACAAACGAGGGGCAAGAGTACGTCAATATAGCTCTCTACGACCTCGAGAAGATGGAGTGGAGATACGTGTACAAGGCAGACCATGACATCGAGGACCTAGACCTATCGCCGAGCGGAGAATCTTTAGTTTTCACAGAGAACTACGAAGGCTACTCTAGAGCCTATATAGCAAGTTCCGACTTTAGTAGAGTCGAGCTATTAAGTTCTCCCGAGGGCGTCATAGGTACAGTCTCGTGGGGGTCTGCCGGGATATTTTACGATGTCTCCGGACCTAGATTAGGTCACGAGCTATTTGTTGTAGCTAGGAAGGAGCCCGCAAGGAGGGTAACGAAGTCTCCAACGTTTAGTGCGAGAGTTGAAGAAGGTGTTGCTCCCCAGGCTATCCACTACGAGAGCTGGGACGGGATGAGAATTCCAGCTCTCTTGTATAGACCCAAGGTTGGGAGACCCCCCTATCCAGCTGTTGTGGTACTACACGGTGGTCCGGAGGGTCAAGCTAGACCGAGCTTTGATCCCCTTATCCAGGTGTTAGTAAGGTTAGGATACCTAGTTCTCGCACCTAACTTCAGAGGGTCTGCTGGCTATGGTAAGACCTTCATACACCTCGACGACAGAGAGAAGAGGCTTGACTCCCTAAAGGACATCGGGGCTCTCGTAGATTGGGCTGAGAGAGAGGGTTTAGTAGTAAAGGGGCGGATAGCTGTAACTGGAGCTTCCTATGGAGGCTACGCAACACTCATGAGTATGGTCCTCTTCCCCGATTACTGGAGCTGTGGTGTAGAGAGAGTGGGGATAGTGAACCTAGTAACTTTCATTAAGAACACCGGGCCTTGGAGGAGGAAGTATAGAGCGTATGAGTACGGAGACCCAGAGACTATGGCTGACGTAATGCTTCAGCTAAGCCCCATATCGCATATCGAGAAGATGAAGGCACCTCTAATGGTAGTACACGGAGAGAACGACCCGAGGGTGCCGATAAGTGAGGCAGAGCAACTAGTGGAAGCTATGAAGAAGCTGGGAAGGGAGGTAGAGTTCATAAGAATAGGAGACGAAGGACATGGAGTAGCTAGAGTCAGAAATAGAGTTACTGTCTTCACACGCATCGTTAGGTTCATAGTGAAGCACACACCAGTCGAGTAGGGATTACCACAGAGACCACTAAAGCGTTTTCAGAGCAACCTACTGTGTATACACATAGCTACAGCTGTGTGTACAAGTTTAGACAGATCCCTTAAATACTTACTGGTCGAGAATGGTGTTGAGGGTAAAACCACATGAGTCCCAAGTCAATAGGCTCAATCTTAATACTATCAGTAATACTAGCCAGTCTACTACCACCAGTAGCTAACATAGTTACAGCGCAGATATCTCCCGGCAGGATAGTGGAGATTAAGACAGCAAAGATATACCCAGGAGAGCCAGTGGTAGTATCGATAGAAGTCTACATGGCTACTACCTACACCGTGAAGCTCTGCCCAGATCTTGCCTGTTCTGAAGTGTGGAGTTGGGTATCTAGGTACGCATCCGTTCCCGGAGTATACGATGTCATACTGACACTACCCGAATCCCTCCCCGGCGCTACTGACACTAATGGTGATGGACTAATAGACCTCTATGTAGTCCTAGAGATATGGGGCACTCTTGCCGATCATGAAGAGACAGTGGTGTACCCGAAGGTAGTCGTAACTCCACCATCAACTACCGTAGTCGTTCCGACGGCTACAAGCCCCTACTACACTCCTGTAACCGTTACCGTCAGGTTCTTGGGCTACTTACCAGGAGACACTGTGAGCAATATAAAGGTTGAAGGTCCTCTAACAGGTACTTACCCCATTACTCCAGTAACCATAGGAACTGATGGGACTGGAAGCACCTCGATCAACTTACTTACTTTAACTGGGTCTGGTCTTCCGAGAGGTACCTACAAGGTAACTGGAATACCAGTAGCTACTGACATAACTGACGTGAAGCCAGGGTCACTAGAGGTAAGACCGCAGGTAATCGTAACTCCGTTCGAAAGTAATGGAAGATGTGATGCGGCAGTATGCGAGCTAACGGCCATCACTATAACTGGTTACGGGTTCGACCCGAACGTTAGGATACTCAAGGTAGAGTTCTTCAACATAAACTTTACTAACGTAAAGTACACCTTCACTCCACCAACGACGTTTACGACTAACGAATTCGGCTACTTCACTAAGACCAACCTCAAGGACTGGACACCAGCTAAGAAAGGATTCAACATGACTGCGGGACTGTACATACCCATAGTCTACGAAGCCCCCATTCCCAAGACATTCACTAACACCAGCACGATAGCACTTAGAACTAAGGGAACAGTCATAATAAGTGAGTCAGTCCTAGTTGGAGCACTAGGCACTAGAGCATCAGTAAGAGCTACGTCTTACGTAGACGCTAAGCTAGACTACGTCCTCAAGCAGTCGAGGATGTCCTACGTCCTCACGGAGGTACTCAGAATAAACATATCCTACGGAGGAAAGCTCTACCAGCTAGCAGCTAACCTAGTAGATGGTAATGTAAAATTCGCTCTCTACAACATAACTACAGTACCCTTCGTCAAAATGTTCGATACGACCATAACTCCCACCTACAATGCGACTCTAGGTGCATACCAGGCTGACCTATCCTTTAACATAACGCCCACAGCGTATTACGAAGGTAGGCCACCGACACCAGGTGCTTATAGGTACTGGGCAACGTTCTACAGCTACCCGAACCAGATACTTCTACTACTGAGGGAGTGGAGCCTAGTAGTAACGAAGGCCAACCTATCCGTTACCTACACGAATAAGGACACTGGGACCACGGTCAGCAGGTTCTATGAGTACCCAACCAACATGTCTGTTACAGACTACATAATCAAAATACCGACACTGAAGTTCACGGATGCCGGTATAGATTGGTCGGTCGACTGGAGCTACGATGTCGGAACTACAACCGCAACACTTAAAGTGACAGCAGCACCAGTTACCGGACCATCCTTCGAGTTCAGAAACGTCTACTACCTAGTGAGACCACTACTCATACTGCTAACATCTGGAGTTATATACCCTGGCATGACTGTCACTATGGCTGCCTATGGCTACGGTCCGGGTGCTGCCTGGGGTTACCCAGAATACAACACTCTATATGTATACTGGGAGAAGATACTGTTACTAGGTACGTTTACCCTAGGTAAGGACGGCAACTTAACGTTTAAAGTCAAGATACCCGAGGACGCTACTTTCGGTGTACACTACATATGGGGAGTCGATAAGTGGGGCTACGAGTACACTCTAGCTATAATCGTTGGAGCTAAGGCCTACTGGTACACAGGGAAGACGGTGCCGGAAGTCTGGGCAGGCTACAACGATAAGAGAGTCGAGGTATGTCCATGCCCGGAGAGCCTCGGTGTTGCCGGGGTTAAGTACTGTGCTCAGTGTGCTGTATACACAGCTAAGTGCGACTACTTAGGTGACGTAATAAAGGTCGTAGTAGCCGGTCTATCGCCCGGTGAGACGATAAGAGTGTACTTTGGAGGGAGGCTAATGCTGACAGCAAGAGTAAACAAGAGCACTGAGGAAGTGTCCTTCGTTGTTCCCTCAGTACCTGAGGGAACCTACACAATAACTGTTGTCGGGACTGCCTCAGGGTCGATAACAGTAACAGACTTCTTCAACACAACCAAGTTGGTAACGGCATCACCTAAGGTAGTGCCGAAGGTGTTAATACTAGACCTGAACAAAGATGTGGTGCCGGTGTTAGTTGGTTCAGGATTCGTTAGAGTGATCGGCTCAGGATTCCCAGCAGGAATAGCTATGTACGCTGTACTCTTCAACGGCACTGACGCAGCATACACTCTAAACGCTCACGTAACTAGGTGGCTTGCGGACGCTAGGGGCATACTAACATCACCATTTACTGACGTACTAGGTATCTACGTACCTGTAGTTGAACCTGGTGCTTACGCCATTAGTCTTGCGTACTCACTACCCGATGGAACCGTTAAGGTTGCGAAAGCTGGTTACGTATTCGTAGTAAACAACATCAGCATACTATTGACGAAGGCGGAACTCGATAAAGCAACAGCCACTTTAAGCTCGAAGATAGATGCCGTGTCGACTGCGCTAAGCAGTGCTGTAGCACTACTGACCTCTAAGATCGATGCCGCAGTAACTGAGCTACGGTCTAGAATAGATGCTTCAACAGGCACTATAACCTCGAGGATAGACAGTTCGACAGCCGCACTATCCTCTAAGATCGATGCCGCAGTAGCCGATATCAAGACTAAGATAGATGCTTCAACAGCAGACCTCAAGGCAGCTATAGACAGTGTTTCTAAAGCTCTCAGTACTGCTGTAACAACGATAACCTCTAAGGTCGACGCAGTCAGCGGTAAAGTAGACACTGTCAGTAGTAAAGTAGATACAGTTAGCAGTAAGGTAGATGCTGTAGCAGGAACCCTAAAGACGGTATCAGATGCTTTAAGTAGCGTAGCCAAAGACGTCTCAGAAGTTAAGACCAGTGTAGACACCATTAAGACTGATGTAACAGACATCAAGGGAGTCAAAACAGACATAGCGGCTCTGAAGACCGACTTAGCTGGAGTGAAGTCCGACGTCGCAGGACTTAAGACCGACCTCACTGCCGTCAGATCTGATGTAGCGACAGTTAGGTCAGACGTAGCTGGAGTGAAGTCCGACGTCGCAGCCATTCCCGGAAGAATAGATGGAGCAACTATGGCATCCTACATAGCTGTCGTGTTCGCACTACTAGCGTTTATAATGGCTACACTAGCGTTTATAACTATAAGAAAAGTAACTGGAGCACCCAAATAAAGAAACTCAACACAAACTAACTACCTTTTTCCTTTTCTTCTTCCTTCCTTCTTAAAGCTTCTGAATACACCATGTTGCTAAGCTAGCTTAAGGTCGGTAACACTTTACCAGTTTGCGAGTTGAAAAAACTGCGTGTAGCACTAAGCTCTTTTGCTCACACACTCTTATCTCCTGGTGCCGATCACGGTCAGGGTATACACCTTTAGGAAGGTCTCGCCGCTGTCGGGAGCTGGAAGTAAAGATGTTTTTAGTTATATAGAGCCTGGAGTAGACGGAATAGTGCTCGAAGTATGCTCTACTATAGATAGAGTACCTATAGTCTGCCCGACTGGAGAATTGAGTGAGACAAGTAAAGCTAGTGCTGAACTCGCTCAAATAGCTGAAGCACTTAGGATCGAGAATGTTCTGAAGAGCTCGCAAATCGAGCTACTCTTTTGGGTTAGAGACCCGCAAGTCGTAGATACCGTTGCTCAAGCCATCGAGAACGCAGGAGCTGTTAACAGAGCCTACGTAGTGCTAGAAGACTTACTCCACGTTAGAGTGATAAGAAGCAAGTCAAGTAAAGTTAAAGCGATCCTCAAATTAGCAAACCCGTTTCCTAACGTCTCCCTACTAGCTAAAGAGGGAGTGAACGCACTTGCGCTTCCAGCGTCTGTATTGAGACCGAGAGTCGTTAGGGAGTGTTCAAGTAAGGGGGTGGCTGTAGTTGCCTGGCTAGTGAACGACGTATCTCAAGCCGTTAGAGCTGTAAGGTATGGTGTGGAGCTGATAGTTACCTCTAGGTCGAACTTAAAGAAGGAACTGCTGCAGTACCTAGGGGACTTAATAACATAGTTAGCTCCATTGTTTCGGTAGAGTCCGACTAAATGAAGGCCTCGGGTAGTCTCGCGAGGATGCTCTCACCACCATAACGCAGTTTAAGTTGAGCACGTAAAGACTCCTAAGGTTCGCAGAGCCAGACCTAGCACTAAGGCTTTAGGTACTTCGATACTTCGTGAGAAGCCTCCTCAACATCTTTGATCGTGTCTATCGACCTCCA
This sequence comes from Thermoproteota archaeon, assembly GCA_030550455.1. Classification (GTDB taxonomy): domain Archaea; phylum Thermoproteota; class Thermoprotei_A; order Sulfolobales; family NBVN01; genus DRZP01. The sequence goes on from JAUQPH010000002.1 coordinate 163,700, forward strand.
GTAGTATCCTCTAAACACTCTACCGACGAGCCTTCCTTCCGCAGCTAACTTTGGGAACGTGTCTCGCTCTATGTCTCCCCTAGAGGGTAGATACTCGAAGATCTCTGGCTTCATGACGTATATGCCTGCGTTAATCAAGTATTCCTCTAGAACAGGTTTCTCCCTAAATGATATCACTCTACCCGATCTATCTAGTTCGACTATACCGTACGGAGACCTCAGTGGGACGAGCGCTATAGCGGCCACGGCGTCGCGAAGGCCATTTAAGTACTCAACTAGCTCTTCTACTGGGATGTTAGTTATTATGTCTCCATTAACAGCTATAAAGGTCTCATTACCAATCAAGCTCTCGGCGTTCTTTATAGCCCCACCAGTCCCAAGAGGCTCGTCCTCGATGACATATGCTACGTGAACACCGAACTTTGAGCCAGAGCCAAGGAAGTCTATCAGCTTCTCCCTGTAGTATCCGGCGAGAATGATGAAGCTGTTAACACCACACCGTCTTAACCACTCAATTTGCCACTCGATGATAGGCTTTCCTGCGACTTCAACTAGGGGCTTAGGTCTATCTTCAGTAAGAGGCCTTAACCTCTTACCAAGTCCTCCGGCAATAATTGCGGCCTTCATGTAGGTCCCAAGAAGAAGTACGTAGGTTAAAAAATCCTTATGAAACGTTAACCTGTGGCCAGTTTCTTCCGATCGGAACTTTCTAGGTTTTAAGACTGAGGTAGGAACACGGTTACTTGATTTATTTTAGCTCTAAGCCCAATATCCTCAGGGGCTCGTGCGTGCTTTAAGTGCGGTGTCTCTACTAACCGCAATCTCGATATTTTCTCTAGCTATGCTCATAGGATTAACTAGTCCAATGCCTTTTGAGAGCGTTGAAGAACAGATTTCAACGCTTGTGAAGCCCGTAGCAAAGTCTGAAGACGTCGTCAGTCGATTGGTAGGGTTATTAAGCATAATACTCTACAACAACGTCGGAGTAGCAGTTAGGTGTGTTGTATTAGGTTTCACTCTAGTTTACCCACTCTACGTTCTTTACGCAAACGGCTACATGCTGGGATCAGTTATAAGCTTCGTAGGGTACGGTTCACTAGCTCTAGTACCTCACGGTATTTTCGAACTCCCAGCCATAATTTACTCCAGCTATCTCGGAGTTAAGATAGGGTTTTTAACGCTATCATCGCTAACGCTAAGAGTGCTGGGGAAGAGAGTTACTCCCTTTCCTCTAAATCAGTATAGAGAGTCTCTAAGTAGACTCAGCTTAGTACTCTTGTTCCTAGTTATAGCTGCTTTTATCGAAGTCTTTATCTCCCTGCCCATAGGATACCTGTTGAGGTGATAGAAGCTGTCTTACTGCAGCATGGCGGCAGAAGGACTAGCTAGAGCGTTAAGCGAGTACTTTAGAAGGAGGGGGTCTCTGACGGTAGGATACATCGAGCTCACCGGGCAGCCCGATGTAAAAGTATCTCTGAGAGCAATAGCTCTTCACTACGAGGGTACTGAGGAACTTCCCTACCTTGAAGACGCACTAAAGGCTCTAAATAAAGAAAGGTTATTAAAATACCTCGAGGAAAAAGTAGGCTGGAAGCCTGTATACGTTGAGGAAGAAGAATACATATCCATCCCATCGCACCAGTACGTAAGTTACGTAAATGCATCGCAAGACTTCTTCAAGAACCTCTTAGAGCAGTACTGCGCAACTCAGTAGTAAACACTCGTACTTGCTATTCGATATCTCCAGTCTATATAAGCCTTAGGTGATCGTAGACGATGGGTAGTGAGTAGTAAAAACTCAGTAAGCAGATGGGGAAAGTCATGCCCACTGATGCGTGATGTAGTTTGGGGTATCCGACTTGAAACTCTGTTTATTTACGCAGTTGCGTACTTAGAAGCTTTCTCAGTCTCGCGGCCTCTATGGAAGCATTTTCAATAGTCATTAGCACATAGTGAACTACTTTATAGAGGAAATGTAGTTGCAGTCTCGGAGAAAGTGCTTCGTTGATGGACTTAGAGATAGAGACTCTACAGGATTAAGCTCAGGCGCATATACTTCGCAGTAGCGTAGGAGTTTAGGTGATGCCTTCTTGCCTCATTTTCTAAAAACGTTCTGTTTCTATACCTAGATGATATATGATAGAGAAAAAGTATTCGTGCTTTAGTTTTTATCGCAAACGTAGCTGCCTCGAGAGCAGTTGTATGCTTAAACTCCTTTGCTCTATCTAGGTCTATCCAGGAGAACGTAGAGTCGTGTATTAAGACTGAGCAACTTAACCCAAGGTCTTCTCCAGCTAAAGGTCTGGTATCAGTCAGGTAACACATGCTGAAGTCATTACTCAAGCTGACTAGATAGCCGATAGTGAATACCGTGTGGTCTAAGAGCATAGCTCGAATAGTAACACCTCGGTCCCTTAGCTCCTCTGGTCCCTTCAGCTCTTGAACTTCTAAGCTACGACCTGGGTCAAAGTGCAGAGAGCTAAAGCTTTCATTAAGATACTTCATTAAACCAGGGGGTCCAAATATAGTTAGTGGAGGTGCCGGTTTAAACATGAGCGTTCTGGTCTGTATAAATGGAACAAGACCTAGGACGTGGTCACCGTGTAGGTGTGTGATTAAGACATTACTCACTTTGCTCAACCCGAACCCTATGCTCGCCAGCTTGTGTTGAACCCCCTCTCCGGAATCGAGAAGAATCAAGGTGGACCCAGCCTTGACAGCGACTGCTGGCATGTCGTCAGAACCAGCGTCCGGAGCACCAGTACCGAGGAAAAACAGAGAAGCTTTCAAGCGCCACCCTCACTAACTCTGCAGCAAGCTATTAAGCCAAACCTTCGGTAATAACGTGAAGCTAGTTCACTTATTCTTCAACTAATCAATCTCTGTTCTAACCAAAGATGTTCCAGCAGCTAAAAGCCTCCTTATTCTTTGAGTAGTGCTAGAGTTGTAGAACCTGCTGTATTTCTTGCTTCACCTGTTATGTAGTTCTAAGTTCTTCAACCTGAAGGTGCTCGTCCCTTCGGGGTTTGGAACCAGTAAAATAGTTATATTGCTCTCAAAGTAGGTGATTGGGGTGAACGAGGGTGCTGAACCTAGACTACAACGAGCTACTCGAGAGGTTGTACTCTAAGCTACCTTCAAAGAGGGCTGAAGCCCCGATCGAAATACCGCCTCTCGAAACTGAAGTAGTCGGTATACACACTAAGGTCAAGAACTTTAAGCTAGTCTGTGAGATTATTAGTAGAGACCCAAGGCTAGTCTTAAGGTATTTGCTTAAGAGTATGGGTGCTAAGGGTAGCCTAGATAGAGACGGTAATGCGGTAATACACCAAAACGTTAGTAAGGCATCTCTCAACAAGTTGTTTGAAAAGTTCGTCGAGCTTTACGTTAGATGTCCTACGTGCCACTCGTATCAAACAGAACTAAAGAGAGAAGGCCGAATATGGATTCTAAAGTGCTTAGCTTGTGGTGCTGAATCAACAGTAAGACCTGCGTGGTAGTATTGAGAGTTTACATAAAAGTCGTTGAAGTAGATGACGGTGGGTCTCTAAGGAAGGTTGTTGGAGTATGTGACGAGGACCTCCTCGGAAAGGTCTTTCGCGACGGAGACTTAGTTCTAGAGATTAACGAGGAGTTCTTTGGTGGCGATATCGTGGAAATAGATGAGGCCATAGCGTTAGTAGAGTCTTCAAACAACGTGTTAGCAGTTGGGGAAAACATAGTGAGTAAGCTTATAGAGGTAGGGCTAGCTCACCCTCTAGCAGTTAATAGGATCTCTGGAATACCATACACAATAATACTTAGGTATGAGTCTTGAGAACGTTTTGCGCTAAGTGCGGGCGCCAAGAGTCGAAAGACAGCCCCCTCATACAGGGGCTCTGCGCTAACTGCTTTACTAGTACTAAGAAGATAGTTCAGCTTCCTAACTCCATTGAGGTGTTTAAATGCGGTTCTTGTGGTGCGATAAGGTCCCGCAGGGGAAAGTTCTCCGAAGTTAATCTAACAGAGTACGTTAGAGACCTTGTTGGAGATTACATTGCAAGGGGGAGAGTGTCTGAGGGGGTTAGTCGGGTTAAAGTGTCTAGAGTCGAGCTTCAAGACGATGAAGCAGTAGTTGAAGTGGAGGGTGTGGTCGGTGAGACCGTCTTGCGCCAAGAGTTGAGGGTTAGGTTAATTACGAAGAGCACTACGTGCCCCGAGTGCCGTAAGTACAGAAGTAAGAGCTTTGAGGCAGTACTACAGTTAAGGCCCGGTAACTCAAGGGCATCAGCTCTAGTCACAAGAATAGTTAATGACATCTATAAGTACCCAGGTGTAGTAGACATCAAGGAGTCTAAAGAGGGTGTGGACCTATACATAGCGGAAAAATCCTTGGCTACGCGGATAGTTAGGGACCTAGAGTCTAGCTACATCACAAAAGTGCTATCTACGTGGAAGGGATTTAAGTATGCTCGCAGAAAACCTAAAGCTGTATATTCTGTCAGGGTCTACGAGATTAAGAGAGGTGACCTTATTGAGCTAGAGGGTAGCATGTATGAGGTGATTGAAGCGAGTCCAAAAGCGGTAGTTCTACGCGACTTAAAGTCTGGAGGGACTCTTAGCTTCACTCTCAATAACCTGTGGCGACAGAGGCCCGTAATACACGAGAAGGGCTAGTAGTTGTTTTAGTACACTAGGTTTCACAGTTTTTGTAGGATTTTATGTTGGCGTAAAACGCTTAGAGAAACACTATTCTACTAAAGCGGTCTGCGAGATTCTCGGGATAACCAATAGGACACTCAGGAGGTGGGTTAGTGAGGCATCCAGAAGCAGATAGTAGAGAAAGCACTAGAGCTCGAGCTCGGAGTAAGTGTAGGACTGTGTCTACCATAAAATTTTCTAAACTGTTTTAGCTACTATAGGTGTCTGGAGGACGCACCCGCCTCAATGACGACAGTGTAGCCATCAGGGGCGGGAGGACGCACCTACCCCTCGAGGTTGGCTCTGTAGTATCCGCTGATGTAGCCCCCAACGAACTTGCGATAGGCAAGCAGGAACTGAGGACGAAGCTCTTGAACAACGTGGGCAACCACTTGTAGACCCGAGAATTACGTCCAAGACGTGCCCCTGTGTAGCCTAGTCTATGGTGGGCTACGCCCAGAGGAGTGGTTGGAAACCAAGGTATGTGAAGTGTGAGAAATACGTGTTCATACGCTATAGAGACGTAACCAGAGCGTGGAACACAGCCCTAAGGCCAGGTGTGAGCCCCGGCCGTTGGGCTTGAAGAGTGCTCACAACCCCCGCGTAGAGTGGCTAGTAGCCGCAGTAAGCCGCGGGACAGGAGGCACAACCCGTCCTAGGAAAACCTATAGAGACCTAGGGCGGAGACAGACTCAAGTGCATAGTTGATGACTTAATGTGTAAAAGCGCTCTGGTATTTATGAAGTTCTTCTGTAGATATAGGAGCTTAAGTAAATATCTAGTGGTGAGAAAGCTGAGTCAAGCTAAACCAAAGGACGTACCAGTTCCGGAGAGTAAGACGCAGGTCATCTGTGTGGTCAGCCAGCTAGTCGGTGCTAACTACGTTAAAGTAGTCTGCACCGACGAGCAAACTCGTGTAGCTAGGATACCAGGAAAGCTCAGGAAGAAGGTCTGGATATCTCCACTCGATGTAGTTTTAGTAGAGCTGTGGGCTGAAGTTAGTGACAAGGGTGATATAGTGTATAAGTATTCTCGAGACGAGAGAAAGAAGCTTATTGAATACGGCTATCTCGATCCTAAGCTTATCGAGTACGCTGGTGGTACCATATAGGACGTAGTGACATCGATAGATTAGTAGACGAGTACTACAGGCTTACCTCTAGAGAGCCCCGTAGAGTAGATAAGGACTTGTTCGAAGTAGTCGAAGAAGTATTTGATGCAGCTACAGTTAGAGCTCTCCTGGAGCTAGTTCGCAGAAGGGTTATCTATGAGGTTAAGGGAGTCGTAAGTGCTGGAAAAGAAGCTAGAGTCTACTGGGGCAAGAGCTTCGAGAGGAAAGACATAGCTATAAAGATCTACCTAACCTCGTCAGCAGAATTCAGGAAGGGCATATCTAAGTACCTAGAGGCAGACCCAAGGTTCTCTGGAAGAGTTCCAACTTCAACTAGAAAGCTGTACTCGCTTTGGGCAAGGAAAGAGTTCAGCAACTACATGAGGATGTATGAGGCCGGCATCTCCGTACCTAAGCCTCTAGCCGTACACGAGAATATCCTCGTCATGGATTTCATAGGGTATGAGGGAGTTCCAGCACCGTTACTTAAGGACGTTGACCTAAGTTTAGAGGATCTCGAGAAGATATTTAAACATTTACTGGAGGATTTAAGGAGAATGTATCAGAAGGCTCGACTAGTTCATGGAGACCTCAGCGAGTATAACGTCATGGTCTGGAAGGGAACACACTACATAATAGACGTGAGCCAAGCCGTAACCCTAGACCACCCAAACGCGATCGAGTACTTAGTCCGCGACCTAACCAACATAACTAGGTTTTTCAGTAGGCGCGGGTTAACCACTCCATCGTTAAGCGAGCTAATGGATTACATTAGCACCTAGTACTGTTAGTTCTTTTCACGCATTGTGTTATGAAGCTAAGTAGCAGCAAGAAGATAGGGAACCCAGCTCTCATAAACCATCTTCGAGCATGTCCTCGCACATCTTCGTAATCGAGGTAGCACTAGTTAATACTTGATGAATGGGCTCAGCTCTGATGTAGGTTTATGCAAGTTGGTGTCGTCGCCTCACCTTCGTTTCCCGCATCGCTCTTGGGTTCGCATTACCCTCAGGGGCGTTCGGGAGCACCCCTAAACTCCAACACCTTGCGTATCCGTGGAATAGATTTGTACGTGCTACCACATCTCTATCTTCATAGTACGATATTCTGTCACTGCCATCTTTTAGCTTACTCCCACACCTTAGACGAGTTGATGACGTCCCCCTCGAGTTTACAGCCTGAAGGTGTTCGGCACTTCTGGCTATTTTCTTCTTGATCTCGATAGGAAACGTCTATAAGCTTTGTTTCTATCTGTTTGTGACGAGCTCGGGTGGCGATGGGGGCTATGTCCCGAGATACTCAGGGCTTAAACTAGGTGGGAGCTCCGTGCGGTTGGGCTCGGCTGCCACCCATGACCCACGTGGACACCTAAATCTACGTGAACGAGGTGGAAGTCCCTAGATGCGACCACGAATGAAAATAAAGTAATTAAGATGAACATCTAGAGACAAACGGTCAGCAGAATTCCACTTTAGTAAAAGGTTCGTAGCAACTTCAAGCTCTGCCACGGGAGAAAGCCAACTCAACTACCTTAGGCTAAGACTAGCTGTATTTTAAACATCACTATAACTGCCATAGAGCTTAGAAAAACGAGAGTTGGAGGAAAGCTTTAGGCCATGGAATACACATAAGGTAACTAGGTTAATAACCTAGGGTAGAAAGTTGAAGATGCTGAAGGTCGTATTGGTGGTTGCGGATGGCTTGGGAGATAGACCAGTGCCGAAGTTGGGGATGAAGACCCCGCTTGAGTTAGTAGACTTTAGTATAGTAGCTGACTTGCTTCATAAATCTGCGGTAGGTTTGTGGGATCCTATTCAGCCAGGCGTTAGGCCTGGAAGTGATACAGCGCATTTAGCTCTGTTTGGAGTCAACCCACTCAATAATTACCCCGGTAGAGGTCCTTTCGAAGCCATAGGTGCTGGTGCCATACTACACCCAGGGGATATAGCATTTCGAGGAAACTTCGCTACAGTTGATAAGAGCATGACAGTTATAGACAGAAGAGCTGGCAGAAGCATACCAGAAGCGAAGCAGTTGGTCAAGTACTTAAACGAAAACATTGGTGAAATCGATGGCGTGAAAGTCGAGATATATCACGCGACTGAGCACAGAGTTGCCGTAGTCTTTAGAGGTACTTCCCTATCTGATGCGGTTAGTGACACAGACCCCCACACTGAAGGCGTAAAGGTGCTAGAATCCAAGCCCCTAGTAGGTAGTGAGGAGGCAGAGAGGATGGCTAGAATCGTCAATATATTCACCAGAAGAGTTTACGAGTTACTAAGCGCTTGTCCACTGAACTCTAAGAGGGTCGAAAAAGGTGTGCCTCCTGCCAACGTAATACTACTCAGAGGAGCGGGTAAAATGGTTAAATACCCTAAGTTCTCCGAGAGAAGGGACGTAAACCTAAGAAAGGCTGTGGCTATATCAGCTACAGCTTTAGTTAAGGGAGTTTGCGCACTCTTAGGTTTTGAAACAGTGACTCCCCGGGGTGCTACTGGAGGAGTAGATAGCGATATAATGGCTAAAGCACGTGCAGCAGTAGATTTTTACAAGCAGGACTACGACCTCATCTACGTGCATGTTAAGGGAACGGACTCAGCGTCCCATGACGGAAACCCAGAAGCTAAAGTCGGTGTAATCGAGAGAACCTTGAAGGGTATATCCTATATAGTGGATAGAGTAGATTTAGGAGAAGTAGTGATCTCGTTTCTAGGGGACCATGCGACACCTGTTACAGTAAAGGACCACACCTCGGACCCTGTACCGGTGATGGTTTACGCTCCCGGGATCCTGGCAGACGGATTCTCTAAACTTACGGAGAGAGATGCTAGAAAAGGCTCTCTAGGAAGACTCAGAAACACCGAGCTATTCGGAGTTCTAATGGACTACTCAGGTAGAGCCGAGAAGTTCGGTGCCTAACTTGAAGAGTTCCTTCACAGAAATAAGGGATAAGCTCAGAGAGCTGGCTGCTGGAGATTATCGCGAGCTGCTTCAGGCCTTTAAGAGGAGCGTTAGAATAGCGCTAGCACTTAACCAGCGGAGGATTATAGCTCTCTGCGGAAGAAGCGACTTAAAGTTGGCAGGACTGGCGGCTGAGCTGATAATAAGGTATCTTAAGATAATTAGGCAGTTAGAACAGCGAGAACGCACTGTGAAAGTCCTCTACTTTTATCACGATGAGTTCTCGGAAGCAATAGCTAGGATGAAGCTGGTCAGAAAGGTACTCAAGCACTTCGCTAAACCTTCAAATAGGGTTGCTGTAGAGCTTGAGGTGGCAGTATACGAGAAAAGTGCTAAGTATTTAGGAACCACAGTGCAAGTCCTGGTACTAGACCTCCTCAACGATTTGAGGCCAAATGATATCGGGAGGTTACTCGGGATAGTTGAGGGAGGTGGCATCATATTACTCCTCACACCACCCCACGATGTCTGGCCTGAACACATGACCTTATTCAAGCAGAGTCTGGTCGTACCAAACCATCCTAAGCCTAGGCACGTCTTTATTCGGTGGTTTATGCGCCACCTCTATGGTCACGACGGAATCTTGGTCTATGATGTAGAAAGCAACAAGCTACTAAAGGGGGATACGTATGCTGAAGAAACTGTCAAGAACCTGAGAAGCAGGAGGGAGCTAGAGCTACCCCAGGTAAGGCTCTTTCCAGACGAGCTTTACAGGCTCGCATTAACTCAAGACCAGGTGACCGTTATTGAGGCTATCGAGAAGAACATGGTTGAAAAGTTTAAGGAGTTTAAGCACCAAGTGGTCGTAATCATAGCTGATAGAGGAAGGGGTAAGTCGTCTGCTGTTGGAATAGGTGTCGTAGGGCTAGTACGAGAGCTTCTAAAGTTTAAGAACAGAGTTAGAGTAGCAGTAACTGCCAACGAACCTAGCTCTATCCAGTCAATGATGCTTCTTGCGACTAAAGCTTTAGAAGTTCTAAAGAAGGAGTTCAGGGTTATAAAAAGAGAAGGCTTCGTAATAGAGATAAAGGGTGATAGATTCAGTATAGAGTACTGGCCCCCACTGGACATACTCAAGCTGGATGTAGACGTAGTTGTAGTTGATGAGGCAGCCGGGATCCCGGTACCTCTTCTTCACAAGATCTGGAGGAAGTTCAAGCGTACAATATTCTCTACAACAATACATGGTTATGAGGGCGCCGGGCGGGGCTTCTCGGTGCGTTTCTTAAAGAGAATAAGAGAAGACAGAAAGACCAAGTTAGCAATAGTCGAGATGAGTGAGCCAATAAGGTACTCAGCTGACGATCCTATAGAGAAGTTTCAGTTTGATGTACTCCTCCTAAATGCAGAGCCCGCAGAGCTCACAGCAGAAGACATAGAGTCTATAAAGAAGGGCGAGTACTCTTACGTTGCTTACGAGCCCGAGGAACTCTTTAAAGCAGAAAACGAAGCACTCTTAAGACAGCTGTTCGGTATCTACGTTTTAGCGCACTACAGAAACGAACCAGACGACCTAGGAATGATAGCAGATGCCCCGCACCACGCTGTGAGAGCCATGGTTCTAAAGAACGGAAAGGTTGTCGCAGCTGCGCAGTTAGCTGAAGAAGGAGGTCTGACAAGCGAGTATATAGATGAGCTACTCAAGGGGGGTAAAATATCTGGGAACATAATACCCGACAGGCTCCTAAAGCACCTCAGGAGGAGGATCTTTGGAGAGGGTGTTGGATGGAGAGTTGTTAGAATAGCTGTTCACATAGATGCGCAAGGCATGGGAATAGGGTCCGAGTTTATCAAGAGCATCCTCAGCGAGGCTAAGTCTAGAGGCTACGACTGGGTAGGTGCGGGTTTTGGTGTAACATACGAGCTTCTCAACTTCTGGCTTAAAAACGGGTTTAAAGTGCTTCACTTATCCCCCGAGAGAAATCCTGTAAGTGGTGAGTATACAGCTCTTGTAATACACCCACTTACAGAAGCATGGAGAAAAGTAGTTGAGGACTCCTTAGAGGACTTTATCGTAAAATTCGTCGAGTCTCTTCCAGCAGTCTATAGAGACTTTGAAACCGATGCCGCCTACCTGATACTAAGTTCTCTAGAAAAACCTCTCGAGATCTCTAAAGTAATAGACTTGAGAGATACCCAACTAGAGAGGTTATCTCTCTATATCTCGGCTGTCTTTACTCTAGAAGTTGTCTTCGATTCTGCGATACTAGCTGTTAAGAAGCTCGTATATGAGGGAAAACTAAGTCGTGTGGGGCAAAGGAGTGGTCAAATACTGATAGCTAAAGTGCTTCAAGGTAGACCGTGGGAAAATATACGCGAGGAGTTTGGTATAGGTAAGGCCGCTGCTGCTACTGCTGTTCGAGAGTCTTTAGCGAAAGCTCTTGAGGTTCTCTTAGAGAAGTCAGGTGCGTAACTTAACTCAGTAGTTTTAAGCTAACTTAAGCTATGCACTTCGGGATACGTATGAATATCAGGTGGCTAGGTCACGCAGCATTTTGCGTAACGATCGGTGGAGCAAGGTTTTTGATAGATCCTTGGCTCAACAACCCGGTTTATACGAGTAAGCCGGAGGATTACGCCGATGTAGATTACATAGTGGTAACACACGATCATGGTGACCATTTAGGGAACTCTATAGAAGTACTGAGGGTAGCACCCAGAGCCAAGCTGATTTCCGTATACGAGACTGCAGCATATGTAGGAGAGAAAGTCGGCATGGATAGGGCTATTGGGGCAAACATAGGTGGACCGATAAGGTTGTCAAACGGGCTATCGGTAGTACTAACACCGGCACAACACTCATCGACGCGAGGCACACCTACTGGAGTAGTAATAAGGTCTAAAGAGGAAGCTCTTTACCATGCTGGTGACACGGGAGTCTTCTACGACATGAAGCTAATCGGAGAACTGTATAAGCCTAAGGTAGCTCTTCTACCGATTGGAGGGCACTTTACTATGGGTCCGGAGGAGGCAGCTCTAGCAGTAGACCTTATTAGACCTAAATACGTCATTCCAATGCACTATGGTACGTTCCCGGTACTCTGGGGAACGCCTCAGGAGTTCATAGTCGAGACCAAGAAAAGGGGGTTGGCTGTAGAAATAGTAGTCCTTAAACCGGGAGAGGAAGTATCACTGTGATTATGTCAGTCATTCCTCAGTACCTCACTATTGCCGCAACTCCTCAAACGCTAAGTTTGCTAGGTAATTGATGTTCTCAACCTTCATAAGTACTAGGTAGCGCTAACCTTGCTACTAAATGCTTTAAGCTTTTGTTACTCTACGTAAAGCTCATATAGTAGCTACATGACAAAACTGAACTCCAGCTACATCTAGCTTTTAAGCTTTTACCCTAAGCTTTTAGGGTGCTGAAGCCAGAATGAATAAGAAGAAGAAGAAAGGTCAGTCACATTCGACGAGACCCTCAACTGGAGTAGCACCCAGGTGGGTTCAGTTCACACCTGAGGAAGTAGAGGCCGTTATAGTGGAGTTAGCTAAAAAAGGATACCCACCATCCATGATTGGAGTAATTTTAAGAGACCAGTATGGAGTTCCACTGGCTAAAATTGTTGTAGGACAAAAGATCCAAGAGGTTCTCAAAAAGCATGATGTTAAGCTAGTTCTGCCGGAAGACCTCTACAATCTGATAAGAAGGGCTGTAAACTTAAGAAATCACTTGGCGGTCCATCCTAAGGATACACACAGCCTGAAGGGGTTGATAGAGATAGAATCCAAGATCCACAGGCTGGCTAAGTACTATAAAAGAGTTGGAAAGATTCCTAAGGATTGGTCTTATAAGCCCGAAGAGGCATCTGTACTAGTCTCCCAACCATTATATAGATTAGAGAGCAGTGAGTAGGGAGATTTTGGGGTTAATACCGCAGCAGAGGAAGGAGCAGCACCGCATTAAGAGCCTAATTGAAATAGTCCGTAAAGGAGAGCCTCTAGTAGTAGTTGGAGACGTTAATGCTGAAGCTCTAGTATCAAGCGGAGTAATACTGAGGACTCTGAGAACTCTCGGAATAGACTTTGAGTTTTATCTTGCGGTAGATCCTGTAGACTTCAGTCAGCTAAATAACAAGGTCATAGGTGTCGAGGCTTATATACAGAACTGCGTTAACTGTCTAGAGCTAGCTGAACTTAGGTCGAGAAAGCACTCTCAGCACGTGTTCTACGTGGTTTTAGACCTAGTGCGAGAACTAGTTACTCTCTCACGAGAGGAGTACACGCTTTTGCTATCTTCTGCTCTTACGAAGTACACACCTAGGTCTATAGCTGGCAACCTTAGTCAAGAAGTACAGGAGCTCGCGGGCAGTATGGTGAGCTCCGGCGTCTTGCGGGAGGTGTCAGCACCTAAACTCATAGGCTGGAGCTCGATGCCTCTAGAAGATGTGGTAAGGTATAGTGTTGACGCATGTGTTTTAAAGTATTTCGGGAAGCCTGTTAGCAAGGTAACTGAGGGTGATATAGCTAGAGAACTTAAAGTGGATTCACTCAAGTCTTTAGAGGACAAGACCTACGTACCAAACTACGATGCCGGCATTGTGGACCTCTACGAGGCAGCGTACGTCATTGAGTACGCTACAGACGTAGAGGGACCCGTGTATACAGCTTTCATGCCCTTAAACTACGATTACTTCCTCTGGGCAATAAAGACTTTTAGGGAGTCTATAGAGATTATGCGCAAGTGCATAGATACCTTTCTCGAGAAACGTTTCGAACGCGAGGGTTCTTTTTATGTTATAGAATGTGACTTTGAGGCTTCTGGTACAGTTGTAACAAAGATACTAAGAGGGCTAAAGCTTATCGAGGAAAACGCTATTGTGGTGCTGAGAGTAGCAGATAAGTTTTACATACCACTACAGACTTTAACTCGTGCGCAGAAAGCAAGGCTTTCAGGCTCGAAGCTCGAGGGAGGCTATGCCGTAGTAGATAGCAGCACACTAGCTAAAATTCAGAGAGCATAGCTGTATTTTAGCTATGATGTTGCAACTTAAAAACTGTGTTTTACATTTACTATAGGTGTCTCGTATTGTGGAGGAATCCGTTCAGGTAGGTCCCTGGGCTGCTGAAGCGTTTGTAGACTACGAAAAGCTACTGAAAGTCTTTGGGGCCAAACCGCTAACAGATTCTGAGGTGCGGTATCTTGAAAGAATCGCTGGAGAGTCTCACGCCATGCTAAGAAGGAGGGTGTTCTACTCTCATCGAGACCTAGACGTCTTCTTAAGTAAATATGAAACTGGGTATAGGTGTGCTTTATACACAGGTAGAGGCCCTTCAGGTTCTACGCACTTAGGCCACATTTTACCCTGGATATTCACTCGGTGGTTACAGGAGAAACTGGGGTTAGATCTCTTCTTTCAGATGACAGACGACGAGAAGTTTCTACATGAGGAGAAGCTCGACCTCCTGGAGAGCAACAGCTTTGCGTACGAGAACTCTTTAGACCTCATTGCTCTAGGCTTTGACTACAGGAAGACCCACATAATAATAGACACTGAAGACATAGGTTATCTATACCCTATAGCTGTGAGAATCGCAAAGAAGCTTACGTATTCGACACAGAGAGCAACGTTTGGATTTGTAGACTCAACTAACGTAGGACTAATATTCTACCCGGTTTTACAGATGGCCGTATCATTTCTCCCCACTGAGCTATTTGGTGAGGAGACGTACGTTTTAATACCGGCAGGCATAGACCAGGACCCGTACTGGAGAATAGCTAGAGATATAGCACAGGGTCTAGGCTATCCCAAACCATCTCAGGTTCACAACAAGCTGCTCCCAGGACTAGGTCCTGAGGGGAAGATGTCTTCTTCTAAACCTGAGACTGCCGTATACACCACAGACCCTCCAGATGTTGGTGCTCAGAAAATCATGAGAGCTTTTACAGGTGGTCAACCAACTATAGAGCTCCAGAAAAAGCTTGGAGGCAACCCAGACCGCTGTTCCGTTTACAAAATGTATGAGATGCTGTTTGAAGATAGCGATGCAATGCTTCAAGAAAGATACTGGAGTTGTCGCACCGGCTCTCTAATCTGCGGAGACTGTAAGGCAGAACTAGCCTCTAGAGTTCGAAAGTTTCTAAAGGAATTTCAGGAGAAAAGAGAGAAAGCCAGGGACCAGGTAGATATGTATCTCATTAGATCGAAGTTCGATAAGCCAAGCCTAAGAAGCCGCACTGTCTTACGCTAAACTTATCACTCCTCACTCTACGAATCGAATTTAGGTATTTAGATAGCCTCATGTAGCTATCTCGGATATCAATCCGTTCGTATCGGTTGGTGTATGAATGGAAACGCTTGCAAGTACCGTGTGCGTAGTGGGGTGTGGAAGTAGCTCGATGATGGGTCGAGAGCTCATCGAGGCTCTCCCCGAGGTACTTAAGGTGTGGAGTGCTAGGGGTCGCCCCGCATCCCCCCAAGGGTAACGTAAACCCAAGAGCGACGCAGGGAGAACGAGTGTGAGGCAATGAAACCAACTAACACAAACCTACATGAAAGCTGAACCCCCAGCCTTAAGGCGCTAAGCTATTATAAGGCATTCCTGCGTACCTATAGTTCAACTGTAATATGCGAGTTTCGCTCTACTTATCCGAACCAGCTAGAAGTTGCACTTGGAGTTCGATTAGGTTAAGGTATTTAACTCAAGAAAGAATTATGTTGGGACGAAGAGGTAGAACTCTCTCCAGAGCCACTCATGCGTAGCTTCACATCGATGATGAGGGTTAAAAGCGATGAGAAGTGATTGGAGCTGGGATTCTGACCAGTCAGATATTAAAGCAGAGTTCTAGGTCCGCATCGAAAACCGTGTTATAGCGCGTGTTGTAGTTATAAGCTAGTAGTACTATAATAGAGAGTCTGGGAGTGGAGTTGGAGCTGTCAGAAAAGAAACCTCCTAACGCTGGTGTAAACATCTGGCTACCTAAGTTGACGAAGTTTGAGAAAGCTAGGGTTATAGGTGCTAGGGCCCTACAGTTGGCTATGGGGGCAAGACCCTTAATAGATGTCAGTAAATTGCCTACTAAGGACTTTGTTTATATAGCTAGAGAGGAGCTCATGAGGGGAGTTCTTCCTTTTACTATAGTTCGCAGGCTTCCGAATGGCACTCGGGAACTTATACCAGTTCCTCTCCTAATAGAGTCTGAGAAAAAGATTTTTGGTGAAGTAGAGCTTTGAAAGAAGAAGTCGAGAGCATACTCACGAGGTATGCTAGTGTTGAATTAACTTATGAAGCACCGTCGTTTTTAGAGTACATTGTTACTAGTGGTAGTGTAGAAAGGCATTTTAATGATGTCTTTAGAGAGTTAGTTAGGCTGGGCTACCAACCACTGCTAGTTGTACAGTCCGGACATGAAGTTCTACGAATTTTTAGAGTAGGTGTAGGTGAAGTTAGGAGGGCTGTTTATTACGGTTTAGCACTAGCGACGACTGCGGCAGTAATCGCGACTGGATACTTCAACACTCTCTCCTTTTACGAGTGTTTAGGAGTTAACTCCGGAGGAATTCTTCTATCAGTTCTAGCTTTTACCCTATCCATACTCATCCCATTAGCTCTACACGAAATGGGTCACTTTGTAACGTCTAGAGCAACCGGTGTTCCAACTCCGCTACCTATATTCATTCCAGCCCCAATAATATCTCCGCTGGGAACATTCGGAGCTGTGATTACCACTAGGTTTCTACCTCAAGACCGAAAGTCTCTCGCTCTCCTAGGTATTTCAGGACCTTTAGTAGGTGTAACTATGTCTCTACTAGCCTTAGTAATTACTCTGAGGATCTCCCCAGTTGTAAAGCTAGAAGAACTAGCTTGTGCTGACGTCTCACCAATAGGCTTCGTCCCATTGTCTATGTACGTGATGTTAGTATCAGGATTTATACCTCAAGTAGAGGGTGCCGTAATCCTTCTTCACCCAGCAGCACTAGCTTCAATGCTTTTGCTCCTAATTCACTTTGCTAACTTGCTACCTATAGGTCAATTAGACGGAGGACACGTTGTAAGGTCGTTAACCAACATGGAGCTACATAGAATAATAAGTATGGTAATTCCAGCGTTTCTCGTCGTGCTTTCTCTATTTATACCAGCGTATAGGTGGCTAAGCTTCTTCTCTGTTCTCGCAATATTCATAAGCGGCTTCAGGCCTCACGTGGGGTACTCTAATCAGGCCTCAAAGCTGTCTACGAAGGATGGTGTCTTACTGTTGATAGTATACTTATTACTTTTACTCGTCACTATACCAGTACCTCTCTGAGGCTTGGGAACCTGTCACTCCCGAAAAGATATATTTTAGTGATAGCAGAGAAGCCGAGAGCGGCAGCTAAAATAGCTGAAGCTTTAGGAGCTAGATCTAAGTTAAGCGTTGATAACGTACCTATATGGGTGGGCAAGCTCCGCGGTAAGGATATAGTTATCGCACCTACAGCTGGTCATCTCTTCACGCTATACACCAACGAGAAAGGTTTTCCGGTGTTTAATTGCTCTTGGGGCCCTAGGTGGGTTTACGAGTCTCACTCGAAGCACTTGAGAAGGTTCTATGACGCACTTAAAAAGCTCTCCCGTGGGGCGGAGTATTACGTTAATGCGTGTGATTACGACATCGAAGGTTCCGTCATAGGTTACAACATAATCAAGCACTTCGGTGATGTAAGCAGAGCTTACAGAGTAAAGTTCTCGACGTTAACAAAGGAAGAGATATCTAGGGCATTTAACGATCTGCGACCTCTTGATTGGGGGAACATAGAGTCAGGTCTAGCTAGACATACTCTAGATTGGATGTGGGGTATCAACGTAAGCAGAGCCTTAATGAGCGTCTACGGTAAGATCTCTGGTAATAATGTCGTCCTTAGTGCTGGAAGAGTTCAGTCACCTACTCTAATCGAGTTAGTGAGGAGATACCTAGATCGAGAGACGTTCGTTCCAGAGCCTCTGTTCACTGTCTCTGTGAAAATAGAGTTTGATGGTAAAGAGTACACTCTCAGCAACAGCTTCGATTCTTTTAAGAGATTGGAGGATGCCAAACGTTTAGTAGACCTATTAAGAGAGAGAAAGCGTTTAGTTGTGAAGAAAGCGGAGAAGGAGGTAGTAAGCCTAGACCCCCCTCCACCATTCAACCTTACGGAGCTTCAGCTTGAAGCAGCGAGACTCTATGGTTACTCTCCAGCTAAAACTCTCGAAATAGCTGAAAACCTATACCTTGAATCCCTCATTAGCTACCCGAGGACTAACTCAGAGAAGATCCCTCCTACTATAGACAATACTCAAATACTGAGGAAACTATCAACATTACCAGAACTTGGCAGTTTTGCTTCAGAGCTTCTACAGAGGAGGCTATTAGTTCCTAGAGAAGGTCCCGGCGAGGACCCGGCGCATCCTGCTATACACCCCACGGGCTACCTACCTACAAGGAGGCTTAGTAAGGAGGAATCGAATCTATACGAGCTAGTAGTTAGAAGATACCTAGCGTCTTTCTACCCAAGCGCTAAAGTCGAAGAAGTAATTTACACTATCGTAGAGCCTATATCAGGTGCAGCGTTTAAGCTAGTAGGTAGGAGAGTAATATCTCGCGAGTGGCTAAAAGTGTACCACTATAGGAGAATCAACCTAGTAGAAGTACCAGTTCTTCGACCCGGTGATGAAGTATCTATATCATCCGTCAAACTTCTCAGGGTATACACTAAGCCTCCTCCATCATATACGAAAGCCTCCATTCTTAAGTGGATGGAATCTGTTGGAATAGGGACTGAAGCAACTAGAGCCGAGATAATAGAGACTCTGTTTAGGAGGAAGTACGTCCAAGGAAAGAATATAGAGGTGACTGACCTTGGTCTAAAAGTAGCACATATACTGACAACCTTGTTTAGGGAGATCACAGAGGTTGAACTAACGAGAGAGTTCGAAAGAAAACTTCAAGGGATAATGCTAGGTAAAATAAATAAGAAGGAAGTTATTGACGAAGCGATAGAGAAGTTGGGCCATAAGCTTGAAGAAGTAAAGAAAATACTGAGAAACCACGAAGAAATAGAATTAAAGAAGAGGCTGGGTCTTGCGACAGGCTATCGGTGTTCGGTATGCGGAGGAGACTCTACTGGTGAAGAGGACGGCATTAATCTTTGTTCTCCCCACCTTAGGGCTTACCAAAATCTAAAGAAAACCTACGATGTATGGAAGAGCAGTGTTAACATGAACTTTGAGGATTACGTTAAAGCCGTAAGTAAGCTAAAGAGCACCGGGAGATTTGTAAAAGAGGTCATAGAATACCTAGCAAAGAGAGTCAAGTAACCAACGAGTGGGACTTTGACTACGTTACCTCCCAGCCCTAGGACTTTCCCGATGACTGATTGAAACCTTACTGGAGGGTCTGGCAACCAGTTATTGTCTCCTTTAGTAATTAAAGTATCATCTTCTACTCTGAGCACTCTGTGAATTATTAAAGTTCCACCGCGACGATACACGATTACGTCTCCGACATTAATATCCTCTGCGGAAACCTTCTTAATGACTATTACGAGATCCCCGGACTGCAGAGTCGGCTCCATAGAAGTTCCTTCAACGACAGCAAGAGTTATATAGTCTAATAACGTTAAAGCAATTAACGTGAATAATGCTATCCCGATAGCTATTTCTAATGCTAAAGTAGCTTTATCATGTACTCGTATTACCACCACCTACTCACTCTCTTCAGATAAAACTTCGCTTATATCTATTTCTATCACTTTTCCGCCCTCGCGGGCACCTTCTCCTCTGTGTTTTTTTCTAGGCCTTTTTTCGTCCTCTCCGATTTCTACGTCATGCTCTCCTCCTACTTTCAAAACACTAACCCTACCTCTCCAGCTATGTCCACAGCTAGGGCACTTAAAAGACCCCATTATTGTTATAGAGATTCTGCCATCAGCGTCGGGAAGTGGTGATGTCAGGTGCCAAGTTTTTAGAGGTTGAGTATCGTAACCACACCTAGGACACTTCATCTATCTCCCCTCTCAAACTAACTAGCTATTTAAAAAATACCAACTACCACCCTCTCTGCTATAAAAGCGAAAGGTACACCCGTCCTAAGAAAACCTGCGGAAACCTAAGGTAGGAACGGCAATATAAGCCTTAGGAAGACATGTTTTTGGAGTTAGAGTGTGAAAAGAGCTTTAGCTCTCTATAGTGGTGGCAAAGACTCTCACTACTCTATTCTTCTATCTTATTACCAAGGCATCACCACGGATGCCTTGGTGGTGGCACTCCCGCGCCGCGATGACTCATGGCTATTCCACACCGTTAACGCTTCGTGGAGCAGGCTTCACGGAGATGCTATGGGGATCCCCGTTCACGTTGTACCCGTAAGTGGCGTTAAGGACGTAGAGCTTTTTGAATTGAGAGATGGGCTAAGTAAGATACTGAGAGAATATCCGCACGTGGACTATCTAATTACTGGAGCAGTTAAGTCTAGGTACCAGCTAGAGAGATTTAAAGCCATATCGGAAGATCTGGGTCTGAAGCTCTATGCACCCCTATGGAATCGAGATGAAGTTGAGCTTTTAAAAAGAGAAGTAGAGGATCTCAGCTTTATTGTAACAGCTGTTCAAGCTTATTGTTTAAGCCTACGTATACTGGGAAATCCATCAGACTCGGAAATACTGCATTACCTAGTTACCGCTCATAAAGATTGTGGTGTAAGCCTCGTAGGTGAAGGAGGAGAATTTGAAACGTACGTAATTGGGTCTCCACTGTTTAAAGGGAGAGGGGTAGCTATAAGCAAAGCTAAAATGGTTCTACATCTAAACTTACATAGTGGTTACTTCGTCATTGAGAACGCTGAGCTCTTATAGACAGTCCCGCTTAATTCTCGCACTTCTCCTCCACGCATCATGCTGAGAGCCGCACCTCACACTTATCAGTACACGTTAATGAAGTTAGCAAGTCTCAGTAAGTTACCGAACAATATTACTACGAAGCTGAGTTTAAAGCTCTTGGAAAATTATATGGGAAATACTTGATTTAGGAATTATTAGAGCTCTATCACCAGCTCGAACCCCTATCTCGTACTTAGATACCTTCGATAACTTCCCGACGATCTTAGTGCTATCCTGAAGAACTACTGTCACTTCAGAACCAGTCATCTCGGGTGTTATAATGACGTCCTCCAGCTCTTCGCTCGAGAATCCGTGGATCTCTACCTGAGATACCTCGATGTAGGCTATTGAATGTCTAAAAACCACTGCAGGCCCGCTCGGAGTTCTAACCCCTACTTCGTACTTAGATACTTCATCTACTACGCCCTCCAAAGGCTCTTTACTACCGATAAGGTATATTCTCACAGCTTTTCCTTCAAACCTTTTATCTAGTATGTTATCACGCACTTAAACCTCCACGTATGTTTGCGAAAGAATCCTAATAAGTGGTTCCAGCACTGTCCAGGTCTTCAAGTTCGCGAAAACTATTTGAATGACAGTAAGTCAAGTAGCATGACCATAGATTGACTTAGCTCGGAACCCACTCTACTTAAACCGAAGTTAGCTCTCGGGTTTGTTTATATGGGTTAGTTTCTCTACCTCATCTCGGTTTACCTCCGAGGAGAGCCCGCACTCCACCTGCTTAGCTCCCACCCCCGTCGGACGGCTCCACGCATCAACCAAACAACACAAACTAGCTCTAGGATACTCTGAATTATTTGGAACTCCGACATATTGTGTAAATATAGCATTGCTAGAGAGAAGCCTTCAAACCTCCGCACATCACCTGAAGTCAATCAACATAAACTTGAAACCTCAAATTGAGGTGTTTTATTTAAGTAACTAGCGAAGTTGGTATGGAAGTAGTGGGGGCATAAGAATGCCTGAAGAAGCGTCCTTTGAGGATAAATACGATAAAATAGTAGACTTAGCAAAGAGAAGAGGTTTTTTCTGGCCTTCTTACGAAATCTACGGAGGTGTAGCAGGTTTTTATGATTTAGGACCTCTTGGGACGATGTTGAAGATTAACATAGTAAATCTCTGGAGAGAGTACTTCGTTCTGAGGCACCAAGATTTGGTGACCGAAGTTGAGACTCCAGTCATAGTTCCCGAGGTACTTCTTAAAGCAAGTGGTCACTTAGACCATTTTACCGACCCTATTATTGAGTGCCTCAGCTGTGGACGAAAGTATAGGGCTGATCATTTAATAGAGGAAGCTACTGGACTCAAAGTTGAGGGGCGAAGTATTGAAGAGCTGAACGAAATAGTTAAGAACAAGGGATTGAAGTGCCCCCAATGCGGAGGAGAACTCAGTGAGGTGAGAACTTTTAATCTTCTTTTCAAGACAACGATAGGGCCTTACTCCTCCGATGCTGGTTATCTCAGACCTGAAGCCGCCCAAGGAATGTTTGTATCTTTCAAGAGAGTATTCGTCTCGATGAGGGAAAAGCTCCCCCTAGGGATAGCTCAAATAGGTAGAGTGGCTAGAAACGAGATCTCCCCTAGACAGGGAATGATAAGGCTTAGGGAGTTTACGATCATGGAGATAGAGTTCTTTCACGATCCCGAAGGAGAGGATCCGCCGTGGGATAGGTTTTCTGGAAAATTGAGACTATTGCCGGCAGAGCTGAGGCAGAAAGGTGAGGAAAACCCTATTGAGATAGATGTCATCGAAGCGGTCAGAGAGGGTATAATCAAAAACAAGTGGTTAGGGTACTGGATGTGCGTCGCACGGGAGTTTGTGAAAGAGCTGGGAGTAGGCTATGGCGAGATGTATTTTGAGGAAAAGATGCCCTATGAGAGAGCTCATTACTCAGCTCAGACTTTTGATCAGTTGGTTAGGATAAGCCGCTGGGGGTGGATAGAGGTATCGGGACATGCTTATAGAACCGACTATGATTTAAGGAGGCACATGGAGTTCTCTGGTCAAGATATGACCATCTTCAAGCCGTTTAAAGAGCCAAAGATAGTCGAGGTTGAGAAAGTAGTTGTAGACAAGTCGACTCTGGGTAGACTTCTTGGACATCATTTGACATCGTTCTTAGAAGCGCTTAAAAACGTTAGTATTGAAGAGATAAAGAAAGCCGTCACAAGTTCGGAGGAAACGGTGGTCATAGCTGGAGTAAGAGTGCCCCGCACGGCCATCAGTATAGTGAAGGAAACTGAGAAAGTGGCTGGAACAAGAATTATTCCTCACGTAGCAGAACCATCCTTCGGTGCTGAAAGACTCGTATTACTGGTTCTAGACAAGGCTTATACGGAAGAAGAGGGTAGGATCGTATTAAAGATACCAAGGAAAATAGCTCCAGTAAAGGTGGCCGTTTTCCCTCTACTTGAAAGAGAAGAGCTGGTAAGAGTGGCTAGGAGGATATACGCGGAACTAATGTCATTGGGGCTTACGGTAATTTATGACGAAAGCGGTAGTATAGGGAGGAGATACGCGAGAGCTGATGAAATAGGTGTACCCTACGCTATTACGGTAGATTTCCAAACCTTAAGCGACGATACTGTAACAATTAGGGAACGCGACACCCGAAAACAGATTCGTGTAAGTATAAAAAACGTCTATAGCGAGCTATCGAGAATGTTACATCAACCTGAAAGCTCCGCCCTCTAGGGTGGGAAGGTCAGAACAGATATTGAGAAGTTTACCCATAATTAGTCTATAGCTGCGTGCGATATTATGTCAAGTGGAGACTAAGTTACTCTAGCAGAATCTAGCATCACGATTCAAAAGCGGTTTAGTAGGTAATGTAGAGTATAATGTAGAGTATTTAGAATCTGAGTGCGTCTGGTCTTTGCGCATTTACCTTCTCCCTTATAATATTCATCAACTTCTCTCTCTCATTCTGGTCGAGTAGAGTTTTAGCGAGTTCTTTAGGTATTTTAGTGAAAACAACTCTAGGCTCTTTGATTCGATGTTTGCTTTTAAGCAACTCGATTGGTTTATCCCTAACGATTGGGTTGTCACTATTCTCTACACCCATGGTCTCTAGGAGAGCTGCCGAGCTTTTTGGCATTATGGGGTAAAGCATTGTTGCTAAGTAAAGACTTAGCTTAAAACATACGTGGAGTGTGGTCTTTGCGTCCTCTAAGTCCTCGCGTATCTTAAACCATGGAGCTTTCTTGGTAATATACTGGTTTCCCAGTCTAGCTAGTTCCACGATTACTTCAGTAGCTGGCCTTATTTCAGCTTTATCCATGCGTTGAGTGTAAAGGTTCCAGCTTCTCTCGAGCTCATCAATAATCTCAACGTCCACTTCCGTTACCTTGCTAGAGTCTGGTATTTCACCACTGAAATGTCTCCATATGAGTGTCAGAGTCCTGTGTATAAAGTTACCTATATCATCGTTCAGCTCGCTGTTTATTATTCTAATGAACTCGCTCCACTTAAAGCTAGTGTCTTTATCCTCTGGTCTCATCCTCATCAGAGCATATCTCCAGTAATCGATCTCACTGAAGATTTCCGCTGCTTCGTCGGCCCACACACCTATCTTTCTGCTCTTGCTGAACTTTTCCCCTTCGTAAAGCAGGTACTCAGTAGCAGATATGATATCCGGGAGCTTATACCCTCTACCGGACGCTATTATTAGTGCTGGAAATATGATTGCGTGAAACGGTATGTTGTCCTTACCTATGAAGTAGGCCGTCATAGTCTCTTGGCTAGACCATAGCTTTAACCACTCATCAGAGTCTTCAGACTTTGAGAAAAACTCCTTAGTGGCTGATATGTACCCTAAGAGGGCGTCGAACCATACGTAAACGGTCTTATCTTCAGCGCCTTCGAAGGGGGCTGGTATACCCCACTTAATGTCTCTGGTAATAGCTCTCGGCTCTAAGCCAGATTTAATCCAGGAGATAGAGTAGTTCTTAACGTTATCGTGAAGTAGCTTGTGGTTCTTTAGCCACTCGTAGATTATATCACTTAACTTGTCAAGTCTGAAGAACCAGTGCTTTCTTGTCACAAATACTGGTCTACCGTCGCAAAAAGCGCACTTAGGATTGATTAAGAGCTCCGGGTCCAATATTCTACCACATCTATCACACTGGTCTCCTCTGGCATCTTCGTATCCACAGTAAGGACACGTCCCCGTTATGAACCTATCAGCCAGGTACTGCCTGTCTCTAGGACACCATGCGGTAAACTGGTCGCGTGTCTCAATGTATTTGTTTCTTTCGACGTCTAAGAGAAAGCCTCGAACGAAGTCTTTATGTACTTCAGACTCTGTCCTAGTGTAGTTATCAAAGGATATATTCCATAACCTCCAGATGCGCTTTATGTATTCATGAGCTTGGTCCGTAAACGCCTTAGGCTCGAGCCCCCTCCTTCTTGCCTCTATCTCTATGACCGTGCCATGTTCGTCGCTCCCGCTCACAAAGACTACTCTATGCCCCCTCATCCTCAAGTATCTTGCGAACACGTCAGCTGAGAGCACACTACCTACTAGAGTACCTAAGTGGGGGACTCCGTTAACGTACGGCCAAGCAGATGTTACTATCCAGTTCCTCGTGGTCCACACCTAACTAGCGTTTTACCTGAGGTTTTTAATGTACTTATAACTTTGTTCAGGCACGCTATAATGGAGTAGGGTGTTTGAGGAGGTCTATCTACTCTAAGTACCCAGTCTTGGTAGCTCCGGAAAGCTTGCCTAAAGTTATAGGTGTCAGTATTTCTAACATAAGCGACTTAGTGGATTACATGAAGAGCTTCACTGATCGAGCAATAATAAGGATAGAGCACGCAGTAAGGGGGTCCTACTACGTGCCAAGCGATGACCCGTTAATAGAGCTTCCCAGCTTCTATCTAGCAATAGCGTTAGCTCAACATACCCATAGTTGGCTACTAAGGAGATTAGCAGATCATGAGGGTAAGCGAGTGGCTTTGGAGATAGCTAGGGAGAGAGATAAGGATGTGGTAAATGTATTGAAAAACTTAGGTATAGAAGTTGAGTACATAGGTGAGGAAGACGGGTGTGGCCATAAAGTTTTCCTCGGTAGGTCTGGTACGAGTGAAGTAGTAGCGTGCTATCCTTACAGATTAACCATCCCCAAGTACCTTAGATATGCTGAGAGGCTTTTCACAGAGCCCAGCTGGAAGCTTGTTAACAGACTTGTGCTTAAAGGTTACGTCTTCTTAGGTAAGAAGGACTTAGCTAGATTGGCTGAAGAGGAAGTCAAGAAGAGAGTGATTGAGTACGGAAGAGTGTTTTCAGCAGAGTTCATCGGCGAGTTACTAAGAGAACAGCTAGGTATAGCCAAGTCTCTAGTACCGAAAGAGGTATTAGAAAGAGAAAGAAAGAGAGCCCCGGAGAAAATTGAAAGAGCTTTCCCGCCGTGCATAACTAAGCTTAGGGAGCTGTTGAGTAAGGGAGAACACTTGAGTCACCATCAACGCTTCGCGTTAGCAACATTCATGCTGTCTGTAGGATATAGCGTTGATGAAGTAGTAGATATGTTTAGGACTTCACCTGACTTCGAGGAGAAAATAGCTAGATATCAAGTAGAGCACTTAGCTGGCTTACGTGGAGGCAGAAAGAAGTATAGAATGTATAGCTGTGATAAGATGAAATCGTTGGGGCTTTGCGTAGCTGAGTGTGGTACTAGAACTCCACTGCAGTACTATAGAAGAGCAGCTATAGAACTAGAAACTCGATGACTTCATATCCGGGAGTTTCAGCACCCTTTTCTACGTTAAAGACTATGATTCTGCCGTCAATGACTTCGTACGGAAAGCCTACATCTGCCTTTATAACCTTAAAGTTCTCGGGAAAGGTCCACGTGACTCTATAGCTGTACTCCACTTTCTCTCTTTCGTAATAGTTCTCATACGTATTAATTCCTTTTACCAAGTCACCCTTGAAGGTTATTAAAAACTCAACGTACGGTCTCTTCTTCGACGATATAAACCCTATATCGACGTGTAACACTCTTGCTTTAACGCTTTTTCTATTAACTAAGATTTTCTCAGAGTTTACGAAAGCTTGCATGTTCGTCCTCATAGTTTCTGTCTCGTGTTTTTTCCCGAGTGGAGTTGATGTAGATCTATAAAGCTCTCTATCTGGGTCCCAGTAGAAGAATAAGATCTTCTGTCGAAACTCTCCAGTGGAGTCTACACTGAAGAAGCCGTATCCGTATCTTGGCCTCAAGGAAGCACCTTACTGTTCTCCTTGATGGTTCTCAGTACAACAAGTGTTGACGTATTAAGTACACCATCTATAGAGCCTACGAGGTCTAATACTCTAGATAGCTCTGTATGGTCTTTTACTAAGAGAGAGCAGACTAATGTCCACTCACCAGTAACATCATAAATGTCTCTAATCTGAGGTATCGAGCTTAGAGCCTCAACTACCTTATTAAACTTCTTGACGTCTATAGATAGAAAGATTAATGCCTTTAACCTGTACCCAAGTAGTTCGGGGTTAACTATAGCCACTATTCGCTTAATAAATCCCTGCTCTTTGAGCTTCTTTATCCTCATATAGACGGTTGAAGGGCTTACGCCAACTCTTTGAGCCATCTCAGCATACGTAAGGTCCGCATTCTCTTGCAGTATTTCCAGCAGTTTTATGTCTACTTCGTCTAATATCTTACTACTCATACAGAGCCCGATTTAGTTTGCTGATAAGTATAAAAAGTTTTGCTATACCTGAGGAGCTAATACATACCTTATCAAAACATCTCCAGGGAGTTTGAAAACTGTGCGGAGAGGTTTCGAGGAACTAAGAGAAAACTCTAAATTGTCTGTTAAGCCAAGTAGTGGACTTATTTTATTCAAGTAGTTTTCTTCGTAAGCCGATTTAACGCTCTCTTCGAACTCTATATCGAGTATGGAACCGGCTACTCTGGATAGCTTTACGATAGAACCTCCTCCTCTCAATATAATGTAGTCTGCCGACGGAACCTCTATTTCTACAGTACCCGCTCCTCTGAGGGTCGACATAGCTTGCTTAAAGGCAGTTGATAGGATTATGGCTCTCACCTTAAACTCGAGGCTCAGTTCAGGAACATCTTCAGCCGGAACCTCGATCGACCTAAACTTAAACGACTTTGGTGTAGTCCCTTCGATAACTATTCGATAAAACATCTCGTTAGCCGAGAACTTAAGTACATCACTCTTTCTAGGCTTTGGGAGAACTTTCAGGAGGGAGCCGAGGTTAACTCCTACACTAAGCTCCTGAGACCTAACTTCGTAAGTCGTAAACGCTGATGACGGGATCTCGAGATCTATGAGAGATAACCCCGCTGGATCGAGAGCTTTAATTCGTAAGCTTTCAGCACCTAACTTCATGAGTATTTCGTCAGCAACCTCACCAACAGCTTCAAGTAATGTAACGAAAACCTTTGCAGACGGGTATTCAAAGCTAGCTAAGTACTCCTCTGTCATACCGTTATTCCAAGATATATAAGTGCGGGTAAGCATATAAGAACGAGTATAAAGTGATGTAGTTCTTCGGAGCTGATGTGTGACGAACCGTGTGAGGGCTGATGCTCGCGCTGTTATTAATTATTCGAGAGTGCATTAGAGTGATTCGGTGCTATGCGTGAAGACCGATAGATTTACTTTGAGATACGGTAAGACCCTGCTCTATTTCGGTCCAAACTCTATCACATCTTTGCGTGAACGCCTCTCTGGTATCAGGAGAGCATACTTAGTGACTAGCAGGAACGCCGCGAAAATTAGTGGGGCACTAAGTGAGATAGAAAGCTATCTCACTCAAAACAGGGTTGAGTACGGGATTTTTAATGAGGTCGTAGCCAACCCTACAGCATCTTTAGTTGACACCATTGCCGAAAAAATCTGGAGATTCGGTGCCGATGTTATAATAGCTATCGGGGGTGGTAGTGTTATAGACTCTGCTAAAATAGCTTCAGTTATCGCTGTTTGCGGTGGGAGAACCCCGGAATACCTTAAGAGAGCGAGAGACGTGTGTGGAGCATTAGAGCTTATAGCAGTCAACCTGACACATGGTACTGGAAGCGAGATAAATAGAATCGCTGTAGCTACGATCGATGAGACTCGCGAGAAGGTCAGTATAGCTAGTGACTATCTATATCCATTAATAGCTATCGACGACCCTAGGTACCTTATTACCCTACCTAAGAATCAGACCATCTACACAGCTATAGATGCCTTCTATCATGCGCTCGAAGCCTCGACGAGCAGGGCATCGTCACCATTCACTAGAACTCTATGTGAGGCAGTTGTTCAACTAATAGTGCGGTGGCTACCGATAGCGGTTAAGAAACCTTATGACATAGAAGCTAGGTACTGGCTACTCTACGCGTCCACTCTTGCCGGAATAGCTGTCGATAACTCTAGAACCCACTTGATCCACGCTATTGAACATGTTCTGAGCGGTCTAGAGCCTTCTCTAGCTCACGGATCTGGACTAGCCTCTATCGGTCCAGCGGCTATTAAATTACTGTATAGACATGTACCCGAGGTGCTTTACGAGTTACTCAAACACTTAGATAGCTCTCTGAATCCGGACCCTAGCGACGCTGAAAAAGCGGCTGAAGCAGTCCGAAAGTTTCAGATGGAAGTAGGCTTCAGAGAGTATCTTACGGATTACGGGTTCACGGCTGAAATGGCCGAGAGAGTATCTGAAATGGCCTTCAAGTCGATGGCATATCTTCTTGAGTTGTCACCGATCGATGTAAACCGAGACCTACTTAGGAGGCTATACCTCGAGGTACTCTCGGGGCTTAAAACGTGAGTGTCCCGATATATGTATATCTTATAGCAGGGCTAACCGTCGGACTGCTCATCAGAAGTAGGAAGAGTAAGATAAAGATAGAAAGATATATCGACGTAGGTCTCTCTGCACTAGTATATGGACTCGTGTTCCTAGTCGGACTTAACTCAGGTAAAATACTGAATTATACGGCGCCGAGCTTCAGGTCGATAACGTGTGACGCTCTGGTAGTGCTAGAGGTAGTAGCAAAAGTCGTACTTTTGGCGTTAGCACCTACTTTTACCTCTTTACTACTAGCTGTAGTGTTTTTGGGGAGACACAATGAATAGACAGTCTATCCTGCTGTTAGCGTTCTTTCTCGCAGGTTTCGCTGTTAGCACCGTCCTTAACTTGGAGGAAGAGGTTATGCGGGTATGGCTCGAGAGGACACTATACCTCCTCTTATTTGTTATAGGGATAGCTGTATCTGACGAAATAAGTAAGCTGCGAGAGACTCACGCTCTAGCTGGTAAAGTAGCCAGGTTACTCCTCTCTACAATCTCCGGGTCAGCTATAGGGGGGCTACTCTCAGGACTAGTACTGGCATATAGTGGTTCCTTAAGCGAAGCAGGTTGCTTCAGTCTCATCTGTGTAGTGAAGTATAGTATGGCTATTTCTCTTGGGATGGGGTGGTATACGTTCACTGGAGTCCTACTAGGAACACATAGCTACTTTCTGGGTTTTCTCGGCTTTATGTCGAACTTATTAAGAGAGCTACTAACCTTCACTATCTACCCCCTGCTTCCGAAGAAGCTAGCGATCAGCGGAATTTCGATGGGAGGTGCGACCACCATGGACACGACTCTCCCAATAATGCACAAGTTCGGGGGACCCAAGGTATCTCTACTTGCTTTTATACACGGTACAGTCCTTACACTCTTAATACCGATCCTATTGCCTCTAGTAGTTAATATCGTCTAGGGTTCAAGAGAGGTCCTGCTTCAATTTGATTATTCGAGATATAGGTATAAAGCTCAAAAGCTTTAAGTGCTCTTAACTTGCCAACACCTTTAACGTATCGGAGAACCGCCTTCGGATCTACGCTTATCATGTGCCGGAAAATGGGGCACCTAAAAAACTCCGTGAGGCAGTTCGAGTGTTAAGGTCTCTCGAGACATTATGGCCTCAGCTTAAATCTAAGTGAGTCCATGGTAGCTGGGTGACGACTTGAGTAACGAGGTCGAGCTCTTCCTCATTAGGTCTCCCTACGCATTCGGTGGTTATAGCGGCAGGAGAGATAAGACCCCGTTTAGTATCTTAGGGATCCCCCTAGATATGACTTCGTCTTTTAGGTCCGGGTATAGGATGGCTCCGCTCAGCATCAGAGTTGCTGCCCAGAACTTGGAGTACTTTTCAATGAGGTTCGGTGTAGATGTCGAAGATTTTCTGTACGTCGATGAAGGAGATGTCATACTACCGCAAGACGGGGTTTTAAAGGCTCTCGACATCATAAAGATGGTCTCAGAGTATCTACTAGCAAACGGTAGAATACCCGTGTTTCTCGGAGGGGAACATACCTTAACTATAGCAACTGTTCGAGCCGCAGCAGAGGTTTTCAGTAGGGACATATGCGTCTTGGTATTTGACGCTCACGCTGATCTTAGAATAGAGTACTCCGGGACGAAGTATAGCCATGCCTGTGTTGTCAGCAGATTACTCGACTTCATTAGTAAAGACCACATTTATCTAGTGGGAACGAGGGCGATAAGCGGGGTCGAGCATGAACGGTTGAAAAGCTCTGGACTGCGCTTTCTGACATCTAAATCTCTAAAGAGGGCCGGTATTAAACACTCTGCTGGCCTGCTTCAAGACTTTATCAGCAGTTGTGGAAAGGTATATCTATCACTAGATATGGATGTATTCGATCCAGCATACGCACCTGGAGTAGCAACACCAGAACCCGACGGGCTTACGCCATCAGATATCCTGGACCTGCTGTATGAGATCGTGAACAATAAGTTCGTAGCTATGGATGTTGTAGAAGTTACACCGCCGTACGACCCTTCGATGATAACGTCTATGTTAGCTGCTAGAGTGATAATTGAGTTCATGGCTGGAGTTTACCAACGTGTGAAAACCTATTGAAAGCAGTATCGATAAAGTAGTGCCGCTTAGGTTTCTCTATTCGTCATTGAGCTATTTAACTGTAGCCCAGCTAAATCAATTGGTGGCTCTGTGCCTCATCCATGGATACCCAATTCCTACATTAAGAACGAGCTGATGAAGGAGGTCGGGATCTCGTCGATTCTCGAACTATTTAACGATGTACCAAGAGAGCTCCTTCTGGTTAAGAACTTAAACATCGGCTTCGGTAGACCACTGACTGAGTATCAGCTAGTCAGAGTCTTCGATAACTTAATGAAGAAGAACGCTTACAGTTACAAGGTACCCCCCTTCCTTGGAGGGGGAGTATGCTTTCACTACGTTCCTGCCGTCGTGAAACACGTTGCTAGCAGGTCCGAGTTCTATACCGCTTACACTCCGTACCAACCGGAAATCACTCAGGGCATAACTAGAGCACTATTTGAATATCAAAGCCTGATGGCAGACCTCTATGCTGTCGATGTAGTAAATGCCTCAGTATACAACGGATCTACGGCTATGGCCGAAGCGGTTAGGCTCACTGTAAGAGTTACTGGAAGAAAAAGTGCTGTTATATCTAGGAGTACGCATCCAGAAGTTATTGAAGTAGTTAGGACGTGGTCTGAGCCGGTGGGGATATCTGTAAGTACGGTCGACTACGATAGAGATACCGGTAGAGTAGACCTAAGCGAGCTTGAGGACCAAGTGAGGAAGCTAAAGCCTGCTGCTGTAGCTATACAGACTCCGAACTTCTTCGGTATAATAGAGCAAGACTTAAAAGAGGTTTCTCAAGTTGTTCATGAAAACGGGTCACTACTGATAGTCTATGAAGACCCTATATTTACGGGAATTCTCGAAGCCCCGGGAAAGCTCGGAGCTGATATAGTCGTCGGTGATACGTCCTCAATAGGCAGCGGACTTAACTTTGGTGGTCCATCAGCTGGAATTTTGGGGATTAGAGACCCCGAAGAAAAGTTATTGAGGCAATTACCCGGGAGGTTGATAGGATACACTAAGACTGTTGACGGTGAAGATAGTGGTTATATTATGGTATTGCAGACCCGAGAACAGCACATTAGGCGAGAGAGAGCTACGTCCAATATAACGACTAACTCTACTCTAGAGGCAATAAAAGCGGCTGTATACTTAACCCTCCTAGGCTCCACCGGGTTAAAGAAACTCGGTGAATCTATAGCTGGTAGAACAGCGTTCTTAGTGGAGAGGCTTAAAAGCGTGGGTCTCGAACCCGCTTTTAAAGAAGGCGTGTACCTCCGCGAGGTCCTCTTCAGGCACCCCAATGTTAGCGACTTACGTAACTTTTTAAAGAGGCACGGTGTGTACATCGGACCATTAGTCGATAGATTTTACCCGGAACTAAGTAACTGCGGACTAGTATGCGTCACAGAAGTCCACTCGAAGGAGGATATTGAGACTCTTGCTGAACTAGTCAGAAAATTCTCAGAGGTGATGGCCTCTTGACCATTTTTAGACAAGCTAAATGGAACGAGCCTATAGTTTACGAGATAAGCCGAGATAGTAAGGAGGGAGTTTTGCTAGATGAGGAATTTAGAGACTATGCGCTAAGGTTTCTCAGTAAACTACCCAAACACATAATACGGGACTCCCTCAACATCCCATCTTTAAGTGAAGTTGAGGTTGTGAGGCACTTCACCCGGCTCTCGCAGATGTCCTATGGTGTAGACTTGGGACCTGTCCCCCTAGGCTCATGCACCATGAAGTACAACCCGAAGATCTGTGAGGAGCTTGCTAGTGATAGGAGAATAGTAGAGGCACACCCGTATCTAGATGAAGAGGATGTTCAAGGACTACTCGAGATCTTGTATACCCTCCAGAAATGGTTAGCTGAAATAGTCGGAATGGACGTATGTTCTCTGCAAACACCCGCTGGTGCGGCCGGCGAACTCGCTGGTGCGCTCATGATAAAGAAGTACCATAGAGACTTAGGTGAAGGCCATAGAGACGAGATGATAGTTCCCGACAGCGCTCACGGAAGCAACCCTGCTAGCGCAGCTATGGCTGGATTTAAGGTGGTTAGGATACCTACAGACCCTAGAGGAAACACCGACATAGAAGCTCTCAGAGCAGCTTTAAGCAAGAGAACAGCTGGGGTAATGCTCACGAACCCCAACACTTTAGGTCTCTTCGAGGAATACATAGTTGACATAGCTAGAGAAGTCCACGGGATAGGTGGGCTCCTCTACTACGACGGTGCCAACCTAAATGGAATACTCGGTTACGCTAGGCCAGGCGACATGGGGTTTGATGTAGCTCACTTAAACCTACACAAGACGTTTGCGGCCCCGCATGGGGGCGGTGGTCCAGGAGCTGGAGCGATATGCGCTAAAGGCGCCCTAGCTGATTACCTTCCGGTCCCTCTGGTGGAGTATGATGGTCGAAAGTATTACTTTAAGTACGATGTACCTAGAACCATTGGTAGGATTAGCTGGTTTTACGGAAACATTATCCCAGCAATAAAGTCATTTCTGTATATAGCTACCCTCGGTCCACTGGTGAAAGAGGTAGCTGAAGTAGCCAACTTAAACACCAACTACATGCTCAAAAAGCTATCAGCACTTCCTGGTGTAGACTTAGTGTACGGGTACGGCAGGTGGAGAAAACATGAATTTGTTATTAGTTTTGAGAAGCTATACAAGGAAACCGGTGTAGGGGCTGAAGACGTCGCAAAAGCGCTACTTGATAGAGGATTCCACGCGCCGACAATACTGTTCCCACTCATAGTTCCTGAAGCGCACATGATCGAGGTAACTGAGACAGAGTCCAGAGAGAACATAGATAACCTCATTAACGCCTACAAGGAGATCATCAATATAGCTTACACTAACCCGAGTGAAATTAAGAGATGCCCTCAGAATACGTCTGTTAAGAGACTCGACACCGTGTACGGTAATCTGCCTAAGAACATCGCGCTTACATATAGGTCACTCAAAGGGAAAACTGCTTAAGAGAATTAATTCTCTTATTTTATTACCTACATTGGGCCGCAGGTTACGTGCCTTTCAACACCCTGGCTCTATACTCTTTAAGTAAATTGCTGACCTTCTGGGACCACTGTGAGAGCTCCGCTGGCGTTCGGGGATAGTTATCATAGAGTGTTCTCACTCTGTCCATATACTCCGCTACGTTCTTCAGCTTGAACAGTAGGGACGGTCTCCTCAAACCAGCTAGGAACCTCATTGCTTTATCTACTACCGATAGCTCTAGGTCCCCTCTCAGAGACAGTGTATTAAGATCTTCTTCTCTAATTATCTTTCTACTCATTCCGAACTCTATATCATCGTCAGATAGCTCCTGGAGAAACAACCTGAACACATTGAGTACCGCCTGCTTTACTCCGTAGCTATTCATGTAACATATATTAGCATTCCATAAACCATAGGCATCAACTCTCCCAACTTCAAGACCTTCTACTATCGCACTTGCTACACAATTAGCTGAAATCATGGCTGATCCTTTTCCACCACCGTGGACAGGGTTAACGGTATATGCGGCATCGCCTACTACAGCTATGCCGTGCCAAACAAGGCTTTTAAGCGGTTCCCTTGTGGGAACTATGGCTCCTCCAGCTTCGACTAATCTGCTACCCTTAAATAGTTCTCTACTTAAAACGTACTGATAAAGAAGTGTCTTAGGATGCGGGTAGCCGCGCCCTCCCTGAATTCCTAACCCCACATTTACGTACCTAGGTAATGACGAATATGGAAATAGCCACCAATAGCCACCTGGGGCTATGCGCTTGCTAACGTAAATCCTGAGTATGTCTGGTTCCTCGATTTCGCGATGTAGCTCGCGGACCTCCCTATACGCTATGTTGCTATCAACCATTTCTAGACCTTCAGCTACAGGCCACTCGCTAGGCAATTTTCTGGCTATAGATCTTGCGTTTCCTGAAGCGTCTACGACGACTTTAGCACTCACTTCCACCGACCGATCTCCTCTACGAAGAACTACACCACGAACGAATCCATCTCTGATTATAGGACCTAGAGCAGCTGTCTCAGTCTCGATCTCGAGTCCAAAGTCTAGCGCTCGTTTAACTAAGTACCTAACTAACCCGATCCTGTCGACTTCATATCCATCACCTAAAACTCTGAACCTGAAATTCTCACTGGGCGAAAATATGTCGATACCTCTAACACGGCCCTCCAAAATTTCTTGAGGAAGACCCACTAGCCCCAAAGACTCTAGGTGGTGATTACCTATAGCGTCACCACAGGGTTTATCTCCAAGTCTATCGTAAGGCTTTATGTCTACAGCAAGTACCTTTAAACCAGACTTAGACAATTTATACGCCGCGTATGCTCCTGCTACACCGAGTCCTACTACGACCACATCGTAGGTCTTACTCATCTCTCTTAACCATACCTACTGTTTTGAAGATAGCTATAATAAAGTATGTGACTCGAAGATAGGCACGGTGAACAAGCATATTATGCTTGAGCGAAAAAGCTCGCGGAGATGTATATGAGCAGTGTTAGCTACAAAGACCAGAGCGTTACAATAGTAGGCTCTAGAGTATCTAAGGATAAACCAATGAAGATGGTTGTTAAAACCGGAAATTACGAGATCGTCCTAGACAAGCTCGGTGGTGAAGCTCCTTCACCGATAGAGTATTTACTAGCCGCTTACGCTGGTTGTATCAATATAGTCGGGGAGATAGTTGCTAGAGACATGAACATCAAGATCCACGATATGAAGGTGGAGATTACAGGTGTCTATAACCCGTCTAAGCTATTAACCGGTTTAGGCGAGAGAGCCGGCTACAAGGAGCTGGTCGTAAAGGTCAGTGTTGCTTCAGAAGCAGACCTTGATACGCTTAGTGAGTGGCTTAATAGAGTTAAGGAGAGATGTCCGGTCGAGGACAATCTCACGAGACCTACACCGATAAAGAGCCACCTCGAGAAGCTCTAGAAGCCTGCTACTTACAATGGTTACACGCTCCAGTGTTTCCTAAAGCTTAGTGTTTTGTTTTCCCAAACTTCTGCGCGATTAGTTCCTCAAATTTAACGATAGCTTCATCTACTCTCTTATCTATTTCTGCTAGTATCTCAGGAGGTAGGGGTTCAGAACTCTCTAAGTACAGGTCTACAGAAAGATCGAGTGTATCACTTACTTCTAGCTCTAGTGATACTTGAAACTCTATTCTTCTGCCTAGCACCATACTTAAGTTGTTAGCTAGGAGGTCTCCCAATATTTGAGAAAGCTCTTCGAGAACCTTCTGGTCAATTTTATCTAGCTCAAGGCCTATGTTTATAACGTTTTTTAACCTCTTCTTCACCACGTGACCACACCTATATTAGGACCTCTGCAAGTAAGAATTGGTCAGGCCCTGAGGACAGCCGCTCGCGCGGCAGTGTGATTCAGGGTTCCCCTGGCGACCAAACCTTCTCATGTATTCTCTCTGAGAGCTCTCTAAGTCTTCGGTTAATGTAGTCTAAAACCTCGGAAATAACTTTGGCGTTACTATAGCCTTTGAGGACCTCCTCTAGATAGCCTCTAGGTTCGTTCTTCATTTCTTCTACGAATTCTGTGAGCTTAGGTAAAGCTCTAACAACATTGTCGACTATGGTTATTGACGCAGCTAAGGACGTCCTCGAGAGAGGGTTTAAGTCTATGGCTATAACCGTTTTACCCATTTTCCTAAGTGCTTCCGTTCTATCTCCATCCTCTAGAGCGACAAGCACTACGTCAGCTACGTATATTCCTCTGGGGCTCACCTTCCTCCGCTCGCTAAACAGCTCCGGGATTGTGGCCGTGGCATCATCAACGCCGAGCACCTCCTCGGCTCCATGAAGTTTGAGAACTTCTGCGATCCTCTTCACACGCTCTTCGGTTCTATAGAATAGGTTCACCTCTATTTTGGCATTAGAGGCTTTAGCTAACCTAACCACCTCTTCTGGTACGAGAGCTGCTACATTACCGTTAACTGAGACAACAGGGTGCTTAGCTAGAAGCAGTGCCGCAGCTGCTGCGCGCATAGCCTTGAGTGCTGGCTCAATAGTCTTCTCTCCTATAATGTAATCAAAGCATTCACCCCTTCCATGCGCAATTAACCCTTGTGGAACTACGAGGCCTTTTTCAAAGCCTTCAACTAGCTTCTCTCTAATCATGAGAGACTGATACCTGGGGTGAGCTCTGGGTATCTCAATTCTCACAGCGACACCGTAAACCCTTGCTTAGATAGCTTAAATGGTGGCAGCGAATAGCAGCACACTTTTTCGACTATTTTACGTATCGACGAACTTATTCCTGGCTTGTGAACTACAACAAGCAAGGACTTCTTCACAAAGTAACCAAGTACACCATGAAGATCTCTAAACTCGACTTCTAGCTCTTCTACAGTTTCTCGTGACATAAACCCGACACCTATAGAGAATTCCTTAGAAAGTTTTAGAAAGCTTATTAGACTAGGTTCCACAGTAAACTTCCTGTACACCTCGAGACCTATACTCACGAACCTATCGGTAAACCTAGCTAGCATTTCCTTAGTAGTCATTCTTTCCCTTAACACTCCCAGCGTGATCTCGACATCTTCAACAGGTACGGATACGGCCTCACCTATGCCTGGAGGCCCCGGCTTCCTCCTCAAGACCAGTCCACCACCAACAAATTGGCAAATAACGTCGCCTAATCCTCCACCTACTTCTACCTCTATTTTATGAGCTAGTAAACCTACATCATTAGGGTCCGGTTCAACCCCTTTTTTTAAGTAAAGATATGAGTAAGCTAAAGCTATGGCGAGCGCGCCACTAACTGCCGATCCAACACCTAGAGGAACCGGGGTTAGTCCGTGTACGGAGACTCCAGCTGCTGAGAGCTCTTGAACTACTGGGTGGTATTCCTCAATACATACACTATTTATGTAGACCGGGCAGGACCCTCTAGTGACCTTAAAGATCGCTGGAGGCTCGATGGTTAAGCTAGCTCCCAGTGACCCTGTATCTTCGTGAGTTCTACCTCGATGAGGAATCCAAAAGCCGCTTATGTTTAATGGTACCTGAATAGTAACCAATTTTATTCTTCCTTGGTTTTTAAGTACTTCAGTATTTGGTCTAGAATAACTCTTGCTACTTCAGCTTTACGCGCTTTACTGACAACGACGCTTTCGCCTTTATCTGTTAGTACTACAACTTCGTTATACTCTGATGCGAATCCTATGTCCGGTTTGCTAATGTCGTTAGCTACAACTATGTTAAAACCTCTTTTAGCAAGCTTTTCTTTAGCCTTTAGCACTAAGTCGTCAAATCTACCTTCAGCAAACTCTGCGGCAAACCCGACCACTAAACCCTTAAAGATCTTCCTTATCTCTAAAGAGATCTTGGGAGTCGGGACCATCACCACACTCAAGCGGTCGACCTCACTGCTAATCTTACCTTCAGCTACGTCAGCAAACCTAAAGTCTACTGGAGCTGCCGCAAGGACTACCGCATCGTAAGCCTCCGAGTTAAGCTCTGCTAAGACGGCATTCAACATCTCTTGAGTAGTTTTCACCGAAATAGACTTCATATAGTAGGGAGTTGGCACAGCTAGCGGACCGTGAACTAGGGTTACTTCTGCTCCCCTAAAGTAAGCTTCTCTAGCTATAGCTAAACCCATTTTACCAGAGCTGGAGTTCGTTAGGAACCTCACGTTATCTAGAGGTTCCCTAGTTGGACCAGCTGTAATCAAGAACTTAAGTCCTTTGAGGTCCTTACCACGCAATATCGTTGTCTCTACAGCCGCAACTATCTCTTCCAGCGGTGGATACTTGGCTCTTCTCTCCTCTATAACGGGAGGTACTATCGTGACATCCAGCTTCTCTAGCTTTTTAATAGCTTCGGAAACAGGAGGAGACGTTAAGAGGCTATAGTGGGCTGCGGGAACTATAACCATGGGTTTTTTAAGCCCTAAGAACGATTGAGCTAGAACAGCTACTGAAGTATCCGAAACCCCTTGCGCTATCTTAGCGATTGTATTGGCTGTCGCTGGCGCTATCACAAAAGCATCACATATTTCAGCCAAAGCTATGTGACCTACCTCTCCAGCAAAATCTACAAATACGTCGTTCCCAGTTGCCCACTCGAAGAGCCGCGGGGTTACGTACTTTGTAGCTTCCGGACTCATAACTACGTACACGTCCGCCCCTAACCTGATTAACTCACGTGCTAGATCAACACTTTTATAAAGAGATACTGACGAAGTAACTCCCAAAGCTATAGACTTGCCGAGAAATACGTTGCCTAGCTTTCCCTTAATTTCAATGGCCGGATGCCACTTAAGCTTTTTCAACCATTTTACCCAAGCACACAAACCACAGTAAAATAAAAGCAACTCCGTTTTGTCATATCTTAACACCCAACTAAATTTTTGTGTTTAGCTAATCGTACTTAGGGGAATAAATGGGAGCAGGAGACTACATAATCAGAGCGATCTCTTCCGAAGAGGAGCTAAAGAGAGTTATAGAAATCAACATGGAGACTCTACCCGAACACTACCCATACTTCTTTTGGTATGAACACTATGAGTTATGGAGGGACATATTTTTAGTAGCCCTCGTCAACGAGAGGGTAGTTGGATATAACATGTGTAGAATAGAATACGGTATAGGGCACGTTAGAAAGGGTATCGTCAAACAAGGTCACGTAGTAAGCATCGCTGTGCTACCTGAGTTTAGACGTCGTGGCATAGGAACGGCCCTAATGGTAAAAGCTATGGACTCCATGAAAGAGAAGTATGGGGCAGGCGAAGTATATCTCGAAGTCAGAGTAAGTAACGAGCCAGCAATAAAGCTTTATGAAAAACTCGGCTTTAAGAAAGTCAAGGTGTTGAAAAGGTACTACATGGATGGTGAAGACGCCTACCTGATGGCTAGGGAGCTCTAGACTCCGACTTTCTCCCCGCCTTGAAGGACGAGGCTTTCACCATGTAACTACGCCATCGGATAGCAAAATTTTTAGGTCTAGAGGCTTCATGCTTATGGTGCTGTTAGCTGACAAAAGAGGAAACTAGGAACGTAGTAAGCACTGCCGCTTTTAACCTGTTTAGAGGTTTAGCTACTAGTGGCTTCAACACACTGTTTGCCGCTTACATGAACAGATTGGGGTATTCTTTAGGTGAAATTGGAGCTGTTGCGACTCTCTCTAATATTCTGGGGGCATCAATATCTCCTCTTGTTGGCTACTTACTCGAGGTCTATAGCAGTAGGGTGATTACTGCCCTTACAGGCTTTATGATCAGTGCTTCGCTAGTTCTTGTCGCTTTTTCCGAGAACATTATTACTCTAGCCTTCAGCTACTCTCTGTTTCATCTCTCCGTGTACTTCGCTCAACCTGCCAGAATGGTGTTTTTAGCTAGGGTAGTAGATAAAAAGAGGTTAGGGACAGTTGTCGGTTTAACGAGTTCTACTTTCACTGCGTCTAGAGCCATCGGCCCCGTTATAGGTGGATTTCTAGTGATGAGTTCTGGGTATGTTAACGCATTTCTAGCTCTTGCCTGTATTGCGGCAGTTGGTTCACTACTGTTCTTAGTCTGCTCATACGAGCCCGAGCTTAAGAAAGCCGAGATATCAAATAGACCTAGTTTAGCCGAGTCCTATTGGAGGGCCGTCGTACCAGATAGGAAGCTATTTTTGTTGTATGTTTTTACATCACTCGATCGTGCAGCATGGAACCTCTGGCACCCTATTCTGAGTGCGTACTTGTTACGCCAAGGATACAGTGAAGTTGGCGTAGGTATATTAGTTTCCATATCAAATATAGCTGAAACCGTTGGAACACCTCTAGCAGGAAAACTCGTAGATAAACTAGGAAGCTCTACTATACTAGCCCTCTCCGAGATCACTGCCGCCCTAGCTGCTCTAACACTCATGTTTCCAGCTACGATGCCCCTCTCCACGACGTCAATGCTGTTTATGGGGATAAGTATAAGCTTCTGGATACCAGGTTACAACGTCTATGTCGCTAAGGTGTTTAAGAACGTCGGTGAGGCATTTGCTTCTATAAATGCTATAAGAAGTATCATCAGTATACCATCGCCTTATCTTGGAGGGTTGCTCTACGACTCCGTATCTTCTTTAGCTCCATTCTCTCTTTCCACACTGATGCTTATTGTGGCCGCGGTAATTGCTTCAAAGAACCTTAAGAGAGTTGAATCACTTGAGGAGAGATGAACTCATTCGGCAGACCTCGCGATGAAACAACACTGTTCCCTACCGTTTCTCGCTCTAGGTTTTTGTAGGTTTTCCTAGGGTGGGTCGTGCCTCCTACCCTGCGGTTCACTGCGGCTACTAGCCACTCTACGCAGGAGTCATGGGCACCCTTCGAGCCCAACGGCACGGGGCCCACATCTAGACTCTACCTCTAGGTGTCTCAAAGTACCTCCCATCATCATCACGAAGAAATCCCACGAAAACCTTTAAACCTAACACAACAAAACAGTTGTGACCCTAAGGTTTCCGCAGGTCTCCCAGGGCTAGATCATCGCAGTCTCCCGAGTTTCCTCTCGCGGACCGCGTAGGTCTCGGAAACTCGGGGGCACTAACAACAGTTTATAGACACTAAAACGTTGGTGTACACCGTTTACACCAAGAGCATCAAGCACCATAGAGAGACCCACGGAGACCTATAGGGAAAAGAGGCAGCTACACCACCCTTAGTAGGTTTCTATATAATTTCTACGGAGTCTATCAGTTAGTTGGGCGCGAGTATCCGATGCCAGAGCATAGAACTGTGCCCGGAGCTACGAGGGTATACTTGAGAATTCACGAAGATAGACTAGGAGCTCTTATTGGAGAGGGGGGTAAAGTACTTAAGGAATTAGAGTCACGCTTAGGTGTCAAAATCTCTGTTAACTCCGTCGACAGCTCAGTCGTGATAGAACCAGCTAGCTCCTATACGCCGGCAACCAACGTTATAAAGTGTCAAGAAATAGTTAAAGCCATAGACTACTGCTTCTCTTATGAGAGAGCTTCAAGGCTGTACGACGACGAAGCCGTGTTGATAGTGGTAGATTTAAAGGATTATACTGGTTCTAGTGAAAACCATCTTCAGAGAGTAAAGGGAAGAATTATAGGAGAAGAGGGTAGAGCTAGGAGAACACTGGAAGAAATGACTGATACCTACATTAGTGTTTGTCGAGAGTATGTAGCTATCATAGGCGACTACAGTAGGGCAGAACTAGCGAGACAAGCCATCGAGATGCTGGCACAAGGACGTCAACATTCCACAGTATACAAGTTCCTAGATAGAGCCATCAGGGAATTAAAAAGAAGAGAGGCTACAGATTTATGGAGAAGAATGTGATGATTAAGATAGACCTGACTCTGTGATGTGGGGCCAAAGCTCTGATCTATCCGTAATACACG
Source organism: Thermoproteota archaeon (assembly GCA_030550455.1). Taxonomy (GTDB): domain Archaea; phylum Thermoproteota; class Thermoprotei_A; order Sulfolobales; family NBVN01; genus DRZP01. The sequence continues at coordinate 206,582 of JAUQPH010000002.1, forward strand.
GGTTCGCAACTGTTTTTGTGTGCTAGGTTTTTGTAGGTCTCTCTAGGATGCTTAGAGCTCTTGACGTAATTAAGTTTAGCAATGTTTATAAACCAATGAGTAATAAATGCTTTAGTGACCCTGGGTTTCCGAGACCTACGGCAGACCGTGGGGAGGGGGCTCAGGGAAACCGTGATGACCCACCCTAGGAAAACCTACAAAACCCTAGAGCGAGAAACGGTTTAGAATTACGGAATAGTTCCATGTTCGATATTAAGAACGCTATAACTTGACAAAGCTCACTCTTAGTCAGCTTGACATCCGTCCACGGGCTCTTTTAACACCAGTCTAAACACCTTGAGAACTAGATAGGTTTTAGCAGCCATCTCTTTAGGTAACTGCTTTCTAAAGAGCGGAAAAAGTCATGCTTCTTTTCGTATTCGTAGATGTGGGTCACTAAAACAGATGCATGATTAGTTTAAAGCTAAAGCCTTCGTTACTATATAGATAAAGATAACTAGATGTAAACTACCCTGGTGCAGATAGCAGAATGACGATGTAGTCCTGTATTTCGTTTATCCTCTTCGTGCAACTGTATTCGCCGGAGTTTATTTCTATACACCTAAATCCTTTCTGCATCATATCGGTTACGTAGGAAGGCATGTTCTCCTTACTTACTTTGACTATCCTAACAGGCAATTCCAGCACCTACTTTATGTGCATTATCGACACTTAACTTAGTGAAACCACGTCCAACGTTACAGCGTTTTAAAAAGCCGGTAATACCGCGAAATACTCGTCCTTCGCGTTGGTTTTAAACTGTAGTTCGACGCACGTAGCTGTATAGAGAGTCGGCCTCATGCGACTGTTTCGAGTTTCGTGCTAGTTTGTGTTGTTTGGTTGATGCGTGGAGCCGTCCGACGGGGGTGGGAGCTAAGCAGGTGGAGTGCGGGCTCTCCTCGGAGGTAAACCGAGATGAGGTAGAGAAACTAACCCATATAAACAAACCCGAGAGCTAACCTCGACGATCTCATCGCTACTTTAGCTCCTTGAGTACTATAATTATTCTCTAGCTTTAGGTGGCATCCTTCTTATCATTTCTCCACTCTAGTGATGAAAATCCTGTTTACTTTGTAGTATACTCTATTACATTAACTCCCTTCATCTGCAGCTTCTCTGCTAGTTTTTCTACCATGACGTTATCCATTGCAAGAACACCTATACTGCATTCAGACTCTCCAAGTTCCAAGTACTTTAACTCGGATCCCTCTTCCAAAATGGTTGTAATTATGTCGACTACCTCGTTTCTATTTCGCAAGCGGATCCTATAGTTTGCGATAACCCCTGTCGTCAATGGCTTAAGAACTATAGTCTTATCTGATGGGTTTACTAGTAGTTCAACAAGCATTCCAGGTTCTATATTTAGAACTTCTCTAACCGAGAGAGGTATCGTAATTCTTCCTTTTTCATCTACCTTAAGAATGAACTTGCTAGATGTTCCAGCAGCTTTCACAGCTTCACCTAGATTAATAGCGCCACCAAATACTTTTGCTTTTATGTCGAGCCTCAATACTAAAACGCGGCAGTTCAGCTCTGATATAGCTTCGTACTTGGTTTATTTCATTGCTTCACCTCTTTTCCCGCACAGTATCTTGCGTACCTCGGGAACAGGTTTATACTTACAGCTATGTCCCTATTTCCTGTGAAACCGCATTTAGGGCATTGTAGCACTCTGTTCTACTGTTCTCGTTGATTCTGCTCCTAGGCTTGCTCAAGTTTTGGACTCCTAACTCTCTTGATAAACCTTCATAACCTCGGGTACCTCCTCTTAATTCTCTTAATCCAAATTCTGTGCGTCAGTATTCTCTTTAGAGGTATTTTTAATTGCTCTAACTTCGACAGCGAGCAACCGCCTCATTGTGAGACTTCATTAGTCTCTGCTAAGTTTTTTGAAACACTTTCTGATAGGTTCTTACTTATAGTACTGTTTATTCCTATCTCAGCTAAAACAGAAAGAGGCACCAAAATCGCTAGGTCATATGGAATAGTGCTATCTACCATTTCAGCAAGCCTCATAAGTTTTGCCGTATAAAGGGGTGTTACAAGCTGAGGACTAACTCTTTTAACTAAGCTCAACACTGAAGTTCCTCTCCTTGTCGGTATTAGGCACTGCTTATACTTACTTATTACCACATATCCGTGTCTTCGATTGTTCTCGATAGCTTTAGCGTACGTTGATGGTCTACCAATTCCTACTTCTCTCATTTTTCTGATGGCTTCGGCCGAAGTCATTAGCCCAACTTTAGAGCCGCGATAGCTTCTTATTGCCTTAGGTTTAACTGTGAGTGCCTTGTTAGGAAGATCAACTAACTTTATTGGTAGAACCCTAGTGAAACCTTCTTCAACAACTTCCACGGGTAACTTAATTACTGCTAACTCCTTGCCAGAAGACCTGAAAGAATAGTACCTATACAGAATTTTAGACGGGGTCATCTGACTAGCTATGAATCTCTTGAAGATCATTTTGTACGCTTCGTAATGCTTCCTCGTAAGCGGAATGCCAAATTGAATGGACTCCGTTTCTATGTCCTCAACAGGTCTTGTTGGCCTAATTGCTTCGTGTGCCCCACCATCGCCCCAGCTTCTAGGATGAAGAAGATGTTGAAGGTTTATAGAAGTTAAATAAGATCTCGCTATCTCTATTCCATGGCTTGAGACCCTGGTTGAGGACGTTCTGTGATAAGTTATAAAACCATCTTCGTAGAGTTCTTGAAGAATCTTCATAGCTTCTCCCGGCGAAATCTTAAGGTGTCTACTAAGGTCTTCTAAAGCTGTATCTGTAGTGTAAGGAGGTTTGGGATGCAGAATCTCGACTTCTTCAGCTATGGGGACCAGTTCAACTCCGCCGCTCAGCTCCGCAAAAAGCCTTTCAACTTCCTTACTACTATCTACAAAGAGTTTTAATGAAACTCCCTCATATGGTAGCTCTACAGATAACACGAAAGCCTTGTTCCGCTGGTATTCCTCGTACCTCTCTACGACCCAGGAAAGGACGGGTGTCTGAACTCTGCCACCACCTGCGTTAGGCGAACCAAGGTATTCTTTTAGCACGTTACTTAACCCAAAACCAACGAGTCTATCGTCAACTCTTCTGAAGACTTGAGACTTAACCAGTCTTACGTCTATTTCTCTTAATGAGCTCATTCCACTGATTATACCATACCTAGTTATTTCATGGAATTCGGCTCGCTTAATGTTTTCGCTATATGGTTTTAAAGCCACGTAGATATCGTAAGCTATTTTCTCACCTTCTTCATCCGCGTCTGTAGCAATAACGACTAGCGAAGACTCCTTTGCGAGCTTTCTCATGACGCTAATTGTTCTAATGCTATCGTAAACCCTTAGAGAGCTACACCTTGGGCAACTATCCATCTCGTCAGTAAATTGGTGACCACATTCTCGACACCTCTTTAAGGAAGTATAAACAGGGTCTACATTACCATCTTTGCTTATTCTTATTCCGTATATGCCGACATCTACTGCTAAATCGAATAAATGTCCTAAACTCGGTACAATAGTGGTAACGTAGTATGTTTGTCCTACCGGTATGACCGCCTCATAGGCCACCAGCCCACCTACATATCTCTTACCTCCACCGCCGAACATCTTAGCTATAGTCCTTGCTTTAGTTGGTGATTCAACTATTAATAGAGTAGGCACTATTCTTGAAACAACGCTATCGGAACTAAATGACGTTAACCTACTTCTAGTTGCTTCACGCAGTGCCTCTAAAAGCTCGGCATGGTCTAAGTTTTTAAAGTTACTCTCGAACAAAACTTTAAGTCTCTTCAGGAACATCTCGTATATGTGTCTATTTTCGTAAAGAAGAACGGAGATCCCGAGAGTCATCCTGCCGTTTAAGAGCCTACTGGTTCTACCAGAAGCTTGTATATACGTGTAAATATCTGGGATCTCGACAACGATTTCACCGTTCTCTAAAGGTCTAGCTAGAGCGTTCCCTAAGTTAAGCCATCCGACAGATGAGGCGCTATGCTTTACAGTCTTTAAAACGTATTCCCTCATTTCTGAAGCACGCGCTACCAGTTCTTCAATATGTGGACTTGATGGTTGTAAAAGCCCCATCAAGCATAAGTCTATAACTTTAAGCACCGATGGCCTCAGTCTAGACAAAGTCTCGTATGTCTTAGTTAGCCGTACGTAGTCGTGACTGAACGAATCAGGTGAGCTAGCGAGAGCCCTGAAGGATACTATGACGTTAGACGTCCTCGAAAAGTACACATCGAGAGGCACTGCGAACTTCGGAGTTCCAACGAATATCGAGGACTTTATGATCGTTGGTTCATCTATCCCACGCGTAAGTACTCCATAGTATGTTGCCACACCTATTAATACGTCAACATCTCCTTTGCGAAGCTTTTCAACAGCTTTAGGTGTGTGAGCTATAGATGCTCTAATACCATCTTTTTCTAATTCCTCTACAAGCTTTTTTACATAATTCCTACCCAAGTCCCTGGAAACAAATACGAGAGTCCCTCTTCCCATGATCTTTACTAATTTGGCTATGTCTATATTGCCGATTTGGGCTGAAAATTCGCGAACGTTTCTTAAGTAATCGACTATACTTCCAATCTCGAAACCCAGAAGTTCCCTCAAAATCTTTACCCTTTCCTTTCTTCCCCGCCCGGTAGCTGAAGCAATGAGGAGCTGACCTACTCGCCTACTACTAATACTGTTCAATAAGCTTGCTTCAAGCTCCTCGATAGACTTAACCACCTCTTTGTAGCGGGTTGCGTTAGCGTGCTTTAAGGCATACGCAGACTGCTTTAGTTTAATGAGGTTTCTTGCGGTATTAACGTCTTCAGCGGTGAATCCAAGTGCGGATAAAATGGAGTCCAGTAGTGAGGAATTCTTCAGAATGGCATCAAAGTCGTCAACTATTACCGTACTAATGCTTGCAGACTCCAGGGCTTTACGTTTTCTGAACAGTAGCATATGTGTTACGACGTGAATGCCCGCAGTAAGAGGGCTTAAATCACTCCGTACTTCGACTCCTACTTTACTTCCTAGCTGCGTCATTCTTTCAACGACTTGTTCCACTAGTGAACGCGTTGGAACTACGTACAAAACGACCTCGCCGGATGAAGCCCTAAAAAGTCCGTAAACCTGAAGTAGGGTCGACTTCCCAACGCCAGTAGGAGCTATTAGCGCAAAAGATTCTCCGGCAAGCATTCTTCTCGCCCAAGACCTCTGCATGGCCCAAGGAGGATATCCGGTAGTTCTCTCAAAGAAGTTAGAAAACTCGTGCAATAACCCGTCAACAACATCATAAACTCTAGAGCTCTCTAATAGGGTCACATCATCACATTCGACTAATTTATCTAGGCATATGTGGCGGTATGTTAGCATGTCCAATCCTATTGATTTGCTACACAGCACTAGATCCTTATAAAACATGAAACTCTTAGGATGAGAGTAACGTAAATTGTATTAAATTTAAATAAAATAAACAGTCATGATAAGCTCCAATAGGCATACATTAACTCTCGAATCCTTACCTCATGTTTACAGCTTTTTAGCGCAAGTAATAAGGCTGAATTGACGACTTCACACACTCTCCACATGCTTTTATACCGGGTTACATCAGGGGATATAAACCTATAACCCGAAACAGTCGCATGAGGTTATTCCAAGTACATAGCCCAAAACAACAATAAAGGCTCCAGGCTCGACTTCGAAGTGGTTCATGTGTGGACATACAGATACTTACTGAGGAGGATTGCTGAGATTGGAGAAGAGTACGGTATCGAGGTGGAGCCCGTTAGCGAAGAGAATGCATCCACTTTCTGCCCATTATGTAGAGTGAAGAACCAAGACCATAGGATAGTACAGAGGGTTACTGAAGTGCTACATGCACAGCAAGGTGTTCAACGCAGACCTAGTTGGAGCATACAACATACTACTCAAAACAAAAACCATACCCCCGAGCCCCACTCTACGCGGGGTAGGGGTAATGCGCCCGAGACCGTGTGCGGAGCTGAACTCAGCATTCGCTGGGGATGTAGTTCTAAACCTCTCCAGAACCCCCGCGCTTCAGAGCGGGGAGGAGGTCAAGCTATGTGGTAAATGAAGGAAGCCGTCTATCATTATGATACTGTCGGTTCACTCAGTATTAAATGCTGACTAGTTATTTGAGTTGGTGTGGTTTAGTGAAAGTTGTGAGCTTGCCAGGAGACCCAGGTGTTGGACCCAGGTTGGCTAGCTACTTAGGATTAGAGCATACGTCCTTGTTTTCTAAGAGGTTTCCTGACGGAGAGATCTATGTAAGGTTACTTCAGAAGATCGAAAATGATGAAGTACTATTGGTCCAGTCTATGTATCCAGAGCAAAACGACCGACTGGTAGAGCTATTACTAGCACTAGAGCTTTTCAATCGCTACGGGAATAAAGTATCTCTTTTAGTTACCTACTTAGCCTATGCTCGTCAAGACAAAGAGTTCCTGGGTGGTGAGCCAGTGAGCTTGAAGTCGATTATTAAAGCGATGGTAGCTCAGGGAGTCGAAACCTTAGTAACAATCGATGCTCACAATCCTTACGCTATTAAGGAGTTCTTAAGCAACATCAAATACGTCAACCTACTTCCGGAGGAAGTCTTTGCGAAAGCTCTATCTGAGAGGTACAGAGGTAAAGAAATGACAGTAGTTGCTCCAGACCAAGGAGCCACGGATAGAGCTCTATCTCTAGCAAAACACCTGGGATCCGGTTATGTGGTAATCCAAAAAGTAAGAGATAGGGTTACAGGTCAAGTGAAACACGTACTTGACCCCTTAAGTAAAGTGTCAGGGTTAGCAGTAATCGTCGATGACATTATTAGCACCGGAGGGACGATAGCTGGAATAGCATCGTGTCTTTCCAGTAGAGGTGTTGAAGTAGTAGTAGCTGCTTCACACGCTCTACTTGTAGGAGAAGCTCTTGAAAAACTAGGCAAGTCAGGTGTGCGGGAAATTTACGCTCTTCCGACAGTTTCTCGAGTACTCGACGGCGTAATATATCTCGATATAGTCCCATATATAGCTAGAGAGCTTAAAAATGAGGGTGTTATATTATAATTAGATTAACCTCACTTACTACTTCTCCACCCTTAGTTAGGTTGCGTATAAATGAGTGAAAACCTGATTTACGTCTATCTCTCTGGAATACATAAAACATTACCTAAAGCTGAAGTGATGGCTATCGCTGAAGCAGAAAACATTGATATAAGGGTAGTGCTAGACGCAGACCAACTCCTCATCGTTTACTCTAGCTCTGACCTCATAGAGTTTCTTAAACTAAGGTCTGCTTACTCTAGGAGAATAGGTAGAGTACTGTGGGTAGGCCGCTTAGAGGACATCGAGGACGGCATTTCGAGAGCTATAGAGATACTGCGAAGCCAAGGAATTGAATCAATAAAAATGGAATTTAAGAGCTTAAGGGGATTAGAAAAAGAGAGAGACTACTGGAACGTCGTCAAGCTACTTAGCGGGAGCGGTATGAGATTGAGTAGAACAAGTTCGAAGACCCTGGACATAATCCTGTTTCATGAGATAGCAGTAGTGGGTTTAAGGGATTACGAACTAAGGTTGAAGGATTTATTTGATAGATGGTCTAACAGAAGACCAGCTTATCTACCGGGTGCTCTAAACCCGGATATATCACGAATATTCGTAAACCTCAGTAGAGCAAGCATACGTCAAAACACCATATTTTACGACCCATTTTGTGGTGTTGGTAGCTTCTTACTAGAAGCTTGCTACATGGGACTTAATTACGCTGGAAGCGATATAGATGAGAGAAGTGTTGAAGGTGCCTTAAAGAACCTAAGGAGTTACGGGTGTACTCCGGAGGTTTTTCTAGCTGATGTGTGCAGGATGCCCATCCATAAAGTTGATGCTATAGGAACTGATATGCCTTATGGTAGACAAACTAAGCCTCTCGGGGTTAGTATTATAGAGCTCATTAAGTGCATGCTAGAGAATTCCGAGAGCGTCTTAAAGAAGGGGTCCTACCTCGTGTTTGCTCAAATCAGCGAGCTCGAGGAACATGTTTATAGGTATGTGAGCAAGTTAGACTTTGAATTAGTCGAGGTGCATCGCAACTGGGTACACGGTTCACTAACGCGAAACATATATGTTCTTCGGAAGAAGTAGCTTGAGGTGGAAACTATAAAGATTCCATTAATCTTAACGCTATATGGAGTACTTCTATTAGCCCTACTTCCGCTATTAATAAGAGCAACAACAATGTTAGGGTTGTTTATGGAGAGATACTTAACTAGCCTTGGTTCTTCCATACTTTCACTAGCTATAATTGGGCTAGTCACTGTTATAGCCCTCTACACGTGGCTTAAAACGGCGAGATGGTTGACTAACAAAAAATGTGAGATTGACGCTAACGAAGGCTCTTATTAGGCATAGGTTTGTTATCCGTAATTCATGCTCCCTACTTAGCTCTTGCTAGCGCTCGCTTAGCTAATTAACTAAGAAGCTGGGCCGATTTAGGAGCCTAAGACTCTCTGCGTATAAAGAGCTCTTCCTACTCAACACTCTTGGGATGTGCTTGTAGGTTAAGAATACGGGCCTCTTTCAAGGTGATGGGATTTAACATCGTGGTAACTTTAGGTATCTATGTGGAGTAATTACTTCGTGTCACCCATAGGATAAATCGTAAACTGCACAGAGCACTCAAGAGGCGTGAATGGTGTTAAAAGGGGAGAGCTCATAAATTACTGACTAGAAATTAAAGGCGGTGTACTGATGCCGACAGAGCTCCTCTACCTGAAGGATAGTTACTTAAGAGAATTTGAGGCTGTAGTAACTGACGTAACTGATAGCTATGTCGTGCTAGATAAGACAGCCTTTCATCCTACTAGTGGAGGTGTAGATAAAGACCTAGGAGTTTTAGTTAGAGGTGAGACTGTTTACGAGGTTGTTGATGTAGTGCTTGAGGTAGGTGACATAGTTAAACACGTTGTTAGCTCCACACAGGGCCTGGTGCCAGGGGTCGTGGTTAGAGGGATTATTAATTGGGAGAGGCGTTATAGGCTAATGAAGCTTCACACCGCTTCTCACATACTTTCCGCCATTATGTATAGAGATTACGGTGCTCTAATCACAGGTGGTCATGTGTATCCAGACCATGCTCGGGATGACTTTAGCCTTGAGCGATTCGACAGAAAGCTCTTCGAAGAAGCCTTCGAGAAGGTTAATGAAGTAGTTAAACGCGGGCTGGAGGTAAAGATCTACTGGTTACCGAGGGATGAAGCACTCAAGATTCCTGGTATAACGAAGCTTGCCCAAAAAATGCCACCTCAAGTACCGCACTTGAGGATAGTTGAGATTCCCGGAGTGGATCTTCAAGCTGATGGAGGACCTCACGTAAGGAATACCGCTGAAATAGGGAAGGTGAAACTGTTGGAAGTTGAAAATAGAGGGAAGAAAAGAAAAAGAGTCTACTACACTGTTGAGCCATAGCTGGTGTTCAGTATTGATTAACCGAAATTTTTTGAAGAACATGAATCTGCTAGAGCTAACAAAAGAGCAGGTTAAGTTCTTACTTCAATCAGGTGAGATTTCTATAGCTGTCTTCGGACTCGGTAGTGTTGGTCTCGCTGTAGCATCAGTGTGGTTAAGAGCTGGTGCTAGAGTGATTGGAGTAGATATTGATGAGAATAAGGTCAAAAGAATAGTTCGTGGAGATATACCGCACCCTGAGAGTGTGGTAATAGAGACTCTGAGAAGTGCTCTACGTAGAGGAAGATTTCACGCTAGTACCGACGGAGGCACCGCTGTAGAGGAGTCTCATATAGCTGATGTCATAGTCCCAGTACTATACGGAGAGTCCGGACCCGACTTCAAGTTCCTCGATGAAGCTTTGTCGACGATCGGGAAAAGAATGAGGAGAGGATACGCCGTCATTATAGAGTCATCGCTACCGCCACTAACTACCGAACATAGAGTAAGACCTATGCTAGAAGAGCTCTCAGGCCTTAAGGCTGATAGCGATTTTGCGTTAATTTACAGCCCAGAGAGAGTGCTCGTTGGTAGAGCGGTTGAAGATATTGAAACTAGATACCCGAAAATCGTTGCTGGTGTAGGGCCCAGGTCCCTTGCTCTAGCTGAGGCTCTTTACAGTAATATAGCAAAAGCTGGCGTAATAAAGGCATCAAGTCCTCGAGTAGCAGAATTCGCAAAGCTTGCTGAGGGTGTTTACAGAGACGTTAATATTGCCTTAGCAAACGAACTAGCGAGACTTTCGAAGTCAATTAACATCGACTTTAACGAGGTCATCGAGATAGCCAACACCCAGCCTTACGCTCACATCCACAAACCCGGTGCTGGTGTAGGAGGGCACTGCATACCTGTCTACCCGAAGTTCTTGAGTTGGCTTGGGCGTCTTCATGGGGTAAGCCTAGAGCTCGTAGAGCATGCGAGACTAATAAACGATTCGCAACCACTGTATGTCATCAGCCTGCTTCTTTCTGAGCTGAGAAAAAGATTAACTAAAGCTAAAGCCAAAGTAGCTGTTTTAGGCTTAGCGTACAGAGGAAATGTAGCCATCTCGACTAACTCACCAGCATATCGTATAGTTACGGAGCTACTAAGACTAGGTTTTGACGTAGTTGTCCACGATCCATTAATAGCAGAAGACCCTCAACTCAGCTCACTGGGTGTGAGACTAACTAGCGACATAATCGAGGCAGTTAAAGATAGTAGTGCTGTAGTAGTAGCTACAGATCACGATATCTACAAGACACTTAGTCCCTGTAAATTATCTAAAATCTCGGCAACATCAAATCTGTTAATAGTAGATGCCAGGGACGTTATAGATGTAAGCGAGTGTTGCGATACTACCTATATAGGTATAGGTAGGGGCATAAAATGCTCAGAGAATCTCTGGACTTCCTAATAAATAAAAAGCTGGGAATGAATCAGGCTTTGCTCAAATTGGGGTGTGTGACATATGGAAAACATAGATAGGGGTCTGTTAGAGGAGGCTTTAATAGCTTCAGCAACGAGGGCGATTACCTACTTAAGGTCTACTTACGTTAGTAGAGAGCCTGCCGGTATAGGGAAAAGTGGTGATCTATCTAGAGAGTTTGACGTAGTTGTCGAGGATCTGATCTTTAAAACTCTGCGAGAGTACTTTGGCGAGATTAGACTAGTCTCGGAGGAGAGGGGGACTGTGGGAAGAGGCTCGTTAATGGCTATAATTGACCCTGTTGACGGTAGCGTTAATTTTGAGGCAGGGCTACCTATAGCCTCAGTTAGCATAGGTATAGCAAGAAACTCGAAGCAGGTGCGAGTTGGAGACATCGAGGCAGCGGTTGTAGCAGAAGTTTTTAGAGATGTGGTTTACTTTTACGACAAGCTTAGAGGATTTAAAGCTCTCGGTATGAAAGCTAAAAGAAAGTATCCCCCCAGTAACATAGTGCTGGGGTACTTCGAAAGCGTAGAGTCGTTCAGACCGTACATACGTTTACCTGAAATCACTAATTTCAAGCCCAAGTTAAGGTCTCTAGGTAGTGCTGCGCTAGATATAGTGTACGTGTCGCTAGGTATTGCCTTAGGGTTTATCGACGCTAGAGCGAAGCTGAGGAACGTAGACATAGCTCCTTCGATTGCTATAGCCAACAGCCTCGGGGCTAAAGCCTACCTATGCAATGGAGAAAACGCAGTAGATATCGCAATAGACGATATAGAGAAGATAGAGTGTTTGGTTGTTGGGTACGATGATGAGATAGCTAGAGCATTACTCAAGGCAGTATCTAGCGAGCGCATACTTGGTTATTGATCGCATAACTTGAAATCGGGTTTATTTTTTAAGAACTCGAGTGTATTGAGAATGTTTGTGGGGTATGAAGAAAGTCGTTGGCGTCATTGGAGATCTCTCGGTGTTCTATTGGGTACTAACTACAGTAAACTTAATACTAGATAGACTCACTTTGTGGGACTCCTTCACTAGCTTCGTTATCTTTCTGTTACTCAGGTTAGCAAACGACTTTCGTGTTCCACTCATGACTTTAGCTGTAAGTAACGTTAGCGGTAGACTTTTTGATTTTGTAGACTGGAGTGATGGTTTGGCCGTAGTTAGGATTAGAATGCGAGGTGAGGGAGGTCTGCGGGTATTTTTCTCCCTAAGTGCCCTGGTTTTCGCAGCTACCCTAATTATAGCTTTCGCTAAGATCTGGCCAATGCACCTGGAGAGCAATAAGATACTCATTTTATTAGCTGTTTTAATTATCTCAACCGCTTTCTACAGGAGTAATTCAACCTACGTTAAAAATATCGGGATAGCTGTATCAATACTTACGTCTATAGTATACGCTACTCTCATCAATCTTCTAGTTTGGCTAGCTGTTGGAGGTAGCAGCGCGCTGATTCTATCGGTATTAATTAATTTCATTGCCACTACTGTAGGTTGCGACATACTAACAATTAAGTGGGTCGTACTCAATAACGCGAGAATCTTAGTTATAGGAGGACTCGGGCTATATGACGCAATAATACTCATTCCTACGGTGTCGTACCTAGCGTCCTCACTACTGATTCTAGCCATTAACCTGTCCTAAATGTGCTGCTCTCGGTACTGCAAATAGTGGTGCGCGTTCACTTATCTCTCTTAGCTGTCTACTTTTAGGTTGAGCTCGTCTTCATTCGTCATAGTTAAACAAGGACTAAGGAAGCAGCATGCGTATTCGCAGAAGAATGCTATGTTGAAGGCAACTCCGAGCTTATCTCTATAGCAAAATATTGAAACTGCATGACTACATCGGCCAACCGAAACGTTAAACCGTCTACTGAAATAGGTGGAATTACGAGCTCTAGTATAGTATTATGAGGTAGCACCGGAATTACGATCTCTCCTTGAGTTAAACAGGTTCTAGTGCTGAAGTACGTGTTTCTAGCTGTATAGTGACCAGGTACTATGTATGTATTGGATGCAGCAATAGAGAAGCAGACCCTGTATGAGTTATTGTAATAGATAACTAAGTAACCTGGTTTAGGGGTGGGAATGGCAATAGTCGTTGACCTAATATCTGAAAACAGAGTTCTAGTCCATTTTCTAACTGGTCTTATTATGTAGCTGGAGTTGCTTAATACAGTAGCTGATGAAGCGTTAATGTATTCAAAACCCGTAACTCTACTTGTAAGATAGTGAAGCCGCAACTCTTTAATTACCTCAAGAACTTCATCAAATACTTCAAGATGCTTTAGTAAACTACTGTAATTAGCTCTGAGTAACTCGTGTGAAGCATAAAGTTCTTCGTATTGCTTCTGGTTTTCCTCCAACATACGCAAAGCATCCTCGTATTTCTGGTTGATATTCTGGTAAGCTTTTTGAAGGGCGGTATAGTTCTCTACTAAAGATTTCGTAAAATAATATAAGTTAGTGTAGTTCATGTACAGGTTCTGTGCGTAGCGTCCAAGCAACTCTAAATCGCTCCTGGCACTAAGAAGAGCTTTTCGACACTCGCTTAAACTAGATGTCGCATCTTCTAGCTGGAGATATAAGACCAGAGATAAGACCGATAGGGTTACTATGACCACTAATAGTAGCAATAACACCTTATCTGAAGATATCCTAAAGTTAGTCAACATCTAACCCTGTCGAACGCTACAACCGAAAATTTATGTAATCTTAATAACTAACTTAGGTCTCGTGAAGAAGTTCCATATAACACTTTATAACGACAGTTTGGTGTCACTGTGAGCAGCTTTGGATTAAGCTTAGCCTTGGAAAATCTTGAAAGTGTCCACCTAATTAAAGCATATCATACATAACTTTCAAGACCGATCTCTAGTCCTTTAAGAACATGCTACTTCAAGACTTAAATAATGAAAATAACGACCGGTAATAACTAAGTCGTCCATTTAGAGTTGTTCTTCTTCATAGTTACCTGGTTTATTCGTTTGTTTTGCGGTGTTCGCGTTCTGAAAGGTCGCAAGTCCTTACGTAAGAGACGATTTCGACAGGGATGAGCTCAATGTGCTTGGTGAGGGGACGTGTACGCAATCTCTTCACCATAGAGAGTGGAGCGGACCACTGGCGTCAACTGGAGACTCTCTCCCGTAGGTGGAGCTGGGGGAGCAAGCCGTTGAGAAGCGGGCGGCTGGGAGGCTAGATACGAAGAAACATGAAAGCCGATGAACAGTCATTCACCAAGAGACGGTCAAGATCCGTATTTATAGATTTGCTAACCGAAAAGCGAGGCTATGCCCTCAGCTATTTCTTCTTCCTCTTTCCTCTCTTCTTCCTCTCTTCTCTTTTCGCTACTCTCAGGTTGCGCTGTGCTGGTTGAAAGTTCAGTACTCGTTTTACTTGAAATTACTTGAGTTATTAAGAGGGCTTGACTTACTGCCTTAGTGAGGAGTTCTTGGACTACGTCTGAGGTTATGTATCCGATAGCCGACGCTAGCTCTATCGATATTCTACGTGCTCTAGCAATTAACTCTGGAATTACCTCGGGTACTGGTAGAGCGAGCTCTATAGCTAAGGACTTCGACATGTTTACGGCTGCCGTAATGCTCTTTTTGATCTCCTCGAAGTCTATTTTAAGGTCCTTCGGTAGGTAGATAAAGCCGTCTTCGTAGACAGCCTTCAGTTGTGTTTTAACCGGTATTACGGGTACCCCCAATCTTCTAAGAAGCGAGCTAAGCTCTGGTGACACTTTATCACCTTGCTTGAGTACTTTCGTGTCTCTAGCTATCCATATCACACCTTCTCTTACTTGAGTCGGGATCTTTAGTTTACCAAACAGGCTCATAGAGGGACCTGGCTTTATACCAGTTGGTCCAGGAGCTAGCTCTATGTCAAAACTTACTGTATCACCTGGTTTAGCATATCTATACTCTACGAGTTCGTCGAGAAGCTTTGCTAGTTTAAACGGGTTTATGTTAGTGAATACGAAGATGTTGGAACCGGTAAGGTACTTGGAAATCTCCTCTAAGTTTTTGGCCTTCATATCTTGGAGAGCCTTTAAAACTAGGCTGTTCTTATAGAGCTTTACGACTCCGTACTCCGACAATCTGCTGTATATCCTTCGTGACTCGGCGGATGGCATTCGGTCTGCAGACAATATTGCTATGACTTTGTACTTACTTAGTAAGCTTTTTATTTCTTCGACTACCTTAGACTTCAAGCCAATTGATTTTCTTGGTCTTTCCCTTTCCTTTGTTTTTGCCAGCTCTGACATCAACCTAGCAAGCTGGGTGCGAGTCCTCGACTTCATGTGTATAACACCTCTACAGCTGGACCCATAGTTGTTTTAACATAAATTCTAACTGAGCCTTCAAGAGGTCTCTTAATCTTATTTTTAACGAATTCTATTACCGACATAGCGTTTTCGGCTAGATCGTCAGCTGACATGTCCTCTGTCCCTATTCTGCATCCAACCCAGTTTTGCTCTCTATTTCTAAGCCAGGTAGAGCTACTGTACTGCCTGAGTAGCAGCTCTAAGTTAGCTTGGGGTGGAACTGGGATCGGTGCTTTACCTCTTGGTCCGAGAGCTGGTCCCAGGATTCTACCAGCTAAAGACATGGCCTCGGTAGCTACTAAGAACCAATCATACTTTCGCGCGATTTTCTTTACATCACGTTTACTTAAATTCTTCAGCTGGTCGGTTCCTAGTGTATCAACACCAAGCTTCTGCGCATTTAACCTCATGCCTCCATCAGCTACAACAAGTATCTTTACGGACCTGCCTAAACCTTTTGGAAGTAGGACAGCGTCTCTAAATCTTATCTCAGGAGACTTCTTATCAAAACCTGAGAACGTAAATAGCAGCTCAACTGACTGCTTGAAGTTCCTACCAGAACCTAAACTAATGGCCTTACTTATAGTATCGGAAAGTAGCTCCCTAGTTAGAGGCACTTACCCCACCTCTCCACTGCTCTTCATATTTACTAAACAAATCGTCGTAAACTCCCTTATTTATTTCAGCCAACACCTCCCTCGGGTCTTTTCCGTTAACTGTTAAGCCTATAGAGCGAGCAGTCGATATAATCGATTTAACAGCTGATTTCAGAGTCTTGGCGTTAATATCGTTCTTCTTAGCTAGAGCCACTCTTATAGCATCATCTAACGTAATGTTTCCGACCTTCTTATGTGCTGGATCTCCAGAAGGTTCTTGGGCTTTAGCGTACTTTAAGAGTAATGATGTTGTCGTAGGTGATTTGACTTTTATCGTGTACTTACCCGTCGGTTCATCTATTTCAAGAACTACTGTAACCTCCATGCCTAGGTATCCTTCTGTAAGTTTGTTTATTTCTGCAACAACCTTATCAACTGGAAGCCCGTACTGAGAGAGTGTTGGACCTAAGGGCGGTGCTGGACTCGCTTTACCACCCAGTACCTGCATTCTAACTACCTTCACCTTCTACCACCTCTTACCCGCCGGTTTAATGTTATCTCCCGGAAGAAATACCTTGAGTGGGTAAGCAGCTTCAAGTATTTCTACTTCGACCTCATTTTTAGATACGTTGACAGTTCTCACCGTAGCTTTTAGGCCCTTGAATGGACCGGCCACTATCTCAACAACGTCGCCTGGCTTAAGTTCCTCAAGTGGCGAGCGGACTTTAACTAATCTTTCTACTTCTTCATAGGTCACCGACCCGGCGACTCTTCCTCTAACGTGCTTTACGCCCTTGACTACCTTCTGGACTGAGTGTAATCCATCCGATTCAACTATTATGTAGCCCTTCACATCAGGAGGAATCAAGATCCCGTATATGCCCGACTCACTAGTAGCTCTTAGCTCCAGTACTAGAGCTACGTTGAGCTCTTTACCAGAGATAGTTCTTAAGACAGCGAACTGCGACGAAACCCCTCTTCTAACTTCATTACTAGCCAATCCCTACACCTTGTAAGAGGGCAAATAGCAAGTGTAAAGCTATACCGATACCTCCGACAAGAAAAATCCCGGCTAGAGTCACCTTGATTAATAACTTGAACTCCTCGGGCTCTGGTCTATCGGATAGAGTCAATATTCTCTGCCACATTTCTACCATTCTCGATAGCTCTATCCCCAATCACCTCTAACCCAGTTTTTTCTAGATTTTTAAGCGTTAACAATTATGAGAGTTTCTTTACTAATCACCCCAGTATTTTTTCGACAATAGTTCTAGCTCTAAATACTTCGAGATCGTCGTAGGATTGACCTACCCCAACGTAAATTACCGGTCTCTGAAGTAGCACTGAGAGAGTTAAAGCACATCCTCCTCGAGCGTCAGCATCCATCTTGGTTAGGATAACAGCGTCGAATCCTACAGCTTTGTCGAAGTATCTCACTTGCTCTAGTGCGTCATTACCTGTGAGGGCGTCCAGTACGAGTATCTTCATGTGAGGCTTTACTACCCTCACGATCTTCTTCAGTTCTTCAACAAGGTCTGCATCTACGTGCATCCGTCCGGCTGTATCAACAAGAACGGCATCCAGTCCTTTCTTTGTCGAGTACGCTAAGGCGTCTCTAGCTACAGCAGCTGGATCAGCCCCGTACTTGCCTCTAAAGAATGGAACACCTAGCCGTTCAGCGTGAAGAGCTAGCTGCTCTTGTGCTCCAGCTCTAAACGTATCTGCAGCCACTATGACCGGCTTCATACCGGCCTTCAGGAGCCTATTAGCAACCTTGGCTATCGTAGTAGTCTTACCAACTCCGTTTACTCCGAGAAAGACTATTACAAAGGGCCTTACTCCAGCTGCCCTGATGTAGTCGACTAAGTCGTACTTCGGTTCTACTCTAGATAGAATGTCTATCAAGGCCTCCTTTATAAGCTTCATGATTTCTTCACTACCAAACCTACTCACTTTATGACCGACCAGTCTTCGTTTTAGTTCTTCGAACAAGATCGGGAAAACTTCATAAGCGACATCACTTTCAATGAGTGATAGCTCTACTTCTTCAAAAACATTCTTCAAGTCTTCCTCTGTTAGTTCTCTCTTACTTACTACCTCAGCTACTTTGTTCGCAATGTTTTGAAAAACTTCTTTAACTTTTTTAAACACTATCCTGCTCTCCCTCCAGACTTCGCCTGGGCTCTAGCAGATAGAAGTATTTCTTGGAGGCTTCTGAAGTACTTAGAGGCCTCTTCAAACTCCTTTTCAAACTCCTTTATTAACTCCTTAATCTCGTTCTCCTCGCTTACAATGACCTCCATGGCCTTTTCTGGACTCAGTTCAATAAAGTAATCTTGACCTATGTGGACAACTACTTTTTCTTCCTTCTCGAGTTTTGCGTACACGTATATAGTTCCACTTTTGTCTGTAGGTACGAGCATCTCTCTGACTTTAGATAGCTTTATAGTCGATATAAGCTCTCTTGCTACTGCTAAGTCATTCAGTCTGTCTACAGCACGCTTAATGTTCTCCTGAATCCCCTCAATATGTTTCTTAGTACGCTCGAGTTCCGCTACTACTGCCTCCAGTGGAACAACTAGCTTAACTTCTTTATCTCTGCTAGTCAATGAACCACCTCTCGACAGTTTCTAGTTCTCTTATAAACTTGCTTTTTGCTTCACTAATGTTTATTTCGTTTACTGACAGTATCTTAATATGCGACCTCTTGAGTTTATGCCTACTCCCTAGTTCCGAGAGTACTCTCTCTATAGCATCTTCTTTCTTTACTGCTCTTACTTCAACTGTAAACTTCTGCCACTTCCTGAGCCTGTCCGGACTTAGGAGAGCTAAACCAGTTATCCTGTATACCTTTACATCCCGATTCATCTACTCACCCACCCTTAGAGCTTTCATTATCCTAATTATTTCGGGTCCCGTAGTCAGTTCACCCACTAAAGCTCCGTAATTATTAGCTACGAGACCCGACTTAACGAAACCGATTCCGAAGTTAACTGTTCCGACATCAAATTCTACACCGAAAAACTCAGAAAGTTTTTTCAGGTCTTCACTAGAGGCGTTCGGATGCACTACTCCACCTCTATCGGTAACTACCGCAGCAGATCCAACGGTAGGTATGTTGGCTATGCTTCCAAGAGCATACGAGTTAGCACCCAGTAGCGACGCTATCCTTGATGCTATATCTTTATTTAGCTCTGGGTGCGCGAAAAGAGATCTTGAGTTATGGAGTATGATATTGCCTAATGCGTTAAAATTTGATGTTTCGAGTACTTCAACTCTGAGTCCGTAGCTTTTGAGCTCATCGACTTCCTCGTCGCTTATTATGTCTGGTACTATAACTGTTTTACCGTGAGCTATAGAGAATATACCGATTAGCGCTGTTCTGGCTATAGTTACCTCAATGATGTCTCTCACGGAAAGAACTTCCTTCACTTTCTCTATAAAATCTCTCTCAACTCCCTTTGGGGTTAGAACTATCTCATCTGTCGCTACTACGTAAGTGCCTATGTGGGGACTACCAAGAACTCTTGCTCTATCTATAGACCCCCTCATTGGGTGGACCCTTTAGAAGGAGATGACTTGATATGTAGTGCGAGTGACGCTTTAACCACCTTTCCTTCCTGGTCTATTTTCATGATTGCTACTGCCACCCTCCTCGGGGGTTTATCGTATCTTCTACTAAATATGTAGCTATTGACAGAGTCGTCTAAAAGAACTTTCTCGGCTTTAGTATGTCTCCTAATTAAATCCTTAATGTACTTTATAGCCCTAGCTGCTCTTCTATATCTTCTCGTTCTGTAAAGCTTGGAGAGACTTACGACGAGTATGGATTCAGACATTTCCCCACCTCTATACATTTCCTAGCTTAGTTCTTCTCCAATGTCTAAGTCTGGGTCTAAAGGGAATCCTTCTCCTGGTTTTGACTACTACCCAAATCGGTATAGCCGAGTTCGACTTCGTTGCTTTGGCCAACCTAAGCTTTCTCGCTACGTGCTTGTTTCTGGACATACTCACTCACCTTTCCTCTTAACTCTGATCCTAAGCTCTCGTCTAGTCTTAGAATCAACCGTGGCTAAAATATCTCGTAGAGCGTCATCGTCTATTACACCACCTAGCTGACCCGAAGAGTACATGCCGATAAGGTAATCTTCAACAGCTCTAGCAAGCTCCGGCTTGACTAACTTAACGTTGGCTAACCTTTCTCTAGCTTCCGGGGTAAGAATGACTCTAAGGATAGCCTGTCTTTGGGCCTCCCTAGCTGCCTCCTCCTCGGCTCTTCTACGTCTTTCCTCAGCTTCCACTAGCATCTGCTCCATTCTTCTCCTTTTTAATTGCTCCAGCTCTTCATCACTATATTCGTAGCTCACCTACATCCCCTACGGTCCGTACTTAGCTAACTCCGGTTTCTCTTTAACTAGCTCAGTAAATACCTCATAGGCCACTGAGCTAACTAGAGACTGTCCCTTAGGCGTTAAGACTCTACCCCCGGGTACCTTAGATACTAACCCAGCTCTTTCAAGTTGTTGCAGTATCTTCCTCACGTGATTCCTCGCACCTCTTCTAAAATGAGGTGGAGCAGAGCCCCGCCTTCTCAAGCCTCCATAAATAACGCTGAACGTACCCAAGCCTATGGGTTCCGCAGATACTGCTAGCTTCCTCAAGATGCTAGCTGCCCTCAAGTACCACCAATCCGGGTCTTCAGGGCTATTTTCTTTGTGAACACCCAATTTAACAAATTGAGCCCAAGACGGGGGTTTAACCTCTTTTATGTTCTCTTTTAAATACTCGCTCAACCTCTTTATCAGAGCATCTGCCGGCACTTCCTTTGCTGTCACCAATTCCTAGACCCAACTCTAGGAGTTTAGCTAGTTAAAAGGCTTTCTATGGTTTCTGACCTAGTTTCACTGGCTCACAGTAAATAGGTCTCGAGTGTTATGTTCGTCAAGAACGCATGAACGTTCACTCGTTATCTCCATTCACTCAAGAGTTTTCAAGGTCCGATCTGCTGCTTTTACATGTAAGGTGAGGTAATAAAGTACGCTGAATATCTACGCTCACTTAGCTACTCAGCACTTGTGGAGCTCCTTAGGGTCCGATATTCGGGGTTGTTTTCTTTTTGACGTTTTGAGGGTAATGTTTGTGAGCGTTGCCTATGGTTATAGCTGGGATGAACCTGAGTGGTGATTAGGGGCAGTGCTCTACGTCGCCTAGGGCTAATACTAAGTGGGGGCCTCGTGCCGTTGGGCTCGACAGCTACTTATGAACCCACGCGGACACTTAAATCCACGTGGGCAAGGTGGAAACCCCTGAACGCGAAAGAGCACTAACAAACAAAACGAATACCCAGGAAAAACGGAAGCATTAACGATAGCTTAAGGATCTGCAGAATCCTCAAATTACATTAATCTAGAACAGTTGCTAACCTTAGTCACCTTAGAAGTCGGTCTCTATGCTATTGTTTTAGGAGGCTGGCTATAAAGCGAAAAATGTAACTAGGGAATTCAACCTTGAGAGTCTTCATTGCAACTAAAAAGTGCCGCTCTAAGTCAAGTGCCTGTGTTCGATAATGTTCTTTTGATAGGATTGCTAGGCTCTTGGAGCAATCCATATAGTTATCCTAGTACCATCCTCTAGCGATGTATAGATTTTTAGCGGAAGACTTGAGCCGAACTCTACACTTATAAGGTCTGCGACTGATAGCGCAGGTAGTACGGTCCTTAAGTAGTCAACGTCGTACTTACTGCTTACTACAACTTCTCTTGATTCAAGCTGGTAGAGAGGTTTATCGAGAGATAGCGATGTCTTGTACGACTTGCTTTCTGAAGCACCCGAAACTTCTATGCTATTTTCTCGAAACACCAGCTCTATTTCGTCTCCAACGATCTTTACGTCTCTAATCAACTTCTTGAGGTCTTCAAGAGAGATTTGAAATCTAACTGGTAGCTCTACTTGAATTGGGGCAATAAGTTCCGTAACTGCCTCACTTATCTCTATTGAGAACTCGCGCTCAACGCCTGTCTTTATGTTGGTTAGTAGGAGCCTCACGTATCTAGAGGCTTTTTCGTACTGTAGAGTCACGGTATCTCTCTTACTAGCTCTCTTGATGCTTCTCAAGAAATCATCTCTAGAAAGAGCTAGAGTAGTTTCCGACTCGACCTCTACAAGCTCAAAAGAAGTACTTGGAATAACTACTTCTAGCATCATGTTCTTATCTGGAGTTAGAGACCTGAGTTCAAGTCCCTCCGAGCTTACACGAACTGGAACGGTCTCCAGCGGCTTAACTACCCCAGAAAAGATTTTTTTGAACTTACTTCCATCACCATGAACTAACTTAAACATCGCTACACCTAAACGCTACTGCAGTACAGAATAATAAAAGCGAAATGTGAAGTAGCGAGAGTAAATTCATGCTATAAGATGATGAAAACAAGTTTCACAATAGAGAGCTTACCTTAAGCTATGAAAGTCCGCTCAATTCAGCCGGAAAAGCGATGGCTAGACTGCTTCTACCTTAGTTGGGCTACTCTTTCTTGCTTTAACTACTAGTTTTGAACCACACACCGGACAGCGTATGAAGGCATAACCCTCTCTCAATGCCTTCTCACTAAATGGTTCAAGCTCCTGCTTCCCGAAGATCTTACCGCAAACCCAGCATTTGTAGTATACAGACGCCATATTGGACGGTTCCTCTTAAACTAATCTATAAGACGTATAAAAAGCTTTCACATTCTGCTGTAAGCGCCTCAAATGCTGCTTAGTGTCTAACTTAATAGCGTTACATGTACAGAATAAAAGTTCTAAGGACAGCTACCGAGCTTCCTTAGCTCAGTTACGAGTTTTTCAACTAGTTCCTCAATTTTCTTCTTGTCCTCAGAGGTAGGCTGAGACTTAGTCGCTATAACTGGTTCAACTATTTGGAAACCCGATTTGTTTAGAGTTTCAACAGCTTCCTTGACTGATGAACCCCATGAGAACGTGTTCAAGATCGCAGCAAGCCTCCCCCTTCCATACTGCTTGACGTAGAAGTAGTTCATGACCTCTTTCACGGGTGGAAAAACCGAGGCGTCATACGTAGGAAAAGCGAATATTACCGCACCCGAGTTCCATGTCAGGTGCAGAATGTAGGATGGATGCACTCTAGCAGCATCTATTAAATCAACTACAACACCGCTCTTCTCGAAGGTTTCTGCTACTGCTTTAACTATCTCCTCAGTTCTTCCATACATAGACCCATACACTATGGTTACTTTGGCGCAAACTTTAGGTTGAGATAGGTCTCTATACAATGCTACTATGCTATCTACATGCTTTCTGTATATTGGGCCATGAGATGGCGCAAGCACCTTAATCTTTAATCCAAGCTTTTCGACTTTATTAATGGCGTCTAAGACGTTTTTCGAGTACTTAGATACTATGTTAGAAAAGTATCTCTTAGCTTCCTCGATATAGTAGTTGAGCTCTACTTCATCATCAAATATCCCGCTAATGAGGGCGCCGTAGGAACCAAATGCGTCACAGCTGAAGAGTATGCCGTCTTCCTCTAGGTACGTCATCATAGTCTCCGGCCAGTGAAGCCATGGTGTATGTATAAATCTGAGGGTCTTATCTCCTAAGCTCACTGTGTCCCCGTCTCTCACTTCTACTATTCTGTCTTTAGGGATGGAATATAGAGACTCTACGATCTTAGCTCCAGTCGGAGAGATGAGCACTTGCGCGTTCTCCGCTAAACTAAGAAGCTTTGATGTTGATGCGTGATGGTCGGGCTCTAAATGATTGATCACTACATACTTAATCTTTCTTAGATCTCCAACTACCCTCCAGATCTTCCCAACGTACTCGTAGGTTAGATGCTCATCAACACCGTCGATTACCGCCGCACCATTAGCTCCGATAACAGTGTATGCGTTATAAGAAATCCCTCCGGGTATTGGCCACAGCGACTCAAACAGGTCTTTAACGCAATCGTTAACTCCTACCCAGAATACTTTAGGAACTATCTCTCTAGGTTCTAAATAAACCCCCCTTAGGTCAGTGCAATCCACGCTACTACACCATCGATAATATTCCTCGATTCATTAAATATTGCTCAGGTTATATCATGGACGCTAGGCAGTTCGTTAAACAAATCGTTTTAAGTGATGAAAACCTTGGACTTCGATCACTCCAATTACGTCCAGCTTATTACGTAAAGCAAGTATAACTACAGAGTGGGCATCTCTTGGGTGACGTAATAGTTGCGGATAACCTAGTCAAGAGGTTTACTACTAAGAAGCGTGTCGGACTCTTTCGAAGCTATTCCGAGATAGTTGAAGCTCTCAGGGGTGTTTCATTTAGAGTTAGAGACAAGGAAATAGTTGGTCTTTTAGGTCCTAACGGTGCTGGTAAGACTACAACTATTAAGATATTGTCGACACTGCTTCTACCCGACTCCGGTTCCGCAACGGTCTATGGTTACGATGTAGTTCGAGAAGCTCAAAAAGTTCGCAAAGTGATCGGAATAATGCTGTCCGTTGAGAAAGGATTCTACGGGAGACTTACCGGTAGAGAGAATCTCATATACTTCGGTTCTCTTTACGGCATGGAGAAGCAGGAACTTGAAAAAAGAGTCGACTTTCTTCTAGAGCTCGTCGGACTCAAGGAATTAGGAGGAAGCGATAGACTCTATGAAGAGTACAGCCTCGGCATGAAGGCTAGACTAGCACTGGCAAGAGCTTTACTTAAGGACCCACCGGTACTGCTGCTCGACGAACCCACTCTGGGTCTCGACCCCCCATCAGCTAGAAGAATTAGAGGTCTCGTGCGGGAGCTTGCTTCTAGTGAGGGTAAGGCAGTACTTTATACGTCACACAACATGTTCGAAGTAGAGCTTGTATGCGATAGAGTAGTACTCATAAACAAGGGAGTGATAGTTGCCGACGGAACTCCAGATGAGCTCAAAAGCATGCTTCCCAACATACGTACTTTAGAACTCCACCTCAAGAAGGTTCCGGAGGGTCTTGTAGACGAAATAAGAAGTTTCGGGCTAGAAGTTAGAGAACCTTTACAAACTCCTGAGGGTCTATATGTCCTTAAGGTACTAGCTAGAAAACCTGAGGAGGTGGTTGATGACATCTTGAGAGCTGCTGTTTCTAGAGGTGTCGATGTTGTTAGACTCAAGATCGAGGAACCCACTCTCGAAGACGTATTTGTCTACTTTACTGATAGAGGTGTTAAAGATTAAGAACTTATTTAGGTTAGTTAGAGCTGAAATGCTGCTTGTATACGCTGACTTCTTTAGGAGAAAAATAGTAATGATTACTTACTTAGCTTGGCCCTACATGACGACTACATTTATGCTAATGATAGGGTACGCTGTTGGCTCTCCTCAAGCGTTTGCCGAAAGAGTTGGGGTTGAGCCCGCACTGTTTCTAATAGTCGGTAGCTACCTTCTCTTCTCTAGCATGTCTGTCGTAGACGATATAATGTGGAGACCGATTTTTGACGAAAGCGTTGGAACTCTACCTTACATTATATCAAGTCCAGCAGGAGTCGTATTACACTACTTATCCATACCTATTCCAAGGTTCGTTCTGTCTCTAGTTCTTGGATTAACAACGCTATTTCCAGTGCTAGTGGTTCTTAGAGGTCTTAGTGGGGTTTTAATTGGGTTGATCGTCATGTTTATATCCGTAGTATCTGTAGCGACTTTCGTGCCTCTAGCTACAGCCTTGGGTCTAGGGCTCTATGTAGCTGGAGGGGAAAACTGGAGGGCAATAAACTTCTTAAGACCCCTGCTTCTCATCTTGGTGGGAGTATACTATCCGAGGTGGTTAATGAGTCTACCTCTTTATATCGTCTCTTCCCTAATTCCTCCAGCTCACTGCGTTGAGGTAGTTCAAAGAATAGTGGTTGGTTTAGCGGAAGCATCGACTATCACGGTTTCACTAGTTTTGGCGCTATTTCTAGGCCTGGCATATAGTCCAGGGATGTTGCGAGCTACGAGAGCGTGGGAGCTAAGAAAACTCAGAGAGGGTGTTAAAACATGAGGAACTTAATAAAGTCGGCCAAGGCCGTCTTAGTGGCTTATTTCGTGGGAGAACTTGTGAGAAGTAAGGGTCTCGCATACGGTCTGCTCTCGCTTGCCGTATGGCTATCTATGTTCATTGTTCCTGCTTCATTGTTTATTAAAGGAGAGACGGAGAGCTCTCTATCAGCCGGTGTCCTAATTGGTTCAGCCATATTCCTAGCTTATAGTACAGCGACTTGGGATTGGGCTGTGCTACTGAGGTGGCTGATGCAGTTAGGAATTCTTGAGTATGTGATTGCTTCAGGTAGCTCCATATTTTCCCACTATCTAGGGACGGTACCTGTGTCTATAGCGTGGTACTCTATGGCTTTAGCCATAGCATATACCATAGTTAGTGTTTTCTTGGGACCACCTAAGGTAGTTTTAGTAGACCCAGTAGCTTTTGCCATCGGAGTGGTATCACTGTTGATGGTTCTTATGGCATACTCCTTCATGCTAGGTGGAACGCTTTTAGCTGCTGGAACCGCTGGACCCATCATAGAGTTCATCGGGTGGATATTGCCAATAGCAACTGGGGGACTCACACCGCTGTCTATCATGCCGAAACCTCTTCAAGTAGTAGCTTACTTAACTCCGTTTAGTTATCCTGCTGAACTTCTCCGTTACTCTCTTGGCATTTCAAACCCCGTATTGGAGCCCAGCTTAGTGGTTATTTTAGGGGCTACGTATTCAACAATTTTTCTTGGACTCTCGTCAATTTATCTTAAGCACCAGGTTAGAAGAATGTTGAAAGAGGGAGTGCGATCAGTTGCTCTATTTTAAGGAGTTAAATCTCTGGTATACGTACGATGTGATTAACATCGCTGCCCACGCTTGTTTCTTCATCATCTCCATCAAGCACTGCGAAAATCGAGAAAAACCTAGACTCCTATGCACGCTGGGGGTTCAGCTCTGAT
Organism: Thermoproteota archaeon; assembly: GCA_030550455.1. Lineage (GTDB taxonomy): Archaea > Thermoproteota > Thermoprotei_A > Sulfolobales > NBVN01 > DRZP01. Next base: position 233,429 of record JAUQPH010000002.1, read on the forward strand.
GTAGGTTTATATTGGTTGATTTCATTGCCTCATCTCTTTCCCCCGCATTGGTCTTGGGTTTGCATCACCCTTGGGGGCGTTCAGGGCGACCCCTAGCACCCCACATCTTAGATGTCTCGGGGAGAGCCACCATCTACACTATCAAACGGCTCTCGATCCCTCATCGAGATGTATCTACGTATATCACTGTATAAGGTGTTTATAAGCGTTTCTATCAATACCAACCGATACGAACAAATATGAAAAACGAAACAGCTTCACAAGGCATCTCGACTATTTCGATTGGTAATCGGAACTTATAGTAAACCTAGACATCAGATACTCGCCGTCTTTACTATGCGTGACTCGAGAAAACTGCTGTCGAAGGCTTGGCTCTCTGGTGGGTAAAGGGTCAGCAAAATGTTATTTAAAATGCTTCGAACTCTAGGCCTAGATCTCTGAGTATTTCGGTGATTTCCTCAATCTTAACTCTCTTATCAAACACTATGGTTACCTTCTTAATCTTGTCGACTTCGAGCTTTATTTTATCTACTGTCACTCTCCCCGCTAGCATATCTACTTCGTTCTTCCTGGGAGCTACGTATTCTTTATGTTTCTTACGGATGTACTCATAAAAAGCATCGAAGTTTTCAAGTATCCTAATGGAATCCTCTATGTCTTCGTAGACCCCTTTTTTCTCTTTTAAGAGTTTCAGAAAGCGCAAAGCGTTTTCGAGACTTAGTTCTAAGTGAATATAGCCGAGCTGCCTAGTTAGTTTGACATTCGCTGGGTTCATCAGTTAACGCCTACACACAAATATTGACTAAAAACTATTATGCGTAAGTGCTAATAAAAGTAAATTGAGTTTCAGGGTTGGCAATCGTTCTAGTGTGTTAGGTTTAAAGGTTTTGTAGGACTTTTTCACGATGATGGGAGGTACTTTGAGACACCTAGAGGTAGAGTCTAGATGTGGGCCCCGTGCTGTTGGGCTCGAAGGGTGCCCGTGACTCCTGCGTAGAGTAGCTAGTAGCCTCAGTGAACCGCTGGTAGGAGGCACAACTCACCCTAGGAAAACCTACAAAAACCTAGAGCGGGAAACGGAGCTAATAGGTAAAGGGCTACTAGCTAGATTCTTTGAAGCTAGCTCCTTAGTCATGAAAGTAGCTAGGTTCCGCTTAAGACCGAACCTTTAAGATTTTGTTAGACCAATCAACGCATGACAGCCTACGTGGAAGCTTGGTAAACGTGTTTCGTTCTTGTATGTTAATTTAAGGTAGCTTAACTATGGTGCTTCTCCCCAGAGGATCCTCTAGGATTAGAGTAAAGTCTATTTCTCCTTTAAGTGCTCTACTTAATTCTTCTAGCTTTCTTCGGCAATCCTCATTACCTTCCTGACACATTCCTGAAAGCAGGTCGACTACGTTTTCAAGTATTCCCCTAGCTGTCGTTATGTACCCTTGTGCTGCTGGTCCAGGAGTTATCTCGATCCCAAGCTCCGGTATAATCACAGTAGCTGATGAAGATTTAACTAAAAGATAATCGCCGGACTCCTTAGATACTCTAACTTGGAGCCTCTTTGGTTCTCCGTACTCAGCGAGATAGACGTCTCTATAGACGTAGCCACAGTTAGAGCACTTACCAGTTTCGAGGACGAGTTCACCAAAGAATTCTACCTGTGTAATGTGCGCAGTTATCTTTAAGCTATAATTGTTGCACAAAGGACACTTTAATGTTTCCTCAAATAGAACTCTAGGAGTGCCCATTTCCCCCATTTCGATACCGATTTCCGCTAAATGATTTTCGGACGCCATAGGAGGTATCACCATTTGTCTCTAGATGATCATCTTAATTACTTTATCTTCGTTCGTGGTCGCATCTAGGGACTTCCACCTCGTCCACGTGGATCTGAATACCCACGTGGGTTCATGGGTGGTGGTCGAACCCAGCGGCACAGGCCTCCCACCTAGTCTAACCCCCAGACGGCTTGAGGTACCACTCCCACCGCCACTCAGGCTCATCACAAAACAGGTAGAAACAGAGCTTATAGACATTTCCCAGTGAGATCAAGAAGAAAACAGTCCACAAGCGGTAGTTCCTCGATCTATCTATTCACTCTCGATCTATTTACTTCAAGACCTGTTATATTGATAGTAGAGGAGTCAGCTGCTTCTTTAGTTATTCCTCTCCTATTCATCCACTACGGTTTCAAGAGTTGGGAGGACAGTAAAATATTGTCACTGCGGATGCCGCCTCCAAGGGCTTTAATTCAAGCCAGACACATGACTGCTGTGGATTTATCAGGGTTAACTAGCTTGATTCTTATCTTTAGCTAAAATCCTTTCTACTGTAGTACGGGTATGATGAAGATCGTCTGTTAAGTAGGGGATAGAGCGCGCATCTGAGACACGGGTTTCCTAAGCCGCAAGTCCAAAGAATAATTAATGAAAGCAAAACGACGTTTGTATTAAACCATGGAGCTAGAGACCGGTATCAAGGATTAAATAAAGTGATATTAAATAAAGTAGGCCGGAACTCGGGAGCTTTAAAGTCAAGGTCTATCTTAGGGGTAAGAAGCAGTCACTCCTCTAGTATTCGTGCATGTACGTGCATGTATATATTAATCTCTTTATTTATTATAAGTAGAGCGGTGTGTATGCTAAAGGCATTACTAGAGTTAGCGAGTATGTATGGTAGCTATATTGGGGTATTCACTATTAGCTTGGTCTCCAACTCTGTTCCGTTCATCGGGGTCCCTTATTTATTAATTATAGCTAGCTATGTAGCTAGAGAGGCGGTAAGGTTTGGGCTACCGGTAGAGCTGGCGTTAATTCTAACTTCTGCTCTAGGCTCTACTGCCGGGAAGCTCATAGTGTACTTTATTGCGGCGGGCTTTAGGTTCAAATTAAGTGAGAACACTAAGAATAACCTGAAGTACTTTGTGAGCTATTCTAGGAGGTTAGCGCTTCCTCTAATCATATTATTTGCTGCTACACCAGCTCCAGACGACTTGCTGTATGTCCCTCTTGGAGTAGCTAGATACCCACTTACTTACTACTTCCTAGGGATATTCATCGGTAAATTTATTATGGTTTGGTTAGCTACTACCTACTTTAGGGTTCTATTTAAATACCTAGGGGACGAGGTAGTTACAAACCCTGTTGTAGGGGTAGGCGTTGCAGCATTAACGATGTATCTGACCATCACGATAATAAGAATGGATTGGAGAAAGATAGCTGAAGTATATTCCGAGAAAGGGATCGTACAGTCCATTAAGATAATTATTGAGGAGTTTTTATCAGCTGGTTTAGGACTCTTTAGAAAACTTCTCAGTTATTTTCTCATTGGGAGTAACCTAAAACACGTCTAGTTTATCACTAACCAGAGGGTTAAGCTGACTAAAGCTCGAGGTGTTTATACTAGTACAACGTACTCGTTAAACCTACCTTTGTCCTCATTGTTCGGATTACGCACGTGCTTCATTAAGGTTACTTCAGTCCCTAGATTCATCTCTAGGAACTTCATGAACTCAACTATCGAGTCCCTAATAAACTCGCTCTTAGATTTACCGGCTTCTTTCGCAGCTACGACTATTAGCTCATTAAGCTCCGTGTTGACTCTAAAAGTAACTATTTTAGCACACTGAGGCTTTTGCCGAGAGTTTATTAAGTAATTGAGATTAACTCTATTACTTGCCATATTACATCCTCAACTTCTGATATTATCCGTTCATATATATTTGCTACTCTAGGAAAATCTTATCAAGCTTAAGAAACGTCGGCCGTAAGACTAAACTGCTTTGCACATAAATATTAATAGGACTCAATAAACAAACGCTTTTATTAACTGTATACCATAGTAATACCAAACCTCTTTGACTAGAGTTTCTTCATGAAATACCATCTTCTCAGGACTCTCATAACTTTTCTTAATTGCTTACTTCTCCACATTCTTTCATCTCGACCTTGAAGTACTCACTGTCTAGCTAAGGAGTTCTTTGCTTAACCTCGCGCAGCTGCTTCAGTTTCACAGAGGTTTATAGGGGTTGATGTAAGTCGCTTTATCGAAGGACGGGCCCGCGATGCGGGTGCGTGGTGAAGACCCGAGTGAGTGGGATATCTAACGTCAAGATGTGGATTTCCCCACGGTCGTGAACCCGAACTAGATGAAGGGGAGCTGTGGGTTGGGGTTACCCCGAGCGAGGGAGACCGACGAGGTGGACACCGATGAAGGGTGCCCGAGGTCCGTGAAGCGAGGGGTTGACATCAAGTCACATCAACCAACACGAAACCCGAACCCCAGGTATGAAAAATCACGTTTTTAGAGCTAATGTAGCCCGGCTCCGATATCTCGACTAACAACTATCTAGAGATTTTTTAATAAACCGCATAATACCACCAGGTCGTTTCCCGTGTTTAAGCATTAATGAGGTTGTAGCAACTTTTGAAGTGCAGCGACTTCGGGTACCAAATATCTCAAGTAACTTAGGGAGGGTCTTCGCTGGGTTCTTGATCCTTATCGAACTACATCCACATATGAGGCACTTGAGATGCTTACAAGTGTTTCTATCTACACCAACTATGAAAAATATGGAGCCTGAAAACAGTTGCGTTAGGCACTAACAACAGCGACTTCCCAAATGGAGTTAACGCATTATAGCCTTCTTAGTGTATACTCAACGGCTTTCAAACTCTTCCTCTTCAGTGATACTTAAAATTTTTCAGCCGATATGTGGCTTGGTGGTATCTGTGTCTATACCACCTGAGTTAGCGAAAGTGATTGAGTTAACTAAGAACCACAATAGGTGGAGGAGGTTTGAGTGCATAAACTTGATCGCTTCTGAGAACACTATGTCACCGCTGGCAGAAGCCGCGTACTTCACTGATATGATGCACAGATATGCCGAAGGTAAGCCTGGAAAGAGGTATTATCAGGGGAACATTTACACTGATGAAGTAGAGCTTCTCGTTATGGAGCTCATGAGCAAGCTCCTAAAGGTTAAGTACATAGAGCCAAGAGCTATAAGTGGGACCGTAGCTAATGCCGTAGTTTTTCGAGTACTAGCTAACCCAGGAGATAAAGCTTTAATAGCTCCAGTTCAAGCGGGAGCTCACGTATCTCACACTAAGTTCGGAACTCTGGGAGCCCTAGGTATAGAACATATAGAGTTACCATTCGACTTAGACTCGTGGAATATAGATGTAGATAAAGCGGTGAAGATGATCGAAGAAGTAAGACCTAAGTTTGTAACACTAGGAGCCTCGGTCTACCTATTTCCTCACCCCACTAAGGAGATCTCGAATGCAGCTCACGCTGTAGGGGCTAGAGTAGTTCACGATGTAGCTCACGTATTAGGTCTTATAGCAGGCAATAGGTGGCCTAATCCTATACACCAAGGTGCTGATGTAGCTACATCATCTACTCACAAGACTTTCCCAGGCCCACAGGGAGGTGTGATCTTTACCGATGATGAGGAAATGTATAAACAAGTATCTAAGTACGTCTTTCCATGGTTTGTGAGCAACCACCACTTACATAGACTTCCGGCAACAGCTGTTACAGCTATTGAGATGATCTACTTTGGTGAAGAATATGCTGACCAAATAATAAGAAACTCCAAAGCTTTTGCTGAGGCTTTAGCAGAAGAAGGCTTTAAAGTACTTGCTGAGCATTTAGGTTACACTAAGTCACACACGATAGTAGTTGATGTGAGGCAGCATGGTGGGGGAGCTAAAGTAGCGAAGGCTCTAGAAGACGCTAACATTATAGTAAACAAGAATCTATTACCCTGGGACCCGCCAGAAGCAGTGAGAGATCCAAGCGGTATAAGGCTTGGAACGCAGGAAATGACTCGTTTTGGAATGAGAGAAGATGATTTCAGGTATCTAGCTCGACTAATTAGAGAGGTAGTCATTGACGGAAAAGACCCTAGAGAGATTAAAAAGAAAGTCGTAGAGTTCCGCAAAAACTTCCTGGAGGTTAAGTATACATTCGATATAATCAAAGACTTCGAAGGAAGCCCCATTAAGATTCCAATGTTATTATGAAAATTCAAGCACTACTAGTGCCATGTATAAACGCTCTAATCGCAACACACTGTTTTAACATAGTGTGTGAGATGCCAAGGTAGCGTTTTACCGACTATTTAACTTGAACAACTCTACCTTATAACGAAAGCTTAAATTGCGAGTCTAGAGCTCACATATCTTTCCTCGTATTTGATGACTACTTAGCGATGCCTTGAGAGCTATGTTTCAGGTTGTGGGGGTTGTCAAAGTTGTGTTAATGTTGGTGCTCTCTGGCGGGGTTTCTGGAGTCTCTGTGTACGTAAAGGTCTCAATAGGAGTTTCCGTCCTGGTTGCCCCAGTTCCAGTGGTTAGTATTTTATTGCCGTAGATTCCGAGAGCTATGGCTGAGCTTACTAAAACTAAAAGGAGCAAGGCACCCGGAAGCGTTCTTCTTTTCTGTTTAGGCACCTCTCGAACCCTAGATGCTAAGGGCTAGTAAAAATATATAGCTTATGGGGCATGCTTTCAAGAAGGTGAGTGCTTAAGAAGGACTTATTAGGGCTTGCGGAAGATCAAATAATTAGGTGGTGCGTTGGTTAAAGTTAGGTTTTTCGGCTCTCTTAGGGCTGTAGTAGGCAGAGACTCGTTAGACTTAGATGTAACAAGACTTGATGAGTTACTGAAAGTTTTAAGGGAAAAATACGGTGAACTAGCGAAACTGATAGACAGCGAGGGCTTTTTGATATTAGTAAACGAAAGACCGATAACCAAGAGAGAGTTTAACATGGTGCTCGATAGGGAAGACTGTGTCGACATACTTCCAATAGTATCCGGTGGTGTCCAGCCCTGATATAAGTTCACACAGGCTGGTGTCACCTCTTCACCTCTTCCCTGCATCGGTCTTGGATCTGCTCTACCCTTGGGGAAGTTCATGGTGACCTCGGGTACTCCGCATCTTGAGTACCTGAGGAACAGGTTTATACATGCGTTCACGCCTCCGTCTTCTACGCATCTGCAAGTAGCGCATCTCATACTCTACCACCGTTATCCTTGAGTCTACCTCCACATTTGGGGCGCGTGAACGACGTTTTCCTCGGGGATGACGTACCTAACCTCAAGACCTCTCTCAAGTGCTTCGTGACATGCAGTCAACTGTGTTCTTCTGTGGGACCAGAGTGACAGCTTCTTGTTAAAGGAGCTGTCACCATCTAAACTATTCTCTAGCTGATTCAAGTTCTCCAGTGATACGGGAGAACCACACCCGTTAGCTAGCTCAGCAACTCTCTTATAAAGATACCACTCGCTTTAGCGAGTCCCCGTTTTCCGCAAAACCATAACGGTAGTAGCTTAACAGAGAATTTCCTGACTTTTCTGTCTAGCGAAACGGGAGGCAGTTTTAGAGCACGTAAGATGCCTTCAACGAACTTGCTTTAGTAATCGCCAAGCGTGTTTCGATTTATGAAATGGGATTTGTAATCTTCTATCTACTGCCACCTCAAGCGGTCATCGTCGTTGAACCCTTAATGAAGCTTACGACCTCGTTGTCAGCAACAAGTGAGGGCGGATGAGTTTCATAAAAGCTTAAATAGAAGAATTTTATTTTAAAACTATGGGGTATAAGATGGCAGAGAAAGCCAAAGCCGCATTGGTACCGACTCAGGGTATACCCGTACTCATACTCAAAGAAGGCTCTACGAGAACAGCGGGGTTTGAAGCTTTAAGGAACAACATGATGGCCGCTATAACAGTAGCAGAAATGCTTAGAACAACCTACGGACCGCGTGGCATGGACAAAATGCTAGTTGACACTATCGGAGACGTGACTATTACCAACGATGGTGCTACGATACTCGACAAGATGGACGTTCAGCACCCCACGGCTAAGATGCTTGTTCAGATAGCTAAGGGTCAGGACGAAGAGGTAGGTGACGGGACCAAGACGTCCGTAATATTCGCTGGAGAGCTACTTAAGGCAGCTGAGGAGCTTCTACTTAAAAACGTCCACCCAACCGTTATAGTCAACGGATATAAGAAGGCTTTAGAGGAGGCATCAAGGTACGCTAATGAAATAGCTGAAGATATAGATCCTCAGAACTTCGAACTCCTCAAGAAGATAGCTTCAACAGCTTTAACTAGCAAAGCGGTTCACGGAGTTAAAGACCACTTTGCTGAAATAGCTGTTAAGGCAGTACAGCAGGTTGTTGAAGAGAGAGGTGGAAGGAAATACGTCGATATAGATAACATACAGATAATAAAGAAGCATGGAGGTTCTCTAGCTGATACCAAGTTAGTCTACGGTATAATACTTGACAAAGAAGTAGTTCATCCAGGCATGCCGAAGAGGGTGGAGAAAGCTAGGATATTACTCTTAGATGCGCCACTGGAGATCGAAAAAACCGAGATAGATGCTGAGATAAGAATCAGCGACCCAGAGCAAATGAGGAAGTTCCTCGAGGAAAAGGAGAACATACTTAAATCTATGGTCGATAAGATAGTTGCTGTTGGTGCTAATGTTGTTATCTGTCAGAAGGGTATTGACGATGTTGCTCAGCACTTCTTAGCTAAGAAGGGTATTCTAGCTGTTAGAAGAGTGAAGAGGTCTGACATGGAGAAACTAGAGAGAGCAACAGGAGGAAGGATAATCAGCAACATCGAGGACCTAACAGAGAACGACCTAGGGTACGCTGAACTAGTAGAAGAGAGAAAGGTCGGCGAAGACAAGATGGTGTTCATAGAGGGCACTAAGAACCCGAAGGCGGTCAGCATATTAATTCGAGGAGGTCTTGAGAGGGTAGTCGATGAAGCCGAGAGAGTGTTTAGAGATGCCCTCAGCGTAGTAGCTGACGTAGTTAAAGTACCTAAGGTAGTCTACGGTGCTGGAGCTTTTGAGATAGAGCTAGCAAGACATATAAGAGACTACGCTAACAAGGTAGGAGGTAAAGAGTCCTTAGCTATAGAGGCATTCGCTAAAGCTCTCGAAGGAATTGTTGCTACACTGATGGAAAATGCTGGACTCGATCCAATAGAGAAACTTAGCGAACTTAGGAGAGCTCATAGCCAGGCCGATGGTAGGTACTTCGGTATCAACGTGTACACAGGAACTATAGAGGACTCAAGAAAGATGGGTGTAGTTGAGCCATTAATAGTTAAGACTAACGCTTTAAAGGCGGGTACTGAGGCAGCCACGATGATATTGAGGATCGACGACATCATAGCCGCCTCGAGAGCTAAGGAGGAAAAGAAAGAAGAGAAGAAAAAGGAAGAAGAGTAACGTGAATTTACCTAGTAATAACTAAACTGAGAAGAAATTTTTCACAAATAACCTCTTAAAACTTACTTGAAGTTTATTCGTTTCTAGTTCTTGTCGCTAGTTAAGTGCTGACTTAAGCAATATTGTTGGCTATCAAATAGATCCTCTCTCAAATAGTTCTAATTATTATCACTAGCCTCAGCTTCAGAATCATTGAAAAGCTAGGTCGCATTCATTTGTGAGAGTATGCGAAAGTAACGCTGCTGATTTGGTGATAGTATGCTGCGACTAATTGTTAGATGTGAGAGTGCTATTTTTAGTTCTTCACGATCTCTATTACCATATCTGCTATATATTCGGCTGGGTTTATTCCTGTGGTCCTCATAAAGCCTTCCCATTGAGGAGTTGCGTTAACCTCGTATATTACATAGCCCTCGTCTGTTTCACCTATATCTACACCTGTGTAGAGGAGATTCAATGCTTTTGCGGCCTTTAGTGCTACTTCCGCTAGTTCTTCAGTTAACTCAGCAGTCTCGGTTCTAGCTCCTTGAGATACGTTAGTTTTCCACGTTCCTTCTGGGCAATATCTATACATAGCTCCTAAAACTCTATCTTTTACTACAAACACTCTGATGTCTCGTTCGTACTTTCGGACGTACTTTTGTATGTAAATAGGTAGTCCATGCATCTGTAGGAGTCTACCGACGTTATACACCATATCTGGGTCACTGGCGAGAATGCTTCCATATCCCATGCTACCTATGAGCGGTTTTATGACGACTTTACCCCACTTTTTAGCTATCTCCACCGCATCGAATACGTCTTCTACCACAGCAGTTTCGGGAACTGCGAGACCGGCCTTACGCAATTCCATCATTGAGAGATGCTTATCGCGCGCTACCATGATAGAGTTTACAGGGTTGACCACTACTGTTCCTCGTGACTCTAGTTGCTTTAGTAAGTTAACCCTACGAAGAAGTGTTTCGAGCGTAGCAACACTACCGAGCCCTCTAACTACGGCAGCATCTAGCTCTTCAAGCTTCGTATCTGAACCAACACTTACCCAACCCTCGCTACTTGAAATATATGACACTAACCGAGAGAGTCTCAAGTACATAACCTTTACGGCACGTTTCATAAACGCCATCATAAGCTGTCTACTAGCTGAAGTAGGTACCGGAGCTTCATGAATTATGGCTACCTTCACCCAGCTCCCTATAGCAGTAAGCCTACGGAGCTTTTAACTACCGAACCTAAAGCATTATTACAGATAAGACCAGAATCCTTATACGAATAACGATGCCAACCCGATATTCAGCACCGAAAATGCTACATAAGCCTTCAGCCAGGAGTTCACTTATCGATTAAGCCTATACAGCCACTTGCTCACTCCCAAAGCTTTCTAACAGTCTCGGCATCAGTAGGGGTTCAGCACAAAAGCTTATAAATGCCCAATCTCCTAGTGATTAAGGTGAGCCAATACGAAATTCTGCCCCAAGTGTGGAACAGTGATGGTGCCTCAGAAAAAAGATGACAACTACGTATTCAAATGCCCGAGTTGCGGTTATGAAGAGGTATCTAAAAGAGGAGAAAAGTATAGGCTATCTGGTAAAGCAGGTTCGGAGTCTAAAGTGAAAACTACATCTATAGTAAGTGAAGGAGGAGGACTGATGAGAAGTCAAGAAGAGATTGAGCAAGAGAAAGAGGAGTTCTACGAAATTCTCTTGGATCTCCTTAGCGAAGAGGAAGGAGGCGGCGAGGAAACTAGCTAGTCAGTGGATACCTCAGTATAGCTACGACTCCACCAAAAGCTTTCTTGAGCCACTCGTACTCCATGAACTCCTCACTAACTACTACTATTCTAGTACCTCTCGACTCGGCTAGATTCTTCAGCTCTGTTAGCTTAGGATGATCCTCTACGATGACGAGAACCTCAACTGCACCTAGCTCAAGTCCCCTAACTATCTCTAGTTCGCCATAAGTAGCCAACCCGTCGTCTTTTGCTAAGTGGTACTTAAACTCCTCTAAGACCTCCTTAGTCTTATGGTACTTCGTTTCTTTAATGAACTCTTTAGCTTTTTCAACTAGCTCCCTGAGACCAGGCTCACCCTGAGAGCTTACATCTAGCGGGGTTCCCAGAACTACTTTCTGGAGGCGATAGTCAAGGTAGCCACCCTTAACGAAATCTAGCTTAGAGTATCCAGGACCTCCGACTATTATCCCCCTTAGTTTACCTGCTTCTAGTAGTGGTATGAGGTAGCTACTAGCTTTCTCACCAACTTTCTTATAGAACTCCTCAACCATTTCCTCAATTATTCTATCATATCGCCTCTGAGACCATCCTCCTTTGCTGTGTTTTCCAGGTATGTAAGCCTCCAGCTCATCTAGAACAACTACAGCTCCACCCTTCAAGAGGCCTATAGTAGCTTCATCGCGCTCGATGACTATTAAACCGTATACATCGCTTTCTTCTACCATACTCTCCAGGAATTCCGTGTGGAAGTACTTGTCCGTTCGATAGAAAAACACGTTAATAGGTTCAGGGGGTGAGAACACTAGTACTAATGTCTCACCTGTATCATCATGTTCTCCAGCAAACACCACGAGACCGTTTCTCGGAATTTTCGGTATTTTTAAGAGCCTATCTATAGCTGACTCGAGAGCAAACTGAACTTTAGACCTAGTCCTTTTTAACTTTATGTTCTCAGTAATCGAAAGCTCTTGTCTTAGCATGTTCACGACTTCGCCTATTGGTCTACCTGGAGGTACATAAAGAGACAGAAGAGTTGTTGCGTGAGCACTCCACTTCTTCAACTCCTTGATGAGGGGCTTGAGCTCTTCCTTGCTAATCTCAAGGTTTTCAGAGCTAAATGCTCGACACCCAACAACTAGTTAAGAAGGCTCTTTTAAGTCCATGGCTCTACTGGCTAGCAGGCCTGATGGTAACGATACTGTTATCAGCTATTCCCTGAGATTTTAAATCGGCAGAGCCCCACACTTCTCCTCGTGGAACCTCCTCACTAACAACTACCTTCAGCTTCACCCTCCTTCCATGAACTGAGATCTCAGCGTAATCACCTATAGAAAGCTCTTTAGCAAGCTCTGGGTTTACATATAGACTACCTGTCTTCACTACAGGGTTGTACTTAAGCTTTACTCTTATCTCTTGCGGAGTGCTCTTTTGCTTTTTAAGGGCCTCTGCGGGAGGTATTATCGAGAGGAGGACTTTTATATCCCTCTTCTTTCCTAGCTCACCTTCTGATGACACTTAGGTAGCTCACCGAGTATCTTTTATAACTTTAGTTTAATAAGTAATCCGCAACACTTCAGTGGGTTATTTAGGTCGATGGTTCGATAATAGCTTTCATCACAGTTCATCTATAAGGGCTGTTTCCTTCTTGATTTTCCTAGGATTTGTTTTATAAGCCTTGTTTTTGCTTATTTTTATTAGGGTTAGCGAGTCTGAGAAGATATTGAGACTAAAGGATGTTTGTAGAAGGCTTGGTATTAGTTACACTACTCTTCACTCTTCATAGGTGGATCAAAGCGGGTTACATTAAGGCTGTTAGGGCTGTTGGTAGTAAGTATGGGGAAACTCCTTACAGCAGGGTCCCAGTACCTTAAGGAGTGACCTAGTAAACAGAGGGGATCATTATCGGACAAGAGTTATTGTTGCTACAGTAGTCAGTGCCGCGGCCGGGATTTGAACCCGGGTCACGGGCTCGAAAGGCCCGCATACTTGGCCGGGCTATACTACCGCGGCACCAGATAAAGTTTGATGATGCTGGCTTATAAAGGTTGGTCTCCAAAACAACGCGTAAAAAGAAGGGTTACTAGCGTTATTGGGTGTAGAGAAGTGAGTAAGACGATGAAGTTTGCGAGTGTTAGTGAAGTCCTTGAAAAACTCGTTAACGAGGTCTCAATAGACATAGAGGGAGAAGTCGTCGACATTCAGGACGCTGTTGGAAGATACGTCTATAGAGACTACATCTCAAGAGTCGACCTGCCCCCGTTCGATAGGTCCGCTGTAGACGGTGTTGCTGCGAGATTCACCGATGTTGCTGGAGCCTCAGAGACTTCGCCCGTGTTACTTAAGCTTGTCGGTAGAGTAGACGTAGACAGTAGCGACGTTACGTCGCTTAGTCAATTCGAAGCAGTACTAGTATCTACCGGTGCTCCAATACCTAGTGGAGCCGATGTTGTGATTCCCATCGAATACTGCCTTATAAGGGATAACCTAGTCTATTTGTATAGAACGTATCCGAGATACTCGAACATATCGTTTCGTGGAGAGGACCTTAGAGTAGGAGACACGATTGTTCGCAAAGGCACCAAGCTAAAGCCGTGGCATGTGGCAGCTTTAGCCGCATCAGGCTACGATAGTGTCGAGGTTTTTAGAAAGCCGAGGATCGCTGTACTGAACACTGGTGATGAAATACTGAAAGGATTAGTTCCTAACACGACTTATTACTTGATTACAGCATATATAAAAGAGATAGGTGGGGAAGTATCTTATACTAAAGTGGTTCCCGACGACATCGAGGAGATTTCGGAAGCCTTAAGAAGAGCTCTACAGGTTTCTGATATAGCAATCATAACCGGAGGGAGCTCGGTCGGGTCACGAGATCTAGCTCCAGACGCTGTTCTAAAGCTTGAGTCATCTAAAGAAATCTTTCGTGGAGTTAGAATCAGGCCCGGGAGAACAGCTAGTGCTTATCTCGTAAACGGTAAGCCGGTGCTCCTAATATCTGGTCTCCCAGTAGCGGCATATATAAGCTTAGAGCTATTTCTAACCCCCATACTTAATAAAGCCTTCGGTAGTGTCTCAGAGGTTAAACCGACAATTAGTGGGAAGTTGGTGCGGAGATTATCTAACGAGGTGGGGTTTAAGTCCTTCTATAGAGTTATTGCATGCCGAGACCGCGGTGAAGTCGTAATAATACCGCTCAGACTGACAGGTTCAGGTATACTCTCAACACTGATAAAGGCCAACGCTATCCTTGAAGTACCTGAGGACCTCGAGGGATACGACGAAGGCAGTGAAGTTGAGGTTACCTTAATTGGTCCACTAGAGGAGTGTTCTAACACCTCAAATTCAGAGACTAGGAAATCTAAGGAATAAGCATCTCGATATATTACTCTTAGTACTCTAATTCCTGTTCCTGAACATATTACCTATCAGAACCAACAGTAAATGGGGAAATTATGAGGCGTGACGACTTAGTTGAAGTACTACTGAGAGAGGAGCTTAAGATAGTCAACAAACACCTTCCCCATTACAGGAAGTCTCTAAAGGAGTTACTAAAAGAGGAATTTCCTAGTGTGATTTGTAGAGATGGAACGCAACACTTTTTCAGGAGAAGTGAACTAGAGAGGGTTTCGACACTTATTGATAAAGAAAACTGGGACCACGTCTTTCTCCCGGTCGTTATAACCATAATTCCAGAATCGAGAGGTATCGTTGGCGTGATAGAGGATAAATACGCTATAGAACTAGTAAGTAGAATTCTAGGTATTGAGCACCGAAGTGAGAAACTATTTATTTATGAACCTCAACTATTTGAGCTAAGGAGAAATTATTCCACCATATTTCAACTCGCCTTATCCTACACACCTGACCTCAGTTTCGACCTTGAGAAACCATCAAACACCTACACCAACACAAAACCCTTATAAACCTAACGTATCAAAACAATTATCAACCCTCTAAGTCCTAAGTGTTGGTATATCTTTGCTAACGGCTCTGCGAAATCGCTCGATCTGGCGTCATCAGCGTACGGAAAAGTGAAATCTATATTTACCTACCTCATTTCTAAGTGATTGGTGTCAGCTTGAGCGACATCGTAGCGAGTATCGAAGCCGAAGCTGAGAAATTACTTGAAAGTGCTAAGAAGAGAGCTCATGCTATAGTTACTGAGGCTAAAGCCGAAGCCGAGAGGATTCTTGCCGACGAAAGCTATAAGAAAGAGCTCGAGGAATTGAGAGTGTCGTTAGAGAGATCGCTAGAAAAGGAAATCCGCGAGATAACAATGCGTGCCGAAGAAGAGGTAAGAAGATTAATGACGATACCTGAAGAATCTTTAGACAGACTAGCTAAGAAGATAGCCTCAATAGTAGCAGGGATTCGGATTGAGTAGCATTAGGCAGGCTATCCTCAGCGACCCCGATGTAGCTGTAAAACTTACGATGATAGTACCAAGAGACTATGTTGGTGAAGTTACTGAGCTGATGGTGAAGAGAGGAGTACTTGAACCCGTAGCTCTGGAACCAGGTAGTCCAGAGTTTAAAGAAATTGAAAGCTACTTTACTCTCTTAGATAAAGCAAAGGAAGTGTACCAGTATCTCGAGTCAAATCTCGCAGAAAAAACTGTAGTGCGCATAGAGGTACCTCAGGATAGTCTCAGAGCAGTTTTAGAGTCACTAACCAATAACTTAGAAGAAGTATGTAAGAGAGTTAAGAACATCAACGAGCTAATTTCTCTACGTAACACAGAGCTAGAGGAACTTGAGGCGGTAAAGAAAATAGCAGAAGTACTACTTAGCAAGTACCCCGATGGAAAGGTTTCATTGTTAAATTACTCTGGAAAGCTCATAGTCATTAAATCAGTAGTAGCTACAGAAGGATCTTATGAAGTACTTAGGGAGAAGTCTGTCGCCATACTTGGGGAGGTTCAACATGGGAAGAAAATAGTAGCTTCTTTAGCGTTTGCCCCAGGAGTACTTGAGGACATAGTTAGGACCTCTGGATTAGATGTGAGGGTGCTGGACGTTAGAGAGCCTTCGGAAGAACGCTTAGATACCTTCGTCGCTAGACTAGAGGAGAAGATAGCTGAAATACGTAAGACTCTGGAGGAACTTGATAGCAAAAAGAGAGAAGTACTTAAATTTGTGACTAAGGATATAGCACTACTGAAGTCTCTAGTTGAAAGCGAGTATGAAAGGCTTAAAATTCTCCGGAGTGCTATTAGCTCTAAATACGTTGCTGTGGTATCAGGCTGGGTGCTTCGATCCAAGGTAAACGACCTTCTTAAGTCCTTAAGTTCCTACCCTATTTACGCTAGCATAGTTCCCGACGAGAATCCCCCAGTGGAGTTCAAGAATCTTGAGCCATTCAAGCCATTCGAGTTACTGACCGAGCTCTACGGTATGCCATCGCCGCATGAATGGGATCCCACCCCGCTGCTAACTTATTCGTTTCTACTCTTCTTTTCCTTAATGATGTCTGACGCAGGTTATGGATTAGGAGTTATTCTAGCCACGAGGTATATACTGCCTAAGTTTGTTTCAGACCCAGAATCTCCAGGGTTCGTGAGATTAAAGAAAATCCTCTATATTGGGGGAGTTCTCAGCGTGGTTGCTGGAATAGCATCTAAGAGCTTCCTCGGTTCTCTAGTTGGTAGATTCATACCAATAGAAAAACCACTTATTAATACTTTCAACATAATGGAGCTAATAGGGCTTAGCCTAATCATAGGTTTCGCATTTACCTTTGTATCCCATCTAATAGCTTTAGCTAAGAACATAAAGCTCCGTAAGAACTATGACTCAATATACGAAGTAGGCATACTGGTCTTAATGATCGGGGGACTATTCGTTGTGACACGTGTATTTAATCTAGGTTGGACATACGTCGCTGATGAACTCTATACAGTAGCACAATCTCTGACTATTGTAGGCATAGCTATGGTTATCTTTGCCAAGATCAAAACAACTGGTAGCGTTGGAAGTTTTCTGTGGCTTTTCGATGTCGTGGGGATAGTGGGTGACGTGTTCTCCTACGTTAGGATAGCCGGTATAGCTGGTGGCACGGCTTTCCTAGCAGAAGCGTTTAATAGTATACTTTCTGGAGTAGTTGGCAGTATAATAGAGTTCAACTACGTTATAGGCGTAGTTGCTGGAGTATTCTTAGTGTTGATTATACATACTTTGAATTTAGCGCTCTCAGCTGTGAGTCCGTTTGTCCATTCGTTAAGACTTTGCTTATTTGAGATATCGTCTAAGTTTTTTGAAGCCCAAGGAAGGAGAATCAAGCCAGTAAAGGTAGTTGTCGGGAAAGTAACCATATAGTCGCACAGAAACCTTAATACACTGTGACGTAAAGTACCTAACATAGACCTCGACTAAGAGTCGTCCCGCAGTCAATAACATAAGAAGAGTAGGCGGTATTCGCTAATAGTTCTGTTAAAATAAAAATAGCTAAAAGACAACGGGTATCGGGCTGAAGCATTTAACCATCTCTCGATGGAGGCTGAAAGGCTGGATAAGAAAACGTGAAAACCAATGAGCAACCACCCATCTCTTAACGGCTCTCTCTCCCTCAGCCCTACTTACGGGAGAGAGTTTCCTCAGGTTACCGTAGTTCACACCGCTCCCTACGGTGAGGCAGGTATCTTTCAAGTCCCCCTCGTCAAGCTCATCGAGCTCATTCCTACTCAAGATCGTCTTCTATATAGGGGTTTATGGGCTTCCAGAACGGAATAAGCGCAAACTAACCGTGTAACCATCGTGAAGAAAACTGTCCCTCGTTGAAAGCAATAGCGCATCTATATAGGGACTTCATGGTTTATAAACGAAGATAGCCGATTGGTAAGAGAACGACTCTTTAAGTAAATAAAAAACATTAAGTCGATTTATACCTATCACCGTGGGGTAATGCTTATATAGTGATTCTATAGTTGATTTAGGAGATTTAAACATGGAGGCAGGTGTAATAGCGTATCTAGCTCCTGCTTTAGCTGAAGCTTTAGCTGTCATAGGGACAACTCTTGGTATCAGGAGAGCCGCTTCTGTAGGTCTCTCCATAATATCCGAGGAGCCTGCCATGCGAGCACCTGTGCTACTCTTAACGTTCTTTCCAGCATCTCAAACTCTCATATATGGTTTTGTGTTCGTTTACTTTATGTACTCGCAGTATTTGCCGACAGCTTTAGCTAAATATGGAGGTATCATACCGATAACAACGGCACTAGCGTTTTTAGGAATATCACTTTTTGTAGGGTTCGCACAGCTGTTTTCCGCGTGGATGCAGGGGATAGTGTGCGCAGATGCCATATCTCTCCTAGTGAAGACTAGAGGAGGCATCTTCTCGATGGGACTTATCTTAGCTGCCTACGAAGAGCTCTTCGGGATGTTGGGGTTAGTATACGGTTTTCTCATGGTTTCATTGGTGGTTTAATGAGTTCTATAGAGTTGCTGAGAGAGGCGGTTTTAAAGAAAGCGCGTGAAGATGCTGAAAGGATAGTAGTAGCCGCTCAAGAAGAAGCTAAAAAGATTATAGAGGAGGCTAGAGGTAGGAAGAGAGCAATTGTCGAACTCGAGAAAAAGAAGGTAATTTCAGAACTCAACTACGAAGCTAAAATAGCTGAAGCTAAAATGAAAGCTAGGCTGATCGTGAATAAAGCTAGGTACGACCTTATTAATAAAGTTATCTCTAAAGCAGTACGATTCCTGGAAGAACTGAAGCCTGAGCACAGGCTTTTATCCTTGAAGAATCTCTTAATAGAATCTATCAGCGCGGCTGAAAATAGTTTAGGAAAACTAAGCAAGCTAACGGTGTACGTATCTGAAAGAGACTTCGAACTCGCTAAGGAAGTTGTAAAGGAGATAGCTACGTCCAGTAAGTTGGAGCTAGAACTACGAACAGCAGGAATCTCTGGCGGTGTTATAGTTGAAGATCATGAAGGTAGGATAAGGATAGATAATAGCTATGACTCTAGGATTACAGTATTTCTCTCCAGATTGAGTAAAGACATTATAAAAGAGGTGGGTCTTTGAGACCATCAAGGGAAGTCTCTATAGGTTTGATTCAGACCCTAATGAGTAGACCTCCCAGAATACATGATATGCTTGAAGTAGCTTTAAGAGATCTAGACATTAGCGTGGAAACGGCGTCCCAACAGCCTGGCTTTAGGCTAATGCTTGTAAATCTACGTGATGTAAAGTCTTATGAGGAACTCGATAGGCAGGTACGCGCCATTCTTAAAAATGAGATCGGTGAGGTTGTAAAGTATCTACCACATGCTTACCTTGACTACGTTAAGACGTTTTTTGAACTAGGAGAGCTAGAACTCAGGTGTTTAGGTTCTTCAAAGACAGGAGGAGCACATAGTGCTACGCCTTTGTCAGCAGATAAAGATGCGGGGGTAAAGTTAGCTACAACCGCTTATCTAGAGCACGCCGCATGTAGGGAGGGAGTTGAAGGTCTGTTAATCGAGTATTTAAGTAGGGTACGAAGCTCACTTAGCGAGATCAGCGAAGACTGCAGTTGGGCTTACGAGGTAATCAAGTCGTTAGCAGTATTGCACAACTTTAGGTACCTAAGGAACGCCGAGCTAATCGGTTTAGGTTCCTCCAAACTCGATCAGTTCCTAAGACTCCTTAATTTAAACCCTCTCACTGAGATACTCCTTAAGAGAGCGGTCGACTCGTTGGGGCGAATTGATAGAGCAGGGCTAATAAAGTACACTATTTATGAAGCTGTCGAGGCTCTAAACATAGCTAACGGGCTTTTATCGCACAGAGATGGTCTAATCAATTTACTAACTCTTTACTTAGTAATTAAGTACTACGAGTCCAAAATACTGCGATATGTTTTTCTACCTAAAACGCTTAAGAGGTGGTAAGCATGTCTGGAACTAAAAAGCTCAAGCTGGTTGCGGTAGTAAAGAAAGAGCTAGTGCCCTTGGCTAAGATCTTGGGGACCACTAACGTAGTAGGAGTAGACGATAGCATAAGCGCGTCTATGGCTGTAGCAGAGTTTATGAGGTCTGGAGACGTAGCCGTAATAGCTGTGCAGAAATCCCTTCTAAGAGCCATGAGGTTGCCTGCGGAAGTTCACACCAAGCTATACCCTATACTACTAGAGATTCCTGACGAGCCTGGAGATCTAACAGCAGACCCTCAGGAGTACTACCGAGACCTCATACGCAAGTTTATCGGATATGAGGTTCACTTAGGTGAGTAGTGTGGATAGAGCTGGAAGGATATACAGGATCTCGGGACCTCTCATTGTAGCTGAAGGTTTGACGGGTGTCATGATGTATGAGGTCGTTAAAGTAGGTGAGGAAGGTTTAATAGGTGAAGTAATCGCTATTAGGGGCGACAGAGCCTATATTCAGGTTTACGAAGAAACTTCGGGTTTAACTGTCGGAGAGAAAGTTTTAGCTACCGGTAGGCCTCTGTCGGCAGAGCTAGGTCCTGGCCTAATAGGATCGATATACGATGGTCTTCAGAGACCGGAGAGAGACATAGGTATAAAAACCGGGAGCATATTCATAAAGCGCGGCGTTAGTGTCCCTTCTTTAAACCGAGAAGTCAAGTGGAACTATGAGAGAATTAGGGATGTAAAGCTCGGAGACAAAGTGTTCCCAGGGGATGTTATCGGGCTTGTTAAGGAGACACCGCTGGTAGTACACAAGATAATGATTCCTCCTGGGGTAAGTGGGTACATTAAGTGGATTGCCGAAGATGGTGATTATACCGTTGAACACTCTGTAGCTATAGTGGCCTCAGGTGATAGAGAATACGAAGTAAAGATGTATCAGCTGTGGCCCATTAGAAAGCCGAGACCCTATGCTGAAAAGCTTAGCCCCGTGGAACCGTTAATTACAGGCATAAGGGTAATAGATTACTTGTTCCCTATAGCAAAAGGAGGTAAGGCAGCCATACCTGGAGGCTTCGGTACTGGAAAGACTGTAGCTCTTCAAGAAATAACTAAGTGGAGTCATTCCGATATAGCTATCTACGTAGGCTGTGGTGAGAGAGGTAATGAGATGTCAGACGCTCTCACGAGCTTCATGAAACTCATGGACCCAAGAAGGGGTAGACCCATGATGGAGAGATCGGTGTTCATAGCTAATACGAGTAACATGCCGGTAGCTGCGAGGGAAACTAGCGTGTTTCTAGGTATAACGATCGGTGAGTACTTTAGGGATATGGGTTATGATGTAGTCATGGTAGCTGACTCTACTAGCCGGTGGGCAGAAGCTATGCGAGAAATAAGTGGTAGAATGGAGGAAATGCCTGGCGAAGAGGGTTTTCCAGCATACTTATCGAGTAGGCTCGCGGAGTTCTACGAAAGAGCCGGTAGGGTCAGGACCTTGGGTAGACCGGAGAGATACGGTAGCCTAACAGTATTTGGTGCTGTATCACCTCCAGGTGGAGACTTTAGTGAGCCAGTTGTTAGGTCAACTGTTAGGTATGTTCAATGTTTTTATGCGCTAGACTATGGTCTAGCTACTCGTCGCCACTTCCCAGCAATAAACTGGCTCCTTAGCTACAGTCTGTACATAGACTTCGTTAAAGATTACTGGAATAAGCTGAGTAATTGGAGTGAGTATAGAGATGTTGCGTTGAAGATTCTACAGCGTGAAGCGGAGCTAAGCGATATAGTAAGATTAGTTGGTCCGGAAGCTCTCCCAGAAGAAGATAAGCTAGTGTTAGAAATCTCTAGAATGATACGCGAGGACTTTCTACAGCAAAGTGCTTTAAATCCTGTTGACGCTTATTCTCCACCTGAAAAAGATGCGATGATCATGGAGGCTATCATGGAATTCTACCGACTCTCCAGAAGAGCCTTAACCAAGGGTGTCACAGTTGCTAGAATACGGGAACTTAAGAGCAGGTCTGAAATAGCTCAGATGAAGTACCATACATTTGAGCAACTAAAGGCTGGAGTGTACAACAAAGTTATTGAGAGCATTAGGTCAGATTTCAAGGAGCTAATAGGTGATTAAGGTTGTTACACGAGACTCTGTACGTTAAGTCCACTAAGCAGATCTTTGGTGTCAGAGGCTCACTACTCTTCGTGAGAGCGATAGGGGGAATAAAGTATGGTGAATTAGTGGAAGTAGTAGTGGATGGCTCCTCAATACTAGGTCAGGTTATAGACGTCAGTAGAGACGTAGCAGTAGTTCAGGTCTTTGGTAGCACTACCGGGATAACTCCTGGGGTAAGCGTAGTAAAGTTCTATGGAGAAACAATAAAGATCCCGGTATCCTTAGATATGCTTGGCAGGATCTTCGATGGACTATCTAGACCCATTGATGGTGGTCCCCAAGTAATTCCCGAAGACTATCTAGACATTCATGGAAGTGCTCTTAACCCAGCTCTAAGAGTTCCACCTTCAGAACCTATCGAAACAGGCATCTCAGTAATAGACGGTCTTCTAACTTTAGTGAGAGGTCAAAAGCTGCCCATATTTAGTGGTTCTGGACTTCCACACAATAGAATAGCGATGCAAGTCGTTAGACAAGCAGCTGTCAGAGGTTCTGAGGAAAAATTCGTTGTGGTCTTCGGTGCTATAGGAGTTACTTATGAGGAAGCAGCGTATTTCCTGCGCGAGCTTAGGTCTATGGGTGCTCTAGATAGAACCGTCGCCTTCATAGCTCCCGCTTCAGCTTCCACCGTAGAGAAGCTAGCACTACCAAGAACGGCCCTCACTACAGCTGAGTTCTTGGCTTGGAACTACGATATGCACGTCCTGACTATTCTAACGGATATGACGAACTACGCTGAGTCCCTTAAGGAGATATCGGCCGCCAGAGAGGAAGTGCCGGGAAGAAGGGGATACCCTGGTTACATGTATACTGATTTAGCGACTATATACGAAAGAGCTGGTAGAGTAGCAACTAAGAAGGGAAGTATGACTATAATGCCCATACTCACCATGCCTGACGACGACATAACTCACCCAATTCCAGACCTAACTGGATACATAACCGAGGGTCAGATAGTTTTATCTAGAGATATGTGGCGTAAAGGTATTTACCCACCTGTCGACGTCTTTCTCTCGCTATCAAGACTTATGAAGGAAGGTATAGGTAAAGACAAAACCCGAGAAGACCACAGGGAGCTATTCTCACAGCTCATATCGGCGTACGCTGAAGCGCAATACCTTAGAGAGCTATCGGCCATAGTTGGAACAGAGTCTCTTTCTCTCAGGGATAAGAGGTACTTAGAGTTTGCCGACCTATTTGAAAGAAAGTTCATAAATCAAGGAGAGTACGAGAGGAGAACTTTTGAACAGACCTTAGACCTAGGGTGGGAAATGCTTTCCCTGTTACCCGAAGAAGAGTTAAAGCAGATAAGTCCCCAGACACTAAAGAAGTATCACCCTAAGTATAGGCTAGAGCTAGTAGGTAGGAGGTAGATGAGCTCTGGAGATATAATAAAGATCTCTAGACCTACTAAAATCGAGCTAATAAGGCTGAGAAGAAGGCTTATACTAGCCAGGAGATTACATAGAATACTGCGCGATAGGTTAACTCTCCTCGTTCAAGAGTTCTATATAGCTTTGCGTAAAGTACTTGAGCTAAGAAGGAAGTTCAATGAGATACTCTTGGAGGTATACCAAAGTTACTACAATACGTTGAGGATTCACGGCTACGAATACTTAGACTCTATCTCTAGCTCCGTAGCAGTAGACCTCAGGGTTGTTGCTGGAACTAGAAATGCTGTAGGTGTGTCGGTACCTATGCTAGAACTGAGAGATGTGCCTCAGAGCTCTCCTTTAATCCCCATAGAGTCCTACAGGATCCAGCTTAGGAGAAGGGAACTGCTTGAATTAACTGTTCTGCTAGCAGAGTACGAAAAATCTCTCGTGCTCTTAGGCAGCGAGATAGCTAGAACAAGGAGGAAAGTAATGATGCTGGAAAAAGTCCTCATACCTAGGATTATGAAAACAATAGCGTACCTCAAGATGAAGTTTGATGAGATGGAGAGAGAAGAGAAAGTCAGATTGATGAGAACTAAGGCTATGCTCGAGAAAGCTCGCGTTTCTCAATAGCTTTCAGCATAGCACTAACCATACTCCTCAAAGTTCCTTCGGGATCGTGGGACTTCATTACTGCGGACGAAACTAAAACCCCACTAGTTCCTAAGCGAATAGCGGCTTCAGAGTCTTCGGCCGAAGATATTCCAGCACCAGTGAGTATCACGATGTCCTTATTATACTGCCTCACGATCACGACGGAGTTAGCTATCACTTCGGGTTTTACTCTGGATACCGCTAGCCCAGTGCCTATCAGCTCGGGAGGCTCTACGGCAACCATGTTTGGTCTTAATATCGAGACAGCAGCAGCTTCCTCAGGTTTTGTGGCACAAACTAAAGTCTTTAGCTCTAAGCGCTTAGCTCTCTCTATGAGGAAGTTTATTTCGTCTAGCCTAAGTCTCCTCTCACTATGGTTAGCTATGAATCCAGCGGCCCCAGCTTCCTTAATTGCTTCCGGTGGTACAGCACCAGTATTAGCTCCCAGATCTACAGGGTCAGCGTGTTGCGCAAAAACCGGGATCTCGAGAGACTCTGAGAGCGTCCTCAGCTCAGTAAATGGTGGAGCAACGATTATTGTTGCTAAACCCCCGAATTCTAAGTGGACTTTCTCAGCAGCTTTACCTATAGCTAGTGCTCTTCTTCCTATGGAGGAATCGTATACCTTAAAGTTTACTACGAGTATTGGTTCTTTCAGGAGCACTAAAGACATACCGACACTCTTCTTGCTAAGCTAATCTCCTTCCTTAGTCTCCCTGCTGAGTAGGTCTGTTTTCAGCTTAGGTTCAGCTGCTTTAGTTGCTCCTTCGATTTTGATAAACCTATCCTTTAGCTTTTCTAAGACCTCGGGTAAGGTTGTATACTCCATTTCTTCCGGTCCAAGTCTATGCGGCATGAATGGTCCATGTCTTCTCACATAGTCAGCTATTCTCTGAGCTAACCTCCTGGTTTCATCGAAAGCCGGGTCATCAAAGAGATCCACCGGGCCTATTAGCTTGGAGTTTCTGACTTGGAATCCTAGGCCTACTAGCCTTGGTGGCCCGTCGAACCTAGTGCACCTAGAGTATCTCTGTGGTACGGGCATGAGGGGACCGTGGTGAGATCCTCTCATCCACCCAGCTACTAAGTGAGGAAATGCGAAAGCTTCTAGTATCTCACCGATCGCCGGAAAACCCGCTTGAGCTCTAACTACCGCGACTGGGTCGTCTTTACCGACATACCTCCCGGCTATTAGGCTTAGTCTTTCTACACTAACTACAGCAGCGATTTCGTCATCTAGCCTTCTATAAATCCTCCTCACAATATATCTTCCAGGAGTTCCAATTAGTGCCAAGATATCGTACATTTCCTCTGGAGAGTTCATTAAGACAGACTTACCTTCGAATACATCGTATACCTCAAACCTGAACCCGGCGTGAAGCTTTGGATCAATCACTAGGCCAGCAGTATTGAACGGGTCAGCGAATATTTTGAACATTGGTAAGTTAAAGGCTCCCGGCTCTGTTTTGTCAGCCATAAACACAGCGATGGGTTCAGACGGCCTCTCGTAGAACTCCATTTCGGCAACACCGGGTCCTAACCCACGTACATTCCCTGAAAAAGCGTCGCTAAGTAAGTCCTGACCAGCTGCGTAAAGACCTAGCTCTCTCGCTACCTTAGCTGCTTCTTTGAATGCTGTCCACGCTACCTCGTGAACTTCGGGTGAGTCAACACCCTTTCTATGAGTCATTATGAGCTCGAGGTCGTCACCCGCGTTGGTCACATAGAAGTCGAATATGACTCCCTTAGCTTTAGCTTCGGCAAGAACTCTAGTAGCGGTAGCAATAGTATCCGGGTGAACAACTACGTGTCCAGCAACTGAGCCTATATCAGCTTTAATTACGGAAACCGTGGTTCTCACTTTCTCCAAATTCTCACCGAGATTAGTAGAGATTGAAACATATAAGGTGTTTCTGTTGATAAAACCTTTAAGTCGAGCGCAACAGTTACATGATGATCGAGAATTATTATTGTCTAGCTTACAGTATTTGTTGGTGGCTCTATGTCTATTCCTAGGTTTGAGCTAAGAAAAGCCGAAGATTATAAGACTCTTCACGCTAGTGGTGCTATAGTCACCTTAAATCCGAACGAGGCAACCATAATATTCTTTGTCGAGAAGCCGGTTCCTAAGGTCAACCCAGACGGGGTTCAGCTCTGATATAGGTTTATATTGGTTGATTTCATTGCCTCATCTCTTTCCCCCGCATTTCGCTCGGGTTTTCATCGGGCTTGGGGGCGTTCAGGGGCACCCCTAGACCCCCACATCTTGAGTACCTGTAGAACAGGTTTATGCATGCGATCACATCTCTATCTCCTGTGAATCCACATCTAGTGCACTTTAACACTCTACTACCGCTATCTTCTAACTTGCTTCCACATTTCGGACAAGTTGATGATGTTTTGCTTGGATCAACGTATCTAACTGCTAGTCCTCTCTCTAATGCTTCGTATCCTATGGTGAACAGCATCTTTCTGTAGAACCACAGGGATAGCTTCTTGTTGAAATTACTACTTCTATTCACGTTATTCCTGAGATTGCCTAGGTCTTCGAGAACTATGGCTGAGCTGTGTTCATTAGCTATCTTCGCTACTCTATCACCTATCTTGTGAGCGGAGTCCCAAGCTATACTCCTAATCCTCTCACCATGTCTTTTAATCGCTCTTCTAACACCTCTGATGAACCTCCATGACCTAGAGTACCTTCTCTGTATTCTCTCGATCCATATCCTATGCGTCAACATCCTCCTGAGAGGTGTTTTGTACCGCTTTAGCTTCAGCAACTCCCCACTTAGTGCGAAAACAGCTAGTGTAGCGTTGTCGAAGTTAACGTCGATAGTCATGATTGTTCTAGTTCTCCTCGGTTCAACCGCTCTCCTGAAGTATACTGATACATAGACCTCGTCTTCAACTACCTTCACAGCTATCTCGTAGTTACTCCACTCTTTGTATTTCTCTATTCTCTCAGTAGATGTCAGCAGTCTTAGCTTAACCTCCCTACCATTGTGTATCTTTAGGATAAGCATTCTGCTCTCTAGGTCCAGCCTGTAGTCGTACCTATCTATCCTAGCTGTCAACCTCCTTAGAACTGGCTTCCTACCACCATTCCTCTTACAAGCTCTAACAACTGCTTTAGCGTACACGTAGATCTGCTTAACGTGGTGTGCTCTAAAACTGTGTTTTCTCAATTCGTTGTAGAACATCATGTGTAGAGTCTTGATTGATGGTACCTCATTCAAGCTCCACAGGTTGTTCACAACGAATTGTACAGCATCACGGTAGAGCTTCAGAAACTCAACCAGAGCATCATAATCATCGCTACCCTCGGGGAGAGCCCTCACCTTAAGAGCTTCGACGAGCTCTCCACCCCTCACTGAGTAGCTCACCACACCCAAGATTCTAGAGTTTAGTTTATAATCTTTTCTCTCCATAGCTGTATAGGTGGATATATGGCTAGAGTTGAGATAGTTAGATGTAGCATCATAAAGTACAGAAAGAAGGACATAGTCCTCTACCCACTAGGAAGAGACAAAGAGAAGATCAAGCACCTCCACGGAAAAGAAGTATACGTACTAATCATAGCAGAAGAATAACATCACCTAATACAAACCTATATAAAACCCGAAACAGTTGTGTGAGGCTCTATGGTCATCGAGACCGTCGAGCGAGAACTACTAGTCGAAATAAAACTATCTCCAGTTGGGGTAAAGTCTCTCGCACTTGCTTTACTCAACAATTTGCAGAGCTTCGAAAAGAGGTTTGGTGAAATAAAGATTCCTACCGCACCCGAGAAAAAAGAGCGTGATCTTAGTATATAGTAGCGCTAAGTTAAGATACAGTAGAATACTTTAGTGAGAGACTTATTGAAAGAGTTTAAATATATCAATGACTGCATATTGGAAGATAGACAAAGTGATGAGTGTGGCGGTCTCGGATAGGTGAAGACTTAGGAGCCCCCTGATCAAAGCTTATCTCTCTAGCTATACGGAGGAGACCACGATTTGTTTAGTAGAGAGCTAAACTACAAATTGCTAACTGTCTCAAACGGTTATTTCGAGTTTCATGTTTGTGTTACTTAATATAACTAGCACAAGTTTGTTTTAACGTGCTCAAGTACTCTGTGAGCAACATGTTTTGATGAGCCAAGCCGTTCAGTAGATACTCTTCGCTACGTCTCCAGTAGCGGTAGGCTAATCGTTACGTAATCTAAATCCACAGAGGTATAACCCCTAAGTGCTTATAAAGGTTTTGATGCCCTCAGTTTCCAAGATCTACGGCAGACCGTGGGGAGGGGGCTCAGGGAAACCGTGGTGACTCACCCTAGGAAAACCTACGAAAGCCTAGGACGAGAAACGAAAGTGCTACGTAAATGATATTTCGACTCACCCTGAGGATGAACCGAGACTTGAGGTATTGAGTTACTCATGAATACCCCTTAACACGGCTAGAGCCCGAGTGGGTATAGGAGGATAGAGCTGGGGTGACGAAATCAACCCACATAAGGCGACACGAGGACTTGATCCCCCTCGTCGAATAATTATAGTAAAGCTAGGTGATAAACCAAGAGGGTTAGGTTGAAACTTATTGTTGGCTTTAAGACGAAGTCATAGTTAACGATGAGAATTTAATAAGAGGGGAGCGAAAGGAGGTAAAACGATGAGTGGTATTAGAGCTAAAGGCATAAAGCCGTTTAAGTGAGAAAGTATCTTAAAGGTAAAAGATCGTGAGATCTAGAAAGTTTCTTCTGTCGTCACCAGCCTCTCAGCTAGCTTAGTTCTTAACTTCAAGGCTATTATAACTACCGCAATAGCTACAACAGCAAGTGCGATGATGTGCGCAAATCTGCCAACTAAGGTTATTAGAGTTGGCCTTAATCGTGGAGTTAGAGTACTGTCTCTATCTAGGTAAACCATTTCTGTGTACTCTAGGTAACCTCCTTTCATAGCTCTTATAGATGTAGCACCAGCAGGTATGTTAATCCTAGCTTCACCGTTCTCATCTGTATACATCGACGATATCTCAACTCCAGTGTTTGAGTCAAGAGCTTGTATATATACGTTACTTAATCTCTCCTCTAAGTCGTTTACCACTATTACTACAAGAGTATACAACTTCCTGTTTAGTCTAATAGTATGGCTAACGTCAGAGAACACGTTAATGATTGTCGGTGATGGTGCTACATAAATCTTTTCAGCTATGTCGACAGGTGTTATTGTAAGCAAGTACTTACCGTAGGGTACAGATAGGTTGAAACCTCGTAATGCTGTAGTTCCGTCAACTACTAAAGTTATTGTTGTGTTTAAACTAACCCTGAACCTTCCCTCTAAGTACCCGCGGGCACTAACGTCTGTAAACTTTAAGGTCACAGTATAGTTTTGTCTAACAATATCGAGCACCAACCTACTGTTCGACAGTAGACTAAGAGTTCTCTCGAGAGGGATATAGCTGTTTGGATGTTCTTCGATAGGTTCAACACTAATAACGTAGTTTGCTGCTCTCAGAGGGAGTGAAATGCTTGGTGCGGTAGTTATTGAGTAGAGACTGCCGTTGATTATGACTTTTAGTGGTACTACAGGCTTTTCAGAGAACTTATCTCTAAATAAGATTTCGAGAACATAGATTTTTCTAAATACTAATACTGGTATCTTTGTATCAGAGTCTAGAGTAAGCTCGGCTACACCAGCTGAATAGATGTTAGCATACTCTTCTACTGGAACAACATCAATTGTGTAGTAGGCATACGGAAGACTGATGGTTTTTGGTAGCAAACCTCTATAAGCTTCGGTTCCATTGATGTATACGGATGCTTTAAGAGGGACCTCCAGTCTGGTGAGCTCGTCGAGAGCTGATACGGTGAGATCATACGTCACTCTATTAACAATAACATCTAAGATCGTACTTCTATTGACTACCACTATAAAGGAATGCTTGCTGTATATACTACTCGCCTCTTTTGGTGGAGTAACAGTGACGTTGATTGCTCCAGCAGGTACAGTTACTGAGAGAACCGACTGTTGGTCCGAATAGCTCACTGAACCATTAATGTAAACAATTAGGCGGGATTCTATTGCTCGCCTAGTTAATCCGTCAATAAACAGCATCGTTAGGTTGTATCGCGCTCTCTTAAGGACTAGGGTTACCGCCGTGTCTGCCTCTACCTTAATCTGGGTTCTGTAAGTCAGATAGTATTGGTCAAGAGATTCTACGATAACTTCGTGATAACCGTAGAGTAATCTTAAGTTCAACCCATCTGGTACTCTATAGCTATAGACCTTGCCGTCTATAATTACGTTTAGTCTTCCGAGCAGGGAACCTCCGAACTCGTCTCTCAGCGAGAGGCTGACAGAAAAGTCTCTATACTTTAAATTCGCTAGGATTAAGATATTTTGACACTTTTCTTCGCAGTATTGGACGTCAACTACAGTAGTGTAATTGTGTATGTAGTCCTTTGGTGGGATTACAGTTATATAGTATCTCGTGCCGGGTATAATGTTTGTGAACTCTACGTCATCTCGTGTAAACACTTTAGTTATGCTCTTCTTTCTGCCCCCAATTTCGTACTCTAGAATTACTCTAGAACCATTAACCCATTCTTGAGGAGCAGGTGGTAGTACTCTAACGAATAGCGATGGTGCTATGTAATCATTCAAGTTTACCGGCGTAGGAGAAGCTATGGCTGGACCCAAGTTCATAACTACATAAAGCTTAGATGGTGTTACCAATGCCAACAATCCAGCTCCAGGTAACGACGAGGCCGAAACCAACCCCTCAACTGTAAATTCAGCTTGAAAACCGACTCTCAGTATTGGTAGCTGATATGGCGTAAGGGTTACAACCTGCACACCTCTAGTGGAGAAAGTAAAGTAAGATGAGTAAGACACCGGCAACATCCTCACTAAGGAACCTAGGGTGACTATTGCTTGAGCGAAATAGTAGCCGTTCCTTAAGCTATCGAACTTGTAATGCTTAACCCTTCCGTCAGAGAACCCTATGACTATATCGTCCCTAGAGTACGCTACTATGTCCACGATAGATACTGGCGTCATTCCTAGGTATTCTGTGCCAACAGAGGTGGAGGGTTTTAAACTAAATGTGTAATCAAGGTTGTAGAGCTCTATGAAAGTTTTATTCATTATAGCGATTATGTAACCTCCTCCGTAATCAATGAAGTGAGGTAGAGTTACGGTAGGATAAAACTCTTTATCGAGAGATCTTATAACTCTATAACTTACCGGGGCGTTAGTGACGTCCAGAAAATCTATGTAGTATTTAGCGAAAAACGGAATCCCGTATACTTCCTCTGCTACTTCTGTAGAGACTTTCTCAGGTATAGTTACTACAACTTTGAATCTCTTCGCTATAGCTGATGTGTTGATATTCTCTCTTACAAGAAACCTCCTAGCTACCCCTACTACTGTTATATTGGCTAAGTAGCCCCTAGGTATCGGGACGAGAGCCCTGCCACTGCCGTCAGCATTCCAACCATAAACTCTTCTCGCTTTAGTGACAGGGTCTTGAAGTGACACCTCGATTAGCGCTCCTCCAGCTGGTTCGATTAGAGTTGCGTTAACGACGTGACTTACGTTTAGTTCCGCAATTACTGTATCTATGTACGGCGCCCAAAAGAGGGCTATACTATCAGCTCTATAGTAGTAGCCATCGGGAGTATAAAACTTGGCGGGAACGGCGACTTGAGGGTAAACACGCTTATAGTAAGTAGTAGCAGTAGTAACGACTTGTGGAGAAATAACGAAAGCCCCCAAGAGGTCTTCATCGAAGACGTATACGTAGCAGTTAGTGCATAAACCTGTTGGAAATCCTTCACTAACTGTTGCTATTATCTTATATCTACCGGCAGCTCTGGCTACAAAGAGGTTAAGGACTCTATAGTCAGCACCCTGTATTAGGTGTAACAGCTGGTAAAGTCTCCCTCTATCGATTTTGAAAAGGTATATCTCACCTCTATCGCTACCTACAGCGAATCTAGTCGGTGGGTATCCGTCTACAGCTGTAGTCGTTACTTTACCAGCTAAGGGGTAAGACTGCACTATTTTTGGTCCTTCTATGGGGTCTTCTAAGCTAACAACGACTACAGCTGAGTGCTCTCTGTAACTTACTACTAGGACTAAGTGAGTAGTGTTTAAAGCTAAAACGTCAACTATTGTGAAGTTGAAATCATACTTTAAAACTATCGGGTGCGGAATGTCCGCATACTTGGTAGCGGATAATACTTCAGGCGTAACTACTGGTGCTATTGTTCCAACTATAGCTAGAACCAGTAGTACTACCGAGTACTTAAACCACAGCACGCGCAACACCTTCGTAAATTTATCTAACGGATATTTATTGGTAAATAACAAGTCTGTGGGGGCACTATTAAGTGAAGTTAAAACTTCCTAAGCTTTTGATAAAGAAGAGTTCAGAAGGTAAAGACAAGGATGTGATAGACTCTGTAGTAGATGTAGAGCCGGTTAAGCCGATCGTAAGCCCGGAGAGACTTAGGCTGTCGGTAGTCCGCGGAGACGCTAAGCTTCTCGAGACCTACGCACTTTATGAACCCTGGGCCTATGCTTACATAACGGAGGATTTAGCTACCGGCACTGTAAACTACGTAGTCTACGAGATAGGCCTGACTCCTCAGGAAGAGTCCGTTTATAAGAACATTGTGGACTACATAATGTGGGAGCTAGAGCCACCCAAGATTCCCATAGAGGACGTAAGAGAGTATATCTCCAGGTTCGCTAGGAGAGCTATAAGACTATTTCAGCTCCGACTCGGGAGAACGCCTGGTTTATCTTGGAGTAAGATAGGATACTACATAGAGAGAAACATTATTGGGTACGGACCTATAGACCCCCTAATGCGGGACCCCAACATCGAGGATATATCTTGTAACGGTCCAGGAATCCCAGTCTATGTCTGGCACAGAAGGTACGAGTACCTACCGACTTCGGTAGTCTTCAGAACTTCGCAAGAACTAGATGAGTTCGTAGTAAAACTAGCTCACCTAGCTGGTAAACATATCTCGGTTGCTTACCCAGTATTAGATGCTATAATACCTGGAGGACATAGAGTAGCAGCAACTTTCCAAAAGGAAATTAGCACTAAAGGCTCAACTTTTACTAT
The DNA here is from genome assembly GCA_030550455.1 of Thermoproteota archaeon. Classification (GTDB taxonomy): domain Archaea; phylum Thermoproteota; class Thermoprotei_A; order Sulfolobales; family NBVN01; genus DRZP01. The sequence continues at coordinate 266,592 of JAUQPH010000002.1, forward strand.
AAGGAAGTTTAAGGAAGACCCAATAACGATAGTGGACCTTGTAAACTACGGTACTATATCACCTGAGATAGCAGCATACTTTTGGCTCGCAATGGACTTTAAGATGACGACCCTCATTCTCGGAGTAACAGGGGCTGGTAAAACCTCAACTCTAAACGCTCTAGCTAACCTCCTCAGACCTACCTACAAGATTGTCACAATCGAGGACACTCCGGAGCTTAGGTTACCTCAGGAGAACTGGGTTCAGCTAACAGGTAGACCCTCCTACTTGGTCTCTGGAGTTTCCGAAATAAAGCTCTACGATCTAGTCAAGATATCTCTTAGGTATAGACCTGACGTAGTCATCGTCGGTGAGGTTAGAGGAGAAGAAGCTTACGTACTCTTTCAAGCAATCGCTACCGGGCATAGTGGAATAACTACTTTACACGCAGAAGATATAGATGCTGCTGTGAAGAGGCTTACTTCCCCACCTATGAATATACCTAATACTTACATACCTTTAGTCAACATGGCATTAGTAATAAAGCGAGTAACTAAGCTTGATGAAACTGGGAGGCCTAGACCTGTAAGAAGAGTTACAAATATATGGGAAATAGAAGACTACGGTAAGTATAAGGAACTGGCTTCCTGGGACCCAGTAAGAGACAGGTTTAAAGTAAACCTTAAGGAGTCATTGATAGTTGAGAGAGTGGCGAGAATGAAGGGTCTCGACATCGGAGAGGTGATAGAAGACATAATAAAGAGGAAGTCTATAATTGACTACTTAGTGGCTACTGGAAGGAGATCGTATAAGGAAATAGCGACATACGTTTACAACTACTACCATAAACCTAGTGAGGTGCTTAAAGAAATTGGCTTCAAAGAAGGGTAAGCCTGCCTATAGCCTCTCTGAGGCTTATACAGCACTAGCTCTCGTACTCTTCGAGAGAATAGCGAGGAAAATGTCTGAAATATTTCAGCTGGATACAGTATTTAGACGTGCCGCCATAACGTCACACCCCGTAGCTTACTCAGCGAGAATTGTTTTAAACACCACAATATCTACTATTGCTATAAGCGTCCCGCTACTCATTATGGCTATAACTATGAACCTACCATTAGTCGTTAGGGCGATTTCTGCTCTCGTGGCTGTAATAGTCCCTATAATCGTACTTGCGTTCGGCTTTGCCTATCCGTACCTTAAGGTCTCTTCTAGGAATAGCTCCGTCTCGAACGAGCTTCCCTTCTTTCTTGTTTATGCCGCAACCCTATTTAGGGGTGGAGTAAGTCTTGAAAAGGTTATGGAGAGAGTGGCTAGCCTTAAGCTATTCGTGGGTATGAGGGCAGAAGCTCAAAGGGTTTTAGCTAGATATAAGTTCTTCGGTGAGGATCCTGTAACAGCGATAGAGAGAGTGGCTATAGATCATCCGAACAGCAGGTTTAGAGACGTCATCTTGGGGTACACGACAACATTGAAGACTGGGGGAGACGTTCTTCACTACCTACAGATAAGAACGGAAGAAATACTTAATAACAGAATGAACGACATCAGAGCCCTAGTTAGTAGACTGGCTTCCTACTTAGAGGCGTATATAGTGTTCGGTGTAGTTGTATCCCTAACGGTCTTTGTCTTGTTTGCCTCTATGGGAGCGGTAGGACTCGCGGCGGGTGGAGGAGTTGTAGCTCTCCCAGTAGGGTTATCCGCAGATACGACACTTCCCACTCTCTACAACTTTGTGGTTGTTCCAGCGATAGGAATGCTTGTTCTATTGGCTATATATAGTACGATACCGCGAACACCCATAGGCGTAAAGGAACCCATGTTGCTCCTGCTAATCACTTTACCGATCGGGGCTATAATTGGACTTGCTACGGCACTCACACTATCTCCCAAGCTAATCGGTGGTATCTCGAGTGGTAGGGATCTGGCGTCACTGCTTGTTGGACTTGCTGTATTTACTATAGTAGCTTTTACACCACCAGCTGTGGATTACTTCAGGATATCTAGGAGGCAAAGAGGCCTTGTGAGGAGCACAGCATCGTTTCTGAGGGACCTAAGTGAGACACGTAAAACCGGTTTAAGTCCTGAGAGATGCATTATAAATCTCTCATCGAGACCCTATGGGACACTATCTCCTGTAATAAGGAAGGCTGCGGCAGCTCTCTACTCCGGTATGTCTGTGGATATAGCTATTAGGAAAGCCTTAGCGGGCGTCCGAGATTGGTTTACTCTAGTAGTCTTCAGGTTCTTAGTAGACTCGATATCAGTAGGTGGAGGCTCACCAGAAATAGTAGACTCTCTTGCTAGGTTTACAACAGTTCTAGCGGAGTCCGAATTGGAGCTTAGGAGAAGGCTGAGAGCTTACGTACTATTACCTTATTTTGGGTCAATTCTACTAGCTTCAGCACCAGTTATAATACTGTGGATGCTTACTTCTTTTGTAGGAACTGTTCAACCCGCAAGCTTGATTCCCATGATAACGTCACTAACTATAGGGTCATACATAAACTCCATGATTATGGGCTTAATAGCAGGTGTTACGTCAGAGCAGGCGGTATGCGCAGGCTTTAAACACATAATAGCTATGACGTTAGTCTCCATCTCTACAACTCTAATTACCTTATACTACCTAGGGTTGGTGTAGTATGGTCGAAAAGCTCTCTCCAAGGAAGTTTAAACGTGGGGTTTATCCGCTAATCGTAAGGGTCTTGCTGATAGCTGTAGCCCTAGTCTTAATTTTAGCGATCGTAAGCTACATATATAGCTTAGTAACATCAACTAGAGAGTACTTCGAGCTCAAACCGCTACTCTATATAACCTATACTGGATTGAACCCAGTTCCGACTCTGTCAATTTATGCTCATAATGATGGAGTCAGGTCTGAGACCCTACTCAAGGTCGAGATTATGACCGGTGGTGGCAGCTATTTGTGTGAAAAAGAGGTGCTGATAGAAGCTGGTTTTCGAGGTTATATAGTAGTGGTCGAACCTTCTGTAGACCTAACGGTAGGTCCAGGCGATAAGTTAGTTAAGTGTAAGTGGCAAATTCAAGGAACTCCTGAGCTAGTAGGAGGAGACTTCTACATCGTGAAGCTCTACACAGCTCGTCACGGCATTATGACCCTCAACGTATTATGCAGAGAAACGTGACGTTGCTGCAAAATAGCTCTGTAGTAAGATACTGTTTGGTCATACTTGATCAATAGCGTGCGAACAGTAATATCGTGACTTAATATGTAATATGTAACTTGTGCCAAAAGGGATCTTCGTTGAAGAGGTTAGAGGTATTTAAGTTTGAGAGAACAAGATTACTCCGGTGTATTGATGAGCTCTAGGGGTGTACTGACAGAGCTTTTATGGGCCGAAAAGTACAGACCTAAGTCTCTACAGGAAATGGTGAATCAAGAGGACATCGTTAAAAGACTTCAAGTATTTGTTAAAGAGAAAAACATGCCCCACTTGCTCTTCGCAGGTCCTCCTGGGACTGGTAAGACCACGGCAGCACATGCTCTAGCACACGACCTCTACGGTGAGGACTACAGACTGTACATGCTAGAGCTAAATGCTTCAGACGAGAGAGGTATAGACGTTATAAGAACTAAGGTGAAAGAGTTTTCCAGAAGCAAGCTACCGGTGGGCGTACCTTTTAAGATAGTGCTACTCGATGAAGCAGACAATATGACAGCAGACGCACAGCAAGCACTTAGGAGGCTTATGGAAATGTACGTAGATGTAACTAGGTTTATACTTATTGCTAACTACCCGAGTAAGATTATAGAGCCCATTCAGTCTAGGTGTGCGGTCTTTAGGTTTACGTCGCTTAAGAGAGAGGATGTAGTGGCTAGGTTGAAGTGGATATGTTCGCACGAAAAGGTGGTTTGTGACGATAAAGGGCTAGATGCGATATACGAGGTCTCTGGGGGTGACATGAGAAGGGCTATAAACATTCTGCAGGCATCGGCAGCACTCGGTGAAGTAAACTTATCTAACGTGTACAAAGTCGTTGGTCTAGCTACACCTGCTGAAGTCAGAGCGCTACTGAAGACCGCACTATTTGAAGGAGATTTCCTAAAGTCTAGGGATACTCTTAGAAAGCTCATGGTTACATATGGATTGTCTGGTGTAGACATAGTTAAGCAGTTACACAGAGAGATATTCAGCTCGGAAGTTCCTATACCGGAGGAAATAAGAGTAGAGATAGCTGACTACTTAGGTGAAGTGCAGTACAGATTAGTCGAAGGAGCAGATGATGAAATACAGCTTAGCGCTCTTTTAGCTAAGCTTGTCCTACTAGGTAAGACTCTGAGACAGCAGCCTCCGCCTGCTAGGCCCTCAAAGCGGTGAATCGATGTCTCTCGCTAAAAAACTTCCTTGGGTATTTAAGTACAGACCAAGGAGAATAGATGAATTAGTTAACCAAGAAGAAGCTAAAAGACTATTTATTGAGTGGTTAAACTCCTGGTTTCAAGGGAAGCCAGGGAAAAAAGCGGTTCTCTTGTATGGACCCCCAGGGTCAGGCAAGAATTCACTCGTTGAAGCTGCAGCTAAAGAGAGAGGGTTAGAGCTTATCGAAATGAACGCTAGTGACTACAGGAGATCTACTGATATAGAGAGAATAGCTATAGTGTCCTCTAGGGGTGGGAGTCTAAAGAGTGATCGCGGAAGGATCATAGTACTAGATGAAGTGGATGGTGTATCTGCCACAGCAGATCTAGGTGCGCTCGAGTCGATACTGAACTTAATTGAAAACACTTCACATCCTGTTGTATTAATAGCAAATGATCCATGGGACCCTAAGCTTAGAGAACTACGTGACGCCTGCATGATGATAGAGTTTAAGAGATTAACTAAAACGGATGTAAAAAAAGTTCTCCGCAGCATTTGCTCAAGTGAAAGACTGGAGTGCGAAGAGGAAGCACTAAGCTATATCGCAGAAAAAGCTGAAGGAGATCTTAGGTCTGCTATAAACGACTTGGAAGCTGTTGGAGAAGGATTCGGTAAAGTCACTCTTGCTACAGTTAAAGCCCTTCTTAGAGCTAGAGACAGAGATCTCAACATATTTGACGTCGTCAGAAAGATAATGATATCGAAGTACGCTTGGCAAGCTAGAGAGGCCTCTACTCAAACAGACCTAGCTCCGGACGAGCTGATTAAATGGGTTCACGAGAACCTGCCTAGACAAGCTCTGGATCCCGACGACCTCTGGAGAGCTTACGAAGCTTTATCTAGAGCTGACGTATACCTTTCTAGGATAATAAGAACCGGAAACTGGGACCTCTTATCTTACGCTGTCGATATGATGACAGCTGGAGTTGCTCTCTCAATAAAGAATGAAGATTATAAGTATAAATGGGTTAAGTACTCGTTTCCTGAAACTATACGACTTATGGTCAAGACTAGGGAGGCGAGACAAGTAAGAGAGGATTTAGCTAGACTGATAGCGTCTCACTTAAAGTGCTCTACCTCGACAGTCAAATCTGATGTGATACCTTATCTGAAAGTGATCTTCGACAATAATCCTGAATATGCAGCAAAACTAGCTTTGGGGCTAAACCTGAGCGAATCCATGATCAGGTACCTCTCAGAAAGCAAGGGAGACACAATAGTAAGACAGGTTGAAAGGTTCAGACAAGAGATCAGGAAAACAGGAACTGAAGGTAAACCGACCAGTACTATCCCCGAAAGCAGACCTAGCTCTAAGCGCACCGAGAAGAAAGAGGTAAAGTCCTCGAGAGGTCTTGAGGACTTCTTTAAGAAGCAACTTTAAGAAGTAAATAGGTCTCTTATCGCTCTAGCTACGGGATTGGAGTAGTTAAGTCTATAGGCTCTAACTCTTCCGAGGATTACTTCGTTAACTACTCCTCGCTCGACTAAGTAGTCTAGGTTCTCCTTAACTATTTTATGGTTAAGTTTAGTCTCTCTTACTATAGCAGATATATTGAGAGACTCTCTTTCTACTAATAGCTTTAGTATCTTGATCCTCACTTTGCTAGACATGACTTCAACTACCAGGTCTCTTAAGTTACTCACCGACTTCACGCCTCATAGCTATGGCCTTCTCGAGTACGTTCAGAAGGCTATCTAGTGGAGCAGCACCAAAGCTGACGTAACTACTCCTTCCTCTCCTCCCCTTCAAGGTCTTCTTAGTCATTACGATACCACGGCTTGCTAGCTCCGACACGTAGTAATATATTTGGGTATGTTTTCTGGGTTCAAGTCCTAAGCTACTGCAGAGCCTTTTGTACACGTCTTCGACGTAACCAATACTTACGTAATTACTTCCGGTTTCTTTAAGTCCTAGGGCTATAGATTTGAGCAGTAGTAGCTGGTGAATGTTTAAATAGTTCAATGAGTCCAGAACGTGTATTAGGCTTAGGTCCTCACTAGCTGAAACTGCCCGAACGTGTTCAACAAGGACTCTCGAGGCTCTACCTTCCTCGATCTCTTTCTCAGCTAGCTTTCCAGCTGCGTAGAGTATTGCTAGGGCCTTTCTGGCATTGCCATCACCGCCAGCGTCGTAGCCTACGAGGTTTGATATGTACTCGAATACTTCACTATCAACTACACCGGGATAGAAGGCCTCCTCAGCTCTGTATTTAAGTATATCATAGAGCTCTTTTGATTTATATGGATTGAAAACTATAGTGTTCCTCATCATGTAGCTACCCGATATCTCGTCTAGGGTCCTAATAATGTCGTTTAGTCGCATTCTGCTTATGTATATAAAGTTCAATCTCATTACTTCTGAGTGAAATATGTCGTAGAATCTTACCAGGGAATATTTATCCTCAGTCTTAAAATTGAGTAGAACGGAATCGAATTCGTCGAGAGTGACTACAGCATATAGGTCCTCCATATCCATTTCTTTTAGTAGTGCCTGAGCAAACTCCGGGAAACCCAGCCCCCTATCTGGCACACTTAGACCGAGCTGGTTTTTTATCTCTCTGAGTACTGAAAGTGCTGACTTAGAGCTAGCGCAATTTACGTGTGCATATCTAAGTTTTACGCCTTTCTCGCTAGCTAGCCTAGTGATGACTTTACCAAAAGATATAGCTGTCGCTGTTTTACCTGTTCCCAGAGACCCGTAAAGAACTACCCTAGCGGAAGAAGAACCGGGCGAAATAATGACGTGTTTAAACATCTTAGTGAGTTGCTTAAACTGCTCCTCTCTGTGCGGTAGAACGTCTGGTACGTACTCCGGATAAAGCTTCGTTTCATCGAGAAAAACTCCAGGCTTTCTTATAATGCTTTCAGCTATCTCTCTAAGATTAAACATACTTTCATTTACCGCTCGAATACTTACACCCAGATTAAATAAAAACACATAAACTGTTCGCTTGAATTATTTAAGTACGGTACTGCCAGATTCTTCGTATAGTTTCTTTCTTGCTTCATACTCTTCTCTTTTCATAATCGGCCTAGCCGGTACTCCCGCAACAACTGTATCTGGGTCGACATCCTTTGTAACAACAGCTCCAGCAGCAACAACAGCTCTCTTTCCGATCCTAACTCCAGCAACGATAGTCGAATTCGCACCTATCACAGCATCATCCTCTATGACCGTTTCAACAATTCTCTTACTTGGAGGATACTTATCGTTAGTTATAACGGCTCTAGGCCCGATGAAGACCCTATTGCCTATTCTAGTCCCTATCGGTATGTAGACACCGGACTGTATATTGCTGTCGTCCCCGATAATCGAGTGCCCATCGACTACGGTACCCGTCCCGATTTTTGTTTTTGTACCTACTACGGTACCCTCTCTAATAAGTACATTATGACCAAGCTCGACTTCATCGCTTAGCTCCACGTTTTCATATATCACGCAGTGAGATCTAACTGTGACTCCTGTCCCAAGCCTACTGCCTGAACTGAGCCTATCTAGCTCCTCGAGAGTTGCTTGGTTTGTTTTGGAGAGCTCAACTAGTTTTCTCCTTGTAGGAAAACCAAGAAAAACGTAGCTAAATAAGATAGACCTCGAACCTACGTGAGAAGGTCCGAGGATAGTGAGCGGAGGCATGAGGTGTGTACCAAAACCTATTACAGCCCTCTTCGATACAAAGTGAGCGGTCATGCTCAAAGTCGAACCCACGGTAGTAAGGATACGTAACACTATATAAGTGTTCGAAAAAGTGGGTACAGTATTGAACTTAGTTGAATTCATCAGACAGGTAACGGTTGTAGTTATGAGTGTAGCATGGTTCGTATTCTTAGTATCATGGGCTGTAGGTTGGGCACTAAGAGGCTCTCCAATACCCTTTAGAAACCTGAAGAGAGCTGGACAAAGCTTAATAGAGGACTCTGTTTTAGCAGCCTTCTGGCTTGCGCTTGGAACAACTATTTTTGCCTTAATCTCATACATAGCTTCCTCTATCTCTCTCCCTATGCCCCCGCCGCCAGCACCGTAATGGAGTGTTCTCGATGGAACTGCTTTCGTTAGCATACATGCTATCTTTACTTACTTACAGCTTAGGTGCGGTACTCTACGGCTCTCCACTACCACTTAAATCCATAAAGAAGTGGGGAGTACTTATGATGTATGATGGCTTAGCGTCTGCGGTACTAGTATCTGCTTATAGTCTATTGTTGAAACTAGGAGATTACTTTCTTGCTGTTCTAGGTGCGAGCTGGCCCAACTTCATAACCTGGCTGACGGGTAGAACGACTACTCTCGTTGCATCGTATTTAGCCATTCAGTCTATAGCAGCAGCACTCAAGGTTTCTGGAGCAGATATCTTGGTCGAGTTACTGAAGCACATCAGCAGTCTAATAGCTACTTCTCTTACTGCTATAAAGACTATATACTTGATATCTACAGTTGTCTATAGCCTTAGAGATAAAATACTCACAATAGGAATTCTCCTATATACGATCCCCTTGAGAATGGGGAAGAGTGCGGGAGCCGCTATAGTAGCTCTCTCAATAGTTTATTATATAGGAATGCCGCTCATGCCAGTATTTGCGTTAGCACTAGAGTCACCTCAACCTCCTATAGCTAGCGATAGATATGGTGCGATCACAGGAAGCATCGTAGATGTTCTTGGAAACCCGGTACCCCACGCTGTAGTGAAGTTCTACAAAAGTTCGAGGGATCCTGCTATAGTAGTTTTAGGAGACTCTGAGGGCAAGTTTTATGTAGGTCCCCCACAGGACTTACTATCGCTAGGAGACGAATTCGAGGTTGAGGTAGCATTCATGGGGTATGCTTTCGGAGTTGACCCTGCTTTAGTTAGAGTCCCATGGTCCGGTTCTTTAAGGGTTAGCAACATGTTGTACGCTGGTAAAGGTCTCTCTATAGTGTTTATTGGAATACTGGAGATATCGTCAGTAAACCTCTCGTCGGGATTAGTGGTACTGGACCTAAAAGTACTGGGTTCTGAAGCCACTTTAGTGTTTTTGAAGCTTAAGCCTGTTGAGGTAGAAAAGATCTTAATAGGAGTAGAACCTATCAGCTGTAGTTGGAGTGCATTCAGCTGGGAGGGTCTCGAGGTCGAAGAGTGCTTTATTACACTTAGTGAGGGAAAATACATGGTTAAAGTAAGCTATTTTGGTAGCTATGTTCCTAGACCGAAAGTTGAGGAAAAACACTACGTAGATATAGGAGATATTGTTGGATATCTCAACGTTATTCAAACCACCGCAGTCTCGTACCTATATTCGTACTTACTGCTTCCCTCCGCCTACTTAATTATCCTTTCCGCTTCGTCTTACGCTTTATCCAAGTTTTTGGGAGGTGGCCTTCGATTAAGAGTAGTCTAAGAACTTACTATAAGTCCTTAGTGTTAAGCATTCTTATCCTGGTAGGCTTCATACTAAACTTATCTTCGGATAGTGTATTGAGACTTTTGCAGATAATTTCGCTGGTTATGGCATTAACTATCCTCTGGATTTTTTCATTTAGAGATTTTGTTTAAGAGCTCTATCATTGCATTCATTAACTCGCTTAACCCCTCTCTTTTTAAAGCACTTATTGTTACTATCTTAGTGTTTGGCAATACGTCAGCTATGGCTCTAGAAACTCTTTCAACTCTATCCATACTTACTTTATCTACCTTGTTAATCGCTACTAGGATATCGGTATTAACCCAGTCTTTGAGAGACCTTAGGAGACCTAGCTGGCTCTCTAAACCGTAATAGAAGTCTTCAGATGGGTCCACTATGAACAAGACTAAGTCAGCGACTTCTGTTATAGCTATTAAGGCTTTTCTTTCAATTTCGTTCATATCGTTAGGAGGTCTATCCAGGATCCCCGGGAGGTCTAAGATCTGAAGTCTCCGAAAGCCCACGTTTACGTGGCCCATAATTATCTCCTTTGTAGTAAAGGGAAACGGTGAGGACTTAGGCTTAGCTGTTGATAGTACTGAGACAAGCGTTGACTTCCCGACCTGAGGCAATCCAGCAACTGCGACTACGGGAACTGATGGGTCTATACATGGAGTTCTTTTAAGCTCAAATATTGCGTTATTAGTCATCTCGATGAGCTTTGACAGTCTTCTGACAATAGACAAAACTCTTCCAATATATTCTCTATATAGCTCTCGAGCTTCGGCAGAATCGAAGCTTACGGCAATCTTCGATCTGTACTCTCGCGATAGCTTGTTAATGATCCTAATTTTTCCAATGAGCTTGTTAGTAACTTCTTTAGCAGACACTCCCTCTGGTAGTGTGTTCGCAGCAATTTTTTCGTAAAAACTAACTTCGAGAACATCCCTTAAGGCAGAGAGAGGGTTCAAGACGTTTTTTACCAAGTACTCACGTATTTTGTCTATTTTAGTGTAGTACTTGACTAAAGCTTTCTTGCTAACTGACCTTGGAAGAGCCAGGGGCTCTTCACTCACCCTAAGTACGTGTTCTCGCACTTCCTTATACGTAGGCAACTTCTTTAGGGTCTCGTCTGGGCACCTCGGTCTTTTTTCCAAAGAAGTTCACCACCAGCTCTTATCTCTACTATGCGATGTAGGGGTATTTGAGTATCGAGATCTGCTAAAACAACGCGGTCCTTCATCAAAATAGCACTATCTGAGAGTCTAAAGGTTTTCACTCCTCTAACAACCGACCTATCAGTTACTACCAGCTCGATCTCAGACAGACTAAGCTTTCTGGACTTCGACATCCAGAACAGCTTTTTCAGTACTTCATATGACTCTAGTCTACCCACTACTCACTCCAGCATATTACCACAAAGAGTCTTAATAGCACTTAACCTCACTTAAAGAGCACAATTTGGTGCCAGTAGATTACTAAGCTTTATGAAACGCTGATGGGAACGAAAAATAGAGTTTACCTCCCTCAGACTCTCTTTAACTAAGACATCGATCTAACTCGAGGAGGTCCTTTGAGTCTCGGTTTGTAGAGTAGCGCTCTTAGTTTCACTTTCAAGCTTCTTAAGTTCTTCCTCGATTTCTTTCTCTATTTCCTCTATAGGCTTCGGGGGAGGGGTAGTAGCTAGCGTGTAACCTATCCAGCCTAAAATACCGAACACTCCAGCTATAGCTATAAAGCCAGTGAGCTTTAGAACTAGTAAGTAATAATCGGTTAGAAAGACTAACCAACCATAGATGACTACTATAGCGACTGAGGCAGCTAACAGCAGACCCCCGATAACCCTATCTCGAGTCACTAATACCCCCAGCTATACAAGAAACTATAGATATAAAACTGTGCCTTGCTCTGTCCTGAGAGCATCCACGGAGAACTCTGTGTATAGTTAACCTAATTTAATTTCGTAGTTGAAATAAGTCTTGGTGCGATATCCGTGGTACTTAGGAGCTTAGTGGAAGTTTCTAAGGTAATTGAGACTTTAGTCCATATTCCAAGGTACGCAGTGGAGGGTGTTGCTGGTAGCTACTTAGTGTATGGTTCTACCGAGGGAGGTGTGTATAGCGCTTATGCCATTAACTTGGAAACAGGTGTGAAAAAGCTTGTAGCGTCGGAAGTGCATATGCTTATAGAAGTTCATGAATCTTCCAGTAAGGTAGTATTTTTAAGAGATGTTAGTAAGGGATTCGAGCTATCAAAGGTTTATGCTTACGATATCGAGACAGGTGAAGACATCACCGTGTCTGAGGGCATTGAGCCACAAAGAATAGCTGGACTAGCTTTTGACGGTGTTCGAGTTGCTTGGTCTGGTGCGACGAAAACTGGTGCTGGAATATACCTAGCTGATATAGCTAAAGGAACTGTCGAAAAAATTGCTGAAACTAAGGGTAGAGAATTCGTTACTGATGTTAATGAGAGATACATAGTTGGCTTCGGTCACCTCGTGGGCAACCCGTTTTCGACAGAATTACTAATAGTGGACACCTTAACTAGCGCTCAAGAGGTATTCACACCTAAGGAGGGCTCGAGTAACTTCCACCCCAAGCTTTGTGGAACTAAGTTGCTGTTCGCTAGCAACTTCGAAGACGGAGACAAGATGAGGCTCTACTCACTAGACCTCAGTACCAGAGAAGTTGAAAGAGTAAAGTTCAAGTACTCCGACCTAGAGAATTACGAACCGACAGAGTTCGTCGACTTCGGGTGGATGGCCGATGGTAGAGTTTGGGCTATAGGTAAGAAGAAGGGTAACTCGAAGCTGTTTATAGACGGAAGAAGTTTAGGACCGGATACCGGCTTCGTATCGTCAGCAGCATCATACCGTAATAAATTCTACATAACTCACTCGAGTCTTAGAACTCCACCGAAGATTTTAGCAGTAGATATCGATAGCGGTGCCACAGATATCCTCATAGATAACCCACTACCTCATGAGATAGCTGAAAGACTGGGTGAGATTAAGTTTGTTGAAGTAGAGTCGTTCGATGGCCTGAAGATACCGACATATGTACTCGAATCGAGAGTTTCACCAAAGCCGGGACCTACCGTAGTGTACCCACACGGGGGTCCTTGGTCTGAAGTAGCTAACTCCTGGACACCGATAGTCGCTGCTCTAGCTGCTCTAGGCTACCACGTAGTTGCTCCAAACTTTAGGGGCTCGACTGGGTACGGTGAGAAGTTTAGGTTAATGGACATAGGTGATCCAGGCGGTGCTGACATGGAGGATGTCGCAGCAGCTAGAGGATGGGCTGTAAAACACGGTCTTGCTAGAGATAGTGATGTTTCAATCGTTGGCTATAGCTATGGGGGATACACTACGCTTATGCAGTTAACTACAAGACCCAGGCTCTGGAAATGTGGTGTTGCTGGTGCCCCAGTAGCTGACTGGGAGATGATGTATGAGCTGGCCGACAGGTACTTTAAGACCTTTCAGGAAGTGTTATTCGCAGGCAAAAAGACGTTATTCAAAGAGAGATCTCCAATAACTTATGTAGAGAACTTGGAATCACCTTTATGCATAGTACAACCTCAAAACGACTCTAGAACACCAATACAGCCCGTACTAGACTTCATTAACAAGCTTGTCGCTCGCGGTAAAACGTTCGAGCTCCACGTCCTACCGGATATAGGTCACACAGTCTCACTAAGTAATGAAGCTCTAGCTAAGTTTCTAATGTATGCAGCTGTGTTCCTCGCCAGATGCTACTCTAGCTAACTTGTATACGAGGAAACCTCTTGAACTCTCACCAGCTCTATGATCCTTAATAACACATTGTAATGTGATACATTATGATAATCTCCCTTATTTAGACTCTATAACTAGATTAGTCTAAACGCTACGCTTCCTTATTGCGAGCCTGCCGTTTTCATACCTGAGGAGTAGAGGTACTTCTAAAAAGCTGGGGACGTGGTCCTTGTGGGCGACTAAATTCAACACTCGATATACGTTCAAGGAGAGAGAAGAGTCAGAATGATGGGATATTTTATTTGTTGGGTTTAGTAAGTGTGGGTTATTAAATGAGCGACTCAGACTCTTATCGAATAGTAAGCGCTGAAATCACCGTATTAGTCGATGATTACTCTGGGTTTACGAGACTCCTAGCGGAGCATGGATTTAGTGCGTTAGTTTCCATACTCTATAGCGACGGTACGGTGTTTAGAGTTCTCCTAGATAGCGGTAGCTCTGGAAGCGTTCTCATCAAGAATGCCTCATCACTAGGGGTAAGTCTTGAGTCTGTTGACGTAATAGCGTTATCCCACAGACACTACGACCACAGTGGAGGGTTGTCTAAATTAATAGCGACAGTAGGCAGTAAACCTGTAATAGCCCATCCTGACGTACTTAGGCCTTGCTATAGTAAGTCTCGTGGGTTCACAAGGTTTGATGTAGGTATGCCTCCCGCAGTCAAGAGGTCTCTACAAAGACTTGAGTTAGTGCTAACTAAAAAGCCTACAGAGTTAGCACCCGGTGTTTGGTTTTTGGGTGAAGTAGACAGGTACTACGACAGCAACTACGCTATAAAAAACTTTAGAACTACTTCAGGTGAAGCCATAGTAGACGAGCTACTTCTAGACGATACTGCTATAGCGGTTAGCTTAGGTGAGAAAGCGATTGTGATCGCAGGCTGTTCTCACTCCGGGATAGCTAACATAGTTAGGCAAGCGAAGAGATTAACAGGTGCCAGAGAGATAGTAGTTCTAGGTGGTTTTCACTTAATGAGTGCCGATTCCGAAACGATATCTAGGGTTGTTGAAGAGCTAGTCCATGAGGGTATAGTCGACGTATACGCAGGGCACTGCACTGGGTTAAGAGGTGAAGCAAGGCTTCTAGAGAGATTTGGTGATAGAATGACCAAGATACATTCAGGCTACAGGTTGAGAATTGAACAACCCATGGAAAGCCAACTTCTACGAGGGAGCTAGTCTAAGAGTATCAAGGGGTCTCCAACATTTACGAAGTCTCCAGGTCTTACTCTTACCTCTTTCACTTTGCCACTCTTATCACTAAAGATCTCCACCTCCATCTTCATCGACTCTAAGGTAGCGACCAACTTTCCGGGATTTACGAGTTCTCCGGGACTAACTAAGACCTTCAAAACCTTACCTGGAATAGGAGAAGCTATTGTCGCACCACCTACCGCTGTTACTGGAGCGGTCGGCGTGGCCGCTGGAGTTATCGCCGCTGGTGCTGTCTCAGAACTAGTTTCAGGCCTCCTGCTACCTCCATCGGAAGGAGGTTTAGCTTTGTCGGTAGTGGGAGTCTTTGGTTCTACAGAGCTAACGGTAGCAGCACTAGGTTGAGGTTTTACGATAGTCTGCCCGCCTTCTACGAACACGTCAAGTTCGGTGTTCTCCACCAATACTTTAAACCTACCTTCTCCAATAGGTCTAACGAGTACATTATAGGTCTTGTCACCAACTCTCACTACGTAGCCATACGGATACTCACTCATTAGCTTTCGCCGTAAGTAACTATCAATCATAGCTTTTAAGTTTTGAGAAAAGTTTGAGACCCGGTTCGAGCCTGGTCGTATCCGCACAGTCCTGTAAACTCCGCAGTTCGCAGGATAGCATCCTCGTTTCTTCATGCTTTGTTATTTAACTCTCTCAGTTTTGCCACTCATTTGTAGGAATGTAGTGTGTATCCACGATGTAACGACCGTTTTGGTGCATTAAGTTTATTAGGGTTTTTCTAGGAATGCTCTAAGACTAGGTGTGATCTCCGTGCTACATGGCTCGAGGGTACCCACGACCTCCGCGTGGAGTAACCAGTAGCTGTAGTGATCCGTGGAGCTGAGGCTTTATCTAAACTCCTGACTTCTCTTTATACCAGGTTACTCTAGAATGCTACTTGCTACCTCTATGAAGAACCTCTACGAGCTATCTAGTCCTAGTGATTTACCGGTAGTCTTCGAAGGGATCTACTCAAGAGTGGAATAAGCTCTACCAGTCTTACTTAAAGCAGTTCTAGAATGTAAACCTAGCTACTTAAACTAGGGGGTTCAGCTCTGATGCAGGTTTATATCGGTTGGTTTCATTGCCTCATCTCTTTCCCCCGCATTCCACTCGGGTTTTCATCGGGCTTGGGGGCGTTTAGGGCGACCCCAAGCACCCCACATCTTAGATGTCTCGGGGAGAGCCACCATCTATACTATCAAACGGCTCTCGATCCCTCATCGAGATGTATCTACATATATCACTGTATCACTGTATAAGGTGTCTATAAACGTTTCTATAAATACCAACCGATACGAACAAATATGAAAAACGAAACACCTTCACAAGGCTTAGAGTCTTACTTATTTTTTCGTTTTTGTTTTCTCTACGGGTAAGCATGAGAACCCTACTCATACATGCTAGGAACTTCGAGTATAACGCTTTAGAAAAAGCTATAGATGCTGCAGAAGTCCTAACTAGTGAGAACTCTTCCGGTAAGTTTTCTAACGCTTTAGTAGTTTTTATTACGGTTGAGAAAGGCGACGCTTCCGCTCTTCACACTCTAGTAGGAAATGTAGCTGACGATATAGTTAAGGTCTTTACTAGCGTTAAGGCTGACTCCGTCGTTCTCTATCCTTATGCGCACCTCTCTAAGAACCTAGCAGACTCTGAGGAATCATTATTGCTACTCTCCGAACTAGAGATAGAGCTAAAGAATCGAGGCATTAAAGTTTATAGAGCTCCTTTTGGCTGGTATAAAGAGTTTAAACTTGATTGCTTTGGTCACCCGCTGTCGGAACTCTCGCGTGAGTTTAAGGCTGAAGAAGTTAAGAAGGCTAAGTCTATTGAAAAAAGATACATCGTTTTACTACCTTCTGGTGAAGTAGTAGAACCCGAGAGATATCTAAAAGACGGGGAAGATCAAGAACTTAAGATCCTCATATCAAAGGAGGTCTTCAGGAAGGAGCTCCCCGGAGGGGAACCAGAGGTTTCTGAAGCCTGTAATAGGTTTGGATTCGAGTGGGAACCTATGTCCGATGCCGGTCACATGAGGTATGGGCCGCATGCTACAGTTATGGTAGAAGCTGTCTCGAGTTACGCTTGGGAAGTAGCGAAATCTCTCGGAATACCCTTGATGAGGGTTAGAGGTACTAACATGTTCAACACTAAGTTTAAACCGATAAGAGAACACGCCGAGCTTTTTGGCGACAGGCTGTACGAGGTTGAAACCGATAGAGGTACTCACGTACTCAGATATGCCGCCTGCCATCAGCAGTTCGCAATGGTTAAAGACTGGATAATCAGCTATAGAGACATGCCATTTGGGGTCTTTGAAGTAGCCGATAGCTATAGGTACGAACAACCAGGTGAACTGCAGATATGCTTTAGGTTAAGGAAGTTCTCTATGCCGGATCTCCACATATTCACGAGAGATATTCAGGAAGCCTTGGAGCTTAGCAAGCTAGTTCAAAGAAAAATACACGAAGAGATCTGGAAGCTTGGACGTAAGTATATCGCTCTCTACAACGTAACAGAAGATTTCTACAAAGAACGCTTTAACGACTTAGTTAAGCTCGTTCAGGGTGATGGTAGACCTGCTCTAGTGGCCATACTACCCTCAGGTGTGTACTATTGGGTCTTGAACGTCGAGTACATAGTCATAGATACTTTAGGAAAACCTGCTGAAATCGCTACTTTTCAGATAGATGTAGGCAACGCTAAGCGATTCGGTATTAAATACGTTACTGAAAGCGGAGAAGAGAGTTACCCAATAATAATTCATACAGCCATAATAGGCTCAATTGAGAGATACATCTATGCTGTTATAGATACAGCAGTATCTAGGAAGAAGCGCGGGCAGGTCCCAACGATCCCGACATGGTTAGCACCTATTCAGGCTAGAATAATCCCTGTATCCCAGAAGTATTTAGACTACGCAAAGGAAGTATTAAACTACCTTGTAAGTTGTGGAATAAGAGCAGACTTAGACGACAGAGACCTCAGCCTAGCAAAGAAAATAAGAGAAGCAGGAGTAGAGTGGATTCCATACTGTATAGTAGTTGGCGAAAGAGAGTATAGCACGAAAACAGTTAATGTAAGAATTAGGGAAGACGGAACACAGAAAGTTATGAAGCTAGAGGAGCTAGTCGAAGTCATTAAAAAAGACATTGGCTCCTACCCCCAGATACCTCAAGCAACCCCTCTGTATTTAAGCAAGAGACCTACACTAAACTACCTCCCGAAATAGGCTGCCCGACACTTTCGTCGCTTTATTAAATGAATAGATTACACTTTTGCGTATTTACGCTATCGAACTATCTCTCAGTTAAGCGAGTAAGTACCGTAGCTATAAGAGTAAAACAATGCATTGAAATCTGTACGTCAAGCTACAGCGCTTGAAGAAATCGAAAGTTTAACATAATGGTCTTATTTAATCTTTCTTAAATTTAATTTTCCACTAGCATATAAGTCTTGATGTTCGGTGATGAGCGTTGCCGAGACGATTGGTGAGTAAATGAACCTCCTCTGAGCAGTCTGTAATCAAAAGTGGCTTCCGCTTTAAGAAGAGTACGTATACCTTTGAAGCATGTTCCCAGAAGCTCTCGTATTACGAGTTTCGCTTGGGCGTAGTTTATTATTCTTCGAAGCTATAGATTCTCGGGAGGATTGTGCCTAAGAGAAGCAAGAGACCTGCTAACGAGGAGTCGGCTAAGCAGAACCGTGAGAAAACAAAGAAGCAAGCTGAAGAAAAAAAGGAGGAACCTAGTAGGAAACCCTCAAGTAAGAGAGAGGTAGATCTTGACTCTTGGATTGAGAAAAATATCGATGAAGTAGTGTCTAGAGCCGGCTTAGACTACCTAGGAATTAATAGAGAATCGTGGATCGAGATACTTAAGGATGTGCTAGTAGAGCTCTATGGGTCGACTAGTAGCTACAAGTCCGCTGAAGACATAGCGAAAAGGCTAACTAGAAACTCAGATAAACTTTTTCCAGTTATAGCAACTAGACTTGCTCATCTCCTAGAGGATCCGTCAGCAGACCAGCTAGAGTTTATCGTCGCATACGTCGGAGACTCTGTACTCGAGCTAGCTCCCAGAATCTACCGCTGGATCGCTAAATCGGGTAGAAGAGACTTACTAGACTCACTGAAGTACAAGTGGGGGACGGCCTGGTCTAGGACAAGAACCCCGGTGCTTCCAGTCGCTTGTCCTAGGTGCGGTTTTAACTCACTAATGCCGGACTTAGTCTGTTTAATTTGCGGTGCGTCAGTACCAGAAAAAGAAGTTAAGGTGTTTACTAACTTTCACGATAGGTTTATGGAGGCTCTTCTCTCTATGGAGTGCTCGGAGCTTGAAAAAATGCTGAGGTACGATTATGTCTTAATGAACGACCTTGAAGTAAAGCTCCCGTCAGGTAGCCGCCTCCCGATAGATATAGAAGTGTACTTGAGTAAATCCGAGAAGGAGTTAGTGAGGAATATATTCCAGTCGAGGTGCTTGAATGAGGTTACTAAATGATATAGAAGACTTGAGGAAGCTCGTTTATAGTAGTAGAATAGCCGTCGTAGCTTATTTAGGTAGTAATGAAAAGCTGAACGATTACGTGATTAGAGTTCTTAGAGCTCTAGAAGATGCTTCAAAAGAGGCTATAGCGTACGGGTCATACCGAGTAAGTGAGGGTCTTGAGGAAGTGGTAATTGTTGTATATATAGATGGTAGGGAGGTTCTAGAGCAAAGATGTTACTTCATGAAGTTAGACCTCGATGTGGTAGCCCTTAAGATGGGTATTCGAGAGGTAACCAACTCTCTTGGGATAGTAACACCGTTCTAACACAAGGATAGGCTTGGATATCTCTGTTAACTGCTACCCCTAGTAACATATCTATTAAACTCTCTTAGTGCTTTAACTAAGCTCGGAACACTGTCTTCCCGTATTTCTGCTACTAGTTCTACTAGGTTATTTTTAGTAAACGCCGATAGTTTATAGATCTTTAACTCCGCCGATTCGAGAAGCCTCTTGACGAGCTCTACGTCACCCGAGTCCTCGTAGTAGACCACGTAGTTACCTCTAGATGTCTCGATAACTCGCTTAGATATTACCTCTGTTTTCGCACCTAGATCTCTTAATAAAACGGCTCGCAACCTATTTTCGCTCAAATCAACTGCGTGAACGTCTCTCACTACGTGACGTCTAAAGTTTTCAATGGCTATTTCTAGTCTGTCAGTTCTCTTTAGGGCTCTTGCTATAGGGTAGTATAGAATCGAGTGCCTAGGTGCTGTAGTAAAAAGTATGTACACTCTATCACCACTTTCTAGCTCGTACTTAGCTCTATAGCCAACAAGGTAGCCTAAGAGAACGTAAGTTTTATCTACAGGTTTAAACGCTTTCTCTAGTTCTTCCGTTACTCTCTTAGTTAAAACAAGAGTTTTTTTCCTCATCCTAAAATACCAAACTACGGAAGCTACTGCGAGAAAGGACAGAAAAGCCACGATTATGAAATCGGGTAGAACTGTCACTGCTTAAACACCTTTATCTTAGTTTTCAGCGCCTCGATATCGGACATGTTCTCAGTAGGCTTTCTCAAGTGCTCTATTACAGCATAACTGATACCGAAACTCCCAAGCTCTTTGAGAAAGTCTTTCTGCATTTCCTGCTGACCTAGCTCGAAAGCTATGCTGTCTGGCAGTACTTTATTGAGTACAAGAAGCCTAGGTTTTACCCCTAAATTACTTTTTAGAAATTCGTAGGTCTCCTTGAGTTCGTACATTGGTAGAGGTTCTGGTGTAGCTACTAAAACGTAAGACGCGCGAGCATCAGAGCAAAGAACTGAGTCGAGAAGTTTAAACTCCTCACGCATATCGTAGAGTTTGAGCAACGCTTTATCTCTAACATCCACGCTTTTCCCCAACGTCCTAGCTATTACATAACGTAGGGAGACTATCCTCTCTCTAATCTCGATTAACTTACTTAACCATGTGAGATAGAGCTTAGGTAGAGCGAGAGTCCGTAGTGTGACACCCGTAGGTGGAGTATCTATTACGACGTAGTTGTACTCGCTTCTTAGTGCCTCACTTATCTTGCTAAGCAGGACTTCTTCTTCTACACCTGGAGTGTACTTTATGGCGTTAACGATATTATCAAGGTTCAGTACGGCGAGAGACGGTAAAATCTCTTGAAGAAGCTCAGCATATTTAGACGTTAGCCTACGCACCTCCTTTTCTATAGAGACCTGTCTAACGTGAAGGTGGTTATTAACTTCTTTAAAGTCTTCTCCAGACAGACCTAGGTACCTGGCTAAGTGCTTTGCTGGATCTAAACTAAGTAGTAAAGTTTTTCCTATACGACTCAACTCCATCGCTATGAGTATCGACACCGTGGTCTTACCGACACCTCCCTTGCCTATTACTACAACGATATGAGGACAACAGCTTAGTGGCTCAAGTGCGTCAACTAAACTCATTACCACTCTCCCCCAAGGGCTGCTACTAAATCAGCCAAGACGTCTTCGCCTTTTAACGCTCTACCCTCTAATATCTTCAGCTCTGAAGATAGAGGTTCGAGCAGTTCTAGACTGAGTAGCGGAGTAATAGTCTTTACACCAACTAGAGGTCCTAGTACCAGGAGAAGATAGGCGCTCTCCAATTCGATGAACTCCTCTTCGATAGCGCTTACGCTCCTCTCAAGTACAGCCTGCTTAACACCCTTAGCGAACTTTACTAACTCACTAACTGCTTTTCTTAAGGTGTTTAGCATTATTAAGACATCTCCAAACAGTATTGCTGACTAGAAGCTTAAAAGAGGTTATGGAGTATCGAAACAAAAAGGTTTAAGGTTACTTAATTCTAGCAGCCTTTAGCCCCCTAGCAAAGAGTACTATCAAGAGGAAGTCGAGTGCTACAGATATAGCAACAATAGTTCCAGTACCGGCTATATACAGACCCGGTAAGTAGGGGACTACGTAGATAAGCCAAATTATGAGGGCTAAAGTAACGGTAACCCATAAGAACATCGCCGGTATCAGCATTAAGAAGCTTGATGCTCCCTTCACCTTAAGTACTGCGTACACCCATAACGTAGACGTAAGTAAAGCTAGTGCTGCTAGTAACTGATTAGTTCCGGCAAACGCAGGCCATATTATTGAGTACGCTCTAATGACACGAGTTGGGTCTATCGGGTCTGGAAGAGATGGATAAGCCATTACAGCTCCAAGAACTACCGGGATGATAGACGCGATCCATCTATTCGTTATCAACTTGTGGATCGTGGGCTTACGCGCCTTAAGCCAGTCGAACATCTCTACCCACGCAAACCTAGCTAACCTATTAGACGTATCTAGTGTCGTTAAAACGAACGACGTAAGTGCCCACGCTGCGAAGGTTCTAAACCCTACAAACAGTTGTGGAAAGACCTCAACACCAAAGAGCCTTGACCAGGCTAGAGCTTGAGCAAACCCGTAAGCTGTATAGAACCTTGGTGCTGCGCCAAGTCTGAGTATGTTCGGTGTAGCAGTTATGTTTAGACCTGCTTTAAGCAGTAAGTCTGTCGATAGACCCGCACTCTGCGCTATCGCAGCAAAATCCCAAACTAACGCTGCTGGAAGTATTACCGCAAGCGATGAAACAGCTCCTTCAGTCAACATGCCACCGTATCCTACTAGCAACGCATCAAGTTCGTTAGAGAGCTGTTTCGACGTTGTTCCAGAGCCGACAACTGAGTGGAACCCCGATAGCGCACCACATGCTATAGTCAACGGTACTGTAGGCCAGAACCACGCTATATCGGCCCCCGCCGGTGGAGAACCCGATGGTGCCCCTATAACACCTCCCTTAGCTACGAAGTTTACTATTGGAGGACCGGTGAACCTGATAACCGGGAGTAGTAGGGGAGCTATAATGGCTAGTAGCACGAAGGACCAGAGCAGGTAAGCGTTTAAGTAGTCTCTAGGTTGGAGCAAGTACCATACCGGTAGAGCAGCAGCGATTATGGAATAGAGAGCTAAGACTATAACCCAGCCTTCATACGTTAGATATGTAGGTGCGTAGAATGAGTAAGCTATACCGACTACGACTAGGATGAGGGATATTAAGGTGGCAAGTTTTACGTTAATACCTACTTTATATACTAGAATACCGAAGAGTAGGGCTATAGGCATGTACAATATTGCTAAGGTAGCTGCTGTAGGAATGTCAGCGTAAATACCTGATGCTACACTAAGAAATGCGGCTAGAACTAGCACTAGAGCGAACCATACGTATGCTAGAAAGATGTACCTGGCTTTCCTACCCATCACGTTCTCGGATATCGTCATTATGGATACTCCACCATGTCTCACACTTGCCATTATTGCTGTGTAGTCGTGTACCGCACCAATGAAGATGTTCCCAAAGAGAACCCATAGTAGTGGGAGGAACCATCCCCAAGCTAGTGCTGTTGCGGGACCAATGATAGGTCCGGCCCCGGCAATGGAGGCGAAGTGGTGTCCGTAGAGTACATACTTATTTGCTGGAACGTAGTCTACCCCGTCGAACTTTTCATATGCCGGTGTTAGCCTACTTGGGTCAGCTTTAACGATTTTTCTTTCTAGAAGCCTCTTACCGTAGAGTATGTAAGCAACTCCGTATATCAGCAAGACGATTAACAGTATAAGAATAGGGTACAAGCGGCTCACCTCAGAGCTTTTTACCTGTTTTTGCCTCAATAAACTTTCTTATAGCAACTGGTACTTCTCCAAGCCATAACCAAGGACCTATTAGGATAAGTAGAAAGCCTGATGCTATGAGAACAGCATCGCTCGTTATAGCTCCTTTCTTACCTATGGAGCCAACGGTTAGGTTAACGTATAGTAACTCATATAGTATCAATATAACAGCTATCACAGTAATGATTACTCCAAGCACCTCTTTAGTTTTCAATTGGAGGCACCAAAAGTTTTAAGCCATTTTTAGTATTTAAGTATTACTGTTTACATCCCTGATTATGTGCTTATTAATTATTGACCGAGAATCAATAAAGTGAATTGTGGGGGGAATAAACTTATTTACGTTAATTAGAATCGGAGATAGGGTTGCTATGAAGGCTGTGTTACTCGCAGGTGGTTACGCTACTAGATTAAGACCATTAACTCTCACTAGACCTAAGCCTCTTCTACCTATTCTTGGGCGACCTCTGATTCTCTGGCTTATTGATAACCTCAAGAGAGCTGGTGTACGTGAGTTAGTTATATCTGTTAAGTACATGTCTAATCAAATAGTAGACTTGTTGGGAGACGGTAGTGAACTGGATGTGTCAATAGAGTACGTAGAAGAGAATCACCCGCTTGGCGATGCCGGACCACTGAGGCTTATAGACAAAAAGGTAGGGTTAAGCGAGACCTTCCTTGTACTCTATGGAGACGTATTTTCAGATGTTGATGTGCGCGCAGTAATAGACTTTCACAAAAGTAAGAATGCTTTAATGACCTTAACTGCGGTACGAGTAGATAGCCCGGAGAGGTACGGTATCCTCAGTATTAATGAGGAAGGTGCTGTCATAAACTTTGTCGAGAAGCCTACCTATAGACCCCAGTCGAATTTAGCTAACGCTGGTGTGTACGTTTTTGAACCCGAGGTCCTCACGTACGTCTATGAGGACAAAAAACAGAAGATCTCTGTAGACCTAATGCCTAAAGTGCTGAGAACTGGAAGGGTCTACGCATATGTCCACGATGGGATATGGTTTGATATAGGCATTCCTGAAGACTATCTGAAAGCTAATATTGTTGCACTAAACGCTCTCTACCCGAGTGGGTTCGTAGCGAACAACTCGGAAGTTCGAGGAGAAGTTGTCGGACCAGTATACATAGGTAGCGAGGTCGTTGTAGGCAAAGGTAGCATTGTAGGGCCGAACAGCGTTCTACTCGACCAGGTCTCGGTCGGTGATTTTTCTATGGTTAAGGGTTCCGTCGTAATGAAGGGAAGTAGAATAGGCTCCTCAACATACATAAAGAACTCTGTAGTTGGAGAAAGCTGTTCGATAGGTAACTGGGTTAGGATAGAAAGTGGAACGATAATAGGAGACCAAGTAAGCATAACTGATGAAGTGTTTGTAAACAAGCGAAACTACATTCTCCCCTATAAAGAGATAAGTGAAAGCATATGGAATGAAGGAGGAGTAGTTTTGTAAATTAAACGATGACTCGTGCTAAACGCTTTGTAGTGCTCTATAGTATAGAGAGCTGTCGCCTAAATCAGTATGACCCAGGTTTATCTAGAGAATTACTAACTAAATAAATCAGTGAGGCTACGTAGCTCAAACCTTTGTACTCTATTTATTTCTATTAACGGCTTGACGAAACATCAGGTTTCCGAAATTCTCGACCTCACTTCAAATCTATCCTTAACTGGAGAAGAAGCATTCTAAAGCCAAAACGATATTCTTGTCTCTCATACATCTCCCCAAAGACAGATATTTCGTCCGCAGCCCATTCTCTCAAGCTTGGCGGCAGCTACGTATTAACATATTAACTCGCTTGCTAGCTATATACGTGAATGATGAAGCCGCTCCAAGAGCAGATGTTGTGACGATCTCGCGACGAACTGAAACGATTGCTTAACGATCTCTACCATTTTATTACTCGTAACTCGTATGTCCTGCTAACTGATCTAACTTTCCTTCCTTGTTACCGTTCAAGATAGTTTGAAAACAGTTTCGAGCACGGTAAGCTATGACCGACGGAGAATGGCTTAGGTAGAGTGTGGTATTACCAAGTAAAACAAACCGGCACCGAACAAAGAGATAACTAAACAAACTCTTGAAACGAAGTTTCTTGAATATAGGCTCTCGAATAGTAACCTCGAAACTCTGAGGCACTCTTAATACACTAAACGATAAGTCATCTGGGAACTAAGTTGAGAGTTGCTGTAGTTGATTGTCTTGCTTCTAGCCCTACCGGTAAAAGAGTTTCTAGTGTTGACGTAATAGGGGTTGGTCCAAGGCTTGTGGTAGGTATCTTAAAGAAGCTCGGTGTAGATGCTCATCTATTTGAGTGCGAGACTGCTTTAAAGGGTCCTATAAGTAGTCAGCGAGAGTTCGATGTGATAATGGTTTCCGGGATGTCGGCAGATTTGATGACTATGGGGATGGTCTTAAAGAAGTGGAAGCATGTAAATTGGTCCATTGCTGGAGGTCCGGCCTGCGTTGATTACGAAGAACTTTTGAGACTGGGGTTTAATGCCGTCGTCTGGGGTGAAGCAGAGATCTCGCTTCCAAGTTTAGTGAACGCCCTCAGGACTGGTGAGCTGAGTAGTGTTCCAAATCTGATTTTTCGAGAGGAAGGTGGCGTAGTCTCCAATATAGTTGCGGACTACGCTCGAGAACCTCTTCTATGGTCGTTTACTCCCGACGTAGGGTCTGTGAAAAACTATAGGTACTTTTGGGCATGTAGAGTTTATGTAGAGGTGGTTAGAGGCTGTAGCAATTTCTATAGGACTACATTACCGGTCGTATTACATAACAAGATAATTAAGTGCGAACATTGCGATATTTGTAAAACCGGTGACTTAGAAGATAGGCTGTCGTGTCCCCTGATGATCCCTCCAGGCTGTGGATACTGCTTAGTACCAAGACTTCACGGTCCAGCAAGATCTCGACCTGTAGACCAGATAGTAAAGGAGATCGAGGACCTAGTCGAGATTGGTGTCACAAGAGTAGTGCTGAGTGCTCCAGACATACTCGACTACGGTCGAGACTGGCTAGTGAGACCTAAGCCCCTCACAGACCCTAGGTACCCTCCCGCTAACATAGACGCACTCGAAAAACTCCTGAATGCCGTATCCTCCATTCCAGAAATAGAGAAAAGAAGAACGTACTTGATGATCGAAAACGTGAAGCCAAACCTAGTTACGGAGGAAGTAGCAAAAGTGTTGGGTAGGTACTTACGTGGGACCAGTGTTAATATAGGTTTGGAAACTGGGGACCCAGAGCACCACAAACAGCTGGGAAGGCCATCTACTGTTGAGGAAGTCCTAAGAGCTATCAAACTATTGAGAGACTCAGGCCTCGTACCCTACGTGTACGCTATCTATGGGTTACCTGGCGAAAGTTGGAAAACTGTCAGAAGCACTATAAAGGTTTTAAAGAAAGCTACAAAGCTTGGTGCTGAGAGAGTAATCCTATATAGGTTTAGACCTCTTAAGGGCTCGGCTTTAGGAGGCTATTATGCACCACGCAGTAACCCAAAGATAAGGGCTCTCAAAAACTTCGTGAACGCTTTAGAAATATCAGCTAAGAAAAAGCTCCTGGGAAAAAGCCTTAAAGTAGCAGTTGTAGATGTCCACGGTAAAGACACCTACATAGGCTACACCTTACCTCACGGTCCTGTTGCTATAGTCAAAAGCAGTGAAGACTTGCGGGGTAAGGTAGTCGATGTAGTAGTTCATAAGGTTAGAAAAAGAGAAGTAGAGTGCGTTCCTAAACAGAGTGCTTAGCTTATCAACTATAAAAGCAAGAGCCTCAAGCAACTCTTTCGAGCTTTGTGTCGGTTCATATTGCTCGATAGATGTAGTAAAACCGCTTGTAGGTGCCTATGCGTGGACCACTATGTGAAGGTTATCCGATGAGGGAGTAAGAGCCCCGTAGAAGAGGGTCGGGCTCTCCTGAAGATATATCAAGATGTGGACCGTCCGAGCTCATTTCGAACGCCCGACGAAAACCCGAGCGGAATGCGGAAGAGAGAATGAGGCGATGAAACCAACTAACATAAACTCATATAAGAGCTGAACCCCGCACCTGTCCACGATGTGGGTGCGTGATGAAGACCCAAGTGGGTGGGTGTTCATGTGCCCGAGGTGCGGTCTCGAAATGGATAGGCAGAAGCTAGCACCTCTCGACATCTACATCAAGTACACCAAGATGTGGAGTCCCCCCACAGCTGTGAGCCCAATGAGGGGGAGCTGTGTGTTGGGGTTACCCCAAGTGAGGGAGACCGACGAGGTGGCCACCGATGAAGGGTGCCCGAGTTCTGCGAAGTCGAAGGTTGACAAAAAACCACATCAACCGACTCGAAACCCATACCCCGAACGAAATTACAGGTAAGCTAGTAACTCGCACTGACTAAACCCTTGAAATCACCATCTTCTCTGGGTCTAATAGCTTGGTACTCGCTAGAATTAGTACTATCGAGAACACTAGAGAGTAAGTTAAATACGCAACTGCTCTTAAAAGCTCTCCAAGCGATGTCCTAATGACCGCAGACGCTAGTGAGGCGTAAGGTATAGCTAGTAATATAGACATCGGCACTCTGAGTTCGTCTAAGTTAACGAATAAAGAGGCTAGATATGTTACTGAAGCTATCCCTATTACTGACGCAGATGATATGCTTGCAGCCCTTATGGATGGAGACCTGAGGACTATGGGGAGGGATATAGAGAGAGATACTAGTATCGAGGTATAGGAGGAACAGAAGAGCACTACTAGAACCTCTGGAGAGACGTACTTAGCTACATTGGCTGAGTGAACTACAGTTGGTGCTAGGTAAAGTAGTACAGCACCTACTACACTACTAGCACCCCCGACTAAGCCGACTAAACTAGCGGCAAGAGACTTTCCTAGGATGAAGGATGTTCTGCTAATAGGTGTCGAGAGAAGCTTCTCGAGAGTTTTTCTCTCTTTTTCTCCAACTAGCGAGTCAGCTATATAGGACGCTGCTGGTGTAGTTACAAACGCTAGACTAACCGCCAGCATTCTACTCAAATAGAGGCGGAGCTCCTCCCCGGCTTCGGCAGGTCTTCCGGCAGGTGTTAGCGCAACAGTCCTTAGAGCTATAGGGTTAAGAACGGCTTCTGTTTTTACAGTTAGATTAGCTAGTTTTCCAAGGTTGTAAACCTTAGCTTCCGAAACTATTCTTGAGATATGATTAAGCAACAGCTCTACGTAGGCAACAGCTTGATCGACCCTGGGCGAGCCAAGTCTCTTGACTAAAATTACGGATGCCTGGTGTTCGTAGCTAGTTAAGTTTGCTACAAAGCCCACCGGAATCTTGAGGATTACTTGGGCTACCTCGGTTTCTTCACTTGTAGTAAGAAAACCAAAGTGCGTTAGATAATCTCGCAAGAAGAGCGCTATGGATTGTGAGCTTACACTAAAGTTACCTATAGATGCCTCAGATAGGTCTTCGTCTATTACAGCTATGACTACTTCCTGAACTGCTGGTAGATAAACGAGTACAACACCCATAAACGGGAGGGTCACGATAGGTGTTAAAATGACCATTAGCAAGGTCTTTTTATCCCTAAGCATCTCCTTAACTTCTTTCCAGAGGACTATGCTGAGGTCACGCATTTTCGCCACCGGCTAATTTAACGAATGCTTCTTCAAGATCTCCTGCTCCCGCATCGGCTAATATCTGCTCTATGCTACCAACAGCAA
Organism: Thermoproteota archaeon; assembly: GCA_030550455.1. Lineage (GTDB taxonomy): Archaea > Thermoproteota > Thermoprotei_A > Sulfolobales > NBVN01 > DRZP01. Next base: position 295,728 of record JAUQPH010000002.1, read on the forward strand.
CAATTCTTCCGGAATGAATTAAGGCTACTCTATCACATAGCTTACTTACTTCAAACATGTTATGAGATGAGAAAATTATGGTAGTGCCAAACTCTTTGGCAAACTGCTTTATTATCTCTCTAACGTATCTTGCCGAAACCACATCTAAACCTACTGTCGGTTCGTCGAGTATAGCTAGGCGCGGTTTAACCATTAAGGTTGATGCTACAGCAACTCTTCTAGACATTCCCTTGCTATAAGTTTCAGCTTTTCTCTTTAAGTCTTGTTCGGAGATGCCGGCAATGGACACACCTAATCTCACGATTTCATCGATGTTTTTCGAGCCGAAGTATGTCATCGCGAAGAGCTTCATGTTTTCAAATCCAGTAAGTCTTCCGTAGAGATTTGCCTCCTCCGGGAGGTAACTTACGAACCTTCTGATTTTATCCACATCCTTTGGTACTCTAAATCCAAGGACTTCGACCTCTCCAGCAGAAGGTTTCAACAGTCCTGCCACGATCCTGAGAAGAGTGGTCTTACCGGCACCGTTTGGACCAACGATGCCGAAGACTTCTCCTTCAGTTACCTCGAGGTTTATTCCACGTAAGACCTCTCTTTTCCCAAATGACTTACGTAGGTTTAAAACTCTAACTACCACCGAGTTACTGAGTCTCAACAAGCTTCTCACCCACTTTAATGGCTTCTAGCGATAGGTAGGTTAACCTAATTAGGGAATTAAGTGTTGCTCTAAGTGCGGATTCATCTTCAGCGTCGATGATGATGGTGAGACAGCTTCCGATTAGTTTTAGATAAACCTTAACATTCCTAAGAGTAATCTTGCTCTCAGGAATTAAAGCCCTCCAAATAGCTGTCGCCACATCCTCGGAACCGAGCTCGAGGTTTATCTCTGCTTTATGCACTCACCACACACCGGAGAATACTTAGCGGAGAACTTATCAAGGCACGCTTTTGGTTTCTTCGAGAAAGGCTTAAACGCAAAAAGCCTAAAGCGACTGTTTTGGGTTTTCTGTTACTTTGTGTTGCTTGGTAGTTGCGTGAAGGTTACTCGATAGGAGATGGAAGCCGCGTAGATGGAGTAAGGATCCTCCCCGCGGGTAGACCGAGATTTGAAGACCTCGGGTAACCGAGCACATATTAAAGTTAAACCTCCTACTGAGAGCGGGGCGTATCGCTCAAGAGCGAGCTATTTGGTTTCGCTTAATATTTTTTTAACGGCTTTCAGGACGTTTATATACCCTGTACACCTACATATATTCCCGATTAAAGCTCTCTTAACATCCTCTATGTTTCTTATCCCTTTGGTGATAGCGGCATATATTGTAGTAAGAAAGCCGGGAGTACAATAACCGCACTGAATAGCTCCTTCCTCAAGCATGGCGTCTATGATTATCTTGCCTACATGTGTTTGAGCTATGTAGTCTGGTGTGACGACCTCGTAACCGTCTACTTTGGCAGCTAATACCAAGCAGGAAGTTACTGGTTTACCGTTCAAGAGTACGGTACATGAGCCGCACTCACCAACGCCACAGCCATACTTTACGCTCTTTACCTTCAGCTTGTCCCTTAAAACATTTAAAAGAGTCTCATGAGGCTCTACTTCTACTTCAGTGACTACCCCGTTTAGTTTAAACTTGATCTTCATTTTTGTCACCCACTTGAAGAAATCTCTCATAGGCTTTCCATATAGCGTCTCTAACAAGGATTTTTGCTACACGGGACCTATACCAAGCAGTTGACCTAACGTCGTCTATCGGAGCTATCTCGCTCACTATGAGCTCAGAGGCTCGGACGGCAGCTCTCTCCAAGCTCATACCGGTAATAGACTTCTCCGTAGTCCTTGCCCTTACTGGTGTGGGAGCTACAGAACCAAGAGCTATCCTTACTTCAGATACAATACCGTCCTCAGCTCTAAGGAGGACGGCGACACTAACTTTAGCTAAATCGAAAGAAGTTCTTCCAATTTTGACATAACTCCAGCCAAACTTTTGCTGACTTAGAGGTATTTTTATCGATCGAAGTATTTCTCCACGTTCGAGAACAGTCTTTTTTGGCCCAGTAAAGAACTTCTCTATTGAGACCGTTCTAGGACCGTTGAGTGATGCTAACTCAAGTTCAGCATCGTATGTAAGTAGAGGAGGTACTGAGTCAGCAGCGGGGGATGCGTTGCATATGTTTCCACCTATGGTAGCGAGGTTTCTAATCTGCCAAGACCCGATCGATTCTACTACTTCAGCTAGTAGAGGCAGAGATTTCTTAACGATCTCGCTCTCCACTAATTCTTGCATAGTTACCGCACTACCAATCTCGATGTAGTTACCGTCTGTTCTAATAAACCTTAGCTCACTAAGCTCTGATACATCAATCAATGCCTTCGGCACTACTCTTCTATACTTTAAGTCTACTACGAGGTCCGTACCACCAGCCACTATCTTAGCATCCTCGATGCTGTTGAGAAGCTCGAGGGCTTCACGAAGATCTCTGGGCTTGTAGTATTCAAACTTTTGTGGAATCCTATAAGTGTTCACGGAATTTATTGCGAGCATCTAGTCACCTCCCTTGAGGGCTTTAAGCACTTTTTCGGGAGTTATCGGAATCTCGTAGAACCTAATGCCGATAGCATTATAGATGGCATTAGCAACAGCAGCGATTACCGGGTTCGACGCCGCCTCTCCAAGACCTTTAGCACCGAAAGGTCCGTAGGGCTCGTAGGTAGACGCAAAGACTACTTTAAAGCTCTCATCGTCCGGAAGGTCCATAATTGTGGGTAACTTGTAGTCGGATAGACTTAGCCTGTGTGCTGGCACACCATCTTCTAAGTAAACCACTTCGTCTCCTACGGCCCAGCTCCACCCTATAGCAAAGCCCCCGTGGATTTGACCAGCCGCTAACTCAGGACTAATAACTGTACCGATGTCGGCCCCAGCCACAACTCTAACGGGTTTAATAATTCCGGTTTCAGTATCTACTTCAACTTCAACGAAATACACTGTAAAGCTGGGTGGAGCTACAGTCGCTCTGTAGCTAACCGAAGCCGATATAGAACCCCAATTCCTTTGCCAAGCGACTCTAGCTACTTCACTCAAGGAAATTCTCTTCTCCGGAGCCCCTTCAACAAATATAACGGCGTCATTTAATTCCTTATCGTACTGGACCCTCAAGGCTTCTGGGCTAACAGCATCTAGTATTCTGGCAGCATATTCCAGAATCTTCTTTTTTACCTCTGAAGCAGCTCTCCTGGCAGCCTCACCACCGGCAAAAACCCCTCTAGAGGCGTGCGTGCAAACATCGTAAACGGTTGTCGAGCTGCTCGACCATACTATTCTTATCTTACTTGGCGGAATCTTCAGTTCCTCAGCAATGATCTTGGCGTGGGCATCTAGAGTCCCACCACCATGATCCTGGAGAGCTGTTATATAGTCGATCGTCCCGTCCTCGTTTACCTTAATTATAGCGCCTGTGTAATCTATAACGGCACCCGAGAGAGGGCCTCCAGCTCCTGAAGTATGAAAACCTCTTCCAACACCGATACCTCTTCTATACCTACCGGTCTTTTCTTTGGGGTTTCCCCTATTTTTCCAGCCTATGAGCTCTGAGCATTTACTTGTTAGCTCTGGGACACCGTCGCTTCTAATAATAGACCTCACTGTAGGACCCTGACCCCAGAAGATCTCGCCCTTCCCTCTATAGTTTATCAACCTGAAATCAAGAGGATCGATTCTCAGTTCTTCAGCTATCTCATCTATTACCGTCTCGACCGCCCAAGTGATTTCTGGGGCACCATAGCCACGTATAGCACAAGAAGGTACCTTATTTGTGTAAACTGCCTTACCGTGATACCTTAATGCCTTCCACTTATACAGTGAGACGAACCAGCCTAAGCTAGCGCCGAGGAGTGGATAAGCTTGTATTTGATGAGCACCTATATCAACGATATTCTCTAACTCTCCGAATGTGATTATACCCTCGCGAGTGGCACCGGCTCTAACCTTCATATAGAACTCGTAGCTTGTGTGATCATGAACCATGTCTTCTTCTCGAGTCAGTACTAGCTTTACTGGTTTCCTAGATTTAAGGCACAAACCTACAGCTATTAGAGTTACCAAGTTTGTGTGGATGCTAGACCCGAAACCTCCACCTATTGGTATCTTCTTTACCTCTATCTTGTTCATAGGTATTCCATAAACTTGCGAGATCAGTATCTTTGTGTTGTGGATGGTTTGTGTCGTAGTCCACACAATTAGAGACCCGTCTGCCTCTAGCTTACAGACAGCCCCTTTAGGTTCCAATTGCGCATGATATCTTCTAGAGGCATGGAACTTTCTCTCCACAATAACGCTAGATTTCTTCTCCTCTGTTTCTAAATCACCCTCGGAATACTTGAGCTCAGCAGCAACGTTATTTCTAACCTCTATCCACTGTCTTCCTCTCTGTACTCTATCGTGAATGGGTCTGGCGCTTGGTGACATAGCCTTAAACGGGTCTAATAAGGGTTCATAAACTTCCTCAAACTCTACTCTTAAAGCCTCAAGAGCTCTCTGAGCTAGGTCTTCTGAAGCCGCTGCTACAGCAGCTATTGGTTCACCAACGTAGCGGGGTGATTTAGTCAGGATTCTCCAGTCTTTAAATGTATCTTCCTCTATGCTAACAAGCCTGGGATTAAACAATACGTTAGGAACATCCTCCGGAGTTAGAACTACAGCCCCCATGGCTTCAGCTAGAGAGCTATCAATTCTTCCAACTCTGGCAAAAGCATAAGGACTCTTGAGTATTCTCCCATATAGCATCCCCGGGATCTCTATGTCGAAAGTGAACTCAATAAGCCCAGACGCTTTGGCGAAGCCGTCATGGCGTGGTAGGCTTTTTCCTATAAACTCAAACACCACCTTCCCCTATAGGTAGTTAGTTATCTTTAAGATAAAAAGCCTCGTGAAACTGTTTAGTTTTTCATATCTGTTCGTATCGGTTGGTATTTATAGAAACGCTTATAAACACCTTATACAGTGATATACGCGGAGGTACTTCGATGAGGGATCGAGAGCTGTTTGATAGTGTAGATGGTGGCTCTCCCCGAGACACAGCAAGATGTGGGGTGCCCGGGGTCACCCTGAACGCCCCCAAGGGTGATGCAAACCCAAGACCAATGCGGGGGAAAGAGATGAGGCGATGAAATCAACCAATATAAACCTGCATCAGAGCTGAACCCCGGAGCTAATATTTAGCATGTACAGTAAGTCTCGAGATGATGTGGCATGGGGGTTTTGCTTAGGGGTGGTGCTATAGTACTTAGGGACACCCTTATTGAGGCGGACGTCCTAATAGAGGATGGTAAGATAAGGAAAGTCGGGAAATCTATTGACTCAGGTTATTCTAAGACTGTGGATTTACGTGGTAAGCTCATTATGCCTGGAGCCGTTGACCCCCACTTACACGGAAGAGAACCTGGGTTGGAGTACAAAGACGATTTTCTTCACACCTCTAAAGCAGCTCTTCTAGGAGGTGTAACTACAGTACTTGAAATGCCTAACACGATTCCCCCAGTGGATAGCCCCTCTAAACTCCTAGATAAGAAGTCCATCTTGTCTAGCAAGTCTTACGTAGATTTCGGTCTTTACGCAGTGCTTTACGACTATGCTGATGATCCGGGTCTCCTGGACTCAAGGATAGTAGAGTTAGTAGAGAGTGGTGCCTTAGCGTTCAAAGCCTTTATGGCTCAAACTACTGGGAACCTCCCCCCACCTAGCTTCATGACTATTCACAGAGCACTAGAGCTCTCCAAGAAGCTAGGTTACACGGTAGTCTTTCATGCTGAAGACAGAAGTTGCGTCGAGTTCTTTACGTTCAGGGCAAGGAAGGAGGGAAAAGGAGGTCTTCGGGGATATAGTGAAGCCAGACCCCCACTCTGCGAGGAGTTAAGTATAGGATACATAGTGTCTATAGCTGAAGCAACCAACGGAAGAGCTTACATAGCTCATCTCAGTACCGCCTCAGCCCTAGGAGTTATAAGCAAGCACAAGAAAGCTTCGGCGGGCATTTACGTTGAAGTGACACCAACATACTTGTTCTTCGACTACGACAAGCACGAGAGTCTCGGTGCTCTGGTTAAGGTAAATCCACCTATAAGAGACTATAAGAATAGGGTGAGACTTTGGGCAGCTCTAGCTAGAGGATTAATTGATGTTGTAGCATCAGATCATGCGCCACACGCTGAACACGAAAAGAAAGGTGACTTTTGGGAAGCAGCAGCTGGGGTAGCATCAGTGCAGCACCTACTTCCCCTCATGCTAACATCAGCTTTAGACGGGTTCATACCTTTAGGTAAGGTTGTTGAGCTATGTTCTGAGAACCCCGCTAAAATATTCGGTCTCTACCCTACGAAGGGCTCACTACTGCCTGGGGCAGATGCTGACATAGTCGCAGTAGACCCTGCGGCTGAATTCGTAGTCGAGAAAGAATCTCTAGCATATAAAAACAAGCTTAGTCCCTACACGGGATGGAAGCTTAGGGGACGTATAGATAAGGTATTTCTTAGGGGGGAGCTCGTAGTAGACGGAGGCAATATCGTAGTAGAAAGACCTACTGGTAAAGCTCTAAGGTAGTAACTAACTCGGTGAGTAAAGCCTCGTGAAACTGTTTAGTTTTTCATATCTGTTCGTATCGGTTGATATTGATAGAAACGCTTATAAACACCTTATATAGTGATATACGTGGAGGTACTTCGATGAGGGATCGAGAGCCGCTTGATAATGTAGATGGTGGCTCTCCCCGAGACATCTAAGATGTGGGGTGCTAGGGGTCGCCCTGAACGCCCCCAAGCCCGATGAAAACCCGAGTGGAATGCGGGGGAAAGAGATGAGGCAATGAAATCAACCAATATAAACCTATACCAGAGCTGAACCCCATCAAATCGTATCGAGTCTTTCTGATCTCGAATTCTTGAAGTAGCTATTTTTCACACATAGATTTACCGAGTAGCTCGACCTCTCATCGATATGTGCATACCATACAGACGTCTAAGCTAACGTCTGGGGAAGCCTGGTTGCTTTAGTGTTATTTTTATGCGGTTAAGTAAACTTATGGGATTGGTAGACTTGGAGGATGTTATACTTGTCTCAACGATAATGGACTACCTAAAGAAAGGAATGAAGGTTGCTCTTTGTGAGGTAGTACATAAAGAAGGTTCGGCCCCTAGGGATGTAGGGGCTAAGATGGTCGTTGGTGAAGATGGGTTTAAGGTGGGGACTATCGGTGGCGGTTCATTTGAGTCAGAGCTTGTATCGGATGCCCTTAAAGCTATAGCGGAAGGTAAGTCAAAATTGGTGAAGTACTCGTTTACTGGTAAACCAGTTGAAGGAGCTAAAGATACTGGGTTAATGTGTGGCGGGGTCCTCTGGGTCTTTATAGACGTTTTTATGCCGACTCAGAGAGCTCTAGTTATTGGCTTAGGGAATGTCGGTAGACCTCTATCCTACATCTTAAAGCTGATGGGCTTCGAAGTTCACGCTTTAGATACCGATAAAGAAGCAGAAAAAATAGCTAGAGACTTGGGCTTATCGTCCATCTTTGTTGGAGCTATAGAGGAGATAGCTACTAGAATTCGTGAGACAGTAGGAAGAGGAGATCATGTGTTCGTAGTCTACGGAGACGTACACGCAGACTATGTTTTTGTTAAAGAATCTCTTAAAACAGAAGCAAGCACTATCTGGTTACTAGGGAGCAGGAGGAAGGTGACTGAGTTTGTTAGGAAACTGATCTTGGAGGGTTTTAGTTCTGAGGACATAGTTAAGAGATTAAGGGCTCCGATAGGTATAGATATAGGAGCCGATACTCCGGAGGAAGTGGCCATAAGCATAGCGGCTGAGTTGGTGGTCTTAAGGCGCGGTGCTAATGTTAAGAGCCTCAACATAGTGCCTCAGCTAGTAGCAGAACTTCAGCGAAGTAACACCTAACCTATACTTTAACTCGTTCTGTGTCGCTAGAGTACGCAATCAACTTAATAGGTACTTTACTAACTCTACTGGTGGATAGAGAATATAATGGTAGGCTTTAAGCGATCAAAAGAGAGGTTTGTGTCCCTATCCTGGTTTTTAATACTCATAGTAGTGATGTTCTTTCCGCTTACTGTTTCCGCTAGATCGAGCCTCGATAGGCACAGTCCTGACTTTCAGCGCCGCATAACTAGCTACGGTGATGTCTGGACCCAGCAGGAGATTTCAACTCTCGCAGAAGTTTTAAATAGCTTAAAGCAGTATGGTGTAACATACGTCTCTAACGCCGTCAGCAACTCCAGGGAAGCTTTGAGTATGTTGATCGCTAAACTTCAACTCGTCGACGAAAGACTTTCTCTAGCTCTAAGGAGCTTACTGGGTTTATCTAGGGACCTCCCCGAGGACTTGGCTTTGAAGATAGGTAACGTATCTATCGACAGTAAGAACGCTAGTCGATTGATTAGAGTGATAAACCATCTCTATTCCAATGGAGAACTAAGTGGTGTCGACTATTTAGTGCTTATAGGACATATAGCTAACGAGCTCAAAGAGGATTACGTTGAAGACCCTGAAACTTTTACTAACGTGCGGAAGGCCGTCGAAGAGATCTCCTCTATTATCACAAAGGCAGTTGTTTCACCCCTCCCAGAGCCAAGTATATCTAGTAAGTATAGGGGGGCAACGCTTTTGGTTAAACTTACCGAAGTACCTAAACCCATCGTAATAGCCGTTTTATTAGTTGTTTTCACGCCTCTTGCTACTCACGCCTCTCTTAGCTTGCGTACACGCACACACTATTCTAAGCTTTTACGTAAAGCTCAGCTAACTTCAGACTTAATTGTTTCTAGCCTCGGCTTTCCCGAGGACACTGTTTCAGCGTATTGGCTAGCGGTTAGCATACTCTCTAAAGTAGCTACTATCAATCCATGGGAGACCCACAGGGAGTTTTTATCTAGGTTGGAAAAAGAACTCAATAACCGGCAGGTACTATCTATCTTTAAGACTCTTACAGATGAGTATGAAAAAGTTCGATTTGCTGGTGAAGCTAGCTCCCTGAGCCGAAAACAGCTGGTCGAATTGGTGTTGCGTATAGCAGATGAGATTCGATATAGAGATTGAAGTCTAAACAATTTAAAAGAAACTGAACGCACTTAAAGCTTAGGTAAGGTACTTTTATATTTGTATCTCCAACTCTTTAATACTGTAGGTGACATTATGAGTTCCTCCGAAGGCTCAGGAGCAGCGTTTGAGCTAGCCCTGAAACCTGGTAAGAGGCCACTCATGATGTTAGCTGCTACACTTCTTGGAGTAGTTGCCGGATTAGTTATCGGCGAGCCGATTACTTCAATAAAGTTCCTTGGAGATATATTTCTCTACCTACTTCGATTCGTAGTCGGTCCATTAGTCTTCGTCTCCATAGCTTGGGCTGTTACAACAGTTAAAGTCTATGCGAGACTTGGCAAAATATTCGGGGGCTTCTTTATCTACTGGCTAATCATGGGCTTTCTAGCTGCTGCTACAGGCTATACTATGGCTAACATTATTCGTCCGGGAGTTGGATTAAGGCTAGAGGCCCCACCTGGTTGGACTGCTCCACACCCAGCTTCAGCTGTTGATGTATTGATAGGTCTCATACCTAGGAACGTAGTTCAACCCTTCTTAGAGCTTAACATGCTGCAGATAATCGTAATGGCTCTTCTAACTGGCTTTGCTATATCATTAACTGGAACTTTCTCACCTGAGACAAAGGAGTTTCTAGAAAAGCTCTTGAGTGCCGTTCTAGCCGTGATATATAAAATAGTTGACTTCATTCTTTGGTATGCTCCAATAGGTGTGTTCTCTCTAATGTCCAACTTAGTTGCCACAGTCGGTGCTATGGGACTCACAGCGGTTGGAGCCATGATCGTAACCCAGTGGGTTAGCTACGGCATAGTGCTCTTCGTGTATCACCCCATAATACTCGCAGGCATCCTCAAACTGAATCCTCTAAAGTATTGGAAGAAGATATATCCAGCCATGCTTACAGCTTTTACTACATGCAGTAGCTCAGCAACTCTGCCAGTAACTATGAGAGTAACACGAGAACTCGGTGTTCCCGCAGATGCGGCTAACCTGATTCTGCCTATAGCGGCTACAATAAACATGCAGGCAGTAGCTGCTGAAATGCCGATATACGCTGTCTGGGTATCCCAGATGTACGGAGTAAGTCTGGGTGGTCCTGCTACCTTTATAGCTCTTTTAATGGGAGTTCTAGGTTCTGCGGCCTGTGCTGGCATTCCGGGTGGTGGGATAATGATAGCTGCTGTGACTATGACTACTCTTGGCCTACCTCTTGAGCCTGTTGGATGGATCGCCGGGGTTTACACACTTATAGACATGCCGAACACTATGCTGAACGTAACCGGAGACCCCCTAGGAACCTTAGTCGTCAGCAAACTCGTCTTAAAGGACTTTGATGAGCGGAAGTATAACGCTTAGTCTAATTTGTAAAAACTACAACTATATTTTTACCTACGAAGTTTTATGGGTATAGGTTCTTGGGTAAAGATAAGAGAAGAGTGCTTGTAGCAGGTCACATAGGAGTAGGACACGTTCATAGCTACGGAGGCCTTGTTCAAGACGACTCTCTAGGTTTCGCTTCGGTAATAACATTAATTCGAAAGTTTTACGATGTCGACTTAAGGGTTAGAAAGCTAGTCGTGGAGTCCCCCAAAAAGGTGTGTGTAGAAACCACTGGAGGAGGTGTCGGTTGTGCTACTCCGAGTAGTGGGTTCACAGAGTTTGAGATCGATATGTTGCGGCAACTCGAGGGCTCCGATGCTTCAATTCCTCATTTATCGGTGCTCAAGGTATTTGGAAGAATGCATGGAGGTGGGTGTTCTGAAGCTTCAGTGGCAGTAGAATATGCTTTAGCTGAAGCAGCTTTAGACACTCTCGCCAGGAATATACCGGGTTTCGCTATCGTAAAGTCCTCGGATTTTGAAGACGTGTTCGGTGGAATTAGTATAAAACTGGAGGAAGGAGATATGATCGCGTTATTAAGCGTTAATGGCTTTAGGCGTGGGATAGGTCCCGCAGAGGACTTAGAGGGAAATGTGCCACTAGGTCATAAAAAGATGATAATGGAGACTTTAGGCGCCACTAGAGTTCCGTCTATAGTCATTGAGAGCAAGGCTTACGTACCTCTTCTATCCGACCGCATAGCAGGCTCAACCGTTCTTCTAAGGTACAACATTGAGTACGACAACATCGTTGTTGCCAGAGAGATCGCCGAAACTCTCAAGCAACTAGGGATAGACTTTCTAGAAACAAGCACGGCGTTCCCCAGATACGTAAAATCCATGGTGGAAGTAAAGAAGAGTGTTCTCTCAGAGCTCATATCTACCGCTAGTGCTCTATCTTCAGCTACTGCTACTAGAGATAAAGTGCGAATCACGGAACAATTAGTTAAACTGGTATGTAGAGACCTTGGAGGTGTTTTCTTTATGAGTGACGACTTAATTGAAGTAGTAGGTTCCGCAGGTCTGGTTCCAGGAACGGGAGCCGTAGTGTCCATTGCAGTAGATAGGGGTTATATAGAAAATAAGGGGTTGCCTTACGCCACACCCGAAGAATCTTCATTATTAGCTGAAATAGCTGTGAAGGCTTCAAGAAGGATCCTCACTAATTACGAAGAAGCGATGAGGTTACTCGAAGAGAGATACATAGAAATAAGTGATTACGTTCTCGGTTGGTAATTATTTTTCGTGAGACTTAGCTCCACCTAAAACGTTAATTTCGGCGCTCTGTAGTTAGGTGGGACTTCAATTGAGCTCAAGGTTTAGCGGCATCAAGGTGTTGGTCTTAGGTGTTGGAGGAACTATAGCGAGTACTATAACTGAGAAGGGTTTAGCACCTAGCTTTAGTGCTTTAGAAGTTGTAAAAAGAGCCTTAGGAGGGGATCTTCCTCAGCATTTAGAAGCTTCTTATATGGACCTAATGAGAATCGATAGCTCTTTAATGATGCCTGAGCATTGGGTAAGAATCGCTAGAGCCATATACAATAGCTACGAAGATTATGATGCTTTCTTAGTTTTACATGGTACTGACACTATGGCTTACACTGCTTCCGCGCTGGCTTTTGCTCTAAGGGGGCTTCGCAAGCCAGTCGTTCTAACGGGCTCTATGAGGAGCGTCGAGGAAAAAGACTCAGATGCTCCTAAAAATTTGAAGGGCTCACTGGAATTCATTAAGAAGGCTGTTGAGCTCGGTATTTCCGGTGTCTTCTTAGTTTTTAACAATAAAGTCATACTAGGTGTTAGAGCTTCAAAGATTAGCTCACTAGACTTCGACGCATTTACCTCAGTAAATTACCCGTATGTAGCTATGGTCTATGATACTGGTGTCGAGGTAAGGCACATTCCTAGAAGGCTGCTGGAGGAGCCGGGGCTCAAGCTAGATGACTCTTTCGATAGTAGTGTTCTAGTACTCAAAGTATTTCCAGGGATGAGGCCTGAGTTTTTAGACGTAGCTGTATCTCATGGAGTACGGGGGCTGGTTATAGAAGCGTTCGGTCTCGGAGGTCTATCTAGCGTTCTTATCGAGAAATTGAAGGAGATCTCGGAGAAAGTTCCTGTAATACTTACAAGCCAGCCTGTATTTGGAGGTGTAGATATTAAGGTTTACGAAGTAGGGCGAAGACTCCTAGATACTGAAGTTATTCCAGCTTGCGATATGAGTAAGGAATGTGCTATAATCAAGCTTATGTGGGCTCTTGGTAAGACTAAGAAGGTAAGTGAAGTCAGGCACGTGTTTTTGAAAAACTACGAAGATGAAGTTCGACCATGCCTCTAGGATCGTCCTAACGGGGTTCGGATTTCATGTTGGCTGATGTGGTTTGTTGTCAACCCCTGGCTTCATAGACCTCGGGCACCCTTCATCGGTGCCCACATCGTCGGTCCCCACCCGCTCGGGGTAGCCCCGACCCACAGCTCTCCCTCATTCAGCTCTGGTTCACGACCGTGGGGAAACTCCCACATGTTGGCGTTAGATGTCCCACCCGCTCGTGTCTTTGCTACGTACCCGCATTGTGGGCGAGCTCAATCCGCTGTAGAATAACTTATATGAAAACTGAAACAGTTGCGCAAGGCTTTCTGGGGCTAGATAAAGATATTAAGTTAAGGCTATGTGTTAGATAAGTGTAGTAGGTGTACTGAGCATGATATGCACGGGTCATAGCTTCTAACGATCCTTTTAGCGATGTCGATGGCTCTAGCATCAGCACTCGCACCAAAGAGCTTACTCATTATTACGTCTTCCATCGAAGCCAGATTTTGAGCTGTTGGAGTTACTATGTTGCTACTTCGCACTCTCA
>JAUQPH010000013.1:0-2113 GCA_030550455.1 Thermoproteota archaeon
GGGCTAGGTCTCTACCCCTCAGCTTACCTACTTCGACACCGTCGACTACCACTATCCCGGAGTCGGGAAGGTCTATCCCCCCAATAATGTTGAGTAGAGTAGTCTTTCCGGAGCCGGAAGGACCTACGATGCATACTATACTGCCTTTACTAACCTCTAGTGAGACTCCTCTCAAAGCCTTCACGTAGCTTTTGCCGTACTTATAAGTCTTGTGGACGTCTTTAAGTAGAACTATAGCCGCACTAGACATACCTCACAGCCTCTGCTGGCTTCATTCTAGCTGCTCTATACGAAGGCAGTAGTCCCGCTACAACAGCTACTAAGACACCGATAGTTATTGAGGTCAACACTACTTCTGGTGTAATAGCTACTTCTACTAACCTTAAGCCACCAGGATTCTGAGCTAGTCTAGGTCCAAAAGCGCTTACTCCTCCAGTAAGCGATATTAGAGTAGGTACTACACGCGTGAAAAACACTCCAACGAATAACCCCGTAACGCTACCGACTAAGCCTATTAGAGCAGATTCAAGCAGGAATAGCGCGAAGATGTAGCCATCGGTAGCTCCAATAGACTTCAAGATCCCTATCTCCCTAGTCCTCTCAGCTACCGCCATAAACATGGTGTTCATAACCCCGAAACCACCTGCTGTTAAAGCCACTAAACCTATAGAGAGAAAGAACATCGTCATAGTGTTTATAGCCTCCTCTACTCTCTGAAGAGACGCTGCCATAGTTACCACTGTGAGCCCGGGAAACATGGACGTAATAGCGTTAGCAACAGCTTGAGCACTCCTGGGGTCCCGACACTTTACTAGTACTTGAGTAACGTAGCCCTCAAGGCCAGAGGCTTCCTGGACTAGCCTTAGTGGAGCGTAAACAACTACCTCCTGAAACCTTATACCTGTTTCAAATATCCCCACTACAACAGCCTCCACACTAGTGTTGCCAATAGAAACCGTGAGTTTACTCCCCACGCTAGCATTTAGTTCTATAGCCAGTCCCTTCCCAATGACTACTTCACGGCAATCATAGCACAAGAATCCAGTACCTTCAACAACGTTGATATTCCCCACTACGTCAGCATACGATTGAAATACCACCCCCTGGACTGTAGTAGCTATACCATTAACGATACCACGCACGGTTAGAACTGGAGTCACAGCGTAGACCTCCGGGATATTCGATATAGCATCTACTACGTCTTCGGTCAACAGCGACTGTGTTCCTAACCCAAGGAGGGGTATCTGCCTCTGGGTCAGCGCCCTCCCCTGCCTTAAGGTGCCATTAATGACTGCTATATCGTAACCTACTAGCCTAGTGAACTGTTGACGCGCTACTTGCTCTGCTGTGGCAGTAATGGAGAGAAGTGAGAATATCAAGGCTACTCCAACCACTATTCCCGCAACTGTTAGAGCAAACCTCAGCTTTCTCTTAATGAGGTTTCTGTAAGCCACCCGAATTAGCCCTACCACCGCTTCACACCGCAAGCACCAACGCAGAAGACTCTAATAAAGACATAAGTGAAACCCTAGCGAAACTAAGGCGGTACTCCACAGCTTAAACCAAGTGTACTTAATAAATACGTTTAATAGAGAGCTCGTAGTTTGATTTACTCTAGAACATTCGCGTTAGCAAGTCGAGGAGTAAATTAACGTTCCTAATGTGTAGCACTCGAATATTCCTGTAGATCCTTGAGTAGCTTGGTTTTACTGATTTGTACCTTAAGTAAGATATAATGAGAACGATATGACGATATATAGAATTTATGTTAAGTGTTACGATATCTGCGATAGTAAAATCGGTAAGGCTTCGAGTGGTCAAGCCTGACTCATGTCAGCACTTTAGGTAATCATTACTTAATTGTTAAAGCGTTTAGTGTAGAAATATGGTGAACTGCGGCACTCAAAGCGAGAGCATGCTCCGCTGACCCAGGTAGGTTATAAAGCTTTAAAAAGTTAGTCGCCTTTTAGACTTGGAGGGTGAATTGAATGAATCTCCGTAGAGCTATATCTAGGACGATGGCTATTGTTATCGCTGCTATCGTCGTTATAGCTGTTATTGCGGCTGTAGCATTTTACATTACGACAGTACCTCCTGCTCCCACGCCTACTCC
>JAUQPH010000013.1:2213-20412 GCA_030550455.1 Thermoproteota archaeon
TCAACGAAGCTAAAGCTAGGGAGATACTAAACAAGCTTAAAGAAGAGAAAGGGTTTGACCCGTCTAAGTACACTATAACGGTCATCTACAACTTAGGTAACACAGCTAGAGCCCAGATAGCGGCACTCCTCCAAAACTATTGGACTAGACTCGGGTTCAAAGTCTTCGTTGAGACCTACAGCTGGCCGGAATACCTAGATAGAGTAGACCACTTCAACTACGACGTAGCTCTCATAGGCTGGATTCCCGACTACCTAGACCCTGACAACTACTTAATGCCATTCGTCTGGGGAGGAGCGGAGTTCAAGGACCTTAAGTACTACAAAGACGTGTCAATAGCAGACGTAGGTAAGTACGTTTCTAAGGTTGAGAGAGCAGTAGTGACGGAGAAGTTCGTAGTTGTCGTAGGACCCGCCGGTACCGGAGCAACTTACACCGGTCCTACAGGAAAGCCTTTAATAGTAGTTAGCTACGTACTGGATGAAGAAAAGACCGCTAAGAACTGGGAGAAGCCTATAGCCTTCGTCACTATCGGAGCTGCCGGCTGGAAAGATGTCCCAGTTAGTGCTCTAGTAAAGCTATCTAGAATGGTTCTCGACCCAGAGGTCAGAGAGGCTGTAATAAACGCTGCGGTAATAGTTTTCAACAACGAAGCTGCTATGATACTGCTCGGTCAAGCTGTCACAGGGAGAAACTACGGGTCTTGGGTGCAGAACATGTACTACCCACTCTCAGCTTTCGCCAGGTACGACCTCGTGTGGGAAACTCCTGATGCTCCAGTTAGGGATACTGGTGTCTTAGGTATAAAGAACGACCCACAGACTATGGTGATAGCTACAATAGGTTGGCCAGACACCTTCGACCCAGCAAAGTCCTACGAGTCTTTCGGCTGGGAGATATTCTGGCAGATCTACAGCAAGCCTGTCACGTATAGGTACGAGGAAGTAGAACCAGAGCCTGAGCTAGCGGTAGCTTGGGCCTTTAGTAAAGATGCAACAGAGCTCTACTTCGTTATCAGAGGAAACGTTGTTGCTTACGACCCGTGGAACGACAAGACGTACCCGATTGATGCCACCGATGTACTGTTTAGCGCTTGGAGAGTTGTTAGACTAAACCTACCGGGTAGTGCTGCCTGGATGTTCTCTGACTTCATAGACATGAACTCCTCTCAAGTACTCACTGAATCCGAGTTCGAAGAAGCATTAGCCGATGGGTTAATAGCTGTCTATAGGGGTAAAGAGGCTGAAGTAAAGTCCCTAAGTGAGTTACTCAAGTTCTTCGGCTACCAGGGTCCAACAGCTGGTGTCGTAAAGTTCAAGCTGTACTTCCCGTACCCACCCATACTCCACATATTCACAACAGCGATAGCCAGCGTCATTCCAATGGAGTACGCTCTTGGAGATAAGTACTCAGCGGCTTTAGCAGACTCCAGAAACGGTAAAGACCCTAGTGCGTGGGCTAAGTACGTAATCCCCGGTGAAGATGACCCTACCTACAGGCTACTGAAAGACCGACCGGTGTCCACAGGACCATACTACGTAGCCGACTATAGAGAAGGAAGCTACATACTGCTAAAGCTCAACAAGTACTACTGGAACTCTACTCTCTGGGAGAAACTCTATGGGTATAAACCCTAAGACTGCGTATTAAGTATAGTTTAGCTTTTTAGCTCTAGTTTCTGTGGTCTAAGGGGCTTAAGTGGGTTTAGCGAGGTTCGTAGCGAGAAGGATAGCTACGTTCATACCTACGATAATAGGAGTTCTCTTTGTGACGTATATAATAGCCTACTCTATACCTGGAGACCCAACGAGAGCGTGGGTAGGTGAGAAACTGCTGAACCCGGAAGCCCTGCAGAGAGTTCGAGAGAAGTACAAGTTCAACGCTCCGTGGTACGAACAGTTCGCTTTCTTCGTTTCTCAGCTCCTCAGTGGAAACCTCGAGGACCCCATAAGGAATAGAAACGTTTTCGACGAAATATTTGAGAGGTTTCCCATTACTGTCGAGCTAGCTATAGTAGGGTTTACGTTTTTAGTAGCAATCGGCATTCCTCTCGGTGTACTAGCGGCTATCAAGAAGGATACTGCTGTAGACTTCTTTGTTAGAGTATTTGCTCTAGTTGGCAGCTCTCTTCCTGCCTTTGTCCTCTACTACTACCTCATCTTAATTCTGTTTGTTTACACTTCTACGACTCAGCTGGCTGGGATACCCATGCCTTCCGCTAGCTGTAGGAGCGCAATAGCTTCTCTCCCACAAACCATTCCCTACATTGGTAACTTCCTTAGTGCTATAGGTTCCGTACCTATGTTCGGGGCTTTGATGTGTGGTGAACTAGAAGTAGTTGGTGAAACCTTCAGAAGACTCTACCTACCAGGTCTTGCGCTAGGGCTACTCAATGGAGGGTTTATCGCTAGAATAGTGAGAAACAGCCTACTAGACGCTCTCAGCTCAGAGTACATCCTCTACGCAAAAGCTCGAGGACTCAGCAAGCTGAGGGTATGGGGTCACGCCTTCAAGAACGCTCTCATACCTGTTGTCACGGTGTTAGGCATAAACTTCGGAGGACTACTCTCCGGTGCTGTCATAGCGGAGAGGGTCTTCAACATCCCGGGTATGGGTAGGCTTATGTACGAAGCTATAACTAGAGCTAACTTCCCGATAATCATAGCCTCCACGTTCCTCTTCGCAATAATATACGTAACCGTAAACTTAGTGGTCGATATTCTCTACGCTGTAATAGACCCGAGGATTAGGTACTGAGGTGGTGATAGTGCGCTTAATCTATAAGCTACTGACGAAGATAATAGACGGATACTCCCTACTTAGAGATAGAATAAGCCCTGGCTGGAGCTCTAAGAACTCTTCTAGGTTGCGTGAGTGGAAGCTAATGGCATACGCCTTCAGTAAGTCTAGAATCGGAGTTCTTGGAGGACTCATAGTAGCTGTAGTCATAGTTATAGCTATAATAGGACCAGCTATATCTTGGGAACCTTATTGGGTTTACAAGTCGGTAACAGACCCACGCCTATGGCTACACCCACCGTGCGTTCCCCCTAGCTGCTCTGGTGCTCCACTCTTTGGGACAGACGAATGGGGTAGGGACATAGTGGCCATGTCTCTCTACGGGTTTAGAATATCTTTAGTGATCTCACTTCTAGTAGTGCTACTAGGAGCACCCCTCGGTATATTCCTAGGGCTCCTCTCCGGCTATCGGGGAGGACTAGTGGACGAGGTAATTATGAGGCTTACGGACATATTCATAGCTTTCCCAGGGTTAATACTTGCTATAGCATTTGCCTCGGTATTGCCGAGGAGGATAAGAGAGCTTTTAGAGGCTTTTCCAGCTCTTCGGGACTTCCTATCGTTTCTCTTTGGATTAAGACCTCAGGAGTACGGGCAGCTAGCAGCACTAATCTCCGTATGGTTCGCCATGGTCATAGTTTGGTGGCCAGGTTATGCTCGCATTGTAAGAGGTAGTGTCCTCAGCGTTAAGGAGCTACCGTTTATTGAAGCAGCTAAACTTATCGGTATTTCAGAGCGTAAAATACTGATTAAGCACATACTACCCAACGTACTTTCTCCAGTCTTAGTGATGATGACGTTTGACCTAGCAACAGCTACTCTCTTTGCTGCCGCCCTATCGTTCCTCGGTTTAGGCCCCCAAGAGCCGGTGCCGGAGCTAGGCTTTATGATATCGAAGGCAGCTACTTACTTCCCCGAGAGAAGCTGGCACGTAGTGCTCTACTTCGGTACGCTCCTCTTATTCATAGCTTTAGGGTGGAACCTTCTAGGCGATGCCCTCCGCGATATCCTTGACCCGAGAACGAGGAGAGCTATAGAGTTCAGGGGTGAGGGTGAGTAGGAATGGGAGAAATCCACGAGCTCTTGACCGACAGGCACGTACTGAAGGTTGTAGACCTAGAGGTTAAGTTCTTTACTTACGCAGGAGTAGTTCACGCAGTATCGGGAGTCTCGTTCGAAGTCT
Source organism: Thermoproteota archaeon (assembly GCA_030550455.1). Lineage (GTDB taxonomy): Archaea > Thermoproteota > Thermoprotei_A > Sulfolobales > NBVN01 > DRZP01. The sequence continues at coordinate 6,196 of JAUQPH010000013.1, forward strand.
TTGAGGGAGAAGTAATCTCGTTAGTCGGTGAGACAGGCTGTGGGAAAACTGTTACTACTAGAGCTATAACGAGGCTCATAGACCCTCCAGGAAGAGTAACCGGTGGGAAAGCTCTCTACAGAACTAAGTCTGGAGAAGTAGTCGACTTACTCAAGATACCCGACGAAGACCTGAGGAGGATTAGGGGTGACGAGATAGCCTACGTCTTCCAGGACCCTACATCAGCACTCGACCCTCTATACACGATCGGTGGACACATAGTAGAAACTGTGAAAGCCCATAGAAAATCTTCAACTAAGGAGATACTGAAGCACGCAGTAAAGCTGCTTTCAGAGACACTCATACCTAACCCGGAGCTTCGAGTTAAGAACTACCCGCACGAGCTTTCGGGAGGTATGAGGCAGAGGGCCGTTATCTCTATCGGTCTGTCGAATAACCCCAAGCTATTGATAGCTGACGAACCAACGACTAACCTCGATGTAACTGTGCAGGCACAGATACTGGACCTACTTAGGGAGCTACGGTCTAAGTACTTAATGAGTCTGATACTCATCACTCATAACTTAGGTATAGTAGCAGAAATGTCTGATAGAATATACGTTATGTACGCAGGAAAGATCGTTGAGGAGGGAATGACCGAGGAGATATTCTACAGTCCGTCTCATCCCTACACGTCTCTCCTCCTGAGAGCTGTTCCCAACCCGATCAGGAAAATAGAGAAACTCGAGACTATACCTGGAACCGTTCCATCACTTATAAACCCCGGCCCAGGTTGCAGGTTCGAGCCGAGGTGTCCTTACGCTATGGATAAGTGCGTTCGAGAAGAGCCTCCGCTCATGGAGGTAAACAGAGGACATAGGGCTGCGTGCTGGCTCTTAGAGAAGAGGTGATGCCTTTGGACCCCCTCGTTAGAGTTGTTGACTTGAGGAAGTATTTTAGTGTTAGAGGTTCTTTTACGAAGAAGGTCAGAGCAGTAGACGGAGTTAGCCTAGAGATCATGCCTGGTGAGACTCTAGGTATAGTTGGTGAAAGCGGCTGCGGGAAAACTACGCTCGGCAAAACTGTTCTCAGGCTCTACGAACCCACCTCCGGCAAGATATTCTTCGAGGGTAAAGACATAGTTAAGCTAAGAGGTAGTCAGCTGAAGGAATTTAGAAGAAACGCTCAAATGGTTTTCCAAGACCCACATACGTCACTAAACCCCAGACTAACGATAGCTGAGACCCTCTTAGAGCCACTGAGAGAGCACGGCTTTGATGTAGGAGATGCTGAGAGCTACTTAGCTAAAGAGCTTGAAAAAGTTGGACTTAGTTCAGAGCATCTCTACAGGTATCCACACGAGCTATCCGGAGGTCAAAAGCAGAGAGTAGCTATATTGAGGGCCATACTCCTTAAGCCTAAGCTAGTAGTACTAGACGAACCAACCTCTTCCCTAGATGTCTCAGTCCAAGCGCAGATACTTGAGCTACTCAAGAGCCTTCAGAGACTGTACAACCTCACCTACATGTTCATATCGCATGACATAGCCGTAGTAAAGTACATGAGCGATAGGATGGCCGTTATGTATCTGGGTAAGCTAGTCGAGTTAGGAGACTCAAACTCGTTGTTCACTAACCCTCTCCACCCATACTCACTGATGCTAATATCGTCAGTACCCGTTCCAGACCCCAAGACCGCTAGAGCTAGGCAGAAAGTGAAGCCCCACGGAGAACCTCCATCACCAATAAACCCACCAAGTGGCTGCAGGTTCCACCCTAGGTGCCCTCACGTTATGGACGTATGCAAAACTAGAGAACCTCCTCTCGAGGAGGTATCTGCGGGACGCCGAGTAGCGTGCTGGCTTTACATCAAGCACTAATACTCCCAATAGCTTCTCTAGCAACTCGGTCTTCTCTCAGAGCTTTACTCAGGACGCTGTTCTTTACTACTTTATTCCCGACTACATAATAAACGGAGCCCACATTCAGGTCCAATACGTGGAGTACGTAGCCCTCCTCCCACAGACCTACGTTCATCGCTCTAAAGAGCTCTGACCTTACTTCCTCAATAATTCGTAAAGCTATTTGAGTAGCGATACCCTCTTCTACCCCCTTGGTGTCACCCAGTACCCACTTAACAGGTGAGAGCAGATGAGAGAGAGCGAGACGCAAAGACGGTAGTGCTCTAAGGTCGGGTCCCCCACGCGGTTGAATATCGTTGAGTAACCTATCTAGCGAGTCAGTGAAGTCCTCTCGAGAGCACTTCTCGACCGGTAATATAGCTGCTCGCACAGGCTCTCCGTACTCGAACCCCGGGAAGATCTCTCTAAAAGACGATAAAACTCTCACCCAACCAGAGTTCTTGAAAAACGTGTAGAGTGAGCAGTAGATGTACGTAGCTCTTTTCTTTCCACTCTCTTCCTCTATTAGTAGGGTCATCGGAACCCAGACTCTCAAACCTCTTGGAAGGTTCTTAAGTACTGACTCGTAGACTTTCACGTGCTTCGCTACAATCACCCCATTAAATCCTCTAGCCCAGCTTTAGAGATATCTTCTGCTTTTATAGCTAAGCATTTTCGTTGCTCTTGCTAAAGTGTTAAGTAGCAAGTTAGCGATACTGCTGAGGCCGTTTGTCCCTAGATGTTCATTTCGATCACTTTATCTTTATTCTTGGTCGCATCCAGGGACTTCCACCTCACCTACGTGAGTTTAGGTATCCACGTGAGTTCGTGGTGGCTGTCGAGCCAAACGGCACAAGGTTCTCACCTAGCTCTGTCCCCGAAGGCTCGGAATGGTGCTCCCATTACCACCCAGGTTCATCTTAGAGATGAGTAGAAACAACGCTCGTAAGGATTTCCTCAAAACATCAAGAAGAAAGCGACCCACGAGTTAACGTGGTTATACTCTATGTGGGTATTTAATAAAGCTTAAAGCATGTAAACCTATAAACTACCTCAGGCTATCCTCTAGGATGGTCCGAGCTGGTGACTACTCAGATTAAACTCAAAAGTGCTATGACTTCTGTTGATATAGCTGTAACTATTAAGGAGCTGAAGAGCTTGGAGAACTGTGTAGTGAGATCCGTACTCATGCCTACTCGCGACGTAATAGTTTTAGAGCTTGGGTGCGGTAATGACGTAAAACACCTAGTTGCGGAAAGTGGTAGAAGAATACACTTAGTTAAGACCATATTTACCTCCGAGTCTGTTAGAACAGTTAAACCGTTTAGGAGGGTTCTCGAAGGCTCTAAAGTAATTGAGATCAGCCAGCTAGACTTCGAGAGAGTAGTTCTCATAAGGTTTAGAAAGGGTCAGAGGCTCTACAGTATGTATGTCGAACTACTTCCAAGGGGCGTCATAGCCTTGGTTGACGAAGATAAAAAGATAGTTGCTATAAACAGAAAGCTTTCGGCTAGAGATAGAGTAGTATCAATAGGTCGAGATTATGTTCCACCACCACGCCTCTACAGTATTATAGAACTCAACCCTCAGGAGCTGTCTAAATTAACTGAAGGATTCGATGGAACGGTCGCACAGCTACTCGTGAGAACCCTTGGTTTGCCTCCTGAGATAATCAACGAGGTCTTGAGTGAAGAGGAGAGATCTCTCAGGCTACACCAAGTAGATATCAGTAAACTATCCGCAGCAGTAGATAAAGTTCGCAGATTCGTAGAGGGAGTCTTGGAGAACCCAAGACCATGCGCTATACTTGTGTCCGATGCTTTTGTAGGGTTTTACCCGTTCATACCCTCTAGGCTTCCCGATAACGCCAAGGTAGTCGAGTTCGCCTCGATGAACGAGCTCCTTGAGGAGTACTTCAAGCGACTAGACGAAGCAGCTCTGAGGGAGGCTGAACTCGTGCGCGTAAGGAGTTTTGAGGCGAGTGTAGAGAGGACTCTGAAGGAGGCTGAGGAAAACCTTACTAGGATGTTAGAGCAGTTGAGTAAGATCGAGAAAGCAGTAGAGCTTTTAGAGAGGAACTACTACGAGGTTGAAACCACTTGGTCTTGCTGTAGAAGAGTAGTAAAAGAGAAAGGCTGGACTTCAGTTAGTGAATGCGGTTCAGTATCCGGAGACCCGGAGAGGGGGGTCGTGCGGCTTCAGCTCCCGGGCGGTGTCTTGGAGGTTCTACTCTATAAAGACCTGAGTCAGCAGTACGCCGAGCTTAAGAGAGAGTACGAGCACTTGAAGGAGAAGGTAGTCAAAGCCAGAGAGACGATCGGGGAGCTTAGGAAGAAACTTGAGGAAGTAGTTGACCGCAGGCGTAGACTTGAGTCACTGAAAGTTAGACCGAGGAGAACGGCTTGGTTTAGCAGGTTCTTGTGGATCGAGACATCGGGGGGCTTCCTAGCTGTGGGAGGTAAAGACGCTTCTCAGAATGAGCTACTAGTGAGGAAGTACCTCGGTCCTAAAGACGTGTTCATGCACGCAGACATTCACGGAGCCTCCGTTTTTGTCATACTAACCAAAGGCAGAGAAGTACCCGAGGAAGACTTGAAGCAAGTAGCTTGCCTAGCAGCCTCTTACAGTAAGGCTTGGAAGGCTGGTTTAAGCTCAGTAGATGTCTTCTGGGTTTGGGGCGAGCAGGTGGGGTTGGCGGCACCTTCGGGCGAATACCTCCCAAGGGGTTCGTTCATGGTCTACGGTCAGAAGAACTACATAAGGAGTGTGAAGCTAATGCTAAGTATAGGAATTGTTTATTTAGACGACTCCTACGACTTAATAGTCGGACCTCCTGAGTTAGTTGAATCGAGGTCGGTTGTAAGCGTTACGGTAGTTCCTGGAGAAACGGGAGTTGATAAAGCAGCTAAAGAGATTAGGGATTACTTCGTGCAGAAGTGCCCTGACGTTAAGGGCCTTACTGCTCGCGATATAGTCAAACTACTCCCGGGTAAGATCAGGATAGTTAGTAGGAAGTAAGAACGAGAGATAGAACCTTAACGCTCTAAGGCACGGTTTGAATGTGGCTCTCTCTTCCACTGTTTTAAGCTCTAACTAAGGATATCTTGGATGAATATGTCTTACCCAACTCTGCTTGACTTGGAGGGGCTAGCACTAAACGGGTTCGTGAAGGAAGCTGAGCTAGTAGACTGTGAACTCGGGACATCGAGGAAGTCGAAACTCAAAGTAAAGCTCTACGATGGCAGGCTACTAGAAACCGAGTGCTTTCCGTACGAGAGAGTAGTTAGGTCGTACCTAGTCGTAGTAAAGTACCTAGAGTTCGGTAAGATCATATCGAGCAAGCAGGTGGACGAGAAGATCGCAGAGAGTTTAAGCTCCGATACGTCTGGTGAGTACGTCTAGACATCTTAACTAATTCAGCTAGAACCAAGCAAGGACGTATTGCGAGAGCTGGTTTAATGAGGTATGTATGAGAGTAAACGTAGTGAGAAACCACTAGAGCTACTAGAATTTCACACTTTTAATAGCTCTACAGCTACTTCCCGCATATCGTCTCCGAACTTAGCTATCCCGTAGTACCCGACCATAGCCGGTCCTGGATTTACTGCTACTGTTTCCCCGATCTTAGTCATCCCCCTACTCTCGTGTATGTGTCCGCAGACGTGTAGTAAGGGCTTGCGGGTTTCCACAAACTCTCTGATGTTCTTAGACCCTACGTGTTCCCCACTGTACACCCTGTCTAGGTTTGTCATGCTAGGTGGTGTGTGAGTTATCAGCACGTGGAGTACTCGCGGACCATGCTCTACGGCCTTTTCGAGGTCCCGCATGAAGGATGCTATATGGAGTTCTGCCAGGTAGGGAATGCCCCAGAACGGGAAGCCGATTCCACCTCCAGCTCCAGCTACATAGAGATTCTTAACCTCTACTAACTGCTTGTGGATCACTAGCACGTTGTCTATGCCTAGGTCAACTACCTCCGGGGGGTCTACGTTGCCTGGAACGGCAACTGTGAGAGGAACTCCTCCAGAGAGGGTTTCCAAGACTTCTCTATATGCTCCACCCGAGTAGTTAGAGATGTCTCCAGCTACGAAAGCTATATCGTACTCACCTTTCTTCACGATCTTCTTTAGCATAGACACCCTTCCGTGAATATCTGATAGCAGTAGTGCCGTAAGCATGTTGCCCGCGATAATATTTTACTTAACCTAGATATTTGTGGTCTTGGGAGTAGGGACCTGCTTCGCTACCTATTTGATAAAGTAGTCGAGCACTACTGGTCCAGCATAAACCTGAGAGAGTACACAGTCTTTAACACTCCCGGCGATCCCCTCTCGGTTTTAGTAGCAGTTATCTTGTCTCAGAATACGAACGACATCAACTCTACGCGAGCTTACGAGTCCCTCGTGAGGAGGGTAGGATGCCCACTTAAACCTGCTGCTTTACTGAAGCTTGGAGTCGATGGGATAGCTGAAGCTATTAGAGTATCCGGTATGCAGTACGTTAAAGCTGAAACCATAATTAACTTAGTTAACTCTATAAGCGTAGAGGAACTCGTAGAGCTAGACCCTGCGGAACTGCGCGCTAAGTTATTAAGTGTGCGGGGAATAGGCTACAAGACTGCTGACGTGTTCTTGCTGATGTACAGAAAGTACCCTGTATTCCCCATAGACACCCACATCAGGAGAGTACTGATTAGGTACGGAGCCGTCAAACCTGGGGATAGCTACGAACACATTCGGTCAGTCGTTGAATCGAGTTTACCTAGAGACCCTGAGTACCTAGTGAAGGCCCACCTCAGCTTGATAAAGCACGGTAGAACCGTCTGCAGAGCTAGGAAGCCGGACTGCCAGAGGTGTCCAGTATCAGAGTACTGTGCGAAAGTTATTCAAAACAAAAACTAAGATCGGCTTTCTGCGTAAATGACGGTGGAGTTAGCTCCTTAGTTATCCATTAAGGTAGAGGGTCTTCTACCTAACTTGCGGTCTAGTAGCTTTCTGAGAACAGCTCTCGAAGTCTGCTACTCGAAAAAGTTGAAACTCTAGTCTAGCTACTTTATCGAAGTATTTAAAGCACTTAATGCTGAATTAAACGTACTCCTGGGATGCTTAGTGAAGCTCGTAGCTGTAGCTGCTCACAGCGAAGCACCTAGTTTCGAGCATAGAGAGAGGATCTCTGAGTTCGTTAAGTCTTTGACGACTTACTGCGGTAACTCCGTAGTTCTTCTTGTTGGAGGGTACTGGGGGTTTATGAAGACTCTTGTTGATGAAGCCCTCACGGCCGGTCTTAGGGTAGTAGTGTTCCCTCCAGTCGAGCGAGAAGATGTTTGGTTTCCTGAGGACGCTATAGTACTGAGGACGGGTCTTAGCTTTAGGTTGAGGAGCGTCGCTATGGTCCGCAGTTCAGACGCTCTAGCAGTTCTCGGTGGGGCCTCGGGAACTATACAAGAGGTCGTAACAGCTTATACTGAGGGAAAGCCCGTGTTTGCTCTCTTAAGTGGGTTGCCCTCGGATAGAGTCGCAGGTTTAGGTCCCTATTTAGACGATAGGAAAACGTCAGAGATCAGGGTGTACTCAGACGCTAATACCTTAGCGAGAGACTTGTGTGAGTACCTGACTAGAGCCGAGAGGAGACTCTCGAAAACTGGTTGAGCTAGGACGAAAAATTTTCGAGAGAGAACGCATTTTTATTCAAGTGCTCTACTTATTCGGGGTGTTATTTGCCGTACGATAGGCCTGTAATTAGGGTAGAGCCTCCGGGACCTAAAGCTAGGGAGTTCATAAAGAAGCACCACGAGCTGATAATGACCTCCACTCACGACCCGGAAAACTTACCGTTAGTCATTGAGAGAGCTGAAGGTGTGTGGCTAGTAGATGTTGATAACAACGTTTACTTAGACTTCACTTCATCAATAGCAGTCAACAACCTCGGCTACCCGACGCATCCTGAGATAGCTCGAGCTATAAACGAGCAGCTATCTGTTCTAGCTCACGCAGCTGGAACCGACTTCTATAATCCATACCAGATTGCCTTAGCTGAGTTACTGACGTCTATAGCTCCTGGAGAGTTCGGTAAGAAGGTGTTCTTCTCGAATAGTGGTACTGAGGCTAACGAAGCAGCTATCAAGATATCTAGGTACTCTACTAATAGGAAGTACTTTATATCGTTCATAGGGTCCTTCCACGGCAGGACTATGGGTTCACTAAGCCTTACAGCAAGTAAGCCTGTACACAAGAAGAGGTTCTACATGACTATGCCGGGAGTTATCCACGTCCCCTTCCCTAACCCCTACAGAAACCCCTGGGGTATAGATGGCTACGAACACCCGGAAGAACTCGTTAATAGGGTACTAGAGTACATTGAGTACTGGGTCTTTGAGCACCAGGTTCCAGCAGACGAAGTAGCTGCGATCTTCTTCGAGCCTATACAGGGTGAGGGAGGCTACGTCGTACCTCCCAAGAGCTTCTTCGGGGAGCTCAAGAAGCTCGCTGATAAGTACGGCATCCTGCTAGCAGATGACGAAGTCCAGATGGGGCTCGGTAGAACTGGGAAGATGTTCGCTATCGAGAACTTCGGTGTAGCACCAGACATAATCACTCTAGCGAAAGCTCTTGGAGCTGGTGCTATACCTATTGGTGCTACAATATTCAGGAAAGACCTCGACCTAGAGCCGGGAGCACACAGTAACACATTCGGAGGTCACGCACTAGCTGCTGTAGTAGCAATAAAGAACATAGAGATAACTAAGAACCTCCTACAGCACGTCACAGAGCTAGAGAAGCTGTTCTGCGAAAGGCTCGCATCACTCAAGGAAAAGTACCCATCCGTCGGAGACGTAAGAGGGCTTGGACTAGCGTGGGGAGTTGAGTTCGTAAAGAACAAGAAGACGAGAGAACATGACCCAAAAACCAGAAACAGAGTAGTTTATGAAGCCCTAAAGAGAGGGTTAGTACTTCTAGGGTGTGGAAAAAGCTCAATAAGGCTAATACCTCCTCTAACAATTACCGAAGAACAAGCAAAGATAGGTCTCGAAATATTTGAAGAAGCCGTAAAAGCTGCTCATTAACAACCTCGGCATTAAGCTTATTACGTTTTTATTGTAGGTTTCTGTGGGCGGGGGTGCCCGAGCCAGGTCGAAGGGGTCGGGCTGAGGCCCCGATGGCGTAGGCCTGCGTGGGTTCAAATCCCACCCCCCGCACCTCTCTACTAAAACTCTAAGAACTCTTATCTATCGACCAACTTAGTGCGTCTTGTTACGGAGCTTACTACTTCTTGTACAGATAGGAGTACATAGTGCCTTTTTCACTTCTATAGAAAAACAAGCTTAACATGGTCGATTGAGCCATGTGGAAATCGCAACGTACGCAAGTCTCGGATACTAATGACTACCTGTAACCTTACTAAGCAAGCCTTAGTCTATTACTCCTTGTAGCGAGAGCCTGCGTATACGTTCTTAGTCGAGAACGACGCTTCCAAGTCTTTGTAGTTTGCGTAGTGGTCTAGCCGATATTTTCTCGAGCTAGCGTAGAGAGATATCGGTGTCTCCTTACACTAGCTCAGCTACCTATCTATTAGTGGAAACATCCTCGCTACTAATGCTGTTCTCCGTTCGGAGTTCACCGACGTTATTGCGTTGCTGATGCCTGCGGAGCTTTAAACGCTTTTTACTGCTGCCTGTAGGTAGATACTGCTTGGTGGTGGTATAGGAGGTTCTAGACCTCTCAAGATAGGTGTTTACATCCCTGGAGACTTAGCCGATGAGATATCTAAGGTCATGAGAGATGCTGGAATAGGCTCTATCTCGAGGGTAGTACAGGAGAGTCTTAGGCTCTATCTCGCAGAGCATAGCTGGAGAACGGGTGGTGATGTCGTTGGAGCTTTAGGGATAGTATACGACCATGAAGCTAGAAATGTTGACGAAGAACTAACGGACATACAGCATAAGTACTTAGACGTTGTTGTCTCTTCTCTACACGTACACTTAGACCAGAGAAACTGCCTACTCGTAGTTGTAGTTAAAGGTTCTTCTAAAGCTGTTAAAGCACTCGTAGACGAAATCGAGAGAGTTGAGGGAGTTAAAGTAGTTAGATTAGCACTCATGTCTAAGCAGCCCGAGCAAGTAGAGAGTACTTGAAGTCTGCGACTAGATAGCAGAGTACTCTTATCGAGTATATGTAGTGAAGTAGAGCTTACTAAATTTTATAATCTAAGTTAGGTAGCTCAGCTTATAGAGCTATTCTGAAGTTAATTTAGAGTTCTTTGCGAGTATTGAATGCGTTAATTACTGCCTTAAAGCTTTCGAGATTGAGTACGAGAGAGTGTAGTAGCTCTCCACACGAGTACTGTAAGTACGGCTATAGCGAGTACTGCGGTCAGTGTGAGTACAGGTATAGCTATGTATTCTTGGTCTTGCGTAACAGTCTCTGTGATTACGCGTGTCTCAGTTTCACTTGCACTCGGAGGAAGTGTTTGACTTACTGGTTTAGTAAGACCGAGTGATGAGTTTATGAAGAGCTCTAGGGAGGTTGCGTCGTAGATGCGGGGATCCTGTGAAGTCATTACAGTCATTAACTGCTTGCCGACGACTGTACTGTGAATTCTCTCTACTTCCTCAATATCTTCCCGACTTAGCGTAACGCTCCTAGTTATCCCCCATATAACGAAGTGGTTCGTTAATAGGGACCCGGCTAGGAAGTCTAAGGATAGCCACCCATAGTTCGGGATGTACGCTAAGACGAAGGCGTGAGGTCCTCCTCTCTCAAAGACGTATTCGAGAGTTCCTAGTGTAGACCTCATGGAGAAGCCTTCGATAGCAGTAAACCCGTGGACTATTACAGCAGGTATCCCGTAAGACCACAGAAGTCCGACTAAGATCCTACTCATATCGTCGCAGTCTCCTTTCTTACTCTCAACTACTTCTTCTATTGTTCTAGGGAGTAAGCTCGCTTCGTACTGAATGTAGCCGGATAAGTAGATAAACCTAGCGGCGTAAACTGACACCAGTAGAGGGTATTTCGAAGCATTATCTAACCTGTAATACCAGCTGAAGGTCTTTAACCAGTCTTCGAAGTCAGGCTTTACTCTAGTCTCAACTACTTCTGGAGGAGTCCCAACGTACTCTAGTAGTGTATCGGTAGGTAAGTACTCAACCCTCCACTCCTCCTTGAGGAAGTTCTCCGGCTTTGCGAGCACTTCTCTCACTAAGTTAAGGCTCGAGCTAAATTCTGGAGAACAAATACGTACTTCAAAGACTACGAACGCATATAGAGGACTCCCGGAGACTACGTTGATGGAGTACCATTCTCCACCCTCACTTGTTACCCCCCTTGAAGCAGCAATCTTAGTAGTCTGGTTAAACCCCGTCATGCTGATGTTAATAGGAGACTCCAGGTAAAGAACTCCGCTATAGCTAGTGCTAGACTCTATAACGATAGAGTTTAGAAAGTAAATAGTTGCGCAATCTACAGCAGTTTCACTAAAGCAGGCAACTCCTAGAGAAGCGAGGAGTACCGTAACTAGGCAGGACAGCACTTGCCTCACTAAAAAACACCAATTTTAGTATCGGTAAAGTCCTTAAATACTTAGTATAAACGAAGACAAACCATAGATAGTTAACCTAGCGACCTTAGCTCTCAAAGAAGAGGTCAGCTCTGATGACGGTTTATATCAGAAGAACCATCGTCCCACCTCTTAGTCTCCACATCTCGCTCGTGTTCTCATCGGGCTCTAGAGTGCTCAGGATTATCGTGATCACTCGCATCTCGAGTAACTCGGGGAGAGCCCTCTGGAGGGCTTCTCTTCATAGATTAGCTTCAACGCATCAATCAAGCAACATAAACTAGCACAAAACCGAGAGAGCTACTTAAAACACTCTATGAGGTTACTATCTTAGCTTTAACTACTTCTAGTTCTAGAAAGGTTTTAGCAAATCATTTACCTTTGGGTTTGCTTTATCTTCTTAATAGACTCACTAACTAGTACCGTTACTAAGTAGGTGCTAAACGATACTAAAACTACGAGAGCCTCCTTCGGGATCGGAGTTGCTACTCCCTTAGCTAGTGTAAGGTATAGAGAGAGGGGAAGGCAGGTAACTGTTGTTACAATATAAGGTAGCTTTCTCGCATAACCGTAGATAGAGAATAAGTAGATAGGTAGTAGAGGTAAGAGTATTGTTGAAGATGCTACTGCTAGATCTACAACAAACGCTGGTGTGGTGAGGGCGAATACGTATATCACTATTGTGAAGGCTATGACAACTATTTTTCCTACAGCTAGCTTCAGCCTATCGGGGACCGGTGTATCGTACGATACCATAGACGATATCGTTAAAGCGATAGAGTTTACTGTTGATGTTGCTGCCGATATTATCGATATAGCTGTAATAGCTGAGAGAACGGGGTGTGCGTACGTTAGGAGTAGTGGTGTTACTCTATTCCAGTCTGCTCTACTTCTTACGTCTATCTGCAGAGTTAGTATACCTGCTTCACTAAGCGCTCTAGCTGCTAGACCTACTGAGACTGTGATCACGGTATATAGCAACCCGAAGATAGAGAAGTATAGAACCATCTTAGTGTACGCTCTCCTATCTTTAGGTAGGTATAGCCTCTGAAAGACCTGTGGGTTAGTTATCGCAAAGAATATCCAGGGCGTAGTGTACGCTATTAGGACTTGTGGAGTCCAAAAGCTGTTCAGAGGGCTCAGTAGCTCCAGGTTACCGAGGGATGCTGTAGATTCCGGCGGTACTCTACTGAGTAACCAAGCTGCGAACGCTATTGCTGAAGACAGCATTATGGTTCCTTGAACCGCATCAGTCCAGGCGACAGACCTGAGACCGGCTGTGAGAGTAGTTAGGAGTACGATTGCTGCCGATATAGTTACAGCTGTTCGGTAGTCGATAGTGCCGCGACTAATTACTGACAGTATAGTTGCTGGACCTACTACTTGAACAGCTGAGTAAGGTACTAGAGCGATAGCCGTCATGAAGACAACGAGTACGGTTGTCCAGTAAGACCCGTACTTCTCTCTTAGTAGCTGTGTTGGAGTTATGTAACCTTGCTTTCTCGACACCTCCCAAACTCTTATACCAACGGTACTCAGTATGGCTACAGTAGAGATTAGGTAAGCTAGCTCGAACACTAACGCTCCAACACCAGTAGCGTACGAGAGTCCGACGAGTCCGACCATCATGAAGGCACTGTACGTAGTTGCTGCGTACGTCATTGCTGAAATAAATCCGGTGAGTCCTCTACTTGCTATGAAGTAGTCTACAGGGTCTCCTGTTTTTGAACGCATTCTACTCCATAGAGTTACGAGTGTTATTACGAGAAGGTATCCTACTAGAACAGCTACTAACTCACTCAACTTTAGCCCACCTCTTTAAGCGAGTGTAGGCAGTCACTATAGCTATGACGGAGAGAGCCACGTAGGTTGAGAACGTAGTCAAGCTCTTGTCTCCCGAGAGTAAGTAGGGTAGAGCTAGAGATAGAGCAACATATGCTATGAGTAGCGCACTCGATACATCCACGCTTTACACCAAAGAACACGTGTTCGTTTTACTATATAAGCTTTAATGCCTCGAATCGATGGGTTAGTGTGAAGTTAGAAATTCGAGATAGATTACTGAAGATACTAGAGAGCTACGGGAGGGACGGTGTTAGCCAGGGAGAGCTTGTTGAGGAGTCTGGGTACTCCAAGAGCTGGGTATCGGAAGTCCTGAAGGAGCTCGAGAGTAGAGGTCTTATCGCTAGAGTTCCCGGACCAGGTAAGACTAAGAGAGTTGTGTTATCCAAGTACCTCGACCCTTCAGTAGGTAAAACTATTAGAATAGGTTTAGTTAGAGCGTCTGAGTACTTATACCTACCCAACTTCTTCTCACACTTAAGGTCCTTCGGCTACGAAGTAGAGCTCGTTCTCTACGGAAACGTCTCAGAAGCTACAGCAGCTCTAGCTAGAGCAGAAGTACACCTCTCGATATCTCCAATATACACGCAGGCTGTTTACAGAGCCCTAGGCGCACCGATAAAGACTTTCCACGGTGGAGCACTAGGAGGTGCTTCACTCATATACAGACACTTAGGTGGGAAAGTCTTAAGTAGTAGAGCATCGACTATGGAGATAGCTGCGATAGCTCTACATAAAGCTACAGGGTACGAGATACCGGAACTACACTACTACAAAACACCAGAAGAGGGAGTTCGAGCCTTCATACAAGGAGGAGCTGACGCCATAGCTATTTGGGAACCCTACGCAAGCGAACTTGAAGGTAGAGGCTACAGGCGAGTAAGACTTGCAGAGTACATTGGAGACTACTACTGCTGCACACTATCAAAACACGAAAACCT
>JAUQPH010000007.1 GCA_030550455.1 Thermoproteota archaeon
CCAGATTCGTCTCTGAAGAATATTAATTAGGCTCTTCCATGCAGAACTTAAGACATAATTACGATCATTTATCGATGCTTGCTAGCGACGTCTACGAGCTCCCTCATCCTTAAGGTCACGGGCTAGGGGTTCAGCTCTGATGTAGGTTTATATTGGTTGGTTTCATTGCCTCATCTCTTTCCCCCGCATTCCACTCGGGTTTTCATCGGGCTTGGGGGCGTTCAGGGGCACCCCTAGACCCCCACATCTTAGATGTCTCGGGGAGAGCCACCATCTACATTATCAAGCGGCTCTCGATCCCTCATCGAAGTACCTCTACGTATACCACTGTATAAGGTGTTTATAAGCGTCTCTATCAATACCAACCAATACGAACAGATATGAAAAACTAAACAGTTTCACGAGGCTTGAGGCTCCCTCAGTCTCGCTAAGGTCTCGCACGTCTCATTAACAGTTTTTAATACCTGAGTTATACTTCTACCTACTACGGTGGGTCAATGGTAGCGCTGAAACCGGGGGTATTGCTGCTCCTAGGTTTGTTGATATTAAACCTTTGTCTAACAACTCATGCTAATGTTTCGACCAATTACCTAGATGAAACTCGAGAGCTGGTAATTGTAGCAGTAGCATCCTTACCTAATGGGACGTATACCGGAGCTTCAGCGAAACTTACTGTAAGAGTTGTCTGCCCAGGAGGTGGTAGAGTGTATGTAGAGACTCTACCGCTAAGTCAAATAGACCTTCAGGCATCTACTAGGATAGCGGCCATAGTGGCGAGTAGGGTTGCTGGAGTGAGATTCTATTCATGCGATTTTCTAGCTTCAATTAGAGCAGACTCTCCAATAGTTGGTGGTCCTAGCGCTAGTGCTGCTACAGCTGTAGCTTTCTCGGCAGCTCTTCTGGGCTTACCTCTCCGTAGTGATGTAGTACTAACTGGCATGATATTTCCTGACGGGACTATAGGACCGGTTGGAGGTCTTAAAGCAAAACTAGAGGCAGCTGCTCGGTTAGGTGTTAAATTCTTCCTTGTTCCTTACGGTCAAACCGAGTATACTGAGACAGTAGTTGTTCCGCAAACGATAGGTCCTATAACTGTCTACACCACTAAAACAGTTACGGTAAACTTAGTTGATTACGGAAGGAAGTTAGGGGTAGAGGTTTTACCAGTTGCGACAATACATGAAGCCTTATACGTATTTACTGACGGATCATATAGTCCACCGAAGACTGTAGACATTAGTCTAGCTTCAGCTTATATTACACCAGAAATCGAGCAGCAAGTTAAGAATTGGTCTAAGATTTTGCTAAACATGGTAGAAGAATCCAGGGTACTCGGAGACTCGATCAAAGAGAAAGTGTTGAGTTCTTTATCGAGAACTCTCAGAGCTTATGTCGAGCCTTTATTGGACGACCTAGAGAGTAAGACTTCCTTGCTAATAGCTCAAGCCGAAGACCTCTATAAGCAGGGTTATCTGTATTCAGCAGCATCTACGTACTTCCAAGCACTAACATACTCTTTGTGGAGGCTATACCTACTAAGAGGTTTACAGAGTGCGGAAGATCTAAACACTATAAGAAATAGTGTTGAGAGAAGGGCAAGCAACGTCCTTCAGAAAGTTCGCAACGATCTAGCTAAATCGGGTACGATATGCTTACAGAACCTAGATGTATATACAGCTGTCTTAAATAGAGTTTATGAGGCCTTATTATACTTGAACAAAACCTTAACCGAGTCCCGAATAGATAGACTAACATACTACTTGGCTCTATCAGACTCCAGGATAACAACAGCAGAGCTCTGGAGCTCGCTTTTAGAAGCAGGACGCCCCGGTGGAAGTATGTGTTGCTCGTTGAGCACTAAGTACATCGAAGACTCTACCTTTGTAGTAGAGAATTTAGTACACAACATATATACCTACATAATATCGTTCGAGAGCCAGGTCGCTGTGTACGCAGACACTTTCAATGAGATGGTTGCGAGAATGAACTTGATGAAGAATGCGGCGGCACCTATAGATAGGTTATCGCTTGGTGTAGAAGCACTAGCTTACGGTTACGCCACGCTAGTTACCATGTTCTCACAGAACATAAACAGCACTCTCGCTGCCTTGAATAAAGCTATAGGCGTAGAACTCGAATCCGAGCCGCTTAAGAAATGCCTTCCAACCAGCTTAATACTGTATCTAGAGCTAGCTGCAACTAAGGATGAGTCGGCGATTTCAAGGGCGTACATTCTCGCAAGAGTTTCAGCAATGATATCATTCTACGTAGATTCCTTAAGAGAGGGAGGTATCGCTGAGGACAAGCTTAGAGCCGAGTCTACCACTCCCTTAAATAGGGATCAATCTATTGTTATACAGACGACTACTCGAGTAGTGACTTTAACAGTTAATGTCTTAGATAGGCAGGTGGAACCCTCTGTTCGTGTTACCTACATAGGTATCGGGATGTTACTCGGTACCTTCATAGCCTTAACAGTCATGCTCGTTTTACGAAAAGCGAGCGTATCTCGAGATCAAGTAAAAACCGTTGCTTGACTAGTCGGACTGGATAGTTCTCGAGGACTTCTTGTTGTAGAGATAGAGAGCCACGTAAATAGCTACTATAGCTAATGCGATAATTTCTCTGATGAGTGTTGACATAGGAACTAAGAGGAAGAACCCCATCCCAAGGAGTAGCACTCGCTGTGGAGTTCCAATAAACGTTCCATGCCATCCCACTATTCCAGCACTTAGGAGAAGTAGTGAGAGAGCAGAGCTAGTGATTCCGTAAATTAGGCTGTAGATAGTTTCTGAGTTCCAGCTACTCATAGTGAGGATTAGTAGGGATGGATTTAGCGCGAAGATGTAGGGGACTAAGTACCCGGCTATAGCTAGCTTAGTAGCGTTTAGAGCTGTTTTCCAGAAATTAGATTTTGCTAAAATAGTGCCGGCATAAGATGCTAGAGCTACTGGTGGTGTTAGATCGGCCATTATGCCAAAGTAGAACACGAACATATGTGCTACCAGTCTAGCGGCTTCTAGGTCTATATTAGTTATTTGATGTATTGCTCTAGCCATAGGTCCCCCGACTATCGTAGAAGTTATGATGTAGTTAGCTGTAGTTGGGACACCCATCCCTAGAACTAAGCTTATTGCCATAGCTGTTAACATAAGTATGAATATGTTACCTCCAGAGATATCTACGAGTCTGTAGCCTATCTCTGTAGCCCATCCGGTAAGTGTAAGAGTTCCTTGGATCAAACCAGCACAAGCAGCAGCCAGAAATATCGTGGCAACACTACGAACAGTCGAGTCAAAGGATCTTATAAGAGCATTAGCGAACTCTCTACCACCCTTCATGGCTATCCCTAAAGCTATAGCTAACGCTATAGCCCCACAACCCGATAAGAATATGGCAGTACTTATTGGTAGACCTAGAGCATATCCCAGTAGTCCTAACAGAATTATCGAAGTAACAGCAACCAACTTCGTTAGAAGAGGTATCCCCCTCTGATAGATCCAAGCTGAAATTATAGCGGCACCAATCGACCCTATCGCACAGTACTGGGGTTCTAAACCAGCGAGAAGTAGGTACGTGATTATCGGAATAGGGCTAAGTAAGTAGATTCCTCTAACTAGCTGGCTAAAAGACGGGAGCTCACTTTTGTCTAGAGGTCTCACATTCAATTTCTTAGTTAACCTATCTACAAAGACGTAAACCGATAGAAAGTACAGTACTGCCGGTATTGCGGCCGCTATTATTATATCCCTGTAAGGTCTTCCGAGGAACTGAGCCATAACGAATGCCGCAGCACCCATGATTGGTGGCATGAGCTGACCACCGGTAGAGGCAGCAGGTTCTACTGCTCCAGCGATCTCTGGTGGATACCCGGCTTTCTTCATTAGTGGTATAGTGAACGTTCCAGTAGTCAGGACGTTGGCTACAGAGCTACCCGATATTGTCCCCATCAAAGCACTCGCTAGTACCGCCGTTTTTGCTGGACCTCCCCATCTGTGTCCTACTAGAGACATAACGAACCTAGTTATGTACTCACCTACACCGACCTTCTCCAAGATAGAGCCAAAGAAGACAAATGCGAAAACGTATGACACCATTACAAATAGAGGTGTTGAGAAGATACCCTCTCTAGCGAAGTAGATGTGATTAACAAGGTGTCTGATGTTAAATCCTTTAAATACGAAGCCGAGAGCTAGGATAGTGCCTGCTATAATCGGGAGGGCTGGACCTAGGGACCTTCTCGACGACTCCAGTAGAAGCACTATAGCTATTATAGGTATAGCTATGTTAGGTAGTGTAGCCTCGACATAGCCAGCTCTAACTACCGATGGATATATCAGAGACAAGTAAAACATCGATAAAAAAGCTACTAGTGCCAGTACGTAGTCGTAAAGAGGTATTTTTGTTGGAGAGACTTCTTTCTTAGATGCTGGATATATTAGGATTGCTACAAGCATAGCTAGTCCTAGAACAAACGCCATACTCTGCTGTATGTCTGGCACGTAGAGTAGAAACTTAAGATCCAAACCTACGTTTTTCAAGATAGTGTATATAGCAAAATTTAGTCCCATGACTAAGACAATTTCGTAAAAAGCCATTACCACACCTACTGCTACCACAACCTTATGCAAGAGCCCCACTTTACATCTCTCGAAAGCTACAGACTCTGCCATTTTCGCACCGTACTTACTTACTAAAGTGGTCTTAATCAACTTACTTAAGCACTAAGTAGCACTAGTAGCTATTATGACTTAACTCTAACTCGAGAGGTAGTAACAAATCGACAAGACTTCATAGTTAGTATATATTCGTACTATAAAATTATTATAGGGTATATATGAGCGTAAAACAAGAGATAAGAAGTCTTCAGAAGCTAGGTGGTTCTCTAGCTTTGTACTTACCGAAAGAATGGTGTGATATGAACAACTTGACGAGAGGGTCTAAGGTTAGAGTTAGATACGTAGACAGATTTCTGTGTGTAGAGACAGAAAGAGAGGAGAAAAGAGAAGCTGTTATAGACTTAGACGATATACTTGACGCAGACCTAAAGTATGCTCTAATTTCACTATATGTCTTAGGGTTTGATAGAGTGCGGCTTAGCTCTAAAAAGAAGATAAGCTTAGCTATAAGGAGGCACATAATCTCGTTACTAAACTACACTCCAGGCTACGAGATAGTTGAAGAGGGAGAGAACTTTGTGGACATAGCAATAGCTCGCGAAGTTGAGGACCCTGTGAAGGCGTTATCCAGAGAGTTTAATAGTGTTTCCACATTATTCAAGTACTCTATAGAGGCACTGGAGAGAGCTCCTAATATCCCCGACGAATACGTGGATGCTATTGAAGAGCTAGACGATGAAGTCGATAGGGCCTGGTTTGAGGTTGAGAGGACTGTCTATAAGAACGTTGGGAAGGCTTACCTAAAGTCAGTAGAGTCGAGGTCGATGATCCATCTATTACTAGTGTCGAGGTACTTAGAGAGGCTTTCAGACCATATTGTTCAGTTAGTTCAAGAAATACATGCTTCACCAGTACAGCAGTACGAGACTATCGCACAAATTAGGTCGCTCCTGATAAGCTACCACAATATTATAGAATCTTTTAAAGCAGTACTCGAGGAACGAAAAAGCGCGAGGGATACCAATACTATAACTAGACTCATCAATATAATAGAGAATAAGAAATCCTATAAACACAGTGTTATTCCTAGACTCCGCAAGGAAAGTGGGACACTTGTTGCTTACCATGTAATGAGGATTTACGACTACATAACAGACATAGCTGAAGTAGTAACAAATGTTATACTAGATAGTCTCTATTCTAAAACGTAAGGAAGGTCTCCTGAGAGGTCTCTTCACATACATCACTCTTTAAACCTACTTGCTTACAGATTACAATATATGTTATAATATATAAAATATCAAGCAACATATACAGTCTTATAAACAATCTATGTTAAATTACCTACGGGAAAGTAAAGATGGAACATAGCTTAAGAAGTAGAGTAACGAAAACTCGAAGGCTAGTGTTGATCGTGGGTATAGTGCTAGTACTTAGCACAGTCGGTAGCTTGATTGTTCAGAAACAAATAAGTCAAACCGAGACAGCGACGGTTAACCCTCAACCTGAGAGTAAAACTACGTCGCGACTAGTGTATATCACGGGTGGTGGAGCATCCTTCATAAATCCACAAATGCAGGCATGGATTAGAGTATTCATGGAGAAAACCGGGGGAACTATTTCAATTAATTATCAGTCAATCGGAAGTGGTGCTGGAGAAGCTAAATGGCTGGAGGGCGCACTAGACTTTGGTGCTAGCGACATTGCTATATCAAAAACTGGTTACGAGAAATTAAAGGAGAGCGGAAAGAGGTTTATTCAAGTACCAATAATAGCTGGAAGCGTAGCTCTGGTCTACAATTTGCCTCGCTTTAGTGAGGCTGGATGTACCCTAAGGCTCACTGGTGAAACAGTAGCTGACATATACTTGGGTAAGATAATCAGGTGGTCCGACCCAAGGATTGTTGAGCTTCAGGAGGGTAGGTGCCGCAACTTCCTTCCAGATGCTGAAATATTCGGTATACATAGGAGTGACGGTAGTGGTACAACAGCTCTCTTCACGATGTATCTCTCCTTGGTATCGCGAGAGTGGGCTGAAAGAGTAGGCTACGGGTACACAGTTACCTGGCCGAGAGATGCCCTAGGTTTAGGTGAGGGAGCTAGAGGAAACGAGGGAGTTTCAGCTAAAGTTCAGGCCACACCTAACTCTATTGGATACGTCGAACTAGCTTACGCTGTACAGTTAAAGCTTCCGGTAGCGATGCTAAGAAACAGGGATGGCTACTTCGTATATCCTAACGCAACTACGGTAATGGAGGCTTTAAGGGCTGCGGCTAAGGAACTACCGGGTCCTCAGGAGTTCTGGGGAGATCTCCCACTCAAGCATTATATGAATAGAGAAGGTCGATTATCCTATCCGATCGTTGGAACTCCAGCGGTCTTTATGTACATAGACTTACCGAAAGACCTAGCGGACGCTCTCTACGAGTTCTTTAAGTGGGTTCTAACAGAAGGGCAAAAGCCGGAAAATATTGTCGAAGGCTTCATACCGCTACCGGAAGAAATGAGAATTAAGGCACTACAATACCTTGAGCTACTAAAACCTCGGGGCTAACAGGGTGAACTTACATGAGAATAAGGCGTTTTTTAGACGTATTTACTATAGTTTCATTAGCTAACTCTATTCTAATACTCTCCGTAGTCCTTGTTTCTCTAGTTTTAGTTGTAGAAAGTCTTCCAATTATTGCTCGAGACGGCTTGTTGCCTCTAGTGACGAGTATTTGGAACCCTGTTAAGGAGGAGTATGGGTTTCTATTTGCCCTCGGTGGGTCCCTAGTAACAGCTTCTCTAGCCTTAGTTTTCTCACTTGCTTTATCGATAGGGTCTGCCGTAATGTATGCAGAGTTCTTGCCTAGGAGGTTTAGGGTAATAGTGAAGAACTTAATGGACTTAGCAGCATCGATACCTAGTGTAGTTTATGGGTTATGGGGATTGAAGGTTCTATCTCCAGTTTTAAGGACGTACATTATGGAGCCGTTGTCAGAGCTAGGCTTATCGCAATTTGTAGGTAGACCCACTCCTGCTGGGACATCTATCTTTACGGCCTCGATACTTCTAGCTATAATGGTTACTCCACTGGCTTCAGCTATTATTAGAGAGAGACTTTTAGCGATACCATCCCATATAAGAGAAGCGCTGTACTCACTCGGTCTTACGAAAGTGGAAGTAATAACTCTGGAGCTTAAGTACATTAAGAGGTCTATTCTCACAGCTACTGCTGTTTCCTACGGTCGAGCTGTTGGAGAAACTGCGGCTGTAGCTATGGTCGTGGGAAACGTTATTAACCTAGAGTTCTTCAAAGTATTTAAACCTGGCTATACTATATCGAGTCTGATAGCTGACCAGTACCCTAACGCTGAGGCGTACTACTTCATGAAGCACGCGCTCTTCTACTCAGCACTAGTGATGTTCTTTGTGAGTCTCGCTATCAATATAGTGTTACTAAAGTTTGGTGAGAGAGTATGAAGCCGTTGATGTTAAGGAAGATCAGGTCTCTGACTATGCTTGCGTTGATATCTACCGCATTCGCCTTAACCCTCCTACCCGTGTTAAGCCTGATTGGAACAGTTGTCTACAACGGAATGAGTGTGGTCTTTAGGAACTTTCCAGGTATATTCTTCGACATACCGGCGGCTCCTGGTTCATCTGAAGTTGGTGGGATTGGACCGCACTTACTGGGGACGATGCTACTGGTTGCCTTAGCGATGGCTATTGGAACACCCATCTCTATCCTAGCTGCTGTATTTACGGCAGAAGCCATTAAAAGTTGGGAGAGAAACCTAGGTAGGCTGACTAGGCTGCTAACTCACATGATGATCGAGTTTCCGACTATTGTAGTAGGTCTCGCAGTCTATGGGTTAATGACTACTCTAGCACCGTACATAAGAGCTTTAATACCCGGCTTCAGACCCTTTAGTCTGCTCTCTGGAGTTATTGCTTTAATTATGGTGTCAGCTCCTTACATGTACGCACAAGTCGAGGACGGACTTAAATCGATTCCACAGCACATAAGGGAAGCCGTGTACTCCTTAGGAGCGGGGAGAGTTCTTACTTCTTATGTGCTCCTAAGGTACTTGAAGTCCACGGTTTATGCGGCAATCTCAATAAGTTTAGCGAGAATGATCAGTGAGACGGCAGCACTATTCTTCACAGCGTTTGGGTCTAACGTATATCCCCCTCTAGACAGCAACCTTCTGTTTAGGCCCGTAGGGAGCCTTACCCTGGCAGTATACACTCTTGGTTTATCAGGATACGAAAACTGGGTTGAGCTAAGTTGGGCGGCATCGTTCATTCTCTTAATGCTCTGTTTAGCTCTCTTTGCTTTATCGAAAGTCGTGATAAGGGGTGAATAAAGTGGACTCCGTAGTCCAGATAAGAGACCTCTGGGTGAGCATCGGCGGTAGGAGCATATTGAGGGGAGTAAACCTTGAGATACCTAGAAATGTCGTGTTTGCGATAATGGGTCCATCAGGAAGCGGTAAGTCAACTCTGCTAAGGTCACTCAATAGGATTCTAGACCTCTATGAGGGAGTATCGGTCAAAGGACAAATACTTATTGATGGAGTAGATGTCTACAACTCTAAGACAGATCCATCAGAAGTTAGGCGCCTAGTGGGTATGGTATTCCAGATCCCCAATCCGATACCTAACATGAGTATATACGATAACGTAGCGCTAGGACCAAGAATAAACAAACTAGTCAGGTCTCGATGGGAGCTAGACAACTTAGTTAGATGGGCTCTAGAGAAAGCCTACTTGTGGGATGAAGTGAAGGACAGACTCCACCTACCTGCTTCTAAGCTATCGGGTGGTCAACAGCAAAGATTGTGTATAGCTAGAGCACTTGCGATGAAGCCGAAAGTCCTCCTCATGGACGAACCGACCTCCAACCTAGATCCTGTGGCTTCAGCTAAAATAGAAGAGCTTATAGTGGAGCTCAAGCGAGATGTCACTGTAGTTCTAGTAACACATAACTCTTTTCAAGCATCTAGGGTGTCGGATTATGTTGCCTTCATGTACGACGGACAGATTCTAGAGGTGGGTCCGACTGGGCAAATATTTACTAGGCCTAAGAACAAGCTCACCGAGAAGTACATAACGGGAAGGTTTGGGTGATATCATGAGACCTATCGATATAGCTATGGAGAGCATAAAGAAAAAGTTAAGCGAGTTATCTGACATAGTAGCAGAGATCTCGATAAACTTAGTTAACAAGAACTGGGAACCTGATTACTATAGATTTAAGGCTGAAGAGGCTCTAAAACTGAGAGACGAAATCAGGAAGATGACTACTGAGGTAATCGCTCGTTTTCAGCCAACAGCATCAGACCTTAGTAATCTTATGCTTTTCTATGAGACCTCCTACGGTCTATATAGGTTCTCTAGGTATGCGCTAGATGTAGCGAGATCCATATCTATAGTAAGCCCGCAGGGATGTAGCTTGGAGAACTCGTGGAGGGCTATACAGTCGGCAATAACTTTAGTTAAACTGTCAATAAGAATACTCTCAGCTTATCCAACAATCGAGTCAACTTCCTTAGCTGATGCACTCAGCTATGCTGAAAGTCTAGAAAAGGATGTTGACGACACTTTATCGACATCCCTTAAGAAGGCTTCTACTGTAGCTGACCCTTGTCTTACTTCAGACCTACTATCGGTAGTGTTTCTGGAGAGAATAGCTGACCACAGCATCTACATAATACGTAGCATACTCTCTAATTACTAGTTTTATCCATTACTCGTATTCTCTCCAGACATACCCACACTTAGTGCACTTGTAAATCCTAGTTGGAGGTTCATCAGCTCTCCTAGTCTGAAGGACTTCATAGTATGCCTCTTCGTTACCGCACTTAGGGCACTTAACTCCTCTTGCGATAGGCAGACCTACCTTCTTAGAAGTCTCGTCAACTACGACTATTCTCTCCTTTTCCTTTCTTCTAGACACTACCTGAGAGTGCTTGTAGCTAGTCTTAGCTTGAAGAGTGTATCCGCACTTCGGACACACTAGTACGGTACTTCCACCCTCCTTTCTAGGGAGCATGAGAGACCCGCACTTTGGGCAAAACTCCACTCCAACTCACCTATCCTATAAGTGAGGTTAGCTCACTAGATAAGCGTTCTAAGAACTCACTGTAATTTATGATCACATCCCTAAGTTGCTCCGGAAACTTAGATAAGCTACTCAAATCTAGTTGGTCTACCTCTAAAGCTACTGCTGAGAACTGCTTTAATAAACCTGCCACTTCATCTTCGTAGCTTAGTACGTATACTTTTTCAAGTCCCTTTACACCCCTCAGTATTAAGACTAAAGTTAAACCTTTAGAGTGCAACTTCTTTATCAAAGCTATCCTAGTCTCCTTTTTACTCTTAGTAAAACCTGCGCAATTCTGGTTAACAGGCAGGTTTCCCAAATTGACACCTCACTACTGAGCAACTGGTTTAAACGGTTTTACGTAATGTAGTGCTTTAGCTACTTTCCTTAAGATACAGCACTCAGCACTTCCTTAAACTTCTTCATTACTTCATCACTTAGGTTTATCAAGTTTATGACTACTTCTTTTAGCACTTCAGGAGCCGGCTTGCTGCCATCAGTTATTATCCTCAAGACGAAAGCTTCCTCTAGGGGGTGTTCTATGCTGTACGCCGCTAGTTTTACGTTTGGATGCTTGAGAGCTGACTTCGCTAAGAGGTTTCCGAGAGTGTGAGACTCTCCAAAAACCTTAATTATGATCTCTCTTTCGTCAGCTTTCCTTACTTCTAGCCTCACTCTCACTTACACCTGAGTTTATGGTGTATAATTTAGCTAATAAGCTGCTCCACTCAGTATTCAGCTTAAGCTTGTGGTTTTCCTCCACGAGCCCCACTTGGATTAAATGCTGAAGTAAACTCCTAGTGTCATATCCTAGTACGGATAAAGCCACTAATAAGGCTTTTAAGTTTCGGCTGGCTCTAGGGAATTCTTTAGAAACTTCCTCTAGCTTCATAGACACTTCACGAGCTAAGTCTAAAACGAGTGTAGCTGATGCGTTAGTAACGAGTACGTCTCCTCGTAGCTCAGCTGAGTAGCCCTGATTTTTCAGTAGAAACACCACGACATCGGGGATCGTAGGCTTACCCACTAGTGCGGAAAGAGTTCTTACGTTAAGCCCACTTGATCTTCCAGATTCAAATTCCTTAATTCTTCTCCACTCTTCGTAGGCCTTCATCAAGGCTTTCTTACTCGATAATACCTCGTTGGGAGAACCGAAGATGTTTATCTCGAGAATTCCATTTCGCACTTCGTAGATTATTTGAGTCGAGCGAACCCCCCTAGACTTTGATACGAATTCCGCTAATTCACTGCACGCAACCGAGCTACCACACTTAAGCCTCAATCTCACTTCCACGTACTATTCACCTGCTATACCTGTAACGCTTATACACCCCTAAGATAACAAGATCGAGTTCACTAAAATCGTACCACTACTTAACAATAACTTCTCCATCTATAGACACATTTCTAAACTTAAGTAAACGAAAAACAAAGACATCGGCATACTCATAGCTTTGCTTTGAAATACTTAAAACACCGAGGATGCGGCTTTCTCTAGCTATATAGAAGCTATTATAAAAAATAAGATAGAATATAAAAAAGATTTAAGTTACCTACAGCTTTGCTCTCAAGTTGAGCTCTTTTTAAAGGCTCTATATTACGGGTTTAGTCAAGTTTATGTTTTCCGCTAGTATGTAGGGAGATCTTGTAGGTGTTCTAACTTCCCACCATGTTATGTCATAAGTGTCTCTGCTAATCAACTTAATTGACTTAAGTAAGGTTTCGAACTTGTCGGCTATCCTTATTCTATCTACGTATCCCACGATACTGCCATTTCTAATCTCTAAGACTAAGTCTCGTGCTACTGTCGAGAACTGACCCTCAACGTAGTTTTGCAGTCTAGTATACCAGTTATTTAGTATTATGTAGCCTTTTCTTACTTCGGATATCATACTGTCGAGCGAGCTGTCTCCTGGTTCTATCACTAAGTTCCAAGGTCTAGGATTGACCCAGCCAGCGTTACCCGTGCTTGCGGTTCTAAATACTTTTCCGGTGGCTGTGTTGTGTAGGATCGAACTAAGCACCCCTCTATTGATTATTGGTTTATTGTAGGTTTCCACACCTTCATCATCAAATGGGGCGAGACCTGGTAGCGTAGTGTCTCGTGGGGCATCTAGTAGTGTAAACTTCTCTGAAGCGATTGCCTCACCCACATTCTTTTTAGCAAGGAACGACATCCCCATGAGTATCGCCATACCTGAAGCCATAGAAGCTACGTAGTTGATCAAGTTTCCTACTACGAGCGGGGATAGCACTATATCGTACCTACCGGGCGTGAAATCGGCTTTTGATTTAGCGAGCCCTAAGAATTCGGCAGACCTCGAGCCGACATTCTCTAAGGAGTTAGTATTGAGATGCGTTGACCCCCAAGCCCAATGACCGCTGATGTCCCCTCTAATAGACCTTAGGTAAGCCATAATCCCTGTTTTACGGTAACTATCCTGAAAGCCCTTGCTTGTAGCAACAACAACTTCTACTTCCTCAAGCTCTAGAGTTCCAGCAGTTCTTTCGGCACCTGAGCTAAGAGCGGAGGTTACCATGGCTTCAGCTAGGTGTTTGGGGTTAGCTAAGTGCTCAACTACTCTTTTATCGTATCCTCCCTCAAGTGGCGAAGGTTTCTTAGGCTCTGGGAGGTCAGCATAAAGCTCTGACTCCTCAACTTTAGTCACATAGTCCTCTACTCTTCTAACAGCGCTCAGTACTTCTTCTGGAGACTCCACTCTGAATTCTAAAATAGCGACTCTCTTCTGCTTTCCTAAGAGTAACTGTATGTTTATGTCTTTCCACATTTGTAGAACTCCGGGCTGGTTGTTCCATATTTTTAGCATGGTCGTGTCTCTGCTGACTACCTTAACTATAGCGTCATCGAACTTCTTCTTCAGCTCTTTGAGGAGGGCTTCAGCTATATCGTGTGCTCTCATAGGGCAACACCTAACTTAACTTTCGAGAGTCTAACATCGGGTCCCCCATACCACACCGGGACGCCCTGCGAAGGTTCTCCTTTTCCACATGTACCAGGATAGAACACTAACTGCTTTCCTGCTCCAGAGATCTTACTGTAGAAGCTTTTTGTGGTAACCTCTAGAACCGGGTTGCGGACAGGGTTCGTGATCTCACCGTCAACAATTAGGTAGGATTCCAAACCCACGTATCTTTGGTTCCATCTTATATCATCTATGTTCCACTCCATATACGACTTCATGTAAACACCTAGTTTTATATCTTCAATAAGCTCTTCAAAGCTCATATCTCCAGGTTTTAAATACGTGTTGCTCATCCTAATTATTGGCTCGCTTGCGTAGTTCATAGCTCTTGCGGCACCATTACTCAGCGTACCAAATAATTTAGCTGTATGTCTATTGTGGAGAGGCTCGTAGAGCAAGCCTTCTTTGTAAAGATACCTAGGTCTTGCTGTGACTCCCTCATCGTCATAGAGGTAAAAGCCGTTGCTTCCCGGTATTGTCGGGTCCTCAATAACTGTAGCGAATTCGTTGCCAACTACGTACTTTCCGATCATCTCCGGCTTCACGTAAGACTCTCCAGCTTGAGCAGCTTCTCTTCCAAGTATTCTGTCTGCTTCCATGGGGTGACCGGCGGACTCGTGGACGACGAGGCCAACTATTTCTGACCCGACTACCACGTCTACTTCTTCTTTTGGGGGTTCGATACCTTTAGTGAGAACTTTCTCGAGATTTGTAGCTTCTTGAGTTACTTCGTCTACAACTCTCCACTCTTTTAACCATTCAGAGCCTCCCGATGCTCCGAAGTCTATGTGTCTCTGGATAGTTCCTTTCTCGGGAACGTGTTCAACGAAATTTACCCATACATATATTCTGGGAACTATGGACCTAACGTAAGCACCATCACTATTAACTATTAACTTCTTTTGTGTGTGAGTCCTTATACTAAAGGTGAGTACGGAGAGGCGTGCTTCCTTTATAGCTCTACTAACGGCTTTATAAGTTTCTCTACCTAACTCAACCCTCTCTTCAACCCCTAGGTTTTCAAAGCTAACCTTAGGTATAACCTCAAAGCTTGCTCTACCAACCCTAGATTCATCGAACTCTATCGGCGTCTTCATTAGTGGGGAGACGGATCTTGCTCTACTTATAGCTTCTCTGACTGTAGTCTCCACGGAGTCTCTATCGAGCCTGTCGGTTGCCGCAAATCCTAGAGCTCCACCCACGAGAACCCTAATGCCAATCCCCCTAGCGATTGACGTAGTAAGAGAAAGCACTTTACCATTTCTCATCATTAGGTAGTCGGAGACGTCTTCTTGAAATCTTACTTCAGCATATGTAGCACCTTGAGAGAGAGCTAAATCTAGAGCTCTTATGAGGATTTGCTCGTCTATCACCTAGATCGGCCTCAGAAATAGTAAAGAAGCTTAAGGTATATAACCTCACGGCCTTCTTTTAACACACTTCTTTTTCCTTCGGTTAGCTCTCGGCTTTAACTTGAACATGTTAGAACGTCAGCGTAGGACCTGAACACTGTTTTATCAGTAGGAGTGAGTAGTCTTTGAATGTGAGCTAAAACTGAAACCTGATAGCAATCTCTATAAATAAATAAAATAAAATATAAATAAACTAGATAAAACTAGGTGAGGGTCGAGAGAGTTAGCTTTCGTGTTTCCACAACTACGCGAGAAGAGCTGAACTTGAGTTGAAAAAGTAGTTTACTGAATTGAAGTACAGATAATCGCTATATCCAGCCTCTCAGCTTCATTGCCTTATAGACTCTCTCAACAGCTACAACAAACGCTGCGTCTCTCATCGTCACTAGTCCTTTCTCACTTCTAAGGGATTCGTACTTAGATATCAGCCTCTTAATGTTGTTCTCCATGATAGATTCGATCCTCTTTAGGGTCTCTTCCTCAGACCACCAGTACCATTGCAGGTTTTCTACCCACTCTAAATACGACATGACTACGCCTCCAGCATTTGCGGCTATGTCGGGAACTATGACTGCTCCACGTTCGTACAGTACTTTTTCAGCTCCGGGTGTAGTCGGCCCATTCGCTCCCTCCGATAAGACCTTTGCTTTAACCTTATTGACGTTGTCTTCTCTAATTACGTTTTCTATAGCTGATGGCATTAGCACTTCACAGTCTACGTATAGAGATGCGTCTGGGTCAGGTATCTTCTCCCCTTTAGGATAGTTGATCACTTTCCCAGTGCTCTCTTTTACCTTAATAGCCAGCTCTACGTCTATACCGTTAGGGTCGTAAACAGTGCCAGACGTATCGCTTACAGCCACTACCTTCGCACCGAACTTCGCTGAGAATAGCGCTGCGTACTGACCTACGTTTCCAAATCCGTGTACTGATACCCTAAGACCCTCGAACGTCCCTAGGTACTTTTCTGCAGCTACTCTACCAGCTACAGCTGTTCCAAACCCTGTTGAGTAAAGCCTCACTGGGTTACCCCAGAGGTCTGGAGGTTTAGCAGTAAACACTCCGGGGACGTTGTAGCCCTTGAGCTTACTGTACTCATCGACCATCCAAGCCATTATTTGCGGGTTAGTGCCGACGTCTGGGGCGGGTATGTCTACGAGGTCTCCTATGAGTGGTGCTATAGCTCTAGCGTAACCTCTTGAAAGCCTCTCAAGCTCCCCTTGGGAGAGCTTCTTTGGGTCTACCTTAACAGCTCCCTTACCACCACCATACGGTAAGCCGTTCAGAGAGTTCTTCAGGGTCATCCCAAGAGCTAAAGCCATGTCTGTCTCAAGGTCTACTTCGGGGTGAAACCTTATTCCACCTTTATACGGTCCTAGTGCACTGTTGTGCTGTACCCTATACCCCTCAAATACTACTAGTTTTCCATTATCCATTCTGACTGGTATGCTGACCATCAACACTCTCTCAGGCTTGCTTAATATCTGGTAAACTTCTTCTGGAAAACCGGCGAGGTCGACGGATCTCCTGAGAACTTGAAGCATCCACTGGAGGTAACTAACCTTACCGCTACTCATGCGTTTCACTCAAAAAGTACTACTGAAAAGAGTTTTAAAGCTGTTCATTATGGCGTGTTCTAATGTATAAGTAGATTTTAATATCGTTCCCACACGAGTTAACTTTGTGCTTTAGTACTACCTACGTTTTCGTGAAGGTTGGTGTATTTTGTAGTGTTAAACTAGTTATTTAAACTTCCTTCCAGGGTTACTTAAGGGTGTCGAGGATTGGTTAGATATGGTCTTGCTATGAGAGTTAAAAATATTGCTAGAACTGGGTGGATGATGCGGGGTATACCACCTTCTGACTCAGAAACGGTTGGTTCCCACTCTTTCGAGGTAGCCTTCTTATCTATGCTTATCGCTGACCGCCTTACAAGTATAGGAGTGACCGTAGATGTGTCTAAAATCCTTAGGTTGGCGTTATTACACGATCTTACTGAAAGCGTTATTGGTGATATAGTTAGAGCGGTTAAGGAGTCTATTAGTGGTTCCCAGCAACTAGAAGAGAGAGCCATTCGGGAGTTAGGCATGGATAACTACGTAGACATCTATCAGGAGCTGTTGGAGGGTAAGAGCTTAGAGGCTATACTAATAAAAATTTGC
This sequence comes from Thermoproteota archaeon, assembly GCA_030550455.1. Lineage (GTDB taxonomy): Archaea > Thermoproteota > Thermoprotei_A > Sulfolobales > NBVN01 > DRZP01. The sequence goes on from JAUQPH010000007.1 coordinate 17,269, forward strand.
GATAATCTTGCTACACTACTTCAGGGGCTACGGTATCTTAGTAAGGGATATACTTCGGTAATCGATATAGTTGAGTCGACTAAACAGAGAATAGAAGAAATTCTCAAATCTGAAACGCTATCAGAAGAAGCTAGAAGAGTAATAAGCGACTTAATAATGAAGCTCGTGGTGTCCGAGGAGCTTTGACCGATCGTAGCGTCTTCCGTCTTAATTTTCCGCAGGTCTTCCTAGGTCGAGTCGTTACTGTTTCCTGTGCCCTCTCCACTGCCTGCAGCGGTCTCCATGCCCGGGGTCGCCGAAACTTTCGAGTTCCGAGGCTTGTAGGCCTTGCTCGCACTCAATCGCATTAAAGGCCTCGAAAATCCTAGAGAAACCTTCAAGGAACAGAAACATATAGATGGGAATCAGCCTCCAACTTCCTTTTGCCGTCTATTGTTGACCTCCTGGGGTAAGTACCTTTCTTCATCGACGAAATACTCCAGTTTTTCTCCTCACTCCTCTTTATCTTGGGTGTGTTGATGAAGGTGTTGGTAATCTCGGTGCTTATGCTCGTTACTCTCTTTAGTGGTGCTCACGCTCACGGCGTTTATAGTGTTATCGATGCCCAGCGCGTACTAATGTTTCTGAGATCCCAGTACATCGGGGAGGCCGGATTGCTTAGAGCGGCTGTGAGAGCGTATCCGGACAACATGACAATATATGTGGCAAACGACAACGTTCTCGCAGCAAGAGCCCTCATGGTTCTGGGAGACATGGATATATCTAGAAGGATACTCACGAAGCTAAACAGCGAGTACGGTGGAGGCTTTAACAGTAGAATTGAGGTACTCTTCGGCGTAGACATACCGGACGTGTTCTACACAGTGAAGTACGAGTACATCGGAGAAGTGAACGGCTACGTCATACTCTACGAGAAACCTGGAGACCGGACTATAGAGAATTGGTACGAGTACGCCGACTTAGTCGTGTATCGTGCTCTAAATAGACTACTCCGAGGCTCCAGACCACACGCTGAACTCCTCTTCTTGAATTTGACTAGGATGTGGAATGGATACGGGTTCAGAGATAAAGCATACGAGGCTGTAGGCGTGTATAGTACGTACAAGTGCGCGCTCTTCATCTACCTCCACCGTGCCCTCGAAGCCGCGGGGTCAGACGTCGTCGAAGACTACGTCTACGTCAGGAACAAGTGTCTTGAGATAATAGCACTGGCTCAAGACCCCGAGACAGGTGGGATAAGAACAGACTACAGAGTAGTAAACGATAAAATCATCACCGAGGGAGACGTAAACGTTGAGACAACGAGCATCGTTGTGCTAGCGCTCTACTCCGACTACCCGCTACTGTTTTCAAGAAGGGCTAGGCAAGCTAGCTCGGTTGCCGAAGCGTACCCGCTCGCTGAGTCAGTAGCATACGTAGTGCTAATAGCAGCACTTATAGCGTTCACGTATAGATTCATGCTGAAGCTCATCAAAGCCCACCATACCAGCAGCTCACTAAAGCCTTCCTAAGCCTCTTCGAGCTCTCCTTACACCTTAATGGAGGCTGAAGAGGACCATGGACTACGACCCGATCACGGGGAAAGGGGACATGTGGGGTAGAGCGGTAAGAGACCTGGCAAAACAGCGCAAAGTGAACAAGGTGCGGTTGCCCAAGACAACGCTCAGATGCTTCACAGGCTTCCGTTGCGTATAAACAGAATAACGAGAAAGTTCGCGACGCCGTTAAGCGTCTGTTAAATTGGGGTGTCCTCCGCCTATTACAGACGCCGACGGTCGACCATTTCCCGCTACCCGCCTCCTAGGAGCCCTAATTGGTAGCCCCTAGAGTTCCACAAGTCTCACTAGTGGAGTAGTATCTCTCCGAAAACCTTACACCAGCGTGGGAAAAACTTCGGAGATCCCCGAAAACTAGCTCAACAAAACAGCCACCAGACCCCTTGGATGATCACTGCCGTTGAGATGTAATCAGGCTAGGAGAGCCTTTCATATCCTTGTTCATGCTATAGGATATTAGGCTGAAAACGACAGCAAACGGGAAACAGATGCTGTGCCGGTGATGAGCTCAGCGATAGTGATAGGTGATCTTACCTGTCTCAGCTGAGGACCGTATTGCGTGCTAAAAACTATTTCCAACACTAAGTTTTCTTGAGGTCCATTTACCATCGATAGCATGCTTACATGTCACAATAACATCCAAATAGGATTTGATGGTGTGGTTACGGGACCCACGGGTTCACGCCTAAATTTTCTACACTACTTAAACTAGTTTATAAATGTTCACTTTTTAGTGCTCAAGGTGTTTAATTAAGAAGAAGTTACTCTATTCCGTAATACCAAGAAAAAAGGTTTAACATATTATGATAGTAAAGATATACTAGCTCCGCATGCAAAACAGTAAATGGAGGCGCCAGCCTCTACGGATCGATCAGTAAAAACCAAGCACGCTCCGGGCAGGCTAGACCCCAAATGGGGGAGTGACCCCGGGTAAGCTCCCTCATTAGGGGTCTGCGAGCTCAGGGCGCTGCCTGGTTTTACTGATCGATCCGTAGAGGGCGAGACCTCAGCATTTCTAGTAGTCTCCAACCGTTGCCAACATAAGTAGGCTTCTTGATTTCGTATACGATCTGTCTGTTTGCGTCGACTGCTAGCGAGCCAACGGGTTCCGGTATCTCTAGAAGGTAGGAGTAGTGTTTAACAGGGAGAGCGGCGTAAACGTAGTCTGATAGTCCAACTCTTTTTAGTAGTTGATGAAATAGTTTTTGCTTAGGTCTCGACTTTACCTCGATTACATATATAAGTGGTCTACTTCTACTGTCCTCGAATGCTACAAGGTCTATTTCTAGTTCTCCTACTATGACGTTTGAATAGACATCCATACCTAGATCCTTAAGTACTCTACTTATTACCTCTATTAGCCTCTTCTCTAATGTAGCCCAATTAAGTTTCTATCTACAGTAGATATATCAACGTGTGTACTATATTTGTTTACTGCTAATTCAAAGACTTATAGTGCTGGTAATACCATGAGGAGTCACTGTAGTTACCGAGTTGATTGAACGCTAGGTAAGAGATCGGTTTTGCCGACATATTGAACTAAATAAAAAATAAAAAATATAAGCTTTTTAGAGATCGTAGTTATGGTTATAGCATGGTATTATACGATGTCAGATGTAGAGATGTAGCAAGAATTCTAGCGAGTGGACCCCGAACCAGGAAAGAGATAGGAACAGAACTTAGGAAGATCTACCCAACTCTTAGGGCTAGAGGAGCTTGGGTGCGTGAGGTACTTCTCGAGTGGAATCCTTTGGTTGTAAAAATAGGTAATGATACTTGGGATCTAAGTGATTTAGGTAGGGCCTTAGTCAAGCTTCCCGGGGAGTTAGGTAAACCTTTAACAACCGAGGAAAAGATATTTCTACTGGGACTCCTTCTTCTAGACCCTCGCCAGAGGAAGATCACTGCCGAACTACTGGCCTTAGGCAAGTCTTCTGCCGCAGATAAGTGGGCAGTGATTCAAACTACTAGAGTACTGGAGAAGTTGGGTGTGTACGAGAGAACTCCGCGAGTAGTTGAAACAACATCGGGCGTGTAACGATTCACTCGCAAGCTCTTCAGAGTAAGCACCTTTTTATGTGTTAAAGCTGTTTCGAATTAGCTTAGGCTCTAGTTTAAAGTAGAGTCTAAAGTAGTATTTGGAAACAAAATGGAAGTAGAAGAGACAATTAAGCACTTAGGGTCGGAAAAAATTGTACAACTAGCTATAAAACTCGTAAGGGACTCTTTAAGTAGGTTAGACCTCTCTAAAGAAGCCCCCTTAAAAATAATGAACTTCTGTGGAACTCATGAGTGGACTACCGTTAGGTACGGTATAAGGTCTCTGCTTCCTGAAGTTGTAGAACTCGTAGCCGGCCCTGGATGCCCAGTTTGTGTAACTCCCGGATCTATCATCGAGCAAGCAGTAAAGCTGTCTCTAGAGGGACTAAGGGTCTACACTTTTGGTGACGCGTTTAGAGCTCCGTCTACTTCCCCCAACTTCCCTCGTAGCTTAGCGGAAGCTAAAGCTCTTGGTGCGGATATTAGAGTAGTCTACAGCTTCTATGACGCCATAGAGGACTCCAGGAGTGACGGTAAGGAATCGGTTTTTCTAGGCATAGGCTTTGAGACTACCGCCCCATCGTACGCTATCCCGATATACAGCGGTAAGGTACCCAGAAACCTTAAGCTCTTGAGTGCTTTAAGACTGACCCCACCGGTCATGAGATACACCGTTAAGCTCTATAAGGAAAGAGGTCTTCTCCCGATAAGAGGTGTAATAGCCCCCGGTCATGTCTCGGTGATAACAGGAGCTTCTGCGTGGGAGTTCCTCCCAAAGGAGTTCGGTATAGCGGTAGCCGTATCGGGATTCGACGGCTTCGACCTCCTCGTGTCTATAGCAGAAATAGTGAGAATGGTCGCCGAGAAGTCTCCGGGCGTCTATATTGAGTACAGGAGGGCTGTGAAGTGGGAAGGCAACTTGTTAGCAAGAAAGTACATAAGTGAAGTCTTCGAAGAAGCTGATAGTGCTTGGAGAGGAATAGGGTACATACCAAAAAGCGGTCTTCTACTAAGAGAGAGGTTTAAAGAACTTGATGCGTACCAACAGTACGGTTTGAGACCTCCGGGACCCGAGAGTTACGTACTTACTACAGCATCTAGTAGCCCCGACCTCCCCCCATCGTGTAGGTGTGGTGAAGTAGTACTAGGGATAGCCAAGCCCACACAGTGCTTAATGTTTATGAAAGCGTGTACACCAAGCAAACCCTACGGACCGTGCATGGTCTCTCAAGAAGGGACCTGCTACATATGGGCTAAATATGGAGACCTAAACGCGAAGATACTTAGTAGAATAACTGAGCCAGGTAACAGACGCTCATAAAGTATAACCTGAAGGTATCGCAGATAATGAATCCCGAGTCATTTAACTGACTCGGTCTTAGTTCTATGGCAAACACTATATAGTGTACCACAGCCTCGTGAAACTGTTTAGTTTTTCATATCTGTTTGTATCGGTTGGTATTGATCGGAAACTTTATAAACACCTTGATATATGTAGAGGTACTTCGATGAGGGATCGAGAGCTGTTTGATAGTGTAGATGGTGGCTCTCCCCGAGACATCTAAGATGTGGGGTGCTAGGAGTCGCCCTGAACGCCCCCAAGGGTGATGCAAACCCAAGACCAATGCGGGGGAAAGAGATGAGGCTATGAAACCAACCGATATAAACCTACATCAGAGCTGAACCCCACACTCTCTTAGCTGGTTTGAGCAAGTTTCAACCAGTACAACTTTCTTTTATGAGAGATGGCTAGTTGTCTTAATAAGTTATAAAGCTTTTTACGGTTGGTGAAAACTTGGCTATTAGGATCCCGAGGGATCAAGTTATCTACAGCTTCTCCAAGAGGCACTCAGCTAGGTATACAGCGGTTCCAGGTGATTCGGTTATCTTTGAAACAGTTGATGCTCTAGGAGGTCAGATAGTGAATGAATCAACAACTCTCGATAAGATCGACTGGAGCAGGGTAAACCCGGCGACAGGGCCTCTCTACGTCGAGGGAGCTAGACCGGGCGATACACTAGTAGTTGAAATAGAGGATATAAAGGTATCAGATAGGGCCGTGATCCTCGTAGCTCCGGGGTTCGGAGCGCTACCGGACAAGGACTTTAGACCATCGGTCAAGATACTGAGAGTAGTGGGGGAGAAGTTGATATTTGGAAACCTAGAGATCAAGGTTAGACCTATGGTTGGTGTACTAGGTGTGGCTCCAGAAGAAGGAGAAATTCCAACAGGCACTTCCGGCTACCATGGAGGAAATATGGACGTAGCTTTGCTCACAATAGGGAGTAGAGTATACCTACCAGTGTTTACTGATGGTGCTCTACTAGCTTTAGGAGATATACACGTAGTTCAAGCAGATGGAGAGATATGTGTGGCAGCTGCTGAAGCCTCCGGTGAAGTGAGAGTTAAGGTAGGTTTAGTGAAGGGAAAGAGACCTAGGTACCCGGTAATTGAGAGTGAAGACAAGTACTCGATCGTGGCTTTCGGAAAGGATCTCGACGAGGCTGCTTATAGAGCCTCCGAGGAGGCTGTATATACCCTCATGAGGGCACAAGGCTTAAGCTTTGAGGAATCGTATATGCTTGCTAGTCTGGTAGTGGATTTAAGGATAAACCAGGTTGTTGACCCAGTAAAGGGAGTTAGAGCTGAGATACCAAAGAAATACGTCAAGCTAGAGCACCTCCTACATCACTTAACTTGAACCATTACTGCGAACTACTCGAGCTATCATTACTGTTCTTGCTTTTTTCAGTGAAAACTTTTAAATCTCTAGTGACTTTCTTAACGTACGGCTCGTTGATAACTCTGAAGATAAGGTTGGCTTTTTCCTCTGACAGTCCTTCAGTACTTGCTAGCTCAGCTATAGAAGCGTTAAACACTCTTTTCACGCTACCGAATTTTCTCAGAAGCCTCTCGGCAGTCTTGATACCAACTCCCGGGAGTGCTGAGACAACGTATAATTGCCACTCGCTTAGTGGAGCGTCTCTAGGCTTATTTTTAGAAACTGTAGTAGTTCTTAGAGCGTAAGGGGACTCATAGAGCTTTATGGATAAATACTTCAGTACTTCGGCAGTATGCTTTGGGTCGCTCGTGAGTATGACCGGTACCCTGTCTACAATAGAGGAATAGTAAAGAGCTGCTAAAACACTTTTGTAGTTCGACGTAATGTACTTCATCTTCTCTAAGTCTCCTTCAACTATGAGAAAGCACCTGTCGGCAGAACGAGTTAGTCTAGACAACTGACTAAAGAATCTCCCATCGAAGACGGACTTAGCCAAGTCACTAACAGTCTTTCTCTCAGCGACCACGTCCTCAGCTATGACGTAATCTCCTACTGCTAGTTGCTTAAAAATCACTAGCACACCTAGTTCTGTCAGATACTTAGGCACTTCTGATTCTTTCTCTCTGATGTCTACGTAGATTTTAACCATCTAGACGCACTCCTCCATCCATCTACCTCTCTCTAAGACTCGAACTTTATAACCACGTGCTGAAAAGAACTCAATCAATAGTCTTTCTATGTCTTTAATTGTATTAATCGGAACTGAAGCTCCTGCCGCAGCTTCGTGACCACCTCCACCTCCCCCCAGTCTCTCCCCAACGTATTTAGCTAGCTCAGCAGCTATTGGAGCCTCAAGTTCCTTAACAAGCCTTGTACTCGCCCTAATAGTCACGCGAGCCTCACTTTCACGAGGTGTAAGAGCTATTGCGATGTCAGATCCCGCCTCAATTGAGTATTTAAGAGATGATGACTCATACGCTCCTATACACGTGATCGTCATAAGGTAGTCACTTCCTATTGAATACACACCCATTCTCGATAGGCTCCTCAATCTAGCGACACGCTCAGCATAAGGAACCTCCTGCTGAGTTAAGAGGCGACTAACGTCTTCGATGTCAGCACCAGAATTTAAGAGCCAATCAACTACCTTTAGCAACCTAGAGTTCAAGATCCTCAAGAACTTCGTGTCGAACATGATACCAGCTAGTAGTAGTGTAGCATAGCTTCTAGGGATACTATAGCCAGATAGCATGAGGACTTCAGCTAAGAGAGCCGATGTTGCCTTAGACTCCGGGTCATAAACGTGCGTCTCACATACATCTATAAGTGTATTCACAGCGTGGTGGTCGATGAAAGAGCACTTGGAGAACTCCACATTCTCTACTTGGGTGACCGACGATACATCAACGAACACGACTTTCTCGGCCGCGCACTCCCTCATATTCGGAACACTGAAACCTAGAGCCTGAAGAACTCTCTTACTGACGGAGTCTACCCCTTGTGGGGAACACACCTTAAAGAGATTACCAGAGTAAGAGCTTAGGGAATAGCTTAGCGCTAGTGCTGCTGCTACGGAGTCGATATCGGCATTTCTATGTGTTACTATTAGTGCTCCATTTTTACACCATGCTAGTAGCTTAGCGAACTTGGTTACTAACAGCGGCTTCCCCCTAAACACTTCATTTATTAGGTAATGAAGGCCTATTGAACCCGACTGGTCTAACCTCCTCTCCGCACTAAAGAGCGAGGTTTCAGTTACAAAGAACTTAAACTCATGATGCTGAACTGCTAGCGTAAGTTAAGGCTTCCTGAGTAATGCAAACTCAACGTACTTAACGACTACCTCCAACAAAGAAGCTCTGAGGCAGGTTCTCAAGGTTATGTTGTTATTTACACTTACCTCTACACCGTTAACGAATAACTTAGGGTGAGACATGTGCTTAACTGATATCAGTACGTACTCTCCCAATTCAATATCGACTTTCGAAGCTATCCCACCTGTCGGACTCAATTCTAGGTCCCTATCTCCTAGGTCTGCTGGTGTCGAAGGCATGCCGGCACCAAACCCAGCCCACTCTAGCACTACGAGCTTAAGGCCGCAACTCTCCAGAACATACTTTTCTATTACTCTATAACGCTCAACGCTGTGTACGTAAGTTAGAGTGATATTAGCTTTAGAGTTGACGGCTATCGCACTAATGTCTCCGTCCACGATAACTAAGCCTATAGAAAGTAGAGGTAGTAAAGTAAGCACTAAAGCCGTTGCGAGAACGGATGAATAGACTAGATAGAAAAACGTTTCTCTGCCGAGCTTATTTCTACTCGCCTTCAATGCCGGTTCCTTACGGTCTCAACTCACTAGGGATGGTGATGCCCTTCTCTTGGTAGAACCTGATGGCACCTGGATGTAGGGGTATAGGCATTCCCTCTAAGGCCTTCTTTAGGTCTATGTCTTTGGCTCTAGCGTGGGCTTCTCGCAGCTCGTCAATACGCTCAAACATTACCTTGAGTACATGGTATACGACATCATCTGGAACGTCGGCTCTAACTGCTAGCATAGCCATAACGGCTAAAGTCCTAGTGTCAGACGTCATGCCGGTGTATGTTCCTGCGGGAACCGTATATCTGGTGAAGAACCTGTATCCCTGCCCAACGAGCGTGTTAAGTACCTCATCTGGGACTTCAACTAGGCTTACTGGAACCGTAGCAGCGAGAGATAGTACTGCTGAAGTAGGTATTCCGGCAACAACGAAGGCCGCATCTACTAAGCCCAGCTTTAGGGAGTCAGCAGCCGCGGCAAAGTCTAGATTCTGTACGGCGATCTTATCCCATACTCCAGCAGCTCTCAAAATGAGTTCTGCCTCAACAGCAGTTCCACTACCTACGGCCCCTATGGCCACCCTCTTACCAGCTAGATCGTATATACTCTTTATGCCACTATCTGCTCTAACCACTATTTGAATAACTTCGGGGTAGAGAACTGCGACACCTCTTGCCAACTCAACCCTACTGCCCTCGAACATGTAGATACCCTTGTATGCGTAGTAAGCAATGTCGTTTTGAACGAACACTAGCTGGGCATCTCCAGCCCCTAGAGCCCTCATGTTGGCTACTGAAGCACCACTCGTCGATACCGAAGACGAGATCACGTTACCCGCATACTTGTTCAACATCTCTGAGAGCTTAACTCCAAGGGGATAGTATACTCCACCAGTTCCACCAGTCCATATGTTTAGGGTATATGGTTTAACCTCCGGTCTCCAGAGCATGTACGCCGCTATGCCTACAACTAGCAACACAATGACTACTCCTACTATAATAGGTACCTTAACCTTCAACAATATACACCTCGTCTACTAGATACGTAAACAAACTTAAAAATTTGTGCGAAGGAAGGCTCAGCCTCGCGCAACTGTTTCAGGTCTACGTAGGTTTATAATAGTTAACACTTTATCAAAATCGCTCTTGCCCACAACGCTGGTACGTAGTGAAGACTAAAGTGGGCAGGACATCTAACGCCAAGATGTGGTAGTTTCCTCACGGTCGGGAATTTGAGGTAGTTTATGAGGGGGGCTGTAGGTTGGGTCACTCCGAGCGGTAGAGGCCGAAACGGAGCCTCCGATGTAAGGGGTTAGGGTTTCATGTTAGTTGATGTGGTTTGATGTTAATCCTCAGCTTTAGAGACCTCAGTCAACCGTGATCAAGTACAGCAACAACTCGAGGGTAGGCATTTGTGGTTTTATAGTGAGAAATGAAGTTGGAATGCTGTTGCGTGCTCCAACTCTCTCCTCAGAGCCTTGGGTGACGGGAGCAGTACTCTAAGCTACTCAGGGCTAGAGCTAGATGTGAGCTGCGTGTCGTTGGGCTCGAGCGGTGCCCATGGCTCCTGCGTTGAGTGGTTGGTAGCCACAGTGAAGAGTGAATGAAAGGCATAACCCACCCTAGGGAAACTTACAGAAACCTAGGGTGGGAAACGGTTAGGTTAATCTACTAGCAATTCCATCCGAAAAACCTTTTAGCAGACTCCTTCAGCGCTTTAATCGCTGGAAGTTCTTCACCGGCTAACGCCATCAATAGGGCGCCGCCTCCAGTGGATATGTGCACCTTGTCTCTATTAGCACCTTCCACTAGTGCCCCTAGATGCCCTCCACCTATCACGAGGAACGCCCCACTTCTCAGCGCAGCAGATACGAGGGCTTCAGAGCCGGCTCTGAACTTTGGGTCTTCGATGTATCCGGCAGGCCCTCTCATGACGATCAGCTTGGCATCTCTCATTAGCTCAGAGTACATCTGCATGGTGTATGTTCCTATATCCATGGGTCTACCGGTTATGGTACTTGCTGGACACTCGTCTATCTCTCCATTGTTTTTAACCACTACATAGTCTAGTGGGACATCTATTGGTGCGCCACCCAAGAGGATCCTCCTTGCTCTTGGGACTAGCGTCATGAGACCTCTTTCCTCCAAGACTTTAAGCACATTTTCCGATATCTTACCTCCACGAGCTATGTGAAAGACTAGAGCAACTAGACCTGTAGTAAGTATTCTGTCCGCTAGTCTGTTTTTAGTTAGGTTCTCGATGATCTTCAGAGTATCAGCAACTTTCGCACCACCTAAGACGAAAACTCTGGGTGAGTAATCAGAGTCTACTATCTTCCTTAGAGCTTCAACCTCGCTCTTCATAACGTGCCCTATGACTGACTTAACTACCATCGGGAACCCCACTATCGATGGCTGCGATCTATGTGCAGTAGCAAAAGCGTCAAATACGTAGAGGTCGAAAAGCGGTGCCAACCTCCTAACGAGAAAGCTTTTAGCATGTACTTCGGGTGGTGCTTCTATTAGCTCTTCTGAAACGAATCTAACGTTATCTAGTAGTAGAACTTCACCATAACCTAGCTTCTTAATCTCCGATAGTGCTGTAGGACCCATCACATCTTCTACGAACTTAACTTCTATCCCTAGGTGTCTTGAGAGTACTTCGCTGTGAGGCTTCAGCTGAGTAAATCCCTCCTCACCAGGTCTACCTTGGTGAGATAGTAAAACAACAGCGCAGCCTGAATCTAAGAGGTCTCTAATTGTCTTAAGATGAGCTCTGATTCTCGAGTCATCCAAGATCTTGCCCTCGAGGTCCAGGGGAACGTTGAAATCTACGCGAACCAGGACCTTAAGTTTCTCTATATCAATATCTTCAATAACAGGTAATCTCGGGAGCACTTTACCACCCACTTATGCTGGGTCCACCACTAAATAAAGGCAGAGAATTAAAGCATTGCTATTATCTAGCCATCTCTCAATTGATTCAGTGGTTTGACGAAAGTAAGCATCACCTGAGCTTTAGATACACCGCATCTAGGTGTCAACTCCACATCAGCTACCCAGTCTTCAATTTTCATAACTTACTTCCACGAGGGTGTTATTAAGTAGCTGATAATTTCTATTGGTATAATTGGTATAACGAATAATTCGAATCGGCAAGCCGCAAGCTGTAATGTCTCGAGGTTTAGCTTCAATTGTTTAATCACTCTACCTTAGGAAGTAGCGGACTTAGTTAGGCGAAAACTTTATAAACTAGCTAAGATTTAGTGTTGGGGTAAATTATGCGGTACGTGATGGCCAGCCTATTCGCTATATCGCTCATAGGCCTACTCCTCATAAGTGTCGCAGCACCTGTAGAAGCCCAGAAGGGGCTGGGTGAGGACTGGTATAAGTACGGACCATACCTAGATAAGATAACGTACCCAGTAATGAAGGACTACACTATGAGGTTGCTAGCCTTCGAGGCCGGTGAGTTATCTCTAGTTGGTGTTCTCCCGGCCCACTTAGATAGAGTGAGAACTAATAGACCTGACGCCCACATATTCTTTACTGTAGGTATAAACTCCTTAGGGCAGCTGCACTTCAACGTGGAGCTCTGGCCAGTCAAGTACTACGAGCTCAGGGCGGCGCTGGCCCACCTGTGGAATAGGGATAGGATAATTGCGGAATCCCCACTTAGGGGGCTGGCAGTTAAGTGTACTACTATAGCTCCACCTACTCACGGCGCTTGGGTTAACTGGGATGCTGACTTCGAGAAGCTGTACCCGTACGACCCTGAGAAGGCTAAGTCTCTCTTAGCGAAAATATTTACACCGTGTACTGGTCCTGACGGTAGACCTGCTTGGTGCGACCCGAGAGAGGGAGGTAGAGTAGTTGAGATCGAGATCCTCTCACTACCGGAAGCAACATCACCAACCTACTGGTGGATCGCACAGTACATAAAGTCAGAAGCAGAAGCAATAGGACTGAGAGTAACTATAAAGGCCGTCAGCAGTAGAGAACTAGACGCAGCAACTTCCGCAGGAACTGCTCAAGCATGGATCATCGGCTGGTCTTTCGGCAGGTTCCCGACGTTCATGTACTACTTCTGGCACAGTAGTGAGATTAGGCCGGGCGGCTGGAACGAGTGGAGAGTCAACGACTCAAGACTCGATGCTATTCTCGACAGGTTCTACTTCACTAAGGACATGAAGGAGGCTATGGAGTATGGCTGGAAGGCTCAGGAACTTCTAGCTAAAGAGATAATTCCGTGGATACCGACCTACACCAGTATCGGTATAACAGCGTTCGATGGTGCTATAGATAGAGACTCCATAGTCCTAGCTTACGCACCACCTCTAAAGGACCCCGTAGGGTTCTCAGCATTCTGGTGGTTCACTGTTAAATACAAAGACAGAACATTCGGTGGTGTTTTAAGGTACTACCACACAGTCGACCTGACGACCTATCACCCAGCGACATACCTGTGGGCTAGTGAGGCAGACGCTATCTTCAGAATATACATACCGACCATGTATACAAGACCCGAGGACATATATGCCGAGCCGAGGATACCGATGTTCCTAAAGTACTTCAAGATAGATGAAGTAACATACGAAGGTACGAAAGCGTATAGGTTCACTATAACACTATTCGAGGGCATCAAGTGGCAAGACGGTGTCGAGCTTACTGCTGAGGACTATGCCTATACAGTACTAAAGTTCGGTAGAGAGTTGAAGACGAGGAGGTACTACGGTCCGGACATAGAGCAGCTCATAGACATAAAGGTAGTCAACAAGACCACGCTAGAGCTCTACTTCAAGGACTACGGTTGGGTAGACCCATTCGCTTACACTGAGCGTGTCATACTGCCTAAACACATATTCGAAAGATTACCTAACCCACTAGAGGATCCATCAACACTGCCGCACCCAACGATACCAGGCTTACCAGCAATGATCGGTAACGGGCCGTACGCTTTAGCTAAAATAAGAGAGATAGCTTACGCCGAGCTCGTCTGGAACCCGTGGTTCTACTACAGACATCCAGATAGGACAGTAAAGTTTGCTGCCGTGACTATACCTAGCACCGTTAATGAAGGTACACCATTTAAGGTCTCCGTGACCTTAGTTGACTACCTAGGTGATAGAGCTACTAACGCCTCTATTACTGTGAAGCTCACCGGTCCAATAACACTAACGCTCACTGCCTCCCACGTCGGTGGTGGTGTGTACGAAGCAACAGTTCCAGGACTCAGAGCCGGGACCTACTCTGTTGACATATATGCTGAACAGCCGATCATGAAGTGGTCTGTTGACAACAAGTACTCCACTAAAGTAACTGTCGGTGCTGTCGTCGGTCCCGGTCCAGTAGGTCCCACTATTGAGAGACCGCCTACTGTAGTCATCGAGATTCCAGGAATTCCACCAGTAGAAATAACTCCACCGCCAATGATATCGTTCGCAGCACCGGAGGTAAAGGTGACAACACCTGTCATAGCGCTTTCATCGAGTGAAGCTGTGCCCAAGACTACAGAAACAGTTGCAGCAGTAACACCAGCTACGCTATCGTATGGAGCTGTAGCATTATCTGTTGTAGCACTAGGAATAGCTGTAGCAGTAAGAAGAAAATAAGATAATAAGATAACCAAGTTTTTTAATCTCATCTAAACTATATACTCACACCTTTTTACATTTGACTCGTTTACGTAGCTTTATCTATCCATAGACTAAGGCTTTAGGGAGGCTACTGCTAGACGTCGACATAAATGAAAAGAAATCGAGTTACCTTATATTTTTAAGGGTAACACCGTAAGAGTATAGGGAATCTAAGTGGGTGCTGGGACGTTTATAGCAAAGACAGGGGTTAGGCTGCTGGGAACGTACGTAGTAGTGCTCATGATCTACTTCATCGTTGTTAGAGTGTTGCCCGTAGTTGCTGCTGGTGGCAATATGGCGGCAGACCCTCTTCTAGCAGCACTAAGGAGAACTGCTGAAGACCCTAGGTTCAGTCTGTGGATTGGTGAAACTATAAAGAGGTTCGGCTTGGATAGACCGCTAGTACCCGACCAGCTATTGATGTACTTGAGAAACGTACTTGTATTCGATTTCGGGATCTCCGTATACACTCAAAAACCTGTTTTAGATGAGATAGCTATTAGACTTCCCTACACACTGTCCTTCTACACTATAACGACTATAGTGCCGATAGTAATTGGGTTCTACTTAGGGATAACTGCCGCTAAGAACAGGGGTAAACCTCTAGATACAGCTATAGTTCAGGCATCAATATTCACTAACATGCTTCCTGGGTGGCTCACTCTCTTGATAGTTTACTATGTGCTAGCGTATCTTCCAAGAGTTACGTGGGGTTACTACATATTCCCACTTCCGGTTAGAGCTCCTGAGATAGGTATTAGAGACTGGGAGCAGTTTAGGTACTTACTCTGGTATATGTCACCAATGCTACTAGCAGCACTAATCGCCTGGTCCGGTGGCTGGATATACTACATAAGACAGCTAGTAGTATCAGAAATGGGTCAAGACTACGTTACTACTGCCTTAGCTAAGGGCCTCGACGAGAGGTCTACGCTTAGGAAGCACGTCATACCTAACGTTAGACCCCCGATAGTAATCTCTCTGGCTTACACCATACCTGGCATATTCGGTGGAGCGATAATATTTGAGATAATATCTAACTGGCCTGGAATAGCTTACTTCGCTTACCAAGCACTACTCAACTGGGACTTCCCAGTCATGTCAGCGTTCTTCACTATATCGGCAGCACTCACAGTCACATCTCTCTTTATAGCGGAGATAGTACTCGTAGCTATAGACCCGAGAGTAAGAACGGGTGGTTAAAGTGGCTCGGGCGGCAAGTACTGCTAGAGTGAGATCCGGGGTTACACTAGGGTTAACCAGGCTTGCTGAAATAGCTGTCCTAGTTTTTAGAAAGAAGACGGCAGTAGTAGGCATATCTCTAATACTGATTTTAGCAGTTCTCGGTGGTTTAGCGCCAATACTAACTCCATATAGCCCGGTAATGCGGGAAGTAGTGGCGGCTGACTTCGCTGTTCCTGAGTGGGCAGCCTCTCCCGAAATAGCTCGAAATATAGTGAAAGTGTTTGATACCTTTAAAGTAGAGAATAGAGTAATTCAAGGGAATGTCGAAGTTAACGTGTTAAGGACTAGTGGAGGCTTTGAAGTAGTGTTCGAAGGAAGTGGATATGCTAGCCTACTGATAGTAACTGAGGACTACTTAGAGTATCCATACAAGCCAGCGAGGTCGATGGACGTGAGAATAGCATTTAACACTACCTACCTAGAGGGTAGGAGTGAGGCATGGTATAACGTCGACACAGTTATCATAAACAAAGACCTAGTAGAGCGAGGAGAAAAGAGAGCACTAAGAGTTACTCTCCCAGACGGAAGGGTTACCGAATTCGAAGTCCCGAGAGGCATCTACTCTCTGTACGACGTAGTTACGACGAGAGTTGGGTGGATCTACGACTACTTCAAGGGAGCTTTGAGGGTTTCAGCTCCCGCCGTATTACCTAACCCAATGAGGAACATGCTACAACCCTACATCCTATCGATAAAGGATCCTGTAATTAGAGATAGAGTATCGCAGGCCTTTGGTGAGGTTAACGCCGCAAGAGAGCTCCTATTGGAAAGAGGAACCAAGATCTACTTAGCGGTAAACGTAACGTACTACTGTGACCCAATGAACTTCATGATGAGGTGTGAAAACGGAGGCCTTAGGGTAAGCTACGCACCCATCAGGCTGTTTATAAAGGGTGAAGCCTTCGGGGTGCTGGGTACAACTGCTTACGGCAATGATGTCTGGACGCAGTTTATCTATGGAGCTAGGAGTGCCGTAGTTCTCGGACTAGCTGTAGCCACAGTAACGACTTTAGTAGCCTTAGTCTTCGGGTTGGTTGCTGGCTATAGAGCTGGAACTTACACAGACCACTCAATAACGCTTCTAACAGACATAATATACTTCATACCTGTGATACCGCTAGTTATGGTAGTAGGTTTAGTATTCGGGAGGACTCTGTGGAACATATACGCCGTCCTAATAGCTACAGCGTGGCCTGGTGGTGCGAGAATCATCAGGCAGTGGACTATGACTCTGAGAAGCAGTCTCTACGTTGAATCAGCTAAAGCTCTTGGAGCAAGCGAGTGGAGAATAATGATCAAGCACATAGCTCCACAGCTAGTGCCGTACTTAGTCTACAGAATAGTCATGGCGGTTCCCGGAGTAGTATTCTTTGAGGCAGGTATTCAGCTACTAGGATTCGGAGACCCAGAAGCACCAACATGGGGCAGAATGATAAACGAAGCGTACTACCAGGGGGCATTCTTAATGAACGCTTGGTGGTGGATAATTCCACCGATAGCAGGGTTGATAATGCTAGCCGCAGGATTCGTCCTCTTCGGAATGGCTTTAGATGAGATAGTAAACCCAAGACTGAGGAGGTAACATATACTTCGAAGAGAGCACCGCATATATTTTTTCCTCTAGCTGGCAGGTACTTGGGTGTGTTAATTGGAGGATGTCCTGATCCTGGTCGGAATAGTTGCCTTAGCTGTCTTACTTATGTATATGCTAGAGTACTATAGACCACTAATTTTAGCAGTTCTATTAGCCTATCTAGCTTTCCCTATATACTGGTTTATTGCTACTCTCGAGCTAGACCCTCTTTTAAGGATTGCTTTACAAGTAGTAGTCTTTATGTTGATGTACGGCGTAGTTTTGTACATGGTCATGAGCTATCTCTATAAAATGAGAGTGAGAAGATATGAAGCCAAGAGATAGTCTATTTATAATGTTAACGTGTTCGGTACTACTGGGACTGTTAACCACACTCTTTAGCCACGTGATTCCCGAGAGAATATATGCGCCAGCAGTAGCGGGAGTTATTGTGGGGTTTCTACTGACTCCGCTTGTCGTTAGGTATGGTGGAGGTATAGTAGATGTGGCCGTAATAGGAGCTATAGCTTCACTTATTGGAGTACTGCTAGCTACACTAGTGTACTATGTAGTGCTAGGTTTTCAGTGGCAAGCTATTAGTCAGTGGACAGTAATTGACTACTTGATTATGATGATAAGGTCCGGAGTCTTTATAGTTAGATTCTTAACTGACTTCATAATAGGCTCAGCAGCCCTCCTTAGTGCGGCTGGGTTAGTGGCAGTACTTGTTGTCGGTGAGTAGATCTTCCTCACTAGTTAAAGCCAGACGCTTTTATCTATAAAGCATTCACTACTTGGTAGGCTCTCTATTGAACCATCCGGTTTAACTATACTGCATGGAGGCACATCTTCGTAGAGAGTAACACCCGGGAAGATCCTGGAGTAAGCACCTACTTTAATACCTGGGTTTACCGATACGTTAACGCCGGTTCTAGTGTAGCCACCTAGTAAACCACCAAGCTTTCTTCTACCCGTAGGTACCTTAACGCCTTTAACTCTAACCTTTATCTCTTTATTATCGAGCCTTAGGTTAGCTAAGATCGTTCCAGCACCTAGATTGCTGTGTTCGCATACTATAGAGTCACCAATGTATGACAAGTGGTGAGCGCGTACCTCCTCCATAACTACGCTTTCTTTAACCTCGACGGAGAAGCCTATTCTAGAGCCATCGAGTATTATACTGCCGGGCCTAATGTAAGCGTTCGGTCCTATAGTAACGCTATCACCGATGTACACAGGTCCCTCGATATAGCTACCGGATAGGACTTCAGAGTTTTTACCTATGTAGACCGGTCCCTTGATACTTACTCCACTCTCTACTCTACCGTAAACTATACTTTCTCTAACTCTTTCACTAAGAGCTTCTTTACAAAAGCTGAGGTAAAGCCAAGACTTACCTAAGTCACGCCAGTATTTTAGCTCGTGGATTCTAATTGAAGCCCCGGAGCGGATTAGTAGTTTAATAGCGTCAGTTAGTTCGTATTCTCCTCTAGGGCTGAGCTCTATTCTCTCTAAATAGGATGAGATGTTAGTCGAGAACTTGTATAGACCTGCGTTAATCAGTTTCGATATCGGCTGAGAAGGCTTTTCGACTATATCCTTTAACTCCCCACTTGGATCACCGATCAATACACCATAATCGCGTGGGTCGTCTACGTGGTATGCGGCAACAAGGTAGGAACTAGAGCTCGCAGCAACCTTCTTGAGGTCTTCCACGGAATAAACTGAGTCGACATATAGTACTACAACACTTTCTCCTCTAACCTCTTCAAGTCCTTTGAGTAGTGAGTGTCCAGTGCCTAGGGGTCTTCCCTGGTCGACTACCTTGAGTTCGAACTCGTACTTGTCTTCTACCATCTTAACTCTCTCTCTTACCATGTCTATCATGTAGTTTGCGACTACCACGACTCTCTTTATTACACCGACACTACTGAGGTTATCTAAATGGTACTCCAAAAGGGTTTTATCGATAACTGGGATCAGAGGTTTCGGTCTAGTATGCGTTATAGGCTCTAAACCCCTGCCGAAACCGGCAGCTAGTATAACTGCCTCCAATACTTTAACCTACACTGAAAGTACACTTAACAAATAATAGCTTTGTTCACGTCACGGAACTTGATATCCTAAGCCTTTAAGAATCATCCTTACGGCAATAAAGACTAGTACGACAGCGAACCCTCTCCTAAGAGTCTGCGACCTTGTTCTTCTAGCTATTCTCGCACCTACTTGAGCTCCTATGATGAGCATAGGCACTAAGAGAGCGAGCAGTACCATGTCTATGTTTCCAAGAGTGTAGTGGGTTACAGCAGACGACACTGAGGTTAGAGTTATCGCCATAGACGAAGTAGCTACAGCTACGTGCATAGCAGCTCCAAGGTGTGTTAGCAGTGGGACGTTCACTACTCCTCCACCAACTCCTAGGAGTCCTGAGGCTAGACCCGCTAGAATTCCACCACCAAGTAGTGTAGCATACGTTTTAATGCCCCACTGAATAGCCTTATGTAGCTGGCTACTCCCGCTTTTCTCTCTCGTTGAAGCAACTCTAATGGCTACGAGTATGAGGATCGTGCCGAAGATGATCCTTAAAGTATCTACGTCAATGTACCTAGTCAGTAGAGCACCGACGTAAGCGGAGACAGAAGCCGTAATCGAGATGAGTAGTCCCGCCCTGTAGGCTATGTAGCCATACCTAGCATAAGCTATTGTAGCAGATATAGCGTTGAAAAATATGGCGGCAGCTGAAGTCCCCACAGCTATCTTCATGCTGACTCCGGCTATATTAAGCAGGGGGACCATTAAAAACCCTCCGCCGAGCCCGAACATAGAGCCTAAAATCCCGGCTAGAAGCCCTATCAGGGGAGCGAGTAGTTCTAGCATAGTTCTCACATAACACACTGAAAGCAATGGCAAATAAGCACTTAAACAGAAATAGCGCGCAAGAGGAACTGCACTATTTCCTCACCAAGGAAGTAGGTAACTCTAGCGTGAGTTGACAGCTCTGAGAGAGCGACTTTAGATAGCTTTGCTAAGTCGATAAGGTCTTCGACTGTTGCCTCACCATGCGTTACTCTAATTACTTCCGGCGATACTAGCACGAAAACGGGCTCGTGCCCCATGCTCTTCACGATTTCGGTTACGATCCTACTAGCAACTACGTCTACATCCGACTCCGGCTCACCTAGGTATACAACTAAGCTTCTACCAGGGATCGCTTCAGTTAAAAGCTTGACTGAACTCCAGAGAGCGGACCTGTACTCGAGGTAGCAATCCCGAGGTCCTTCACCCCAGACTACTCGAGAGAAGTACTCAGCTAAATCTACTAGATCACCTATTTCGCGGACTTTGACAAAGCTTGGGGCAGGACCTAAAGTTCGCGACGTTAAGGCTACAACAACCTCTGTACCGTACCTGATGAGCACTGCGGCTATCTTTATGAGCTCGTACGCTAAGACGTCCAAAGCGCTGGAGTCTCCCCTTAGGTATCTTTCAGTAATAGGTACGACGAAGAAGACTCTCCTATAGACCTCTTTCTCGAATAACTTAACGGCGAGCTTTCCAGTTCTCGAAGATGCTTTCCAGTCTATTCGTTTTAAATCATCCCCAGGTCTGTACTCTTTGTTCATGTAGTACTGCGTTCCGGGACCCGGCTTACCAATACTCTTCATACCTATATCGTAAAACGAACCAGTACTGTAGTATGTGCGAACTTCATCTAGCTTAGGTACAGCTCTAATAACTGAGTTCACTCTTAAGTAAGCTCTAAGAGTTATAGCTAAAGCCCTCAACTTAGCGTAAACGACTACCTCATTAACACTGTGCGTACCCACTCTACACACAACTTCGGCTACTATACTTAACGAATTACGGTCTCTCGCAGTCTTAACTTTTGAGACCAAGATCCCACTACTCCCACTGAATACCACTTGAGAAACTTCTACGAGTGGAATAATCCAGGACACCATGATTACTGAAACTAGAAAGGGTTCTCCAGCAACAACCAAATCCTTCTCGATCTCTAAGCGGCTTAACACATTGGCTCTAGGAACGACTCGCTCGATGACTAGTGAAACTAACGTATATGCTGCTAAAAAAGCTACTATGTACTTAGCGAGTAAGTTATCGTAAAGTACTGTAAGTAGCAAAAGTCCAAGCAGTAGTAGAACTAGTACGTGGTTAAGAGACCTATCGACTCTAAGTGATAGAGTAGCAGATGACGTCCCTATGGTCTCGGAACCTCGACTTTACTCATGATCTCTCTTACTAATGCCTCCCTCTTCGCAAGCCCGTCCGGCAACAGCTCAGGTCTTACCAGTATTCTATGGGGTATCGTATACATGGCAGCTACTTTGACGTCGTCCGGAATAACGTACTTCCTACCTTCAGCTAGAGCTAGAGCCTTAGATAAGAGAAGTAGCATTGCTACACCCCTAGGGCTAAGCCCGAGCCTGACGGCTCTATGTGTACTGAAAGCTTCAGATATCCGTATGACGTACTCAATTACTGAATCATCGACCCATACGTCTTTAAGCTCCCTCCTAGCCTCGAGAACTTCCTCTCTACTCACAACAGGCTTCAAGTTCTTGAGCTCCTCCTCGATAGCGTCTAAGTCCAACCTCAGCAGCCTTCTTATACCTTCCCGGCTCAAGCCACCCATCGGGAGCTTCATGAGGAATCTATCAAGCTGGGCTTCAGGCAGAGGGAATACTCCTTCAACCTCAACGGGGTTCATCGTTGCTAGTACAGTAAACGGCGTGGGGAGGGCGAATATGTCACCCTCGATAGTCACCTGCTTCTCCTGCATTGCCTCTAAGAGAGCTGACTGAGTTCTCGGAGATGCTCTATTGATCTCGTCAACGAGGACTATGTTAGCATGTATAGGACCCAGCAAGACCTTGAAGTCACCGGACTTCTGGTCGTATATCTTCGTCCCTATGATGTCAGCAGGTAGGAGGTCGGGCGTCATCTGGACTCTACTGAACTTTAGACTCAGTGCTTTAGCTACAGACTTAGCAGTTAGAGTCTTAGCTACTCCGGGGACTCCCTCGATTAGTACGTGTCCACCGGTAATAACGGCGAGAACCAGCATCTTTATGTGTTCTTCTCGCTCTATCAAAAAATTGCCGCACACTTCTATAACTTTCTCCACGATGCTGTAGACCTTCGTCATGTCCAACCATCTGAGTAGGTCGGTAGCTTTCTCAGCTCTATCTCCTAAGAAAAATAAGCTCTAAAAACTTTAAAACTGGGTGTTAAGCTGGCGAAAAGGCTTTTACTGATGACCGCACTAATGCTCCTAGTAGTTCCTCAGGTAGTTTCATCGAGTAGGCACCTCGACCAGCCCCCGGACGCCTACCTAAGGCAGGCCCAAGCTCTAGAAACCCTTCTCTACTTGTTGAGGGCTTGCCCTACTAAGCTTAACTACTCTGTGATGACGTGGGATACCTCTAGCTGGCGCACTCTTCTTAGTGATGTAGTTACGGAACTCTTTAATACGTCAAAACCTATCGTTCTCGTCGTAGGTGGAGTACACCTAAAGGCACTCGCATTATTAACTAACGGCACCGAAGAAGTTAGACCTACCACACTGCAGAAAATAGTTACTTCGTCGGTTTCTAGTTTGCTATCTATGGGAGTACCGTACTCCCTAATTAAAGAGGCCCTGAGTAACCCAACGACCGGTAGCATCTTAAGACTCTTCGCTTACGCTAGTAGAGCCTCAAGTGCTGAAAAGTGTTTGATGAATTTAACACCTAGGATCATATCCTTCGTGGTGTACGTCGAAAAAGGTAATACTGCGAGAGCTAGAGCCGTTGCCGAAGACGTTTTAAATTCTGCATCCCTGTTCTTCGGCTCGATCATGGTTTCTATAGTCGAGCGGCTGCCGGCGGTGTATGTAGCTCGCACACCAGGCTACAGCGATATATCAGAAGAAATTCTCGAAAAACTAATATCCGTGATGAGAGAAAGCAACATTAGCATCGGAGAAGCTCTAGCTACCTACAGCATAAAAGACTTAATAGACCTCTACGAGAAGTTAGCTAATAACGTAAAGTTGGATATGACTCTACAAGGTAGTGGCAATGCTGGCGTCATTGCTACCCCACTCAGCCAAACCTTCTCCGGAGAAATGGGGTTAGATGAAGACGTTCTAAGATACTCACTAATTGCTAACCCGTCTAGAAATGGTAGCTCTGAGACCACTAAGAGCAGTGGAGAGGTCGAAGTCGTAAGTGAGCAAGAGGTCAATGAGGTCGTAAGTAGGCTGACCTATCGTGTAATGACTACAGTACTCGACGTTGTCGATAAGGCCACCTTTCGAGAATACCTGGCTAGGGGTGTGCGGCAAAAAGAGTCAACACCAACCTATACCCCAGTAAACCAGGATAGGGTGTCGAACTGGGAGTTAGTAGTAGTGGCTCTAGCATTAGCGGCATCAGCTGGTGGTTTCTCTCAGCTTGTATTGCGTAAGAGATACACTGAGTTAAGTCTTCCTAAGAGAGTGTCAATAAACATAGATAAGGAGGTCTATTTCGTCAACAAGCTCAACCCGACGGTGCGGTTCTTTTGGGACGTAGTGAAACGGTTATTAACTAAGGGAGATGTAGAGATATTGCCGTCTGACACTCACCGCGAGATAGTTGAGAAGCTGAGTTCCAGCGTTGACGACGTAACATCGGCTGCGTTAAGGAAGTTGGGGAAGCTGTACGAAGTCGCTAGGTACTCAAAGAACCCACCCGACGAGGTGTTAATGAAGGATCTCGAGGTTTTAAAGAATCTCCTGGGGATGTAGAGTTGAGTTCGACTCTCCCTAACACAAGTAGCTTTCTCTTCCTGCTACTTTTGTCTCTACCCATAGTCTTCTTACTCACAGCCGTCCTACTGGCTCCAGAAGCTCCTCGAACAATCTTAAGAACTGTGGTAGGAGTTCTTGCCGCACTAGGGTGCTACGAGGTTCTACTCTACAGTGCTGGATATACATCGAGATTAGAGCACGTAATCCCCACCAGGCTCTCCATTAAGAGACCAAGCCTATCGTCACTACTCGAATACATCTCCTTGTTCATGCTTGCGAGCTCTATCTTCAAGTTGCTTGAAAGCTCTCTCTATACGAGCTACCCAGTAGTTATAGCTCTCTCCTTAGTCGCCACATACTTTACTAGAAGACTGCTAAAGTCTGTTCTCACTACCTTGAAGCAGAAGTCGTTCGTAGCTTTCGTAGTTAGCGCTGTTTTCGTTACGCAGGTTTCTGACTACGATATCGGGTACCTGCAGACCCTACTTAGATTTCTAGAAGAGGTGGTACGCAACGCACTCTAGTAGAGCTAGGTACCTTGAAGTAGTGGCTATTACGACGCTGTTTGCAGCAATGTTACTAGCTATAGTAGAACGGTACGTGGCTTCAGTCGTAGCCCTACTATGCGGTATGACAGTCCTCTCGTATTTATCTGAGAGGGAGAGCCGCTGTGAGAAATAAGTTACTGCTCGCAGTCGCTCTCTCCATCTTCTTGGTCTTACCGTTAGCAGTAGAGAAGGACATAAGCACGCGAGTACCGTCTGGTGCTTCACCCTTCAATACGGGTCCCGAGGGTACTTCTGGGCTCGTAAGTGTTTTAATCAATAGTGGGTTTAATGTGACTATCGCAAGGTCTTGGTCTAGTGACTTAAGGAAGCTAAGCCCTTGTCTAATCGTAGTAGTTTCCCCGGAGCTACCTTACTCTAGTGCGGAACTAAGCGTAATTAGGGAGTTAGTAAATCAAGGGTCTAATATCTTAGTTGCTGACGAAGGAACGTACTCGAATGCTATCTTAGAGTACTTGGGTGTGCCAGCTCGGATCTCTGGTAGAGTTCTTACTGTTGGAGGTAGGGCCGTATTTACTAGCCCTACAAGGTTAGGTAGTACCGAGTTAAACGTAGTCTACGCTTATTCATCCAGCATAGACGTACTGGAATCTGTGGATAGAGCTATCGACATACTAGCTCAAGTAAATGGAGACGTTTTGGCTATAGCTTATAAAGCACATACCTATAGTGCCGTAGTAGTAAGCGATGGAACCATCCTAACTAACGCTCTGCTTAACCCTACGAACGTGTTAAACCATAACTACGTCTTTGCTTACTATATCGCTAAAAACATGTGTTCAAGTGGGACGATCCTCGTCGAGGGGTCTAAGTACGAACTAAGACCGTACCCAGCCCTAGGAGTTGAGGTACCGATCGTCGCATACCTCCACACCCTCAGTAGGGTTCTTAGTGCTACACTAGCGGTACTAGTTGTTTTCTACGTGGTACTACCTAAGTTCAAAACTGCTCGTAAAAGTAGGGGAGTTCCGACTTCTCAAGCTCTTGGAAGCTATGAAGTAGCTAGAATCCTCTGTCAGGATGTAGAGCTCTCTACTGTTCTCACTAAGGAGTGCGACGTCTTCAAGAAGACTCGTAGAGCTCAGCAGTTCTTAAGTAAAGTCGTTGCCTTAATGAAGAAAGATAGAGAGCTGGCTAGTAAAGTACTAAAAGCTATAGTTGAGAGAGCCACTTAGCACTTTACGTCTTCTACCTCAGTAAGACCTCAGTAACGTAGTTGAGATCCGGTATCGAATATACCACTATTCTATCCGGAGATACAGCGTAAAGTTCTCTACCTATGTAGACTGCTCTAAACACTCCCTCTACCTCAAGTAGTGATAGAAACCTGAGATTGTGTTCTCCATATTCTACTACGGCTAGCCCACTTAGTGGTGGGTAGTAACAGTACGACCACACTGGGAGATAGACTACAGCAAAGTCTACGTCTACGGTTATCGCTTTATGGTCGCTTAGGACGGGAGACCAAGAGCACTCTATGTGTACTTTCGATAGCTCTCTCATCTCAGTTGGGTTAGAGACGT
Organism: Thermoproteota archaeon; assembly: GCA_030550455.1. Classification (GTDB taxonomy): domain Archaea; phylum Thermoproteota; class Thermoprotei_A; order Sulfolobales; family NBVN01; genus DRZP01. Next base: position 43,302 of record JAUQPH010000007.1, read on the forward strand.
CGAATAGAGATATCTTTAAGTTATTGTCCTCTAAGCCAACACCAAGAAGTTTGTCACTTGAAACTGGGTGTAGGTACTCACTAAACCCAGGGATCTTTAGGTAGCCGAGTACTACGGGTTTCTTGGGGTTAGATAGATCTATAGCGAAGAGTGGGTCTACCTGTCTGAATGTAACTAAGAAGAGTACGTTCTTTACTAACCTAGCTGAGTATATTCTCTCTCCTCTAGCGAGTCCTCTCAAAGACCCGAGTACACTGAAGTTCTCTAAATCAATTACGAATACGTTGTTTACAGGTTCATCAACGCTGACCGAGGTAACGTAGTACAGCCTCGGTGGTGTTTTAGTGAGCTTAGCTATCGGTGTGTATGTCTTAGTGCTTACTGCTTTATCGCCTACGTACTCTACTATCGTGATAGGTTTCCCAGAGGGTTCCTGTACCATCCTGTAAGTGTAGACCCTTAGTGAGCTAGGTGTTACTGTAGTAGCAACTACGAAGTAGTTCCCCATTTCCTCCATGGAGAACTGGTCTAGAACTACTCCATCAACCTTGAACGAACCCAAGTACTTAATGCTTAACCCAGATAACCCAAAGGCATGAAATAGTGTTTCTTCATTAAACCTTAGACTGCCGAGTTCGCTGTTAACCTGAGATATCAGCACATCGAAATCTTCGTCACTAATGCTGTTAAGGTACTTGTGAGCTACTTCGAGGGCTTCAGCGATGTTTCCTGCTGACAGTAGGTCTCTAATTCTGCTAGCTGTGTCTTGAGGTAAGTACTTCACTAAAGAGCTTAAGAAAGTTTTGTACATCGTGGTGGTAGTAATGTACTTCGAGATCCCGACGTAGAGCCTAGTGGGAGACATATATACCCAGCTTCCAGGACCTGTTAGAAACGAGTAAGCAGTGTAGTTGAGTCTGGCTACGTCTATAGTTACTATAGTTGTGTAGGTATCGGGTTCTTCATCGATTATAGCAATACTGCTTGGCGATAGTGGCAGACTGTTTACGAACGGTACGTTCGAAGTCTCGAGCGGGAGTGTAGTTAGTACGTATATAGAGCTATCGCTGTATCTAGCACTCAAGAAGGAACCTGTTGCTGAGACCTTGAGTACGACTTCGGGGTTAGCAACGTTACTAACGTCTACTACGTATATGGTCGTGTTTGGTGTTCCAGCGGGGGCACCAAGAGGTAGTGGCTTAGCCTGCGTAAGTAGGGAGACGTAGTCGCGTAGTACTGTACCTACGGATATTACGATGAGTTTTCCTTCTACTAAGAACATTCCAACAACACTAGAGTTAGCTTCAAAACGGCTCAGCAGTTTTTTCTCTTTAGCGTCTACTATAAACACTGTACTACCTACAGCAACAGTAATAATTCTACCATCGGTTTTAACCATATCCGGTTCATCGACTGACTCTACTTGTACGTTAGTCCTAGAGACTCTAGTGTCGGTAGTGGAGGTAGCTACTGGAGCTGCTTTAGGAGTTGGACCAGCAGCTGCTACCTCTACTGGTGTTCTTAGTCCAAGCCTGACTGCTAGCGTGTAATAACCTGAGGAAATATCTGCGGCGACCTGCCTTAGCTTAACTAGGTTATTTAGGTAGTTGAAGAGTTCTAGGTAGCTACTGAAGGTCTTCAAACCCTCGAGTCTAGCTTCTACGTACTCCTTAGGGGACTCAACGACTGCCAGCTGCTTCGTAGTTGGAGCATGTGTTCTAATTAGAAAGTGTGGCAACGTAGATAGTGAAGCACCTAGTACTACTGCTAAGATCACGAGACCTATGAAAGTAGTTCTACTCACGTTTTTACACCTCAGTATTGTTTACTCTCCAGTAGATTTAGCCCAAATGTTTGAACTCCGCCGTTCAAGTAGTTGTACTTTAAGCTCAACTCGATAGAACTCGGGGAAACTTAGTGAGTAATGATGAACTCAAAGGCGTAGCTCTTAGAATATACTTCCATATTCTATCAGCGAGAGAGCCTCTGGGGATTAGAGACATAGCTAGAGAGCTGGGGATACCCGTCAGTACGGTACACTACCACATTAAGAAGTTGAAGGAGCTTGGCTTCATTAGAGAGTTTCCAGAAGGTTATAGTGTGTCTAAGAGGATCAAGGTAGAGGGCTTCATCTACTTAGGTGGAAGACTAGTTCCCAGACTAGCGATCTACTCAGCTTTTTTCGCGGGTATCGCAGTTGGTTTACTCAGTGTTTCACTAATCTTTTGGGATATCAATATAGATAGACTGATCGCAGTAATCTCGGCCACGATATCTTCAGTTCTCACAGCATTTGAGGCGCATATCGTTAGAAAGAACTTGTTTTCCTAGCTACTACCGCAGACACCCCATCTGCTTTGCCCACCCGTAGGTTGCGTTAAGCCTGTGAGAATTAGCTGTGTGGGAATTACTACGTAAACCTGTTACTTTCGTTCTTACTAGGTCTAGGTGGTAGGAGGTTGAGTACTTTGAGGACCTCCCTAGATATCTCATTACTTACAGCTTCTAGCAGCATCTTTCCTTTCTCAGGAGAGGCGGCAGTTGCCTTCCCCAGTACTGCCTCAGGGTAGAGCGCTTCGTCAATGGCACTAGAAAACACTGTGAGGCCTAAGCGTATGCTAGTTTCATGATCCTTAGCTGAACTCATATCGACGTTACTCGGAGTTAAGTACATCATCACGCTTGTTTCGTCTTCTCCTGCGTGTCCTGGTGACTTAAAGAGTGAGGCTCTAATCTCTTGTGCGACATCTCTCCACCAGTCGACTACGAGTACTGCTTTATCTCTATACTCGTATGCTATCTCTCTAGCTACTTCTCTGAGGATATAGCTGTTTCCACCGTGACCATTAACTACTAAAACCAGGGTGTAGCCGTTTCTCAGTATCTCTCTAATAACGCTTTTTACGTAGCTATAGAAAGCCTGCGGTTCTACGTCGATAGTTCCACTAAACCTTTTCAAGCCTAAGCTAGAACCATACCAAATAGGCGGAAAGACGTGGGCACCTATTCTTTCAGCAACAAGCAACGCTACAGCTTCTGCCTCAATACCGTCGGTCCCCAATGGAAGGTGATCACCGTGTCTTTCTACCGACCCCACCGGCAGAATAGCTACAGTCTTAGATTGAGAGTCAAACACTCTCCCGCTCATTAACCAAGCTTTTAAGTTATGAGCAGACATACTTTTTTCACACACTACTCAAGGTACGCTAAAGTATTAACTGCAGTAGTTGCTTGATTCGGTAAGCAACTACCGACTCAACCACACGGTAAAACAGGACCTACTGCTACTAAAACCCGTGAGCGCAATATAAAGCACTTCATTTCCACACATTACGCTAGAACAATTCTCGTGGTTGAATTGCTTTAGGAGTTGAGTATTGAGGAGTACTTGAGCATTGCGAACGTCTTTACTAAAACGTCAAGCCTAGAGGTGTATAGTTAGCAGAGAGAAAAACTTAGGTACTGACGTTAAGTGGGACAAGGAGAGAGCATAGAAGTTAGAGGATAGAGCAACCACGGGCTAGCGGTAAAGGTGTTGAAGCGAAGTCTACGTAGGTGCCTACTCCTAGATGAGTGTTGAGCAGCCTCCCTAGAGAGATAAACGAAAGATGTACTTCCTATACTGAGCCACTGTGGAGAATTCTAACTAGGCGTGCTAGATACTTTGAGTCTATGCCTAGACTGCTTAACTTCTTCACAGTACTCGAGACGTCGTACTTGACTCTGCAGAGGCTGACCGCTAGAGAGTCTGTCTCGAGTACTGCGAAAGCAGCTCTCCGGTCACCATCTCTCGGTTGACCGACGCTCCCAGGATTCAAGACTCTAGAAGCTCCAGCTTGAAAGTCTGCCTGAACGTGGGTATGACCGGTAACAACTAACTCTGCGTCAACTGGGTTAGGTCTTACCGCGTAAACCGAGGGAGTTAGCGCCAGCATCAACTCGTACTGCGGTAGAGAAGGCTTGAGGTACCCAAAGAGCTTGTTCCTAGGAGACCCGTGGACGACGAAAGCCCTAGCAGCTCCAATTTCTACAACTCGGTGCGTAGGTAGAGACTTTAACCACTCCAGTTGCTCTCTACTCAAGAGCCTTAGAGAAATTCTCTGCCGTGTATACTCGCTTAAGTCGTGTAGCTCTGGAGCGCACCCGCAGTCCTTATCGTAGGCGACAGCGTAGTCGTGGTTACCTAAAACCACTAAATCCGGCTTAAGAGCTCTAACTGTGTCTACTACTACATGAGGTTCGGGTCCGTAGTCAACTAAGTCCCCTAGAACCCACAGGTAATCCCACCTAGTGGCATGCTCTAGTACTGCCGTGAGGGCGTCGTAGTTACCGTGAATATCGGAAACTATCAATATCCTCAAGTTCTCCCCAGTTAATACGCTCGGTCTTCAGTTAAATCTACTGGTTAAGCGACCTTCAAGAAATTACTGTTTTGAACACGATATCGCTACCTCACAGCTTTCGGAGCTTCGGAGGCGTCAGCGCCTGCGAACTTACTCGACTAGGAGTGGAAAGAATGTGAACCACTCTAGAACACGCAGAGACCCGGCACCACGTAGAGAACTGCTTCGAAGGGATTAACTCACTGCTGTGTTCTTTAAAGATTGGTGCGGCGGCCGGGATTTGAACCCGGGATCTCCGGCGTGGCAGGCCGGCGTCCTAGACCAGGCTAGACGACCGCCGCCATATCTTTTTTAGTGGTTTAGTATTTTAGCTTGTTTCCCCCAGTTCTCTGAGGACTTCTACGAGTTTTCGAAGGTCGTTTATGAGGTACGCTGATGCGCCCAGTCTTACTACACCTATCGGGGAGTCTCGCTTGATTAAGACTGCTCTAGCTCCAGCTATTAGGGCACCCGCTAGGTCGTTCTCCGGAGAGTCTCCCACGTGGACTATCTCCCCAACTGACACCCCCAGCTTTCTAGCTACGTACTCGAAAACTTCTCTACTAGGTTTCTGAATACCTACTTCATCTGAGAACACCGTTAGGTCGAAGTACTTGAGTAACCCGTTCTTGTAGAGGAAGTACCTCGTGACCATCCCGGGCCAGAACATGACGTTTCCTAGCGCCACAGTAGCGTATCCACTAGCTCTAACGGCCTCTAGAGCTTCAGCTGCGTCTAGATACGCTAGCTCAGAGATCTCGGGCTCATCGACACTCATCGCTAGAGCTTGGAAGAGCTGCTCTACAGTTATCTTGAGCTCTCTAGAGAAGAACTCGGCCGACTCTATGACTACCCTACTAAAGCCCCCACCCAACCTAACCGCAAGAGCTTTTCTGTAAGTAGTTAGAATCAGCTCGAATACCTCTTCATACCTTTTACCGCAGAGGAGAGAGACCTTCCTCGATAGAATAGAGTAAAACTTAGTTAGATCTAGGAGAGTACCCCATATATCGAAAGACACCACCTTCAAGACTTCCACCAACAACACTACTACCCAAAGAATAATACTAACTACTACAGCAGCTAGCGAGGAGACTCGCCTCGCAGTGGCCGTACACCCCGAACCCTATTAGCTCTTGAGTACACAGCTCGAGACCAGACGGTACTTGAGTGTGGTTCGAGCTACTCTACGAAGGTTGCTAAGCTCTCCCGCTCTGGAGTAGTCATGGAGTGTGGGGTAAGATTGGTAGCACTGGAAGCCCACCGAGCCACTGCGATAAAGGACACTTGGACGCAGTAGTCGAAGCTAAGAAGAAGGAAGTAGCAGTAGAGAAGCTTATTCAGGAACTCGAGCGAGTAGGCTATGAACTACGCAGACCTAAATGCTTTAAGAAGTGCTAGAGTATTTCCTCAGGATTTAGTGGGAGAAAGTTCATCAGCTCTCCTCAATCTACTGTTAGACCTTCAGCTACTAGAGACTAGTTTGCTCTATATCTGTAAGGCTGTTTATCGAGAGTCTCCGCCTATGTCTCAAGTCGGAGGTCTCTCATTAAGGGATCGATGTAGAGTCTACACTCAGATCTCTATATAGATACCATTCAAAGTACGAAATATTCTTTCTAGCAAAATTCGCGGGTTTGAATAAGCACTCTACACAGACCAGTCCTTGTATGTTTCCCGTAGCTCTATAGTAAGACATATATGTTCTCGTAGTAAAGCCTTAGGGGTGCGTATGTCTAACCCTGAGGTTAGTGAAGAGGAGAGAATCTGGGGCTTTATAGCGTGGCTAATACCGCTAGTCGGTGGGGTACTAGTCTTAGTCCTAAAGCCTGGCTATAGGTTTGCGAAGCACTGGGCCCACCTATCTATATCCTTCTTTATAGCGATAGTGCTCCTAGGGGTAGTCTCAGCTGTTATAGGGTTGATACCCTTCATAGGGTGGGTCATCTCTACACTACTGTGGATTGCTGTAGTAATAGTATGGATCGTAGGTATAGTGAAGTCTCTCGGCAAAGAGCTATGGAAACCCCCCGTAATATACGACCTAGCTAAGGTCCTAGGTATAGAGAGGATCTGAGCAGGAGTACCGCAAGAAGTTTTTCTCCTCAAATAACCCGCAGGCTTGTTAGTGCGTAGAGCTATAGCTACTTACTGAGTAAACCATGTGAAGAACTCGGTCCTCAAGCTAGTTCATCATGCGGATTTAATGTGTTGATCGAACATCCCTGATCTAAACGGGATGTTCTATCATTGTGACCAGAAGCGTTTATACTGGAAGCTTTCGTGTTCTCCGGGCTTAATGATTTTAGTGTGCTTGGTTCGTATTATTTTGAAGTTGTTTAAGGTTAATCGTGGGTTTCATCGACGTGGAAAGGCTCTTTACGGGTTTGTGTTGCCGAGTTCTACTTCTTCATGGAGTGTGATATCTAGGAGTATTCCATGTGATGGTTAATGCATACGAAGGGTTGCTATCAGGTTTAACTCTGTATAGACATGTACTTAGATGCTCTTGGTGTTTACCCAGTTTAGAACAGAGTAGTTATTACCCTCTTCTACTAATTAACTACTGTGCATGGTGCATTAATAGTGTTTCCTCGGAACTCTTCCGTATGGATGTTTGTGCTTGCTCTCGTATTATCAACTGTACTCACGGTAGCTCTATTCTACACTACTTTTGAAGTACCAGTACTTTTGGATAAGGTGCTTCACCAGTACTTCCCCGAAGTATTCTACGATGTGGAAGCTGTAGAAAGTGTTCTCAGCGTTCTGAGACCCGTTGGCTACGCGACATTAGCAATAATCACTGCTTTAATAATACTGGGTTTTACGATTAAGAAGAGTATTCTAGCTTCTCTAGGTTCTTTAGTCCTCTATATCCCTACGTTTGGTTATTTTGCGTACGCTATGTTCTTTCTAACGGGTCTAGGGGTCTTAAGAGCTCTCTGGCTACCACTCCTTGAGCTCTCTCCTTCGACTTTAAAGCTGGGGTGTGTAGTGTATCTACCCTTCTCGTATGTTCCACACGCACCTCTCGTAGGGCTGGTTATTACGTTTATCGGTCTCTTCGTGTTTCTGCTGGGTGTAACTACGTGGCTCTATGGAAGATTTAAAGGATACGAAATCGTAGACTTCTGGGTTTACAGACATAGTAGGCACCCCCAGTACCTTGGATTCATACTTTGGAGCTACGGTCTACTAATATTCGTAAGCAACAAGGTCTACGTGAGAGGAGCATTTACAACACCACCAGCACTCATATGGCTTACATCATCAATGCTCGTAATAGGAATAGCTCTATTCGAAGAGCTTGAGATGAGAAAAAGATATGGGGTAAGATATGAGGAGTACTGTAAGAAAACTCCGTTTATGGTCCCCCTGCCAGGAATACTAACTAGAGCTATAAAAACACCCCTGAGGTTCGCAGGTGGATATCTAAGAAGTATGAGAGGAATAGCTCTTGCGATAACCCTATACGCAGCTATACTCATCGCAATCTCCTACGTTCTCATGTTGATGTCACTGTGTTAGTACTAAATCATTCGAAAGAGTCATACTAGGAGGCAACAAAAGTACATTGGTAATCCTATATCTCCTCGTAGCAACATCTATTTGCCTACGTCGACCGCTTAGATTAACTAGTCTTCATAAGAAACTCAACGGTACTTCATGGAGTTACCTTAATAGCGCCGATTTCTCACAGTATCTTAATTCTAGTTTTTATTAAGAGGTTGAAAGTTGTGTAAACGTAGGCCGAAGAACAGGGGTATTAATGTGCTGAAGCGAATGCGTATGTTTTATTGAGTTATGGGGTTCAGCTCTGATATAGGTTTATATCGGTTGGTTTCATCGCCTCACCTCTGTTCCCCCGCATAGGTCTTGAGTTTGCACCACCCTTGGGGGCGTTCAGGGCGACTCCTAGCACCCCACATCTTAGATGTCTCGGGGGAGCCGCCATCCACAGCACTACAGCGGCTCTCGATCCCTCATCGAAGTACCTCTACATACATCGCTGTATAAGGTGTCTATAAGCGTTTCTATTAATACCAACCAAACAGATATGAGAAACGAAACAGCTTCACAAGGCATACGTGTTTACTAAGAATATGAACAGGCGCTGAGGGCTGGGTCGAACCCTTTGCTTTTTCCGTACGGGGCTTTCTCTGCTTTACGTTTGCGGCTCTTACTACGTGTTTACTGCTTGACGCTCTCGAGCTGTTGGTATACAGCACGTAGCTTAGCTTAAAGACTTGCGTTGTATTCTTACTTGGGTAGTGATTATTGCTTGACGAGAGTGAGTTCGTGAGGTGGATTAAGAGTGCGTTAAGAACTCTTGAGTCTGCTAGAGTTGACCACGCTCACGGGTTTTATAGCTGGGCGTGCTTTAAGGCGCACCAAGCGGCTGAGAAAGCGCTTAAAGCACTGTTGTGGGGGTTGGGGAGTCCGCGCGTAGGTCATTCACTACTGGTCCTCCTCTCAGAGTTAGGTAACTTGTTGGGTGAGATACCTGAGGGCGTTAGAGAGTCCTGCGTGAGGTTGAATAAGCACTATATACCGACGAGGTACCCGGACGTCTGGAGTGAGGGCATACCTGAGGAACAGTACTCAGAGAAGGAGTCTTTAGAAGCTATAACTATGGCTGAAGAGGTAGTAAAGTGGGTGGAAGATACTTGGAAGTCATTGAGGAGAGAGTAAGGAAGCGTGACTTATACGTTAAGAAGGCTCAAGAGTTTGCTGAATGCGCAGTACGCAAACTGAGAGACTCGGCAGTACTGATTTACGGCAGTGTGTCGAGAGGAGACTTCAACGAGTGGAGCGATATAGACGTTCTCATAGTAACGCGAGAAGCGATCCCCCAGAGACCAACCGAGAGACTCGATGTACTGTACGACTGTACGAAGGAAAACCCATTAGTAGAGCCAGTAGTAATAACTCTCGATGAACTATGCAAGCTCCTCGCAAAGAAGAACCCGCTAGTAGTTGAGGCGCTGAGAAAAGGGATAGTTTTGATAGATAGACTAGGTTTAAGAGACCTAATTAGCACTCTAAACCGCTAACACTATAATGCGTGCATCAAGAGGCTAAATACGGTATTGCTGGAAGTAGGTCACACGCTTTCAACATAGTGATAGAGAAGGGCTTAACTGAGGTCACTAGGGAGGTTGAGTACTGGGATAGCATCTACAGAAGGATAGAGGAGCTAGAGAAGCAAGGATACAAACTAGGACATGGTGGCTTAAACTAGGTCCCTAATAGAGGAGAGAGCAAGGTAGACCTAACGTTATGTTATTGATTAGATAATACACATAGACACCAACTTAATTGTATCTATATTGATGAAGCTGTTCCCGATTACGAGAAAGCTGTTGAGCTAGTTAAAGCAGTAAAAGATAGGAAAGCCGTATCCAGGTTAACACTTGTAGAACTAGCATCTGTTTTCTTGAGAGCTGGACTAGAAGAACCCCAGCTCCGGCGCTCTACTCTATAGAAGCATTAAAACGGATAGAGTTCAAGGAGCTTTTGAACCAAACAGTAAAATACGCACTACTCTAAGGCTTAGAACACCACCTCCTCTACACCTAGCAGCAAGCTTACTAGCCGAATGCGGAAAGTTCGCTACAATAGATACAAATATAATCAAGGAATCCGACATCATCTTAAAACACTATTCATAGAGGTACTAACACCAAAGGCTTAACTCTATAAACACTAACTATGTTTAAACTACAGCAACATCTAGTAATAGGCTTTAAGCATTTGCGTTATTCGCTTATCAAGAATAGATTATTATCAGGCTATAGTTTTTCTTCCTCACTTCTTGAAGGAGACTTGTTAAGTGATGTAGCTAGAGTTTAATCCTTCTTCTAGTGCTACTTGGTGGAGCTTCTTATCTGCGACTAGGAATTCGCCTGCGTTTATTGATTTTGCTGAGGCTATCTGTAGAGCATCTGCTTGGTATATGTGGTGTTTCTCGATGATTTTCCAGGCTATTCTAAGCGTAGATAATTTAACTGGTACAGTAACCAGGTACCCAAGCTTAGTAAGCCTTAGAGTTTCACTTAAGAATCGTTTCTTAACCACTTGGTAGTCCTCAGCTGTAATGATCTCTCTTGTCCTCGACTTATCCAGAACTCCGAGTACTTCACCGATATTCCAGAGACTGAAAGATATCTTGATTAAGCCATTGTATGCCTGCACGTATAGCTGTCGTATATATTCGCTACCGGGTTCTTCGATATACCTCTTAACAATGACGCTACTGTCCAAGTAAACGACTTTCTCTCTCATTCCGCATCTCTCTAACAAGTTCACTAACGGGGGCCTTCGCCTTAACAGGTTTGAAATTCAATTCCGTATCTAACTCATTAACGAGCTCTCTAATCACGGCCTCTAGATCCACCATAAGCTCTTCTCTAAGAAGACCTTCTAGAGCTTCACTAAGCTCTTGATCCCTTGAAGAAGCAATCTTTTTGAACTCCTTCCAGAGATCCTCATCAACATAAATACTAGTCTTAACCTTACCCATTCCGATTCCCATACCTAGATATACTAATATCGGTATATAAGTCTAGATGTTACAACCTCTATACTAACTTACTTTCCTATCCATCAAGCCATTCACACTAAACCTCATATAGATCGACTAACCGACAACATACTTAACTGCCAGAAATCCGCATAATCAGCTCATCAACATAGCACATCTCCCACCGGCACTCTCTTGACCTCTACAAGAAGAAGTACGCAACGCTCGAGTGGAACCTCAAGTACGTTGATAAAGTAGGAGACCTTATCAGCAGAGAAAAATATGAAGCCTTGAAAAGAAATTGCAAGACCTCAGAAAACAAGAAAAGTTTATTGATATGCTTAGTCTTGAGTAAAACCTTGGTAGTCTGTGATGAGAAGAAAAGTCCCAACGGTAAGATAGTCAAAGTTTGTGTTAAAATCCTTGAGGACTTGATGAAAAGAGCTGTGGTTTCAGAAGATTTCTTCGGGGGTCCTGTGGAAAACTTCGAAAGAACTTATTCAAGAACTTACCAAGATTGGAGTGAGGAGAAGTGCCTATCGTAGTTTGTGAGTTAGCTTTCATATTGTGCGCCGGAAGATTCACCTTAACTTCTATTGTATAGTTTCTAGGATTCATGCGACAGCTCTCCATGAAGGTGGCTTAGTAGTGCTTCGATAGCTCTGGGTGTTAGCATTCTCGAGCCTCCTAGAGCTCTTAATCTTCCTTTCCATGCTTAAATGATGACGTATACAGTCAACGACTTGAATACTCTGGATAGACCGTAGATTAGCGATGTGGTAGCTTCTCAAGGCATGTATGACTCCATGGAACAGGTCTAACCCAAAGGCAACCAATGCCGGTGGACAGAATTCCGTAGAGTATGGAGTAGAGTATGTCAATTGAGGAGTTTATTACGTACTCCTTTCCACGATTCCTTGCCTTACTGATGTTTGTTGTTGCGATATAGACGACATTGGATAGAGCTTAAGTACCTAGCTTGAGGCCGTCCTAACGGTCGGCACTCACCCATGCGATAGCTCTAGAGTTGTTATCTGTGGGTATTGTTACTCACTGTATTTATTAGGTAGTGTGGGTTGGAACTTATTGGTAGTCTGAAATGCCCGAAAGTCTGACAGTACGTGTTGGTCGGAAGAGGACTATAGTTATTCCGAAGAAGGTTGCTGATGCGTTGGGTATCGATGAGGGGAGTAGAGTTGTGCTTGTCGTTAGAGATAACAAGCTGGAGGTTATACCATTACCGGATGCTATAACTCTCTCGCTTAAGGGTAAGAAGGTTGCGAGAGTAACTCTGAAAGAACTTGAGGAGGAGAGCATACGTGAGCAGAAGAAGTATATTGCGGAAACCGAGAGTACTAGTTGATACAACATTCCTCTTACCAGCTCTAGGCGTAGAGATCGAGGAAGACGCTTTAAAAGCTATAGCTCTGTTTAGAAAGCTAGAGATCTACTACTTAGAAGTCGGAATCCTAGAGGCAGTGTGGAAAGTACTCAAAGCTATACCACTAGAACATCTCGAAGTTGTCAAAGTGGGTCTAGACTCTATAAGAAACACGTACAACACACTAGACATACCCGTAGAAGCATACATAGAGGCCTACAGAATCTATAACGAGGGCCATAAAGACTACATAGACGCTCTATACTACTCTACAGCTAAGACAACCGATACTCCATGGCTAACAATAGACGAAGAGTTCATCGAGTTCCTGAAACAACACAACTACAAGATAGAGGGGATTATATACACACCAGAAGACCTTAAGTCAATCATACGATAAGAGGCTTTTCAAGTTAGTTAAAAACACACTCACGTACTCAAATAACATTAAAGTCGGGCTCGGCGATACTAGTCGGAAAGTCAACGTAGAAACAAGGTCTCAAACATCTAGGGGTTCAGCTCTGATGTAGGTTTATATTGGTTGATTTCATCGCCTCATCTCTTTTCCCCGCATTCCGCTCGGGTTTTCATCAGGCTTAGGGGCGTTCAGGGCGACCCCGGGCACCCCACATCTTGAGTAACTCAGAGAGAGCTCGCTTCATAGGGCTCTCGACCCCTCATCGAACTATTTCCCGTACCACTACGTAGAGTACTTATAAGCGCTTCCATATACATCAACTAAAGAGATACCAGCGTAAAATACGCATACGAACTATAGTTAAGCATGATTAAGTCATTAGAGCAGAGCCTTAGATACATTAATATTGATAATCCATGCAAGTGCTCTACTGTAGTCGGGTTGAACCGTGTGTGGTTTCAGGGGTGTTGTGATAATATCCATGTACTTCGGTGGGTTTACGCGTAGGTTCGAAATAGGTACTCAGTGGAAGCGAGATTAACTATTGTTTAAACCTGTGGACAGCACTCAACTCGACTTTGATGTTGGGTAATTGATTGTTTCTCGAGAATCCTTGGAGGTAGAATTGGGGAAACCAGGTTGAGTAACTTGGAGTGGTTTAATGCTTAGTTTCATCACATTAAAACATGACGTGTTGACTGAGAACACTTGTTCAATTAGGGTTCAATCCGAGATCGTTGTTCCCGAGTTATCAGTGTAGGGTTAAAACTGTGGTATACATGGATACTATTGAAGTGGTAGTATGCCGGTGAGAGACGAAGTACTCAACTGGTTAGCAGAAGCTCAAGCTGACCTCAGGCATGCTGAAATGAGTATTAGTACAGGAGGATACAACTGGGCTTGTTTCATAGCTCAGCAAGCTGCTGAGAAAGCTCTGAAAGCCCTAGTACTCCACGTTCTAGGTGAGTACCCGCGGGGTCACGACCTCGTCAAGCTCTACCGTAGAGTCAAGGGCTCTACGGCTGTTTCACTTAGTGAGGTTGCACTCGCTAAGCTATCAGCGTACTACACTCTAGCTAGATACCCCAACGCTGGCTTAGAGAGACCTTCAGAGGAGATCTTGAGAGAACACGCCGAGGAAGCCGTTTCGATCGCCAGAGGTGTACTGGATGAGGTCTCAAAGGCTATTCAAGACCCATAGTGACATTGTAGAGATCCTCGGGAGGCTGGCTAGAGAGATCAACGCCACGGTTTACCTGTTTGGAAGCTACGCTAGAGGTGATCACACGCTTGAAAGCGATGTTGACATAGTAGTTGTATGCGAGTGCTTCAAGAGCATGAACTACCCGAATAGAGTTGCGTTCGTGAGAACAAAACTACCACCCGACATCGGGTTCGACATAGTAGCCTTAACACCGGAGGAGTTCAAGAGTAGATCGAGCAAGGCGTTCTTCAGAGACGTATCAAAGCACTGGGTAGAGATAAAACCGTAAAAGCACGCGGTCACCGGCCTACAGTCACCTCAAGTTTAAGGCTTTCTAGACGAAGAGTCCTCTGCAGCGATATGTACTCACTAGTTTGTAGACCTTGCTAAACTTAATCACGTCAAGAGCTCTAAGCATTCTAGAGAGACCTACAAAAACCTAGCACACTAAAACAGTTGCGAACCCCTCTCCCTACCGTGCTTATCCACTACGTACTGAAGTATCCTAGCTCTATCCTCTTTACCCAAAGCTTTTAGGTTCAGCCCATCGTACTAAGGCTTCACAGCCTCACTCCCAACATTTTCTCCTAGTATTATCGTACAGTAATATTAGTTAATCGTTTCACGGTGCTTGCGTGGGGTCTGAAACAATGACTTATAAACCATCACCACGCATGGGAGTGGCGCCGGGGGCGGGATTTGAACCCGCGCGGGGTGTTCCCCCACCGGCTTAGCAGAGCGAAATCTAGTGAGGAAGTTACCCCTAATGACCGCTTTATAAACCCTGCGACCCCTACCCATTACTATTGGGGTGCTATGGCAACTCCCATGCTCAACGTACTCCGTATTAAAGATTCGGAAGGAAATATCGTCGTTGAGGTATCAAGTAGAAGAGATATTAAGTTGCTTGGGGAGCTCTTGAGGAGTCTGGGGGTAACTGTAGCCGGTGGTAAGCGTGAACGATTCATAGAGTTTAATGAGATGTTCATGGAGTACTTAATAAAGGATAGGGGGCAGCAGGAGAAGACAGCTAAGTGCTACATGAACTACCTTAGACGGCTTGACGGTAAGCCCCTAACCTACGGGACCTTCCTCGAGATATCTGGTAGTAGGTGGATGGTTAAGTGTGTGAGGCTGTATATAGACTTCCTCGAGAAATCCGGGGAGATATCCGAGGATGAGGCTGAGAGGCTTAGGAAGATATTTAAGATTAGAAGTGGTGCTAAGATCATTAAGAAATACCACATCGAATACAGCAAGATAATCGAAGTACTGGAGAGAGTTGAGGTAGGTACTCTCTACTGGCTAGTCTTAAGAGTACTCTACTTTAGTGGTGCTAGACTGAGTGAAGTAGTCAAGATGATCCAGGATTTTGATGAGAGAGAGCTAACCTGCTTTCAAGACAGGGGCTTCTGCCGCTATTACCTAGTGTGGAGTAGGGGTAAGAAGAGGTGTGAGTGGATCTACTTCCCAGCAACACTTACTGAATATCTCAAGATGTGGAGGGGGAAGATCGGGAAGTACGATACTGTGAGGGATACTCTCTACGACTACTACGGCGTTAAGGTGAAAGACTTTCGAAAGCTGTTCTATCGAGTATGTCGGGATGTAGGGGTTGAGGGAGCGATTTGCGACTTCTACCAATCAAGAATATCGGGTTTAAGCATAGGTGACCTACACTATGACGACATAGTGACTCGAGCAGACAAGCAGTACACTGAGCTAGCCGCCCGACTGAGTAAACTACTAGAGAGGGGTAGTAGTTGAGATGAGCACTAACTCCGGTAGGACATACTCTAGAAAGTTTAGAGGTGTTTTAATGCCTGTAGTATGTAGATCTGGTGGTTTTACAGTCTTAGTGAAGCCGTATAACATATTTAATGTAGTCTTCGTACCGAAAGATGATGTATTACACTACTTCAGCATCTCCAACCCACGCAAGTGTTGTGAAGACATCTACTCAATTACTCCACCCTACGGCCGCGGGAGACGCGACACGTTTTTCGGAAGCTATAGACTGGAGGTAGAGAGAATCCCGCTAGTAACTCTCGACAACATTGTCTTGAGGAAGAGCAGTACTCATCAGTGGTACTCGAGGGGTTCTGTTAGAAGGGTGAACGTGTGGTTGGATTCGAAAGAGTTGCTGGATAGGGCTGTACCTATCGATAAGTCTTACTTAGCTCGGCTGAGGCTGAGATTACCCTGCTACGTGTACGGGTTAAGCATCTTCGGTAGGACGATCACGGTGGTATGGAATAATGAGGTGCGTAGTAGGTGGCACTATGCTGGAGCTGTAAGGTCTTGCAGGAACGTGAGGGTCTTCCTCCTCTACGACTACCTACCTATTATCGCAGAAGGTGGCTCTCCCGATGGTAAGATATAGTCAGGAGATGACGAATCTAGTCTACTTTAAAATTGAGAGGACGGATCCAGTAATTACTCGGCTAAGGGGTAGGAGGTACCACAGGACATACGGAATAGTGTTAAGTAGCTTTAGAGTAGTTGAAGTGTTAGTTCCACTAAACCTTCATGGTCAGATACCGCTAGATCGCGGTAAGTATGTCTACTTTACTAAGTGTAGTAATCAGTGGACAATAGTTAGGAAGCTATATAGAGTATGTGAGATACACGACGTAGAGTGTCTAGAGAAAGTAACTAGTAAGAAGAGTACCATACCGGATAGACTCTACATCAGACTAGCAACGTGGGAGGATATAAAACACTACATCCAGTGGAGTAAGATACCCTACCTACTAAGGGAGAACCAACTACGAGACCTATACCTACTAGTACTATACTACAATAAAGGAAGAGGAATCGGGAGATACAAACTCGACATAGACCTCATATACGTACCACGAAACTGCGCACTCAAATTCGTCGAAACCGAGCAAAACATGTTCATCGACGGCATATACTACTCCTACAACACCTACCTAGTCTTTACCAACATTCCATACGTCGGACTAACCTACAGCAAAGTAGTAAAAGCAATTAAGAAAGTAAAGAACTGCTGGCGAACCATGAGAAGCAACCCCAATAGAAAGACCTCTTTGAACTGATGAGAGGCGATCTAATGAAGGTCTTTGAACTGATTAAAACAGCTAAAACCACAAACACAAATCAACAACCAAACCCCTACAAAAACGTGGTGGGGTTTGGATTCGTAGGTGTTAGTAGTGTTTTATTGAGTGTGAGTATAGATATAATATTAATCTATAATATAATAATAATATTTGTAAACATAATTGTAATAAATGAGTTCATGAGGCTCTGCGGGCTTCGGGCTACCTAGGGGGGTTGTTTGTATGGTTAAAGTTCATCGGTTGGTGAGTATTAGGCCTAACATAGTTGGGTGTTGGGAGGCTGATAGTAGTTATATAGCTTCCAAGCTACGTAGTTCGGAGAAGCTCTACTTCTGCTTTAGAGAAGACTATAGAGTTGTAGTATTGAAGAGAAAGCCTAAGTATATAGTTCCTACTAAGGTGTACCCACCTAAAGACCTGTGTATCTCATCGCCTGTAACAAGTAGTTCTATAGGTTTCCTTCAGAAGCTTAAGCTACCCTGTTACATACACGCTCCATGCATCTGCTTCTGCTATCAGGAGGAAGGTCAAACTCCATCCACTAGACTATGCGATGAAGAAGGCAACTGCCATTACGAGCCGCAGGATCTGTACTGCGAATACGTCAACGCATATGACCTCGTGAACATACTTATCTACCCAACCAATATAGTGAGGAACATCAAGATCTACAGATACTTCGTGACTATAGGTGAGTCTAAAGCATACGTCGCACCTTACCCTCTAACTATGAACATGAGTATTGCGTTTGAGTATGTGCTTAAGTCAAGTAGGGGAGAGCTCGAAGACTACTATAAGAAGTTGTTGAAAAAATACGGTGGTAACATACCCGACGCAGTAAACTTCTTCGGTAGCTACCTACCGATCGATGCCTCAGTAGTATACCCCGAAGGCGTTCCCGAAGGTGTTGAACTATACATGAACCGATACGTCTTCGTCAATCCCTGCTCGAAGACACTAGCATTCAATTTCTACCCCATAGGGTCGAACAAGTTTCACGCAGTAGTAATTGCGTGGTTCGACTCTGATGATAGAGCTTATAGAGTAGCTAGAGTAGCTTGGGAGATAAGGAAGGATGTAACAGTACCCTACCTCCAATTCCTTAGGAAGGTGAGGAGAGGTAGAGACTTCATTAGCTCACAGCTACTCACATCTGTGGAAGACCTACTCGACCTAGGCGAGTCTAATGACGAGGAGTTCTAGATAGGGAGAACCGCATGCTTTATATGTACATTACGCAACAAATATATTGGGTGAGAGAGTGAGTACAACCCCCGTAAGCTTTTCAAGTGCGGCACCTATATCTAGTATACTCAGACCTGCCTTCAGCGGAGTTCCAAACGCTAAAGCTCTCGTTAAGTACATCATCTCCGTAATCTCGGCAATCAAGCACGGAGGTCATAAAGTGAGGTTCTACGTAACTGGAGATATAGCGGTTGCGATTAGACCAGCACTCGAGAGGTTAGGTGTTAAGCTCCTACCAGCTCAAGAGTTAAAGCCACCCTACGTCCTCTTCAAGCTCGAAGACGGGGAGGTCGTTGTTGAGGCTTCAGACGGGGAAGAGGAGTATACCGTAGGTAAGGTGAGTTCCTATGAGTTCATAGGCTACCTATACGAAACCGTACTCGAGAGACTATACCCCCGTAAGAAGATCACACTAGAGATAGGTGGAGACGAGGGTAGAGAGGGGGAAGGCGAAGAAGATGAAGAAGTCATCTACATAGACGAGTACTTTAAGGAAGAAGCAGCAGGATCTCGAGGTAGTGATAAGCACTAGCTAGACCGCTTATCTGTCGAGGACTCGTAGCGTGAGGTCGAGGGCTTATAGCGTGGGCAGGCTACACAGAGAAGTGGTTGCTCACTAACCTTCAGGTAGTACACACCACCTACCTCCTCAACACTCAGCTGAGATATCTCTTCACTCAGCCTCATTACCCCACACAAACCCTTCTCATTCACGTGAACACAGGAGTACTTTCCCTTAACCCTCATCTTAGCAAACTTTCTGAGAGTGTCAATCTCACGCTCTATAGCAGAAACCCTCCTATGGAGCTCTAACACAGCATCCTGCAAGTTCCCGTGGCCTAACCTCTTAATACTGCCCAACCGATCCTCTAGCTCCTTAACTTGAGCTAAGAGCCTATCGACCCGACCAAACAAGTCAGCAAACTGCTTTACCCTAGACCTAACCTCTGAGTACCCGGAGAGAAGCTCCCAAACCTTATACGTACTACAGCCAAGAACTTCAGCAATCTGCCTATACGTATACCCTTTCTCCCTTAACTCAACAGCTTTCTCCCTCAACACAGCATCGTCGTACCTCCTCCTAGGCACACAACCACCCAATAACACAGACGCATACGTTATATAAAAATTATTATAAAACACTCATCACACATAGCACTATCCGCAGGAGTGAAACAGCGGAGAGGCGGTTATGTGTGGTTTTTTTTGGGTGGTCTCCTCGGTTTTGCGGGTTTGTGCGTGGGTTTGATTGTGTGTTTCTGCACGTGAGTTACTACCGGTTCTTACGTTAGTCTTTCTTGCTGTTCTTCATGGAGTTTTCACAGGTTTTCACACTCGGTTATGCGCGACGTGTACAATTCCTTCATAAGTCCTTCATGCTGTCTTCCTTGGGATTTAAGGAGGTCTTATAGAGGATTTAGTGGTTGGAGTCCGGTGTACTGTACGAGCCTCTGAGAAGTTTCCTCGAGGTGTACAGTACAGCCGGGTCTACATGATCCAGTCGAGAACGCGGTGATATGTGGAAGCTGTTTGGTTTGTTTTATAACAACTGAGGTAATGCGTAGGAATCGGGGTCGAGGTTGAAGGTAGCGAGGTACTTCAAGACGTGGGTAGCCGTGCTTGTCTCGCTTTCCCTGACTCTAGCTACTCTACGGATCGCGGCAGCTTCTAGCGCTCTCCACTATGCGCTAACCGATGTTCTCGATAGAGCTCTGCGACTCCTCAGCGCTACATCGTTAGCCCCCCTGCTGTTGAGTGGTACTGAACCAAGTGGTTGGTGAAAGAGCTTGGCTACCAACTCCCGAATCAGCAAACCTAACGAACTCACTGGAAATTTCCAGTAGCTGGAAGCTATCCACGTAAGAGAATGAGGGGGTTCTGATGGACTGACCACCATCAACTTTCCAGTAACTGGAAAGTTTCCAGTCTGGCGATAAGCAGAAGGCTGGCGTCGAGTAGAACCACAGCAGGACCTCAGTCGAGAAAAGAGAGTGAGTAGAGGACAAAGTATTTGGGGGTTTGGATTTTATGTGGATTAATGTAGTTTGATGCCAACCCCTAGCTTCACAAACCTAGGGCACCTTTCATCGGCATCCGCACCATCGGTCTCCACCCATTCAGGGTAACCCTAACCCGCAGCTCACCCTCATATGGTTCAGGTTCACAGCCGTGGAGAAACCCCCATCCTGGCGTTGGATGCCCCTACCCACTCAGGTCTCCACCACAAACCCGCATCGCGGACGGGCTCATCATCTCACGGTAACACAACTTACATCAAACCCTACAAACCTTCATGAAACCCGAAACAGCTGCGCGAGGTGGTATTGTGGTTCTCGAGTTGAGGAGGAGGAAAGATATACGTTATTTTTCGATAATACTCACTATTCTTTCCGCCACCCTACTGTCACTAAACGGTGGCTCACTAAGTAGTTCCAGTGGGTACGAAATCACTTTCCAGCCCTGCTAATACAACACTTGGGTTTAAACTGATTCTTGGGCACACTCGCTCCAATAGCTTCACGTCTCTCTGCAGGGTTCCCCAGCATTAAAACAGGCTTCTTTATTCCGAGGAAAGTAGCTTTTTACGGCATCCTACCCGAATCACTCATGACGAGCCTCAAGTTTTCAATAAGGTCAGGAACTCAAAGTAGCCTTGCTGCGGAACAATCTGTACGTACTCTAAGTTACTCAAAGTCGTGAGAAGCCATATTCTTCCGGTCTCCTACGTGCTCTCGGCGAATAGAGTAACTACCGGAATTAATATTCTCCTTCGATGCCTCTATGAGGTTCTTCAAAACTCTTTCGATTGCTAATCTTTTAATCTTAAAGTTTATATGAAAACGCAACTCTATCAGCTAAGCAGCAACAAAGAGCTTCAGTCTATCTTCCCCAATCTGGATAAGAGGCTTTATAATGCATAATAGTAACTCGCAACGTTCTAACCTCCACAAAGACTAGTTTATCTTCTACAAAACTCCTTTCTTTATTTTAATTAAGACTTAGGAAATAATCTTCTTAACATCACTCATGCAGGAATTAATATGACATGAGAGTTGAAAACCTTTGAATGAACGAGTTTAGACAGAGATAGTAGATGACCTAAACGACCATCTTTATTGATTGGTGAGTTAAAAATTCTCTTAGAAGACACTCTAAGAGGGGTGGTAGCTCGCGAAACAAGCGCTAAAGGTTTAAGAGTATTTCAGGTTAGAGAAGATAATAAGGAGGTTTGTGTGCGTTATTGTGTATTAGATAGATTCGAAATTCGCAACTCATAATGCAAAGCATATTATCGATTTTGATTGACGCTGTCTAGACACACCCTTTACAGGATTAAGATAAGAACTTTTAACCCCCTACTAGTGATATTTCTTGAATGAATAGACTTGAGAAGAGAGGTGGTAATTAGATTGAAAGGGAAAATTCTAGTTACCGGTGGCGCAGGATTTATTGGTAGTCACTTGGTTGATAAGTTGATAGGAATGGGCTTTTTTGTCCGAGTCGTAGATAATTTCTCTACAGGGCGTATTGAAAATTTAATGCATCATATAGAAATCAAAAATTCAGCCTTAGAGCTAATAAGAGGTGACCTTAAGAATCCAAATGATTCATATGAGGTGGTAAAAGGGGTAGATGTAGTGTTTCATTTCGCAGCCAATCCTGAAGTAAAAGTTTCTACAATAAGTCCTAAGACACATTACAACGAAAATATCTTATCTACGTTTAATTTGCTCGAAGCAATGAGAGAACTTGAGGTTAAGGAGCTAGTTTTTGCCTCATCTAGTTCAGTCTATGGAGAACCAGACGTCATTCCTGTGGATGAGAACCATCGTGTGGCACCAATCTCAGTTTACGGAGCAACGAAAGCAGCCTGCGAAAACCTGATTCATGCGTATTCCCGGCTATATGGAATCAGATGCGTAATTTTAAGATACGCAAATGTTGTCGGTCCCAGATTGAGGCATGGAGTAATCTTTGATCTACTAATGAAGCTAGCTAAAAACCGAGGAAAGTTAGAGGTTCTCGGCGATGGTACACAAATTAGGAGTTATGTGTATATAGATGATGCAGTAGAGGCAACCATAATTGCATGGAGAAGTGGAACTAAAAATTATGACGTATACAATGTAGCTTCTGTTGACTGGATTGACGTGAGGACCGTTGTCGACATAATACTAAACGAGTTAAATATCACGAATTTATCAATAGAATACAAACCAACATTGCATGGAGTTGGTTGGCCCGGCGATGTAAAGAGAATAGCGTTAGATATCAAAAAGCTGAAGGAACTCGGTTTTAAACCCAGTTTAAACAGCGTTGAAGCAGTTAGAAGAACCGTGCGACACTTAATCCAGGAGTTAAATCTAAGGTTTGCATAAGGCGTGACTGCTTATGTCAGTACATGGGTATAAAGTGCTTTTTGATAGTACTCGAAAGAAGCACGTTCATGATAATGCTGTCATAATATCCTTGCCTGCAGTAAGAGAAGAGAAAACCATTGGAAATGTTGTAAGGAAAATAAGAGAGCAGTTGGGGGATAAGGCGTATATAGTAGTATGTGTTAAAGATGAGGAAGATCCAACAGTAAAAGCTGCATTAGAGAGCGGTGTTGACGCCATAGTACTTCAGCCGAAACGGGGTTATGGTCTGGCACATTTAACGGCAATGCACTATGGAAGATCAAGAATACCAAATGCTAAAACTATAGTGATGGTTGATGCTGATGATACCTATGATCTAAGTAGGTTACATGAAATGGTCGAGCTCTCATTAAGGCATAGAGCCCTCGTCATCGGTAATAGATTAGAGAAAAAACCTAGTAGGAACGCTATGCCAACATTGAATTATCTGGGCAACAAAATATTATCCTTGATATTTAGAATACTCTTTACGAAGCATATCCCTGATACGCAGTCAGGACTCAAAGTGTTTCCCGCAGATTTATTAGAGCACCTTAGTACAAACGGTATGGAGTTTTCCACAGAGGTCATAGTTGCTTCTCTAAAATCAGGTATTCCGATATATTCTGTTCCAATAAATTATTACCCTCGACTCGGTTCACCAAGTAAGTTAAGAAGATTCAGGGATTTTATGAGAATATTATGGTTTATATTTAGAGAAAGTATCACAAGATTTATGCTTAGTGGAGTCTTATCTCTACTTATTGCTCAAGTAATACTTTTGATACTCCTAACTATTGGTTTAGAAAAACTACCCTCTCTAATTTTATCTAGTGAGGTATCCATATGGCTAGGCTTCATGATTAATGATAGATATTATAATTTCCTGCAGGATAAAGACTCGTATAGAGACTTTATATGGCGCGGCCTCAAGTACAACAGCATCTATGTTTTCTCAATTATTTTAGCCTCTGGCATCGCATTACTTATTCATAATTGTGTTGATCTTCACTTGGTTTTAGCTAACTTTATTGCGTCTATCATGATATTTCCGTTGAACTATTTTATAAATATACGTTTGACGTGGAATTGGTGATTGATGTTGAGGGTAGCTTTCGTTACTGAGCTATTCCCACCGCATGTAGGGGGGCAAGAGTTTCGCTTTTCTCAGTTTGCTAAGTTACTCATCAGCAAGGGGTGGAGCGTTGACGTTTACACTATTAAACATCAAAGAAGCCTACCCGAATATGAGAGGTTGGACAAAATTTCTATCTATAGATATATAACGTTGACAGATTACGTTAAGCCAGGATCGCGGGCCCCTATTCCACTATTGAAATATATTATTAAAACAAGGAAGCTGATAGAAACGATCCATACAGAGTATGATGTTCTTCTCGTGAATGAGATGCCCATATTACATCTATATGCTATTCCTAGATATGATAACTTAGTCGTAGACGTCTGCGAGGTTCATAGCAAAGGCTTACTGAGAATAATGACCAATAATCCGATGAAGCATTTAAAACATGCCATAGCCGTGAGCGATTTTATAGGGGAATGGTTGAAAAAAATCAATAAAGAAGCTAAAGTTGAAACCATTAGAACCCCTTTAAAAATATCTGAGTACTTTTCAAATCCGGACAAGAAAGAACCTTATACTATTCTGTACGTAGGCAGATTAGTCCCTCATAAGAACGTTTTGAACTTAGCGAAAGCAGTAATTAAGATTAGAACGAGCAATGATAAACTCAGATGGAGATTAATTGTTGTGGGGAGTGGAGAAAGGTATTTAGAAAATTTAATTAGTAAATTATCTGAGAGATATGAGTTTATTGAATACTTGGGGTACGTAAGAGAAGGCGAGAAGAGGGAACTCTTTAAAAGAGCTTGGCTTTTTGCCATTCCAAGTATAAGAGAAGGATTCCCTAATAGTGTGGCTGAGGCTGTAGCATCTAGCACGCCTGTGCTTGTGGTTAAATGTCCTAATAGTGGACTATGGTATGAAGTCTTAAAGTATAGAATCGGAAAGGTCTGCAGCGATGCGAGCTCCGAGTATTTGGCCAGATGTCTTGCGGATATCGACGAAGATACGTATTTTAGATATGTTGAAGGCACATATAAACTGCGTAGAGAATTTGATGAATCATATGTATATGCGAAACTATCGTTTTTCCTAACTAAGGTGGTTAATCATGAGAGTTTCGAATAACATTTTAGAAAAACACCTTATATTTACCATATTCATCAGTTTTGTCTCAATCGTTATCATATATCCCGTTATGAGAAAAGTAGTCAATGGTGAAGTTTTTGGCGGTGATGTTGGACAGTACTTAATATCAGCATATGCCATTGTTCACGGCAGAAACTTTGTTTATAACTACCCCTACCCACTTATATCGTTGATATATGTACCGATTGTGCTACTACTTAAAGATTCATTTATTCAATACGTTATAGGTTGTCTTCTCGGGCCTATTTTGATGATTTTGCTTGTGGTAGCAACATACTTATCTATAACATCTCTAATAAACGATAAAAATTACATAAAAAATAGCATAGCATCGACATTGGGAAGCGTTCCAGTGGCTTTTTTCCCATTATACTTAGATGCTATAGGTTGGGGCGGACAAGCTCAGTTCCTCGGATTAATCTTAGGAATGATTTTGATCAGGTTTTATATAGAGAGGAAATCTATACACTTTATGATAACCAGCATACTTCTAGTTTTGGCTCACCCGTGGACAGCATCATACTTTATATTAGCTCTGACATTGCATAAACTGATACTACTCTGTATAGAGGTAAAGAACGCTATAATTAAGAAAAAGTATATAATCCTTAACATGCTCAAGTTTACTTTATTCCCTCTGTTAACATTTTTAATCCTCTCTTATTTTCCTCTAGGGAAAGAGGATATGGTGGGAATACCTATCAATAATGTTCCAGTTATTAAAGCCATAATGAAGGGGGAACTCGATCTCATCTCGTTTATTAGACGCTTGACTTTTCCTACGGAGACCGTTTTACTATTTTTATCTATCTCATTTTTTATATTCTTATTTTCAAGGTTATCATCATTAAGTAAAAGAAATGGCGATCAAAGCATGTCAAGCTATAGTAATGTTTTGCTTATAAGACTGTTATTAATTTTATCATTTCTCTACATTGTTATATGTCCGGCACAATATGCTGATAGGGGTTTCTACATTATTCCAATACCTCTTTCGCTTCATCTGGGTAGAGCGTTATCAGATTATATGAGCAAGTTACAGCCTTCTCACATCGATTTTAAGGGAGACAAGGCATCAAGAGCATTTCTCCTACTGTTCCTATCGATTTTCTTTCTAGGATCTTACAGTGGGGGCGCTATAATGTATTATCCATCGAGTCTTAGTTATTATGGTATTCCTAGCGACTTATTTTACATGAACAACATACTTGGAGAAGTTAATGATAACGTGCTGCTTATAACCCCTCATGCTCTCTGGTTTCCTGCCTCAGGTATACTAAAGACAAACGTTTTCGTAACTTCCCAGCCAGTATGGTTCATCCAGAAAAAACAAATAGAGTATGTCGAGTACTCTAATATGTTAGCATGGGGTAATTTATTTCTTAGATGTAATAGGGTTGTAGTAGTTGACTCTCAGCCTTTGTGGCCTCAACCCTCGCCAGCTATATTTGTCAGCGACTATCCGTATTTTGTCGAGCTATTTCGTTTAAGCGACTCTTTTTTGCGAGTACAGTTGAATCATATTGACTCTTCGGGAACGATTTGGCAAGATCTCGTCCACTATACTAATAGAATTACAACTGAGTGGGGGTCTAACCAGTCTTATGGATACATCGCCCATTTATACGAATTGAATACGCTAGTTGTCAGGAAATTGACGCGTCTTTACATCAACTCCACGGTTGAGATTAAGTTAGATTACAACTTTATTGATTCTATACCTGAATCTATCGAACACCAGCTAATATTCCTTGTTATGAGAAGTCTAGGTAAAGATTTGTTCTTGAACTACATTTACGCTGATAGTAGGAGAATTGATATAGATGTAACGCAGTACTTTAAAGAACCTTGGCTCATTAAAAAAATTACCACAAATATTAGTATAAATGCTGAAAACGCATTAATCGATTACTTTGGGCATGAGGATGCGGGTTTATGGTCCTTTTTAAGAATACGTTATAAACCTCTTAATACTGATAATGTTTCCATAACCATTTCTATAAGAATCCACAGCTCGTTCTTAGAAGATGGTCACGAGTATTGCCATCTTAAACCTGCTACAAGAGAAGACATAATTAAACACATGAATCTACGATATATAATAATAGATAGGGATTTTCACCAAGATGCTTTCCATATAATTGATAGAGATCTTAACTTCTACAAGTATTCTGAGGTGGGAAGATATGTTATTTATCGTTTTAGAAGCAATTCGGACTAAGTAAGCCGCAGCATCTAAGTCCTTCCACTTGTAGCAGTAAGGATATTTTACCTTATCATTGTGTATCGTTTACGCTTCAGTATCTCGATCGGCAGCAGGGTCGCTCCAAGATGATAAGTCAGCCGCATTATTAGAGCCTCTAAGAGGGCTGTAAGGTATCATCAAACCCTTCGAGATGCGGGTTGACGCTAAGATAGTATCAAGCACTAGGGTATAACAAATATTAGCTTGGTTTAGACCATTTAGGTGGCTCGTAGTAGTTCTAAATTATATCCAATATATATGTTATGTTATTAGCGGATCACTTACCGCTGACTCAATATATTATCGAGTTCGCGAACACTACTTTAAATTTTAAATTAAATTCTTTTAACACGTTGTTTGCACAAAGTAATCCTCTTTACCTAGTATACTCAACCTTTCCGGTGAAAAGATTTTGAGAGCGGCCTGGTTAAATGCTACTGTATAGGTCGTTCGGCGGGGTATAGCGGGCTTAGCACCCGTGAATAGTGAAGATGTAGCTGAACGTACAATTGGTTCAGAGTGTGGATTTAACTGAGGGCGTTTACTCTTCTTTGCTTGATTATTCAATAGGAGTCTTCACTTTATCCTTCATGTCCTCGTAGAGCTAAATCACCTTGTCTACGAACCAGAGTTCTCCAGAACACATTATGCAAGTCCTAGTATTGTAGGCCACGGATTGAGAAACATGATGCCTCATACGTAAGTTATATGAGATCAATTACAGCAATAGTTCTCATGATCCTCGTTTCTCTTCGATGGTGTTTGGGTATCGCTGTATACACCATAAGACGTATACGAAGAAAACATGGAAATCATTGTCGAGCATCCCACTTCGCACGCCGCTCAAGACGAGATTATTGAAAGGCTTATGACAATAATATGTGAACAACTTGGTACTAACACAATCAGAGTCTACACGGTCTTAGAGGTAACATTGAGTTACCCCTTCATCACATCTCTCAATACACTTTTTATACCTCGAAGGTGTATCCACTTCGCGGGGGTAACCATGCCCTCTACCTGGAGGGTTAAAGTAGTGAAAGGTAGGTTCTACCTGTACCATGGGGATAAGTACGTTGGTCCTGTGGAGGATATCGTGGGTGTTTATGAGGAGTGGCGCCGGGGGCGGGATTTGAACCCGCGCGGGGTGTTCCCCCACCGGCTTAGCAGGCCGGCGCCCTGGC
>JAUQPH010000008.1 GCA_030550455.1 Thermoproteota archaeon
CTAGAGTGAGATATTACCCCGATTAGCTTAGTAGCTCTATCTAGAGCTATAGGTAGAACACCGGATACCTTGGGGTCTCCCCGCCCTAGCAGGGCTCTAGGGTACCCCCGTGACCGGCTTTAGGCACGCGCAGGAGGTTCTTAACCCAAGCAACAACTTCGTGACTAGTAGGTCCGGGAGGCTTGTCTAAGTTTACTACACCGTACTTAAGGAGTTCATCAATAGTTCTAGAAGTAGGTGACTTACCGTAGCTAGGGTCAGTCACCCCCTCCTTCTTAACTACGTACCTCCTCTCGATACCGGCGAACCTATCTAACTCCGCAACAAACCTCAATGCTTCCTCCAAGGTACCACCAAGACATAACTCTAAGAAAGGTATTTAGATAGACCTAACTTAAGGCGGGAGCTAGTAGACAGTCACTCTCTAGATACTAGTGTAGATACTGCCATAAGCTCCCTCCGCCCGATCTTAACTCTCTCCCTCATGAAGTCCACGAGTCCCGCAGCCTCAATAGCCTTAAGCACTTCTTCGTCAGAGGCTCCCCTAGGTACCTCGACCTTCTTATCTAAGATCTCGACGTGCTTAACGTTTACTCTCCTCCTCTTAACACCCGTAAGGCTCTTAGGACCCGTAACTACGATGAAGTTGTCGTCAACTAAGTCTACTACAACAGCCTTTCTCCCAGCTTCCCTCCCAGCAACCTTAACGCATATCCTACCAACTTCTACTACAGGCACTACCGCCACCTCGTAGAAGTAAGAGCATGAGCTTAAAAGCTCTTCAAGCACTACACCCCAGAGAAACGGTAGACTGACTAGCAGGAGATCACTCGCAACACAAGTTTATAAATAAATGCGTCAACCGCTACAACAGCACATTACTAATACAGAGATCGTAAGGTCGAGGTGAAACACGTGCAAACCAGACCTCTACTAACAACACTCGCACTAGTTATGGCAGTATCGATACTTGCGTCAGCTGTTGCTATGTGGTACGACATACTGAAGATACACGCAACAATAGAGACCGGGTCTGTAGACGTAGAGTTCGGTGAGGTATGGTGTGAAGAAGCTGAAGAAGCTGAAGGTAAGGACGTAGGTAGCTGTTCTGTAGAGCTAGGTGAAGTAGAGAATGAGGGACCTGACGACAACGACCTAGACTTAGTGATAACGATAAGTAACGCATACCCAGGATACTCTTGCACGATATACTTCACTGTAGTCAACGTAGGGACTATACCGGTTAAGGGACCTTTCACCGGGACAGATCTAAAAACGTTTCCGGAATCAGAGGAATTCGACTTAAATGAAGATGGTGAAATGGATATAGTAATCTACTACAACCTTCCCATCACTCAGATAGATCCTGAATATAGTAGCGAGTTCTCTATAACCATAGAGGTGCTACAGCCATCACCAGAGTTGTCTGAATTAGAGCTCCAGCTATACCTCTACTTCGTACAGTGGAACGAGGTACCGACATAAACACCGGCATAACCAGTGACCAACTGAGGTAGTCTGGTGTGAGCATGAGACTGACAGCAGTTCTGGCTCCAGTAATCGCTCTAGCTATTCTGTTCTCCGCTGTTGCTATGTGGTACGATACCCTTAAGATACACGCAACAATAGAGACAGGATCTGTAGACGTAGAGTTTACGGGTACTCCGAGAGTATTTGAGGGAGAAGAGTACGGTAAGCCCTGGGTAGCGAACTGTAGTGCTACTCTAGAAGAATACGTAAACGAGGACGAAGATAACCCGAGTGGCAACAACGACCTTGAGCTAGTCATAACGGTGAGTAACGCATACCCGTGTTACTACTGCAAGGTTAGTGACGTAAACGTCGAGAACACTGGGACTATACCAGTTAAGCTAAATATTACGGTATACGCTGACGGGAGAACTTGCGTGAGGAAGACAGATCCGTGGGGGCAGTACTACTACGAATGTGATGCTGATGGTGACGGGGATTTAGACTTAGTGCTGTGGGGTTGCTTCACTAGCTTGGAAGGCGTTCAGCTAAAACCCGGTGATACGATAAGCTTCACGGTCGATATGCACGTTGAGCAAGGTGCTAGTGAGGGAGATACTTACGTAGTACAGATACTGATTAAGGCTATTCAGTGGAACGAGTACACGAGTACGAATAGAACTAGAGGATAAGTGAACAGAGTTGAAAACTATAAACCGTTTTTTAGTTTTTCTCGTATGTGTAGCTATTCTGTTCTCTGCTGTTGCTATGTGGTACGACACCCTCAAGATACACGCAACAATAGATACAGGATCTGTAGACGTAGAGTTCGGTGAGGTAAGTTGTACAGAAACTCCCGAGGCTGGAGGTAAGGACGTAGGTAGCTGTTCTGTAGAAACGAAGGAGATAGAGAATGAGGGTCCGGAAGTTAAGAACGACTTAGACTTAGTGATAACGATAAGTAACGCATACCCAGGATACTCTGCTCTAGTTTGCTTTGAAGTAGTTAACTCAGGGACTATCCCGGTCGTAGGTCCCTACATTACATTACCGAAAGATCTTCCGAATTGGCTCGCAGTCTCTCATGAAATAGAGCCAATACAGATCGATCCCGGTGCATCCAGGACTTTCTGCTTCCGGTTCTCGATTGTAGAAGACATAGAGGAAGGTATTGAGCCACCGGAGGGGTATACCTACACGTTCCAAGTATACCTAGACTTCATTCAGTGGAACGAGGTAGAGTATGAGGTACTACGTCTTAGAGTAAATAAAGAGTTCAGAAAGACTGAAGTCGCTCTCGAAAATCTATGTCCTAATAAGGCTGATCTTGGTGAGCTACTCGATAAAAGTGGTGATTACTACGTGGTTTACGTAGAAGTAAAAAATGATAAAGTTGGAAAAGGCTTTTCCCCCGGAGCCTTCTTTGGCGTCATATGGATTGAGAGAGAGGGAGTTACTGAAATACACGTTATCGACAGTTACGATTTTCACTTCGATGTGGAGGACGGGAAGGACGGTAAGGTTAGAGCCTACATCTACGATAAAGTAAACCAGTGCATAGTGAAAGAACTGAAGCTAAAAAAAGATAAGAATTACACTGTTGATAACGCAAATAACGTGGTTAAAGTAGATATCACTCTAACTGAACCTCTCGGCATTAATCAAGCAGTACTGATATACTTGAAGTTCAAACCGAGTGACGAACTAATAGGGAGTGACTGGGCTACTGTAGATAAGTATTTCGAGAACAACGTAGAAGTTACAACTAACATCGGCTCTAGTAGTGCGTCTGCTACTATAAAGTTAGTGGGAAAGAAAGAGTAGTGATGTCTTCATATAGTAAATAGATTTTTGCTTTAATCATACCCACTTATCGCACTTAGTGAAGTAGTGTGTGGTGATGTAGTGAGCTCTAGCGCGAGGCTAGGAGGTTGTGAGGTGTCGATCGGGATCGGGGTTTTCGAGTCAGTTGTGCGCATAAAGGATCTTAGGGGTTGGGCTTGGGTGGGTTATCTGATCAAGAACCCTACGGACAGACGCTTAATCATCAAGAACAGTGGGGTAGTAGTCTCCACTATACCTCTCCTCCCTAAAGTTATGGTTTTTCTCTACGGACCTATACTCGAATCGGAGGTAGCTCGCATGTGGGAAGATGTAGATGCTACTTTTATGCGCAATAACTTGGTTTCTTTAGGTAGCCCTATTCCTGGTCTTAAACCACTGAGCGAGGTAGTACTGGAGGGAGGCGATAAGGCCGTGCTGTGGGTGTACTTAGAGGATGAGTACGTTGGTGAAGTATATGTTTTATTGACTATAGAGGTAGCTGAGGGTTGAAGCCTTGCGGAAAGCCCTCTATGATAGAAAATTACGGGCTCTACTGATATTTACGCTCACACTACTAGTACCTAACGTAGCTACAATAGTTGGGGGGTTCCACGGCTTCTTTCTCACTTATCTCGCGTGGTCAGCTCTAATAGTGGTATCAATTCCTCTCCTACTTAGAAGTGGGAGAGGGTCTATATCGGTAGCTAACTCAGTTTTTCTAGCAGTAGTACTAGTTTTCGGACTATCGACATTCGGGTTCTTACTAGGGTTCGATATTAGGAGGTACCCGACAGACCCTACTTCACTTGCTGTAAGCATAGCCCTCTTCTTAGTGAACACCTTAGGGATAGAGGTAGGTAGGTCGGCAACAATGAGTCTCGCAAAGCATGCTCCCACTAGAGTAGCACTAGGGACTCTAGCAGGGATAGCCCTTGGATCGACGTTTCCAGCCTTACTTAGGTACTTCTCTGGAGTTTACGGAAGACCACTAACTCTAGCTGCGGACTTTATGTACAGTCTCACTCTATCGATAGTACACGAGTACGGAGGTTTAGTTAGTGGGTTGCTCTTCAGAGTCGTCGTGGACGGCTACTGGAGGTTCTCACCTCTAGTTCTTACTTCAGCTGCCCCACCAGTCCTTAGGAATGCTGTTCTAGCACTAGCTTACTACGCAGTACTAATTTTAGTTCTCTACTCAACTAGAGGTCTGAGGGGGCGCTCGAGAGAGCTACTCGAGTTCAGCCGTCTAAAGAAGGTTCTCAGAGTACTCCCGGAATCTATACTCGTATCTCTAGCACTACTCTTTCTCGCACTAGCTCTACTGAGGTACATCCCCTTAGTTGTAACTAGTGGAAGCATGAGCCCCACTATCAGTGTCGGAGACTTAGTCATCGTACACGCCGTCGGCGGCTACAACGTAGAAGTAGGAGACATAATAGCTTACGCTATGGAGGGGAGGCAGGTAGTAGTACACAGAGTTATAGCCACAGGGTCAGACTGGGTTAGAACTAAAGGAGACGCAAACCCGGATCCAGACCCGTTCTTAGTTAGTTATAGAGATATATTGGGGAAGGTAGTCTTCATAGTCCCTAGAGTCGGCTATCTAGCGATCGTCTTCCAGACGGGTGGGTGGGTAGCTTACTCATCTATTGCTATGGTGTTAGCAGTCGTTCTCTCCGTAGCATACGTTAGCAGGCGTACGAGGAGTAGAAAGCTTAAGTTTTCTCTTATTAAGTAAGAGTGGTGGATGTATATGTTTAAGCTAAATAAGAGAGTTATAGACGTCTTCATTTACTTCACGCTATTTGCTTCTGTAGTACTACTAGTGCTAGCAGGTGTTCTCGGCTCTTACGCCTTCTCTCGCGAACCCTACGTCGTTGAAGAGATCGTAGTTGCTAGAGCTAGCGCCATCTCTGAGTACAGCATCGTCTTCAACTTAAAGCCAAACGAGATATATGGAACGTCTATAGCATACGGTGGGAAACCAATACCTATCTACCTCACACTAGCTCAAGAAGCCGTAGTTAAACACACCTTTAGGCTCACCTACGGGATAGCTTCGGGAAACTACTCTCTCAGCATATACGTAGCCCACCCCGATGGGTGGACGAAGGAGATCCGTAAAACTAGGGAGGGATTCACTGAGAAGTCCTCAGTAGCTCGACTCGAAAGCCTGAATATTACGGAGATCCGCTTGCTTATGGAGAACCTATCTAAGCAGGTTGGGATAAGGCTGACTTCCTACGATATCGTCGTGGTTGCTGAAGTCAGTTACTCAGTAACTCTAGCGTCTCAAGTTAAGAAGGGCTCGATAGAGCACTCAATTAAACTCGAGGTAGACCTTAGCAGAGGGTTGATCACGGTTAGAGGTGAGTCTAGCCAGTCTAAGCTAGAAACCGCTACAACGAAAGTAGTGACACCAGTAACTCTAGCTGGTATACACGTCGAAGTACTAAGAACAGTTAGTCCAGTTATAGGTGTCGTCGGGTTATCCCTACTATCAGCATACTTAGTTATGTCGGCTAAGTTCAAAGAAACTAGTAGAGTACTAAGACTCGAGAGGAAGTATAGAGACGTTATCGTAGAAGGGAGTAAACTGCCGGACTTCTCGTCGAACGAGATCGCCGTCCTAAAAGACCTAGAGGAGTTAGTTAAAGTCGCTAGAATAGTGGAGAAACCAGTCATTAAAGTCACTCCAAATCCAGACAAAATAGTATACTACATAGTAGATAGAAGAACTGTCTATATAGTGGAAGAGAGTCTCCCCTCACCCACAGAAGGTTGACTACCCGATGGGCTAGCTTAAAAGATCTCAAGTCAGCTGATTAAGGAGTAAGTTTCTTAACCCTCCGTAACCACCTCCCCTACTGTATCTAAGTTCGCGTTTTGTGCTAAGTGTATTAATTTACACCTAATAATACTGTCCGAATATTATTCTACTACACTACGTTACAGTTTATAATACATATAATGAGCGATCGTCGAGTCTATAAGGTTAAATACCCCTGTAATAATATTATATAGAGGTACTTCTGGCGTGAGCACCTCGAAAAGTGAAGACAGTAACGTAATGTCGATCGTCTCCAAGCTAATTAGAGTTCTACAAGACAGTGTAAAGGTTGAAGTGATCATGACCCTAGTTAACGAAGACATGGCAAGCTTTAGGCTCTTATCGAGAAGATTGAGAGTCAATCATAAAAAACTAAAGAGCAACCTCAAGCCCCTACTCAGTTGCGGTATCATAGAAGAGGTTCAAATTAAGGTAGCAGACGGTCGAGTATATAGAGCTTACCGTCTTAGAGACGATGCTAAAAGAGTGCTGCAGAAGCTTTTAGGGGAACCAACATCGTAGAGAGTGAAGTACTGTTTTTTCACTTATGTTGGCTTCATGTAACCCCACTTCTCTAAGGCTTTCCTTAGCTCTACATGTTCTTCGGCGTATTGATCTAGAGGTATCCCCTTTGAAGCTGCTTCGAGGGCTTGCCTAACAGCTGCTGCTCCAGCTCTAGGTCCTCCAGGGTGACCTACTACACCACCGCCCACTTGTACTACTATGTCTAAACCCATGTGCCTCACTACCTCGGGGAGAGTTCCTGGGTGAAGACCCCCGGAGGCTACCGGGATGGCCGGCTTTATATGGTAGAAGGGCTGAGGTAGGTAAGCGAGGTCGCCTGCGGCTGGCTTGAAGTAGTTGTCTCTGAGTACAGAGCAGTTCCGAATTACGTCAGCTGTTTTAGCTTCGAGCTTACCTACTTCCGGTGTACCTACGTGTAGCTGGTCTACACCTACTACCCTGAATAATTTAGCTAGAGTAAACATGGAGATCCCGTGATCAGGGTTTCTAGTGATAGCTGCGTGCATTGCTCTATGAGCGTGAATCGCTAGTCCGTACTCTTCAGCTAGGTCCCTAACGTAAGTCAGCGACGACCAGCCCGCTATAACTACGTCAACCATCACGTAGGGGTTTCCGTAGTCTGCGACTAACTTCATTCTTCTAGCCATCTCTCTAACATCAGCCGTTACGTTAGCGAACCACACCTTCCTCTCACCAGTCTCTTTCTCAGCTCTATCTATAGCCTTCATAATGCTCTTCGCTCTAGCCTCGAAGGTGCAGTACTTAGGGCTTGCCAAGTTCTCGTCATCTTTGATGTAGTCTAGACCACCCGCTAGTATTTCGTAAGCTAACTTCTCTACCTCCTCCGGTGAGTAACCAACCTTCGGCTTAGGCACAGTCCCCGCTATAGGTCTATCAAATACTTTAAGCATCTCCCTCACACCACTCAACCCCTTAAGCGGTCCCTTGAAGAACTCGAGGAACCTCTTAGGTAGGTATATATCCTCTATCCTCAACCACTTAACCCTCCTCATACCGAATATGTTTCCAGCTACTGAAGCTAGAAACGCCGAGATGTTTCCCTCTTCGAATAGCTCTACAGGGTACGCTACTCTCACTAAGAAGCTACTACCTAAGTTAAGTATCTCGTAAGCTTTACCCATAAGCCTTGATAGCCTAGACTCGTCGTACCAAGTGAAGAGAGTCGTCCAAGTTCCAACACTACTCTCGGCAGCAACTCCACCGGCAGCATCCTCTATAGTAAAACCGGGAGCTGGAACTACCTTGAAGCTAACGACTACGAACTCTTCTGGATCCGGTCTAAAGCTTTTGTCTACAAACAAGTGGTACGGCTCAAGCTCTTTTTGAGTCACACATATCTCCAACACTAAGTCTGCACCACCTATATAAGGTTCCAAGAAACTACTACGCATGAAGTCGGTGTGTAGAGGTTGGATTGTTCGGAGGCTTTGAGAGCTTACGAGAGAACGTTGACTGAAGCCAGAGAGTTCAGGATACTGGGCTCTACAGAAGCAGCTATAGAGGTGGTAAGAGCTCTAGCGAGAGTGTTCGATTCCTGCCGCAAGCAACCGATAAACATGGAGGAGCTAGTGCGCTCGGCTATAAGTGCGAGACCTACTTCACAAGCGGTGCGCAACCTATTAATGCTCTTCTTCGAAAAACTGCTGGAAAAGGCTTCAACACCAAGCGAGATAACTGCGGGAGTAAGTGAGGCAGTTAGAGAAGTTGAGAACTACGTAGCTAGAGCGAGGGATACCGCTTCCGAGCTAGCATCTAGGAGGATAGAGGACGGGGATACCATAATGACGCATTCTTACAGTACTACAGTACTTAAGGCGATAAATAAGGCTCTAGAGAGAGGTCTTAATATCTCTGTCTACGTAACGGAGTCCAGACCTGGTGGAGAGGGTAAGCTAGTAGCTTCTTACCTAGGGAAGAGGGGTGTTAAGACCTTCCTCGTGGTCGACTCTGCTGTAAGATACGTTATGAAGAGTGTAGACAAAGTGTTAGTGAGTGCTGAAGCGATAGCAGCTAACGGAGCCGTAGTGAACAAGGTCGGTACTTCTGCTCTAGCACTAGCTGCTAAAGAAGCGAGAGTTAGAGTATATGTAGTGTCAGGACTCTACAAGTTCGGTACCGAGACAGTCTTCGGGGAGCTCGTAACTATCGAGGAAATAGAGAAGCCCGGCCTCGTAATTCCTACCGAGAGAGCTGGAGAGCTAGCTCCCTTCATAGGTAGAAACCTCTACGTTAGAACACCACTATATGACGTAACACCACCGGAGTATATCGACGCTATAGTCACCGAGAGAGGGCTGATAGCTCCTCAAGCAGCTATCTACCTTGCCCGCGAACTCGTCGGGTGGCCTAAAGCTCACAGATCTCTTGAAGTAATCCTAGCGGAGGTGACCTCACTATGGAGGTAGCTGGTTGTAGAGTACCTGATGAAGTAGTCAGAATCAGGGAGGATATTAGGAGCATGAAGATCCGTGGAGCTGGCAGTATAGCTAGAAACGGAGCACTAGCTCTAGCCATAGCCGCAGAAAGGTTCTGCGGTAGAGACTTAGAGGAGTTCTTAATGTACATGAGGGCTGTTGCCGACTTTGTCCGCTCTGCTAGACCGACTGCCGTCTCATTACCTAACTCCGTATCCTACGTTATGAGTAGGCTCGAAAAGAGCAAACCTCGATCTGTAGAGGAAGCTAAAGAGGTAGTTACTAAAGCAGCTAGAGACTTTGTTTCCTACTCAGAAAACGCTGTAAAGGTTGTTGCTCAATTAGGTGCGAAAAGAATCGAGAAAGGAGATACCATAATGACTCACTGCCACAGTACTGCGTCAGTAGCTGTAATTCTTGAAGCCCATAAGCAGGGGAAAGTTGCGAGAGTCTTCGTTAAAGAGACGAGGCCAGCACTACAGGGGCTGATAACAGCTAGAGAGCTAGCTAGAGAGGGAGTCGAAGTCGTACTAATACCGGACTCAGCTGTAAGGTACTACATGAAGAGAGTAGATAAAGTCGTTGTTGGAGCCGATGCTGTAGCAGCTAACGGAGCCGTCGTCAACAAGATTGGAACCTCACTTGTTGCTCTAGCAGCTAAAGAGGCTAGAGCTAGAGTTTACGTAGCTAGTGAGTCCTACAAGTTCAGTCCGTATACTATTGTCGGAGAACTAGTCCCGATAGAAATGCGAGACCCTACTGAAGTAGTAGACCGAGAATGGCTAACCGAAAACCAAAACGTTCAAGTACTTAACCCAGTATTCGATGTCACACCACCAGAGTACATTGACGCAATTATCACTGAAGTCGGTGTTATCCCACCTCAAGCAGCTATACTGATACTAGTAGAAGAATACGGAGTAACACCATTAACTATCGAGCATATACCAGCTATCCATCCTGACGCCGACTAAAGATAAACATACTGGAACCTCCTCCCCGAGTTCTTTAGGAGTAACCTACGAGGTTCGAACCTAGCTTAATTCACAGCAAGAGCTTTAAGCCTAGAGAACAGCTTAACCAATAGTTCTATAAGCACCCGATTAGGTGCTGCCATCAGCTTTGAGATCGACCGTAATTTCGCATGCCTCGGCCAAACGTGGGGCAGTGCGTATATATGCTGAGGGTGTACTAGTACTGTTAAGAGGTGACAGCAGTGATAGTGTTGGGGGGTTCTGAGGGAGCACACATAGGCTTCGAGTTGTCAAAGTACTTGAGAGCGAGGTACTATGACATCGAGGTAAAGGAGTTTCCTGATGGTGAGCTATACGTTAGGATCCCGGTGGATGTAGGTGGTCTAGACGTCGTCTATGTGAACTCTCTAGCTAAGCGCCCGAACGACCTTCTCGTGGAGACTGTTCTATCCTTGGAGACTATAGCTGACTTAGGAGCTAGAACCATATACTCCGTACTTACGTACATTCCGTACGCAAGGCAGGACTCTAGGTTCAACCCAGGTGAAGCCGTTAGTGCTCTAGTAATAGCAAAGCTCCTGAAGTCACTGCGGGTAGACCGCATATACACTTTCGACCTTCACCTACATAGGTTTAGAGACCCGAGGCAAGTTTTTGGTGATAACTTCGTAAACCTAACGGCAGTTAGAGACTTAGTAAAGTACATTAGCACGTATCACAAGCTTGACGACTGCGTCATCGTGGGACCAGATGAAGAGTCTGAGCAGTGGGCTAAAATAGCGTCAGAGGAGCTCGGTGGTGTCCCGTATACAGTCATGGAGAAAAAGAGGATCAGTGCGTCAGAGGTCGTAGTAGAGCCTCGAAACCCCGATATAGTTAGAGGAAGAGCTGCTATAGTAGTAGACGACATTATAAGTACGGGTGGCACGATAGTTGAGACAGTTAGAGTACTGAGGAACTTAGGAGTGAGAGAAGTTTACGTTGCTGTAACACACGCGATATTGGCTGGTAGAGCGTACAACAGGTTAGTCCAGCTCGAGCTACAGGATCTCGTAGCATCCGATACGGTATTAAGCCCGATAAGTAGAGTGCGTACGGCCCCGATATTAGCTAGGTCTATTTCAACCTCGGCTAGTTCATAAGATACAGATTCTTTTAGGTAAAGCAGTGTGAAGAAGTCCTTTAAGCTATTCCGCTTTTATGCTACTTTAGTCAGATGCTTAAGGGTTATGTAGTGGGGCTGGGTAAGGTCTACGTAGGAACTGCGGGAATACCTAATTCGACAAAGCGGAAGAACACTATCGAGGGAATTAAGAGAGTGGCTGAACTAGGTCTTAACGCTATGGAACTAGAGTTCGTTAGAGGTATAAACATAAGCCTAGAAACAGCTGCTAAAGCTCGTGAGGTATCGAAAGAGCTTGGTGTTGTTTTAACAGCTCACGCTCCATACTTCATCAACCTCCTATCGGATAAAAGTGACGTGAGAAGAGCATCTATAGAGAGGATAGTAGAGTCAGCCAAGGTCGCTTACATGGCTGGAGCATGGTCTGTCGTATTCCACCCCGGTTACTACGGAAAATACGGCTCAGAAGAAGCTGTTAGAGTAGTTAAAGACTCTCTAAAGAACGTAGTGAAGACTCTCACAGATATGGGAGTAAAAGTGTGGGTGAGGCCCGAGACCATGGGTGGGTTAGCTGAAGTCGGCTCCCTAGATGAAGTTCTGTCGATAGTTGAGGGATTAGACATGGCTTTACCAGCTATAGACTTCGCACATCTCTACGCTAGAAGCATAGGTAAGATAAATAGCGCAGAAGGCTTTAGAGAGGTCTTAGCGGAAGTAGAGAAAAGACTCGGGTCTGAAGCTCTAAAGAACTCCCATATTCACATGTCCGGTATAACGTACGGAGAAAGAGGTGAGAGAGCTCACTTAAACTTTGACGAGTCGCAGTTCAACTGGGTTGCCGCTATTGAAGTGCTTAAGGAGTTCAGTGTCGAAGGAGTCGTAATATCTGAGTCACCTAACTTAGAGGAAGACGCCTTGAAGATCCTCAACGTTCTAAGAACAAGCAAGTAGTAAGATTGAGTCGATGGTTTAGGACTGCTTTACGGGTCGCCTGCCGCTATATCCTAGACCCACCTAGCTTCGGTCTTCTTGCGGCTCGAACTCACTAACTATTGATAAGTCCTTTCTCTTCTTCGCATGGAGTTCCTCAGCTGTCCCCTTAGTTATTATTTCGTAAAGTCTGGCAACCTTCCCCGGGCTGGGCCTGAGAAGCCGACCAAGCCTCTGTACGAACTGCCTAGGCGAGGAAGTCCCGGCAACTAAGATACCGACAGTTGCGTCGGGTATGTTTAACCCTTCATCTCCTACTGTAGTAACAACTAAGACCCCCTCGCGTCTTTCACGAAAACTCCTTAGGACCTCTTCACGCTTAGGTCCTTCCGTGTCACCAGTTAAGAGATATCCACTGACTTCTTCAGCTATTCTTCGAGCAAGGTCTACGTAGTGAGCAAAGACGATAATCTTAGCGCCTTTCTCTTTTTCAACTATTTCCTTAACTTTCTCGATTTTCGATTCGCTCATTTGAACTATCTTCCTCATCTCCGTAACTAACTTGAGAGCTTCTATAGCTCTTCGGTCACCTCTTCTAGCAGCCTCTAAAACGTCTTCGAACTTCGCTCCATTCACTAAGTCCCGATACTTCTTCTTTAGCTCGAGGTACTTCTTTCTCTCATCAGGCTTTAGGCCCACCTTCACTGTTATGACCTCGTATTGAGCTAGGTAGCCTGCTTCGGCTAGCTCTGCCGGTAGCTTGTAGTAGACTACTCCCCCCATCAGTGGAAATAGCTCCACGTGCTTACCGTCCTCTCTATACGGAGTTGCCGATAGACCAAGCCTTTTAGGTGCTGGAGAACCTAGTGCGATCGCCTTAAACTTTTCTGCAGGCAGGTGATGCACCTCGTCGACGACCAAGAGGCCGAAATGTGGGGCCAGCCTGCTTATATACCTAAACGCAGACTGGTAAGTAGTTATAGTAATAGGGGCCAGCCTCTTTTCCTCTGAGTAGTAAAAACCGATCATCTCTGGAGGTACATCTGTTGCTTTAAGGAGTTCTTCGTACCACTGCTTAACGTGGTCTTTTGTTATAACAACTACTAGCGTTCTCTCTCCAGTTTCTGCTATTGCTGCTATAGCGACTAGAGTCTTTCCTGAGCCGGTTGGAAGTGCGACTACACCTCTATGACCGTTTTTAACCCACCTATCAATGGCCTCCCTCTGGTAGTCCCTTAAGGTCACCTTCAGTGAAATTCGTGCACTAAGTTCGACTCTCGCTAGAAAACCGGTTTTATCGACTACTCTAATACCGTGCTTTCTTAATGCTTCTATGAAGGAGCCGTAGTAGTACGGGTAGAGAGCGAACAGCCTATCTTCACGCCTGTACTTTAACTTAAACTCGGATAGTGCCTCCCTCAGGTCCTCACCTAGAAAGAAGTTGAACTTTACGTACACGTATCTCCCATCGTACGTCAGCTCAGCGACCTTACTCGGTGGAAATAGGTCCTTAAGGGATGCCTCATCGAATTCGGCTCCAACTTCGTTTAATAAAGTAACTAGTTCTTCTATATCAGCTCTTTCTCTAGCTACCTTGCTCTTGTTAACTCTAAATATCGAGCAACCACCTTCACGTCTTACGTAGTCTGCATACCTAATTAACTCCTTGAACTCTTCTTCAGATAGCCACTTACACACGCGTACTTCTAGAGATTTCAACAGCTATACCACTATATCGTGTGATTGCGAGATATTATTTAAACACTTAACTCGTCGACACTCTCTCTTTTGACTACTACGTCACCGTCGCTTA
Source organism: Thermoproteota archaeon (assembly GCA_030550455.1). Lineage (GTDB taxonomy): Archaea > Thermoproteota > Thermoprotei_A > Sulfolobales > NBVN01 > DRZP01. The sequence continues at coordinate 13,925 of JAUQPH010000008.1, forward strand.
GCAGTATCAGCGGCTCTTCTATCTCGACTTCAGTACTCGACTCAACAGACGTCCTTAGTACTAAAGTCAGTATGAGGTAGTCACCTACCTTACTAACCTTCACCTTCCTTACTACAGCACGAGTTAAAATATCGGATACGACATCGTTCTTTTTTGCTGATTGTAGCAAGCTTGAACTACTTCTAGCCATACCGAGAACTCTAAGCGATAGTGGCTTACTTAAACTAACTAGAGCAACCAAGAAAGCTAGTAGTACTAGAGTGAGCACCACTGCGTACTCCAGCCTAAACACCTAGTAAACTGCTACGAGAACCATTACTTTAAAGCAATCAGTTAAATAACTGTCTAACTGATTATCAGTAGTTTAAGCTACGCAAACCCTACTTCACCGCATAGAGTGAGAAGGACCGCGGGCAACCGGAGACTCTCTTGCGTAGATGAAGCAAGGAGAGAACGCCGCTAAGGGTAGGCGGCTGAGTGTAGGACACGAGAGAACGTGAAAGCCTATAGACAGCAGTCCACTGAGAAATGGCGTCCCCAGGTCCCACCGCTAGACTTAGCGACCCCGACCCAACTTAAGACCTTGCCTCACACAGGGATCTACGAACTCATATGGGAACTACCTTAAAGCCTATAGACAGACTAAGCAGATACCAGGGAGGAAAACACCCACGAACCTTACGAATGACGAGGGTTTTCGTAGTGGGACCAGTGTTAGTCCACATCATCTCGAAATCTCCACTGTAGTAAGGGCATGATATGGTGCAGTGAGCAAGAGTGAAGTCCTACTTGATGCACAAGTTTTACAGTTTTCGGCAACTGCTTTGGTACGTTAGGTCCATAAGGGTTCTGTAGGATTTGCGTATTTGTAACTGTGTCTAAGGTAAGTCTGGGTGGTGATGCTCTGAGCCACCCAAGGATCGAGTCAGGTGTGAGCCCCTTGTCGTTGGGCTCGTAGGATGCCTACGACTTCCGCGTGGAGTGGTTGGTAGCCACGGTGAAGCTCGGATAGAAGGCACGACCAACTCTAGGAAAACCTACAGAAACCTAGAGTGGGAAACGAAATCAGCAAGTAGAAACTATAGGGATAGAAGTTAGTCGATAGCTCGAGTCCTGTGGGTGAGTCTAAAAGACCGCTAGCTGAGCTATGTATTAGTAGTATCAAGTAATACAGAGATAGAACTCGCTAAGGATATCCTCATGGTTTAAGGTCTAGAAAAGCTTATAAGGTCATACTAATTTATCCATATGAAACAAGTCAGGTGATAGGAATGAGTGGACCAACACCCGCAGCTACAAACGTAGTCCTAGTCGGTAAGAAGCCGGTAATGAACTACGTAATGGCTACACTAACTCTGCTACACCAGGGAGTTCCCGAGATCGTAATAAAGGCTAGAGGAAGAGCTATCAGTAAGGCTGTAGATGCTGTAGAGATCGTGAGGAGTAGGTTCCTACCCGACAGAGTTGAGGTAAAGGACATAAGGATCGGGAGCCAAGTGCTAACTACTAGCGACGGCAGACAGTCTAGAGTCTCTACGATCGAGATCATCCTAGCGAAGAAAGGCTAAGCACCCCGTAATACCGCAGGCGAAAGCTAAGCAGTGTTTTTAGATGAAGATAAAGGAGTTAAAACTCCCCGCACTTCAAGTAGCACTAGACTTCACTTCTCTCGATAAAGCCATAGGTATCTTGAGTATAATTCGCGACTTAGAGATAGGTATAGTTGAAGTCGGGACTCCCTTAATAAAGTCTGAGGGAGCGAGGAGCATATCGAGAATTAGGGAGCTCGTTGGTAGGACACCTGTCCTAGCCGATACCAAGACTGTCGACGTAGGTGCTCTAGAAGCAGAAATAGCTATTAGAGCAGGTGCTGACTTTATGACTGCTCTAGCGTCAGCAGATGACGCCGTTATAGAGTCTGCTGCTAGAGCAGCTTGGGAGCTCGGGGGCGACCTCGTAGTAGACTTCATAGGGTTTAAAGGAGACATACTGAGTAGAACTAGAGAACTAAGTGAGGTCGGTATATCGTCAGTAAACATTCATGTAGGCATAGACGTTCAGAGGAGACTCGGGGTTACAGCTGCCGGCATGCGTAATCTAGTGAAGCAGCTTTCAGCTGAGTTTAGCGACCTAGTCATTTCTGTAAGCGGTGGGATTAAGCCTGAAGACATACCTCAGCTCATAGATGCTGGAGCACAAATAATCATAGTTGGAGGAGCTATAACGAGGTCGCCCGACCCTCGGGAAGCAGTAGTAAAGTGCTTAAAAGCTCTCGGACGATCTAGCTAGCGACATTACTTCTCCATAACCTACTCTAAGGGGTTCAGCTCTGATGCAGGTTTATATCGGTTGGTTTCATTGCCTCACCTCTTTTCCCCGCATTCCGCTCGGGTTTTCATCGGGCTTAGGGGCGTTCAGGGCGACCCCAAGCACCCCACATCTTAGATGTCTCGGGGAGAGCCACCATCTATACTATCAAGCGGCTCTCGATCCCTCATCGAGATGTATCTACATATATCACTATATAAGGTGTTTATAAACGTTTCTATCAATACCAACCAATACGAACAGATATGAAAAAACTAAACAGTTTCACGAGGCTTTAAGACCTCGGGTAACCCCTTTAATACCGCTCTTAATCAGAGCTACAAATATATTTCTAGAATTAAACTTAGTTGTGTGTGTCAACTATGGCCAAGCTGAGTAAGCTAATACTGGTAACAGCCGATCACCACCCACTCCACAAGTACTTCAAAGAGCTAGCAGAAGAGTTAAGTAAGAAGTACGGTGTTCCTTTAGATATTAGAGTAGAAGACTACTTGTTCCTCATCGAGCATGGAGATACTGATGAATACGGGATGGCTTGGTTGCCTCAGCTACTCGCAGAGCTTGACTCTGGAGAGATAGTTAAGGTCTTAACAAAGCCTGTACTAGACTCTATGGGGAACTTAAGTAAGGATAACGATATAGGAGCTTCAGTAGCAAACATCGAGAAAGCTATTGCTGGAAAGTAGAGTAAAAGTTTTTATAGTACTACGTGACGTACTTACTGCCGAACTTATTTAAGTAGACTATTTCCTCTAGTGGTTTTCTCGGCCTAGGTTGCGGCTTCTCCGCTGGATAGCCTAGTGCTACTATAGCTATCGGGACGTAGTTCTCGGGGAGGTCGAGAAGCTTCTGAATTTCTTCGACGTTTCTGAGGGTCTGGAGCCACACGGTACCTAGGCCTAGAGCGTGTGCTGCGAACATAATGTACATAGTCGCATTAGCGCAGTCAACCTGGTAGGATATCGGTGATTGGTTCTTATCGCACGCTACGACTATTCCGACGGGTGCTCTAAGGAGTGGGGATGAACCTGAGTGTAGGCTGGCTAACCTATCCTTTAGCTCTTTATCTTTTATTACTACGAAGATCCAGGGCTGCCTGTTGCCAGCACTTGGAGCAAACCTAGCTATATCGACTATCTTCAGTACTAGGTCGTCCGGTACTGGGTCCGGCTTGAACTGCCTTATGCTTCTTCTCGTAAGGAGAAACTCGATTATGTCTTCACTCCTGCAGCTCATGGTAATCACAATATATCTTGCTGCAGGCAAGTATTTAAAGTTGCTAAAGCCTATCTATGTATTGATGGAGTATGGGAGTCAATCCGTACCTTAGGGACAGGCTTGAGTCCGTAGACGTTAAGTCTAGGAGGCTAAGTGAGCTCCTGCGGTCAATGTCTAAAACAGCTTATCAAGGCAGAAAGCTCGGTGAAGCCTACGAGATCTTACTGAAGATGTTTGAGGACCCCAACGTCACGGTGTTCATGGGGTTAGCTGGGTCTATGGCTCCAGGGGGTATGTGGAAGATAGTGAAGTGGTTTATCGATGAAGGGTTCATAGACGTCTTAGTGTCTACAGGAGCCAACATCTCAGAAGACATAGTTGAAGCTATGGGGTTCAGCTACTACAGAGGATCTCCGTGCGTTGACGACTACGACCTCCTAAAGCACAAGGTTGATAGATTCTACGACGTCTACGTCTCAGAGCTCGACTACCGAGCTATGGAGAACCTAATCCTTGATTTCATGAAGAGTCTACCTAATGGTATCTACTCAACGGCAGAGTTTCTCTACCTCTTTGGGAAGTTCCTCAGCGAGAAGAAAATAGATTCGATAGTTTCGTCTGCCTATAAGTGGGGTGTTCCCGTATTTTCTCCAGCGCTAGTAGACTCAGGTTACGGAATAGCTGCTGTTCTAGCTTTGAGGGAAGGAAAGAGAGTTGTCATCGACATGGTTAAAGACTTTAACCAACTAGTCAAGCTGGCCGAGCATTCTCAAGATTCCGCCGTAATTTACATTGGAGGTGGAGTACCGAAAGACACGATAAACTTAGTTACAGTTGCTCAAACCTTGATTGCTGAGAAGTCGGGTAGGCACGACTACTACAAGCCACACAAGCTAGCTGTTCAAATAACTACAGACCTACCCCAGTGGGGAGGCCTCTCTGGTGCTACTCTCGAGGAAGCAGTGAGCTGGGGGAAAACCTCTCCGTGGGGCTATAAAGCTACAGTACATGTGGATGCCACAATAGCTCTACCAATAATAGCGCACGCACTTGCTGAAGAAGTCACCACTAAGAGACCTAGAAAGAAGCTCGTAGAGCTGATACTACCCGAGCTAGGTAAGTAATAGTAAACTGTATAATAACGAGTTTTTGGGTAAGCACTACGCACTTCTACCTCACAGGTAAGCTTCTGGCGACCAACGTCTAGACTAAGGGGTCTCAGAGCCGATACTGAAGCCACCTAACATCTTCGGCTACTATCAAACAAGTGGAGAGGTTTATGAGGGGGCTACGATGCTACGATAGATGCGATAACGTGACCTATCATGGAGAATGCGAGAAGGTACTCAATGCCGAAGTTTGAAGCGAGGATTCCGCCTACGATCGAACCTACAGCACTACCTAACTCAACTGCTACTCCGTAGAGAAACGTTCTCTGTCCTGAGGTAGACGTTATGTATACGTTATAACTAGAGGTATTGAATACGTTGAAGAGAATAGCTGTAACAAGAAGGTAGATTACGGCTTGTTCTACTCCAGTAATACACGTAACTAGCGGAATTAAGAGCGCTCTAGCTAGACCTGAGATTAAGCTAGTGAGCCTACCCTTGGAAACCCTAGAAATAGCTACTAAGGCAAGCGCTGAAGCTAGAGAAGATATTCCGTAAACCAGTAGAGTCTGCCCTCTACCTATGTAGTTAGAGAGCAACCTCGGAACTATTATGAAGAGAGCATCAGAGCTAGCAACTAAAATGAAAGCCCCTAGTAGAGGCCTGTAACTAGCGACTTCTTTCTCGATGTTCCACCTCAACTCTAGTGCTCCTGAAGCAGTTAGTCCGGTATCCACTATTTCAGGGAGTATAGATGTAAACTTCATGTATGCGTACACTTTATCCAGCTGCTTAGCCAGTCTATAAAGAGTCCTCTCAACTGGGAGAACGACCGAGGGTAGGGTTAGGGCGTACACAATCGATACCGCTAGTGTGAGTAAAAGCAACGTTGTAGGGGTAATTAACCCGAGGTAAACCAGTATGAGCAGTAACCCTCTCACTGAGAGAGTTACGTAGTTAAAGAAGTAGTTATACCTCGACCAAGCTTCATAGTTGACGTATTCGAGTAACGTGACGTTAACAGCTGTACGACCTAGAGAAGCTGAAACAGCGTGCAGTAGAGCATATCCTGCTGCTACCCCTATGACTCCTCTAGAGTTGACCGTGGTGAAGACGGATAGGCAAAGCAAGATAGATGAAATAAAAGCGGCTACTCTATTGAGTCCTTCCTCTACGAACCTCCCGAACAAGATGTTAGAGGCGACAAAGACTATACTCCATAACGAGCTCGCTAACCCCAGCGTGAGCGGGTCAGCCCCGAGGTATATCGCTAAGTATAGAAACAACCACGTATCTGTAAGCGATAGAAAAGCGAGGTATACTGATGACGCAGCCAGCCACACTCGCGACCCTATCGAGCTTCTTTCCTTTATTTCAAATTTAAGCTAAGAAGCACTTACTACAGCATAAATAAGGTTTCCCGCAATGAAGGTTGGTGTCCTAGCTGAGTTTCACTCAAATTGTTTCGAGGTACTTGGTGCTTGCTTGCTACTCTACTGCTGCCCTTCTCGTAGGGTTAACTATTACAGCTGCCTTACTCGATAGCGCTACTCTCTGGTCACTACTCTCCGCTATTGGAGAAGAGTTTGCTTACATAGGGTTAACGCTCGTGTTGATGTATTTAGTAAGCCCTGAGTTAGGGATTGCGGTTCTAGTAGCCGTACTGTTTTCCGGTTCATTAAACGTGCTCTTGAAGTACTTACTCGGTATCCCCCGTCCACCTCCAGAGCTGTGGAGAGCTCCAGCGTCGGGTCCGGGTCTACCAAGTGGACACGCACAGGTTTCCACTACGTTTTGGTCTAGTGTTTCAGTTAGTTTAAAGAGAAAACACGTTGTGACTCTATCGGCAATAGTAGTTCTATCTGTAGCAACTTCAAGAATCGGCCTCAGAGTTCACAGTGTTTACGACGTTATAGCAGGTATAGCGGTAGGACTCACTGTGGGCTACACTTCTATGATACTGCGCAAGCGCCTTGGAGTAGAAAAGGCGGCTTTATTACTCGCTCTAGCTAGTGCTGCGATATCCTACCGAAACGTGGTCTTAGACTACGAGAGCAGTGTCTCAGCTTCTCTCCTAGGGCTTGGAGTCGGAATAGCTATGTCGTCACCCCTACTAAAACGATCCGCACAGACCCTCAAGACCCTTACCCTAAAGAGAAGGTCTTTCTTACTACTTCTCGTTGTCGCTATCTCGGTAGCGACAACTGTACTTACGAAGAACACTCCGCTGTGGTTAAAAGCAGTAACACATACAGCATTGGGCTTCCTCATAGTTTCCACTCCCCTAATTAAGAGAGCGGTACAACACTCCTTCTGAGCAATAGGCGAGAGTAAGCTATTTAACCTAGTGGAAACCTACCTAGGGTGCGATAGAATATGATCGTAAACACACGTAACCTTCCGGAGTATAAGGTTCCCAAGCCTTACGAGAGGTCGTTGAAGGTAGTCCTCGACCCTAGGTTGGGTAACTACGATAAAGCCACAGTTCTCTCAGTCACGATCGAGCCCGGCAGTACCACCGGGCTCCATCAGCACGTATCCGATGAGATAATATACGTTATATCCGGTAAAGGAACCTCTGTTCTAGTTGACGGAGACAATGTCGTAGAGTCGGAAGTAGGGGAAGGGTACCTAGTGCTTGCGAGAGCTGGCGTTAAGCACGAAATGAGAAACACGGGTAGTGAACCACTAAAGCTATACTGCGTTTTTATCCCACCACTCCCAGTAGAAGGCTACTTTGCTGAAGCTCTTAGAGTAGCCACTAAGAGAAGTTAAGTCCTTGAATTAGTGTGCTCCAGTCACTCCCAGGAGGTTAAGTCAGCACCGATGACCGCCATTAGAGAGCTGAGTATTATCGAGGCCCTATGAGTTTAGAGTACTACTCTTTACGTAGCACTATCCTTAAGTACTGGTAGTTCTCGAGGTATTCTACACCGATTAAGCGGGAAACTTCTACACTTAGTTCAGTCATTAATAGCTCACCCCGCTTGATCAACTTCTCGGCTACATCCGCCGGCATCTCACTAAGGCTGTAGATACCTCTAGATACACACTTAGAAACTGCAGCATATACGTGTCTGTACGTCGAGAGCTCGGGGACGTCGGCAACGCAGATGTATACCTCAGCCTTCAGACGCAACCACCTCAACTCTCTTCGACTTCTGCTCAACTAACCCTAGAAGTAGGAGCATTCCATATATTATAGCCTCAGGTCTAACTGGACAGCCTGGGACGTACACGACTCTATCTACTTCTACACCATTCTCTCTAAGTATTTCTTCAAGCTTCTTGAAGCCTCCTAGTGTTGAGTACGTATCCCACCAGATACCTCCCCCAATTCCGCACGATCCTAGAACTAGGATAAGCCTGGGTCTCGGCATGGCCTTAATGGTCTTTACGACCTTCGGCAGGGACTCCCTCGTTACGGGACCTGTGAACAGTATTACGTCGGCGTGCCTAGGGGAACCCACGAGCTTTATCCCGAACCTCTCTACGTCAAAGTACGGAGTTAGCGCGTCTAGAACTTCTATATCACATGCGTTGCAGGAGCCACTGTTGAGGTGGTATACCCACACACTCTTCTTGATAGCTCTCAGAGCTTTAGCTATGTTAACACTACTCACTTCCAGCACCCAGCCTGAGCATAGCGGCTTTTGCGAACCTCTCCTTTCTGCACTTCGGACAGACCAGGTAGTACTCTTCAGCTATCGGTGATGACTTAACTACAGTTCTGAGTTCAGCCTCAGTCCATATGGGTGCCCCGCATATCGAGCATCGAGCTAGTCTATGGATAACTCTAGACTTAAGGTCCTCTAGTGAGGTTGCTGAAAGCTCGAACTCCTTAGTTACTTCTATAGCCTTAGCTGGACATACTTCAGCACACATACCGCAGAATACGCACCTACCCACGAAGTACTCGAGTGTAGCTTCCTTTCCAGCTGGCTTGAGAGTTAGAGCGTTGGGTGGACAGACTTTCACACACGCTCCACAACCCCAGCACTTCGATGGATCGATCTTCACAGCACCTCTAAACTCAGGAGTAAGTAGAGGAGGTTCATACGGGTACCTCCTAGTGACGCGCCCAGTTCTTAAGGCAATCTCTAGGATCTTAGCTACAGACATTCTAAACACCCTGCTTTAGTCTAATGAAGCTCTTCCTACCAGACCTTACGTCCAATACCGTAACCCTATCAGTACAGGAGAAGCAGGGGTCTATACTAGCTATCGTGAGTGGTGCGTCAGCTAAGGGAGTGCCTCTAAGCATAGCTCTTAGTGCCGGAATGTTCTGGTATGTTGGTGCCCGAACTCTCCACCTGTACGGCCTACCGACTCCAGTAATTATGAAGTGCACATCTTCTCCTCTCGGTGCCTCGATAGCTGCTACAGCCCTCCTACCCGAAGGTATGTCGTACTCTTCGACTACTACGCTACCTCCCGGAAGCATGTCTATGAGTTGCTTGATTATCTCGATACTCTCAAACACTTCGTCAACTCTAACAAGCAGTCTAGCTAGATTGTCTCCTTCAGTATAAAGTGGAACCTTGAACGATACTCTCTTATAGGCTAGATACGGGTAGTCTTTTCTTACGTCTCTATACAGACCTGAAGCTCTCGCAACTGGACCCACAACACTGAGGGCTCTAGCTTCAGCCTTAGTCAAAACTCCAGTACCTGAAGCTCTCGACTTAATCTGCGGTACGGCTAGCATAGCCTTAACTAGCTCAGTAAACTCCTTTCTTAAGTCAGTAATTGTTTTGAGGACTTTATCTATTTTTTCCGTATTTATGTCTTTCCTCACACCTCCAATTAAGTTGATCCCGTAAGTCTTTCTAGAACCAGTTAAGTACTCGGCTAACACCATAACCTGCTCGCGGATCCTCCAAGCGTGCATAAACCCCGCATCATAACCCAGCAAGTGGGCTGCAACTCCGAGCCATAGTAGGTGACTGTGGAGCCTCTCGACCTCGAGAACTATTGACCTAATGAACTCAGCTCTTTCAGGAACGACTATGCCTGCTGCTTTCTCGACTGCCATTACGTAGCAGGAGGAGTGGACGAACCCGCATATACCGCATATCCTCTCGGCTAAAAACGGAACCTGCTTGTAGGTGAATCTTTGCGACTCTGCTAACTTCTCGATACCTCTATGGACGTGGAACCCTCTATACGCTACATCTACTACTCTCTCACCTTCTACGTATAGCTCGAAGTACTCTGGTTCGTGAAGTGCTGGATGATACGGTCCAACTGGAATGCCGACCTCCTCCGAGAGCTCCTCCCGTAAGACTCTGGGAGGTTTTTCATCGTACTTAAACTCCTTTCTCAGTGGGTAAACACCCTCCGGCCAGTCCTCAGGTAGAACTAACCTCTTAGTTAACCTGCCTCTAAAGTCTATCCCCAGCAGGTCGCGGACTTCAAGCTCACACCAGTCTGCTGCTGGAACATCTGGAACTACGGAGACCGTCCAAGGGTCGTCCTGGGGAACTAAAACCCTTAAGACAGCGTCTACTCCATGGTCGTCTAAACCGAAAATATAGTAGACAGCGAACAGTCCACTAAGTTCTCTCTCATCAACACCGGCACAAGTCTTCAGGTAAGCCCCTAAGCTGTAGAGAGCTCTAGCTGCGGCTCTAACGTTCTCTCTAGTAACTCTAAAGTATACTTCAGAGTCTCTCACTTCTTCAACGAAAGCTCCAACCTCTTCTAAAGCCTTAACTATAGTTGAGAGCGATGAATCGCTCTTCATAGTCCCAACCCGAAAGAGAGAACTAGAGCTGATGACAAAAAGAAGAGTAAGACGTATAGAAACCTTATAGCTAGATCCACCCTACTCCTCCCGAGTATAGTGCTAACAACCGTGTGGACTAACCACACAACCGGAGTTGCGATGACTACAGCTGTAAGAGAGCTCAAACCGCTCAGTCCAACAAAAGAGATGAGGGCGAGAGCCGTTAGAGTAGCAGAAACAAGCTTCTTTAAAACAGAAGAAATTGTTGCCAGTCCTAGTAATGGTCCAGCGAGCTCTATATTTACACCAGAAGCTAGCTCCGGCTCGGCTTCAGCTATGTCGTACGGTACTCTACCGCTAATGACGTATGAAGACACTGCTAACACAGCTGTTGCGATACTCTTTGATGCTAGAGAGCCAGCACCTGAGGCGAGTAGAAGGAAGGATACTGCTAGAAATGGTTCAGCCGAGAGCATCAGGGAGAACTCTCTAAAGCCACCTACTACAGAAAATACGTTGTTTTGAGATACAGCTCTAACGATCGCTAGAGTTGCTACAACACTAGTTAGCACTATGAAAGCCACAGACTCTAGGAGAGTTGCGTGACCCAGACCGTAGCTCGATATGTGGTACAAGATAGCTGAGGACGCTATTAGCGCCAACAGCTCTAACGCTGTCACTAGAGTATACCAAGCACCACCTACCGGTACAACGATCTCCTTCGTGAAGAGCTTGAGTATGTCGTACCACGTCTGGAGGATCGGTGGACCGATCCTCGTGTGAATAGCTGCTCTAATCTTTCTCTCCAGTCCGTCATATACTGGTGCTAGTGCGAGAGACAAGACTGCCGCAGCTACGCTATACAGCACCCCTCAACACCACAACTACTAGCATTGCTATAGTGGTTAGGACTCCAGCTAGTAGAGACGAAAAAGCTACTGACGTCTCGAGAGACCGCCTGAACCACTCGAGGTACCTGATTGCGATAGTTGCGTACTTCCTAAAGTCGAACTCTACAATAGCGAAGTACTGCGGAAGGTTTATTATCGACCTCATGACTTTAGCGAAGACATAGCCGGCTCTAGACCCTTTTTGCTCTGCTAGTGGACCACTTAGCTCAGTAACTCGATCGAAGAAGACGGAGCTATCTACAAACATGAGCTTCTTAATGTACTCTTCCATTCTCCTTACTACGCTTGACCTAACGTGGCTCAGGGTCTAGCACCCCCCAACCAAACTTCGTCTTTTCTACCACGCTTTAGGACTGTATAGGTAATCCATCCAGCGATGCCGAATAGAGCACTAAATAGAGTGAGTAGAGCAAGTACTTGCGGAACTAGGTCGACTATTGGACCGGGTGCTAGGCTCCCGACTACGTAGTACGTAAGGACTAGTGACGACACTGATAGAGATAGTACGTAAGGAACTAGCTTCATACTAGACGGGTCTAGCTCCTCATATCTGTAGACCGGGTTACCCATGTGTGCTAGAAGGTACCTAACGCTATACCCTATAGATAGTGCTACTTCAAAAGCTATGACTAATGTGATAGCTAGGTAGACCCAGGATACCGGTATGTGGCTGGCCAGCGTCATGAAAACTACGAGCTTGTTTAGAAAGCCAAGTGTTGGTGGAACACCAACGAGTGAGAGAACCGACAATAACGCAGAAAGAGTCTCGCCGGGGGCTACTCTAGATACGTACCCAAGCTTTTCGAGGGTCCTAGTGTGAGTCAGTAGCTCTATCACGCCGGAGTCCATAAACAGAGATGCTTTATAGATAGCGTGAGCAGCAGCGTATATAGTGGCTGCCGTCAGAAAGTCTGAGGACCCGGACATCACGTACAGCCCTATGAGTATAGTCATAGTGCTCGTATGAGATATAGTGCTATAAGCCAAGATCCTCTTGATATCTGACTGAACGAGGGCTTGAAGACCTCCGTAGATAGCCGTTAAAGACCCGAACACGAGACAGGTTACTACGGCAGCACCTACATCAACTGTCTGTAGTAGTGCTAACCTAACTAAACCGTACACTCCCATCTTCACCATGAGGCCTGAGAGAACTGCCGAACCCGGCGATGGGGCCATGGAGTGGGCGTCAGGGAGCCAGAAGTGGAGTGGGGCCACTGCCGCCTTCGCCATGAAGCCCAACATAGCGATAACTGTTAGAACGGGTGAGCTCAAGTCGATTACGAGCGACGTGAGTGGAATACTCATAGATGGACCTAGTCCAGTAAGAGCCAGCAGTAGGAGTAGGGAGAGGTCTGCTGGAACCATAGACACCACAAGGTATCTTAGTCCGGCAGACCAAGCCCTAGGGTTCGAACCGATCATAGCGTCGTAAACTACAACGAAGAAACCCAGCATTTCGGCAACTAACCATAGGGCGACTAGCTCTATTAGGTACTTAGATGTAAATACTAGTGCGGTAGAGAGAGTAAAGAAGTCTACTAGTGGCTGCAGGGCTCCAGTACCGTACTTCCTATATGAGTACCCAGACGTATACAGAGTGACTAGAGAAGCGGTAACGACTGAAACCACTAAGAGTACCGATGGAAACGTCTCCAGGTACCAGTTGTGGAGTAGTAGTAAGAGAACTAGATAACCGAGGACTCTTAGTGCGGCACCTACTTTACCTGCTCTAATGAAACCTAGGTTACCGATAAAGAGTAGCGATATAGAGGTAGCGTAGATGGAATACCTAAAGAGCTCTATCACTAAGTCTCACCTAGCTGAACGATGCGCGCCAGTGCTCGCTTCTTTACTTCATCTCCTACAGTCTTGGGTCCACCTATTAGTATAGCCCTACTAGGGCACATCGCTACACAGGCCGGAGTTAACCCATCGCTCCTCAGTACTCTGCATAGATCACACTTTATCGATGTTCTCGTGACCTCGCTGTAGTCAGGTATACCAAACGGGCATGCGTACAGGCAGGCCATGCAGCCAATACACCTAGACAGTTCAACGTATACTGCTCCCTGCGAGTCCCTCCTCATAGCCCCGGTTGGGCAGGCCTCAATGCAAGGAGCTTTACTGCAGTGGAAACACGATATAGGTCTTTTAACTCCTCCCCCAAGCTCGTACAGCTTTATGAACGGCCCTAGTTCGTGTATAAACTCGCATACTGCTTCACAGGTTTCGCAACCCATACACTTCGAGTAGTCTATTACCCTTAATAGAACTCCGGTATCGGGCACGTCCATCACCTCGCAACGAGAGTCTTAACAGACAAAAACCTATCCATCTCCTTAGCAGCAAGTAACCCGAGTCTAACGGCCTGACCTATCTTTGAAGGACCTGTTACTACATCTCCAGCAGCAAACACGTTAGTGCCTGGTACTCGGTAGGTCTTATCTACAGTCATCCGACCATCTTTACCCACGTACTTACCTATGCCACCACACTCGGAAGCCACAGGTGGTGTAGGGATCTCACCTATAGCCGCTATAACTACGTCAGCTGCTACCTCGAACTCACTACCAGGAACAGGGACTGGTCTCGGTCTACCTGTCTCGTCCGGCTCTCCGAGCTTCATCCTCTGAAATACCACTCCCCTAGCGATACCGTTCTCAGCTATAACACTCTTTGGTGCGGCAAGCTCTATCCAGTTCACACCTAGTCTCATCAGCCTCCTTACTTCGTACTCTCCAGCTGGTGCCTCCTTTATCGTCCTTCGGTAGACTAAGTACACTTCTTGAGCTCCCTTCATTAAGCTTTCTTCGGCAGCATCTATAGCACTCAGACCTCCACCTACAACTACAACTCTCCTAAAGCTACCCAAGTGACCTGCCCTGAGGCCTAGCTCTTCGAGATGTAGATCGAGTAGGAACTCTAGTGCTGACATAACGTTCTTAGCGTCGTCTCCAGGAATGCCGAGCCTCCTGGAGCGCCACGTCCCGGTAGCAACGAGTACTGCGTCATAGCCTTCAGCGAGTTTGAGCATGTCTAGCGAGTTGGTGGCTAGCTCGTCACCCTCGTCCCTCCTCTCACCGCAAGCTACTTTAGTAGATAGAGTGAACTTAACGCTAAACTTGTCTCTGAGCTCCTCTACTCCCTCCATGATGCTGTCCAGCGGGATCCTGTACTTGGGGATAGCGAAAGTCATCATACCCCCAGGTATCGGTAGCTTCTCGTAGACGTCGACTTCGTATCCTCTACATGCGAGAAAACCTGCCGCAGATAGACCGGCGGGTCCGGCACCGATAATCGCTACCTTATGGTGGGAGGCGCCAGGCCTCTGCCGGCAAAGGAATGCGAACCTCATTTTCTCCCACTTTTTAGCTGTTCTAACCTTTTTAAATACGATACGCAAATGCTTATATTATATAAGCAAAACATAGCCTCACACACCTATGACGGCTCTAACGTAGCTGACGTAGTCCACTGCTGCTCTACCAGCATCCGCTATGGCTTTACTCACTTCAGGTACCGCTATAACCGCAACTCCGAGTATGACTAGTGCTAGAGTCGTTATAGCTATGACTACGTTAGGCACCCAGTAGCTACGTAGTCTGGAGTCCTCCCTAGTTTTCGGTGTTGATCTAGCGAGGTAGTTCATGAGCCTAACGTAGCCTATTCCTGATATACCTGTTGATACAACGAGCACTACCGCACTCGCTAGATAGCCAACCTCAAGAACCGCCATGAATATGAACAACTTGCTCCAGAAGCCTACGAGTAGTGGTACTATGCCGAATAGGTTGAGGAGCCCTACTATGAAGGCTGTAGACGCTAGCTTATTCCTCCTTAAAACACCAAGGCTATCTAGGGACCTACCCGCAGCAACGATCGCTATGCCGGCCGCATAGAAGAGGAGGGCTTCACTGAGGGAGTTAGAGATGAGCTGGAGTACTGCTGCTGAAACACCTCTCTCAGTACCGGTAGTAATAGCCATGAACGCTAGACCCATGTGGCTGATCGTGCTATAGGCGATGAACTTCTTGATGTCTGTTTGGACGAGCAATAGTAGGGCTCCAACTAGAGCCGAGACAGCTCCTAGTACGTGGAGTAACAACAGGATGTCGTGCCTTAAGGCCTCTATGACGCTTCCCGCACCAAATAAAGTATGGAGAAACCTCATGACACCGTAGGCACCTACTAAGTCGATTACGGCTACGAAGAGAGCTGAGACGGGCGTCGGTGCTTCTGGATTAGCGTCAGGTAGCCAGAAGTGGTTGGGGAATATTGCGGCCTTAAAGGTAAAGGTCCAGGCAGACAAAGCTATTGCTATAGCTGTAGAAAAAGCTATGTCACCGAAAATCTTACCGCTGTAAGCAACTACAGCATCTGGATGCCTCGACTTCATGGCTATGTCGGCCATATTGAGGGTTCCGTAGGAGCCGTACACTATGAACGCGGCCAGTAGGTACAGTGAAGTTGCTACTATACCAACTATAGCGTACCTAATAGATGCCTCTATAGCCTTAGGGTTGTCTCTATAGAAGGAAACT
The DNA here is from genome assembly GCA_030550455.1 of Thermoproteota archaeon. Lineage (GTDB taxonomy): Archaea > Thermoproteota > Thermoprotei_A > Sulfolobales > NBVN01 > DRZP01. Next base: position 29,763 of record JAUQPH010000008.1, read on the forward strand.
AGGACGTAGGCTGAAAGAGACAGAACTTCAAGCATGACGAAGAAGTTGAATATGTCGCCAGTGTATAGACAACCGACGGATCCCGCACCTAGTGACAGCATGAACGTGTAGTACAGATACTCACTGCGAGATCTAACCATCCACGTGCTGTATAGAGTGGACATAGTTAGTATGAACATAGATAGGAGAGCTAGAGAACTGCTCAAAGAGTCTATAGTGTAAACTATGCCGAGCGGTGGCCTGAAGCCACCGAACCAGTAGGTAACTACTCTACCTCTGCTAGTCTCTAGAGCCACGGCTAGAGCCATGAAGAAACCGACTGTACATACAGCTAGTGAGTAGACACGGAAGAACTTGGAGTTCTTGATTACTAGAGAGAGTCCTGGCAGGAGGAACGCAGCACCCATTAGGAATAATGGGAGTAGCCCAGCTAACAACACCCTTCATCACCCGAAGATCTTCTGTGCGTACCTCTCGAACTCAGCCGATATCTCCTCTCTAGCTTTAACTGGCTCATAGGTGGTTGCTGTAAGCCAGTGTACAAAGAAGACCTTTCTCTTAGTATCTACTTGAACTACTACAGTACCTGGGGTATTCGTTATGGAGCCCGCTATTAGAGTCATACCATAGCTTGTACCAACGTAGTATGGAACTTCGACGATCGCCGGTGAGATCTTGATCTTCCTACTCAATACTATCCTAGCTATTCCGATGTGTGCCTTTACTTCTGCTACCAGCATGTAGTAAAAGTAGTAGGCTACGAGGTAGAACAGCCGAATTGCGTCAGATACCTTAAGGTCCCGAGAGATCAGCACTGGCTTAACAACGACCGACGCTACTGCGGAAGCTATAACTCCTAAAACTAAGCTGAAGGCAGAGGTAGCTCCAGTAAAGACTACATAAAACGAGTATATCATAGAGAACACAGCTAGGTAGCTGAAGACCCTACCCAACGGAACCACCCTCCACGACTCTCACGTGAGTCGTTTTGTAGTGTCTGTAGTACATAACTATTAGACCAACTAAAAACATGTAGACAGCTAAACCGATAACTATAGCAGTTAGAACTAGAGCCTGCGGTACGGGGTCGACTGCGGTCTCAGCAAATGTGGCTAGCTCACTGAGTTCTTCCGGCACAGAGCTAAGTACAGCTATTGACGGATAGGTGTCGCTCACACGTCTAAACCCGATCGCAATAGCGAAGCTGTTTAGAGTATCTGAGAATATGGTTAAGCATATGAACTTCTTCACTAGAGAGGGCCTCGTGAAGACTCCGTAGAGTGATATCCCAATGTTAACTACTAACGAGAGAACTACTATGGTATAGAGAGTTATCACTAAGTCACTCATACCACTCACTCTCCCCAAGAGCTTCCTCTACCTCACTCTCCCTTAGGGAGAGCACTAGGAACGCTAGCGAAAGTCCGGCCGCAACAGCTAGTGCTTCAAATAGGTTAAAGAAGAGTAAAGTACCACCAGTTGGGCGATCGAGTAGCCAGGTAGGCATCGATAGAGGTGATCCCTCTCTAGCTATGTTTTGGAATATGTAGGCGTGAGTCCCTAGTACGATGCCTAGTACTACTAGGGCTACTGAAGTAGAAAGTACACCAACTAACCCGATAGACCTGAGCATGAGGAGTTTACTACTCGTAAGACCACTCCCTATGACGAAGTCTAGAGAGAAGACCACGGACATTAGTACTAGCAGTACAGCTATGAAGGACCCTCCCTGGAACCCACCTCCCGGTGTGAGATGACCGTGAATGGCTATAGAGATTCCAGCTATGAGTATGAGGGGTGTGAGAACTTTTGTAGAGGTTTTAACTATCTCAGACAAACCCTTTCCACCTAGACCTAGCTTTTCTCGGTATCCTCTAAACACGAGAGCGACACCTACGATTGACACGAAGAGCACGGATGTCTCGAAGAACGTATCGAGACCTCTATAGTCCCAGACTATTGCTGTAACAGCCTCTAGAGATAGAGCACTCTTAGTGATGTTCCAAGGATTGTACGTGTTGATTAAGTAGGATACCGCTAAGTCCCTAAGCCTACTTGGAGCAATGGGACCTAACCCCCCGGCCCCTATCGTGTAAGCTAGAAGAGCGATCATTAAGGCTATAGAGACAGCTATTACTGCTTCCCGCAGGTTCAACTCTCATACCTCTCGGTCTTCTTTATAAGGAGGACTGCGACTGCAGGCAGTATTCCCACGGAGACAGGGATATACACTAGCACTATGTCTGGAGCCATTAGGACGTAGTAGATTAGTGCATACGCAGTACTCTGAACAGCTGAAAAAACTACTGCGGCAAGCATGTCTCTAGATCTAACAGCTAGGTATGTCGCTACCACCGATAAGAGAGCGGCTATCGCAGCAATCGATATCGGTACAACTTCCACTACTCACCACCCCTATCTTTGAGGGCGTCGTGTAGTATGGGCTCCCTCGGTGCCTCACCGGAGATGTAGGCTGCTCTCGCGATAGCGTGTGACCCAGCTTGAGCTAAGACCATTAGTAGTATGCTACTCGCAAAGGCTGCTCCCGCAAGGAAGAACCTGGGAGGACCTAGGTAGTCCGCACCGAGAGCTACGAGAGCGGTTCCGATCATAGGGACTACGGCACCTCCTATAGCACCAGCAGTAGCTGCGTGAAGCCTCGTATAGAAGTTTGGTAACCTAAGTAGACCTATAGCACCTACGAAGTCATAAAAGACTCCGATCGAGATGAGGACTAACCCTGCAACCACTAAGACCAGGTCTATCACTTTACTCACCCATTTCTTTAGCTTCTAGGTACTTAGCTATGTAGATATCGAATGCGTAAACCCAGAGAGCTAGGGCTAGACCAGACACGACCATGAGAGGAGACTTGAGGAGGATGGATAAAACAACCATGAACGCCGCCAGGTCGTACCCTAGGGAGTCTATAGCTAGTACTCTATCAGGGATAGTAGGTCCTTTAACAACGCGAACTACGTAGAGCAAAAACGATACCACGTATATTGGGATGAGTACTGTAAGTACTGAAGTAACTAAAGCCTCTATGACCATACACAGACTACCGCAATCACGCTATAACCTAAAGCATATAAGCTTTAGAGTTCCCGCGACGAGATAGCTATGAAAGATCGTCAAGAATTGTAGCTGGGTCACTGAAGACTGTCCGCAGGTTGTTTAGTTTTAGTTTTTCTAGAATAACCAAAAACAACCACGTTGATGAGCGCGGACAACCACTGCCCACGTCAACTTAAAGTCGTTTGATTTATAGAATACGACTTCGTGCTCATGTCATAGCGAGTAAGTTACTTATTTATGCTCTACACTCATGTTTTTAAGGGAATAGATCGGCTAGAACTGTTGAAGTCTATACCTTTGAGTACGTAGAAAAAGATGTTGTTGACTTAGTACTAGAGTCTATATCGAAGGTTCTAGGCTTCAGCTCTCGCTATGCTGGGATAATCACTCTACCTGAAGAGATCTTTGATAGAGTTCGAGGTCAGTACATGGCTGAAGCCGCTACTAGGTTAGTAGCGTACCGAAAGAGCCCGCAGTCTATAGGTCTTCTACTAGCTGACGCTGACGCCTACGTAGTTGGACTCAACTTCGTATTCGGTCTAGCTATCCCGGAACTAGAGGTTGCGTCAGTTTTCCTCAAGAGGTTAAGGGTGTGGACAGATAGAAGAAACTACGTTGTGAGGGTCGTTAAGGAGGTACTCCACGAGCTCGGTCACGTTCTGGGGTTGAAGCACTGCAGAAACAGGGAGTGTGTAATGAGCTTCAGTAACAGCGTGTTTGACGTAGATCGAAAGCTCGGGATGTTCTGCCGTAGCTGTGCACACACTCTGGGTAAATCGGGTGTAGAACTTCCGAAAGAGTACGTTATCTAGGTAATACCTCTAGCTCTAGGGTAGAGCCGCAACGTGGGCATCTCCCCGGGGCAGTCCCAGTATAGCCACAACTTTTACACCTATATGAGTACCTACTTGGTCTACTCTTCTCTACGTACTTTATCCCGCGGACTTGGATCCCGAGGGATAGAGCTACGTCTTGAACGAGCTTGTCGTCTGTGTAGAGAATGGCGGTACCGCACTTCTTCTTAACGTACTCTGCTAGCGCTAAAACTTCTATATCCGTGCTAGAAAGCTCCTTGAGTAGGCCTAGCTCTCTAGCTTTAGACTTTACAGACGCTACGTGCTCACCTGGTGGAGAGAGCACTACTAACTTACCTGATGCTTGAGCGAACTCTAACCGCATCCTGCTACTACTATCTAAAACCTCTCTTAAGACTCCCTCGGTTGTGTAAAAGAGTCCGTAACTCAGCTCGACTCCAGCAAACATTGCTGCTGAGTCTAGTACTATAGTACTTCTTCTGCAGTCTAAAGGCATCTCTCGAATACCTTCGAGAAGTAGTCTTCAGCGAAGAACCTAATGACTTTAGCGGGCTTAGGTGCTTTCGACACTGTTATCGTAGCACCTGGCTCAAGCCTTAAGAAGAGTACTCCGTCTACAAATAGCTCCACTGGGTGTGAATCACCTCCTACTTCAACAGATACCTTAACGTAGTCGGGTAGAACTACGGGTCTAGAGCAGAGAGAGATCGGTGCTAAAGGTGTGACCACTATGGCCCTCATGAGTGGGTCAACGATCGGCCCTCCGGCGGCTAGGTTATAGGCCGTTGAGCCTATAGGTGTAGACGTTATTACTCCATCACCTACTACCGTGAGCACTCTCTCCGGTACCCCTCCCTGAGAGTACTTCATGACTCTGAGTCTACAGACCTTACCTCTAGAATCTGAAGAAGTCGTTACTACTGCGTCATTAAGTGCGTAGGGTAGGCTACCTGCTCTCTCCGCCTGCACTGATAACCTCATGTACTCGTGTAGTGAGTACGCACCACCGAGCAACCTGTCGATCGCTAGTGCGAAATCGTGTGGTGGAACATCGGCGAGAAACCCCCTCTTTCCGTGTCTAATAGTTAAAACAGGTATCTCTAGGTCTCTAAGTAAGTGCATAGTCCTTAAGATAGTGCCGTCCCCACCAACGACAGCTACTACGTCTACTTCGTCTACTCCGAGACTGAAGTACCTTAGCCAGTCAATGAGGCCCCTAGTGCGAGAGTCCATATACACCTTCAGACCTTTCTGCTCAGCGTACTCAGCTACCCTAAAGGCTAGACTGAGAGCTTCCGCACTATTAAGTTTTGGAACAACTCCTAAAGACTTGAGCCGAATAACACTAGACAGAGTTCCAGCCCCGTAGTACCTTAGAGATGAAGTTCTCGGCTAGGTACTCCGACACTCTAACGCTAAAACACTCCGTACACGATAACTCCAGGGCTCTCTTAGCTCCTCCACTCCCTCTAGATAGCATGGTGAAACCATTAACGACACCCTTCGAAGACGTCGAAACTCTTAACCACTCACTATCTTCTACCACTGCTTCGTCATCAATAAATCGAGTGCGATATGACCTTATAAACGTTAACCACGAACTGAAGCTGAGTGGATAGTCCTACGCCTAAACCTCGCTAGTAGTGGGTAGGTTTCGAGCTACCGCACCCTGAGAGCGCTGTAAAAACTTAAGGTCCTAATCGTGCTCGCAGAAATAAGTCTCGGTAAAACCTATTGTGCGGTAGTTAGTCAGTGGTGCAAGAGGCTAGTAGGTTAGCTGAGTGCGTGGAAGTCGAGAGCGTGAGCGCAGATAAAGCTATTTCACTACTGCGGAGCTTCGGACTCCTCCTACCAAACCACTCAGTGAAGAGCGACCGCTTGCGTAGAGTTGTTAGAGTCCCGGTGGTGGAAGGCTCTACTTCGCAGGCTGTCGAGATCCTGCGGAATCGCGGTATTTTTTCAGTACCTTGCGTTGATCTCTTTAAGACTGGCTCCAGGGGGGTACGCTTTATCGACCTGCTCCGAGGTCTCCTCCCTGAGGATGTCTTACGTAGAGTCCCTAGGTCTTATCAGTTAATAGGTAGTATAGCTATCATACATCTTCCAGAAGACCTCCTAAGCTACGGTTCTTTAGTGGGTGAGGCGATAGCTAGAGTGTCGCCAGGTGTGAAAACCGTCTATACTTCGACGGCAACTGAGGGCGAGTTCAGGGTTAAGAGGCTAGTTAAGATATGGGGTGAAGACTTGTCGGAGACCGTACACACTGAGTACGGGATCAAGCTGTGTGTAGACGTAAAGAAGGTATACTTCAATCCATCACTATCCTACGAACACTGGAGAGTTTCGGAGGAGGTTAGAGACGGTGAGAAAGTACTGGACCTGTTTTCCGGTATTGGACCTTACTCTCTCCACATAGCGTCGAAAAGAAGTGCTACATGCTTTGCGGTAGACTCTAACCCGTGGGCAATAGTTTACTTAGCTAAGTCCATAAGCTTAAACAAGCTAAAGGGTAGAGTAGTGCCAGTGCTATCTAAGGTTGAGGAGTTTCTAGAGCTTGTTAGCGAAAGAGCCTTTAGTAGGGTGATAATAGACCTTCCACATAGGTCTCTTGAGTACTTAAGCGACGTGCTGAACGTTCTATCGTGTGGTGGCGTAGGGCATGTGTATGCCGTAAGTGGGGAAGAACCTCCAGAACTCAAACCTCTTAAAAGCGCGTATCTCGCTGAGGTCAGAAAAGTTCTAGAGTACGCACCGAGGAAGTACATCTACGGATTGAAGATAGTTAAAACATGCAGTTAGCGCCAGGAAAATCTTTACTCTCCTAGCCCTAGAAAACGGCGAAATCGAGAAAGATCTGCTCAAACTTAACATAGACCTACATGCTGGACCATAGAGGTATAGTGTCCAGCTACCTTGATTACCTAAACCCATGTGCGGAAGGACTGTCCGCAGGTTGTTTAGTTTTAGTTTTTCTAGTTGTTTTGGTTATCTCTGTGGGTTTCGGGAGCCGACATAAAGGTGTATAAACAACCACGTGTTTTAGTAGCTGGGAGACGGTGGGCTAGTGAGCTGTTGGAGGAGAGAGCGGGGATATCTAGGTGGGGTGAACCCGCTCCCAGAAAAAACGAAAACTAGAATAACCAAAAACAACCACGTTGATGAGCGCAAGCAACTGCTAAAAGCCGTCGAGTTTTATGAAGTGAGGTATTCAAGTATCTTCTTAAACTTCTTCAGGTCCTCAATTCCCTCCTTCAGGTACTCAAGTCCGTACTCAGTAATACTGTAGAGCTTTCTTGCTGCTCCTCTTTCACTCGTCTCCCACTTGGATAGTATCATACCTTTTTCCTCAAGAATTGAGAGTATGGTATATATGGCTGAACCGGGGACATCAATGTCTAGCTTACTCTTAAGGGTTTCTCTTATTTCACTACCGTGAAGAGGTTTCTCCTCTAGTAGCTTCAAGACTAGTAGGTGTAGTGGTCCTCGAACGGGGAAGTGCTTGTGGTGCCTATGGTGTTTGTGGTGCCAGTGGTGGTGGCAACCGTGGTGTCCTTTGTGGTGCTCGAAGAACTCCTCTTGCTCTTCCCCAAGTTCCTCTGGTTTCTCCTCTTCGTGATGTTCTTCGTGGTGCTCGAAGTGTTCTTTTTCGTGCATGGTTACACCAAATATAGTAAGTTACTGGAGTTAATAAATTTTTTGACACAGTAAGTTACTTATCACCATGGTGATTGCGAAGTCGGTTTCCTCTTCTACTGCTCTGCTTTAGTGAATGCTTAAAGAAGGTAGCGGGCTTTTATTTAACGGAGTTAATAGTTCATAGTGATTACAGATGGAAGTGAGTAAGGCGTCCGAGTTTTTGATTAGTGATAGAGTCATTAAGATCGCTGATAGAGTCGTAGCTGTCGGCGGCCCTATCCCGAAGCTCAAGGGTGGAGAAAAGCTAGTGAGATACACGAACTCTATTTGTCCTTACTGTAACGCTCTCCTCCCAGCTGTTATTGTCGAGAGAGATGGTAAGTGGTTCATTAGGAAGATCTGTCCCGAGCACGGTGAAATAGAGGACGTTTACCAAGGAGACGCTGAGTACGCAAAGAGGTTGGAGAAGTTCTTTATCGAGGGAAGGGGACCTCGGCACGCATACACCGACCTCACAGCACCGTGTCCGTACAGCTGCGGGCTCTGCCCTATACACATGAGTCACACGGCTATAGCTAACCTAGTAGCTACGAATAGATGCGACTTAGACTGCTGGTTCTGCTTCTTTTATGCGGAAAAGAGCGGCTTTGTTTACGAGCCGGACTTGAGCCAGATCAAGTACATGGTTGAGCAGCTACTTAAGCAGAAGGTAACACCCGTGATTCAGGTAACCGGTGGTGAGCCTACAGTAAGAGAGGACCTGCCGGAAATCATCAGCTTACTTAAGAGTATGGGTGTTAAACACATACAGCTCAATACTCACGCCATAACTTTCGCAAGACTGTACGTAGATAAGGGTCTTGAAGCAGCCGCATCCTATGCTCGCGACTTGAGGACCAGGGGAGTAAACACTGTATACATGAGCTTCGACGGTGTATCACCGAGAGCTAACCCCAAGAACCACTGGGAGGCTCCCTACGCCCTAGAGGCTTTTAGAGCCGGTGGTATGACTAGCGTAGTTCTAGTTCCAGTAATCATAAAGAATGTGAACACCGAGGAGCTGGGAGACATAGTGAGGTTTGCTGCTCTAAACCAAGACGTAGTGCGTGGTGTAAACTTCCAACCCGTATCTCTCACTGGGATGATTAGGAGGGCTGAGAGAGAGAAGCTGAGGATAACTATATCGGACGCAGTAAAGCTTATCGAAGAGCAGACTCGGGGACAGATCAAGAAGGAAGACTGGTTCCCGGTGCCGGCATCAGTCCCCATATCGGAGTTCATAGAGAGGCTTGCCGGAGACTTCAAGTTCGAGATGGCTAACCACCCACATTGCGGTGTAGCAACGTACGTCTACACGAGGGTTCTAGACAGAGGGAGTGCTGAAGTGGAGTTCATACCTATAACTAGGTTTATCGACGTCTACGGACTCCTCGACTACTTAGTAGAGAAATCGGAAGAACTTAGAAAAGGTGGGTTTAAGTCTTTTGTAGGGCTTAAGCTAGTAGCCAACCTAGTCTCTAAGTACGTTAGGTGGGGTGATGTACCGAGGGAGCTGAGGAGTGTGTTACCGAAGATGCTGGCAAACATATTCATTAAGAGGTCTTACGAAGCTCTCGGCGAGTGGCACTACAAGATGCTGTTTTTAGGTATGATGCACTTCATGGACCTCTACAACTACGACGTCGAGAGAGTAATGAGGTGTAACGTACACTACCTCATGCCCGACGGAAGGGTCATACCGTTCTGTACGTTCAACGTCATGAGTGATGTCTATAGAGACTACGTACAGAAGAAGTACGTGCTCCCACTAGAGGAGTGGAAGTCCAAGATGGGGAGCAGTTCGTTAGAGTCGATAAAGTACAGGAGGAGTGCTGAACTCATAAAGAAGCTAACCACTGGAGAACCCTACATCAGGACGTACAGACCGTGGCTCCACAGGTGGGTAGACCTCTACCCATGGATTAAGGAGTACTCCTCGAGCTAGACCTCTTTTTACTCAGTATGTCTAGTAACTTACTGAGCTCGTCTGGGTGCATCCTGAAGTAGTGTCTTTCCTCAGGGAAGGAGCCGGTTCTCACTTCATCAGCGTAGGACTTGAGGGCGTTCTTGAAGACTTCGTACCCTTCAGCATACTTCTTTACGAAAGGTGGTGGACTCGTGTTCAAGCCTACGAGGTCGTGGAAGACTAGTATCTGACCGTCGCAGTAGGGTCCAGCCCCGATACATATCGTAGGTACCTTGAGTGCTTTAGTCACTTCTGCTGCTACCTCGGATGTAGTGAACTCTATCACTATCGAGAACACTCCGGCCTCCTCGAGTGCTTTAGAGTCTTCGTAAACCCTTACACCATCTTCTGCTGTCTTACCTCTAACTCTCATACCTAAAACTAGGTACCTCTGGGGGTTGAGCCCCACGTGACCCATAACCGGGATCCCTGCTTTCACCATTGCCTCAACTCTATCTACTATTTCTACACCTCCCTCAACTTTAACAGCGTCAGCACCCAACTTGATGTACTTACCAGCGTTTCTAACGGCTTCTTCGCGGCTTACTTCGTAAGTTAGAAAAGGCATGTCGGCGACAACTAGAGCTCTAGGTGATGCTGACACAACTGCTTTAAGGTGGTGGGCGACGTCTTGGAATGTGACTGGTATTGTCGACTTGTAGCCCATGACCACCATCCCGAGGGAGTCTCCAACGAGAATGCCGTCGACTCCAGCTTCATCAGCTAGCTTAGCCTGTACGTACTCGTATGCTGTAACCATGACTATCTTCTTTCCCTCCTTCTTCAGCTTTATGAAGTGGTACGGTGTTACTTTATCTTTAGACATGCCTACACATCACCTCTAAGCTCTTAACTAAGTAGTATAGTAGCTCGTTGTAGGGTGTGGGTACGTTCAAATCCCTACCTAACTTAACTACAGCGCCATTTATGTAATCTACCTCAGTCTTCCTACACTTTCTTAAGTCCGCTAGTGTTGACGAAATGTTTCCAGCAGTTTTCTCTGCTACCTTTATTGCTTCCTCTTCTGGGTCTGCTGGGAGCTCTATACCTATACGCTTAGCTACTTCAGCAACTTCTCTCGCTACCAATCGAGTCGCACTCGCTAACTCCGGGACCTTAGCTAAGTACCCGTTGGGAACTCCCAGTACTGCTGTAAGAGCATTTATTGAAGCATTTACAGCTAGCTTTAGCCATCTATACGGCTCTATGTTACGGACTACTTCAACGTTCAGTACCCTGAAGTAGTCTACCAAGTGATAGAGGTAGCTAGGTGGCTCCCCCCTGGTACCGATATAGCTCCTCGAGCCCCCGACCCACACGAATTCCTCACGCTCTTCGCTATAGTAAACCCCGTGGTTTAGAACTAGCTGAGCAACTCTACCCGAGCCGAGAACTTCTTCAGCAGCTTCGAGTACACCGAGACCATTCTGAGTAAACACGACTAAGTTGAAGTTGAGATAGCGAAGCCTCGCAATAACCTCTAGAGCATCATACGCTTTAGTAGTCACCACTACGTAATCCCAGTACCCACCTATGCTGTCCCACGTAGTAAAGTCCGCATCTAGCTCTACTACGTTGTTACTTAGTGACCTAATCTTCCTACTTCTTAGAGTGGACTTGAAGACAACGGTAGGTCGTACTCCAGATAGGTTAAAGGCGTGAGTAATGAGGGAACCTACACAGCCGGACCCTACGATCAGTACTAACGGGGCTATCCTTTACACCAAGCTTTATTAGCTTAACTAATTAAAAGAGGGTTAGTTAACTACGATAACCTTATGTAGAATTACGAGGTTCGGACCTCGTATTGGTTTATATGGGTTGAACTGCTTGAATGGTCGCCCGTACTCATTAACTAGGTTGTTTCAGCTTTACTGAACACAGATCCATCCCATCTGTCGTCCCCATACTCCCCACCTGCGGTTCCCGCAGTTCACTAGGTTCCCTAGGGCCATCGGCGAAGAGCGGCTAACAAGCTCAGAAGTACTTAAACACCAGGTTTTCCATATGTTTTAGGTGATTGGTTCTCGGAATCCGTAGGAACAACCCGAATAACTAGGAAAACAAAAACAACCTGTAGGCAGTCTACTGCTGACAAGAGGATTTATGGGGGAGAGGTTTTGATAGGAGTTCAGCGTATTCTTGAAGGAGTTGGTAGCCTGCTATCGATACTTTCACCCAGAGTCTCTCCACTGCTTACTCGGTAGCCACTCTTAACTAGGAGAGCTGCTTTACGTGCGAGATCGAGGGCCTTCTTAGTTTTTCCTATGAAGTCCGAGAACTTACTACCGTAGTTAGTAGCTTTCTTGTAGACCTCGATTATGGGTGGTAGGTCGTTTAGTACTATCTCCTTTAGCTTCTTCTCGTCTGTCGGGCTGATCTTCTCTCTAGTCAAAATACTGGTTAGTTCGGCAATAACTTTATCTACGTCTAACACAGCTATCTGAATCGCTAGAAGCTCTTCCTCGGGGTCTCCAGGTTCGTCTCTACTGTCTTCTAGAGCTAGCTTTACTAAAGATATATCAGTAAACACCCACCACCTCTGGTTAGACGACCTATAGGATGTCCTCACGAGACCGTACTCTTTCTCGATTACCTTGAGTAAGTTCGAGGGGTTGTACTCAATCCCCCAGGACTTAAGCTTGCGCACTAGAGACCTGTAGTCGAAGTCACCTAGTCTGGAAAGCCCCATCTCTCTGTTTTCTTCTGCAACCTCTAGAGCAGCCTTTAGTACATAGTAAGCTCTTCCACCATACTTGGAGAGTAAGTCCTCAATAGGGTTCATAGACTAGAGCACTTCATAGGTTAACCGCTCTAAAGCGTTATATTAGTAGTCTACTTTACCTACCTTAAGCGGTATGGAAGGCTCTGGTATTACCTCAGGATAGTGCTTGTCAACTTACTCACTATAGGCTAGTATAAAAGCTTAGACCTTAAAGATCGATGGTGTTAGCTTGAGTACACCCCAAGGCCAGCTCTGGATACTTGTAGACTACACTGCTTGTTCTGGATGTAGGTTATGCGAGATCGCCTGCTCTCTTAAGCACGAAGGAGTCATATGGCCCTCAGCCTCCAGGATAACCGTCTACGAGCACTACCCGGGGGCACCAGTACCTCAGTACTGCGTACAGTGTCCTGACTACCCGTGCGTAAATGCTTGCCCAACTAAAGCACTTAGAGTAGACCAAGCAACTGGGGCCGTACTAGTAGACCCATCCCTCTGCACACTCTGCCTCAAGTGCGTAGAAGCATGCCCCGGGAAGATCCCTAAGGTAGTTAAAGGAAAGAAGTACGTCTTGATATGTGACCTCTGTATGGGAGACCCTGTCTGCGCTAAAGAATGCTCTAGAGCAGGCTATAACGCACTAAAGGTCATCAGGAAGCCTGCTAACACGGGGATTAAGCACTACGCTAAACCCGGAAGCACTCTAGCAGAAGAACTCGGAAGGAAGTACTTTACGTGAGGTGTTAGCTATGGTGTACCTCTTCGGGTCTTGGGGAAGACTCCTAAGAGTCGACCTCAGTACGGGCAGAATGTCCACAGAAGAGATCCACCCAATGACCTATAGGATGTACGTAGGTGGGAGAGGTCTAGCGACGTATCTCCTATGGAGAGAGCTAGGGAGGAAGTGGAGGGATGTCGACCCACTCGGACCCGAGAACATCCTAACCGTCCTCACAGGTCCCCTAACTGGGTACTACCCAGGAATAAAGCTAGTGGTCTCAGGCAAGAGCCCACAGAGTGGGGGTGTAGTAGGTTCTGCTGTAAGTAGTCACGTAGCTTACGCAATAAAGGCAGCAGGTTACGACGGGATAGTAGTGAGTGGTGCCTCAAGAGACCCTGTCTACCTATACGTAAAAGACGACTCGGTAGAGGTTCGCGATGCCAGTAAGCTGTGGGGGTTGAGAGGTCTGGAGCTAGTTAGAGCACTAAGAGATGATGTAGGTAGGGACTTGCCGTCACTTTACATAGGTCCAGCTGGTGAGAACTTAGTGAGAACAGCGGCAGTCATGGCTAGGTGGTTCCACGCAGCCGGGTACGGTGGTTACGGAGCTGTCATGGGATCTAAGAGGCTTAAGGCGATAGTGGTCGAGGGTTCTGGACCCCTACCTCCCGTAGCTAATAGGGACGATTTCGCTAAGCTTAGGTACGAAGTAATCGATAAAGTTGCTGCGAGAACGACCTTCAGGAGGTGGGGGACTACCTCTGGCTTGTGGAGGGTTGGATACGAAACTAGCTCAGAGCCTATTAGGAACTGGCAGGAGGAGTGGCACAATAGGGAAGAATTCAGTCACGCACCAATAGAGAGAAAGCACTGGGTAAAGAACCCGTGGGCAGACTGGGGATGCCCTCTGGCCTGCATGAAGGTTAGCAGAGCAGTAGTTGATGGAGTAATCTACTTAACCGACGGACCTGACTACGAGATGGGTGCCTACTTAGGCTCTAACCTCGGTTTATTTGAAGTAGATAAAGTAATCGCTCTTTCAGCAATAGCTGACGACCTAGGGCTGTGCGGGATCCAAGTGGGGAACGTAGTGGGGTTCGCAGTCGAGCTGTTCGAGAGAGGGATGCTAACTGAGGATGACGTAGGTTACACCTTGAGGTGGGGTGACTTCAAGAGCCTTAAGAAATTGCTAGAGGACATAGCCTACAGGCGAGGATTTGGTGCTGTACTTGCCGAAGGAGTATACAGAAGTGCTGTTGAGATAGCTAAGAGAAAGAGGTTGCCTGTTGAAGACGTCCTTAAGTACGCAGTACAGGTTAAGGGTATTGGAGTAGGTGCTCACGGGATTAGGAGTAGGAAGGACTACCCGCAGCCAATAGCTTACGCAGCTTCTGTTCAGGGAGGTGACCACACGTCTGTTGCCGGGCTTCCAGCAAATAGTGAGGAATCCGAGGTTTGGTCTGCGTTTCTCGATAGTGCCGTTATCTGCATGTTTACTTCTGTTGAAGAAGATACCGTACTCAAGTTCTTGAACGCTGTGACTGGTTGGAGTGTGACTAAGGATGAGCTATACGGCACCATAGGACCTAGGATTCTCTCACTACAGAGGATACTTCTACTACTCGGAGGACCCGACGTGAGGTGGGACCCGAGAAAACACGACGATAACCCACCTAGGTTCTACGAGCCACTCCCGACCGGACCTTACGCAGGGTCTCTAGTACCTCGAGAAGAAGTCTCGAAGAACCTAGTTGAGTACTACAGGCAGCTAGGTTGGGACGACCTCGGCATACCTACTGAAGAAACCCTCAGGAAGCTCGGCCTTTACGACGCAGTAGATGTAGTACGAGCTCTCCGCAGAGAGCTGGGTGCTAGTTAGTGTTATGTGTACACTTTTTAGGTAACCTCTCTTCTTCTATCGGTTCTAAGCTATGCTTTGAGGTAGAGAAGTGCGTCGATCTATACTCGTTTATCGACGACCTCCTGAGGTCTAAGGGAGGAGCTCTGTCAGTTGAAGAAGTACTCGTAACGTCACTAGATGGGAAGCCTCTAGACAGTAGAGTATCGACGTGTGACGTTAGTGATGTCGTTGTACTGAGGCTAGTTAGAGGAGGTTAACAATTATTAGCTGAGTTACTACGATCTCGTTGATTGAGGGTGATGAGAGTTTCGCGCTAGCTATACTGTGGCTGGACCCCGCATTACTGACTCGAAGACGTTCAGTGGAGTGGTTTAGTGTGAGTAGTGCTCGTGAAGAGGCTATCAGGTTACTTCGAGCTCTGGTTAGTGATTACTCTAGCTTCTTTGATAGCCGTGGCTACCTAAACTCTGAGGGAAGAAAGGTCTTCGAGAGAGCAGTTAGATCTCTCTTAAGCGAGGAGAAGTGGTTGAAGAAGTCCGTATCTAGGGTTAGGAAGAGGGGTTCTTTCGAAGATGTATTCAGGCTCCTCGAGCTACTTACTGGAACTGGTTAGAGCTTGTGAGAGCGTCTTCAACGTAGGGGTTTACCCTCATCTCTCTGCGTAGAGTAGTGTGAGGTCCGTGTCCTGGGTAGGCTAGAGTATCTAGTGGAACCTTACTGAATATCTTGTTGATGCTTTTAGCGAGCTCTCTCGGTGAGCCACCCGGGAGGTCCGTCCTCCCGACTGTTCCCGCAAACAGTGTGTCACCAGTGAATAGAGCACTAGCAGACGGTATGTATATAGATATGGAGCCGGGGCTGTGTCCAGGTGTGTGTAGTACTTCCAGCTCGATACTGCCGAGCTTCAGCTTTGCGTCACTATCTAGCAGTACGTCGAAGAGGGGTTCTCTGAGCTCCTCACTAGTATACCTTGAGTACCACTCCATACTTATCTTAACGGTCTCGACATCAGCTCTATGGATGTATGAAGGTGCTCTACGCTCAAGCCTGGGTATTCCTACGACGTGGTCGAAGTGTCCGTGAGTAGAGATTACAGCAACTAAGTTAAGGTCTAGCCTGCGGATCCAGGACAGTGCTTCCGATGGGTCTCCACCTACGTCGATTAATATGGAGTCGCGAGTTTCTTCATCGTATACTAAGTACATGTTCGTGTCGAGAACTCCAACTACGAACCTCAGTACGTAGGTTCTGCCTCCAGACCCCAATACTACAGCACCACCAGTAGTACCCACTTTCTATATACGCACTTAGTGTATCTAGACTCGGTAGACCGCTTCTACGGCTGAAGCCAGTAGAGCGAGTAGCCTCATTATCTTGTAACCTTCTACAGGGTCTCTAGCTGTGTAGTGAAGTGTGTAGGCCCCAGCTCTCGTGATACCCGGTATATCTTCTGCTGCGTCAGCATATTCAGACCTCCTCATGTGGAACTCCATAGTTATGGGTGTACTAGTCTTGAGCGGTTTCACACTACCCTCGCGAACTCTTCTAACTGCTTCAGTTACACCTGCTCTAAGCTCCTCGACTACGAGGTTCATGGGCTTCATAACGGCGGAAAACCTCGAGATCGACTCCTTAATAGTGACGTAGACAGCCCAAGGAACTTTCTCGTGAACGTCATCCCTAAGCTTGTCGTCTCCAGCCACCAGGACTACGGGAACCCCGTAGTGCCCTGCCACGAGGGCGTTTATGTAGAACTCACTAGCTCTCACACCGTTCACTCTCACTTCATAGAAAGCGAGCCCACTATAGGTGTGGTCAGCGATGCTCCTAGGCGTAGCGGCCGCACTGTGGTACCCTAAAAACATGGCTACTTCGAACCCTCTATCTATACCGTAAACCATAGAGGCAGGCCTTAGAGACCCCCTCACTAGGTAGACACCGTCCAGGACCTCAAGATACGGGAGGTTGCCCATGAACCCGTGGCTGTCCGCAACCCACACCTCAGGGTAGCCGTGCTTCTTCAGCTCTTCAGCAACAACCCTCACGACTCTAGCCATGACTTCCCTAAGTTCATGAAACATCTTGCCTTCGAGAGTGAGTTGAGATGGGTGGAAGATCCCCGGAAGTCCCTCCGCATCAACCGATACGTACGCACGTACCAACAGACTACACCAAGTAAAGACCTAAACCATATTAATTAAAAACACTTTAAACAAGTTCTCGAACCACCATGTGTCACCTAAAGTAGACTACTTCTGTCTCCCCAGGGTATCCCTAGAGACGATGTGGCTCTCGAGCTCGCAGACTCACTGACCAGCTCATGAAATACGAACGCTTTTTGAGTCGTCCAACGGTATGAAAACGCTCAAACATTGGGAATAGGTGATGTTAGCTCAGTAACGCTAATGCCGAGCTCTTCTGCGATCTTGGCTAGCCTGCTGAAGGTCTCGTCGTCTAATGGGATACCGCGCTGCGATCTCTCTTCAACGCATTTGGTAGCTCTTTCTCCGGGTATTATAACCTCCGTGTTCGGGTCTCTCGGGAGAGACTTTACTAGCCTAGCGTAGTTTTCGATGGCTTCTTCTACTTCCTCTAGCTTTCTAAAGAGGGCTGGGTCTATGGCTAGAACTAGTAGCCCTCCTTGGGTGTATGGACCCCTGCCGGTTATCTCTAGACTGACCGGTCCTCCGATTACGGGTCCGGCGAGTATGTCGACTATCATTGCTAGAGCTAGACCTTTGTAGCCTCCAATGGGGAGCAAGTACCCTTCGACAGCTTCCTCTGGTGAGGTAGTAGGCTTTCCGTACTTGTTGAGAGCCCACCCCTCGGGTATCCTCTCTCCTCTCGCAGCATGAGAGAGTATCTTCCCGTATGAGGCGACGGATAGAGCCATGTCCAGCAAGACCGTTCTCTTTCTAGACGGAATTCCGACGGCTATAGGGTTTGTACCAACTATAGGTGATGCAACTCCCGGCACAGAAACTCTCGCTTTAGCGTTAGCAACAGCCGCACCTATGTAGCCAGCCCTAGTGACCTTACTTACGTAGTACCCTAGAGCACCTACGTCTCGGAGGTTTCTAGCAGCACCAATAGCTACACCCGTAGAGCCCACTTTCTCGATAACTCTCTCCACGAGTTCGTTCGCTACCGGAGGGCCTAAACCTCTGTCACCATCCAGGAGTACAGAGCTATTGGTCTCGCGAACTACCCTAATGACTGGCCTCGGGTTTATCTCGCCCAGCTTAATCCCGACGACGTAGTCTAGCCCCCTCGAAACACCGTGGGAGTCTATACATCTTAGGTTAGCGTAAACCAAGGCATCCGCCGTTACCTCAGCGAACAAGTTAGGCACTCCGAGAGCCTCGAAGATCCTCCTCAACACTCCCTTGAGGAACTCACTACTTACAGCTCTAACTATAGTACCACCACACTTAGAGAGTAGCTACTTAAACCTCTCTGAGTGGAGCTGACCCCCAGTAGCCCAGTTCTCCTTAGGTACCTCCCTTATCACAACCGTAACCTCTTCCCTAGGGATCCCAAGCTCCTCAAAGACCTTGGTTATACCCTCGGCCAACCTCTTCTTAATCTCTAAACGAACACCAGCCCACATCGTTACTTCCACTAAAGGCATAGATAGCACCAACTACTAGCAGTAGTTTAAGCAAAAATGCTTACTCTCCAGCATACTCACTAACTAACTGAACAATGAGAGTAGTAAAGTAGCTCGTGACAAACCATAAGTAACCCGAGTGTCCCTAGACACCATTAATAGTAAGTACGCCCAAGCTTATTCCAATATAGTGACACGGTATGAGATCGACACAGCCCCTCAACGGCCTTCTCCCCTAGCTTCATATATGTGAGAGAGTCTCTGATTGCCCGTGGTTCACCCCACTTCCCACGGTGAAGCAGAGTGTGCCCAGGTCCCACCCGCCAAGCTCACAGAGCTTACTCCTACCTCAAGATCAAGCAACCACCGAGAAGAAAACGGCCCTAAGCTGAGCACTGCACCTACATCAGCGTGCTAGCTACCTCGAATTGAAGAGCTAGCCATGGGGCGTCACTACCCATTTCGCAAGATTCCATCGTATCTACCTCCAGAAGTAAGTAGTCGCAGAAAGCAGAGTTATCCCAGCCAGCTGTCTGGGAGTTTCCTCACATTACTTGCGCTCCATAGGCTCACCGAAGCTGCGCTAGTGGACTATGAAAACCGCAGCGGGGTTGACACCTCCACCGCCTTCGGCGGTTACTACACTGTCACCTAGAGTAGGGGCTTGTCTCCAAGTATCTCTTATAGCTTATAAGCTTTTACTAAGATAACAGTCTTAGCGGTTGTGGCATTGGAGTTCGATAGAGCCAGGGATGTAGTAAGCAGAGTTCTTGAGGAAGTAAGGAAGGTTTACGTCGGTAAGCCCGAGGTAGTCAAGCTTTCTGTTGCCACACTATTCTCCGGAGGGCACCTCTTGATCGAGGGCTACCCCGGGACCGGTAAGACCCTTCTGGCCAAGAGCCTCGCTAAGGCCATAGGTGGGGAGTTTAGGAGAGTCCAGGGACACCCGGATATCCTCCCCTCGGACATCCTTGGGTTCCACATCTACAGGCTAGACGGGAGAAAAGAGTTCGTGAGGGGACCGATATTCACTAATGTCCTCATGTTCGACGAGCTGAATAGAGCCCCCACGAGGACTCAAGCGGCTTTACTTGAGGTCATGCAAGAGTATAGAGCTACGATAGATGGAGTCACCTACACCATACCTAGGCCCTTCATGGTCGTAGCGACGGAGGTATCACCGAAGATAGCTGTTGGAGCATACCAGATGATGGAGACCCTAGCCGACAGGTTCTTCGCTAAAGTACCTAGCTATTACAACCCACCAGAGGAGGAGCTGGAGATAGTAAAGAGAGCTTCGGTAATTCTCGACCCCCCTGTAAACCAAGCTACAACACCAGCCGTAGTTGCGGAAGTCACTGAATCGCTGGACAAGATAGTGCACCTAAGTGACACCGTGGGAGAGTACATAGTGAGGATAGTGACCTACTTAAGGAACCACGAAGCAGTCCTCTACGGTCCATCTCATAGAGCCTCGATACACCTCGCAGTTCTATCTAGAGCTTACGCACTAATGGACGGAAGAGACTACGTAATACCCGACGACGTCAAGGCTGTAGCAGTACCAGTAGTAGCACACAAATTAAAAATTCGCGATGAGTTCGAAGTAGAGGGAGAAACACCCGAATCATTAGTTGAAGAAGCTATCAAGAAAGTACCCGTACCTAAGTAGGGAGAACTCACAAGACCGAGACTTAAGCTAATAGCTGATCGATGATTACACCGAAGATCTCGCGGGTTTTCTAGCGAAGCTATGAGATCCTGCCCTGGTGTAAGACCTTACTCACTCCAATACCGTAATTTGAGACTAGATCTGTAGTTGTTATTAGTACAGACGCTCCTACTTCAGCCACTACCTCCCTAATAAGCTCTACTACCGTCGAGACCGATAAGTCGTCTAGATTAGAGAAAGGTTCGTCAGCAACTACGAGCCTAGGCTTCTTTATTAAGGCTCTAGCTATTGCTACTCTCTGCCTCTCACCCCCACTAAGCTCACTAGGGTACCTGTCTTTGAGGTCCTCGAGGTCAAGGCGGCTAAGAATCTCTCTCACACGCTCCGACCTCTCTCCTTTAGGAACTCCCAGGAGTGCTAGAGGTAGCTCCAAGTTCTCGAAGACCGTCAGCCTCGGAAGAAGAGTGAACTCTTGGTCGACGTACCCTAAGTACTTAAGCCTGAGAGACGACCTCATTGCGTCACTAGCCCTAGAGGCCTCCACACCTAGAAACTCTACTGAACCAGCATCTGGCAGTAGGAGGAGTGAAGCTATCTTGGCTAGAGTAGTCTTACCAACACCACTTCTCCCCCTAACTATGACGACATCACCTGGCTTAAGCTCGAGGTCTACCCCCCGAAGAACCACTTCACTACCTACTACCTTACACACGCTTCTTAGTGCAAGCACAGTGGTCATGCTCGCCCCCAAACGAGCAAGTAGAAGTTGCTGTAGAGGAGGTTTAAGCTACTCTTAACTTTGTCGAAGCTACGTACTGGGTATCTGTCTACTGGTGAAAGAACGTAGCCGTACCTTAAGTTATCTACGTAGAGCACTAGGGGGTCGGTCCCCCCGGAGCCCCTAAGTACCTCAATGCCGCATATCGCACTAACCTCTACCTCCGGTCCCACGATGTACTGGATCTTAGCATCACCACATACCTTAGTGGGAAGTAGTGGTGTGATCCTAAGTACGTCTAGCTCAGCTTCTCTATATACCCAGTAGTAGGTAGTAGAGTCCCCGAACAGTAGGGCGTTAGCAGATATTCCGATACCCGCAATTAATATGGCTAGCTGGAGTAGGTCTAGGAGCTTACTATCAGACTTCACTAGTGCCGGCGCTATAGCTACTGCCCACACTACGTAGTTGAGAACCCTATGGGCTAGAGGCAGTAGAGCGGGTTGTGCTAGAAAGACGTATAGAGCTGCTGTAGCTATTGGGAGTAGTATTGAATCAGGTACAACCGACCAAGGTACTCCACCCTTCTTAACGAGTAGGGCTAGCAGCATAGCCCCGAGTACGAGTGCGTAGAGAGCAGTAGAGGTATCGAGTAGGTTGACCGAGCTGAAGACAGCGGATGCGAGAGCTATTGGGGCGAGTAGGAGAGAGCTCCTGACTCTACTGCCCCTGTTGAGAGCATACCAACCATAGACTACTGTAGCTATAGCTACTAGAGCTACTAAGTCGTAGATTTCCAGCTTGAGCTTAAGTCCCTCCCAGCTATAGAAAGCTGCGTACACTGCGTAAGTGGCTACAAGTACTGCCGAAACAGCTCCAACCCAGAGGGCCTCTTCCCGCCTTAAGCGAGGGCTATCCTCTCCGAATAACCTAGTGAGTAAGTAGCTCACCATAGCCGACGCTAGGATGACGGGTGTGAGTGGATGAGAAGTTACTAGAGAGATAGAGAGGGCTAAAACGGTTAGAAGTATGCTACTGCGAGGTTTGTGTATCGTTACTAAGACTAGTGCGGCAGCTATGGGGTAGGAGTAGACCTCCTTAAGCACCGTAGTTGTGAACACAACGAAAGATGGTGTGGCGCTGAAGACTAGAGAGCATATTAACGCTCTCCGCACGCTGGAAACTCTTAACGCAACAGCATATACAAATAGAGTCAGACACGTAGAAACAGCTACGACACCAGCGTACCTAAAGAACACTGCGGCATCTAGACTAGTTATCTCAGAGTAAACCACTCCAGAAATTATCGAAGCCGGCCACCTGTTGTGGTACCCACCTAGCTCGGTATGGTTCCAGAACCTCAAGTTCGGCTTCTCGATCATCATATACGCAGTTTTAATTAGAGGCCACACGTCAGTCGAGAAGTAGTGACCCGCAGCTACTGCCGGGAGGAGCCTTACGAGTGCGGCAACTGCTACCACTACTGCTACCAGCAGCTTCTTACTCAACATGCTCTCTAACTCCCCACCCGACACCCGAGGTTAGGAGGACCGCCTGGATTGCCGCTATTGAGGCAACTTCCCTAATTCTCAGGCTGGGAGCTATCGAGTAGCTTAGGACTCTTAAAGCTAGGTAGTTCCCCAACAACATATTCGCAAGTGAGGCGAGAACTAGTGCTAGAGTAGTGTACACTAAAGCTATTACAACGAACATTAGAGACAGCTTAGCTCTAGAGACGCCGAGGAACCTTAAGGTGTTGGCAGGTCCTCTAAAAACTTTGACTAGTGCCTCCCCGAAGATCGGTAGGCAGAGCATAGCTATAGTAGCTACCGAGTAAGCAAGATAGTAGAGGAAGTCTCTGTGTAAGCCCAACCTACCTATGTATACTTCGGGAAGCTCTGCCCTCATCTCGACTGCGACCTCGCTCCCCCTCTGAGTAAGCACTAGGAGCGCTCTACTTAGAACAGACACCTCTAGGGTGAGTCCCAGTCTAGACGCCAGATAGGAGAGGACTCTCGAGTCTTCAGACCTAACTACGGCAATAGAGTAGCTATCGCCTGCCAACCCCCTCAGCTCTCTAGCTAGCTCTACACCAGAGATTACCTCAGATGCGTAAATTGATGGAAGGTCTGCGACAGCGCAGACGTGAGCTAGGAGGAATTTCCTAGTTAGAATAGAGTACAAAGGTATGACAGCACCTTCCCCAACTCCAAGTTCTCCGGCAAGCCTGCGGCTAACTACTACGCAGTACTCCCCCCATAGCTCAAAACCGAGTAGTTTGCGCAACCTCTCCCCCTCTAGCCCCCTGACTACTACGACCTTACCGCCTGCGAAAACTGGGGCAAGTACTATGAACTCTATATCGACGTCTGTAACATTACTAACTAGCCCCTCTACGTAACTCCTCCTGATTACGGAGGTCATGGGGGAGATAGAGTAGCTCGAAACTACGAGCCCGCTCCCATCCAGTGAGGCAATGTCGTAATAGAGCCTATAGAATGAGCTGGCTAGACCTAGCGCACTTAGAGATAGAAACGAGAGAGTGGCTAATAAAGCTATGAAACCTGCGTGATGTAGGTAGGGGATGGACTTTAGTAATGCCTTAAGGTCAGCTGAACACACGGTAGTACCCCCTCTGAAAGACCACGTAGGCTAGTGGAGCCTCCAGTAGGGAGAGAGCTACTGGTAGCAGTAGACAGTGTGACCCTAAAACCGGAGCTGGAAAGGTTGCGGTACTTAGGTTTGCAAGGATTACCCTGCCCAGTAGTAAGACCACGTACCCTAGAAAAAGGCTGTATAGAGAGACTACTAGCACGGCCATAGAGCAGAAGGAGGTAAACGCTGAAGTCAGCCTTCTTCGGCTAACTCCTAAGCTACCTAGGGCGTACACTTCCTGCTTCACTTCGTCGAATACTTTAAGCGTCGTGAGGTATAGTGCAGGTACATATGCTGAAATAACTAGGAGAGAGTACCTTGAAGCAAGTTGAGATAAGTCACTAACTACCGACTCAGTAACCTGTCGACCAACACTTGCTGAGTCAGTAAAGCAGAGAAACCCTGACTCAGTATGAGGAGCGAGTACACCTATTATTATTGGGGCGTTGACTGCCTTGAGCCTCGCTTGAATAGCGCACACGTTGAGGCGTACATCACCTAGCATGACCTCTAGGTAGGTTGGTAGGTGTACTTCTAGACTCGAAAGGCTCTGGGGGAGTAGGACTGCTGGTGTGGGGCATTCTCCAGCCTCCTTTACTAAGTCCACACCTATTATCATAGAGAGTTCTTCGGTGTCTAACGCATATAGCGCTGGAGTAGTGGTAGAGGCATTCCCATGTACTAGCGTGGCGAGTCCGTAGCTTACTCTCGAGCAGTTTCTTCCCACAGGTTCTCTAGACAGTAGTAGGGCTCCACCAGATAAGTGCCTCACTAGGTCTTCTGAGAGTAGCTCGACCGCAGTTACCGAAGCCGTTAGGGTGAGAGTGATTAGTGTGGGAGGTAGTACTGCGAGTAAGATAACTAGCGCAGTCTTCTTCCTAAACGCAGATACTGCGAGGGTCTTGAAGCAGTGTGTGAGCACTACTACACCACTCTCAGGAGTTTGAACTTTCTATAGGCAGCTACTAGAGCTAGTAGTGAAGTATATAGTGAGAGCGACACAAGGACTGGCTCAAGCCTTATACCCCACGGCGTGTAGTTCAATATTAAACCTACTAATGGGACTACTGCTAGCGAGAGACCTATAGAGAGAGCAAGTCTCTCGAGAGAAGTGAGAGACCTCTCCTCAGGGTAGAGGGCCTCTACTGTTGAATAGCCTACAGCAAACAAGACTAAGACAGACCCAAGTACGTACCTCAAGTAGAGTACTGGGTAGAGAACAGTGGAGAGATACACTGAGGCTACGGTTAGTGCGACTAGAGATAGGAGCGTCCAGAGCCATAGAGAGTAGTCAGCTCTAGCTAAGTACTCAACGTAGGTCTTCGGTGGGTTCGGGTCTACGATCCTGATCTTGCCGCTACGGACGTCCTCGAAGACATTCTTTAGGTTCCTGTAGCTAACTCCACGCGACTTTACGTACTCCTCGAGAGTAGTGCTACGCAAATCCTACACCCTCAAAACTCTGACGTAGAGGTGATTCCACCTCCCACTGTAGACCCAGTCACCTGTCTTTAGGTCGTATACCCACAGCTCGATTACTAAAGCAACTTTCTCACTCTGGGGGAGTTCTAGCGGTATTGGTAGCTTTACTTTACGCAGTACCTCCTGTTTGTGGGAGACTAAAGCAGTTATGTTCTTAACGACCGATGCTTTACTCGGTGTCGTGTTCGTTGGTAGATCCCCTGGTTCAACCACTTTATACCTTACTTGCGCTAGTATCGGGTACCCTACGTGGTTGTACACGTAGACACACAGCTCTACCTCTCCCCCTAGGTACACCTCTCTTGGGTATGCACCGATCCTGCAGCTAGAGTCTAAGAGTCCTAGAGCCGTAAAGGGCTCTACTACCTCCGGTCTCAGTACTGAAGCAGACGCGAGTACCGAACCTACTACCGATATAGCGAGTATGACCGCAAAAACCTCCTCATCTAGGACGTTCACTAGTCACCACCCAGTTCCTCCTGGTCTCATACCAGAGGTAGATGTAGAGCCTTGGTAAGAGCAGGTAAACTAAGAGAGGTATGGAAAGCAGTAACGCTGCAGTACCGTACTTAACAAGGTTCTTCGTAAGCACTATAAACCCCGCCTCTCTCTCCAGAACGAGTAGGTGCCTCTCTACTTCAGACATCAACTTTAAGGCTCTATCGTAATCTCCCGACTCTATGGATTCTATGGTTGAGGCTAGGAGCTCCTCGACCTCACCGGTCTCAACCCCCTTGAGGGACAGCTCGACAGTCCTCGAATAAAGCTCGAGGAACTTCGAGTGGACGTCTCCACCGAGAGACACAACCGAGTGGAGAACTAGGAGAACTAGGAGAACAAGCACTGCCGAAACGAGCGCGTAGACTGTCTTCAGCTAGCACACCCAAGCTACTAAAAGAACTCACTAAATTAGCTTACGTCGAGATCTCTATTTCGAGCACCCTCGGGCTGAACTAGCTCCCACAGGTGGCTTTAGCACAGAACTTAGTTAGCATAGTACGTGAGCTCTCGATTACGTAAAGAAGCTTGTTGGTGTTGCTAACGGACGTTAGGTCTGGAGCTATAGGTGGAGAATTCCCGCTTCCGTGGGCTTGGTTATTGGTTCACTCAAGCTTTCAAAGTACTCCTAAAGGCGGAGCTAACGCACTTAGTCAGGCACGCACCTCGAAATAGCTAGGTAAGTCGGCTTTCATACCGTAACACACAGTACTTTTAAGAAGGAGTCTTTATACTGGTTGGTGTAGATACATCGAACTAAGAAGCTACTCAGCGAAGCTGTCTGTTGGATGCTTTGTTATGGTGTCTCTAATGGGTTTTCTAGCTCAAAGCCTATACCGAGGCTTCTTCGAGTCAGTGATTAAGCTTTCTCTCAGTGAGGAGTACAGCTATGTGCTCGTTACTTTCACTACGGTTTTAGCTGTCGTATACTTGTCAATAAGGTACGTAGGGTTTTCTTACAGTGTTCGCCTAAGTAAGGTTCTGACGTCTGCCTTCCTATATACCTTAGCTGCTTCAACCCGCCTTCTCTCTAGCTTCAGCCCTGAGTACTGCGTAATCCTTCAGGGCCTGAGCTTTGTGCTTTTCTTCGTCTCCACCGTGCTCTTAGTCTACAACCCTGCCTCTCCCTTTCACATACTACCGATGCTAACAGTGTTTCTACTAGTACCAGTACCTACCGATTTCGCTGACTCTATAGCACAACTGCTTTCCAGGGTCATCGGAAGGGTAGCTGCTGCTTTAACTGGTTCTAAAATCGTGGAGACCTCTAGCTACGTATTGCTCGAAGTTAGCACACCAGGTGGAGTCAGAACTCTGAGTGTTGAGACTGTGTGTAGTGGTGTAGTAGCACTCGGTAGCGTAATAGCCACTGTCCCGGTTCTAGCACTCCTAGCTGCTGTAGGTCGGGCTAGAGCAAGTAGAAAGGCCCTCATCTCACTAGTTGCAACTGCTTTCGCAGTAGGGTTGGGGCTTCTCGGTAACATAGTGAGACTCCTGCTAGTTCTTTACGCAGCGCGTAGTACTGATATAGAGACGGCCATGAACGCGTCTCAGTACTCTCCTTCAGCACTATACTCCTTTATTTCTACGCTAGTCGCCTTTCTCTTGACCTCAAAGTACGGTGAGATGGAGGCAGTTAATGCGATGAAACACGGTGTTAGCAGGAGTCTAGACGCTTCCTGGAGTCAAGTCGTCGGGGTGCTAGCTCTCTCAGTTGTAGTAGTTTCTGTTTTTTCTTCGGTAACCATAATAGCTGGAAGCACTCTAGTTACTGGAGGTACCGGCTTTACTCTTGAGGTGGCCAGTCTCGGTAACCTACTGGAAGATCCAGCACCCTACTTCAGTACCGAAGATGTTACTTACTTGAGCGTCCTCTACGACGGTTACTTAACTAGAGTACTGGGAGCTCTAACTGCGTACAGTGTCAGCCTGGAGTACCGAGGACGTATCTATAGTGGATACCTAGAGCTAGTGGATACCCCAGTAAAACTCCATACGTGGCGATTACTCCTATCGACCCAGGGGTATACAGTGACTAAGTCATGGAGTGAGAGCCTTGGTGGTCTCTACGTGAGCTACGTTGTTGCAGAAAAGAGTGGGGAGAAATACTTACTAACTCACGCTATAGTCCCGACTAGAGTGAAGACAGGGGGGTCTGAATACAGGTTATTCGCTAGGGTATCGGTGTTTACTCCATTCGAAGACCTAGCTAGAGCAGTCGAATACTCCACAGAGCTCGTCCTAGCAGTGGTTGGTGAGAACATAGAGGAGGTGAGGCCGAATACTGAGGTTGTGAGCGCACTACTCATTACTAGCTACTCTCTACTCGCAATTCTCGCAGTATACTTGTTCTTCGTTAGTAGCAGATTAGCTGTTTACCGCATTAAGTCCAAAGGACGTTAGCTTGAGCTACTGCCGTAACCTAGGTAAGTCGGTGGTAGCACTGCTGCAAGCACTAGGTCCTGCTAGTTATAAGGTAGTGGATAACTCTCTATAGGAGTCGGTGGTATCGTGGTAACCTGCGGAGCTACATCTGGCTACTCTAGCTCTGCGAACCTACTAAAGCTTTCCACCTCATTTACTCCGTTGTTGCGGGTACCGTTAGTCGAGTCTCCCTTGGCGGTAGCCGCAGAATAGCTTCTTAGGTGGTTCGTGAGTGGTGTTACAGCACAGGAGTGAGAGCGGTGGAGCGACCCACCTAGTAGGCAGATCCCTAGGGTTGGTAGCTCTTGGTCTGGGAGCAGCATCATCCACTCTACTTAGAGTGTGCAGTGAAGACTACCTAGCCTTAGTTGCGTCAGGCTTTCTGCTGATGCTGAGCATAAACATTCTGCTGGTCTATCGGAGGTATGTCGATTACTACCTAATTGCTGTCTCATTTCTAGTAGTAGAGCTAGTCTACTCCCTTACTACGCTAGCGGGAGTAACCCAAATTTATTTAGACTTAGTAGACTTAGCTCTCATCGCTCTATCGCTCGCCTCTGTGGGTTACTACTGGTTCCTAGCTGACGTTCCTTCTGTGTTTAGGGTGTATACACCAGCATCCGTCTTAGTATCTACCTTCATAGGCATTTACTTCGGTCTGAAGTACCCGGTTAGATTGCCTCTACTCACCATAACTGACGCTCTAGCATCTCTAACCTCATCGCCTAGTGGTGTGAGTAGAGTCGAGTCGGCTACTGTAGCAACATTATTCTTCATACTTTTTTATCTATCTCCAGTAGTTGTAGATGTAGGTGTTGAGGCACTAACTATGTTCGCAGCTCTCTACTTAGCAAGGAACTTGATGCTCCACAGCAGGCTCTACCAGTTTAGGCAAGGGTTTAGTGCTTTAGTAAGCATAGACATGGTATTAAAGCCCATACTGGTGGTTCTCACTTGAGGGTGGGGCTCGTCATACTGGGGGCTAACGCAGTTCTAGTGTCCGCAACTTTAGCTATCTACGGAGTAATCAGTCATGACAGAGGGCTTGTAGGGGTAGC
>JAUQPH010000009.1 GCA_030550455.1 Thermoproteota archaeon
GGTGATGAGGGAGAAGCCCTTGAACAACGCGGGCAACCACTACTAGATTGCATCATAGACGGGGTTCAGCTCTGATGCAGGTTTATATTGGTTGGTTTCATTGCCTCATCTCTTTCCCCCGCATTCCACTCGGGTTTTCATCGGGCTTGGGGGCGTTCAGGGCGACCCCTAGCACCCCACATCTTAGATGTCTCGGGGAGAGCCACCATCTATATTATCTAACGGCTCTCGATCCCTCATCGAAGTACCTCTACGTATATCACTATGTTTATAAGCGTTTCTATCAATACCAACCGATACGAACAGATATGAAAAACGAAACAGCTTCACAAGGCTTATAGCTTACTCTACACGCTAAATTTGTAGTAACCTCCGTAGTGCTTTTAATGCGTGTTTATCATGGTTTCTTAAGCGACCGCAGAGGGGCTTAAAATCGTTAAGTTGGGGCAGCAGCGATTTAAAGCTTTTAAGCATGATTTAGGCGATTCCATGGAGCTGTAAATGGGGTTTAGCCGCAGGCTAGTCGTAATAGCTATACTGCTAGTTTTGGTTCTAGTAGTAGGTATGATAGTTTTTTCGACTTTAGGGAGAATAGCGACTCCTCAGGTTAAACTAGTTGTCTATGCTTATAGAGATTCTATAACAGGTATTGACCCAAGCGTAGAGTTCGATACCGGTATTGTAGTTTTAGGAGTTGTCTATGAACCCCTAGTCTACTATAATCCTTTGACTAACAAGTTTACACCAGCACTTGCTAAAAACTGGTCAAAGATCAACGAGACCTTCTGGATTTTTAAGTTGAGAGAGAACGTGGTTTTCCATGATGGAACCCCTCTAACAGCAGATGCCGTAAGATTTAGTATACTTAGGACCAAGACTATATACGAGGAAAGCGGTCTGGGACCAGGCTATATTTGGGATTCTGTTGAAGACGTAGTTGTTTTGAACAGTTCGGCCGTCGGGCTAAGACTTAAATACCCAGCTCCGATCGACTTGATAGCATCTTCAGCTTACGGTGCGTATATATACAGCCCTAAAGTTCTTGAGTACTCTGGAGCTAGAGACTTAAAAGACGAATCTATTAGATTTTGGTTTGAAAAAGGTAGAAGTCTGGGGAGCGGTCCCTACTATATTGACTACTACGACCCCCTTAACGAGGTGAGACTGAAGAAGTTTGAAAAATGGTGGGGATGGGCTGAAGTCAATAATCCACGAGCTCCGGACCTTGTAGTCATCAAGATCGTCAGCGACCCTATAACACAAGTAATGGGCTTGAGAGGTGGCAGTATCCACATAGCTATGGCAGTTCCAAGAGTAGAAATATCATCTCTGGTTAAAGAAGGTTTTAGAGTGATAAAGCAGCACACGTACTACAGCTATATCCTGATGTTTAATACGCGGAGGTGGCCAACTAATATAACGGAGTTTAGGTTAGCGGTTCTCCATGCCATTCCATGGGACAACTTGATCGATAAAGCCCTCCACGGATATGGAATCCCAGGGAGTGGTGTAATACCGTACGGGTATCCTGGTTACATAGATAACCTGAGGTTTGAATACAACCTAACAGCATCACGAGAATTCCTCGAGATAGCCGGTCTTTATGGAGCTGAGATAGAGATAGAGATAGTAATAACGACTGGTTACGAAGAAGAGGAAATATTTGCGATGCTACTTAAATCTGAGTTGGCAAAGCTAGGTATTAAGCTAACTATACGTCACTACCCTTGGGAGTTAGTTAAGGAATATGGGGCGGCAGTATGGAGAAATCCTGAAGAAGCACCACATCTAATAATAAACGATTGGTGGCCGACATATCCAACTCCATACGATTACCTCTATTTACTGCACTGTAGCTCGAAAGAATGGAACTGGGCTGGCTACTGCAGCGGAGAGCTAGACGAGCTTCTAGATACGGCCTACGAGCTTGAGGGAGAGAATTATGAAGAAGCTCTCAAACTTTATGAAGAAGCTCAGATGATCTTGTTCAAAGAGGGGGTTGCGACGACACTTTGGACGATAACTCAACCTTTCGTCGTCAGTCCAACTATAGGGATTAGGGATAATGCGTTTAACCCTCTCTATATGTACGTAGTTTGGTTCCAGTATGTCGAAGTACTGGGTTGACGATGTCTGGCCATGGTCAAATACTACGTTAAAAGAACGTTGCTGGGTTCTACGCTTATTGTAGGCTTGCTCATAATTACCTACCTACTAGTGTACATAGCCCCAGGAGACCCAGCACATGTTTGGGCGGGCAAACCGAGAGGGCCTAAAGCAACGGAGGCAATAGAACTAGCTAGGAAGGAGTTAGGCTTAGACCAACCACTTCATATTCAAATAGTGACGTTTATGATTAGGTTTTTAACAGGGAACTGGGGAGTTTCAATAGCGTTTAAGCAGCCGATCGCAGACGTTATACTAAGGTCCTTCAAAGCTACAGCAGAGCTACTGTTATTCTCTTACATGATAGCTATACCCTTAGGTCTGGCTCTTGGCATCTTTATGGCATTAAAGCGCGGGAGCAAAGTAGATTTACTGCTAAGGCTTACATCATCGATGTTCATAAGCGTTCCAAGGTTTTGGCTTGCCCTTATAGTGGTTTTCGTCTTCTACCTCATCGGGTTTCAGTCTTTAGGAAGAATGGATCCTCGCTTTTCTATTGAGTTTAAAGAAGTAACCGGTTTTTACTTATTAGATTCTCTCTTAATTCTCAGAGTGGACATCTTTCTGGACGTACTGACCAGACTCACTGCTCCGTCATTGATTATAGCTGTGTATCCCGTATTCTCTATAGCAAAGTACGTAAGGTACACTCTTTCCGAGCGTTTTTATGAAGACTACGTCATTGAGGCCGTTTCTCTCGGTATATCGAGAATCTCTATCTTAACTAGGTATGCTCTAAGAGGAGTCATCCCAGCAGTAGTTCAACTAGCTGGTATAAACTTTGTCTACAGCTTCGTGGAGACGACAATAGTTGAACTCGTTTTTATGCGAGAAGGTATAGGGAAGATCCTAGTAGATGGTATATTGAGAAGTGACTATCCCCTAATCGT
This sequence comes from Thermoproteota archaeon, assembly GCA_030550455.1. Classification (GTDB taxonomy): domain Archaea; phylum Thermoproteota; class Thermoprotei_A; order Sulfolobales; family NBVN01; genus DRZP01. Next base: position 3,057 of record JAUQPH010000009.1, read on the forward strand.
AGCCGCGTTCTTCACGGTTTCTCTAATTCTGGTAGCAGTCAATACTTTTACCGACATACTACAAAAAAGACTAGACCCCAGGGTGACGATATGAATTTCACTCGTGTAAGCAACAAAGGCCGTACGACACTTTGGCGTTGTCTGCGTAGGACGGACTTTAAGGTTGGAGTGACCATCATAGCCACTCTCACAATTATAGCTATCTTAAGCCCGGTAATAACGCCCTATCCGGATGAGGGAGTAGGTCTCATAACGGAAGCCGCTAAGCAACGAGGTCCTCAACCACCATCTCTTAAACACCCCTTTGGGACAGACATGGTCGGTCGAGATATGCTGAGTAGGGTTTTAATCGGTTCACGCTACTCCCTCATCCAAACAACACTAGTTATCTTCGGTAGTTTAGCGATCGGCGTTATCTTGGGAGTTTTAGCTGGATACTTTAGAGGAATAGTTGAAGCTGTCGTAAACTACGCCATTGAACTGTTCTTATTGTTGCCTCCAGTGATTGTGGCCGCAGCGCTTTCAGTCGCGATCGGACCTGGGATGTCTACCGTTGTTCTATCTCTCATACTAACTTGGTGGGCTTGGTACGCCAGGTTAGCGTATATTCAAAGCAGGCAAATTCGGGAACTAGATTTTATTAAAGTAAGTGAAGCACTGGGCTTTGGAAGAGTTTATGTTGCTTTCCGACATCTACTCCCCAACGTAGCTCCTCCGGTAGTAGTGCAGTCTATGATCGATACGGCATCAGTGTTGCTCGAAATAGCTACTGTCAATTTTCTCATAGGTAGCGTATCAGCATCTCTAGATACACCAGATTGGGGGATGATGATCGGGTACGGATTTCGGTATATAACTACTTACTGGTGGATGAGCTTTTTCCCAGGGCTCTTTCTAGTGGTTACAGCTTTCGGGTTTATTCTCGTAGGAGATGCCATTAGTGAGGAGAGCAGTCCGAACTTAAGGAGGAGGTGGAGGCAGTGGTTTTAAACGTGAAAAAAGAGTTCGCCGTTCAAGCCGAGGCTCTTAGCTTAGGTTATGAAGATCTGGGGTCGGTCTTTTGGGCGGTGAGGGACGTACACCTTGAGATAGAAAAGGGCAGTTCTCTATGTATAGTAGGTGAAAGCGGTAGTGGTAAAACAACTCTAGGTAATGCTATAGCAGGACTTTTACCGCCTTACGTTCGTGTAGCTGGTAAACTCGTTATTGAAGGAGTAGAAGTAATTAAAGACTCCAGAGTGATCGGGGCTAATAAGATTAGGGGTAGAATAGTAACTAAGATACCGCAAAATCCAGCAACGTCTCTCAATCCATACGTTCGCATTGAGCAAATGTTTTACGATGTTCTTAGGGATGTTCGCGGTATCAGAGAAAAACGCATAGCAAGGGAAGAAATCTCTAAACTTGTTTCAGCGGTCGGTTTAGAGGAGGATGTTTTATACATGTATCCCCATGAGCTAAGCGGTGGCATGAGTCAGAGGGTAACTATAGCTTTAGCGCTCGCTTCAAAGCCTTCCATCATAGTGGCTGACGAGCCTACCAGTAACTTAGATGCTTACTTAAAGGGCCACATAGTTCGACTCATAAGGGATCTAAGTGATAAGTTCGGGATATCTTTAGTAGTAATAACTCACGATATCTCCATTACTGAAGTAGTGTGTAAGGACATGGTCGTAATGTTTCTTGGGGAGATAGTTGAGCGTGGTCATGTAAAGGACATAATCAGAGCTCCTCTTCATCCGTACTCTAGCGAGCTTATCGAGGCCGTTAACTTGGAGAGTGCTAGTTATAAACCTAAAAAGTATGCGGGAGGGTGCGTGTACCATGCTCGCTGTCCACACGCTAGCAACGAGTGTCTTAAGCCCCCTCCTCTGCTTAAGCTGAGCGATGGTAGAGAAGTAAAGTGTTGGAGGCAAGCTAGATGAAACCCGTTCTTAGTATGAGAGAGGTTTGGGTAGAGTTTCGCCTCGCTACAGGCTCACCTAGAGTAAAAAAGAGTGTTCACGCACTACGAGGGGTTAATTTCGACGTATTCGAGAGAGAGGTTTATGGAATAGTTGGAGCAAGCGGAAGCGGTAAGTCAACTCTCCTTAAGGTCATTATGGGCTTTATTAAACCTTCTATGGGTACTATAGAGATAGACGGCATCAATTTATTAAAGGTAGATCGAGAGACTAGGAAAAGCATTATTAAGAAGATAGGATATGTTTCTCAAAATCCTTTAACCGCCGTGGACCCGCGCTTTAAGGTGAAAGATATAATAGCGGAACCACTTAAAGCCGCGGGAGTCCCCAAGAGCGACATCGTTAAGATTTTGCCTACGTTAATTGAAGCAGTGGGTCTAACACCTGAAGTAATGGAGCTTTTACCGTACGAGCTCAGCTTAGGTATGTTGCAGAGAGTAGTTATAGCTAGAGCTATAGCGGCAAAGCCGAGGGTGCTATTACTGGATGAACCCACATCAGCCTTAGACTCAGTTACACAATCTCACATTACGGTATTATTGAGAGAGCTAAGAGAGTTGTTTGGTTATACGAGTGTGCTTGTTTCTCATGACCTTAGGGTCGTCTCTCGCTTAGCAGATAAGCTCGCGATAATGTTGGCAGGTTTAATACTTGAGGAAGGTTTGGTAGCAGATGTTTTGAATAGACCTCTCCATCCTTACACGCAAGCACTTATAGACTCCCTAAAGTTGAAAGAAATGAAGGAGGTTCTCGTAGCCGACCCAAGGGTGTGTCCATACTATACTAACTGTACTCAGAGATTAGAGGAAAAGTGTCGAGTGCTACCACCCCTAGTAGAGCTTAGCAACACGAGAAAAGTCAGATGCTGGCTTTACGCCTAGCTATCTCCCAGAAACTTTTTTGAAGACGATCAAGATGACACCCAAGGTAATCGCAGCCATAGAAGCCGGTAACCACAAGTTATCAATAAATCTAAATACAGTTCTTCCACTTTCGTGTCTCAACCTTAAGAAGCCTAAGTAGGTTAGCTCGGACACTAGGTCATAAGACGTTATGCATCGCGAGCCGACTGTGACCTCACACGAGTCTCTACTGCAGTAAAGAGGTACCTCGCTTCTTATATCTTCTCCTTCTCCATATATAAGCTTAGCTTCGGTGAGTGATGCTCCGATAGACTGAGCACGAACAGACACGTTACAAATTTGAGTAGTAAATATAAAGTATAATTCTAAGGGGTAATGCGACAATACGTAGTCTTCTGCTCGTCCTATTATGGATGTATTTATGTGGGGGGCAGGATATGTTACGTTTACGTGCTCTCCTAGAATAACAATGTTAGGTTGAATTATCTCCCTCTCTACTTTAATCATCTTACTAACTCCAGGTTTAATAGTCTTACCGGCCGGCCCTCCAGGTACAACGAAGTCAGCACTTTCGTCACCCACCTTAAGCTTTATGGTCAAATTCATGTTTTCAGACGAATCTATGTATGTTACTCTAAATAGGGTAGTATTTATTACCCTTGTTCCTATTATAGAGAACTCGAAAAACTTTCCCTCGATCTGGATAGAACCATATACAGCAATAAACAGGTAGAATAGCGATATGAGTATACTCAACAAGAACAGCACTCTCTTCAATCTCTTTTTCGACTGTTTTCTTCTCCTTCCGTACTTTCTGTATTTACCCACCGCACTAACCCACAACTTATTTATTTTGGCTGTATATCAATTCTAGCTACTAACAACTACATACTGCGACCTCTATCTGCTGCTTAATTACTTCAAGCTTTCGGCAAGCGCTGTTCAACGGTTTAAATCCTTAAAGGCGAGAGGCTAGTTATCACTTAAGTAGTAGTATAAGATACTCCAGGTTTAGCTCGCTAACGCAGCATCCTAGGGTCAGATGTTCGGCAGCGTTCCGTTTTATTTATCACACTTAAATGCTTCTTCTATATCTACCTACGGGACTAATAATTCAAATCGTGCGACATGGGGAGGGACATCGTTCACTGGCTCTATTGATGCTTCTTGCGTTAACAGTTAGCGGAGTCTCTACTTATATGCACATTCCTTCAAGTCATGCTCCTTTAGGTAACTTGGGGTTAAAGTACAGTGACGTAGTCTTCGGTGTATTTTATCCGAGGTTTTCAATAGATTATGAGTCGTCGTCTAAGTACTGGTATAATGCGGAGATCTTGAAGCTGTTAATAGAGAGAAAACCCGTGTGTCCAACGCCTTATGTTGATTATTCTTTTGAGTACCCTCCGTTTGTTGGCCTATTGTGGTACTTTAGTACGTGCTTCTCTATAGTGGTAACGCTTCGAAGTGAATCAGTGCCACTTCATACAGGTTCTTTCATTTACAGTGTTGCTGAACTACACTTTATCGTAAACGCATTCTTTATCTCGCTTTTTCTCCTTCTCTCAGTATTCTTTCTGTACAGACTAGCAATAACGCTAACTAGGGAGCTCAGTTTTCTGAGTATAGCCGTCTGGCTCGTTTTACCGTCAACAATACTTTATGCAACCTACAATTGGGATGTGGTCTGTTTAGCTCTAGCCTTAGGGTCCTTAGTGGCGCTACAGAGAAGAAAGTACTTTGTTTCAGGAGCTTTAATTGGTGCGTCTATAGCAACTAAGCTTATGACGGCATCTATAGCGTACACCACTTCTCTGTACATGCTATTTAGAGAACACAAAGGTGAGAGATTACGTAAACTTGGTTTATTTCTTCTTGGTGTATCGATCTTCGGTATAGTTCCTTATGTTGCTTTACTAATAATCTCACCTAGAGGCTTTTTTGATTTTATAGCGCATCACTCGACTTGGTACTGCGAGAACTGTCTTTACTTGCTATTTGTTCACGACATATTTAGCTACCTTCATAGAGCCCTAGCAATAGCTCTAGCAACCACTTTAGCGACCACTATAGCGTTCCTTATTCTAGCTAAAAGAAATATCGGAGATGACTCGTGGTTCTATAAGCTACTAACTCTCTCAATACTAGGAGCGGTACTCTTTAATTATGTGTTCTCACCCCAGATGGTTCTTCTCTTTTCTCCCTTAATTATGGTTTTCTTTACTAAGATAAGTCGAGCAACGTATATAGCATCCGACGTCGCGAACTTCCTCATAATGGTTTTCTTTTTCTACGATAGCGACCTTAGGAATTTCCTCAATAAATCTGGCGTTCCTGTAGAGGTAAGGTTCAGTCCGTGGACTATAGACTCACCAGTGCAGTGGCTCGCAGCGATAAGAAACATTCTATTATTAGTGATATTTGTATTAGAACTAGTGAAGCTGGCAACACGTAAACCGTAATAACCTACCGTATTCTTTTACTCCACACGCGTCCTACTAGTTTCGTATCCTGAAGCTTTCACTCATTTAATAAATTTTCTAGAAAAATCAATAAATAGCTCAGTGCGCTATTTATCGATGAAATCGCCCCACTCTTGCTGTAGTTCCTCATCAGTGGCAGAGCTTTCGATAAGTTGACATTCTGAGTAAGCTGGCTTTATTTCCTCTGGTTTAAACTTCCTCATTACTAGCTCGATAGATCTTCTCTGGGGGTGAGTAACTACACTTATGTACGCCCTAGCTATAGCAGCAGTAGTAGCTTCACTAAAAACTAGGATCTGATCTGGGAGCTCTATGATCATACGCATGTGTCGATGTCCTCTAGGTATTATTGCTACTATACGCTCGATATCACAATTCCTATACCTTAACACTTTCTTTGCTGGGTTTTTTCTCACTGCAATCCACCAGCTATGTTCTACAGTTCTGTAGTTCTGTTCTCCAATAGTCTTTGACATATTAAGAAAATGGTGCTTATGCTCTAGGCGACGATATCGTGAGCCCGAGGTCTATCGGTATGACTACACCGTTTAGAGCTTCATTTTCGACTATGTGTCTCACTAGTCTAGCTACTTCCTCTGGCTCTATAAGCCTTGGTATCGGCGACCTCTTTAGGTAGTCTCTCAGAATCGACTTCGGTACTGCTAGGGCCATCCTAGTTTTAACAAATCCTGGCGCTATAGCTACAACCCTTATCCCGTATGGGGCCAGCTCCTTTGCTAAAGTATACGTTAAACCTATTAGACCCGACTTTGATGCTGCGTAGTTAGCTTGCCCTACGTTTCCTACCAGTCCAACTATGGATGACACGTTCACGATGACGCCTCCACCGGTTCTAATCATGTATTGCGAGACTACTTTTGAGCAGTGAAACGCCCCGGTAAGGTTAACTCTTATAACAGCTTCCCAGTCTTCAGCCGACATTCTCTGTAGATAAGAATCTCTAGTTATACCGGCGTTGTTGACTAGGACATCCACTCTCCCCAGCTTACTCAAGACTTCACTAACTCCTTTTTCGACGGATTCTCTATTTGAAACATCTATAGCCACAAACACTGCCTCTACACCGATAGATTTCACTGTCTCTAGAGTTTTTTCAGCTTCTTTATCGTAAGCTAAGTCTGCTATAGCGATCGAGAAACCTGCTTTAGCTAGCTCTATAGCGATCGAAGAACCTATTCCTCTCGCTCCCCCAGTTATTAGGGCTACTCTAGGCACTTTGACTTCTTCTTTCGGCACAAATCTCTTTATAGTACCAAATACAGTCCACTCTTCGATCACGTCTCCAAGCATGCCACTTCTTAATCTACCAAAGTACTTGCGGTCTATTCTCACGATCGCCTTATTGCCACTCTCATCTTCAGCTACACCTATAGCATACGTCGACTTATAGGGAGGTATGGGAGTGTAGAGCTCTGTATAGGTTACCAGCTTCCAGACCATAAGATCACCTGGCAAAAACCGCTACTACTACGGTTCCCCCTGTACCCCCATGATTCTCCATTAAGCCTTTCTCGGCATCTTTGACCTGTCTATCACCAGCTTCGCCTCTCAGCTGCCAGAAGAGCTCTGCCACCATCCCGACTCCCGTAGCACCGATCGGATGCCCCTTAGACTTCAATCCACCACTAGGATTAACAGGCTTCTCCCCAGTAAACAAAGTTATACCTTCTCTCAAGATCTTCGCTCCCTCTCCCCTGCCCGCCAACCCAAGCATTTCATACGCTATTAGCTCAGATATAGTAAAGGCATCGTGGACTTCAAGGACGTCCACATCTTTAATGCTTAAGTTCGAGATCCTGAATGCTTCCTCGGAAGCTAGTCGAATAGCCCTTAATTCAGTAATGTCCGGTCGCTCAAAGACCCCCGGAGTATCGTGGGCTAGTCCAACGCCCTCAATATAAACTGGCGTATCTGTGTACTTCTTTGGCTCACTGCTAATTATGAAACCAGCTGCTCCATCAGTTATGAGAGAAGAATCGTATAGCTTTAGTGGCCACGAAACATACGGTGACCTCATTACATCTTCGATAGTTATCTTCCTTCGCATAGCAGCTAGCGGATTTCTCAAACCGTTTTCATGGTTTTTAACAGCAACTAAAGCTAGATCTTCCTCGGTAACACCGTACTTATCCATATACGCCTTCGCTATGAGAGCGTAAAGAGATACGAAAGGAGCTCCAACAACTATCTCGTCTGGATGTCCAGCTGCCATCAGAACCTCGTTGATTTCTGCGCTAGTAGGTTGGTGGCTCATCTTTTCATAGCCGACCACCAAAACGTTTCTTGCTAAACCGCTTCTCACTAAGTTCCATGCTACATATAGAGCCGTCCCACCAGAAGCGCAAGCGTTCTCTACTCTTAACCCCTTAGCACTTGATCGCCCTACTAGGGATACCACATATGGTGCTGTATGAAGAATTCCACTGAATCTATCTGAAAAATTCGAAACAATAACGAAATCTATATCCTCACCACTGATTCCTTTATCAACGGAACTCAGAGTCCCCTGAACAGCCTCCTTCAGTAGTTCCCATGCTTCCTTTTCGGACCTAAGCTCGTATTTAGTGCTATAAGCACCTACTACACCTACTCGCAAGTTTCTCCCCTATTGTTTAGTCGTATTTAATTAAACACTCTTTGGGTTACCTGTGATTACCTTTGCGTCAGAGCATTTTTATTGATTTACTCGCTTTAGCCTAAACCTACCTCTCTTCTCTAATGTATTTTCGAGAACTTTCAGAACTAGGTTTATGGCGTTTCTCTCAGCTCTCCTGAGTGTTTTAGCTACAGCCACTCTTGAAATTCCGAAGTCTTTAGCTAGAGAACTGATGTCTGTCTTTCTAGGCCACTCGTAGTACCCTAGTGCTATAGCTGTAGTGAGTAGTTCTAGCTGTTTTTCAGTTAACTTGCTTAAGCTTTCCTCAAGTAACGTAAGTAGGCTAAAGTAATCTAGTGTGAGTAAGTGCTCAGGCAGTTCTACGAGTTTATATTTCTCGATATAGTCGTGTTCAGAGACTCTCTTCATAAACTCCCTTAGGTGTTTAGCTGTGTGAAAACCCAGAGTCCAGCGCTCGAATCCGCTGAAGGCCACCCACGTCGCTAAAGGTGTGGCATCGTGATTAACTACGGCCTCCATAGTGTTAGTCTTGCTTATCAACATGCTTGCCTTTATGTATTTTCTCTTCTTCTGTAAAACTTCATAGTTCTTGACGCTTCCTATAGAATGCATCTTCTTCACTACCTCATTTATAGTGCCATCATCTCCGAGAATAACAACGTAAATCTTCTCATAACCCTTCCTAATTTCAGCTACATTGGCTCCTACAACTAATATAGTGGAATCCTTAATGTGCTCAGTAAGCCAAACAACTGGGCAATCGTATTGGACTATATCAAATATCCCAACGTACACTACTTCCAGCCCAAATACTGTCGTCTAGCATGTAAATTAAGCTTTCAAACATACCTGCACAAAAATTAAACAAACGCTGATAACAGTGAAAATCGTTTAAGATTTCATGTGAACCACGTATTAAATTAGTGTTAATGCAAAAATCTTTTTAGCTTGAATAATTTATGTATGAGGTTCGCCACCTTTCTGATGTACAGAGTACGTCTTACCTCTCCGGCTGTTGGGTTCGAGCTGTAATCGAAGCTCTTGCGTGAAGCAGCTAGTAGCCGCCGTATATTTCTGAGTAAGTGTGCGATCTATTGCAGGAAACACGACTAACTAGGGCTTAATACGGTTGCTGTATATGAAGCCGGTAAGTAAGTAATTGATTACAGTAGGTTTCTCCAGAATAACTGCATGCCCTGATTCTCTTACTTCTACATACGTTGAGTTAGGTATTTCTCTAGCTATTATTTTTGAGTATTTAGGCGGTTTTACTCTGTCTTCCTCAGCTGAAATCACTAGTGTTGGTACTAGTATACCCTTTAGTAATTCTGTTAGAGGAGAGTCTGCGAGCCTCAGGAATGACTTGATGAGATAAGCTGCTGAGGTTAAGCTAAAGCCTCTCGAGAACGTGTCGACAAGCCTATCGAATAACCCTCTTCCATGCTGAGTTATGAACCTCTCCGAATATACATCGCTAATCCAAGACAAAACGAATTTTCTTACATCTCGAGAAAGAGCTCCCTCAAGCCACCGCATCGCCGTAAGCCTGAGATCCTCTTGAATTTCGCTTACCGAGGCTATTACTGTTAGATCGTTAACGTACTCTGGGTACTTAATAGCAAAAAGCATGGCAACTTCACCTCCGTACGATGTTCCAACGAGGTGAACTTTCTTTAAACCGAGGTGGTCTAACAACCTTCTTAGGTCCTCCGCGTGGATTTCTAGACTGTACTGACTCTCGTCGTCCGGCTTATCCGAGTTCCACTGTCCTCTCATGTCGTGTAGCACTACTCTATAGTTTAACTTAACTAAGTGATTTCTCTGAAATACCCAGCTAGCTGTACTCATGAATATTCCGTTTAAGAATACTACTGGCTCTCCGTCTCCGTATACTTCGTAATACAGCTTGACGTCTCCTACGTCTACTGTGGGCACACTCTCTACCTGCAGCAAACAACGTTTTCTAGAAGTAGTTTTTCTATATAGCTCTCTGGATATTCGAGGAGCTTCGACAAAATGGCTACCGCATCCTGACCAAGTCTGGGGGAACCTCTCCATATCTTTGGTTCGTTTCTCATCAAGAATTTAGGCACTATCCCCCACCCTCTTACTTTTTCTCCTAAAGTTTCGTCAACCCACTCAATAAAGTCTCTTCTAGCTTTGTAATGAGGATCTTCGAGAGCATCCCTAAGGCTGTATACCTTAAAGCATGGAACGTTATAGTTTCTAAGTGTTCGCAACACCTCTTCGGCAGTCCTCTGCTTAATCCACGACCTCAAGATGCTGTCGAACTGTTTTCCCTTATCAGTATGCATGCCGGGAGCGTAATGAACATCCTTCCATTCTTCAAAGTCTACTTGAATGGCGTCACACAACCTCTTAAAAACATCGTAGCCTAAGGCTCCAACAAACACGTACTGCCCGTCTTTAGTCTCAAAGATGTCGTAAGGTTGGAAGTATATGTCTTTATTCCCTCGCCTTGTCGGTACATCGTTGAGCTCTGCTGTTTGAATCCACAAGCCTCCGAAAACGTTCGCTATACATTCGAATTGGGCCACATCTATAGTAATTCCTTCCCCGGCCTTCTTGGAGTATATATAGCCTGCGAGAGCAGCAGACAGAGCGTGTAGAGCTGTTAAATAGTCTCCAGTATATGGGTAGGGCTTATAGGGAGGCGACTCAGGAAAACCGTTTATACTCATCCATCCACTGTAAGCAGCAGCTATCGCATCGTACGCGGGTAACCCGAGGTAGCCTGGATCCCCGAAGTGTCCAAAACCGGATATGTGGACTATGACTATCTCTGGATTTACTTTCCGAACAACTTCATCCGTTATGCCAAGCTTTTGGTAAGTTCCTGGCATCGAGCTCTCCATCCATATGTCGGCATGTCTAAGCAACTCCAGAAACACTTCTTTTCCTTTATCTTTCTTAAGGTCTATAACTATCGAGAGCATATTTCTTCTCTCTTGAGCCCACCAAGTATTTACTCTACGTCCACCTCTTTCGATGAACGGCGGGGAATACCTATACGTATCACCCCCAGGTCTCTCTACGTGAATGACCTCAGCCCCCCATAGAGCCGCCAAATAAGCCGCGAAAGGTTGAGCTATGAGAATTCCCGAAGACACTATTCTTAAACCAGATAAAGGACCAGACGCACTAGTAGCTAAAAGAGGAGCCTTTTTCTTGGGTCTACTAGAGACTCTAGATATTAACTCCTCAAACATATCAGATTTCCAAAGACCATATCTGCTGTATTGCCTTATAGATACCGAGTTTAGCTTTTGTTAACAGCATAAGCACTCTCGGCTTTAGCTAGCTATCCACCTAAAAGCTATCGCACCCTGCTGATACCCAACTCCTGAAGCTACTAGTATGACTACTTTGTCTTTTTCAACTTTACCTTGTTCTATAGCGTCGTGGAGTGCCATATAAACACAGGCTGAGCCGGTGTATCCGTACTTATCCATAACCCAATGCGTTTTTGTTTCAGGTAAACCAAGGTTTTTCATAACGTCAAGTATAGTCTTCAGCCGCACTTGAGTAAATATTATCTGGGTTACTTCATCAAGGTTTATACCGGCCTGACCAACTACATCCTTTATGAGGATCGGCCAGTACTGATCATTAACCGGTGGGTACGCTTTTCTTAGGTCGAGGAAGGGTAGGTTCTCGTCTACTACTTGTTCAGCAACCGGCTTCCAGGCACCTAAGAATATTCCCCAGTAGTCCCAGAACGAACCATCAGCACGCAGTTTTCCTGCTAAGTAGCCAGGTCTATCTGAAGCAGACAATACTATAGCTCCAGCACCATCAGAGAATATCCATTCCCACATGAACTTCCACCTAAGGAACCTAGTCATGGCGTAGACTCCTATTACCAAGATGTTTCGATACTTCGGGTTTCCAGCTATTATAGACGATGCTACTTCGAGCATATATACTGGGTTAGCACAGGAGGCGTTTATATCGAAAGCGGGAATCTCGTAGGGACCTCCACCTAGAAGACTTTGGACCTTGGGTGCCGTTGGTGGAGATATAGCCTCGGGAGTATCCGTTCCGACTATTATCATGTCGATGTCTTTTATGGTTAACCCAGCTCTGTCGAGAGCCATTTTAGCGGCTTTAGCAGCCATAGTTGCCGGAGTTTCCTCCGGGGGAGCTATCCTCTTTACTTTTAAACCTGTTCGCTCTATAAATAGAGGATCCACTTTAATTCCTGTTCTTGCCTCAAAATCCTCCGGGGTCATTATCGTAGGAGGTACGTATACCCCGGTAGATGCTATATATGCGAATCGTTTAGACATTTCAGTCCCTAGATATTACTCGGAGTCAACCTTAAGTAGGCCGATGTTTACACGTGATGCTACGAACTCTAGCACTTCACCATAAAGCTCGGAGTACTACATCCCTAGGTAGTATTCTTTAAGTACCTCAGGCTTAATAATCTCATGAGTCTTACCACTCTTGACTATCGAACCCATTTCGATGACGTGAACTACCTCTGCTGTTTCCAGAACCACGGTCGGATCTTGTTCGGCCACAACTAGAGATATCCCAAACTCTTTGTTGATCTTTTTCAAGACTTCAACAACCTTTTTTCTCATGATGGGCGCTAGCCCAGCTGAAGGTTCGTCCAGTATCATAAGCTTACTAGCCATCACTAAGGCCATAGCTATCGATAGCATTTTCTGTTCACCACCACTCAGAGTTCCAGCTATCTGAGTCTTTCTTTCTTCAATAATCTTGAACAGTTTAGTTACCTCTTTAAGTTTGTCACCCCCGTGCTTAGACATACTCGCAGCTAACTCTATATTTTCACGTACTGTTAGAGTTCTCAGGACACCTCCTCTCTCTGGTACGTAACCTATTCCAAGTCTAGCTAGTTTATGAGCCGGAAGCCCGGTGACGTCATTACCTTCATATAAAATCTTACCTCTCCAAGGTTTCAAGTACCCTAGTACAGCCTTAATCAGAGTGGTTTTTCCGGCACCGTTGGGTCCTATTAGTCCAATGACCTGCCCCAACTCCACATCAAAACTAACGCCGTTTATCACTACGGTCTTTCCGTATCCAGCGACAAGGTCTGTTACCACAAGTAATTTCACTATAACACCCCGAGGTATACTCTTGCGACCTCCTCATTAGATACTGCCTCATCAGGTTTTCCCTCAAAAATTTTCTTGCCCTCGTTTAACACGACTACTCTATTAACTAACTTCATTAGATACCTCAGTTTATGCTCTACTATAATGAATGCTAATCCATTTTCGTTAAGCTTTTTTACTATCTCGATAACTTCATCGATCTCACTTGGGGAAAGCCCCGCGAATGGCTCATCTAAGAGTACCAGCTTTGGACCGGTAACTAAAGCTCTTGCCAGTTCAACCATTCTTAGCTTGTAGGGAGTTAAGTTAATCGGAAGTTCTCCTGCTTCAGCTAAGAGTCTCGTGATAGTCAATGCCCAAGTAGTTTTAGCTCTCGCAAGTCTTGCGTCCTTGTATACGGATCGAGCAGATAGGCTTACGTTGTAGTAGACCGGGAGGTAGGGATATACTCTCATACCCTGGAATATGCGTGAGATTCCTAACGCCACCCTTCTATGAGGCTTAAGTCTGGTGATATCTTTACCTTCAAACACTATTCTACCCTCGTCAGGCGTGATTACTCCACTGATTACATTAACAAGGGTAGTTTTTCCGGAACCGTTGGGTCCTATCAAACCTAGAAGCTCGCCTTTGCTTACTTCCAGCGAGACTTTGTCGAGAGCTACAATCCCCCCAAACTTTTTAGTCACGCTATCGCAAACCAATAATTTTACCATAGTCAAACACCTGCTGTCAACTCGGCTATCTTCGATGAGACTAGGCGTTTCAATTTCGTGTACAGGTAGTAAACTATCCCTTGTGGTCTAAGTAGAACTAATACTATGAGAAGACACATGTAGAGCACTACTCTCCACCTACCTATAACATCCCAAAGAGCTTCATAAACTAGGAGTATGAAATAATTAGCTATAGTAGGTCCCACGATCGTCCCCATACCCCCCAAAATAACGGCAGTTAACGGTGGGACTAGGGTGTTCGCTGGAATAAACACGTCCACAGTTACTGGAGGCCTCATTGCTGCGTATATAGAGCCAGCAAACGATGCTAGAGATGACGATATGAGAAATCCCACTAGTTTCACTCTAACGGTGTTTACTCCAGAAGCTTCCGCTAGAAGCTCGTCTTGACCTACTGATCGCATCATAAAGCCGAAGTCTGAGTATGCTACTTTATAGCTAACTATAAAGGCGATTATGGCAGCAATAGATGATATATAGAAATAGGTTGACTGCAGGAAGAAAGCTCTCTCTTTGACTGGTAGACCTCTAGCATACGAGAAGAATAGGGGGGAGTAGGTAATGCCGCCCTCACCACCTAAGTATAATGAGAAAGGCTGCGATGTCACTATTCCAGCCATAACTATGGGTAGAAGTAGCGACATTATAGAGAAGTAGGCTCCCCTCACTCTTAAGCTAGGAAGGAATATCACTAGGCTGAGTACTAGAGATATGGCAGCTGATGGTAGAATGGCGTACTCAACTGGAACCCCCAAATATCTATTCAAGAGGGCTAGTGAGTAAGCCGCACATCCTACAGTAAACGGTACTCCAAGATTAAGGTAAAACGTCGTCCCCGAGTATAAGTCTAGTGAGAGAGTTATTAAGAGAAAAATATTTACTCTAGTTAAAACATCGAGCCAGAAGCCCCTTAACCCGAAGGTGGGCAGTAACATGTAAATAGCAGCAATAAATAAGGCAGGTAGAATGCTCCCCACTCTCTTTAGCTTAGAAGGTTTAGAGAAAGCCAGTCTACTCACCTCGCCCGAAAAGCCCGTGAGGTCTAAAGACTAATATCAAAAGTATCAAAATAAGGGGGGCTACGCGCGCTATACCTCCCCCTAAGACGTATACCATAGATTGCTCAATAAAGCCGTAAACTAAAGACGCAACAACAGTTCCCAGAATGTTGCCTATTCCCCCCATGACAACTATAGCAAAGGCGGCAAATAGCGGTGACCATCCAGCGGTTGGTGTTAAAGCCTTTAATGGAGCTAATAGAATGCCCGTAAGAGCGGCGTAAACCCCAGAAATTAGGAAGGTAGCTCTCAAAACCCTTAGGGGATTTATGCCTAACCTCATTGATTCTTCCCAACTTTCAGCAACTGCCCTAATAGCTTTTCCGGTACTAGTCTTGTAGAGAAAAGCGAGAAGCGCTAAGGTCATAGCTAAACAGACAGCTGTGATAAGTAGCCAGTGATTGCTTACTGGAATGCCCAGGATCGAGGTTGTCCCGGGGTATAATGGAAGAGTTACCGGTTTGAGCCCCATCTGAATACTAAATAACTCCTCAAATATGTAGGCTACCGCCACCGTGGTTATAAAGACGCTTACCGGGAACTTGATGGCTGGCTTAATAACTGACTCACCTATAGCAAGACTAATAGCAGCAGTTAACAGAATTGAGACGGGTACCGCTAAGTAAAGAGGAGTGTTTAAGTAGTTTAGAAAAACGTACGTAGAATAACCAGTGAGGACATATAGAGCTCCATAAGTGAGGTTAGGTAGGCGAGCAACACCGAAAACGAGAGAGAACCCCAATGAGAAAACAAGGTACGTTAATGAGTGAAATGATCCAAAAATGAGTATGTACTTTAGTTCTTCCAATCTTAGTTCCCTACGGCCAGGGTATCTCTATCCAAACTCTAGTACCGTCTACGGATTTAGGAAACAGTAGCTTTGTTCCGTACTCAACGACTCTAAACGGCCAAACCACAACTCTTCTACCCTGTTGCCACTGGAAGTATATTGGGTAAATTCTGTCTGGAGCCAGCTTAGCGGTGTGACTTCTAGTGAATTCATAAATACCAGCTGTTCCCACAAACACCGAGGTCTCTAAGACTTTGATTACTTTATCCGTATCAAACGTTCCAGCTTTTCTAACTGCTTCAGCCCACACGTAAACCGAGTCATAAGCATACCATGTCGTAAATATCGGTTCAGTTCCAAACAATTTTTTATACTTCTCGTAGAACTCCATAGTCCTGGGTGTAATGGGGGCTGGGAACCCCCAGGAGATGCATATCAATCCCTCAGCAGCTCCCATAGTTTGGTTATAGAATACGTCGAGCATGGCGTATGTCCCACCTCCTACAGCTAACAGAGGGACTTGACTCAGGAAGTAGTCTCTAGCAAAGACGTAGTCCTCGGTGCCAGAGAACTGCCAAGTTATATACTGAGCACCAGATGCCATGACCCTAGCAAAGACGTCCGTAAAGGAGGTTATGTCTGTGGGCACACCAATAGCTGTTACGACCTCTATGCCTTCCTTTACCGACCTCTCTTGACCGTATAGAGCGTGTGGAATCACCCACGGTAAGTCCTCATAGATCCACGCAACTTTAGTCCAACCGAATCTTCTCGAGAGGTACGCCAGCAGGTCCCATGTAGCTGCTGCTTGAGATGTAGCGTTAACGTACGTCCTGAACCAGTATTTGTAATACTCGTAGTTCTCTAGTACTTTAGCATCAATTGCATCACTAACAGCACCAGAAGCTATGACTAAGACTTCGTACAGAGGTAGAAGGTCCATTATTGCTAGAGCTTCGTGTGAGCCGAAGACGCCGAATACTACTTTAACTCCGTCTTCAGCCAGCTTCCTATAGCCTTCAGCGGCCTTATCACCACTCCATTGCGTATCGTAGTACACCAGCTCAATTTTATGGTTTAGGACCCCTCCAGCAGCGTTTATCTCCTCTACAGCAAGCTGTATTGCTGACAGCATCATCTTTCCTATAGGTAGGTTGAGAGGAAGGAGAGCCCCAACCTTTACAGTTCCAACGAACTCCGGGGGTGTGGTAGTAGGAGGTGTTACTGGAGTAGTCTGCACGATTGTTATGGTAGGTCCGGGTTGTGTTACGGTCTCTCTAAGAGTGACGGTTGCGTACCTCGTGACCTCTACTATAGGGGCAGTCGGGGTAACTACCTGTTGACCTACGTAGTAACCAACTATTCCAGCTACAACTATGAGTACTATCAGTACTGCCTGAATTATTTGAAGCTTCATATAGTCACCTATTCCTTAGTGGAATGGACAATTAAAAACCTCAAGTTAACAAACGCTAATCTAAGTTCTGCGGACTATAGTATGTTTCTATCTTTCAAGAACTTCGACAGCAGATTCAGGACAGTACTTTCCATTCCTGCTAGTGTGTGTGTTCCACCCTCTACTAAGTGGAGCTCTACATCATACTTTAGTTCTTTAAGCTTTCTATACAGTGTCTCGGACTGAGAGGCTGGTACCATGGAGTCTTCCGTTCCGTGAATTAATAGCACACTCCCGGAGATCTTATCTACGTAAGTTATTGGGCTAGCTAGCTCGTAAAGCTCTTTGTTTTCGTCAGGCTCTCCTAGAGTAGACTTAACTAGGTCTGCTATATACTTCTGTGGACTTCCCTGGGGGAACTTCGATAGAAACTTGTAGAGGTCTGCTAAATCGGCCCACCCACCTATACTCACAACAAACCTCACTTTTTCTTGAGTTGATGCTAGCAAACTAACAGTTCCACCTAGAGATATTCCAAAAAGTCCCAGTCTCTCGGGATCAACCCCACTTAGAACTTTAAGCTTTCTTATAGCTCTTAAAGCAACAGCGACACCATCGCTAGCATCAGTATACTTCGGAGCGAGAACCATCATTCCCAGAGCAGCGATCCCCTTAGAGTAATACTCGACATCCTCAGGTTTTTGATTAAAAGCATGAAGAACTACAACAGCGGGTTTTCTCTCTGTTAGAGAGGAATAGTATAAATAACCTGGCACATCTTGGGTCCTCACTTTTGAAACATTCACAGTTAACACCATGAAAGGAGATCGCAATATAGTTATTAAAAAGTACTAAAACGACATCTTTAGCTATTCTAGAGCATCAAGACTCTATGTAACAAGCTCAGCTCAAGTATCTAAGGTACTCGACATCACCGTGTTGGAGCTCTCACCATCGAGAATTATCAAGGTTTCGCAGTTCTTTTGTTATTACGTCTCGCTAGACCTTGCTACCCATCTTCGTCTTCTCAAGAAATTCCACCGATGTCTCTCTCCATTTCAATCCTCTGGTTAGCGATCTCTGTAATTCCTGCCTCCTGGTCGGTTATTACGTTTTATAATAACCTTTACGAGCATAGAGGAATTTTCACTATTCTTGACTACTTGAACTCTTATATTTTTAGTTTTCCTATATCCAGAGGTGCGGTAAATGAGCTCTTCAATCAGGGATGGTGTGCTGGGAATAGTGTTAGGATATAGGAGAGGATTGAACAGGCAATACGTTAATCAAGTCTACATAAAGGTGTTGACTCAAATCGAGAACATTCATTCTCTTATTGGTCGTAGAGTGAGAGTTAGCGACAACTATGGAAATACTTACTTAGGTAGAATAATCAAAGTTCATGGTTCTGGAAAGAACCGTGTGGTTATAGCTGTGTTTAGCAGGAACTTGCCGGGGCAGCTGATAGGGATTGAAGCAACTATTTTCTAACACGAGTAAAGAACCGCTCGAACAGCTACTTCTAGAAGTTCGTTGCTATAACCTGCAAACAATATAGAGTTCGAGTATGGAACTTCGAAGAGGATAGCGTATTTATCTAAATAAGCTAAGGGTTTAGCGTAGTATTTTAGAACCGTCTTCTCGGTATTTGCTAGAGTTAACCGAATCCTACCGTTAAAGGTTAGTCCATAAAGTATTGGATGGCTACGCCATAGAGTTTTTATGAAGCCTTCCACGTTTACTATATCTACATCACTCAACGTACTCAGATCGGACACCAAAGGGTTAAGCAAGTTTTTGACTATCTCGCTAATTTTACCTCCACATGATACGTAACATCTCCCACTTTTACCTAAATCGCCAAACACTCCTTCGAGAGACTCTATTAATAGGCACCTACTTCCGGTCTTAGAAATACTCCGTACTTCAGGAACAGGTTTTCCGTCTACCCACGTATCTTCAGCGACTTCGTAATTTGCTTGACCAATATCGCATGACTCGGAGATCCCTGGGTCTACAGCTAGTGACGATGGGGGAACGACAACGTGGCGAACTCTCTCTTGATCTAACCAAACAGGCACTACGGAGGGTTTCGTTACGAAGATCACTCCAGCAGTCTCTCCACATCTAAAAAGTCTTCTTATGATATCGAGAAACACCGTTCCATGACTTGCTAGATACAGCAGATAGCCCGAGTGTACCTTCAGCTCCGTCACCCTATAGAACGTTTGAGCTTTAAGAATTATCCTTAAAGTAGACGGATTTCAGGTATTAAGTACACTGGTTCAGATGGTTTACACATACAGAAAGTGGAGATAGAAGGCGGTTTTAGTGTCTTACAGCAGCATCGCTAGGGTTATGAGTTCACAATGTTATTACTGCCATGTGCGATGATGGAACTGAACTCCAAGCACAGTAAATGCTATCAAGTGAGGGGTTCAGCTTTTATGTAGGTTTGTGTTAGTTGGTTTCATTGCCTCACACTCGTTCTCCCTGCGTCGCTCTTGGGTTTACGTTACCCTTGGGGGGATGCGGGGCGACCCCTAGCACTCCACACCTTAAGTACCTCGGGGAGAGCCTCGATGAGCTCTCGACCCATCATCGAGCTACTTCCACACCCCACTACGCACACAGTAATTACAAGTGTCTCTATTCATACCAACCAATACGAAGAGATATGAAACCGAAACAGTTACACAAGGCAACATTAGCTCATAGATAAGTGCTGCGTGTTAGGTCATTACGTTGGATGGGTGATGCGTTACTACCTGACTACAAAAACTGAAACTGGTACATTCACGATTACTGAGAGCGCTACCGAACCTATGATCAAATCAGGGTTTACCGTTTTTCCTCTCGCCGATATTACGATGAGGTCGTAGCCTCCTCTAAGAACCTCCTCAACGATAGATGTAGCTATCGAACTAGTTGGACTAAGCTTAACGGTTTTAGTTTCTACGTTTATGCCGGACTTCTTGGAAACTGATGCTATAGTTTCCATTATTCTCTCCGTTGGTCCTATAGTGCCGTCGTCTACTATGAGCGCCACGATCACTGAGCCATATCTTTTTGCGAAGTCTATAGCAACATTTAGTGCTTTGATGCTGTGCGATGAGCCATCCACGGGGACTAGGATCCGCTTGAACATGTAGCTTACTTCGTAAGTAGGTTCTCGAACATACACATAGCTCACCCAATACAATCAGTCTAAAAAGACAAAATAAAGGACAGTAAAGAGCTGATGGCCTCGCCGTGATGGTTGTTTACTAGAGTGATGCGCTTATTTAACCACGACCTAGGAACTCGTTAAAGTATTTTCTACCTACTTCAAGAATTCTATTAAGTAAGAGACACATGTTGTCAGATGAAGTTATTTTACAGAAACTTGATGAAAGGTCAAAGAAATCTTTGGTTATTACCAACCTAATGTTAGGAATATTTACACCATCACCCTGCACCACGAGGTATAGAGAGCTCGATGGAATAGCTTTACTAATAGACACAGATCTCACGTAAGAGCTGTATTTCTCTAAGACCTCGAAGACTTCAGGTAGTCCCATCTCTTCTAGAGCACCTAGTAGTCTACTTGAGACATACATCTCCACGACCGCAGGACTCACCCTCAGGTCCAGTAATACCTCGTCCTCTAGTTGAATGCTAATGTAAGTAGTAGAATCAGACGATGAAAGAGAAACTACAGACCCAGAAATCTTGCCGGAGATTGACTTAAACGCCTCCTTGATTTTCTCTGGATCCACTGGCAGCCCCCTAAATACCTCTCTCAAAGACTTCACCACACTATCTTTCCGTATTTACAAATATCTTCACCCTATAGGAAATTAAGTGTGTTTTCTTACTAACGTATTCAGTGCTGCTTTTACTGCTTCATAAGTTCCTACTCTTACGGAAGTAACGCGGTACGGAGCTATATCAGTAATGCCTTCTCTCTACGACTAGGACTATAAAATCCTCTTTTTCGTAGGCATCTACAACCGAAAGCTTCTGCTTTATGGCTTCGCTTACTGCGAATTCTAGGATGCTTTCAGAAACCTCTATAGTAACGGATTCACCTTTTTTAAGTCTTCTTCCTATGTCCTCCAAGGTCTTTCTGACCTCATCCTCTCTTTTCAGCATGTCTGCGATCCTTTTAACAAGCTGCTGCTAGCTTAATAAAGCACTTAAACAGGTCTCTAAGCATCCACGCTTTCTGGGAGCTCTTTCAGGTTTCACGCTAGTTCAAGCGGGCTAACACTGCTTAGAGAGTCTTACTTCGAGAGCTCGTAAGTAGGGTTAACAGATGTTTTAATGTGAGGTTTATTAATGTTTTGTGGGATTGTTTTAGAGCTAGGTATGGGGTTCCGTGTTGTTAGGTTTGTAGAGTGTTCACGACTTCTACGTGGAGTAGTTAGTAGCTATAGTAAAGCGTAAATCAGGAGGTATGGCCAGTAGCAGAAAACCCGCAAGACCTAGGGCGGCAAACCCCATTATTAGGGCTTGCTTGTAGTGATAGTGAGTGACAGCAGTAGGTTAGGAGTATTAAGGTATGCGGATGAACTAGGGTTCAGCTCCTATATAGGTTTGTGTTAGTCAGTGTCATCGCCTCATCCTCTTTCCCCAGCATTGGTCTTGGGTTTACGTTACCCTTGGGGGGATGCGGGGCGACCCCTAGCACTCCACACCTTGAGTACCTCGGGGAGAGCCGCCATCTATATTATCAAGCGGCTCTCGATCCCTCATCGAGATGTATCTACGTATATCACTATATAAGGTGTTTATAAGCGTTTCTATCAATACCAACCGATACGAACAGATATGAAAAACTAAACAGTTACACAAGGTTTGAGCAGTTTCGTATCTCGGCATGAGGGCTTACTGCGTCTTGGTCTTAGGAAGCGTTAGACTAAGACTTTACCTTCTTTTCGGGACTGGAAGCGAATTGAGCGTGGTACGTTCTCCTAGTAGCTCATAGTGAGACTGAGGACTCTATTAACTACGGCTTCATCACTTAACCAATCAATGAAGATTTTACACTGTCTTTTGCCGGTAACTATCTCAATAACTTCTTTAGACACATCCTCCACACTCTTACCGGTAACGTCTACTTCACACACTTTATCAGGCGGGTGCTCAAGTAGAGCATTGCTAGTGCAGACCCCTATGAGCTCTGCTTCGACGTTCTCAAACACCTTCTTTGGAGGCCAACCCCTCCTGCTGAGTCTCTCAGCTAATTCCATCGGGTTTATTCTCAGAACTATTATTTTGTCGAGTATGTCGTCGTCTACAATCTCACTATAATGCCCAACTACTAGAACTCTACCTCTCTCTGCTATAAGCCTCCTCAGGTGCTCCCGCAATTTAGGTTCGTCAACAACGAAACTCAGTCTCTCGTCGTCGTAACTAACATACAACTTATTTTCAAGCACATAATTGCTCAACTCTACTAACCAAAAACCAAGTGATCTGGATACAAGTGCTCCAACAGCAGACTTTCCAGTACCAGGAGTACCGCTGATAGCTATGGCTTTTTCAGAGCCGGAGTTCTCTACCATTCACTCTACCAAGGTTGTACTAGTAAGTGGGAATTATAGTGTCACATACTCCCACCTTATTAGCTACGACAAGTATGTACACACTGGTGCCGTCACTGGGGTTCTGCGAGTTATGTGGAGTCAGCTCTAAAACCGTAAGCAACACTATAGGTGTTTGCGTAAGTTGCTTAAGAAGCTATGGTGAAGAAGCTTTAAAGATAGCGCGTAAAGCTCATAGAGACTACAGGCAGAGCCTAGGGCTACCTCCTGATGTACCCAAAAGTGGGAAACTGAAGTGCAGTATATGCGTGAATGAGTGCTATATCCCGGAAAATTCGAGCGGGTTCTGCGGTTTCTGGGTAAATAAGGGTGGAACTCTAAGCCCCCTTACAGCTAATCCTAGCACTGGGATTGTTATGTGGTATTTCGACCCGCACCCTACGAACTGTGTCGCCGGACCTGTTTGCGCCGCAAACACTTCGAGAGGGTATCCAAAATACACGAAATTTAGGGGAGTTGAGGTAGGCTACTATAACCTGGCCGTTTTCTATATCGCTTGTAATCTCAACTGTCTTTTCTGTCAGAACTGGGAGCATAAGACCATGTTATTCGATAGTAGAATTAGGGCTAGATACGTGAAGACTGTCGATGATCTTACACGCGAAGCTTTAAACAGTAGAGTTACGTGCGTTTGTTACTTCGGGGGTGATCCTGGACCTCAAGCATCGCATGCTATAGCTGCTTCTAGAAAACTGCTTGCGACAAAGAGTCAGGATGCTATAAAGAGAATATGCTGGGAAACTAATGGACTAGAAAACCCCATGATAATGAAGCAGATGGCGGAGTTAAGCCTAGTCTCAGGTGGGGTAGTAAAAATCGATTGGAAAGCATGGACACCGGAGGTCTATGAGGCATTAACAGGTGTAAATGGTTTAAAAGCTGTAGAAAGACTAAAGGCTAACGTAAAGCTAGTTTCAGAAATGGCGAAAGAGCGTGATGACCCTCCACTATTAGTAGTAAGCACCCTCTTGGTGCCTGGATATGTTGACGAGGAGGAAGTTGGAAAGATAGCTGAATATTTAGCTACCATAGACAGCAGTATTCCCTACGTACTCCTTGCGTTTCATCCGGACAACATCTTAAGAGACCTTCCTCCAACAAGTAAAAAACATGCTGAAGCAGCTAGAAGAGAGGCCTTAAGGACCGGGCTTAAAGAAGTCTACATAGGTAACGTGTGGCTCCTAGGAAATTACTACTAGCGTACAGTAATCGGTTAAGTCCTATCTCGCTGACCCGCCTTCTTGGTCACCTCTCTCACTACCTCTTCAACTGATACCGAGGGGTCTAGCACTACCTTAAAGAATAAGCCGGTCCTACCGACTTCATCCCTTCGTCGCAGTATCTCCACTCTTTCCCTTACTGTATCTATACTTACTCCCAGAAGCTTAGCTACATAGTACTCGTAACCTACTACTGGTGCCTCACGATGCCCTCCTTCTGTTGGGATAATCAATATCAAGGACTTTGTCACCCCGGGTTTTCTAATGTCTTTAGCCAAATCTTCGTAGGATATGCTGCCACCAAACTTGTAGAACTCGAGCTCTCTAGGGCTGAATCTCTCTAGAGGAAAAGAAATTGTGACATCACCGTTTGGCGTTAGTTCGTAGACGACCTTAAGGGCAGACTTCGGTGTAGCTCTTACCAAGGTCTTTCTATAGATCCTTAAGTTCCCTCTATCTAGGCATGCTTCAACAACTGCGGGAGCGACAGTATACGGTATAACAACATCGACGTCGCTATTTTGATCGACATCTCCTCTGGCCACCGATCCGTGCACTATCGGAGAGTAGCCACACTGGACTAAAACCTTCATTACTTCAGCTGCTACCTCCCTTAGCTTCCTTAATAGCGCCCATCTATCGCTCCCATACACGACATCCTTAAATTCCGGAACTCTAACTACTTTATGCTTTGGTCCCTTACGAAACATGCTCCTCTAACTACTATGACTTGCTGTCGTTATTAAAGACAACAACGTAAACGCGTTAGTCTCAGAAATTAAGAGACGCCGAAACTGCTTTCAAGTAGTGTCAGCTTGTCGCAGGGTTTCAGCTTTTCGTATATCCTCCGGGTTATCTATATCCATTATTACACCTGGGTCGTTTACGTCTAAGTATTGCACGTACTCCCTATACCTAGATATAAGACCCTTAAGACCCCTCTCTTCTTCCTTAATGCTTAGCGCTTCCTTAATCATGTCCCCAATCAACAATACTGGATGCCCACCTCTCCCCTGGTAACTAGGAATGAGTATGCAGTTCGCCCTGTAAGTTACTGGTAATGAGTCAACCAAATACCTTAGAGTGCGCGTTTTTATAAACGGTACGTCTGATGGATGCACTGCTACAAGCTTCGAGTACTTGACTACTCTTTTAATGCCCGCGATAACAGATGATGACATTCCAAGAGAGTAGCTCGGGTTATAAACAAACTTAACATCCAGGTCTGCGAGTACCTCAATTATTCTACTATGCTCGAACCCCACAACAACTACTATTTCATCAAAAACCCCTGCTTCAAGGAACTTTTTAGTCGTTATTCTAACCATGTGGTCTTCTCCCAGCTCGCTATCTCGGATTCTGTAGAGTAGCTTATTCTCGCCGAATCTCCTAGATGCGCCAGCTGCTAGCAGTAGAGCTACTTTCATAGACTCAGCCATATTTACCTAGCTTTCTCTCGAGAACCTCTGTAATTGCTCTTACGACTCTCGGATAAGTTCCGCATCGACAGAGGTTTCCCTCTATTGCTTTAACTATGTCCTCTTTAGATGGCTTTAGAAGCTTCCTCAACGCTTCATTTAAGAAGGCGTAGGCGGTTAACAACATAGCTGGAGTGCAGTAACCACACTGAACAGCGAAGTTCTTACTGAACTCCTCAACTAGCTCTCCAAAAAGATGATCGGAATAAAGCCCTTCTACAGTCGTTATCTCGCTTCCATCGACCTGCACTGTCAGCAGTAAGCAGGAGACAGCTGGTTTGCCGTTAACTAGTACAGTACAAGCTCCACACTCTCCTCTCTCACAACCTCTTTTTACGCTTTTCACACCCAACCTAAGCCTCAAGGTGTCTAGGAGTATCTCGTTCGGCTCAACGTCTACTTCGACCCTATTTCCGTTTAAAGTAAAGTTAACACGCATTATGCAACACCTAGAGCCTTAGCTAGTGCGTCTTTAGCTAACTGATAGCTCATCTCTCTCCTATACCAAGAGGTTGACCTAACATCGTCAATTGGTGTAACTTCGCCCGCGACAGTATTAGCAGCCTCCTCTATTAAGCTCCAGCTAACTCTTTTACCTCTAACGACTTCTTCTGCTTTATACGCTCTTATAGGCACTGGGGCAACGGAGTTTAAAGCTATTCTAACATCGTAAACTACTCCGTCAATCACTTTAGCGAGTACGGCTACTGCTACTACAGATAGAGTGAAACCACCTCTTCTTCCAAGCTTTACGTAAGACCAACCACTCCACTCGGACTTCTTGACGAGTATTTCCTTAAGTATCTCGCAGGGGTTTAATGCGGTTTTTCTGTATCCAACGAAAAACTTTGTAGATGGAATAACTCTTAAACCCTCTGAGCCGATAACAACAAACTCAGCGTCATACGCTAGAAGAGGTGGTGCTGTATCGGCTGCTGGTGAAGCATTACACAAATTTCCACCTATAGTGGCCATGTTCCTTATTTGCCACGAACCCATAGACTCTACCGCAGCTTTTAAGAGAGGGAGGTTCTGAGATACTACGTTCGATTCTATCAACTCTTGCAACCTAGTGGCAGCCCCTATTCTAATAGTTCTACCTAAGTCCTCAATACCCCTTAGGTCAGGTATCGAACTAATGTCCACTAAGGCCCGCACTCTAACCCTCGAGGTTTTCATATCTACCAAGAGATCTGTTCCTCCAGCGATAACTCTCGAATTATCTATTTCTCTCAACAGCCTAATGGCCTCGTCGAGAGTCTTAGGGCGGTAGTAGTCTATCTTTGGAAGCTTGTAGTACAAGGTGAACTACCCCACGAGCTGCTTTGTTATAGAGTAAACTTTCTCCGGTGTTAGTGGTAGCTCTGTAATTCTTACACCTAGCGCGTGACTTACAGCATTAGCTATAGCAGCGGGCATCGGTATAAACGCCATTTCACCTACTCCCTTAGCCCCGAAGGGACCGTAGTCCCATACGTCTTCAACGAATATGGCGTTTCTTATTACCGGAGTCTCATGAGACGTTGGAATCACATAATCCGTTAAATTATCGTTAACTATTCTTCCATCATCAGCGAAGACCAGTTTCTCCATCAATGTGTATCCTATACCCTGTATTATTGCTCCCTCTACTTGAGTTTTTACAGCATCTGGGTTGATGACTCTACCGATAGCGAGAGCGGGATGTACCTCAAGTACTTTCACTCTCCCGGTGTAAATGTCGACTTCAACCTCAACGATTATAGCGATAAAGCTGAAGGCTGGATAAGCGAATCCACGACCAGCGTCATCATCAAACGTCCCCTTAGGGAGGAAGAAGTAGCCTGTAGCAGAGAGGTCTACTCCCTTGCTGTAGGCTAAAGCAACGAGTTCTTCCCAGCTCATTTTGATCTTGTTTCCTACGATGACTACTCCATCCGATATTTTGATCTCTTCTCGCTGAACGTTGTAGTACTCGGAGAGAAAGCTCTCAAGTCTACTTCTAATTCTACCTGCTGCGACGACTATCCCGATAGCACCTACGCTAGTACCTCTTGAGGCGTGGGTGGCTCCGGTATCGGGGGCGTCAGTTGTACCAAAAACCACCTTAACTTTATCGATCGGGCAACCAAGTATTTCGGAAACAAGTTGCCTGTGCGAACTTGAGGGGGATCCTTGACCCATCTCAACAATTCCTGTGTAAACGTTGACAGAACCGTCGCGAGATATGTGTATGTAAGAGTTAGACCAATCCGGTACCGCCCTACTGGTACTATTCCCGTGCCAGGCTACAGCAACCCCTATACCTCTCCTAGTGCGTCCTGTCCTGCGCTCACTGTACTCTAGTCTCTTAACTCTCCAGTTACTGACCGCAGATAGCTTCTTCAAAGCTTCGTGAATTCCTACCGATGATGTCAGTACCTGACCTGTTATTGTATCACTACCTACTCTAAGCATGTTGTTCAACCTAAATTCTACTGGGTCCAATCCTAACTTCTCAGCAAGTTGGTCCATCTGTGACTCGGCTGCGAACTGAACTGAAGGATTTCCAAATCCGCGGAATGACCCCTGAGGAACTTTGTTGGTATATACGCAGTAACCATCGACCTTAGCGTTGGGTACATAGTAGGGACCTGACGCATGCATAGTAGCTCTCCATAGTATGAAGGGGCCTCTATTTGCGTAAGCTCCTGAATCGTGTATGATCGTAACCTCTATTGCGGTCAGCTTTCCGTCTTTTGAGGCACCAGACTTATACTTTATCACGGTCGCCTCTCTCTTAGGGTGTGTCTGTATGGAGTCCTCTCTTGTGTAATAGAGTAGCACGGGCCTCCTGAGATGGTATGCTGCAAGCGCTGCTCTTGCGGCAACTAGGGGTCCTTCATCATCTTTTCCACCAAAGCCTCCACCGATATAGGGAGCTATAATTTTGATATAACTAGACGGTAGACCCAGAACTTTTGAAACTATCTTTTGACCTAAGTGCGGGTATTGTATCGTAGCTATGACTGTCATTCTGTTCTCGAGGTCGGGTATTGCTAAAGCTGCTTCCGGTTCCAAATATACATGTTCTTGGTGATGGGTTCTATAAGTGTTCTCTACTACTACATCTGCCTTACTAAACCCTTCCTCCACATCACCTTTTCTAACCTTAGTTCTAAACGCTATGTTACTCCCTAAGGATTCGTGGATAAGAATGTCCCCTCTCTCCATGGCTTCTAGAGGGTCGAAAAGAGCGGGCAGAGGTTCGATCTCGAGGAACACATTCTCTACAGCACTATTTACAGAGTCAGGGTCTTTACCTACTACTACAGCAACCGCTTCACCGTAGTACCTAACCTTCCCTTCTGCAAGTAGAGGTTGGTCAGGAACAGCGTAACCAACTTGGTTTTCACCCGGGATGTCACGATAGGTGAAGACGCGGAGTACCTTAGGATCCTCTAGAGCTTTAGAGTAATCGATCTTTTTTATTCTAGCGTGAGGTGCCTTAGCCAGAGCCAGTCTGGCGAAGAGGTATCCTTCTTCAAGGTAATCTTCAACGAATCTCGCTCTTCCTAAGGCTTTCTCCAGAGAGTCCGATCTCTCGATGCTCTTTCCAACGACAATACATGATTCAGCAGAAAGCCACCTCCTAATAAGAGTTCTTGGGTCTTCGACCACTATCAATACCCAATAGTAGGGGTAAGCACGTTGAATATATAAGCTTGCAGTTTGTCCCCTAGATGTTCATTTCAGCTACTTTATTTTCGTTCGTGTTCTCTCGCGTTAGGGGGCTTTCACCTAGCCCACGTGGATTTAGGTATCCGCTTCGGTTAATGGGTAACTGCCGAGCCCAACCGCACGGAGCTCCCACCTAGTTTAAGCCCTGAGAACCTCGGGACATAGCCCCCATCGCCACCCAAGGCTTTGAAGTGGAGGTTGAAGCATGCAACAACATCTCTGTGTCATTTTTCGCCACTGGAACCGCAGGTTCCTATCCTTGAGCTATTGCTGTACTTTATCAAGGCTTTATGTACTGGGGGTTCAGCTCTGATATAGGTTTATATCGGTTGTCTTCACCGCCTCATCTCTTTCCCCCGCATCGGTCTTGGGTTTGCATCACCCTTGGGGTATTCGGGGCAACCTTGGTATTTTACATCGTGAGTGTCTAGGGGGAGCCCGCTATCCACGGGCTCTCACCTCCATCGAGCAGTCTCCACGCACTAATCTACGCATAGCTGCCTACATACATTGTGAACCACTACGAAACCCGAAATAGCTCCGAGCGGTGGGTTTCAATTAGTTAAAACCACTAGCTTATCAGACATTAGGTCCCTTTAAACAGACATTTATTAGTCTTCTAACCAAGATAAGCATAACGAGGCTGTAAGCAAGTATTAATCCGGCTCCTATCACGTTCGTATAAGACTCTATTAGTTTAACGTAACTATAGTACTTCTCTCCTAAGCTGATAAGGTTCTGCACTGTCTCGTTTAATGGAGTATCTAGAGACTTATAAATGTAGGTCCTCGCTGGGAGGAGTTCCCCGGTCTCTTCGATTACGACAACATCGTTTACAAGAGCCGGGATTAACATGTAGAGACCACCCCATAAGGTAGCTAATGCAGCAGCCACATTGAAAGTTAGTAACGTGCTTCTAAGCTTAAGCCTGTAGCTAAAGGCTAGGTGAACAATGAGAGGGTAAGCCCAGAGAAGATAGTTCGGATTTACAACTTTATTTAGAACGAGCACTAGGGACAAGAGAACTAGAGTTGCTAGAACTACGTCGTCTTTGTTTTCCATTCTAATCTTCTTCTTCAGCAGGAGGAATGTCCCTACTATCGCTATTAGCATCACCGGTAGCCACACGACATTTATCAACTTTATAACCTCAGGGTTCCTCCCGGAGAGTAGAACGAAGATATTCCATAGTGAAACGTATTGAGGTGCCCTACTGCTATGGAAGAGGATTACGTTGTATATAAAAGCATACGGATTAGCTAAAAAGAATGGGAGTACGAGCATAAGAACTACTACTGAAGCTATAGTTATGTACTGAATTAGGCCCCTAATATTCGTTTTTCTATATATATAGTAAATAAGTGGTATTAGAGATATAGCTGCCAGGGGCTTTGTCAAAACCACGAGCGCTGTAGATAGAGAGCTTACATATATACCCACGCGAGGTAGCTCCAATCCGATTATTGCCAGATAGAGAAAGAATGCTACTAATGGGTCGAACTGGTAGTTAGCTAAAGTAACAAGAGTAGGTACCCCGATCACGACCCAGTAGAATGCTTCAGAGCCAAATTTCCTCCACAGCAAGATAGCGAGAGCTACGGTGAATACGAGCAGCGGTAACTTTATGACTCCTCTAACGATGTGGTCTGTCGCCACCAGTAACGCTTGTCCGACGCTGGGCATAGAACTACTAATCGAATTAACGACGCCTATAAAGGCATCTACTAACCAGTGTGTTCCAATGTATATGAGAGGTGGAATAGGTGGATAGACTACTCTATAGCTTATGTTACCTAAAGATAGCGGGACCTCGTAAATTTTATATAGACCAGTGTATTTGGAGACTCTAACCCAGTTTTCAAAGATGCTTATATCGTACCAGTTCCACATCGATATACTAAGGATCGTAAGAACTAAGATTATAGGTACGACCTTTAGCTTATCTTTTTTCAGCGCATTAAACATGGTCACATACCCACGTCTCTATGATAATACTAATGTCAGATACTTATATGCTAAATTACACGAACCCCTCTATAGGATAGCTACAGTGGGAATCTCACTTAAAACACTTAAGGTAAACGGCGAACTCTCGAGGGGATGCTACCTGAGTGACTGGTTAACGAGTGTTACAGAAGGTAAAATTACGCTCATGTACGGTAACGCAGGAAGCGGTAAGACCAATATCTGCTTGTGGATGCTATCTAGGAGTAGTGGACCCAGTCTTTATATCAGTACGGAGGGTACTATACCAGTAGTGCTTCTAGACAGATATTCTCTTTATGGTAAAGAGCTCTACTTTAAAGAAGTCTTTAGTCTTGAAGACCTCCCTATTCAGTTAGTTAACATGTATGTTGATGGTTTACTTAAAGAGTTCAGAAACATATGTGTTGACTCTATTAATGCTCACTACAGGTACGAAGCTATTGAGAGACATGAAGCTAACAGACTGCTTAACACTTCGCTAGCAGTTCTCTCGCACGTAGCAAGTCAGTTCAGGACTAAAGTTTTACTCGTAGCTCAGGTCAGGGAGGAAGAGGGGGAGGTGATCCCCAGCGGGTTCGAAATTCTAAGCTTTTGGTCTGACATAGTCATAGAGGTTAAAAGAAGCGAAGATGTGAGAGAGTTAACAATGGTAAAGCCTGAAGAATATAAAGGTCGTAAAATAAGGTTCAAAATTACTGAGCGAGGTATAGAATTTGAGTGATTATCTCGAACTAACTTATAAAGTGTTATTCCTAGCACCAGCTTTCGTTGCCAACGCCTCTCCTCTAATAGCAAAACGCTTTCTGAGAAAGAGGCACCCAGTAGACTTCGGTAGGAACTTTATAGATGGCAGAAGGATATTCGGAGATAATAAAAGTTGGGAGGGAGTTATCACCGGTATTTTAGTTGGTACGGTAGTCGGAGCCGCTTTAACTCCTCTCTATGGATGCTCTTATATTAAGCTAGCTGTTGCTGGGTTTACGCAAGGAGTTGGCTCTATGGTCGGAGACCTAATGAACTCCTTCCTCAAGAGGAGGCTTGGTATAAATCCGGGGGGTCCACTCCCGTTTCTTGACCAAGTGTCTTTCGTAGTAGCGTCATTATTGATCTTGAGATTAGCAAAGATCGATAAACTCGTTGGTTTAAACCTAGGGCTAATCGACATGGTGATAATTATTAGCATAGCCTTAGTGCTACATCCCTTAACAAATTACATAGCTTATCTACTGAAGTTAAAGGAAGTTCCATACTAGGAGGTACCTGTCAGCTTCTAGTTCTGTACTCTTCAGGAAATCCTACCGTAGTCAAGAACAGATAAGTTGTACACCTCGATAAAGATCATAGCCGGTTGCACACTCTCTTCCTAACGGTTTTAAGGGTCGTGCATCCTTGGGTAGGGCCTTGTGAAGTAAAGGTAAATTGATTGAGGCGGAGACCCGCGAACTACATGTTCGAGAAGCTTTTATCTTGTTATAAACCTTAGCTAAATGATCTTGGTGACGTCATCTACGGGTTTTCTACGCCTTGGGCTTGGAACTTCTAAAGGATAACCTAGTGCTAGAATTCCCATGAGCTTATATTCTCGTGAAACAGACATGAGCTCTCTAAACTTTTCCTCAATAAGTAGTGGAGCACCTAACCAAACAGAGCCTACTCCAAAACTCCACGCAGCTAATATGGCATTCTCTATGGCAGCCGCCGCACTTTGGACCTCCATTATGAATTCCGCTTCAGAGGAGTTTCTCGTACCCCCGGAGCTAAGCCTGTTTAAGTCTATGTATACGGCTATGTAGAGGGGGGCTAAATACATTCCATCCTCCATAGACTTCTTCCATTTTTCTATTCTATCTGATGACATCTTAGCTATTTCTTTAGCGTATGTGATGTGGGCCTCAATTAACAGCTCGTGGACCTTCTTCCTCAGTTCCTCACTTCTTATTACAACAAAAAACCAGTTCTCGCGTGCACCTGCTGTAGGAGCTCTAGTAGCTGCCCACACTATCGTTTTCACAACATCATCTGGTATAGGGTCCTGCCTGAACCTTCGAATGGACACTCTACTACCTATAACTTCTAAAACCTCTTTACTGCGCAACATGGTATCCCATAAATACCTTAGAGCTATCGTAAAAAGAGTGTTTTCTTCATATCTTGCCTAGGGGGTAGAGTAATAACTGTTCACGGTTTTGGTAATGTAGCTCAGTACACTAAGTGCTGGGCGAGTAACTACGGTGCTAGAATAGTTGCTGTAAGTGATACTTCAGGAACTGTTTATGATTCCAATGGTTTAGATGTTGACTAGCTACTTCTTAGGCCCATCTACTTGCTGTAAGACCTTTAAGACCTTCTCTGATTTTCTCGATTGTGAAGAGTATGGGATAGCTTATAATCTAGAGGTGTGTTTGTGTGTAATGCGCGTGGTTTTTAAGCTATGCTTTTAACTCCTTAAAATATGAGTAAAAGCACGACTAAATGTATCGTAAAGATCGTCAGAGTTAAGATTGCGGTGTGGGGCCATTTTAAAATTTTGTCTAAAGGCTTAAATTCATGCTCTAATTCGCTCAGCGCTCTTCGTTTAAGATCCTCTATAAGCCCCTCATTAACAGATTCTGCTGGCACTTTCTTCAGGATAGGGTTTCCAGAACCATCTTTACCTAGTTGGAATAAATATGGACCGTAAAACTTAATCCTGCTTATTCTCTTAACACTAAATACTATAACTAGAAGCACCACTATCGTATTAATTAGAGATATAGCAAGAGCCTCGATTAACTCCATGCATATTTCCTGAGTTTAACGTATTGATCTAGGCTTATAAACTTTGTGTTGAGACATGGCCCAACAGAGTCGAGGAATGAGAAATGAGAGAAGTAGTTACGATTGTTAGCTTGTGAATAGGAATACACAGTGACCTCAAACAGCGATCTAACAATGTTTTCTCTAACCATATCTCTGTTACGTTGCCTTCTTTGACGGGTTGCCATAAGTCTAATTAACTAGGGAAGACATTAAAGTAATTAGCTGTAACGGATTTTACTAGGGGGCTGTTTTCTTCTTTATGTTTTGAGGGTAATGTTTATGAGTGTTGCTTACGGCTGTACCTGGGATGAACCTGGGTGGTGATGGGGTAGGTACTCCAAGCCGCCCGGGGACAGAGCTAGATGGGAGCCGCGTGCCGTTCGGCTCAACAACCACCCACGAACCCACGCAGACACCTAAATCCACGTAGACGAAGTGAAAGTCCCTAGACATGAACAAACAAAACGAATACCCAGGAACAAACGGTGCCCAAGATTATGCCGACATCGTTATGGTAAGCGTGGTAGTTGAATAAGTTAAAAAAAGCTATGTTTTCACGTTTGTTTTTGCTGCACTTTGAGGGTTGGAACGCCAGTTCTTATAGTCCTTAAATTGGATTACATTTGCGTATGCGCTTGCTTGTACTAGTATAGTTTGAACAACTGGTTACCGTAGTTACCATAAGCGGTTACCATGAAAACGGTGAGCGGTTACCGGGTGGACTCCTGTGTGAACTGGTTTTAGACTACTTACAGTCTAAGTCTACGAAGGGAGGTCTGCGTAGTCCGTGTTATAGCTAGGGCGTATTACTTCAACCTTGCGACTTTAGGAAGTATCGATCCTTTAGGATGGAGAAAGGTGTAAGTTGGGAAAGGGTTTAGATAGTAGTTCCGAGACACTCATAGCTCCTAGTACTTCAGGTATCGGATACCGGATACTGCTTGCTGGGTCTAATTCGTAGAGCATCCACTCTTTTACTAAACCTCTAGATTCGAGCAATTCAAGAAAGTCTACTATCTTAGGGATGAGCCCGAGAGGTATTGATGCTACAGTGTATGCTACACCTTCCTTCGCGTTTAGATAGGCTTCCATGAATCCAGGTATGGCTGTAACAGCTCTAACTCCTTTGCTCAATGAGTGAGGTGTACCATACATAACTAGGAGTTTTTTGGTTACTGCTGTATGCTTCTCTATGAACTTTTCGAGGGTAGGTCTTATTCCGACTATTACACCTCTTTCAAGTATGTGCACCCTGTAGTGCTTTAAAATAGTTTGATAGCTTGGGACTCCACCAACTTTCTTCATAGATTTGTAGACATCCTTTATTTTAATTAAAGCATCTTCTTCGAGTTCATTAACTAAGGCTATATCTATCGGGTCAACGCGACCGGTAGAGTGAGATCTCCCTAAAGGATGTGGAGCTGATGCTACAGCAATAAGTTCCCGCAAGTATATCTTATCTAGTGAGCCCCGAGCTATATGAGTTGATACATACTTTGGTGGAATTACGGTGTCTAATACGTATACCTCTGACGGTTCAACTCCAATACCTGCTATCACATAGTTAACAGATGACTCTACTTCATGAACTTTAGTCACGTACCTAAGTAATGTTACTCCTTCTAAAGTCCTTATAAGCGACCTTAGAAGCTTTTTTGGTATTCTGTCTATAGGTAACCTAGTTCTATACATTAAGAGAATCTC
The DNA here is from genome assembly GCA_030550455.1 of Thermoproteota archaeon. Classification (GTDB taxonomy): domain Archaea; phylum Thermoproteota; class Thermoprotei_A; order Sulfolobales; family NBVN01; genus DRZP01. Next base: position 38,568 of record JAUQPH010000009.1, read on the forward strand.
AGTGAGCCCTAAATTAGCCAGGTTAGTAACGGCCTTAAACTTTATGTCCTGGCTTCTTAGACTCTTGAGAATCCTCCAAGTTGTTGACGCACTCAACCCAACAGCGCTCCCTATTTCTGCTATAGTGGGAACGTGGTTCACGCTATTTAGGTAGTCTATCACTCTAACAGCTTGTGGACTCAATAACACGCTCTTCACTATTTCTGCATAACTGCAGCAACTAAAATAGTAGCAACATAACTTAAATTCATAAACTTTAAAATTGAATCTTTATAAACGGTATGACTGCTAGCTACATAAACCTAGACCTGACTCTATATGCTAGCTTCTCTCTACCTATGTTTAAAAAAGATGGAGACTGCTGGATAAAGGTTTACGGTTATGGAGCTGGCACAAGCATTTGCGTAGATGGGAACTTAAAGTGTCACGGAATCGCGTGTTCAAGTCAGTTTCTTGATTATGTAACAGGCTCATGGATTAACAAAGAGAGATACCTCGAAGAACTCGAGGGTCTGGCTAGAGAAGTAGTGGAGGGGTTAATAAAAGAATTCTACTGTTTAAGCATATCTGCTTCACCGTGGGATACCTTCGAGATACTTACCGCCGCGTTCTTATCGAGAAACACCGACTTTCATAAAAATACCGTAAGGTGGGTAAAGACTTTTTTACGTAAACTAGCGGGTCCCAAGAGAGTTAGCTCTGACCAAACCGTTGACCAAATAGCGCAGGCCGCTGTTTCCGTATATCGAGAGTTTAAGTCGTACCAGCTTCTACAGTTTATGGAAGTACTCGATAAACTTATTACTGTAGCTCGCATGGTGTCCACGACATCTCCATCTGCAACCAGGAGGAACTTACTCAAAGTGAAGTACTTAGGACCTAAAGTAGCTGATTCCTTCATTCTTCACAGTGGTCTCGACACGAGTAGAGCCCCAGTCGACATTCACTACATGAGATTTTTGAAAAGAAGTGGGTTTTTAGGTAATGAGTACATACAGCCCCGCAAGAGCTATTGTACTACTTACGATTGTTCTACCTGCCCAGCATCGCAAAAGTGTGTTTACGCTTACACTATCCGCCTATTTAAGAACTTGAACGGATTTACTCAAACTACTGCGTACATTATGGACAAGCTTCAAATAAGAAGGTGTGAGGATGTAGATGAATCAAAGCTCAAGGCATTGCTTGATGCGGTAACTACAAACTTCTAGTTCCTTTCTACCACTTAGGAAGAGTAACCCCCCTCTGCCCTTGATACTTGCCTTTGTAGATATTGATGGCTGGCGTAGTCACTTTAGCAAATACTACGTGAAGAAATCTCGTTCCAACTTTCACTCTTATGGGGTAAGGTGGGGTAAGAACTTCTATGGTTAACTGTCCCTCAAAGCCGGCGTCCACTATCGTCGGAGGCATCATAAACCCTAGTCTAGCAAAAGTAGACCTCAGCTCTACGAATCCCATAAGCTCTGGAGGCATCTTCAAGTACTCTATTGTATGGAGTAGATAATGAGCAGAAGGTTCTAGCACTAGATAGTCACTAGAACTTCGGCAACTAAAATACTCACCGAGAGAGTCTTCGCCAATAGATAGCTCCCTCACACTTGGGTTAATTCGGCAAAAACCTTCCCCTAACCTAAGGTCAAGACCGTTTTCTCTCACTATCTCCTCTGAGAAAGGCTCTACCTGAAGTCTCTTACTCGACAGGTAAGCCCTCAAATCGAAATCAGAGAGTATCATAGCTTACACAATATTATTCTAAGTCAGTATCTATGTTAAAAGCTCGTAACCTGGTGTTTAGTAACAGAACTAATTAACGAAGTCGAGGTTTAAGCCTCAGTGACTGTGGTCGCATCTAGTGGTCTTATGCGGGATCTGCGAGGTGGTGGAGTCGGAAACACTTATTACACGATTCCCGTAAGTTCATACGTGAGAACATGCTGGGTAAGCCTATACACATGACTATATCTCCCGAGACTGTCGCTAAGAGAGCGATCATAGCTGGAGACCCTGCTAGGGTTGAGCAAGTTAAGGAGCTTCTAGAAGACCCTAAGCTTGTTAATACTAAGAGAGCTTTCGTTACATACACGGGCACATACAGGGGTGTACCGGTAACTATCGCCGCACACGGTGTTGGTTTTCCGTCTTCAGCTATAGTGTTTGAAGAGCTATCCATGGTCGGCGCAAAGTTGATAGTGAGATTCGGCACATGTGGCGCAATGATACCGGGAATGCGTATAGGAGATGTAGTTATACCAACTGGTGCCGCGTACTATCCAGGTGGCGCATACTACCAGTACCTCCATGAGTGGACGTGTTGTCCAGCAGTACCTGACTTTGATGTGGTTAAAGCTATAGTTGAGGAGTACGAAAGATTTGGAATAAAGTATTTCACGGGTCCGGTGATAAGCAGTGATGCTTTCTACGCCGAAGACCCAGAGTTCGCTAAGAAGTGGTCCTCAAGAGGTATAATAGCTGTTGAAATGGAGTGTGCGGGATTGTTTACTCTGGGACTTATGAGGAAAGTTAAGACAGGTGCCGTACTGCTAGTAAGTGATTCATTAGTTGAACACTTGGGTTATGCAAGTGCTGAAGAACTACGGGAGTACGTAATGAAGGCGGCAAAAGCCCTACTAGAATCAATTACTAAAGTCAAACTAACTACTTAGACTTCAGCGAGGTAAGCTTAAAGGCATATAACACCCTTATTTTACTTATTTTCTCTTAACTTCACCTCTTGGTGTATTCCAATAACTTTTGACTCCGTCTCGTGGTCTTAAAACGAGCTCTACAACAAGCGCTAGTTCTAGAGTGATTTAAGCAGTTCTTACACAACACGTGCTAACAGATATAAGAGCTGTCCACAGTTTCTTATTAGATTCTCGTTGCTACTCTTGTATATAGCAAGGATTTTTTAAAGTTACTACCTTAAGCTCTTCAACATAGTATCCCAGGTTTTCTATAAAGTCCCTGAAGTAGTATATCGGTACTACCGCAACACCCTGAATTGAACCTCTAACTGACTCACTTATTGTAACGATTAATCCGTAGAACTTCTTGATCTTTCTTAGTAAGGGGTGATCGAGTAGCTCGTAATTACACCAATCAAGAAATTTTTTGAGTTTTTCTAGGTGGACTAGCGCTACGTCCCTCATTTTACCACTGCTCGAGTATTTAGGTGACCAATGTTTACAATCTATAGCTATACCTAGAGAAAAGGTTGTATTCACAGCTAAAACATCAAACTCCCACTTTTTCACACCGAACCTAAAGTTCTTAAAAACCTCATAACCACTCTCTAATAAAGCCTCTGCTACGAATGCTTCAAAATCTCGCCAATTTAAATAAGTTGATACCTTAGTGGGATCGCAACCCTGCTTTATCGAGACCATAGCTAGCTGAACTACTGATCTAATACAAAGCTCTCCAGATATTCCCCTATAAACTAGCTCGAGGTTAATTAACTCTTCAGCAACATCGCTACCAAGCTCACCAAGTTTAACGCACGGCTTCTCCGAAAACAAGCGTAAGATATTGTAGCAATCAGTTAATCGCATCCGTCTTCACCGAGTCTGAGATCACCTCCTTCATCACGAACTAGCTTATCTACCCAGATAAGTAAGCTAAAACAGCAATAAATAACGAGCTTTTAGAGCTACTACATCATACAGCGAAGAGACTATAGAAGTCGCAGGAAGTGCGGGATTTAACAGAGAGACGATTTAACTAAGGAGCATGTGGATAGTACATGTGCTAATTCACCTCGGATGTTTCATCTAGAGACTTCCAGCTTACTGACAGGAGTCCTTGTTAGGGGTTCAGCTCTGATGCAGGTTTATATCGGTTGATTTCATCGCCTCATCTCCTTTCTCCGCATTCCGCTCGGGTTTTCATCGGGCTTGGGGGCGTTCAGGGTGACCCCTAGCACCCCACATCTTAAGTACCTGTAGAACAGGTTTACGCATGCGATCACATCTCTATCTCCTGCGAGTCCACACCTACCGCATCTCAGTACTCTACTACCGCTATCCTCTAACCTACTTCCACACCTGGGGCACGTTGATGACGTCTTTCCTGGGTTAACGTATCTAACCAACAATCCTCTCTCTAATGCTTCATAGCTGATTGTGAACTGTATCCTCCTGTAGAACCATAAAGATAGCTTCTTGTTGAATGAGTTACTTCTATTCACGTTACTCCTGAGATTGCTTAGGTTTTCAAGAACTATGGTTGAGCTGTGCTCAGCAACTAGCTCAGCAATTTTATCTCCAATCTTGTGTGCGTAATCCCAAGCTATACTCCTGATCCTCTCACCATGTCTTCTAATCGCTCTTCTAATACCTCTGATGAACCTCCATGACCTAGAGTACCTTCTCTGAATCCTCTCGATCCAGATCCTGTGGGTTAGTATCTTTCTGAGTGGTGTCTTGAACCGCTTTAGCTTCAGCAACTCCCCACTTAGTGCGAAAACAGCTAGTGTAGCGTTGTCGAAGTTAACGTCTATGGTCATAACGGTTCTAGTTCTCCTTGGTTTAACCGCTCTCCTGAAGTATACTGATACATAGACCTCGTCCTCAACTATCTTCACAGCTATTTCGTAGTTACTCCAACCCCTAAACTTCTCTACCCTCTCAGTAGATGTTAGTAGTCTCAGCTTAACCTCCCTACCATTGTGTATCTTTAGGATAAGCATTCTGCTCTCTAGGTCCAGCCTGTAGTCGTATCTATCTATCCTAGCTGTTAGTCTTCTGAGAACCGGTTTCTTTCCACCGCTCTGTTTGGTAGCTCTAACAACTGCTTTAGCGTACACGTAGATCTACTTAACGTGGTGTGCTCTAAAACCGTACTTCCTGAGCTCATTGTAGAACATCATGTGTAGAGTTTTAATTGATGGTACCTTGTTTAAACTCCACAGGTTGTTCACTACAAGCTGAGTTGCATCACGGTAGAGCTTCAGAAACTCGATCAATGCATCGTGGTCATAGCTACTCTCGGGGAGAGCCCTCATCCTGAGAGCCTCGACGAGCTCTCCCTCCCTCATCGAGAAGCTCTACCACTACTCAGCATAGACATAGGGGTTTATAAGGCTTTCTCTCCAGTATCTATGTTGGTGGTTGTACATGGCTAGAGTTGAAATCATTAAGTGTAGCGTCATAAAGTACAGGAGAGGAGACTACGTACTCTACCCACTAGGAAGAGATAAAGAGAAGATCAAGCACCTACACGGAAAAGAAGTATACGTGCTAATCGTAGCAGAAGAGTAGACATCAAGCAATACAAACCTATATGAAAACCGAAACAGTTACGTGAGGCTTGTTTCACTAATTATTTATTCGCTTCCTTTAGTAAGCCCGGATTTCTCTCTTGATGGGACAACAAACTTCTCTTTAGAGATCCATAAAGCTATCACTAAGAGAACTACTCCCAAGCTAGCCAATAGAGCGTTCAGCACGCTCGCAGTCATTGCGGCTACAGCAACTTCCCTAACTAGAATAATTATTCCCATCTCAATAAACCCCTCTAAGTACCTCTCACCTCCGAGGCTAGATATTATAAAGCTTCGCGTAAGTTCTATTAGTACTACTAGAACCAGTATATCCGAGACAACGACCTGTAGTTCAGATAGGGGGGAATCGAGCTTTAAAGAAAATAGGTCTCTGACGAGTATCCCGAAAGCAAGCAGTGTTAGTGCTATGAGTATAATCACAAGTACAGCCTCCAGTAACTCTACATATTCTCTAGCCATTCTCGAAACAAGCGACACAAACTTACGCAATTTTCTATCTCGGATAGTGGCACCTGACATAGCATCACTCAGGTGCGACTCAGCTAGTTTAGTTACTGACACTAATAAAATACTGCTTCCTATTTTCTGGAAGCAGTACCGATGCCTAGAAAACCTTAAAGTATTACGTGTCAACACCTGTTCATAGAGAGTTCAATAAATAAAGTAGAGCAGTAAGAACACATGGTAGCTTAGCCATCGTCTTGCCACTAGGATAAGAGAGCTTAAACTTCAGGTGAATTTACGCTGCTAACTACTTAAACAACGTTTTTATGCCTTAGAACCTAAACATCTTGGCGGCGGTCGTCTAGCCTGGTCTAGGACGCCGGCCTTCCACGCCGGAGATCCCGGGTTCAAATCCCGGCCGCCGCACCACTCTCAAGAGAGCAGACGACTTACGAGAGAATATTAGTGGTCTTAAGGTTAGTATTTGTTCTGGTGTGTAGCGGTCTAGGTTGTTCTATAAATTTGAGTTCCTCATGTAACTTCCTCTGGTGGATAACTTGAGTAGTGTGCGTATCGAGCTTCTTAGAGAGCGTTTAGCTAACCTTGAGGCAGCTCGAGAGAAGCTCATTAGTGTTGGAAGAGAGATTTCGCGTATATCAAAGAGAGTGATCTCCAGCGTCTTGAGGAAAGACCGAGCTGGTGCTGATAGTGCTCTAAGTGAGCTGAATAGAGTTTTTCAGGTACTGGTGGAGAGCATTTCTCGCCATCCAGAGCTTTTCTACTCTAACCTCTTCTACTCGGTAGTAGCTGAGTATGTCGAAGCAGTTCAGCTTTACTCCGTGGTTTTTGAGGGGAGGCTTAAGGATCTCGAGGAGATAGGTGTTCATCCGATACCTTATGCCTTAGGAAGTGTTGACCTAATAGGAGAGCTAAAGAGGGCGTCACTAGAGCTCCTTAGGAAGGAAGAGTACGTAGAGAGCTTTAAGTATTTCGAGATCGCAGAAGTAATATACGAAGAACTACTGGATATAGACTTTGCTGACACAGTTATCCCCGGCTTTAGAAGAAAGCTAGACGTGTACCGAAAGGTTATCGACGACTGGAGGGTCCTCTTAGTTGATATAGAGTCGAGAGTGAGGCTCGAGAAAGCATGTAGAGAAGCGAGAAATACTTCAAGCCGTAGGGGTTCGGCTCTGACGTAGTTTTATATTAGTTAACGTCATTACCTCATCCTCTCTTCTCCGCATTCCGCTCAGGCTCTCGTCGGGTTTAGGGGGGTTCGAGGCGACCCCTAGCACTTCACACCTTGAGTACCTCGGGAAAGCCGTTATCTTGAGCATTGAGCGGCTCTCGAATCCTCATCGAAATGCGTCCACGTATACTACTACAAGGTGCTTACAAATGTCTCAACCATATCAACAGTTATGAAATCGAAACAGCTACATAAGGCTTTATAATAGTCAGGACTTAGTCTAGAGATTAGGGGTGTAGTGAGTGTCCGAGTTTATAATAGAGTATGTGAAAGCTCTACAGATACTGGACTCCAGGGGTGATCCTACTGTTGAAGTGAGTGTAGTAACACGAGGTGGAGGCTACGGTAGAGGAATTGCTCCAGCTGGAGCATCAAGGGGCCTCAGAGAGGCCGTCGAAGCTAGAGACGGTGGAAGCAAGTACTTGGGTAGAGGTGTAGAAAGAGCTGTAGAAGCTGTGAGGAGGTACATAGCTCCAGCAATAACGGGAATGAGTTCCTATAGGTTCCGCGAGGTAGATAGAAAGATCCTGGAAGTCGACGGAACTCAGAATAAGTCGAGGTTAGGTGGTAACGCTATAACAGCAACCTCTTTAGCGGTAATAAACGCGGCAGCAGATACTGCTAGAGTGCCGCTATTCGAGTTCTTAGGGGGTAGGAGGGCGAGAATCCTCCCGGTACCACTAATGAATATCATTAATGGTGGAGCACACGCAGGCAACGAGCTCTCCTTTCAGGAGTTTATGATCGCTCCCGTAGGAGCCTCAACTTTCTCTGAAGCTATTAGAGTAGCTGTTGAGATATACAAATCCCTTAAGAACTACTTAAAGAGAGCTTATGGGCCAGCAGCTATCAACGTAGGTGATGAAGGTGGGTTTGCTCCTCCTATGAGGAGAGTGAGGGAAGCACTAGAAGCTATAGTAAAAGCTACTTCAGAAGCCGGCTACAGAGCTGGTGAAGACGTACTCCTCGCTGTTGATGTAGCAGCGTCGCAAGTCTATCGAGACGGACTATACTTTATAGACGGTAGCTTTATTGAAGGTAGTAGGCTACTAGAACTCTACGTGAACCTCATTGACGAGTTTCCTATAGCCAGCATCGAAGATCCTTTCGCTGAAGATCACCCCCAGTACTTTCGAGATCTTAAGCTCAGCCTCAAGGGTAGAGCATTAGTTATCGGAGACGACCTAACAGTAACTAACGCGAGCTTGATATCTAAGTACCTCTCTGAGAACGCTATAGATGGTGCCATAATCAAGGTTAACCAGGTCGGGACTTTTACGGAAGCTGAGGAAGCTATAGAGCTCCTCACTCAGTTCGGTGGCAAAGCCATAGTCAGTCATAGGAGCGGTGAAACCGAGGACACTACAATAGCTCATGTAGCAGTAGCCTACGGAACCGGTCTAATAAAGACTGGTGCTCCAGCTAGAGGTGAGAGAACATCCAAATATAACGAGCTACTTAGAATAGAAGACTACCTCTCCGGAGAGGCCGTATATGCTGGCAGGAGAGCGCTCAAGCTTAAGTAATATTAACAAAGCGCTGGTAGGTAGGTCGGTCACCGAGTTCACGACCACCTTCTATACATAGAATTATATCAGCGTGACTTAGAGAAAGTAGTGATAAATGAGTAACCCGAAGTCGATTAGGCCGTAGCTTTATAAGTAAGAAAAAGGTGAGCACTAAAACTGGGGGTAGTAAGTGGGTCTCGAAACTGTAGTTGAGACCTTTAGGAGTATCGTGGGGCCGTTCATGAAGTTATTTGAGGGGGTTAGTCCAGCCAGTACGGCTGCTGCTATCGGTCTGATAATTCTACTTTTCATGGCTGGATTCTACGCTATATACGGGCTAGTTAAACTGGGGAAGCTGGTGTGGAACCTTAGGGTAAAGAGCGTCACAGTAGGTTTAACTCTACTGGGAATAACCCTCATAGCTCTAGCTATACTGTTACCCTACTGAAAAGCTAAACTCTCGGTATCGAGATCTTCAGGTGCATCTCTGAGATAGAACCAGCGGCGAGTAGTAGGTTAAGTAGCTATAAAGGTTTCTCAGTAGAGTAACTTGGGTTGGTATAGTGGAGAAAACTACTTACGTCTATGACGAGCTTCATGGGTATATAAAGCTGACTGGAGTTTTTAGGGATATAGTATCTACTAAGGTCTTTCAGAGGTTGAGGAGGATTAGGCAGCTACCTTTTGCTTGGTACGTCTATCCTGGAGCGACACACACTAGATTTTCACACGCTCTCGGGTCTATGCATATAGCAGACATAGTTTCTCAAAGATTGTTTGATAGTGGCTTTATCACTAAAGATGATGTGTCTTTAGTCAAGGTTAGCGCCTTACTTCACGACATCGGTCACGCACCTTATTCTCACTCCCTAGAGCCTCTGCTTATGGAGCTATGGGGTGTTGAGCCAGGCTATCTAATTGAAACAGTTGTATCACAAGACCCTGAACTAAGTGAAGTCATGAATAAACACGGAGTTAGCGCTAGCGAAGTTGTATCAGTTTTGAGAGGTAGGAGTAGCTCTAGCATATTAAACGACATGATCTCTAGTGACGTGGATGTAGATAGACTCGATTACCTACCTCGGGACGCTTACCATACTGGAGTGGCTTACGGAAAGATAGACCTACACAGGCTAGTGCTGTTTTTAACTCCCGGTACTTCAGGAGTCGTTATACCACTTAAGGCACTCAACGCCCTTGAGAGTTTTTACGTAGCTCGCTTACACATGTACAAAGCTGTGTATTATCATAAAACCATCACGGGGTACCAGATACTACTCAGAAACATATACTCTGAGCTCTGGAAGTATAGGGAGCTTAGGGAGGTGCTGGAATCTTACATGAGTCCACATGGGATACTTAGGACCGTTAGAGAAGGCACTTACTATCTATGGGATGACTCACTAGTATCTGGGCTACTAAACTACGCTCTCGCTAAGAGAGTGCTTTCACCGGAAGCCGAAGACCTAGTGTATAAGTTACTTAGTAGAAAGGGGTACAAAGCGGTCGTGAATGATGTCAGAATGTGCTGGAGCTATAGAGATGTAGCTACGAAAGCCGACGAGCTTAGAGCGTTCATAGAGTCTGAAACCTCTTTAGTCCCACCCAAAATAGCTCTCTTCGTTGAGGCTGTGCCGGTATATACTATTGAGAAGCCAGCTAGAGTTCTAGTAAATGGGAGGGAGCTAGACATAGTGAACATAGAGGAAAGCATAATGCGCTACCTACCTCCCCTCACATGCTTTACCAGGTTATATGCTCTACCGGAATACGAAACGGATGTAAAGTCAGCCTTGACTAAGTTCCTTAAGCATTAAGTACGCATCTTCACCGTTTGGGTAGTAACTAGGTAGGACACTAACTACCTTATAGTTCAGCTTTTTATACAGAGATAAAGCTACTTCGTTCTTAACTGAAACCTCTAGAACAACCCTCGAGACCCCGAGAGACCTAACTCTAGCTTCAAACTCCTTAACAAGAGCTTTACCTAAGCCTTTACCTCGGTGAGCTCTATCGATAGCTATAGATATGAGATGACCCTTCTCACCTCTTTCTATAGTTCCTACAGAATAACCTACAACCATGCCACCACATTCGACTACTAGAAAGAGCTGTGGAAATAGGTTATAGAACAAGAGGAACAGCTGGCAGGGGTACGGGTATGGAAATGATTCGATCTCGATTTCACACACTCTTGCTAGGTCCTCTCGCTTAAATTCTCTTATCAAGCACTGAGACACGGTGTTCTACCGCTAAGATAAGTATGTCTCCACCTAAAGTTTAAGAGTTTTTCTAGGATCCCTACTGGGTGAGGAGGATCAAGTACTGGGAGCTTCTAAGACCGGATTCCTTAACCGTATGGAGGAGTAAAGTAGTTAAAGAAAGACTTTCTTGGTACTATAACGTTATGGTGAATAAAGCCCCAGCCAAGTTTATTTTAGCTAAGTATGTGGGTACGACAGAAGACTTAAGTAAGGCAAGCCTCGAGGAGCTTTGGGAACTTCATAACGACCTATCGAAGGATTTCGATAAACTTCTCCTTCAAGCTAAGAGCTCTAAAATCTCTCTCGCAGACCTTAATAAGCTTGATAGACCTAAGGTAAGCTACCTCGATGTTAAAATCGAGATCGCTAAAAGAATTTTGGAAAGATGTAGTTTCTGCGAGTGGAGATGTGGTGTTAACAGATTACAGGGTTCGAGGGGCTTCTGCCGCCTTGCCAACGAAACCTACGTCTCATCGTATTTCCTACACGTCGGTGAAGAACCTCCACTCGTCCCAAGTGGGACTATATTCTACGGGTCGTGCAACTTCAGATGTGTTTTCTGCCAAAACCACGACATCTCTCAGGAACACCCCTTTAGCGGCATTAAAGTAACTGCAGAGGACCTAGCGTCAATTCAAGACTACTTGAGGCTTGAGGGAGCGAAAAACATAAACCATGTAGGAGGGGAACCTACACCCAATATCTATACCATACTAAGCTCCTTAAAGTATGTGAAGAGCAACGTACCTCAGCTTTGGAACAGCAACATGTACCTCTCGGAAGAAGCGATGAGGTTGCTTCTAGACGTAATTGATATATGGCTTCCAGACTTTAAGTACGGCAACGATTCCTGCGCCACTCGTCTCTCTTTAGTCAAAAACTACTTTAACATTGTTGTAAGAAATCTTAAGCTAGTTTGCGATAAAGGTGACCCCATAATAATAAGACACTTAGTGATGCCCAATCACTTAAACTGCTGCACTCAACCCGTCCTAGAGTGGATTTCAAGAAACTGCTCCATAGCGCTCGTTAACGTTATGGGGCAATATAGACCGGAATACCTAGTTCTAAGATACCGGGAGAAGTATCTAGATATAGCACGTAGATTAACTAAAGATGAATTGAATGAAGCATACGAGATCGCAAAGAAGCTAAAATTGGATTTTGAAGACGTTAGCTGAGTGCGCACACTAGACTTTAATAACAGTTTGAAGCTCTACTGTTTCAAGAGTAAGCCGATTGTCGTGTTGCTGAATAAGGGCACTTAAGTACCTCTCTATATAGTAAAGTAAAGTATGCAGGATATGAGCACTTTTAACTACGCCTTTAACGAGCCTTTAGCAAGTATACTTTGCGTGACTTATTCACAGAGTGCTGACTAAAGCTTACTGGTTAGAGTAGTTAGTAAAATGGTCTTAGCTCTTGAGAGCTACCAAAAAGTGAAGCTACGTGAGTTTTCAGTTTATCTAAATGCTCGGAGTACTTTCTATGTAAGTAAACACGGAAGAAGTTTACTTCGTGTGGCATGATTCCGGCGACAGTTTCTCTTATGGGAGTTCTCGTGATGGTTCCATCCGGTTTAAGTAAGCTTATCTCTGTTTCTTCGAACATGGGGTTCGTCGGCAGTCTTGGACTATCCACGAAGACAGCGTTAGGGTCAGATAGACCTGTCAACCTAATGAATGCCTCCCCTATAATGCTCTCGATCAGGCTTTTACCAACCTTAATTAAAGCTGCTGACACCCTCTCCAGCGGCTGTATTATTTCGTATACTAGCTTGTAAGGAACTTCACGTCGCAACACATACTTAGTTTCCTCTAGCTTTCTGACTTCGGGATTAGCTAGAACGTAGTCGTCATCCAGCTCTGTATATAGCTCTGGGTTCTCTATGGCTTCAGGTATCTTAAGGGAGTGCTCAACCTTCTGCAGAATGCTTCCCAATACTTTGTCGAAGGCTCTAGAAGTCTTGTGGTAGTAAACGGTTTTGAACATATATAACCTAGCGAGAAGCAGGTGGTCTAAGACATCGCGAGCCTTATATTCAAGTGCTATAGTGTCACCAATCACCTTTGAGTGATATGCGAGCCTAGTCCAGTCTAGTCCTAACCCATAGTTCGCTCCCGTGTAGTAGGAGTCTCTAAGGAGGTAGTCGATTATGTCAGCACTATACGGACCCTTTATGATATAGTAGAGGGAGCTTTCACTATAGTCACCTACCTTTGAGCGGAAAGGCCAGGCTTCTAGCACGGGAGCCTCTATGGACTTTGAGAGTTGTTCTACTGTTACGTTAAACTCCTTCTCAATGTACTTCTCGAAACACCTAACTATATCTGGGTGTTCTCTAACTATCTTGCCACCAAGCACCTCGTGGTTTAACCCGTAACGTAAGAGAACGTGGTCTTCAAACGTGTGAGAGAAAGGCCCGTGTCCCACATCGTGAAGTAAAGCGAGTAGGCGAGATATTGCGTACAACCTAGAAGCTTCAGATCTCTCGATCCCCTCGGAATATAAACTCTCGGCAAACACTCCGGCTACGTGCATCACACCCAATGAGTGAGCGAAGCGGGTATGTGTTGCCGATGGATACACATATTGAGACGTAGGAAGTTGCAGAACCCTCCTAAGCCTTTGGAATGGAGCAGTATCAATTAGGCATCTCTCGTGCTCATACACCTTGATGTAGTCGTGGACAGGATCCTTAATTATTACTGAGTGCTTCATTTCCACATCAGTTAATCGTTGATCTAGAAGCTTAAAACTACCGATAACGCTAGAAGATTTACTACAGCTATAGTTACGAGCAAAGAACGCAGAGTCTTTTTTCCAAGGTCTTCAATAAGTGACGTAAGCCTCCATATGTTGTGTCCAGCTAGTTCTACATTGTGAAATACGTGGTCGATCGTGACGTACCTAGCTCTAGCTTCGTTTTCGACGGCTTTCTCCACAGCCTTAACGACGGCCTCGTAGAGGCCTGGGCAATCAGATACGACGTAGTAAGGTTTCTCTTTAAACGAGGCAGCACAGCTGTGATCGTCCGGAGTAACAACAAGAGGTTCTTTAAACCCCATCTGCTTCATTAAGTTTACAATGTTGTTTCTTGTTTGTATGTCTACGTTGTTGCCGTATATGTACACTATAATGTATCTCTCACCGTCACTGAAGCGGAATGTTATCGCCTTTACTTTATCATAGCAGAGCTCGCGACAGCCGGTACCCACGGCTTCACCGTAACCTACGTAAACATTCTCTTCAGAGCATCTATCTATATCATTAAGCTTCTCTATTATAGTATTCAGCTCGCTCACATCTCTAACTGGTGGACCTTTAGCGGCGTGAGAATCTACTACAGCTACTAAATTCAGTTTGCGATTCGCACCAAGAACTTCTTCAGCTTTTCTCCATATACCATACGGTAAGTCGTCGTTGCCGCGTGCTACGTTAGTTAAAAAGAGAACTACAGCCGTCGGACCTCTAAAGACAAGCGCCTCCCACTCTCCTTCTCTTAAAACAGTTGGCTTACACATACCGTAATCTGATAGCTGACCGTAGTAGCTACTTATAGAAGAGGCCGCTGCTCTAGCTATCTCACGGCTTTCAGAAAACGTCGCTACATTTCTTTCATGAGACCCTGGTGTGTGAAATATGAAGGCTTCCATACCGGGTTCTAAGCTATCTTCTAAGACGTATGGAAACCTAGAAGACCCCACGTTTCTAAAAGGACCGAAGTGAATATCGGGAAATACTAGAGCTATTGGTTCACCTAATTCCCTCTTAAAAACTAGAGCTTTAATTATCACTCTATCAGTTACTCCTAAACTGCGAATTAATTCTTCTAGATATCCGTGATCTCCTGTAAGCCAGGTCTTCATAAAGGCTCTTGCGGAGCTGAGTGGAGATACTCCCCTACTTCTCCCGGAGTACTCAATCGAGTATAGAGCTAGAATCCCTATAACGAGAGACGCCATGCTCATGGATATTACAGAAATAGTGAAATTGTATGGGTTATAGCCTAGCCCTAGTGTGCCGATGAGTAACACTAGGACTGTCGGAAGTGCTGAGAGTGCTACCGCTGTACCGAATTCGTATAAACCAATAAATACAAAAACTAGTATGCCCGGGCTTACCGAGAGTCCCACACCTCTTAGTCCGCCAAGCCTAGTTAAAACGATTTCAGCTGGTAAAACCATCAGAAGGACTGCTGATACAAAGTTAACCATTCTTTTAAGGTTAAAAATTCTTGAACGTCTGAGGGGTACCAGCAACAGCATGAATAATAAGGACTCGATAGAATAAAAAAAGAATCCCTCAGCATATTTCCCTAAGTTTACTGCGGGAAAAGTAGTTACAAACGTATAGAATGTTAAAATAGATACTAATAGGAGGAGTGATGTAGTTTTTCTGCTAGGAGTTAGCGTAATTAATCGATAGTACTTGTTTACTATACCCTCAGCGTCCAACTGCTAGCACCCAGCTACCTATCTACTCTCTGTTTACTAGAGAAAGCGGGGGTTTAAACTTTTTGCTCTAGCGTCTAGCTTGGGTGATCACTTCCAGGACTTCAGATATTCTAGTTGCTTCTCCGTTAACGAGTCTATCTCTATACCCATGGACCTTAGTTTTAGTCTAGCTATAGCGTAATCTATTTCCTCAGGTAGTCTATGGACTCTATTAACTATCTTACCTCGGTTTTCTACTAGGTATTTTATTGCGAGAGCTTGATTGGCAAAGCTTAGGTCCATGACCTCACTTGGATGTCCTTCAGCAGCTACGAGGTTGACTAACCTGCCCTCGGCTAATAGGTATACCCTCTTTCCGTTGGGTAATAGGTATTCATTCACGTTGTTTCTAATGGTTCTTTTAGATACAGCTATATTCTCTATGTCTAAAACGCTTATCTCGACGTTAAAGTGTCCAGCATTAGCGAGTATGGCACCATCTTTCATAGTTAGAACGTGTTCAACTCTAATAACGTCTATGTTACCGGTAGCTGTAATAAAGATATCACCTACTTTTGCAGCTTCAGACATAGGCATAACGTCAAACCCGTCCATTACGGCTTCAAGAGCCTTCACCGGGTCCACCTCAGTTACGATTACTCTCGCACCTAAGCCCCTGGCGCGTATGGCTATTCCTCTACCAACCCAACCGTAGCCCGCAACAACAACGATTTTTCCAGCGATTAAGACGTTTGTAGCTCTCATAATTCCGTCGAGTGTAGATTGACCTGTTCCATACCTATTATCAAACAAGTACTTAGTCTTGGAATCATTTACTGCTATCACAGGGTACTTAAGCATTCCGGAACTCTCGAGGGCTTTAAGCCTCATAACTCCCGTAGTTGTTTCTTCAGTTCCCCCCAAGACCTTCTCAGCTGTATCTGGAGCTTTTTCATGAAGAAAAACGTGTAGATCTCCTCCATCATCTACTACGATATCTGGGTTAGAGCTCGCTATACGCTCTATACACCAGAAGTATTCGTCATCGCTTTCACCACGCCAGGCAAATACTCTGATACCTTCAGTAGCGAGAGCAGCAGCTACTTCATCTTGTGTTGA
The DNA here is from genome assembly GCA_030550455.1 of Thermoproteota archaeon. Classification (GTDB taxonomy): domain Archaea; phylum Thermoproteota; class Thermoprotei_A; order Sulfolobales; family NBVN01; genus DRZP01. The sequence continues at coordinate 54,875 of JAUQPH010000009.1, forward strand.
TAGTGGGTTAGAAGCGGCTAGCCAAACCTCGGCACCACCAGCTAAAAGCGTTCTCGCGAGAACCGCTGTCTCTTTTGTTACGTGTAAAACGGCCCCGACTCTAACTCCAGTTAGAGGTTTGGTTTCCTCAAACTCTTTTCTGATCCTCATGAGTACGGGCATGTTTCTTTCAGCCCACTCTATCATGTCCTTACCTTTAGAGGCGAGGTCTAAGTTCTTTACTCTATACATACTTGACCACCCTCGCTACCTCTGAAATTAACCGTATAAATGTATAATGTACCAAGGGAGATTGATAGAGACTTAGTGTCTCATGTGTAGAAGAAATCTTTTAAGCTCTCATGGGACTATTTACAAGGGAATCCCATGGCACAGGTCGTAGGACCAGTTAAGGGAACTGTAACTGGATTCTGTGTAAAGTGCAGAGCTAAGAAAGAATTGAAATCTCCTGAAGAGGTAATATTGAAGAACGGTAGGAGAGCTATTAGGGGCACCTGTCCAACTTGCGGTACTACCGTCTACGTTTTCATGGGAAGCAAGAAGAAGAGCTAACAACGATAGTTCGTTGTGATCTTTAAATTCGTATTTTTCCTTTTTCCTTTTAACGCTTAGTTACCGCATATTACGTTACCAATAACTTTATTAGATAGCAAACTTAACTTAGTAGTAGTAAAAGTAGTAAAGAATAAAGATAAATCACGAACTTTACGTCTTAGTGGGATACTATGTGTAGGCTGATCTCGCTTATCGGTAGGGACTTACCAAGCTATATCGAGTACATAGATTCTTTCGTGAAGGCAAGCAAGTGTGACCCTTATCTCATGGAGTTATTAGGGCGTAGTGAATGTGAAGGTCATGGCGATGGTTGGGGGTATGCCTTAGTTGGCACTAGAGGTAGTGAGCTGGATACGTCTATACACTATAGGACCACTTTGCCCGTATACTACGATTTAACCGGGGTTAACAATCTTAAGAGCTTAATCCACGATATTAACTTTGGTGTTCTCATAGCGCACTCGAGGCGATTAGCAGAGGGTTCGGCCAGAACGGGTAATACGCACCCAATTCACTACAACTGGAAGGGATTCGATATGTGGATAGCGCACAACGGTGTTATGGACTCTAACGAGCTGTCTAAAGTGCTTGGTGTACCTAAGTTACCGGATACTACCGATACCTACTACCTAGGTGAATACCTATACAAACACTTAACAGGTGTCCACGCGAAGGATCTTGTTGAGGCTTTAAGGAGAGCAGTTAAATACACAAAAACAGCTATGAATACCCTCGTAATTCTATACGATGATAAAAGGCTTGTGCTCTCTGTAACTTCTTACTTGACTAAAGACAGGTTGCGTAATCCCCTTGCTGTCAATTACTACAAAATTTTAGCAAGAGAGTCAAGTACTTTCTACGCTTTCTTCTCTTCTTCTATAGCTAGATACATCCATAGTCCAGATACGATAGAATTACCACTGCAGACAGCAGTAGTAATAGAGCTATACCCTAGAACGGGTCAACTATCTCGAAACGTATACAACTTGGAGTAATCTTACCTACTACGAGAGCCGAATCTAAACATGTCCCGAGTCTCGGCGTTAGAGAGCGTTAGAAAGTGCTGTAGTGGTTAGTCGATAGCAAAGAATATCCTGGAGTAAGTGAAGAGATGAAGCAGTGACATTGGTAGATGTAGGCTGATACTAAGGTCGAACTACTTTTGTAGCGGCTATAGAATCTTGGTAGCCAGAGGCTTAATAACTCCTTGAACAGTAACAGTTTGATTGGTGCTGTATACGAGCGCAGACGATTACAGCAGGACTCACGTAGTCAAAGTGTGCAGAGAGAAGTGTTCTGAGATAGGTTTCTCTGGTGAGGCATACCGTGAATGTGTAGAGCTCTGCATAAAAGAGACTGTGTCTTCTGTAAAAGTTCTTAAGTTGTTTTAGCTACTGTGGGTACTTGGAACACGTGTCCCGCCTCGATGACTGTTGGGTAGCTATAGGAGGCAAGAGGATGCACCTACCCCTCGAGGCGTGCTCTGAGGTACCCACTGGTGAACTCCCAACGACCCTGCGGTAGGTGAGCAGGTGATGAGGGAGAAGCCCTTGAACAACGCGGGCAACCACTAAGCGATAGCGAATAAGCGGTAATTAAACAACTTTTTCTTGGCAAGCATCGTCCTCTTAAAGTTTTTCTCGTTTTACTGTCTACCTGAGTCCCTTCTCCGCAAGAGATGTCACTGCCTCACGCAACTGTTTCGGTTTTCATATAGGTTTGTATTAGGTGATGTTATTCTTCTGCTATGATTAGCACGTATACTTCTTTTCCGTGTAGATGTTTTATCTTTTCCTTGTCTCTTCCCAGCGGGTAGAGAACGTGGTCCCCTCTTCTGTACTTTATAACACTACATCTAACCATCTCGACTCTAGCCATGTATATCCACCTATAAAGATATGGAGAGAAAAGATTATAAACTAAACTCTAGAATCTTGGTGTGGTGAGCTACTCAGTGAGGGGTGGAGAGCTCGTCGAAGCTCTCAGGATGAGGGCTCTCCCCGAGGGTAGTGATGACCACGGTGCATTAGTTGAGTTCCTGAAGCTCTACCGTGATGTTCTTCAACTAGTAGTAAATAAGTTGTGGAGCTTGAATGAGGTACCTTCAATCAAGACTCTACACGGAATGTTCTACTCGGAACTGAGGAAGCTCGGTTTCAGAGCACACCACGTTAAGCAGGTATATACTTACGCTAAAGCAGTTGTTAGAGCTTGTAAGAAGAGCGGTGGTAGGAAGCCAGTTCTCAGGAGGTTGACAGCTAGAGTAGATAGGTACGACTACAAGTTGGACCTGGAGAGCAGAATGCTTGTTCTAAAGATACACAATGGTAGGGAGGTTAAGCTGAGACTACTGACATCTACTGAGAGAATAGAGAAATACAAAAAGTGGAGTAACTACGAGCTAGCTGTGAAGGTAGTTGAGGACGAGGTCTATGTAGCAGTATACTTCAGGAGAGCGGTTGAACCGAGGAGAACTAGAACAATCATGACTATCGACGTTAACTTCGACAACGCTACACTAGCTGTTTTCGCACTAAGTGGGGAGTTGCTGAAGCTAAAGCGGTTCAAGACACCTCTCAAGAGGATGTTGACGCATAGGATATGGATCGAGAGGATTCAAAGAAGGTACTCGAAGTCATGGAGGTTCATCAGAGGTGTTAGAAGAGCGATTAGAAGACATGGTGAGAGGATCAGGAGTATAGCTTGGGACTACGTACACAAGATTGGAGACTCTATAGCAGAACTTACTAGTAGGTATAGCTCTATCGTAGTCTTAGAGAACTTAAATAAACTCAGGAGTAACGTGAATAGAAGTAACTCATTCAACAAGAAGCTATCTTTATGGTTCTACAGGAGGATGCAGTTCACTATAAGCTATGAAGCATTAGAGAGAGGACTCGCAGTTAGATACGTTAATCCAGGAAAGACTTCATCAACTTGTCCGAGATGTGGAAGTAGGTTGAAGAGCAATGGCGGCAGAGTACTAAAGTGCACTAAGTGCGGTTTCACAGGAGATAGAGACGTGATCGCATGCATAAACCTGTTCTACAGGTACTCAAGATGTGGGGTGCTCGGGGTCACCCTGAACGCCCCCAAGCCCGATGAAAACCCGAGCGGAATGCGGGGGAACGAGGATGAGGCAATGAAATCAACCGATATAAACCTACATCAGAGCTGAACCCCTTGTGCAAATGCTCGGGTATTATGAAGGTTTAGAGAGTTTATACTTTATGGAGATTGTTCTTGCTCACAATGCTGGTACGTGGTAAAGACACGAGTGGACA
>JAUQPH010000010.1 GCA_030550455.1 Thermoproteota archaeon
CGACATCGAATCCTGGAACTTCGACTTTACTCAAAACCTTCCAAACCCTCTCGACGTTCACTTACTACCTCCTATTAAAGTGTGTTAACTATATAATAAAACTACCCAACTATGTAGTTCGGGTTTCGTTTATGTTGCATGCCTTTCACTAAAGCAGGCTAGAGTTGGAGCCTCGTGAAGCTGTTTCGTTTTTCATATTTGTTCGTATTGGTTGGTATTGATAGAAACGTTTATAAACACCTTGATATACGTAGATACATCTCGATGAGGGATCGAGAGCCGCTAGATAGTGTAGATGGTGGCTCTCCCCGAGACATCTAAGATGTGGGGTGCTAGGGGTCACCCTGAACGCCCCCAAGCCCGATGAAAACCCGAGTGGAATGCGGGGGAAAGAGATGAGGCGATGAAATCAACCAATATAAACCTATACCAGAGCTGAACCCCTAACTGTAGTCAAGCGAGGTAGAGCTTTAGTCTCTTTAGTAGGTAAAGACAGGATAAGGCCCCGACTAAGCTAAAGAAGCTTGATATTACTAGTGGTACTTCGTAGCCACCAGTTAGGTCTACTAAGTAGCCTCCTAGTGATGGTGCTACTAGACCGGCTATCCCCCACCCAGTGAAGACGAGTGAGTAGTTAGTAGAGAGATGCCTTATGCCGAAGAAGTCTCCCACTAGAGCAGGGTATAGAGCTAGAGCAGAGCCGTAGAAGAACCCGGCTAGTGCCATCGTGCCGAGCAATGCTACTCCACCTAGCTCGGGAGCTGCTAGCAGGAGGAACAAGACCGTCTGCAGGAGGAAGAAGAGAGACATAGTTATCGGCCTCCCGTATTTTCCTAGTTTATCAGATATCCAGCCGGCTGGGGGTCTACCGATTGCGTTAAACACTGAGAACACACTTACCGCAAGTGAGGCTTGGATGGGGTCGAGACCTCTCGACTTAGCGAAGCTCATTAAGTGACCTATTAGCATTAGCCCCGGGGCGCTTACGAGGATGAAGCTAGCCCACATAGTCCAAAAGTCTCTTGTTCTAGTGGCTTCCCTCGGGTCTAGGTCTTTCTTTGGAACCACTATTCTCTTTACGGCACCTGGTGTTAAACGCTTGACTACGTCTTCAGGTGGGTCTCTAATCAAGCTGTAGGCTACCGCCCCCAGTACCGCAGATAGAACACCAACTACGAGGAAGGTAGTGGAGAGACCGTGGAGGTCTATCAGGACCGTCTTCATTGGGGCGAAGACTACGGCACTACCACCGTAGCCGAATATCACTATACCTGTTGCTAGCCCAGCTTTATCTGGAAACCACCTCCTAGCTAGAGCTACTGTCGGGATATAGCCGAACCCGTTTCCCAAGCCAGTTAGAACTCCATAGGTTGTGATGAGGTATAGTGGGTCCGTAATGTACTCTACTAGAGACGATAGAAGGAGCCCGACTGACACTAGTGATATACTCAAAGCTGAAGTAGTCTTTATTCCTCTCGCAGTGTAGATACGACCGCCCAATATGCTAGAAAAAGCGAAGACGACCACAAATACTGAAAAAGGGAGTGAAGCTATGAAGGAGCTACCCCATTGAGACTCAAGCGCAGCTCTATAAGCACTATAAGCGTATGAAGCACCGAGAATGGACGTAATCATAGTTCCCGCTAGAAGAGATATCCAGCCACTCCTCCTGCTAAAGGTTGATGTAGAGCTCATCAATACGTCACCTTCTACAACACTTTGAAGAAGTAAGGAATAAAAGCCTAGTGAAGAATCCGAGCGAATTCGTGATATAGTTAACTAAGACAGGAGTAACGTAGATGAAACACTTCGGGAGCACCTACCACTAGTTACTTAATTGCGATCTCCAGGTCCGGCCTCCCGAGCTCTCTATATACGTAGTACTTCGCCTCACCCACATTAATCTCTCTTACGAGCTTCAACTTCTTCGAAGTTAGAGGATGTCTATAGCCCCTTATGCTGTTCTGCGCTAAGTCTACTACGTATAGCCAGTACTCTTGACCCTCGTACTCTAGCTGTTCTCCAAACTCCCTTTCTTTCTCTGTGTACACTACTAACTTTAGCTCCTTCATTGTTTTAAGCTCAACAAGCTTTGTTAAGCCAGTCCTATTGTCCTTAATTAAGAGGTCGAATCTGTAGATGTGGTCTCTAACATCGGTGACCGTGTGAGTACCGGAGAGAACTTTCTTAAGTATCTCGATAGCTAAGTTCTCTAGCTCTAGCTTTTCCTCAGTATACCTACCCACAAAACCCGCAATTAAGTCTCGGGAGGTCATGTTCCTAACGACAACGAGAGGCTTAACCACTATCTCAATATCTCTCTCAAGGTCTGCTGGTAGTGAGAGAACACCGACTCTCAGGCCCTTTCTTTGCGAGTACTCTAGGTAACTGACATATCCACTAAGTAGCTTAACTAATACGTTAGTTCTTACGTAGTCTCTTATTCTAGGAACGCCTTGTTGAACAAAAGATTCGTCTACTATGGTCTGAGCAGAGCAGTCTAAGCTAGATACGGTCTCCAGTTCTCTAGCTATACTGCGTAAATCGAGGATGCTCCCATTTCTATACCCGAGTAGCCAGCATGGTCCATCGAGCTTACTTACCGAGGTACAGACTTTGTAGAGGTACAGCTCTCCACTATACCCGTCACACAGTAGCTCAAGACTTTGACTATGTGTTTTTCTCTGAACTAAGTTGAGGAGCTCGATGATGACTCTCTCGTAGCCTCTGCTAGTAGTGGGTGTGTAAATCTCAGTGCTTACTCCCAGGGATTTCGCTATGGAGTTTATGAAGTCTTCGAACTCCTTTCTACTACTAAACCCTACTGAATGTCTTAAGACTTCCTCTAGCACTACCCTGCGACCACCAACACCGACTTGAAAAGTCCTCCTATAGGCTTCTCTTATATCGTCGAGAGCCTTTATGTAGCTCTCTATTAACTCCTTCAGTCCTCCCCTATCTTTAGTCTTGTACGCTCGCCACATTTCAAATGGCTTCAGCTTATCTGAAGCACTACCCATGACCGAGGCTACATCTATATCGTCTGGAGCTCTAGACTCGGCTTCCCATGCTTCAGAACCACACGATAGAGATGCTTTCTCTAAGGCTAGACTAGGCTGTATGTGTGCTCTAATGAGGTTTAGTAGTTTGACGTAGACGACTTCGAAAACGGCTCTCTCAAAGCCTACCTCCATAAGTAGCGCGTAAGCGTGGACGTCTTTCTCCTGACCGAGCCTCCACACTCTACCGACTCTCTGCTCAAGCTTAACTAAAGACCATGGTAGCTCGTAGTGTATAACTACGTTAGCTTGCTGAAGGTTTAGTCCTTCTGATGCTACATCTGTTGATATCAGTACCCTAGGACCTGGCTTAGCGAGCCACTCCTTCACTCCGTCTATGCTCTCGCGGTTACTGGAAAGAAGTTCACCAGTAACTAACTTAAGCTCGACTGCGTGAAGGCTGTTTTTCAGCTTTCTATAGATGTAGTTAGCAGTATCAGCGTACTCACTAAAGACAACTACTTTGTCTCCTCTCTTGATGTGTCCCGATATCAGTGATACAAGGGTGGTGAGCTTAGAATCCTCACCTTCGAGTATTTTTTTGGCGAGATCAGTGAGATATTTAATTTCTGAACTGAACTGCTTGAAGATATAGGAGTACTTAGATACCTGATCTACAAGCATATCCGGGTCAGTATCGGCGTCTTCTTCAGATAGGTAGGCCTCGAGCTCCTCCTCTAGGTCGACCGATTTACCGTTGGTACCGCTTAAACTCTTAAGTACTCTCTCAAATGTAAGGAGACCGGCCTCCGGACTCGATAGACCTCTCTTATCTATTATTGCGACAACCAGCTCGAGACCTCTCTTACCGGAGTACCTAGCGAGTATATCTCTAGTAAGCTTATCAAGGCTCTCGATGTATAACCTCTCGAGAGGTGAGGGCTTCACGACGCAGGCTCTAAAGGTGGCTTTTACGAATACCCTGTCTTTTTCGTATAACACGTTAACGTGGTGCTTACTCCTCCTGAATACTATGGAATCTATAGTCTTGGCGTAGAACTCGCTACTGTCTAGCTGCTTCCACATGCTCTCCTTTAAGCCTGGGTCAACGAGGATCAACCTCTTTATGTAGTCTTCAGAGTTTCCTCTATGTGGAGTAGCTGTGAGAAATAGAATAGATGACTCTGGGTTCCTCTTAAGTAGCTCTTTCACGAACTCGAACCTCTCTGTTCCGAGGCCTAGTTTGTGTGCTTCATCAACTATCACCATATCCCACTTTTTCTCGAGAACTTTCTCTCTTAGTGGAGGCTTCTTAGCTGTATCTATCTTAAAGAGAAAGACGCCTCTATCAAGGGTTAGAGGATCCTTAATCGGGGTGATCCCGGCCCTCAAGAGCTCGGCCTCCCATTGAGTCGCCAAGCTCCTCGGGGTCAGAATGAGTACTCTACTGACTAACCCTCTGTTGATAGCCCAATCCATTACTAGAAGAGCCTCAACCGTCTTTCCTAAACCGACTTCATCAGCTATTAGAGCTCTTATAGGTCTCCTCAGAGCTAGTCTGTAGAAGAGCTCTGCTTGATGGAGATATCCTCTGAACTCTCTCTTACCAATAGCGTACAGCCTCAGTAGTGGATGCTCTCGAAACAGCTCTCTTACGAAGAGCCTTACTGCCTCCCTACTCGGAGCATCACTACTCGACATAGTATAGAGACCTCAGAGAGCTAGAGACTCTGTAGAGAGCTCTAACCCCCCTCCTCCTATACCTCTCAACAAACTCGGAGTACCAAAACAGGAGAGATACTGGGTCCAGCTTTAAGGTTAGGTTCAAGAGTAATTCCGATACGTAAGAGTTCTTTCTCCGCATTCCTGTTACTGTCCCACAGTATACTACTAACCTCATGTGGAGGTTCTCGTCTAAGACCCAAAGACCCGACTTCGTCTCTCTAAAAGCGTTCTTAGAAAACCTTTCAGCGATGTCCACAACTTCATCCTTACCGCAGCGCAGTCCACCTATCTCGACGAGGCCTAGTGGTGAGTTACGCCTAAAGTAAGCTTTACCAGCGATCCACGTAATGAAGCTTATGAACCCTGAGTCACGAGACATGTTGAGAGCCTCGGCAGCAGTAGATAATATTGGACTTCGACTGCGCTACCTTCGCCGCAACGCTCTCGAGTTCTCTCGGGTCGACTACTACGTTGTCTTTTAGGGTCACGGATAGGGCTTCGCAGTATGCGCTAGCGGTGAGACCAAATACCTGCCTGAGACTTCTAGCTACACTGAGTAAGCTGTCAGGGCTAACTCTCTCGGCGACGATCTCGTACTTCGAGCCTGACTCCAGCTCACTCGGTAGAGTGACTTTCAGGATGCACTTTCTGATTAGCTTAACTCCCCTAAGCGCTCGCTGAAGAGACCTCAGTATGTCGATCAAAACCTCGATAGGTATGGAGCCACTAACCTCTAAGCTATAGCACAGAGTGTTAAGCAATGGCACGTTCATTGAGCACAGATACCCCTCGGAGACCTTTATCATCAAGCTACTCCTCTTGGTCGGCATTCCCTCAGCAACCCCCTCGATATGGTAGGAGTATTCACCGACACTCTTGGGAACCCTAATGCGCCAGATCGCCTTAAAGTCTGGAATTCCCGCAGAAGGCTCTATAGAGCCCTCACTAACTCTGAGTTCAACCCGCTTATTGAACCTACCTATTCTTTTGACTAACACCTCAACATTAGCGTACTCTTCTTCATCAGTCGGTACAGTAACTGATAGCTCTCTCTGGTGCTCGATCTCGAAAGTATCACACACTCTCTCACTTCTTCTCCGGACCCTCGACTCCCTAAACAAGTGGAGATACTCTGATGGGTATAGAGTCCTTATCTCGTAAAGAGGTACCTCCTTATTTTCGAACGTAGCTACGTAGTAGACCCTCTCGATACAGTCACCAGAGGGGGACTCAGAAACTTTCTCTAGCAACTTCAACTGTTCTTCTGCCGCTTTGACCCACGGGACGACTAAGTCATCATCTCTAAACTCGGTTAAGGTCTCGCCACCCTCTACCTGCTTAAAGAACACTCTGTTCTCTCGTATAACACCGACCTTAAACGCTCTCAGTCCACTAGCGACCAAGTTCTCTACAAATCCCCTAGTCACCATGGGTTTAGCAGGGTTTTCGTAAAAAGCCTTCTTTATGTCTCCAATACTCAACTCCTCACTCCACTCGCTAGAGCCCTTGAGGTAGAACGGGAGTACGTCGAAGTCCGCGACCTCATCAACGAGCTTCTCGTAGTTCCTCAAAGTATCTTCAGCGGCCTCAAGGAGAGTCTTACTCGTCTTACCGAACCTCACGACTCTAGCTACTTCACCGTTCTCGTACGCAGGAAACGCTATGTAGTTGAAGTAGTTGAAAACCCCGACCAGTAGGCTCTTGCTTATCTCGTTCTCGAGGTCCGACAGCTGCTCCTTGAGGAACCTAACGGTCGTTTTGTCGGTAAACTGCCTCTCAATTCCAACCTTACTCAGGTTCTCACACGCTATCAAGCGCTTTGCTTCCCTCTTAATCATGCTCCAAGCTCGCACATCGTTGGAAAACGCTACTACAACACAGTTCCTATTCTTTCGAGGAGCCTTAGAGCCACCTGAGACTCTATAGTAAAGTAAGTCATAGATAGCACCACTCCGCAGGTCTCCCTCTGTAACGCCGGATACGGGTTCTAAGATTGTGACTAGCACGTACTTCTGCTCGTCAAAGTCCAGTAGCTCCGGCCTCTGGAGTACGTATGGAGTAGGACTGAGCACTCTAACCTCATGCTTATACGACTTACTAGCATCGTACGGCTTAGAGTACAGCCACTCCACTCTCTCCCTAATCTTTCTTAAGGCCTCAAAGTCCTCGACCTTGCCGGCTTCGTTTTCCACGAGCTCGCTGAGGTCTAGTAGAGTAGTCGCCCAGTACCTACCCTCCTTAGTATAGAGATGCGGAAGCCTACAGTCAACCCCACCCGACGCTAAATCGTTGAGTAGCTCACCTACAGTCTTAGGAGAGATCCCGTAAGACTCGTACCTGAGAGGATCGTAAACCGCTGTCACAACTTCTCGCCTAGTGGGGAAAACGTTCAGGGGCTCTAGGTGGGGTTTGTATACGTACGTCCGCAGTAGTACATATAGAGCGATCCTAAACGCTAGATCTCTAAACACCTCGGGCTTTACATCCGGGGGCACGGGCAGGTCTCTATCTATCTTAGCTAAGATCTTGTCTACTACTCCATCAAATCCTCTGTAATCCTCGGTGATAATCCAAGACCTTATCTCACCGTCTCGAAGGTCTACGTCAGAGGGTAGGATCAGGAGTACGTTACTCTTCGAAGTCGAGAGCTTTCTTACGACAATTCTGGCGATCCTGAGGGCGTCTCTAGTCCTGTGGAGGTTCCTATTCCTTTCAACTATGTCCCGCAGAGCTCTTATAAAGAAGGGATGGAATGGGTATGTAGCCCTTAAGTCCTTCACTATATCCTCTACTTCGTCGCCGTAGTTAACCCGAAGGTTCGAGTACCTAGCTCGAGCGAGCTCTGCTCCTGCCTCATCTACGTGCTCAAATATCCTAGTCTTCAGTATCATAGCTAGGTCTTCCTCGGTAGCTACGGGTCTGCTTGTCCTCACGGCCACTCTCAAGACTTCCTTACCCATCTTCTCTACGAACTCTTCGTAACCTGGCTCCGGCACTAACCCCTTCTCAGTATATTCCGCTGGAACGGTCACGACTAGCACTGTCCTCGAGTTCTTTGCGTACTCTGAGAGAACCCTTAAGAACACTACTACCTGCTCAGCATACCGCATGAGTATCTCTCTGTCTTCCGGTCTCGGAGCACTAGCCATCCTCCTGTAGTAGATGCCTAGTTCGTCAACAAGTATCAGCACCCTCCTGTTCTCTAGCACTTGGGAGACTACGTACATCTCGGGGGCTACGAGCTTCTCATCGTATTCTCTAACGACATCGAACCTCCCAAGCTGGTGAGCTATATAACCCCATAGAGTCCTCACTCTATACCCACTGACCTCGAGGGGCTCTAGAGGTGATGGAGCTAGCTTACTGTGAGAACCATCAACTACAACGAGAGATGCCTCCTTGAGGGCTCTCTCTAAGTCCGCAGGTCTATCTATAGCACCTACCTCAGTAGCTAGTGCGGGGTTCTTGTAGATGTGGTAGATTAGTATGAGGCTGTGGGTCTTACCGCCTCCGAGTGCTGAGGGAATGACTAAAGTGCCTCCTCTACCCTCAACAAGTCTGCCGAAGACGTCTCCGACTAAGTCCCTCATTGGTTTAGTAAGGTAGGTCCTCTTAGCGAACTCCCTAGGGTCTAAGTATATGCGGTGACCGGTACCCAGCACTACTGAGTGGAGAGATGGGGCTACCTCTTCATCTAACTTCTTGTCTAGTAGGTCGTCCCTCACTTTCACGTAACTCCAGAGCGTCACCGACTCCACCCAAGACCGAACTCTCCTAAGTGTGAGAGCACCCTAACACACGCAACCCTCTCGAGGTCATTATTCGGGAGAACTCTAGCGAACACTCTAGCTATGTTGAGTGCTTCGTCTACTCCCATTACCTTGCTCCTCAACTCGTTTACCAAGCTTCTGAACTTTTCTCTATCGAGCTCGAGAGCCTTATACTCTAGGTAGTGAAGGACGTCTACAGGAGTCCTCAAGATGGGGTTCCTCGGGTTGACCCCCTTATCCAGTAGTAACTCCTCTAAAGACTTCTTAAGAGACGCTTCATCGAGACCTACCGCACCACTAGGCTCGAGAAGCTCTACCCTATCGCCATTCTTCTTTAAAACCCCCTGGCTCACGAGCCTGTCTACACCGACTCCACCAACAGCCCCTAAAACAGAGGCGAAGCTTCTGTCTACAACCGCTCTAGAGACTCTACTAGCGTATGTCCTAGGTCTAGACACAGCCTTAATGGCTATGTAGGCTGAAGACTCTAGACCGAAGCTAACGGAAACACCCGCAACGGCTCCCAAACCGTTGACAAGCCCTTGAACAGCTACCGGAAATATGTGGCTCCTCACTAACTCTCCAATATCTATGTTCGGTATCAACTTAGAGTAGGAAGTGTAGACCCTAAGAACAGCACTGAGAGACTCTAAGAACACGTTGAAGCTTAACCTCGGGCCCTTACCAGCTACATAGTCTCTCACAGCTCTCGCAGCCTCTTCGAGAGCTCTCGAACGAACCCTCTGAACTAGCTCTTCTCTCTGCTGACTCACTCGCCAGACTACTACAATCGAGGAATCGAGAGCGACCTTCCCCCTAGCAGTAACTCTCTCCTCGCTTTCAGTAGCTATCGAGAAGGCCCTAGAAACCATCAGGCCGGCTCCACGCCACCCGGCCTCGAGTAGTGCCTCCCAAGCCTCAGGACTAGTGTGTGCGTAGTAAGTAACAAGAACACCACCGTCCTTGAGGAGGTAGCGCATCCTCCTAAAGGCAGCCACTAGACCATTCTTAAAGAAGTCGACCCCACTCCCAAGACCGAAGTATCTAGCCCTACCATCGCTAGCCGAAACCTCCCGAGAAGCAAAAACTTCCCACTGAGTCCTAACCTCATTAAACCTAGAGCAACCACTATCTAGGCACTCAAAGAACGCCTCCCTAAAGAACCTCGGGACTAACATAATACCATCGCTATCACTAAGAGCTCTCTTCAACCACACGTAGTAGAAGTCGCTGAGCTCGGCATACGGAACGTCGTCTAAGTACGGCGGGTCCGTAACGATCAAGTCGAACCTCTCGTCCTCGAGCTTGCTGAGAACCGTGGCATCGTCCAGCACAACCTCAACACGACTAGGACTACCCGAGACAGCTGTAATGAGGTATTGAAGACTTTCAATCGCGTTGTTAAGGGAACCTAGATAAGACAATGGAAGACTTATTGTAGGGGTTATTTCGCAGAAGTTCCATTGCATTGCTATGCCCCTCATAGATAATGAGTGAGCAACTTTGTTCCATGACCATGAGCCTGGATTCCATAAATTCACCAATGAATTGTAGTCAATGAATTTCATAAGCGCTATTGCTAGGTATGTTGTTACTGCTTCTGCGTATTTGTGTGCTTTCTGCTTGTCCCAGCCCTGCTCCAGCTTCTCCTCCTCCACCCTCCTACCGGCTTCACGTACCAGCTTGACGAGCTTGACTAGGGTAAGGAGCTGGCGCGGGTTAAAGAGCTTGAAGAACTTTCCGAAGATAAGAGGTGGATCACCTAAAGTTGGACCTCCATAGGGTGTCATAGGCTCTGTCGGTATGTCTGGGTCTCCCCAGATCTGCTTTAGCTTCTCTAGTGCTCTCCAGAGTTTATCGTTGTCCTGGTGGGTTGCGGGTTCGAACTCTAGTTGCTTGTTCTTTAGTGTAGCTTTAACTAGTAGCCTCGGTCTTGCTGGTGACTGCCTGAGTTCTTCGAGCTCTATCTCTCCTCTTAGGTATCTCTCTAGTTTTTCGTTCCACTCTCTGAGTGCTTGCTTTACCTGCCAGCTGTCTCTCTTTCCGGGGAGTGTGTTGCCGCAGTGTAAGCATTTAGCTACTTCCGATCTTGCTGATATGTTTGGTTCTGGGACTCTCCACGTTTCCCTTCCGAGGACAACTTGCTGTTCTTCTACCTTTACGCTACTTAGGGAGCTCTTCCCGAGCTCTTTGTTGAGGTCTCTTACCGCTATCTCAATACCCCTCTCTGTTTTCACCGGCTCCATCCAGGCGATCCTCTCGTAGCTACTCCCACTCTTTACTCTAGCCAGCCACCAGTTCCCGACTAGCGGGGTATACCTTCCGCAGTAGCCACACTTTACTTCCCACGTACCTATGTAGACTGCTGTATCTCTGTCGTAGAGCTCGACTACGTCAGGGTCTTCCCGAAGTTTCTCGACTACCCACTTACCCCACTTCTCTACATCTAACACTAAGGAGCTCCCAAGACCGCTGTCTACTGCCCACTTAGGTAGCTCGAGGACTGCCTTGAGGAAGACATACGCAGTAGGCAGTAGCTCTACAGCTACTACCTCTCCGACTCCCAGCCTTACGGCTTCGAGAGGTATGGAGCCGAACCCGGCGAACGGGTCTAAAAGCCTGAGGCCAGACAGCTTGCTCTTAAGGCTTTGGGGGACTCTAGGGTTCTCTCGGTGGGGGATCTTCTGGGAGTCCAGCCTGACTACGTGCTTAAAGCTATACGGGTCTGTCTCCTCCGGCAGTGCGAGACCTGCGATAATCGATCTCGCACTTATTAGGGGCTTCCTAGTCCACCAGAAAACCATCTCCCAAAACTCAGGCCTCCCACCACCCTGCTTCTCCTTAGCAGAAGCGTCGTTAACGTCGTCGATAGGAAATCTGTCACTCTCGAGATACGTACTCAAAGAGCCACACCCAGCTATACTAGACTACCCGATTTTATGTGTTTTAGTGCTTAAAGTTAGGTTATATTCAGCCACCTGAAACCGTCGTCTCCGCAGTGAAGCTAGTGATAGGTGATAGTGTAAGTGAAGCAAGTACGAGCTTGCGTGCTTTCGCTGTCGTAAACGCCTTTTCCGCAGACTAGTGTTCGCATAAAGCCTCTCCACGAGTGCTTACTGCTGGATCGAGTAGCCAATAACACCTCTAGTATCTTGTTCCTTACTTGGAGAGCTGTTGATGTAGCTTGTTTTCACTATACGCATTACTCCACCTTCTACTCTAAAGCCTGAAGTTGTGATATTAGAGATTTATTTGGAGTTGTAGACTACCTTCGGGTGTAGGTCGTGGGGTACGATAGTGTCTCTCGGGTTAAGTCGAGGGTTTTCAAGTTCGTTGATGAGAGTTACGGGAGGTACGTAGACATACTCGGGGAGCTAGTGTCCTTTAAGTCTGTTGCTGCGTGGAAGTCTGAGGAGTTGGGGGAGTGTGCGAGATACGTAGCCGACCTACTCAAGGAGAGGGGCTTCAGGGTCTCCCTAAAGTCTGCCGGAGGTCCCCCGGTAGTGCTTGCTGAGCTGGGGTCTGGCTCCCGCACTATCTTGATGTACAACCACTACGACGTACAGCCACCGGACCCTCTCGAGCTGTGGGAGTCCGACCCGTTTAGAGTTACCGCTAGAGACGGCTTGCTGTTCGGTAGGGGGGTCGCCGATAACAAGGGGAATATAGCGGCTAGATTGGGTGCTGTAGACTCACTAGCTGACTACTTGGAGGAGCTCGACCTGAGGGTGAAGTTCTTTATAGAGGGTGAGGAGGAGGTGGGGTCTCCAACGCTACTCGATGTAGTTAGGGATAGCCTCGACTGGGTTAAAGCCGATGGAGGCATCTGGGAGACGGGGTACGTGAGGAGGGACGGCTCTCTAGGTATATCCCTAGGGTTCAAGGGCATGCTCTACGTAGAGATAGTGCTGAAGGGTCCCTCTAGAGACGTCCACAGTGGTACAGCACCTCTGGTTCCCAACCCCGTGTGGAGGTTGGCGAAGCTACTCGTTAACTTAAAGACTGAGGACGGGTTCGTCAAGATACCGGGGTTCTACGACGGTGTTAGTGAGGAGTTCCTGAGGGACGCTGAAGAACTGATCAAGAAGTTGAGCTACGAAGAGCTGGAAGAGTTGAAGAGCGAGCTAGGTCTGAAGGAGTTCGTTAGGGGCTTGACTGGTGAAGAAGCTCTGAGAGAGCTCTACACTAAGCCCTCTCTAAACGCCTCCGGGGTTTACGCAGGGTACACCGGTAGGGGGTCTAAGACTATAGTGCCGTCTCTAGCTGGAGTCAAGATAGACATAAGGCCCGTACCCGGGCAGAAGCCAGAGAAGATCTTGGAGAACCTCAAGCGCTACCTAAGCGAAACAGGCTTCTCCGACGCCGAGGTGGTAGTGCACAGCATGTACCCCTCCGGGTACACTAAGCCTGGAGAACCTATAGTTAGAGCGTCAGTAGAGGCTGCTAGAGAAGTCTACGGTCGAGACCCCGAGCTAGCACCACTATCCGGAGGCTCCGGTCCGATATACATATTCACCGACATAGCCCGCATACCGATGACGGGAGCTGGAGTAGGGTACTACGGGTCTAGAGTTCACGCACCAAACGAAAACATAAGAGTGAGAGACTTCGTACTGGGCATGAAGCACGTAGCTCTAACCCTACTAAACTTCTCGAGGCTCTCGGCGTCTAGCCCGAAGTAGCTCGCACTGAGGAAGCTGTTGAAGCGCAGAGAGCCCCTCCCGCAGAGGGCTCTTTCGTACCTCTTTATTAGCTCTCGGTATATTGGGAGCGAGCTCTGGCAACGATAGGCTTTAGCTTTATCGATAGGCTCGTAGAACCTCTAGATAGGTACTGGCCTCTAGAGCTCTACGGAGACCCTCTGCTAACTTCCTACATTCTCCACGTAGCAGTTGCCTACAGAAGTAAGTACGAGAGAGTGTACTTAGTGGTAGCGCAAGAGTTCGGGGGCTTGAGGACGGACTTACTCCTGAGGTTCTGTAGAATCTACGACTGCTCTCTAAGTAACGTAATGGTCGCTAGAGCCTTCAGTAACTCCGAAGTTAGAGAGGTACTGAGTGGACTCGAGGTAGAAGGAGCCTCGGTAGTGTTGGCCTACCCCTACAGCTTTCTACCTAGAGACCCCTCCGAGTATTGGGAGGCGACAGCGATCTCGGGGCTTATAGCGAGAGTCTCTCGGAGGAATAGGACGTTCATCTTCAATACCTACACTAAGTTTGGTGAGAAGCTCCCGGAGGGTGGCTCGATGCACCACCACGTCGTTAAGGTAATAGTGAAGCTAGTGAAGCAAGGCAGTAGAGTTCTCGCAGAGCTCGTCAAGCACCCGGGGAAGCCGAGTGGTGCTCTAGCTGTTTTTCACGTAAAGCTACTGGAAGACATAGCACTACTAGAGAAGAGGAAGACTCTGCTCGACTGGGTTACTCGAAAGCAAGAGCGGGCTGAAGCCCTTGGGTAGAACTACTACACCCCTCAAGCAGCTCGTCTACAAGTACACTGAGAGACTAGAGAAGGTAGCAGAGCTACTGGGACCGAAGTATAGAGAGGGCTTCGAGTTCTTTCTAGAAGACTTAGACGAAACTATCTCAGCTTTCTCACACGTTGGCTCTGTAGACCCACTAGAGGTGTTACTAGCTCACTTAGCTAGAAAGCTCGTAGATACGTGTAGAGAGGGACGCAGGTAACGCTGCTGTGGTGAAGAGTGTGGAGATGTGGTTGCTGGACGCTAAACCGAGCGCTAGTGGAGTGATCCTCTCACTCTACTCAGAGCCCGATAGGAGAGTAGTCGAGAAGAAGCTCGACATACCTTTCCGCGGCTTCTTGAGGGCTAGAAACCCGGAGAGTGTCGCTCGAGAACTAGTTGACGTGGGACTAGCTGAGAGAGCTTGGGTTGAGGAGTGGTACTCTCCACCCTACTACCTAGAGCTCGAGAAGCTAGTAGTATTTGAGGTTAGAAGCTTAAGTACACTCAAGCAGGTACTGAGAGAAGGCTCTAGAAAGGGTTTAGAGCCCGTGAACACCTTTCCACACCCACTGGTAGACTCTCTCTACACTAGAGGGCTTAGACCGATGACTAAGGTCTCAGTAGGTAAGTCAGTAGAGCCTCTAGAGTGGGACCCGACTCACAGAGACCCCGAGCTCGACACTCTCAGAGTCTACGTAGACGGAGGTAGGTACGTACTTGAGGTAGCACAAGGTCTCGAGTACTTCGATAGAGTTAAAGACCTCGCTTTCCGCATTTCTTCTAGTAGGTACCACGTAGGGGTTGTGAGTGGGGAGCTCTACTTCAGGCTGGTTGAGGAAGAGCCTTCTGTATCTTCTTCTGCGCACTCGTGGATTATAGGAGAACCGCATACTGCCTCTGAGTACTTCGAGTGGTCTAGGCTAAGCTACACACCGCTGAGCTTAATGAGCAACACCTCCATAGGTAGGGTACTGACGACCGTTGAGGCACTCGAGGCTAGGAGCAGGAGGTACTTCACTAGGAGGAGTACTAGGAGAGCTGAGTCCTTTCGTAGTCTAGACGAGCTCCTACTGTACGACCGAGGTGGAGTAGTCTACCAGCCGTCGCCGGGTCTCTACTGGAGTGTTTGCCAAATAGACTTTCGGTCTCTCTACCCGAGTATAATGGTTAAGTACAACGTCTCTGGAGAGACCGTGAACGCTCCAGTATGCTCTACTCAACTAGAGCTAGACTGGGTTCCCCACAGAGTCTGCTTAGATAGAGAGGGCATCGTTCCATCGAGCATAAGGAGGATCTTGTGGTTGAAGAAGCTATACGAAGACCTCTACAGAAGCACCGGTCTGAAGGTCTACGACTCTAGGAGGAAGGCCTGCAAGTGGGTCTTAGTAGCTAGCTTCGGGTACTTAGGGTATAGAAACAGCCTCTTCGGCTCTATCTCGGCACACGAAGTAGTTACGAGCTCCAGTAGGTACGTAGTGACTCTAGCGAAGAAGACTGCGGAGAGACTGGGTTACACCGTAGTTCACGCACTAGTAGACAGTGTTTTCGTGAGTAGAGTTCCATCGGAGCGTGCATGCTCGGAACTATCTGAAGAAATAGCTTCTGCGACAAGCTTCGAGACTAAGGTCGAAGCGTACTACACCTGGCTCTACATACCGAAAAAGACGAGCGACTCCAGGGGTGCTTCAAACAGGTACTTAGGTAGGCTATCCTCCGGAGAAGTGAAGGTTAAAGGCCTCCTCTGCGTGAAGAGAGACACCCCGCAGATAGTGAAGAAAGCCCAGCTAGAGGCTATAGCTGAACTAGCTAGAAGCAGTAACCAACTAGAAATGCTGACTGCTGTAGCTAGAGCTACCGAGGTAATAGAGAGATACATAGCGAAGGTCTCCTCGGGAAGCCTAGAGATAAGTGAGCTACTAATAAATCGAGGTAGCTCACACCGAAGGAGTAGCTACGTAAGACCACCGAACTACGCTATACACGGAGGAGGCCCTCCCTACGTACTTTACGCATCTAGACAAGGCCTTAGGAAATACCCGCAGGAGTTTAAGAACGATGTAGACACTCAATACTACGTAAAGCTACTGAAGAAGGCCCTCAGCGAGCTTCCCAGCAAGAACGACGTAGCTAGCAGTAAGTACTCTTAAGCTACGGAAACACTCTGGAAGGTGTAGCTAGCCTACTCCACATTCGAATTCAAGACGCCGAGATAAACTGTTCCCCATCAAAGGTTTCCGCAGTTCTTCCTGGGCATCTCCTAGTGGCCTAGCTTATGAGCGTGGCTGCTGCTAGCCTCCTGGATGTTGCGGTTGTTTAGCATATTGTTTTTAGCGCAGTGCTGCGAAACAAGAAGTATACTTCCCATTATACATGGAGGTTCCAATGATCTCTAACGCTTGCTAGTTATGGTTTAACAACGTCCCGCTCTGCTTTTTTCCTCATAAAATTTAACGAATTTTCGTAAGATATTTTTGTACAAAGATAATGTTGAAGCTTTAAGGTTTCTTCCTGACTTGTATTGCTCAAGGAACTCGTTAATGCTAGCTTCACTTACGGGAGCGCTTTTTTCACGGAGCCACTCGGTAAAACGTTTAAGTACAGCATTTCCACTCTTACGCTGAGCTTTAGAGAGAGCCTCAAGGAAGGCTTTTAGAGATTCATCTAAATTTAAGGTGTATAAATGAGTCTCTTCTTCACCGCTCGAGAGATTTCTTCCCTCATCGTAGCCTACCTTCCAGGCCTCGTAGTAATACTCTAATATGTTTGCAACTAGTTGGTCGGGTGTCATAGCTATGGCTTTACTGAACCTCTGCAACCACTCGACCAAATGTTGTGGTAATTTCACTCTTATTTCCTGAGGTGTAGCTTCACCCATTTACATCAAACCCTTGAAGTTATCTATCCTACTCAGGATTTCCTCCCTAAGGGAATCAACCTCTAGTCGCAGACTAGTCTCGCTTCTCAGCACTCTATCGAGGGGAAGTTCCCACCTCCTGGGTCTGTAAACGAGGTCCGTTAGCTCCGAATTTCGGTGGATAATAGTATTGAAAAGAGGTTTCTCAAAAACATTTCTGGCTATAACTGATGGTAAGGAGTCCTTAATGAACTTGGTGATTGCGGTGTTTAGATCATCAAAGGTTTTCTGCCTAAAGTGTCTAGTCACGTTTATTAGTGCTACCCCTAAGACTCTTAAATTGTGGCTACCTCTAACCATCAATACCTCTGGAAGAACTTCCTTTAAAAGAAGCTTTAGGCCCGCAAGAGATAGTTCTTCCATGTTTGAGGGTATTATTATGTAGTCGGCCGCATAGAGACCCCACATCGTAGGTGGGAATAACTCAGGTGGCGTATCACATAACACAAAGTCGTACTCTTTAGTGATTGCAGGTTCTCTCGAGATCCGTTTATAGATAGCAAAGGGGTCCCAGGCTGGGAGCTCTCCACGGTATACATTTATAACATAGTTAAGCCCCGAAGGCACTAGCCCTAACTTGCCACGTATACTTTGTAAGTTGATTTTCCTGATTTCAAATTTAAGGCCCTTAGCCATGTGGAATGTCCCGTCATTAACATTCTCGATTTCACTAATCTTTAGGAATAGTGATGATAAATGTGCTTGAGGGTCTAGGTCTAATATTAGCACGTTATATCCTTTACTAGCTAAGCTATAAGCTAACAACGCTGTTAATGTAGTTTTGCCGGTACCTCCCTTTTGATTAGTTATAGTAATAGCCTTAGGCGGTATAGTCTCTTCCGACAATATAGTTAATGTATTGGTTTATATTTTTTACCCCCTGTTTATGGGTATAGACCGGAGAGCTATTAATGTTTGTGCAGATTTAAGCTAACCTCCGCCCATCTCCCTGTGTGCCGCTGTTTTATATGTGTATAACCTTTCGGTTACAGTAACCGGACACTCCCTATTCGCTAAACCCTCCTCTTTAGCTTCAGGAAGCTCTTCGCCCTTGTGAAGGCGTCTTGGCGTGCTACGTATGCGTAGTGTAATGGTAGGTGTGGATAAACGTTTCTCAGCTTCCTGTACTTCACTGCCTTGAGCTTGATGAATGAGGTATACACTCTATGAGCCCTAAGCCACAGCCTATGAGCCTATGGCTGTATGTTGTCAGGTCTCCTTAGCACTAGCTCTACGCTTAAGTCTGGAGTTTATCATAGAGCCTTAAACTCTTAGAGTCTAAGTCAGAGTCTGCTCGCTCTATCTGTTCTACCTGCTAAGCTCGCTTGCTCTACTTACTTCTACTTAGAGTCCAAGTTTTGGACGGTTTGAGACAGAGTTAAGTCTAAGTCTAGGAGTAGGGGGTCTGTAGTCCGCTGGATACGGTATCCCAGGAAAAATCCAAGCCCATAGCTGAAGGGGGGATCAATATGAACTTAGAAGACTCCTGGGTGGTTCATCACTGTTCCCCGAGCCCCACGGATTGCTATGAGTCTTGGAGTTGCTGACTGTAGCTTACAGACGTTAAAACGCTAGTGTGTACATAGTCGCACTAAGAGCTCCGAGCACCATAGAAAGACTCACGGGGACCTAATAGAAAAGAGGTAGCTATGCCACTCTTTCACGCTTAGTCAAGCAGCGTAGTGAGTGCTCTCATCTTCTAGATGTACTTGAGAATGTTTGCGTACCTCCTTAGGTAGGCTCTGTTTCTCTCTTTACCTCCTGGAACGTTTACGCTTGTCCAAACCTCCGGTTCATGGCCTCGATCCCTAACGATCTCTACAGCTCTTGCGTTTATTGTGTGAACTATGAAGGTGTTTACTATCGTCGATATGGGGAACACCCTCAGGGACTCGGACACTGTGTAAGCAGCATCTCCCTCCGGGACCTTGTTGTCGATTACTATATCGGCTACCTCATACAGCTTCTTCCCGTACTGGTTCTCCGGTTGTAGCTTCTTAGAGTACTCGAGCGAAGTTATGCCTATGACCTTAACACCCCTCGACTTGAGCTCGACGGCCATTTCGACGGGTCCGGAATTCTTTCCAGAGTTACTCACTATTATTGCTACAGAGTTCGGAACTATCTCGATAGACTCAACTATAGCCTTAGAGTAGCCTGGAAGCCTCTCGAGGTAGCTCGCTCTAGTGGCAGACGGGATCCCCATTAGGGAGAGGTCTAGAATAGGGAAGGCTCTGACTAACCCTCCGGCCCTAAAGAAAGCCTCTAGAGCGACCAGCATCGAGTGACCCGTACCGAACAGGTACTCAAGACCACCTAGAGTAAGTGCTCTAGCTACAGCCTCCGAGGCTTTCTCAAGGCTACCTCCTTCCTCTGAGACAACACGTGAGATCGTGTTATAGACTAGTTCAGCTAATCGAGATGCTGTAGTAGGCACACTCATATCGCATACCTCTCCAAGTACTAGTAGGCTTGAGCATAAAGAACTCGGTGTTACGTAATCATTACCTAAGAAAAGGTTAGCGAGCGGTCGACCTCGGTAGAGCTACTCCATGTTTAAGCGCTTGCTTCTCTCGAGGGCTGCGAGCTGTAGTGTAGCGTCCCAACACGAAACGTTCTCACCAACGGAGTTGAAGGAGTTAGCTAATAGATGAGAGAGCTGCGTTATGTAGCAAGACTCTAACGTGCTTGATGCGCTCGTTAGCTCTAGTTGGGTGAACTCTGTTCGTATAGAACACTACAGCGAAAGACTCCTGCGGGACCATCAGGATCGAGGTCCCCGTGAAGCCTGTGTGGCTAGCTAAGAGAGCGAACTTGTAATCAGTTAGAGGACTCAGCCCCCTACTCGGCTCACTTACCTGCCAGCCCAAGCCGTAGCATACCTCTCCGCAAGCCCAAGGGCTCAGCATCGTTGTAGCTATAGGCCTCGATATTAGGGAGTCGCAGCTCCCTCTGTACGCACAGAGTATCTCTCTGACGATCGATGCTGTCTCGAGGGTTGTCGTGAATAGTCCGGCGTGTCCTGAGACGCCTTCCATGGCTAGAGCGTTTTCGTCGTGAACTACTCCGACTACCGTACCTCCTCTCCAATCTACTACCTCTGTCGCTACTACATCATCCCTACTGTACCCCCTCTCCAGCGGGTTAAACGAAGACCTCTTGAGGTTGAGTGGTTTAGCTATCATGCTATCGAAGAGCCTGTCTATTCTCTCACCAGTGACCTTCTCCGCTATGTACGTGAGGACTATGTAGTTGATGTCACTGTAGAGCACGTCCCTCCCGGGCTCGTACGAAGGAAAAGACTTTAGAGCTACTTCAAATACTTCATTGCGACTCCTACACGTCTTATACAGTGGTAGCCAAGCAGGTAGACCGGAGGTATGGGAGAGAAGCATCCATAGCGCTACCTTCTCCTTAGCGTAGCTACTCCCAGCAGGTGTCGTCCCAAACTCGGGAGCTAGCTCCACTACCTTCTGCCTGAGGCTTACTAAACCCTCTTCGACTAGCTTAGCGTAAACTAGTGAAGTAACTAAGACCTTAGTTAGAGAAGCTACATCGAACATAGAGTCCTCTCTAAGAGGTCTGACTTCTGGCACGATTTCTGCGCGACCGGAGAAACTCCTAAACACTACACAGTCGTTCTTCAATACGAGTAGGTCGTAACCTGGGTACGCTGACCCAACGTATGACTCCACTACATCTTTAGCCCTCTCTAGTCTCGATAGCTTGACGCTCGACTCTCTAGTGTCGCAGTACTCAAGCACTACAGACACCACCGCAATTCTCGAGCTTAGCGTAATTATGTAGTAAATTACTTACTCTAGACTTCACGTTAAGCCGTAGGAGCGGTTAGCTCATCTACTCAGTAAAGCCTTTTCTTGCGTAAACGAGTTTTCCACCTATAAATGTCGCAGCTACATCCCCGTCTCTCCCTAGAACCACTAGGTCCGCTCTCCGCCCCGGCACTACACTACCTACATCTAAGCCGACTCCTAAAGACTCCGCTGGAGCTGTTGAAGCCATGTAGAAAGCTTCTTCTAGCCGAAAACCTAGGGAAACAGTGTTGAAGAAGGCTTGCTTCATGGTTAACGTACTCCCAGCTAGCACGTCTTTACCAGCTAGTCTAGCGATACCTTCTCTAACCTCTATGTCTACGTCACCCAGTTTGTACAAGCCTTCGGGGGCTTCAGCTGCGGATATAGAGTCCGAGATAAGTACTACCCTGCGGTAGCCAGCGTACTCCACAGTGAACTTTACAACCTCTGGTGCGACGTGAACGAAGTCGACTATGAGCTCTAGGTAGGTGCTCTTGGCCTGTAGTAGGGCTAGAGCTGCTCCCGGAGTTCTATGGTGTATGCCGCTCATTGCGTTATATAAGTGCGTAGCCTTAGTCGCCCCCAGCACTATAGCCTCGACTGTCTTAGAGTAGGTTGCGTCTGTATGCCCTACCTGCACTACGATCCCCATAACTGCGGCACTCCTTATGAGCTCAGTAGCTCCATCTACTTCTGGCGCTATAGTTATAGACTTCAGTAGCCTACCTGAGGCGTCAACAAGCTCCTCGAGCTCTACAACGCTAGCTGGTCTCATGTACTCAGGGTTTTGAGCACCAGCCCTCTTGGGGTTTAGAAACGGTCCCTCTAGATGTATCCCCAGGATCCTAGCTCCACTCGCCTGCTTAGATGCCGCAAGGACGTTCCTACAGAACCTAGAGAGATCTTCGCGGGGGAGAGTGACGGCTGTAGGGACAAACGAAGTTACACCGTATTTGACTAACTCCTCGGACACTCTAGCGATCTCGCTGGGTGTTGCTGTACTCAGGTCTATACCGAAAGCCCCGTGAATGTGAGTGTCTATAAACCCCGGACCTACGGTCATACCGTTAAGGTATAGCTCGTCTAAACCTTCTCTACCTCTGTAAGGTTCGTCACCTACGTCCACTATCCTCTCTGACTCTATAGCTACGTACCCGTTCTGAATGACTCTGTGGGGAGTGACGACTCTAGCTTTCCTCAAGACCAAGCCTTCGTGCTTATTCAAGAAGCCGTCACCCGTAAGCTAAGACGAGGGTGGCCTCAAGTAGGTCTTCCACTAAGGTTATTGCTACCTCGATCTCGGACAGCAGGGTTTGGAGTGGTGATGCTGATACCGACATAAGCTCCTTTAGTTCTTCTCGGAGTTTTGATGCTTTACTAAGGTTTAGTAACACGTCATCGACTGAGCAACGGTGCAGATAACACATCATAACGTCGCTACTTAAATCACTTACTTTAGTTAGTAAGCTTTTGTAGTCTCTGGAGATAGTAGAGTACTCCTCAATTCGGTGAGCAGACCTATCAATACAGTCTGAGAGGTCTTCTAGGAGTTTAGCTACCGATACATCAAGTACGCTCTGAACTAGAGTCTCACTCTCTAACCCCTTCTTCAGGGTTTCCACTATCAACTTCCTTATTGCTAGTCTCAAGACTAAGTGCGCCATTACGTCAAGCTCGCTTTCTATTCTATGTATCTCATTCCAAAGTTCAGGAGAGAGCTTTTCTAGGTTTTCAGATAAGAGCCTAAATGCTTCCCTAACTTTGCGTACCATGTTCTCTAGGACCTCCCGAGGGTCGGCTTTAAGCTCCCTAAAGCTTATGAGTGCTCTTCCATCAACTCGCTCAACTCTTGCCAATTCCTGCGGTAAGCTAGCAAGATCCCAGCTTGCGCTTCCATCGATAGTGAGGCTACTGAGACCCGCTGAATACAGAGCTAGAACAACTTTAGTAATAGACCTATCGTCAGCAGTTAAAGTAGATAGAGTAGCGTGAGCACCGAGTTTAGCTGGGGTACTCGCAGAAGTCTTCAGAGGTGCTACAGTGATCGTTCCGTCGTCATTCATTACTACATAGACGGGGCTTCCGGGATATACCCCAAGGAAATGCAGCCACTTCTTAGGTATGACAACAGCGTATGACTTTTTTCCCACTCTAATTATCTTTCTAGTCGACGACTTCAACCCCTTACCCAGTTGGATCGTCTACGGGAGATAATAACGTAACCGGACTAGAACTAGTCGAGACTGCTTTTAGATGAACTCTCCATTTCATTAACCTATCACGCATTCATAGCTCGTTATATGTAAACGCTATAGATGTAGAGCAAGTACTTCGTGCTCTACGTCTCTCAGTAGAGCTTAGCAAAGAGTAACTCGATTGCGTACTACCGTTTCTCAGTGAACTGCTGTTCATAGGCTTTCACGTTCTTCCGCATTCTTTCTCCTAGCCACCTACTCCTCAGTAACTCAGGGGTTCAGCTCTGATGCAGGTTTATATTGGTTGGTTTCATAGCCTCATCCTCGTTCCCCCGCATTGGTCTTGGGTTTTCATCGGGCTTGGGGGCGTTCAGGGGCACCCCTAGACCCCCACATCTTAGAGGTCTCGGGGAGAGCCACCATCTATACTATCAAGCGGCTCTCGATCCCTCATCGAAGTACCTCTACATATATCACTATGTTTATAAGCGTCTCTATCAATACCAACCGATACAAACAAATATGAAAAACGAAACAGTTTCACGAGGCTTCTCTAGCTCTACCTGCATGAGAGAGTCTCTGATTGCCTGTGGTTCACCTTACTCTATATAGTAAAGTAGGGTGTATTCAGTCCCCCACTAGACCTAGCGATCCCGTACATACCTTAAGATCTTGCTTTTCACAGGGTTTTACGGTCTCATCTTGGAAAGACTCCAAAGCCTATAGACAGACTAAGCAGTCACTGAGGAGAAAACAGCCCGAATTTATACCTCCGGAAGTATGGTAGTTGGTGTTAAGACATGGTGATGTGTTTAAGAAAGTTGGCAGTATGCTTACTTGCGGTCTCAGTTATATTCTTGAGCTTACTAGTGTCTACGAGTTCACTAGCTCAAGTTGAGGAGCTTAAGATATTAGACCCGACTGAAGCTCTCAACGCACTGACTTTTCCTGGAGGTTACCTCGATGTATCTGTCTATGACCCTAACGGACTACTTAACTCAGGCGATGTGCGAGCCTTTCTAGAGTGTCCTGCGCAGAACTACGTAGCAAGATACCGGATCGAGTTACTCAGTAGATGGAGGGATGGTGGTAGGTCTATCCTGAGGTTCCGAGTAGTGGAGGACGTAACTGTCGATGGGAAGGTTGTTGTGTGTGGTTTACAGATCGAGACTGCACAAGGTGTGCTATCTAGGGATAGGAGTGTTTCAGTTTTTCGAAACGTTCCTGACGCTCTAACCCTTATGCACATAAGTGATGTCCACTTAGTAACTCCATTAACACCTCTTGGAACTTCGTACCACCACCTGCTCTCGGCGATCTTCTTAGCTAACTCCCTAGACGTAGACCTCGTGTTAAATACTGGTGATACAGCAGACCACCCAGGGTCTGTTGAAGAGCTGATGTACTACGTTAGGGCCTTAAAGTACCTCGTGAAACCTGTTCTAACAGTCCCCGGAAACCACGATGGTGCTGGTATACCGCCCGACCTCTACCAGAGGGTTTACGGTAGTATAGTTGGATCACCCTACTGGTACCGTCGGTTCGGACCTTACCTGATAGTAGGTATAGACACAGTGCTGGGCTACGCTGACTTATCGCAACTTAACTTCATCGAGAAGGTTCTTAAAGCTAACCTCGACGCTGAGGTCAAGGTCATTGCTCTACACTACCCTATATTTAGGGGAGGCTATAGAGGTACTATATCACCTCAAGAAGTAGCTAACCACTTCTACAGTAGCTGGGCTAACGTCCCAGACCATGCTAGGAAGTTCTTAGAGCTTGTGGATAGCTACAACGTAACCCTTGTACTGGCTGGACACATACATAGTGATGGCTACGCCGTATACAACGGAAAGACTGTTTTCTTGACTACGTTAACCCTCGGTGGGTCGCGGTCGTACTACAACGGCTACAGGTTGGTACGTATCTATAGAAATGGTAGTATTTCCGTATACCTACCGACTGATAAGTCACTGAGAGACGTAGTTAATAGCTTTAACATAGAGCTCATACACTACAGGCAGGTAGAGTTCGAGTCGGGGTCAGCAGCTTTTATTAAGATCGTTGGAGATGGTTTCTCCCAGCTGCCGGAAAGGCCCTCCGTGTATTTGACGAGTAGTAAGTGTGTAAAACCTACGGTTTACCTAGTTAGACCGCTAGTAGGAATTAGAGAGAGAGTCGAGAACTATACTGCCTACTACACTAGGTGGGGCAGTAGCGAGATAGTTATTGTTGAAGT
The DNA here is from genome assembly GCA_030550455.1 of Thermoproteota archaeon. Classification (GTDB taxonomy): domain Archaea; phylum Thermoproteota; class Thermoprotei_A; order Sulfolobales; family NBVN01; genus DRZP01. The sequence continues at coordinate 25,119 of JAUQPH010000010.1, forward strand.
CAGGTTAGGATTAGAGGAGGTCGCCCCCGGAGTTTCTGTCGTATTAAGCTGTATGGAAGATGAAGACTTAGAGCCACCAGTTATCACGAGATTACGCATGTTTCCAGTAAAACCTAGACCAGGAGTCGACCAGGTTCTCGTAGAAGTTTCCGCTAGTGATAGAACAGCGATCATGGGTGGGTCGGCTAAGGTCGTATGGTACGATGCCGACCGCAACCCCATCTCGCATACTGAACTAGAGCTTGTTCCAGCCGATCCAGAACACACAAAGTTGAGTGTGTCGATACCTCCAGCTAAAGCTAGTTACGCTAGTCTTACGCTGCAACTATTCGACGCTTTCGGTAACACAGCATCGGAAACTATCTCTATAGAGTATTTAAGTCCAACACCTACTCCTTCTAGCCCGATTCCAAGTCCTACTCCTACAACACCTACTCTAACTACTCCTACGCCAACGCCTACTACCCCTACTGCTACTCCCACTCCTCAGACAACCCCCCAGGTAACTACTCCCACACTAACTCCAACACCGACGAGTTCCGTAAGTACTACTCCAGAGACCTCCTACACAGTCCCTAGTCCAACCACGGCACTAGCCTCCGAGGTAGGTTTTAGCTTAAGTATGCTAACAGCTATAGCCACGTTAATAGTGGCTTTAGCTATAGCCACCATTCTGCTATATAGGAAAACGAGGCGTTAGCACACCTGATTTATTACCTTCTTTTAGCTCTATCCAGACTCTTAGCATATATGGTTGGTGGAAGCAGAGCTTAATTAAGGAGAGCGGTTGGGAGAGAAAGGTAGGTGTTCAAAGTAGTGTTCCACGTGTGCTGAGCTCTAATTTCGAGGGCTGCGTTTAAGTCAAGAGTCCGTAAACTATGAAGAAAAAGTATTACCATAATTATAGGCTCCGAAGCTTTCTTAAGACTGAGTCGTATCTTTCGAGAGCTCTCTCCTTCCACTCCCTAACTATTGCGTCTCTAAAATCTCTATCTGTCGCAACCTTCTCGTTTAGTTCTTGAGCTAGCTTCTCAGTGAAAGTGGCTGTAACGCCAGACCCAGGAATTCTGAAGACGAACTTCTCGGGGTTACTCAACTCGTCGACAAGCTCTTCAAACTTATCTTTACTGATTCTCCCTGTTAAGTAAGCTAGAGAAAGCTCTTTCCAGACTTCCTTTAGCTTAGAGTTTACTGTCGGGTCTCCTATAGTTGCGTGAAAGAACCACATTAGTGCTTGCTCATAGCTGAGAGCTAGCTCGTCGCTGAACTTTATGGCTAGAGCTCTGAGGGTTTCCTCGTAAGCTCTCTTCAGGTCCGGTCTCCTTTTACCCTCCTCAGTTACGTCGAATACCTTAGGGTTGATGGGCATTCTGTTTATCTTTTCGTCCATCCATATCGTCTGTCCTTCCGGGCTTAGAACCCACGCTATAAACGCTTGAGCTGCTTCAGGGTTCTTGCTACTAACTAGGAGGGCTATTGGGTCGCCGTTGATTGCTGTTCCATCTGCTGGTAGTACGTACTTAGTGTTCGGATTCTCTAGTTGCGCACCATACCCGTAGAAGTCTATCGTGAGTCCAACAGCTATGTCACCTCTTATAACTCCCTCTCTTACGTCACCCGAACCCGTGTAGACAACTGAGTTAGCCCCTATAAGAGTAAGGAGCTTCCATCCCTGCACCCACCCGTAGGTCTGGATGATTATCTCGAACATCCTGGTATTACTCGTGCTGTAGATAGCGTCCGCTAAACCCGCAACAGGTGGTGGCATCCTTATAGCATACTCAGGTCTAGCTAGGTCCGCCCAGCTCCTAGGATAGGGTATCCCCAGCTGACTCACCTTGACCTCGTTTACCGTAAACCCAAAGGACGAAATAGCTGCCGCTACCCAGTAGATACTACCGTTAACTTCTCTCACCATGCTAGCACCAGCTATCTCCTTCGGGATGTCCTTGAGTACGTCCATAACGACCGAGCTTTTGATCGGAGATAGGAGTCCACTACTCAGCAGCATGTCGAATAGCGTCGGTCCCCCACCCCAAGCTACGTCAATCGACCTACCTGCCTCAAGATACTGCTTTATTGTGTCTATCCATGCTGGAGCATCGATGTACAGAAACCTAACGTTAATTATTCCGTACCTTCTAGCTAGATCGCTCTGGAGGAACTTCTGTCTAGCAGCTACTTGAATGTCTGTAGAGTGCCTAGTTATTACAACAAGCTCTATGCCAGGTCCTACTGTGGTTGTTGGAGGTGGAGTTGTTGGTGTTGGAGTTAGTGTGGGAGTAGTTACCTGGGGAGTTGTCTGAGGAGTGGGAGTAGCAGTAGGGGTAGTAGGCGTTGGCGTAGGAGTAGTTAGAGTCGGTGTTGTAGGAGTAGGACTTGGAATCGGGCTAGAAGGAGTAGGTGTTGGCGTAGAGACCTGTTTTTCAGAGGGTAGAAACATTACGTATGCTACTATCGAGAGTAGCACGATTAATACCACTACACCTACTATCACAAGCGTAGACGCTCTAGCTGCGTGTAAGCTACGTAAACTGCTAGACATCATACTACACCAGTTAACCTTCTTTACTACCTTTAAATCCTACTGCGTAATCTGCTGTAGGTGGAAATATGTCAAACAGATTTTTCGGGGTGGTTCCAGCATTAGCCGTTCCATTCACTGGTCATGAAATAAACTTCACGTTACTCAGTGAGCACCTTGAGAGACTCCTTAGGTCAGGCGTCGATGGACTCTTTATAGTTTCTACGACGGGTCTAGGTCACGCTATGGGAATAAGGAGTAAGCTCGAGCTTGTGAAGTATGTAGCTGAAAACAGAAAGTCGGCATTCGTAATAGTTAATGTAGCGTCTATAGAGTTTGAAGAGATCAAAGAACTCGTTAAGGCTTCTGAAAAGTGCGGTGTTGACGCAATCGCCTCTAACGTAATGTACTACTTTAGAGTAGATGAAGAAGGAGCATATAAGTTCTTCACTAAGGTTGCTTCTCTAACGGAACTACCGTTCTTCATATACAACATACCTCAAAACACTGGCTACAACGTCGAACCTAAACTAGTGAGAAGGCTTAAGAAGGATACTAAGAACTTAGTCGGTATAAAGGATAGCTCTGCGAATATCCTCCAAATAGCTGACTTAACTACTATAGAAGACATAGCTGTCTTCAATGGTGCTGATGAAACCACTTTACCAGCTCTAATTGCTGGAGCCAGAGGCTACGTATCAGCTCTAGCTAACGTATTCCCAGACCTCTTCGTAAGCTTGTACAAAGCCTACACAAGTGGAGAACACTCTAGAGCTTTAGAGCTCTACAGAAAGATCCTTACTTTAGCAGTAGACCTAAAGGCCATGCCGCTAAACTTCTCGGTATACGGGTCTCTATCAGCTATATACGGAAAAGACTTTGCCCTACTGGAGTCCTTCAGGTCCCTGAGAGAAGATGAAGTAGAAAAGATCTCGAGAGCTTTAAGCAAGTACGGTAAGTAAAAAGCTCGAGCAACTACAATCTCGGGTATATACTCAAAATAGCTTCTTACTTTTTTCACAAGAAGTCTGAGGCTTTGTGCGATCTAGCTCCACGAATAGCAAATATAATAGATGAAGTAGATCTGGTATGAGCTAAGCTATAGTTGCGTAAAACCCACTATTTAAGAATTACGAGTTTCATGTTTAGAGAGTAAGTAAGCATGCTTTGACGGTAGATGCGGTGCCTCTTCTATATTGAAAGAGAACGGCAGTAGTGCTAGCATCATGAAGGAGTTCAGCTCTGATGTAGTTTTATATCGGTTGACTTCACCGCATCACCTTCATCCCTCATTCCGCCCGTGTTTTCATCAGGCTCGGGGGTGTTAGGGGCGACCCCTAGCACTCTACATCTTGAGTACCTCGGGGAGAGCCGTTATCTATAGCATCGAGCGGCTCTCGAACTCCTCACCGAGATGCGCCCACGTATAGCACTGTAAGGTGCTCACTAATGTCTCGACCATATCAACAGATATGGAAACCGAAACAGTTACACATGGCAGCTATGAGAAAGTCTGAAAGCGTGTGTAACTACGGGCTTACGCTGGTTTAAGAATAGCAAGACTTCTCCGTTTCAGTTGACTATTAAGTAAAAAGGAAGTTAAATCCCCGATCTAGTAGCTATTACTCCGGCTCCAGCGATATAGCTCCAACTGGGCAAGCCACTCTCGACTGCTCGGCGCAGTCCTTTAGGTCTTCGGGTATCTTCCCCTCGTTGGGCTGGCCACCCCTGAACTCTTTAACTATCTGAGCCTTCCCGTCGGGACCTGCCTCGAATACCTGAGGGCATAGGGCATAGCATACTCCATCTGCTATGCAGAGGTCCCAGTTTACTTTAACCTTTAGAGGCAAGTTATACACCGCACTAAGCATAGAAAGCAGCAAAATAAGCTTTCACGGTCTCTAACTATTTAAGCACTATAGAATAAGTGAACTACCCTCTGATTAGAGCACTGGATACGTAGTAGTCGCTAACCAAAAGGGAGCTCCGACCCATAAAATATACTTAATAGAGTTTCACTCTACAGGCCATGCTTTAAATTTAAGAGTATCTCAAGAACCTCATAGAGGTTAAGGCATACACTTTCGCAGCAGTAAGCAGACTTTCAACAGCTACGTGTTCATCAGGCACGTGAGCTTGCGAGATGCTTCCCGGTCCATAAAGAACTGTCGGCATCAGCTCTTTAAACCACCTCATGTCAGTAAAGCCCGGGAGGGCTCCGATCCGCGGACTCCGGCTTAGTACAGCGCTTATTGCGCTTTTAATGTCTTCAACGATTTCCTCGGTTTTACTGGTGTATGCGGGATCTGCTCTATCAATTCTAAAGGTTATCTAGGCTTTGCTCCCACTAATAGCTTTGGTTCTGAGACTTAGAAGTTGCGAATAACGAATAACGCAGGCTTAGGTTATAAGTAATAGATAAGTAATAGAGGAGATAAACGTTTAATGCTTAGATAGAGTTCTATATTTCATATATCCTCCGCAACTTCAAAGCAAGAGATGCTCTAGAGGTGCTGTAAGCGGTGTTAAAATTCAGCATGGTCCTACGGTTCCATTCGAGCTTATAAGGTAATAAGTAGAGCTCTTGGATTGGAGTAGGAAATGCCTAGGTATAAGACTGTTGAGCAGATACAGAGCATAATGGGTAATATTGACCAAGTCAGGAACATAGGAATAATAGCACATGTCGATCACGGAAAGACGACTACGTCTGACCTCCTTCTAGCGGCCTCTGGAATAATATCCATGAAGGTTGCTGGTGAAGCCCTTGCGCTCGACTACCTAGACGTAGAGCAAAAGAGGGGGATCACCGTAAAAGCGGCCAACATCAGCCTCTACCACGAGTTTGCTGGTAAGCCGTACGTCGTAAACCTCATTGACACACCCGGTCACGTCGACTTCAGTGGTAAAGTGACGAGGTCTTTGAGAGTCCTAGATGGTGCTCTCGTCGTAGTCGACGCTGTTGAGGGTGTAATGACTCAGACTGAGACTGTGCTGAGGCAGGCTCTAGAGGAGCGAGTAAGACCGATACTGTTCATCAATAAGGTCGACAGGTTGATTAAGGAGTTGAAGTTTACTGCTCAAGAAGTTCAGCAGCGGTTTGTGGAGATCATTAAGACTATGAACTCCCTACTGTCTGAATTCGCTGAACCGGAGTTTAAAGAGAAGTGGGCATTCGACCCCGTTAAGGGTACTGTGATCTTGGGTGCTGCTAGAGATAAGTGGGGTATAACAGTACCGATAGCTCAAAAGAAGGGTATAAAGTTTAGCGATATCGTAGGTGCTTACGAGAAGGGGAAGGAGGGAGTTGAAGAACTGGCTAAGCTCGCCCCTCTACACGAAGCTATACTAGATACTGTCGTAAAGTTCGTCCCTAACCCCAGGGAGGCTCAGAGCTATAGGATACCAAAGATATGGAGAGGTGACCTAGATAGCGAAGTCGGTAAGGCAATGATGAGAGCAGACCCGTCTGGTCCGCTGGTTTATTTCGTTAACGACATGAGGTTAGACCCTCACGCAGGGTTCGTGGCGACCGGTAGAGTCTTCTCGGGGACACTGAGGGCCGGTGAGGAAGTCTGGCTCCTCATGTCTAAGTCTAAGCAGAGAGTGCTACAGGTAAGCCTATACATGGGTCCAATAAGAGAGGTTGTAGAAAGCATTTCTGCTGGAAACATTGCCGCCACTCTAGGTCTCGACATGGCGAGGTCCGGTGAGACCGTCGTATCGACGGCCTTCAAGGACTCCGTAGTACCCTTTGAGAGGCTTAGGTACGTCTCAGAGCCGGTAGTCACTATGGCTATTGAGGCAAAGAAGACTGCTGATCTACCGAAACTCGTAGAAGCTCTAAGGAAGCTGAGCATAGAGGACCCCAACATACTCGTAAAGATTAACGAGGAGACCGGAGAGTACCTCATATCCGGTATGGGTCCACTCCACTTAGAGATAGCCCTCACGTTCCTAAAGGAGAACTACGGTGTTGAAGTCGACACTTCACCACCTCTCGTCGTCTACAGGGAGACTTGCAGGACGTCGTCCCAGGTTATAGAGGGTAAGTCTCCCAATAAGCACAACAGGCTCTACATAAGTGTTGAACCACTAAACGAGGAGACGATCAAGCTCATCCAGCAAGGAGTCATTACGGAGGATATGGACTCTCGCGAGAGAGCTAAGATACTGAGAGATCAAGCCGGTTGGGACTACGATGAAGCGAGAAGGATCTGGGCTATAGACGAAAACATAAACGTCTTTGTTGATAGGACTGCTGGAGTTCAGTACCTAAGGGAGGTTAGAGATACCATAATACAGGGCTTCAGGCTGGCAATGAAGGAGGGTCCCATAGCTATGGAGCCTGTTAGAGGTATAAAGGTAATACTTCACGACGCTATCATACACGAAGACCCTGCTCACCGAGGTCCAGCACAGCTCTACCCGGCTACCAGGAACCCGATATATGCTGGTATACTGATGTCTAAACCGACACTACTGGAACCTCTTCAAAAACTCGACGTTAGAGTGCCCGCAGACCTGATAAGCTCCGTAATTAGTGTTGTATCGAGAAGGCGGGGCAAGGTTATAGATGTAGTCTACACTACACCGACTTCCGCTAGAATTATAGCAGAGCTACCCATCGCTGAGTCCATGGACCTAGCGAGCGAGCTTAGAAGTGCTACCGCTGGAAGAGCCTTCTGGGGTACGGAGTTCAGCAGGTGGTCACCAGTACCAGAGCAGCTATTACTAACTGTAGTTAAGTCTATAAGGACTAGAAAGGGTCTGCCACCAGAGCCTCCGAGACCTGACGACTTCATATCTCAGTTCTAGTCGCCAGCTTAGGTCAGCATGCCGAAGCTTTCTGTGTTATTTCTGGGACCCGCAGGCTCTGGAAAAACACTGCTAACTTGGGCTTTCGGCAGGTGGCTCGAGAACTTAGGTTTTGCTGTCGACTACGTAAACCTAGACCCTGCTGTTGAGTTCCTACCCTACGGTCCTTCCTTTGACGCAAGAAGCATAGTTAGAACTCGAGAAGTTATGGTGAGAGAAGGTCTGGGACCGAACGCAGCTATAGTTAGAGCTGTTGACATACTTGCGGAGAGATATGGAGAGGTGTACGAGGCATTAAGCAAGCTCAAGGGAGATTACGTGCTAGTAGACACCCCCGGACAAATGGAGATAGTCGTCTTCAGGCCTTCCGGACTCAAGCTTGTCGAACTAGTGAAGAAGGCGTCTACACCTGTGGGAGTGTTTCTACTTGACTCAACCTTAGGTAGATATGAAGCTGAAGCTGCAGTCTCCGTTTTGCTGGCTACGGTAGCTCAACTAAGACTTGAGATACCGGTAGTACCAGTACTTAGTAAAGCAGATGCTTCAGGTATCTCGGGAGGTATAGTGTCGAGCAGCATTCACCTAGAGGTTGAGGAGATCGCTAGCAACCTCAGTAAGAGCGGGACCGGCGTTTTATCGGAAATGCTATTTGAGACTATGAACTTAGTGAGGAAGTACCTGAGAGCTGGGAGACTAATTGCCGTTTCATCGGTGAGAGGAGATGGAATCGACGAGCTGTACAAGATCTTACACGAGGTATTCTGCGCTTGCGGAGACTTAACGTAAAGCTATTCAACCTAAGTATGCGTTATTAGTGGGGTTAGGGGTGGTAGCGTGAGATATAGGGTGTGCGTTGCGGACGTATTCAGTGCTGCTCACACGATAAAGTCTCACAAGGGTGTTGGAAGGCTTATCCACGGGCACGACTTTAGAGCTAGGGTCTGCGCTATCTCTGAGTCTCTTAGCGAGGGAAACATAGCAGTCGACCTAAAGGTCTTAGAGTCCGTCGTTAAAGAGATTACGGAGAGCCTCGACCACAAGTATCTTAACGAAGAGCTTGGAGTTGAGGATTTGTCTGCCGAATACATCGCTCACTATATCCTAAGGGAAGCTAAAAAGCTCGTCCCGCAGGTACATAGTGTTGAGTTGTGCAGTAACGAAGGAAGATACTGCGTAGAGGTCTCAGAATGAGGGTCTCTGAGATCTTCGCTTCAGTCCAGGGTGAGGGGCCTAGTCTAGGGGTGCCGGCTGTTTTCCTCAGACTCGCTCAGTGTAATCTAAGCTGCTTGTGGTGCGACACTAAGTATGCGTGGTCTGTCGGCGAAGATGTACCCGTTGACCGCGTGGTAGAAGAGATACTGACTCTCCTAAGAACTTACAGCAAGATCAAGCTGGTCGTTATAACCGGTGGAGAACCCCTCCTACAAAGAGATGATGTTAGAGAGCTCATTGTAAGACTAAAGGAGAAAATCGAGTACGTTGAAGTAGAAGTTGAGACTAACTGCACTATAGACCCAAGTAGCGTGTTAGAGGTAGTCGATAGGCTCATAGTGTCACCGAAGCTAGCGAATTCCGGTATGCCTGAAGACCTTAGGAAATGCTCTACTAGGTTTAAGGACTTGCCCGATAGCATGAAGTCTAAGGTGTACTTAAAGTTCGTTATCGAAGATGCTAGAGACTTAAGTGAAGTAGAGGAGATCGTTAGGTTCTTCGGCGTTAGTTCATCTTCAGTCTTCTTAATGCCTCAGGCATCAAGCATCGAGGAACTAACCGAGAGGCTGAAGGTAGTCGTTGATTTAGCCATGAAGACCGGGTTTCGCGTATCTGATAGACTACAAGTAGCTGGAGGTTTTCGGTAGCTACTAACTTAGTTTATGTTCTAGCTGAAGTAATAGCTTGACTTAATGCGTGCGGGTAACGTTTCATAAGAGAGAAATTCGCAGTAGTTTAGTGATCATGCTTAGTGAGAGTGTAGAGCGGTTTCTGTGGTAACCTCTAAAGATTTTTTAGGTTTAGGATGGTGGTTATCTGCGGGGAGTAGCAGGCTTGCGTGTAGCTCAACTCTTAGGTGGTGATAAGGACATTTCTTCAAGCCTTTCGGAACGTTATTCACGTACCGTAGGCGGGTACTCGGCTCTTTTACGTTTAATTGCCACACGCATCCTTGTAAAGACCTTCGGAAACCTTTTGGTGAAAAGGAAGACTCCTGGTATAGCAGAGTGGCAACTATTTAACGAAGGATACTTAGGGATAGTAGATCATGTCAGAAGTAATTAGGTACCTTCCAATACAGGAGAATTCGGTAGCAGACGTAGGGAATGAACTTTCCTTAGGTAACCTCAGCTTTATACACAATAGAACCTCCTCACTCGTTTCCCTTAGAGATTTTTTGACCTTAGCTGACCCGCTGGCTATGCTAGCTCTGCTGGCGATAGTAGTAATTGCTGTGATGGTTGGTGTTTTTCTGGTCACTGTTTGGTACGGTAGGGACATAGCTTCGTTTGCCAAGCACTACATCTTCATGAAGAAAGTGGTGAGCCAGCCTGCGGGAGAGATTGTTGAGTACGTATACTCTGGAGTAAAGCTTGTTTTGAGAAGGTACTACTTGAAGTTGAGGGAAACCTTAGGATGTAGGAAGTGTACTCCTAGGGAACTAATTACGAGGTGCGGCAGAAGCGAGTACGAGGAGTTCGTCCAGCTATATGAGGACGTCGTTTATGGATCTAAAGAGCTGAGTTCAGATAGTGAAAAAGTTTTGGTGAAACTGAATGATTCCATCTAGGACTATAGTTCTATCTATCCTCACTTTATGGTTAGTATTTCTCTCGATCATGCAGATACCTTTCATTCAATCACTAGTTGGAGACCCTCCATCACTGTACAATAGGGGTGATGGAGGACTATCAGAGCTTGTTTCCGCGATGACCATATACAGAAAGATTAAGGTAGCTAGGAGCATAGATGATGTCTGGACTTATGAACCAGGTTCCTCTATTATGCTCGTGCTTGGTTTAGACTTTTTTCCAAAGGAGTACGAGGTCCTCCAGCTCTTGAGATGGGTTGAGAGAGGAGGGGTTTTAATAGTGCTAGACGAGTTTACTACTCCGAGACCTCTCCTTGAGAAACTGAACTTAGAAATAGGGACACTGATTAGCGATGTATCCCTAGGAGAGTGTTATGTGAATGGGTTCAACCGCACTATACTCTTCAACGTCTATAGGGAAGTCTTGGGCGGTGAACCTATTTGCTGGGTGGGTAACGTGCCTGTAGCCGCCGAGGTTCGCTACGGTGGTGGTAAAGTGTTGGTGTTTGGAGACTCTAGTATATTCATTAACGAGATCCTGCGGTCTAGGTATAGGCAAGCTCACCTATCGTTTGCGCTATCACTGCTAAATCGAGACACTGTAGTGTTTTTTGAGGGTGGACGCTTAGTTACAGAGGCTTTGTTCTCTCCAAAGGTTCTTGTCGCTATCCCGTACTATGTAGGTAAATTTGCTCAGCACATTGTCCTCGGAGATCCGGCGACTAGTGTCTTTAGGGTCGTAGTTGCTGGTCTGTTAGCACTCACTTTAATCTCCCCCAGGTCATTAGAGGGTTTGTCCAAGCCGTCAATTCGTAGGAGAAGGAAGAACGCCTTACCCGAGGTAGATAAATTGTTTAAGGAATCTGTTGAGGATTGGTTGAGCTGGGTGAACAAGCTTGGAAAGTAAGGTGCGCGTGTTTTCGTCCGCCATTCGGGAAGTTATTAACGAAGTCGAGAAAAAGGTGGTAGGGAAGAGAAGAGAGGTAGAGCTTATTCTAGCATCTCTAATGTCTGAAGGACATGTACTCCTAGAAGGAGTTCCAGGTGTAGCTAAGACTCTACTCGCTAAAACAATATCAAGCGCTCTAGGTCTAGAGTTTAAGAGGGTTCAGTTTACACCAGACATGCTTCCTTCCGATATCATAGGAGTGATGGTCTACAACCCTAGGACTTCGGAATTCAGCTTCAGGAAGGGTCCGGTCTTCACGAACATACTTCTAGTAGACGAGATCAATAGAGCCTCACCAAAGACGCAGTCGGCTTTACTAGAGGCAATGCAGGAGAGGCAGGTAACGGTTGAAGGCGTTACCTACCCTCTCCCGAGGCCGTTCTTAGTGATCGCCACTATGAACCCTATCGAAATCGAGGGTACGTTCCCGCTATCGGAAGCACAAGTAGATAGGTTCTTGGCGAAAATAGAGATCGGCTACCCATCTTTAAGTGAGACCGTATCTATTCTCGACAGATATTACGAGATAGTGTCAGACCCTATAAAGCCTGTTATCGACCTTAATAGCGTGCTGAACCTTATTGAGATAGTCAAGAACATCACTGTTGACCAAAACGTGAAGAAGTATATCTCGGCAATAGTGCAGACAACAAGAGAGCACCCTATGGTGAGACTTGGTGCGTCCCCGAGAGGCGCTATAGCTATGTACCTACTTTCGAAGGCTATAGCCATCATGAGGGGTCGCGACTATGTCACACCCGATGACGTAAAGTACGTTGCGTACCCTACACTATCCCATAGGATCATTCTGAAAACGGAAGCGAGAATCTCAGGAATTAAAGTCAGTGATGTCATAGCCGACGTGTTAGAGAGGGTGGAAGTTCCCTGAGAATCACCTTCAGAGGTTTATCGGTAGCTATAGCAGCTTTATCACTGCTACTACTCAGCTTCAAAGTAGAGAGCGTGGTTCTACTAACACTATCGCTGTCGATAATACTACTCCTATACTACGACTACCACCAAGCCCTAGATTCGGAAAAAGCTGTTGGAAGTATCTCGATAATGCGTGAAAGCACTAAAGTAGCTACAGAACTTGAGGAGGTCGAAGTTAGAGTCTTCGTGGAGAACTCTAGCCATAGAGACATGGCCCTATCGGAAGTAGTTGACCTAGCGCCCGAATTCCTAGCTTTAAGCGGAAAGCCCTCGGCTACCGTAATGCTCCCAAAAGGTACTACCGCCATGTTTTCTTACAGAGTAAGACCCCTCTTGCCGGGAAGCTACGTTTTTAGAGATGTCGAAGTACGTGCTTTCGGCCCTCTAGGTTTCTTCATGACTCAAACCCGCGTCAACTGTCCAACAACCCTCACCGTTCTACCCTACTATAGTGGCGTTGGAGTACCCCTAAAGAGCGTGGAGAGACTTTGGGGTCTATTAATACGTGGTAAAGCCACTGGAGGCATGTACGATCTAGCTGATTTCCGAGAATACAGTCCTGGAGATGACTACAGAAAGATCGTGTGGAAAGCCTACGCACGCACTGGAAGGTTATACGTAAGAGAAGACTTTGGCGAGGTTAAAGCTAGGGTTCTTCTCGTCTTAGATGTCAGAGCTTGGGATTGGAACCTTGGAAACCCACCCAATACTCTAGCCTCGATAGAGCTGAGAACACTGCGCTCTCTAGTTTCAAGCTTAGCAAGACACGGTGTTCCGGTGGACCTAGCTGTTTGCTGTAGTGCTACAGCAAAAGTCGTTAGGAGCGCTACCGAAGATGTTGCGAAAGCCCTTGTCGATATATTCTCTTATGTGACACCACGCTGCTACTGCTCATCTCACATGGGTATATACGCTAGCGTCCCTTCGTATATGGGTAGGCAGATCTCAGACTACGCAGCTGTAATTCTAGTTGCTAACCCTATTTCTCTAGCTTCCGAAAGCCCCGCTAGGTTTACTGAGCTAGTCGAGGCTTTTGGAGGTAGGCTTAGAGTACTTATACCTAGGTTCGAGTACGAACACTACGTCGATCGAAACGATATCGAGAGGCTTTACAGTGTTCTATCAAACATCTTAGAGAGAGCTGGTGGAACTCTAGAGCTTAGTGAAGAAAGTTTGGTACTGCACTACACAAAAGGGAGTAAGAAGTGAGTATAGTAGAGCTAGTACCTTACCTCGTCTTCATCCCGCTTTCCGCTTTAGCTACTTATGCTACACGAAGAGACGTCGTTCCTATAACAGCAGCTGTTCTTACAGCATTCTACGCCTCCATAGGTAACGCTGGCTTATCAGTAGTATCGGCTTTAACTGTAGTGTTCTACTCTCTCATAAAAATCTCCTTAGCTAAGCCTACTAGAGCGAGAAAAGTTGTATTAATGAAGCTTAAGTACGTGCTCGTTGTTTTTACGGTCTTAGCGTCTTCAATTTTAGTAGCGTACGTAGCTTTAGGCTCAGCTATTTCTATGTCTCCGACGGAGAGCCGTGTACTAGCTGTGGTTATAGTCGTGCTATTATACTCGTTAATGAGTACTGCCGTAGTCCCCAAGCTGTTAGCTTTGGTTAATTTCAAGCTGTGGCAAGCTGTAAGAATAGACTCTGTTGAGGACCTCTTTTGGAAGCTAGGAGTGTTCCTAGGAGGCATAGCGATGTTTGCGAATACTGTATTCCATGGGGTCCTAGGTCTAGTGTTGATGCTGATATATGTAACAGCTTTTCTTGCTACCCAAAGGCGTAGATTCCCTATACTAAGAATAACTGTGTCAATAGTTGCTGCCACAGGAGCTGTAATTACGTACTTAACTGGCTATACATAACTCCGCTCCGATCGGAAATTACTCGCTTCCTATCGTAAGACTCTTGCCCGAGAGGTCGCTACCATCTACACGAATCGTAGTAAAGCTCGTGTCGAGCCCGTAGAGATGTCCTTAAAAGCAGAAAGATAGAAACTCTAGATGGTGAGCTAATGAGGAGGTATATAGCTGTGCTTCTGCTTGCTGCGGTCGCAGTCTTCGGGGGTTTGATAGCTTATGTAAGCCTAACCTACTTCCCTCAAACGACCCAAACAGCTCAACAACCTAGAGAAGTAACTCTAGTAGTCATTACACGGCTAGCACCAGACGAGGGAGAAGCTTTACGTAAGATATTCCTGAATAGTAGTGTAGCTCGCGAGTATGGAATAAAGGACGTAATGTTCTTAAAGGAAGATGTATCGAAGTGGCCCATATACGCTGAAGAAGGTAGAGCCGATGTTTTCTTTATCGGTGGCTACTCTCTCTACAAGGACCTATGTGAGAAGGGGTACTTAAAGCCGATCACAGATAGAGAGCTGATCGAAATCATCTCGAGCTTAAGCGTGGAAACCTATAGGCTTCCTAACGGGAGCGTATGCTTCGTGGCCGCTGCGAGAACGGTCTTTAGCTACACGATCAACTCCGACTTCCTTAAAAAGTACGGACTCGAACCACCACGAACTTGGGGTGACCTTCTCCTGCCGAAGTACTCAATACCTCTACTTTATGGTGAGAGTATGGCCTCATTCCCGAAGCCGACTAAGAGTACTACTTCCGCTAGAACCATACAGATGATACTTCAGAAGTACGGATGGGAGAGAGGGTGGGTGCTCCTAACTATCATCGGGGCCAACTCTTACATAGTGGAAAGCTCAGAAAGAGCTAGAGATGATGTCGCACTGGGGATAGCGGGTCTAGCACCAACAGTCTTAGTGTACGGCATTAGAGCGGGAGAGCTAAGTGGTGGTAAAGCAGTGTTTTATCCGGCACAAGGCGAGGTCTTGCCCGACGTAAGCCCGGTAGCTGTAGCTAAGAACTCTAAGAACGAGCGTGAAGCTATAGCCTTCGTGAAGTGGTTATTGAGTGCCGAAGGTCAGAAAGCTCTCGCAGAACTCTTCTACTACCTACCGTATGTAAAGCCTGAGGGGACTCAACTAGAGGGGTTGTACGAGGCTCTATCTGTTAACATGTTTAACTACGACCCGGAGGATGCTGCCTTGTGGGAGAGAGCTGTTGTTTACTACTTCGAAGCTGCTATAGCAGATCCTGATGCGAACACGATCCTAAAGAGGGTTTGGTCTCTAGCGGTAGACCTCTACACGAAAGGCAGACTAAACGAGGTAGAGCTACTTGAAATAGCGCATAGACTGGGAGCACCACTCACTATAAGTATAGGTGGAGAGTCAAGAGTGTTCTCCAAGAGTCTCGCTATAGAGTTGAACAAGCTAGTAGCTGAAGACCCAGCTTTCAGGTCTGAGTTCTACGACTCAGTAAAAGCAGCTGCTATTGCTAGGTACAGCGCAATACTTAGCGAGCTACAGAGTAGAACGTAAATGATAGACAGCTTGCGGTTAATGGCGCTGATCCCGATATGCTTTGTATCCGTATTTCTACTAGCCCCGCTCGCATCTCTCGCGGGTCTCATAGCTGGAAACCCTCTTGCGGGCATTCGGTACCTAGGTATAAAGATCCCTCCCGAAGGGGAACTACTGAGAGTATACGAACTACCTGAAACCAAGGTAGTAGCCTTTACGGGCTTAGATTTCGGACCGACAGCGAATACTATCCTACTTGCTCTCACGGTTTCTTCAGTTACAGTCCTACTAGCAATACTTTCTGCTACAGCATGCCTAGGGATCGGGGGTAAGCTGAGAGTTTTCGTTGGCTACGTGTTACCCTTTCTTGCCTCTGTGCCAACGCCCTTCATTTCTGCTTACGCCATAACACACCTATTTCATAGAGAATTCGGAATATTGAGTAGGATAGCGGAGTACTTGATAGGGTATAGAGTCACTTTCGAGGGAATTGCCGGTGTTTTTGTTTACCAGGTACTGAGCCTGTACCCACTATCTCACCTCGTTTTAATGACCTACATAGACCTCATAGACAGGAATATCGTAGACGCTGCCAGTAATCTCGGTGCTAAAGGTACTAGAGTAATAAAGAGTATAGTGATACCCCTGTCTAAACCAGCCATTATCGTCAGCTGGACTCTTACCTTTGTTTTATCGTGTGAGGACCTATCTGGACCAGTCGCTTTTAGTAGGTATAACTCCGCTAGAAACCTGATGGCTTACATAGCATACTACGACTTCATATCAGAGTATGGGTATACGGTAAGCATGAGGTCGGTTACTTACGTAGTAGTCCTCTCACTCATGGCGTCCACGATCTTCACAGCCTTCTGGAAGAACCTTAGAGCTTATAGGTACCCGGTTGTGTCAACTAGGTCTACAGTAGTAGAAATAGGTCGCTTGAAAATAGTTACCACTGCTATAACCATAGTGCTTCAAGCTGTATCTCTACTACCCAAGGTTGTAGCCATAGCCTACTCTATTACCGACGGGTGGTACGGGTACGTCACTCCAAGAGGACTGACCCTAAATAACTACGTAACTGTGTTCACTAACGCTTACTATGTGCGGTCCTTGCTAAATACCGTTGTCTACAGCACTCTCTCTGTAGCTCTAATGATGTTTATAGCTTCCATATCTACTTACGTAAGCTTGCGGTTTGGGACTATTCTCTCACCAATAATTGAGGCACTAACGGCTCTTCCAATAGTCATCCCGGGGATAGCCGTGGGAATAGGCTACTTCGTGATGTTTCATGAAGCATTCAAGGGAATCCCCCTTCTTGACCCACTAACTAATCCGGCACCATACTTGGTCTTAGCGTACGCATCTAGGAGGATAACTTACGCTGCGCGCCCTCTATCTGCCGCCATCCAAAAGATATCTAGGAACATGGAGGAACAAGCACTAAACCTAGGGGCAGGTCAGGGACTAGTAATCAGGACGATTACTTTACCTCTAGTATCAAACGCCTTTATTGTAGCAACTTTTCTAGCTTCAATACACTCTTCAACAGAGTTTAGCGTATCGCTGGTACTAGCAGGAGGTTACGGTATTTCAGCATCTCACCCCGTTCCCGTAGTTCCCGTAGTCGTGAACATGCTGACATATAATCCGGCTTCTATTCACGTGGCTTCAGCTCTACTCATGTCAGCAGTACTCATCTCAGCTACGGTCTCAGTCGCTCTAGCATTAGTAATGCTTAAGTTAGTGTCCGGACTCAAGTGGGGGAACCTCTTGAGCGGTCTCGGGTTGAGCGGTACCTAGCCGATGAAGTGCTACACCTCAAACCTCTCAAGTTACTCAACATCTTGAACGACAATAACGCACTTTACTCTTTACTACACGGGAGAAGTTTATATATTCTGACTAAACATATATTAGACTTGGTGTATAAATTGACTATCACGATTTCACTAAGCGATAGAGTAGCTGAACTACTCGAAAGAGTAGCTGGAGAGCTAGAGGTCCTCATTGGGAGGAGACCAAGTTATGAAGAAGTTATAGAGCTTCTTCTGACCAGGCTTGACATCGTAAGCGTGCTTCCAACTGATGTGTGGTACTAGCTTACTTTTCAATCTTAAATTCTACTTAAATTCTACAGCAGTACTTTTTTAAGTAACTCTCGATGACGATAAACAGATGAGGTTGTTATCCGCTGGAGTTTCGTGAACTTGTAAGCTCTTTTAGCAAGCCTAGAGCACTACTCAAAAAGATCAAGCCCGAGGTTAGTGAGAGAAGGGACGGTATGTACCTCTCTATGTAGGCAAACCATATCGATAACGCGAAGAAAGATATCGAAGAAGCTAGGAGTACTGATGAAGCGATCCGACCGATTTTCAAACTCTCTACCCCACTAGGTCCTTCTTTTAGCTATATTATGTATCATCCTTGTTGATGACCTCACTAACTTCCTTCTTCATACACCTTGGTGATGGAGGTACTGTTGCTACACTTGGTCTTCTTGGAGC
This sequence comes from Thermoproteota archaeon, assembly GCA_030550455.1. Lineage (GTDB taxonomy): Archaea > Thermoproteota > Thermoprotei_A > Sulfolobales > NBVN01 > DRZP01. The sequence continues at coordinate 43,038 of JAUQPH010000010.1, forward strand.
AACTTCTACCACTGGGCGCGCCCAGTTACCCAGCGCGACCCAAGCTATAGACATAATGCCACCACCTATGTTGCTTATAGCCATAGATAACCATATGCCGACAGGTCCTAGACCTAGTCCTAGAGCTAAGAGATAGCCTAGACCTATCCTCAGGCCCCATAGCCTAGTGAAAGCGATTGCCGACGGAACGTACGTGTGGCCGGAACCTCTTCCGACAGCGAACCCTACGAAGAATATAGCGAAGAACGGAACGGTGAGGCCGAAGTACTCTATGAACCTCGTAGCTTCAACTAGAACTTCGGGACTAGAGGTAAAGATCGAGGCTATAGGGTATCGAAGTAGGTAAACGAAGACGGCTCCCACACCCGTGACTCCACCGACAAACAGCGATGTAATTAGTGCGGACTTCCTAGCTTTACTGAAGAGTTGCGCTCCTATTAGCTGACCAACTACTATGGCTGTTGCCTGCGAAAACCCCCACATTGCTGAATCCGCTATATCTACTACAGTAAAGCCTATCGAGTATGCCGTAGCGACTATCTTTCCAAAGGCATTAACGAGCCTTAGTTGGGCCATGAACGCTAGAGAGTTGCTCATCTGGAGAGCTGCGATAGGGAGAGCTATCCTTATCGACCTGGAGACCCACTCTCTATCTGGTTTAACTAGGGATAGTTTTACCCCTTTAAAGCCTCCAATAAACATCTTTATGGCTACTGTAGCTACTAAAGCTCTCGATACGACCGTCGCTATAGCCGCCCCCATAACCCCCATCGCTGGGAAACCGAACCACCCGAATATCATTATCGGGTCCAGCACGATGTTTAGTACAGCTCCAGCCACACTGATGTAAGTTGGAGTTCTCGTATCCCCTATGGCCTGGAGAATAGTGGTGAAAGCTGAACCTAGGTACGTAAACAGTATGTCGAACAGCATGACGTTAGAGTACTTTAGGACGTCCTCATAGAGCTCTGCCGGAACTGTTGTGATGTGAGAGAATATGTATGGTCTAAGAGTGTAGTAAGCCAAGCAAATAGCTAGTGCTAGAGTTAAGTTAAACACAAATAGCTTTGACGCAGTCTTACTTGCTTCATCATACCTCTCCGCACCTATGTACTGAGAGATCATAGCCAAGTTTGCTGATGAGAGGGCCATAGCTATAGCGTAAAAGAACATCAGAGTGGGCCACACTTGCCGCGGAACAGCTAGTGCTCCCTCGTAGAGCTTACTCAGCCAAAGCGCATCAACAAGGTTATACGATATGTGAACTAGCTGTGCGACAACTAGTGGAGCAGCTAACCATAGAACTACTTTAAGTGGGTCACCACTCACAATTTTCTCTCTGTATTTTTCAGCTACTTTCATGCTGCTTGGCATTAGCTAAGACCTCTAGCTCGTGACAGCTGGCTTACACATTTCATACTATTCCTAAAAATTTAAGCATGATCTAGACGATCCTCTAGGTGATGGTAGTAGAAGAAGTCGTCACCAGCGTCGTCAAGCACTTAAAGGACGTAGGGTATAGAGCAGTCAGTAGGAGCATGGGTAGCTGCTACATGATCTCAGTACAGAGAGGCGATAAGGTATATGTTATAAGTATCACTAAGGGCTCTATGGTCGACGTATATGTGGCTAAAGTAACTATCCCGGAGTACCTGCCTAGCTTTGAGTGGAGCTGCGAGCTAGTGGAGTACTCTCCATACGGCTTCTACATCCTTGAAGAAAGCCCTGAGAAGCTCGCCCTAGATATTACGAAAAAGCTTGAACTGCTCGACAGAGTGTATAGAGCGAAGTGACCAACGACCTCTATACCGCCATAAGTTTAGCTATGTGGTTCACTATTTGCTCATCTACTTCGCGCGAGAGCCTTATAGACGTCAACTTCTCCGGGCACCCTATCGACTCTTCGACTTCACTATCGTACGATAGCGTGTAAACAGGTGCTAGCGACTTCAAGACGGCTAGCCTGCTTAGCTGTACTACTCTACTCGAAAACATGTTTAAGACTACTGCCTCGACTCTATGACCGAGTACGTCGGCTATTCTCGCAGCTGATTCAATAGCTAGTATAGAGGGTGTCGTAACTACTATGGCTCTAAACCTTCTTATGTAGGTGAGGACCTCTAGTAGCTCATCCCCCATTCCGGGGGGAGTATCTATGATTAATGCGTCGACTCCTGTCCACCTAGTTATTGACAGCATTTCACGAATCGCTGAAGATACGGACTCACCTCTGAGTGGTGACGGCTTACCCATAGTGAAGAACACTGGTGACATAAGCCTCACCCCGAATACCTCGGGAGGTACTACCCCCATTTCCTCTAGCGGTCTAACCTTCTCGGGATCGACCCCCAGTAGAGTGTGCACAGTTGGATTAGTCACATCTAAGTCAAGGAGACCTACCCCTACGCCCCTTCTACTAAGAAGGAGTGACGTTAAAGTAGATACCAGAGTCTTTCCGACCCCTCCCTTACTGCTCACGAACGCTACAACCACTTTTACATCCTCAAGCCTCTTCGGGATAGCGTCCAGCCTCGGGTCAGCGAGGTAGCTCAATACTCAACACCCAGTATACTAAGGCCTCTACCGCTAGTAATAGAGTAGTCTGGTGAACCGCACTTCGGACACCTTACATACGCATAAGTAGCTTCCGGAAGAAAGTGAATAGCCTCACGAACCTCATTGGAGAGACTCAAATCTCCTAGCTTCCACTTAAAGCCGCATGACCTGCACTCAAATGAGGCCTCTTCAGTCACGAAATCGTACTCCACTAACTCTAGCCCATACGCTCTAAGCGTCTCGCCTAGAGCTAGCTCTAGAACCTCCTTATCGACTGCTTGAAGCTCGCCCAAGCCTATAATTAAACGCTTAAACCTTCTGATTCCCGACTGCTTGGCGTAGTTGTATAGAGCTAAACCTACAGCCTCAGCGAGAGCCCACTCGTGCAATATCCTTACCCACGGTATGATCGCTAACTAAAGCAATTTAAGTCCTGAGCAGGCTCCTATGTAACTCTCTCCGATTATAGAGGCCGACCTTAGAACACGTGGCTGAAGACAGACGCTTATCATAGCTGACCCGGAGTAGCAGCACAATGCCGGGACCGACGCAGGGCAGGTCGAGTACATAGAACCGAGTGGCTAGGTTTGGCACTGACAGGACTATAGCCTGAACATCGAGGTATCTAAGATGGAGGTCTTTAAGCTTAGTACCAATACTACCCGCAAAGCACATAACTCTACAGCTGAAAGGAGATCTTATGGGAGTAACGGCTTCTTAGTGCTCTTACTTCAGGGTTCATGTACGGGAGTCCGATAGTAGAAGGCTTAAACATACTTAGCTACGCTCGCGCTCGATATTTCCCTAACTTACGAGCATGTCTTGCTTGTCCATAGCATGAAGCCGCGGAAGAGTCATTATATAACACATAGTTCGATGGCGGTAGCAGACTTTGTTTCAAGCATTTTTCGCTATTGCGTATTCCCTATCCAGTACTTATTGATTACTAAGTACCCATATGGGTAGACCTTAGCGCTCCCCAAGCTATGCGCAACTTATTGACGGTTATAATAATTGTCTAGCGTTGTGTTAGTAAAGTAAGGCAGAAGCGTTCTCCCCTAAGGCTTAGCCTTATACAACCTCCTCCTTCCGGACTTGACCTCGACTATCAGGCCCCGCGTCTTAAGGACCCACAGATGCCACTCGAGGGTCGCCCTACTGGCCTTAGTGTACCGCATGAGCTCGCCGAAATCAGCAACACCACGGGTCTTGAGTACTTCAAGTATAGTTGCTCTAATCGGGTGGTTCAACAGGTCTGCATATCCTAGCTTGGTTTTAGCCATTAACAGAGATAGAGATATCGATATCGTCGCGGCCACCCGCCGCAACGGTTCCCTAAACCTTACCTGTAGCTCCTTGCCGACAGAAAGCGTTGCCGCTACAGCTACGGCAACGACCAGCAAAATCGCTTCGATCTTTAGCACGGGTGGACTGCTCTGCGGCTTAAGTACTTGAGCAACTCTAGCTAGAGCATCCAAATCTCTATAAACGCAGTAAGCTACGAGGTCTGCAGCAGAGACTATACGCTCGGCTCTAACTTCTAGAGTGTCCGTAGATGCGTAGAGGGGTCTGTCCAGCTCGAGAAAGCCTTCCGTGGCTGTCGACAAAATAGCTAAGACAGCTACTCTAGTTCGAGATAGGTCTAGTGCCTCGATGTTCGCAGGAGCGACTACCACGGCGTCGAGCAGTCCTAGGGTCAACGCGTCCCTAGGGCTCGAGTCGTGGGACGGTAGAGCTACGGACACTAACGTTACGATAGAGAATGGGGTCCTAGTGGTTAGCGAGACTAGCTCTATCTACGTCGAACCCCCGGCGCAGTGGAGCGGTAGCTGGTTTGCGCTAGCCGTATACGTTAAGTCAGAGCTCCCACCGGCGTCGGCGTGCGATGTAGAGATGGCCTTCGAATGGTGGGTGAGCAGCGGAGTGGTAGCGAGCTACTCGATAAGGCTGGAGCTGAAGTCGTGACTCCGGAGAGCTAGCTTAGCCCGACGTATGCGGGCTGACTACCCCTGGAGCTAGAGCTATTGCGGGGGAGTGTGCTCGGCTTTAATTTTCTGCGAAAGCTTAGTAGGCGGTGTAGTACGTGAGGAGAGAGCTTCTCAATAAGGTAGTCGCCGACTGGGCTAGGAAGTTCTACTCTAGGAGAATGCTCTCGATCACAGAGCTCTTCAAGAACGATAAGGCCATTATAGGGATGGTGCACTTACTCCCACTACCCGGCTCTCCAGCGTACGGTGGGTGGGCTATCGAGGAGGTAGAGGATTACGCTTTGAGGGAGGCTAGAGTCCTAGAGGAGAATGGTGTTGACGGGCTAATAGTGGAGAACATGTGGGACCTGCCGTATTATAGTGGCTCCAGTAGGATACCCCCTGAGGAGGTAGCCTCCCACGCTGTCGTAGCTAGGCACGTTGTTAAGAACGTGAGTGTGCCCGTGGGCATAACGGTGATCCACAACGGTGGTAGGGCTGCCCTGGGGATAGCTAAGGCGGCTGGAGCTAAGTTCGTGAGGGTGTGCCTCTACGTAGGTGCCGCTGTGTGGGACACTGGAGAGCTAGACCACGGGAACGCTGCTGACTTGATGAGGCTAAGAAAGGCTCTCTACGCTGATGACATAAGGTTCTTCGTCGACGTTGTCAAGAAGCACAGCGTGGTGTTCCCGGGTATAGATCTCGAGACCCACACGACTTGGGCCGACTTCTACATGGCGGACGCAGTAGTGGTCACCGGCAGGATGACTGGTGAAGCTCCATTACCAGAGGACGTGAGGAGAGTCAAGGAGCTAGTTGGAGACACTCCAGTGATAGTCGGTAGCGGCCTGACTCCCGATAACGCTGAGAAGCTCCTCAAGTACGCCGACGGAGCGATAGTTGGCACGTACTTCAAGGTTAACGGTGTGACCCAGAACCCCGTGGACCCCGAGAGAGTGAGGAAGCTTATGGATGTCGTGAGGAGGATCAGGTCGGGGAAGAGCTGAAGCATGAGAGTGCTCGTCTACGGGGACTTGAACCTAGACGTGTTTTTCGTCTTAGACCTAGACGTAGTTGAGCTTAGAGACGTTTCTTATGTAGCACAAGCGAGTGCTCTCGTCCCCGGTGGCTCAGGTGGTAACGTGGGCGTCGCACTGTCTAGGCTGGGGCAGAAACCAGTACTGGTCTCAACCGTGGGGACAGACCCCTTTGGTGAGCTAATACTGGAGGACCTAGCCAGAGAGAAGGTCGAGGCTACTAGTGTTAGGAGAATCGAGGGGGAGATCACCGGGATCATGGTGGTCATCACCAAGAAGAGTGGTGAGAGAACGATAATCGGGTACAGGGGTGCTAACGCATACAACACTCTAAGCGATGTAGAGTCTAGAGACCTAACTGCCACATCCGACTACACGTTCATATCGGGGTTCACCAGCAGAAACGTAGACAGCGGAAAGTCCGTTGAGTACCTGATCGATAGCTCGGTTAGGCTGGGTCTACCCGTAGGCATAGACCTTGGGGGCGTTACTAAGAGGTTCCTCATTGAAGTGCTGGCTAAGTACAGGGGTGCGATCTACGATGTCTTTATAAACCTAGACGAGCTCAAGGAGCTATTCGGTTCAGACACGCAGAACTCCTTGACCAACCTGGTTTCGGTACTCAAGCCAAAGAACATCTTTTTGAAGATGGGCAGTAGGGGGTCTCTAGTGTACTCGGGAGAGAGATTCGCTCACGTCGAAGCGGTCAGGGTGGGTAGAGTAGTCGATACGACAGGCTGCGGAGATGCTTACGATGCTGGTGCTATCTACGGGTTACTAATTGGGCTTCCCTCGGAGCAGCGCGCCGCTCTAGGAAACCTCATGGGGGCTTATAAGGCTGGGGGATTAGGTGCTAGGCACTTACCGAGAGATGTCGGTGAGCTCAAGTCTCTCGCCGAGGCACATCTAAAGCTACGCATATGAGAGGCATGCTCAAATTCATCCTACACGCTAGAGCTGGCTACCCCTCTCCTATAGCACGGTCGCTCGCACTAGCTCATGAGCTTTTATGCTCTGCGAAAGCTATTTACACGCGGTGATGAGTGTCTCGACAACTTCTTATAGGTGCTGAAGCGGTGGCTGCCTGATGCGTTTTCCTTACGCAACCTTAAGGAGAGGACAGCTTGAAGTTGCTAACTTCATAAGGTCGAAGCTCGGAGGGTATCTAGCTGTAAAGGCTCCGACCGGCTACGGTAAAACCATAGTGGCCTTAGTTGGTCATGTAGGTAGTGGGAGGGTCCTCTACGTTGTGAGGACTAGGAACGAGATCGCGCCAGTAGTGAGAGAAGCGAGAAACCTCGGGGTCTCGTTCACCATAGTGTTTAGCGGGAGGAGGATGTGCCCTCTAGTTAAGGGGGCGGAGGTGTCTCCAGAGGATTTCTGGCTGAACTGCCGGCTTCTGAGGCTGAAGAGCATGTGCCCCTACTACACTAACCTCAAGCAGGTATCGCAAGAAGAGCTACTCGAACTGCTGAGTAGCGCAGGACAGGTAGACCCACACGTACTCGCATCACTAGTATCTCGAGAGCTCTCAGCCTGCCCATTCTTTGCTCTCTCTGGGTTAGCCGATAGGGTAGAGCTCACGATAGCGACATATCCATACCTCTTCAACGAAACTGTGTACTCTACTGCTTTTTCAGATATTGGACTCGACGAGTTCTACGTCATCGTAGACGAAGCACACACCCTCGTCTCTCCTCAATCAATTCTATCAGACTCCGTCAGCCAGAGCGTTCTTAGAACTAGTGCGAGTGAGCTTTCGAGGCACGGCTATGGAGAGCTAGCACAACGAGTTAAGCAAGTAGAGGAATCGTTGAGCAGGGTAACATTCAATAAGCTTACGAGAGTCTCGAAGCAAAGTATCGGAGTAGACGCAGACCTCCTGCGCGAGCTAGAGGAAGCTTTCTATGCGATAAGGTTTAGCTACCTACAGTCTCTAGCGGAGGTCGGAGTCGAGGCTTTTGCGAAAACAACTTCATCTATAGGCAGAGTAGTCAAGTTTCTCACACTTGCCACTAAGGACTTTTTCTCCCTTTACGCTCAATCTGCTTTCGATACATTCAGGCTTTACGCACTCCCCCTAGGCTACGAACCCGTAAGAGAGAGGCTTAGGCTAGCTCGCGGAGTCCTCCTAATGTCTGGGACTTTACCACCTAAAGACGTACTAGATAAGGTCGTCGGTAGAGAAACCGAGTACTTAGACGTCGAGGCGTTGTACGGGTACGTCTTTCCGCGGGAGAACGTATTCTACGCTGTATACACACCTGTAACTACGAGTTACCCGCAGAGGTCTACGAGGATGTTCATGGAGTACGCCAGGCTGGTTCGATCAGTATATGAAGTTACTAATAGAGCTGTTCTAGCAGTCTACCCGAGCTACGAGGTCATGAACGAGGTAGTGACGTACCTTAAGGATTCCATCAGTATCTACGTAGAAAACGAGAAGTCTAGGATAGCTGACATAGAGAAGCTACTCGCAGTCGAGCCGCACACGCTAATCAACGCAGTTGCTGGAGGGAAGATAGTTGAGGGAGTAGAGTTTAGAGATAGCTCCGGTCTCTCTCTGATTAGTGCTGTAGTAGTGTGCGGCATCCCGTACCCCACCCCAGATGATTACGTAGAAGACTTTAGAGAGGCGTTAAGGAGTGAAGTAGGTGACACAGCAGATACTCTAGTCATGGATGTGCAGGCGTCGATTAGGGTAGCTCAAGCATTCGGGAGAGCCGTAAGGTCCGAAAAGGATAGAGCGTTTATCGTTCTAGCAGACAGGAGGTACCTCAAAAAAGGTTTTAGAGAGTTGCTGGGGTTAAGGTACGATGCCGTTTTCTCAGACCTGTCTAGCCTCTTGAGTAGGTTGAACGACTTCTTTAGGTCGAATCGAGCGAAGTAAGTCGTATACGAGATATACGAGACCGAATAGAATGACCGAGGAGTAAGGTAGTGATGCACCAATATACAGGAGGCCACTATAGGCTATTAACTCGATTATCCCATAGAGATCCTCCTCCATGAAGCTACTCACGGCAGGAATAGATGCTCTGTAAGTGTAGAGCAGAGTAGCAAAAACAGCCGCAACAACTACGACCCCCGCCTTCCCTACTGCGGTTCTTAATATTAGAAGCTTACTTTCTAAATACATCATGAGGATAGAGACTAGAGATAGTGCTACCCCTGTTACGAGCGAGCTGGGAGACTCGTATATGAGTGCCTCCCCAAGGTAGTATAAGCTTGCTAAACAGACAACTATTTGAAGCAGTGGTACCAGTACTGCGATCCTCGATTCACTTAGTGTTATCGCAATCGTTAGAACCCCAAAAACTAGGGCTAAAAACGAGGCAGCTGGAACAGCAAAGAAGCTTATAGCGGATAGCACACCTAAAACTACTACTGCGATCCTCAAGGGTGACTCTACAGATATCAAAGAACCATCACGCTGTTTACATTTGTAGTGTACTCGCTACCACCAACGTGTAGTATGTAGTTGTAACTCGCTACTTCAGCCTTAGGCTTGTACCCTCTATTCACGTCCACAGCTACTACATCGAGAAAAACGGCGTCGTGGTCGCCCATGTTTAAAAACGTCCTTAAACTACAGTAGAGAACCGCTAGAGCACCTTCGATCCTAACGTAGCCGTCCGAGATCGAGGTCTTAATGTTTGGGTTAGCCATCTTGTTTGGATTCTTGTATAGGCTAGTCGTCCCTAAGTAGTGCAGTACATCTAACATACTCCAGTCTAGAACGTTAACACTGGCCTTCCCTGACGACTTGATTAGCGAGTACGTAGCTCTCCTTGGAGATAGAGCTACCATCAATATCGGTGGCTCTCTGGATACCGGTGTTACCCAAGATGCCGCTAGACAGTCGTAAACGTTCTCAGCCGACGAGCATACGACGAAGGCTGGTCTAGGATGAAGCAAGTAGACCCAGTCAGCTTTAACCGAACCCATATCACCCTCCTACATCTAGGTCTTAGCCAATAAAAAGAGGCAAACGTAGTCGAGATGCTGGAGGATATAGACGCTGTAATGGTGTTTTAGTGCGGTGTATAGCTCTAACCTGGATTCTTCCTGCCTTAATGGGTGTGGCTCAGTTGTGAGTTCTTGGTAGCTCTGGTTTAACTCATAGAGAGTATTTATTAAGGAATAGGGCATAGCTATGTTTGATGTTGGAGTTGGTGCTGAGCGCGTGCCTGCGGCTAGTAGTGAGGCAGGATTTATCAGTTACACTAAGTAATGAAGTTGGGTTAGTGATAGCTCATCTCACAGCTGTACTGCTAGGGAGATGAGATGATACCTAGGTACGTAGTTGATGAGGTTAAAAAGAAGATAGCTGGCGACATAGTGTTCAGCGATAACCCCGGTCAAGCGGTCAGGAAGTGGAGAACTGTTTTCGGGCTGAGCCAAGTAGAGCTAGCTAAGTACCTTAAAGTGGCTTCTAGCGTCATCAGTGACTACGAAAAGAACAGAAGGAGACCGGGGATGAAGTTCGTTAAGACGTTCATTGAGGCCCTTATGACGCACGACGAGCTCTCAGGCTATACTGTAACTAAGGGTTTAGCTCAGAGCATGGGTTTACTGATAGCGGGCGTCCTAGATATTAGAGAGTTCAGCCGCCCCATAAAGCTAGACGAGCTCGTTACAGCCGTGGAGGGTTACATCGTCAACTCTAGGTTCATAGCTTTACCCATATACGGCTACACTGTCATAAACAGCTACGAGGCGATTGAAGGGCTGAGAGGCAACGAGTTTTGGAGCATCATGGGGCTCTCTAGCATAAGAGCACTGATCTTCACCGCAGTAAGTACCGGTCGCTCACCAATGGTAGCTGTTCGAGTAGCACCAACAAAACCTGCTGCTGTAGTCATACATCAGCCGAAAACAGTAGACATTTTAGCGATAAGGCTGGCAGACAGAGAAATGTTACCATTAATAGTTTCAACTCACTCCACAGTAGAAGGCTTGATTGAGGCACTAAGGTCTAAACTGCCCTCAAAGTGAGTAACTGGAGTCAATTCTATAACTAGAATTTAAAGGGTGTTTGAGAAAGCCGATTTCCAGTCCTTATCTCTAGGGTGGGAACACGAGAATATTGCTGAGTCCTCAGTTACCACTGGTCTATCCTAGGGATGTAAACTGGTTTAACTGGAAAGAGGGTTTTCATAGTTTTAAAAGCGCGAGAGCTGAGGTTTATCTTCACCACGTGGTCCCTATATACTAGTCTGTCTACGGAGCTTACACCATAGAGAACTTTAACTATACCGTCTCCAGTGAACTCTACCTCTTCCTCAGACTCGCATTGACCACTTATCTCTACCTCAGAGTCAACTACGTTAATAGTCGCACACCCATAGGGACTTCTTATGCTGATACCAATTGGACCACTAAGTTCCGCTGAAGCGACCCTCCATGATAGTTCATCCCTTATGTCACTCAGTAGCTTTTTCAAGTCGACCACGTAGTCCATAAGCAAGCCCCCCTTGAACTCCTCGAAGCTATAGAGCAATAGGTGTCTATACGATGTCGGTAGGTAAAGCCTGAACACCTTTGCTCCACTACTCAGGAGTAGTCTCAGAGTCTCGGAGATCACGCTCTTCAGGTATTTCCCATTAATGGCTACAGCTTCAAGGATTACCCCTGCATCTCTCTGCCAATAGTTCCTCGAGGAGCGTTGCCCACTGAAGGCTAGAGAATAACCTACTGGGACAGAGGAATCTCTAAAGAGTAGTTTTATAGCTGCCTCGGAGCGGTCGTAAAAGAAGCTATAGAAAAAGAACCTCTTCAGTACCTTGCTGACCCAGTAGTCCCTGGGGCGCGATATTACTAGGTTAACCTTCTTTCGTAAAGTGTCGTGAAGCTTTATCACTTCGTCAATATTACCGTAGCCTATTTCCTCTACTTCTAGCCTACTTCCTCCGTGCTTTTCTAAGAACTTTTCGACACTATCTCGAGCACCTACGTATACTCTCAAAAATGTTGTGTTGGAAAACCCTATAGACCTGTACACTCGATACCCCTCACTCCCGTAGCCAGTAAGTAGTGAAACTACAGGTAAGCCCATTTCTCTACATACTTCAATAGCTCTCTTAACGAGAGCTGTAGCTATACCCCTACCTCGGAAGTCCGGGTGAGTTGAAACATTAGCTATTCCGCAGATATCAGCAGATCCCGCACCTATGTACGCTCTCCTGACTACTAAGTGTAGGTGTCCCACGATTCTACCACCGACTTCGGCAACTAAGGCGTTATTCTTCTTGAAGCCGTAGTCTCCTTCTTCATACGAAAGCCAATCCTCGGCTGTCACACCCCACCTATTGAAGTCGTCGAAGCATATCTTGAGCAACTCAACGATACCTTCTTCATCACCTTTCCTATACGTCCTGATTATCAAAGCCTACACCTCAGGCTTTACGTAGGCTTTACTGTACCAAGGAGTAAGTCGAGCTACCACCCCGAACACCTCCTTCAACATCCTCTCGGTCGTTATAGGGGGACTATACTCTCCGGAGGTCTGAATCCGCCAGTTTAGGTGAGATACTTCGTTTTTTGAGTATCTAGCTATTGACTCCATCTTGCGCAATACTGGGTCAATCTCTTTAACTAACTTCCTATTATTAATGCTCTCACGGAGTTCTTTAACTAGCTCGATCACTTCATCGGCATTTTCTTTAGTTATAGTTTGCTCAGCTAAGTCCATAAAGCTAGCTCGGTTGAACTGTACGAACTTCTTGAACCAGTACCTGGAGTTCTTATTGAGCGCGTAGTCTACGGCATCAGATAGGCTCTTCTCGGGGTCATATGACGTACTGAGTAAAGCTTCTGCGATGGTGTAAAGAGGTATCTTAGATGCTTCATACTGGTTCATGGGGTTGGATGCGTAGCCCGATACATACTTAAGGAATTCACTAGGTCTGTTCTTTAGAGGTCCTAGGTGTAACCTCGTAATTCCGTAAACGGTGAAGTAGTCGTTTACTGGGTAGTTGTCCCATATGAACGGCTTTCTCTTTAAAAGCTTGGCCACGGATTCTAAGTCTCCTACATCTATCTTGTGCGAGGCTACCCACATACCAGTCCAAACTATGTGTATCTCAGGATCCACGATTTCGCCTATCTCTCTCATGTAGTCCTCCCGCAGGCCGTAGTAGTAGGTAGGGCAGAACACTAGCGACTTGGGTCTCAGCTCCCTAAATAGCTTGTTCACTAAGGAAGCCTGAGCTTCTGCTAGAGTTTTGAACCCCTTTCCCCTAAGAACCGGTGGGATATCATCTAAAAACACGGCTAAATCTTCAACCCCAAGCTCCATAACCCAAGACAACTTCTTCACCAGCAATCTGACATCGTGCTCTGACGAGTAGTCTATGTCTAGACCCGGGCTTAAGGCAAAGACCACTCTGATTCCGTACCTAGAAGCTGAGTCTAACAGCATGCTCAGTCTATCAGCAAAGACAGGTTCGTATGGAATCCTCCACCAATCCCTGTGACGAGGATCCCACTTAGGTGCGTAGATGTAGGCATTAAAACCTATCCTACTCAGGTACTCCATAATGTTAATCCTCTCGACCCAATCCCAATAGGGTCCATAGAACCCCTCGACTACTCCAAGCAGCATATTCTCACGAGTTAGAGAGTAGTAGGGCAAAAAAGTAATCTATTACTAACCTACGATTACCATCTCCCTCCTAAGAGGGTGGATGGAGCCGTATATAGAGCTGATGATCCAAGCTTATCCCTCTAGGTAATAGCTTTAAGCAACGCGAAGTCACGCTACTTGCCTCAACCAATTCAAATAACCAACAAAACCTTATGACCTAGGAAGCCACACTTCTAAAACCCTCGCTTGACCCCGAAGGTCAGCTATGCCGAAGGGTGAGCAGATCGGGTTACTCTCAATGGATTTAATGATCTCCTCTTCTTTTGGGCTGGAGTTATTTTAAGAGTACTCATAGATAGCTGAAATTTGTGAGCGTATGGTGGATGGATTACGCGTAATCATAGGTCCGATGTTCTCTGGTAAGACTACTGAATTACTGCGGGTCTTGAGGAAGTACGCTATCGCTGGCTACAGAGTGGTGCTAGTTAAACCCTCTACAGACACGAGGTACTCTAGTAGCAAGGTCGTAAGCCATGACGGACTCGAAATGGATGCACTAGTAGTTGAACCCACTATTGACGGCTTGAAGAAAGTGCATAATATTCTCCTGGATCACGACATCATTGGGATAGATGAGTACCAGTTCTTCAATTACTCAAAGGAGCTCATAAGGTTTCTCTTAGATTTGAGCAACGATAAGTTAGTCATAGTCGCCGCCCTAAACCTCGACTTTCGAGGAGAACCATGGGAGGTCGTCAAGGAGATCTTACCGTACGCCGACGACATCAAGGTCCTGAGGGCCGTCTGCACGCACGTGGGGAGAGACGGAAGGAGGTGCGGAAGACCCGCTGTTAGAACACAGAGACTACTAGATGGAAGACCAGCCCCCTATAACAGTCCCAGGGTACTGATAGGCGGTAGAGAGAGCTACGAAGCTAGATGCAGGAAGCACCATGAAGTACCGAAGTAATTAGCCTAGTACACCAACTAAGTACACCATAAACTACACAGAGTTATGTTTGGTGCCAACAGCGTTTAAGAGATTTAAGAGGTCGATCAGAGACCGAGTACATGCGTAGGTTGTAG
>JAUQPH010000003.1:0-9033 GCA_030550455.1 Thermoproteota archaeon
AGGCTCGATCCTTGCGAAACACCATCATGAACTTGAGACAGTTAGAGCATCAAAAGGTTAATGCTTCTATAGCCTCTCTAAATTCGATTATCTATCTCTTGCTAGCTACGTTAACATCGCGGCTATAGTTTATCCAGTACGTCCTTTACTTTAAGTCCGGGAGATATACCTATTTCTCTAGCCTTAGTTGTCACTTCTGTGATTTCTTTCTCTAATACGTCTTCAACGCTTTTTACCCCAGTTACACGGACGCATGGAACACCTAGCTTTTCTGCTAAGTCTATGTTAAGGTACCCACACATGACGAAGGCTCTCCTACCCACGAGGAGTACTAGTGGGGGAGAGTTGGGTAAAGCTATCTCTAGTCCTATAGTATCGTGTTCGAGCTTCTTAACCTTTAAAAGCTCGTATATCTTCAACTTACACACCAGTAGCTTATTGCGTAACAAATTAAGAAGTTGTAGTGCGGTGAATGTAGCTCGTACCTCGAGCAACTGTCTCGAGTTTCGCGTTAGTTTATGGTTGATCGATAAATGCGTGAAAACGTTTATACAATTTCTACGTTAACTGATGCGCGCAGACTACCCGATGAGGAGCTTGAAGTCCTATATATGAAGCATGCGTCCCTCCCGAAGAGCGAACCAAGACGTGGGAAGCCCCTTGAATGCCCACAACCCTATGAATCCGTAAGCAAGATGCGGGAAGAAGCAGGACAATGATGACGACCCATATAAGCCAACTCGAGAGCTGAGCCCCTATAGCGTATTAGTTAATTAGTTGCTAAACCTGACTGTTCGTGGTGTGAGATTGGAAAGAGATATATTGAGATTTGCTAGTGACGCTATCGATGAGATGTCTCTTCGGCTGGATGCCTTACTAAGAGGCTCGATAATATTGATCAAGAATGTAACTACCGGGGAAGACATAGTAAAGTTTTTGACGGACGTTTGTGCGGAAAAGCTGTGTTTTGCTAGTGTGCGCATTAGAGAGGCTGAAGGGAGTGTTCTAGTAATGAGGGGTGTACTAGTAGCAGCCTACTTTAAGTCTCTCGGTAGGGACGTCTCTGGAGTCGAAGCTCTAGACAAGATAATAGAGGAAGCTAAGACTCACGGAGGTGAAGTAGTAGTATATGAATTACAAGAACGAGATTTTGAAGTAAAATACGCCGATGTCGTAAGGAGAATAAAGGAGCATAGAGCTACTCCTCCTAAACCACCACACCCGCGAGTTTCGATAGAGAGCGTTTTCGATATTCAAGTACGCCTTCTAAGCGAGCTTAAAGCTCAAGGTCTACCGCTCTCTTACCTACATATCGAACATAAGGACGGTGTAATAAAGTTAGTGGTCGACTTGGTTGGGAGCACACGCTATCCAATACACGTAGCGCTCGCAGTAATCAAAGAGTTAGTCGAACGGGACTTATACTTTAAGAGAGTTGAACTGGAGTCTAGAGTTAAAGAACACACTAGTGGGAGAATACTGGAAACCTCTCGAAGCTATATAGAAGCCGATGAGCCAGCATTGTGGAGGTCTCTAGCTACTATACTAAGAACCTCATCGAAGCTAGGTTTCTTCATAGAGAAACTGGACTATAAGCTCAAGAAAGACCACCTTAAATTAAGCATAGACATAGTCGTCCCACTAAGCAAAGTGGTGCACCTCGTACCTGCGTCTTACAGGAACTTCTCAAAAGATATAACTAAGGAGGTGTTTAAAGCCATCAGTGAAGTGTGGAGAGGTAGAATCGAACTCAAGGTAACAGTCAGTATTAGTACTCACCAAGGATACGTAGAGTTTGAGGAGAAAGCTCCTTAAAGCAGGTAGGATCAAGTCTTGAATAACCTAGCTAGAAATCTTCCGAATACGTCTGTAAATAGCTCAACTTCTTTCCTTGAATGAATCAGTGAGGGTAGAAGATGTATTAGTTTCTCGCTTATGTAGAGTACACCGCTTAGTCTAGAGTAGAGATGGTAGACGTACTCTACTTGCTTACTCCATCTTAGTTCGTAAACCTCCCTGGTGTTTCGCGGTCTCAACTTAGTGAAGTGTATGCCGGTCATGGTTCCAGTACCAGTCGACCAGCATATTCTTCCGTATTCTTCACAGACCTTATCAACACTCCTCCTGAACTCCTCCCACATGTTGTTGGCGGCTTCGTAAAGCGACTTATTCTCAGCTAGGTACTTAACTAAGGAATAGCCAGCAACCATGCTAATTGGGTTACCGACGAATGTCCCACCATGGAAAGCTCTAGACCTTGGGTCGTGAATCTTCAAGTGGTCCAGTAACTCCATGATTTCTGCTCTCCCGCCGAAAGCGCCAGCACCAGGAAAGCCGCCGCCGACAATCTTGCCCATAACCACTAAGTCAGCTCTAACTCCAAAGTACTCCTGACCTCCCCCTGGTGCGAGCCTGAATCCTGTGATTACTTCGTCGAAGATCAGAAGAGAACCGTACCTATATGTAAGCTCCCTAAGGTCCTTGAGGTAGTTGCCTACAGGAGCTATACAACCGCCAGCTCCAAGCACTGGTTCAACTATTATAGCCGCAACAGGGTACTTCTTCAGCAACTCCTCAACCGCTTCAGTGTCATTATAAGGAGCAGACAGAGTATACCTCAGGTACTCTTCCGGAAGCCCAGCCGACTCGGGACCGGTAAATGGAGGTGAAACAGACGTATGTAACGCATCGTATCCGCCGTGCCAACCACCCTCAACCTTAATTACGTACTTCCTTTTAGTAAACGCTCTAGCGAGTCTGAGCGTGTACATATTGGCTTCAGTTCCACTATTAGCGAACCTAACCATGTCTAGACCAGGCACGACCTTAGTTAGAAGTTCCGAGTACTCCACGGCGTAGGGGTTCTCATAGCCTAAATGGGTTCCTGACTTCATGGCTTCTACTACAGCATCAAGAACGAACTTTGGTGCATGACCTAAGATATGGGTTCCGTGACCCATCCAGTAGTCTACGTACTCGTTACCGTCGACGTCCCAAACCCTTGTTCCCTCAGCTCTCGAAACGTAAATAGGGTGTGGTCTGAAGTATCTAATCGAGTAGGTTACCCCACCAGGAGTAAGCTTCTTTGACTTTTCAAAGAGCTCCTTACTCTTCTGTGTTCTCTTAAGGTACTCGCTCTCGAGTTCGCTTGCGAGGACGCTCAGTCTGTTCTCAAGGGTGGAGTAGTCCACCTAAGATTACCCCTTAACAAACCTGATCTTAAACGGCAGCATGTCAGTCATTAGCCTAAGCCCGGGCAGCATATATGGGACTCTCTCAGCTACGTTTAAAGCTACTGTTACCGTACCTAAATCCCCAGGTGTTCCAGTACTCCTCCACTTAACTGAGTACTCATGACCCTCGACCTCGATTTCTTCGTACTCTGGAGCGCCAACGTAAGCCTCAAAAACGACTCTAATCACTTCCCGCTCGCCCACGAAACCGGCACCATACCCTACGATCCCTTTGTTCTTGCCTTTCTCTACTCTAATCCCTGATGACTCGATATCTGCTTCAGCTGGTACACTACCTTGCCACTCGACCACCTTCGTGAGGTTAAGGTCTCCGGCTAGCGCTATGAGGTATACCGACTCAGCGTACCCTACATGCCCCGTGATCTCACCTCTAGCTATCCTTTCTTCGACGACCCTTGGGTCCTCACCAATACCTATCTTCTTTCTAAACGGTTCTCTCCTCTTAGCTGCGTCTAGACTTCTCACAGCTTTCACTCTCTTGACTGACGGAACGGAGGCAGCTAGGACCGCTACTAAAGTATCAAGTAAGTAACCTGGGTTTATACCTGTCCCAATTACTACAGACCCGAAAGCTCTAGCTAACTCATCTAACCTCAAGGCGAGGACTGGGTACCTATAGTAAGGATAGGAGAGAGTCTCACACGTTGAAACTACGTGAACACCTAACTTTACTAAGGAGGCTATCTGGTCGAAGACTCTATCAAGGTAGGACCCAGTAGCATGTATCACTACGTCAGCATCAGCAAGCTCACTAACGTCTTTAGTCACCTCGACTCCTAAACTACCTACGCCCAGAAGCTCACCGACGTCTTTACCAACAATTCTCTCATCGATATCTACAGCCCCTACGAGCTCATGCCCGCGCTCTAGGATTAACCTAGAAGCTAACCTCCCAATAGCTCCAAAACCGTAAACACCTATTCTCAACGTTCCACCGCCTTAATAGCTAACATAACCATATAAATTCGATTTTTCTCTACTTAAAAGAGTAAGAGCTTGCTGTTAAAACAAAATTAGGGTTGATAAAGTGCTGAAGCTGGAGCAATGAGACCTATCTTCCACTCTTTGGCCTTGGTTTAACTCTAATTATAAACTCTGAGAACCTCCCCGTTGGTGTTGTTCCAGCGTAGTGATTAAATATCCCACCACACCTAGGGCACTTAACCCTTTGAACTGTATAGAACCTGAATTTCCACTCTTTAGCTACTTCGGGCTGACCATCATAGCCACAGAAGGGGCACTTCAAGGCTTATCTCCAAGTAAAAACTATCGATGTAGGTAAATATAAGAGTAATGTAGCGAGTTAGCTACAACTCACATGTTTTACATTGCTTCGTACTTTCTGATCAGGTCGCTAATCATTTTGTGGTGTTCTTCCTCGTTTCTTGCTAAAGCCTCGGCAATAGCTTTAAGGACTGGGTACTTGAGTTCATTAGCAAGCTTCTTATATGTTTCGATCATGTCAGCCTCTATCTGTAGATGTTCTTTCAGGATCTTCACGAGAACTGCTCTCTCAATTGTAGTAGGTGTAATACTTTCAACGTCCCGCATAACTTCAACCACTCTATCTAGAGCTTCCTGATAAGCTTTCAGCATACCAGCTACAATCTCTTTGTGGATCCATGTCTCGATAGACACCTTCTTAACCACGTCCTCGAGGTCCTTTAAGTCTATCCCACTAAGTCTCAGAACTCTCGTATTGTGAAGGTAAGAGTCTAAAGCTCTCTCTTCGACTTCTTTAGCGTACTTTATAAGATTTAAAGACATTTTTATCACCGTTACTACTTTGTGAAATAAGGTTATTAAACCTTAACTTCTCACGAGTTTGGAAATCTAAACAGAAAAGAGGATTTCTTAGCTATTTTAGTACCATCAAAAACAGTTCGAAGGTTTTTACCTGATTAGTTGAAATGTACTTGTGGTAAAAATGAGCTTAGATCCCGTAGAAGAAGAGATTATTAATGCCTCTAAGCTTCTGAGTGACTACATCATTAAAGTTCGACGCGATATTCACTCGTATCCCGAGCTAAGGTATGAGGAGTACAGGACATCGAAACTAGTTGAGGAAGAGTTAGTGCGTTTAGGGTTTCAAGTGACTCGTGCCGCCGATACGGGGGTTGTTGGCATACTAAGGGTTAGTGAAGGGAGGACTCTCGCACTAAGAGCCGATATGGACGCTCTCCCAATACAGGAAGAAAACGATGTTCCGTATAAATCAAGGGTTCCAGGGAAAATGCACGCTTGTGGTCATGATGCTCACGTAGCCATGCTCCTAGGAGCAGCTAGAGTTCTATCCTCTATTAAAGGTAGGTTAAGGGGAACAGTTAAGCTAATATTTCAACCCGCTGAAGAAGGAGGTGCTGGAGCGAAGAAGATCGTAGAAGAGGGCTTTTTCGATGACGTAAACGCTGTTTTCGGTATTCATGTGTGGTCAGAGCTTCCGTCTGGCGTGATTGCTACGAGAAAGGGACCTATGAACGCATCTTCTACATCATTCGCAATAAAGATCAAGGGTTTAGGAGGTCATGCTGCCCACCCTGAGTTAACCAAGGACCCCACAGTGCCGGCTGTAGACATATACAACGCTATCCAGAAGGTGGTGACAAGAAACATAGACCCCTTCACACCTGTCGTCGTCTCTACACCTAGAATTGAGGCAAGCAAGGCTAGCAATGTAATACCCGACTCTGTCGAGATCTACGGTACACTCAGAGCTTTCGACATGTCTGTAAGAGACAGAGTGCTATCTAGAATTGAGGCGGTAGTAAGACACTATGCTGCTGCATGGGAGTGTGAAGGCAAACTAGAGATCGTTGGAGTTCCTTATCCACCAGTAGTAAACACACCGGAGCTAGCTGATTTCGTCTTGAAAGTCGCCAGCAAGATAGGGAAGACCTCCGAAGCGCCCATGAGTATGGGAGCTGAAGACTTCTCGTTTTACCTTCAGAAAGTCCCAGGAGCATTCATAATCTTGGGGACTCGAAATGAAAGCAAGGGCATTGTGTACCCACACCACCACCCAAAGTTCGACGTTGATGAAGAAGTCTTGTGGATGGGTACAGCACTCCATGCTCTCCTAGCTTACAACTATTTAGTCAAAAACTCAACTCAGGTTTAGAAACCCTTATAGAGGTTTTTGTGTACACCGCAGACTGGGCACTTCTCTGGAGGTTCTACCCCCACGTAAGTATGTCCGCAGACAGGACATACCCAAACCTTACCTTCTAGAGGCCAGTCTTGTTTTTGGTCTACATAGCTCTTTGCTTCCCTATACAGCTTTGCGTGAATCTGTTCCGCCATGTACGCATAGTAGAAGCTCCTTTCAGCCTCTTTTTCTCCTTGGAACTTAGCTATCTCTAGGAACACCGGATACATCTCACTTACTTCATAATCCTCTCCCATGATCCCCAACTCCAGGTTTTTACTAGTGTTTCCAGGTCCTATAGGAGCACCGGCAAGCACCTTAGCGTCCTCTTTGTACTCTCTAAGAGCTCTGTAGTGGTTGCTGGCATGAACTAGCTCAGCGTAAGCTATAGCCTCGAAAAGCCTCGCAACATTGCTAAATCCCTCTTTCCTTGCTACATCAGCAAATATCAAGTACCTAGTGTGCGCCATAGACTCCCCTCCAAAGGCAGACAGTAGAGCATCTTTCGTCATATGTTTAACCACTCGAAACCACCACCTACTACTTCAGGTTAGAGTATTATAAGTAGGTAACCTATAGGTGCTGTGCGGAGTACCGAAAACTGCTGGTGAACGAAAACACTATAGTAGAGAAAGCCGTTATCTATCATTAACTCTTCGGCTGACGAAAGCTCTCTACAAGGAGTTTCAGCTTCTCCCTACCGTTTCTCAGTACAGGGTTTCCGTGACTCGGCAGTAGGTGGTCAAAGTCGTAGAGTAATAGCTTAGCTATAGACTCTCTATTCATGTAGGGGTCACGAGAATACTGATGAAGCATTTCGTGTACTTCTCCACCTTCTTCGTAGACTAAGTCTCCCACTGCGACCATTCTTCTCTCGCTATCGAAGAGACAAGAGCTACCTGGGGTGTGACCAGGAGTGTGGATTACGGTAAGACCTAAAACGCTATCACCGTCTCTCAACACTACGTCTACATCTACCGGCTCAAACCTACGTCTCGTTGCCTTCTCCCCACGTATGTAAGGAGCCTCATCGACGTGAGTAGCCACTCTTGCCCCAGTGAACTCCTTCACTGCTTTAAGACCTCCAACGTGGTCCCAATGTGCGTGTGTTACGAAGATAAGCTCTATCTTCAGTCCATAGGTTCTAAGATATGAGAGGATCTTCTCGGGATCGTTTGGAGTCCCAGTATCAACCAAAATGTTTCCAGACCCCGTTTCGATTAGGTAAATATTAGATACCTCACCCCGAATGAGGTGAACACCTCTCAAAACTTCCAAACTAAGCCACCCACCTGGTATTATAACAAAAGGTTAAGTACTCTACATATCATAGAGAACACTTAAGTCTAAGCACATCGAACCTGTCCTTGTTATAGCGTAGACAGTCTGTAACGGAAGAATAGCTCGCGAGGCTGCTTACAGATGTAGCTTGCCCTACATACATGCTTCTACCACGAGAATCCGCAGAAGATATTCCTCATGTGTAGTACTACATTATCTATCAACGTATGTCGAGTTCAAGAGGATGTATTTATCGCGTTGCTTTCTGGGTTAGTGTGCTCTTTACTTAGTTTAGGAGGGTTTCGGGGTTTGGGTTTCATATTGGTTGATGTTGTTTGATATCAACCCTTGGCTTCATCAACCTTGGGGCACCTTTCATCGGTGCCCGCGTCATCGGTCTCCACCCGTTCAGGATAACCCCAATCCACAGCTCACCCTCATCTAGTTCGGGTTCACAGCTGTGGGGAAACCCCCACATCTTGGTGTACTTGAGGTAGATGTTTACGGATGCGAGCTTCTGCCTATCCAGTTCGAGACCACACCTCGGGCATTTGAATACCCTGCCCACTCGGGTCTTTACCACGTACCCGCATCGTGGGCAGGTTCGAGAGGTGTTGTGTGGAGAAACCTTAACGACTAGTGCTTTCTCTGAGAGCTTTCTGTGTATTGTTTCCCATGGTGTTCTAGCGTTTCTCTTCCTCCTATTCTTGCTGGTTCTCCCCTTGGCAACCATGTCTTCCTTCTCGAGGTCTTCAACAACGTGAACAGCGTTGGGGAACATGGTGGTTATCTGCTTAACGAGCTTGTTTATGTAGTCCCTCTCCCTGTTTCTCTCTCGTTTAGCGTACTTCTCGAACAGCTCTTTCTTACCAATTGATTGAGCAGTAGCTTTCTTCTTCTCGTAAACAATCTTCAAGCTCTGCAGGTACCTCAGATCAACCTTGATGAACCCGATTTCTGGGGAGTAACCGTCGAGAGATAGCTCGTTCGAATCCCACGCAACAACTCTCTCAACGCTGTAGACCTCGGTCTTCTTGAACGGAATAAGCACTCTATCGTCCTTGAAGATCGCTTCACCAACCCTCCACCCCTCAACTCTCCTACTGAACCACTCCCCACTCCACGAAACCTCTAGGTACTCACCCGGCTTCAGAGCTATCCTCACCGCTTTCCTACCGCAGTCAACCTTCATGAGCGTTATCTTGCATCTTGCGAACCTTCTCTTAATCCTGGGTTTAACCTTCCTGGCTTCTCCCTTCAGGTACTTCTTCCTCCAGGACTCTATAACAGAGTACGCTGTTCTGATGACAGCGTCAACCCAGTGCTTAGCGTACGGACACTCTGCGAGCAAAG
>JAUQPH010000003.1:9133-185079 GCA_030550455.1 Thermoproteota archaeon
ACGAGCGTAGAGGATAACGGTCCTAGGTTTAACAATACCCATAAGCTTCTCAACGTCTTCCTCTCTGAACCTCCACTTACCACTCTCGAGAACAACTGGTTTAATCCAACCTCTCCTAACGTACTCTCTCAAAGTAGTGTAACTGATACCGAGCTTCTCACAAACCTCCTTTGATCAAAGTAACAGTAAATAAAATGATACCAACCCTTATAAACCTATATGAAACCCGAAACAGTTGCGCGAGGCATGCTACTGTGGGAGCTTATTTCTGCTTAACGACTTCTATTGAGGACGTGGCCTGTGAGTAAGAGTAGCTATAGCTACATGGTGGTAGGCATCCTTGCTTTACTAGCTGTAGGTTGGAGAAGCAATATCTCTATGTTTTACCATCACTTAATGAATCTCTATGGAATTGATAGTGTAACTCAAGTGGCGGCATTCGTCGTAATATCTAGTGGTATAGGTATATTTGCTTCCTCAGTTTTTGGCGCACTCTACGATAAGAAGGGTCCCTCAACTCTGCTAGTTGTAGGAGCAATAGCACAACTAGCATCTGGGACACTAGTACTGTTCATGAGATCAAGACCGTGGAGCGAGGCAGTTTGGTACTGGTATTTGTCGGCTATAGCTTACGGATTTGTTTTCTCCGCTGTCGCTACGTCTGTAAATCCGGCGGTCATAAGTTCCCTACCTTCTAGACCACAGCTAGCTATAGCTGCAGCCCAGAGCGGGTCTTACATGGCACTGGCACTGTGGTCCCCTATAATCACGTACTTACTTACGAAGACCGATCCCTTCTACACCTTTTTCACAGCTTCGCTAGTCACCACCTCTGTTACTCTATTGTGTGCCGTAGCATACAGAGGTATGGCCCCGTCTAAGCAGAGAGCTTTAGAGGTGGGTTCTGACCCAGCTAGCCGCAGAGCGTACTTTACTATGTTAATACCCATCTTCTTAGTAGCTACATCATCGATTATGGTGATAAGCTACCTCGCTCCAATAATCTCAGAAATATACGAATCCTCAGGTGTCTCTAGTGAGGAAGCTATGACTGTGTACACACCCGCAGTTATCGGAGTCGCAGGCATCCTGCAGACTGCCGGCGGGTTTTTCTGGGGGTTCATAGCCACTAGAATAGGTATTTTGAAGACTGTTCTAACTCTCTATGTCACTCAGTCCGCATCGTCGTATGCCGTAAGCATAGTATCTCACGCAAGTGCGTGGCCAGCTGTACTCGCTCTACTTGTTAGACTGTTTGCTTTTGGTGGTGAGCCAGTAGTTCATATGAGTATCGTACCAGCCCTCTTTGGAAATAAAAACGTGGGAAAACTCATAGGTCTCCAGATCTCGGTTGTTATGCTATCTTCTATAGTAGGTCCAGCACTAGGTGGTCTAACCAGGGACGTAACTAAGACCTACCTCTCAACGGTAGCGAGTTCTGCTTTACTAACTACCGTAGCAATAGCCTTCCTTCTGGTCGCGTCACGGGTAATGCGAAAGTCTTACTTTCTAAAGCAACAGAGGACTCAGTTAGGTGGTAGTGTATCCATGTCTTTAAGCAAGACACCTAATCGAGGTTACTAGTGGGCTCATAGATGAAGGGTAGACTGCCTACAGAATGTTTTTAGTTACCTGGGTTACTTCTATGGACTCCGAGAACCAATTACCTAAAAGTATAAAAGCAGGTATTTGGGTAATTAGAAACCGATAAGCTGGTGAGACGCTCTTCGCAGACAGCCCTAGAGATTTGGCGACCCCTCGTAGCCGCAAGCGGGAAAATAGGGACGAGTAGGCGAAATAAACTCGTGCCTCGAAAAATCCAAAACAGACAAAAACAACTAAACCAACCTAGCTGATAGACGCAGATAACCACTACCTAGATTAGTTCTTCCCTGACTATGTCTCTAGCCATTGAGACCTCAAAAGTTAACTTAGCTTTAACGTAGCCACTTGAGTATCCGGATATGTGCGGGTACCTATCTATTCCAACCTCTTTGGCTAGTTTAAGGAGGTTTATGTTAGCCATATGCGCAACTACGAGCCTCCTACTTGATAATCCTTCGAGCATACCTGAAGCCTCAGTATCTACCCTAGCGAGTCTGATAATAGTAGCGCAAACCTCTGGGGTGAGATAACCCAAGGACTTAGCACAGATCTCTACGCGGACACTCCTCACTCTAGCTCCGACCCCAGGTTCCTTCACGATTCTATAGGACCCTCTCTTCGGGTCGTAGACCAGCCTCCAGGAGGGTAGTTCGAGAGAGGTCCAGGAGAGCTTAGCTGAGTACCTGCCGTTAGAGACGTTAATAATGCTTTTAGCCGCCGAAGTTTCCTCAACTATTTCAATCGACTTATTCAACGTATTGACTTCCAACGGGTCTAAGCATGCGATAAAGACGTTTCTGAATGGTTTTGTTGAAACCCTGATGGCTGGTGCATCTAGGTAGCCGTTGCCCTCACTGTCGATGGCTAGTAAGTAACCTCCTGAGCACAAGTCTCGGTAGCGGATTTTGCCTAGTAGAAGCTTTGATGAAGGTGCGAACTCTGTGAAAGACCTATAACCGCGCCTACCGTTCACTCCAGTGACCCTTAGTCTTCCGAACTCTACGTCTAGATCCCTCGAAAGAGAAACGCCCTCTTCGTCGGTAACCAGCATTCTCCTAATAGCGGCAACGGCTTTAGTAAGCTTCGTGTTGTGAAGCTCTTTGAGAACCAATACTAGTGCCAGCGAGGTTATGATCACAAGTAGTCCTACTAGGGCTATAGATATTGCTACCCCCACTATATCATACACTGAGTACTTATAGTACCTAACTTATCTCTCGCCATACCCTTGGTATCTACCGGCTTACACATTTCAACTCCAGTACAGTCAGACCTAAACAACTAGTTTGTTGAACGTTCAATAACGGTTATTTCGCGAGGTCTAAGTATGTGCTGGTGATAGAGAGTTGAAACTAGTTGACTCTTACGAGTTTATCGAAAAGCTTCGTGACCTGATATACCAGTTACTGGAAATCAGGGACAGGTCTCGTATAGGTGGTGACTCATTTCTGCGTATTAAGATGGGGACACCTCTAGTCAAGCTCGGCTTCATATCGATGCTTAAGGGAGGTGTGATAATGGATGTTACAAACGAGAAGCAGGCCGAGATAGCGGAGGACGCAGGCGCCGTTGGAGTAATGGTCCTTGACAAGCTTCCCTACGACGTCAGAGCGTCCGGTGGTGTCGCCCGAACAGCTGGACTAGATGTGATCCAGAGGGTCATGGAGACTGTTACGATACCTGTATCAGCTAAGTGTAGAATCGGACATGCGGAGGAGGCGAGGTTGCTTGAGGAAGTGGGTGTAGACCTAATAGACGAAAGCGAGGTCCTTACTCCAGTAGACGAGAGAGCCCACATAAATAAGTGGGAGTTTATGGTACCCTTCGTAAACGGGGCCAGGAACCTCCCAGAGGCACTAAGGAGGATATTCGAGGGGGCTTCTATGATAAGAACGAAGGGAGAGCCCGGCACTGGAAACGTTGCGGAAGCAGTAAAGCACATGAAGTTGGTTAACAGAGATATCGCAACTTTGAGAGGGTACTATATGTCGGGGGACGTCGAGGCTCTGTGGGTGTATGCGAAGGAAAACAAAGCTCCATACGAACTGGTTATACTTACAGCGAGACTCGGTAGACTGCCTGTAGTGAACTTTGCTGCTGGTGGTATCGCTACTCCAGCTGACGCTGCCCTCATGATGTGGTTGGGAGCGGACGGAGTCTTCGTGGGCTCCGGCATCTTCAAGAGCTCGGACCCAGAGGCTAGAGCCAGGGCTATAGTGCTAGCCACCGCATACTACGACGACCCGGAGACAGTTGCTGAGGCCCAGAAGATGGTGTCCGAGAGATCTGCGATGATAGGTATAGACGTCAGGAAGCTGAAACCTGAGGAGCTTATGCAGGTCAGAGGTGAGTAGCTTGGTAGTAGTTGGAGTGCTGAGCCTCCAGGGAGACTTCCTGGAGCACCTACAGCTCCTCTCTGAGATCGATGGAGTTAAGGCTTTACCGGTTAGGTCGGCTAAGGACCTAGCTAGAATAGATGCTCTAGTCATACCCGGAGGGGAGTCTACAACCATAGGCTTCTTGATGAGACTTAGAGGGCTCGACTCAGCTATTATTGACCTAGCGAGAGAAGGTAGACCTATCATGGGGACGTGCGCTGGGGCAGTACTCCTAGCTAAGAGGGTAGCAGATAGAGTAGTAGGCGATACAGGGCAACCTCTTCTCGAGCTAATGGACATAGCCGTCAAGAGAAACGCCTTCGGTAGACAAAGAGAGTCATTTGAAGTAGAACTTTCTTTAGAGGGTATAGGCTCTATGAAGGCCATCTTCATCAGGGCTCCTGCGATAGTCGAAGCCTGGGGCGACGCAAAAATAGTAGCTTACGTCGACTATCCAGGTATCGGCAGGGTTGGGGCGGTGGCCATTCAGAAAAACGCACTCGCAGTCACTTTTCACCCAGAAATCTCACGAGACACGAAGCTATATGAGTACTTAGTCTCACTAGTTAAGAAGTAGTGGTAGTGGGCCTCAGTATTGGGTAGTAACGCAGACCGAAACTTGTTGACTTGCGTCAATTGCGGGAGGATATACAGTGACGAGGTCTTAATCTGCCCTATTTGCGGTTGGCTAACGATCTTTAAGTACTCGAATAGAGCTTTCAGAGTCGATAAAGCGGAGCCGGGCATCTGGAGGTATAGATCCGTCCTGCCTAAGGTAGACAGAGTCGTCTCAAAAGGAGAGGGACTGACTCCTGTTAACAACATTGGGGGAGTACTAGTAAAAAACGAGCGCTACAATCCCACAGGCACTTACTCCGATAGAGCTTCCTCCGTCATTGCGAGCTACGTACTCTCCAAGGGACTCACAACCATCAGAACGAAGTTCGAGGAGGACTTTACCTACTCCCTCACTTACTACCTAATCGGAGTCTCGTCTATCGAAGTAGTCGTAGGAGATCCTCTATCGCTTGATTACTTAGACGTAGACATACTGCTACGAGCCGGGAATGTTAAGCTAATCTTCGACGAGAATGAGAAGGCCTCCCTATTAGGCTACACATCCCCTCTCACTATAGAGGGATTGAAAACCATCGCCTTCGAGATATATGAGAGGAGACTCAGAGTAGAGAGAGTAGTTGTTCCAGCGAGAACAGGGTTACTAGCTTACTCGATCTGGAAGGGCTTTAGAGACCTAGAGGATGCCGGTGTAAACGCATCCTACGAAGTAGTGGCTACTTCGATTAAAGGAATGGGAAACCCCATACTGCCTGAGTTCGCTAAGTCGATTAAGCTAGTCGAGATAAGTAGAGATGAAGCATTCGACTCCTTGGTGAAGCTCTGGAAAAACGGAGTCAAAACGAAGCCTTTATCCGCATCCGCCTATGCTATAGCCGAAAACATGGGGAACTCTGTAGCTGTCGTTACTATGGGCTTTAGACCTCTTTCGGCTGGCAGGAGGACAGATAAAGGAGTGCGTAAAGAGATAATTCGCATACTAGAGAAAAGCGGAGGGGCTACAGCATACGAAGTATGGAAGGTTTTCCCTGCTTACTCCCTCCGCGGAATCTATAAAGTCCTAGAGTCAATGGAGGAAATGGGTGAAGTGTGCAGTGACTTTAAGTCGAGGGGAAAGCGAAAAATTAAGTATTATAGAGTGTGCTGAGATTTTCTCTCTACGTATCTGCCTATCAAGACCGTGAACCTGCGTACTCTATGTGCTCTGAGCCCGTAGAGGTCTATAGGTGTGAAGCATGTGTCTAAATGAGCACTATATAGACGAGTTTGTAAACCATCCAGGGTGCTTTTCGCTGTTGCCAGCTCGTAAGAGCACCACCTATTAGACCTCCTAACGCTGTGAGTATGGCTATACTAGTGGACAACAACAGTGCTCCTCCAAACCCTATTATCCACCCCAATAGCGCCCCTAAAAGTCCCAACATTAGCACTCCAAGTAGGCTCAGTGATATTCCGACGAGGACTGCCCCAAGAATACCAGCTAAGAACCCGGCCACAAGACCCCGCAACGCTCCCTTGGCTATGAATCCAGCCGCAAGACCGGCCACAAGAGGCCCTAAGATGGGTATCCAGCCTAATATTAGGAGTATTAGGAAGCCTACCAAGGCTCCGAGGGGGATACTCCCTCCTCTCGACATATTTACTAGCCGAGCGAGTAGTTCAGTTGAGATTATATAGCTGATACCTATGCTAGCCTCATGTGCGTCTCTGGGGTCCGCTACGTCCTTAACCCTATTGAGGCGAGTTTCTGCGGGTTTACCAATGTAAACAACTTCTGCGCTACGTCTGGATTAGCCTCACTTATCCTCTGTAACACTAGTTGGTACAGTGTAAACCTTACATCACTCGGTATTTGTGATAAGGCATCGGCGTAATCTACTGGTGCCGGGAAGCCCGTCGCTTCGCTTACAGACATCACTGAAGAAACTAGCTCCTCGTCACTTAGGTCTACTGAGTCGTACTCTATTTTGACTGCTGTAGTGCTTATCCCAGAGTGGGGTCTGTAGAACGCCATTTTCATCCTACTAGCTATGTTTGAATACCTAAGCATCTGCTTTAGCCA
Source organism: Thermoproteota archaeon (assembly GCA_030550455.1). GTDB lineage: Archaea > Thermoproteota > Thermoprotei_A > Sulfolobales > NBVN01 > DRZP01. The sequence continues at coordinate 15,755 of JAUQPH010000003.1, forward strand.
AGCGAGTCTGTACTTAGCAGGCGAAACCTCTCTAGGGTAAGCGACTCCGTAGTCATTAATTAAGCTCTGGTAGGCAGATGCTATAGACTTGTAGTCCCCTATGACAGCGAATTCCCCGGGTTCTAAAACGTACGTCATAAAGGCTCTATCGCTTAAGTCAACGTCTAAGAAGTGTCCGAGCACGGCTAAAGCATCCTTGGAGTAGCTCCTCTTGAGTACTCCCACGACAGGAGTCTTAGTTTTTTCGGCCAGAAGAACCATAGTGTCAGTTAGTCTCACCAGCTCTCTAGCTTTATCTGACTCTACACTAACTCCAGCGAGAACTCTTGGCGACAGCCGGGGTAAAACCTCACCGTCGAGTACGATAATGTCGAAGTAGACTTCCCCTCTAGACTTCCTCCTTAGAGCCTCTATGGCTTTCTCCCTCTCGAGTCTTCTGGCTTCCACCCTGGTTAAATCCCTAGTTGGATCGTACGTTACATAAGCTGCGACCTCAAACTCCGATGAAGTATAGCGACACTCCTTACCGTATAGGGCGCTAACAACGAAGATGAGACCTAGGTATCCTCCGACGAGCTCTAGAGGAGGAGAAGTATAGCTCGAGTCTATGCTTAAGAAGCACTTTTCTCCAGTATGAGTAACCCTCCTTATGGTACTGCTCGAGACTAATCTCTCCCTAACTTTAGACGCTATTTCGGCTATTGAGGCTACTCTACCTATCTTAATAACTACGGAGTCAAGAGCTTCCCCTAGTAGCTCAGGAGCTATCCCAACGACTCCTTCTGCTCTAGTCTGCTCTTCACCCCATGGTGGGTTCTCCAACTTCCTTCACCCGCATAAGTATGGGGAACCTTAGGGGGTTCCCGAGGCCGGCGAAGAAGAACTCTCGTACTCCGAGAACTGACAGTGACTCCGGACCCAGACCGCCTAAGTCCAAAACTCCCCGAAGGTTCTCGAAATCACCGGGGGTCTGCAGCCTGCTGAAGTAGAACGTGTTTATGTTGTTTCTAATATCAGTCGAGAAGTCTATTATTCTCTGACTGGCTAACACTAACCCGATCTCCCACTTCCTCCCTTCTCTAGCAGTTCTCTCAATCGAGCGTAGGGAGGCTCCACACCCCATGCATGCATAGTTGTGCGCCTCGTCTATGACCACTAGCGTCCTGGGTTTCTCCCTCCGCTCGTCCACGATTCTCCAAAGCTCGTCTATAACGGATTTCACTATATACCTCCTTACGACCATCTCGACACTACTCAAGTCAACGACGACGATCCTCTCCTTTAGAACCCTATCGACCACTTCACGAGCCGTGAGTTTCTTCTTGTTTAGTGACTCTATTAGCTCCTTAGAGTAGGTCCCTATAAGTAAGCTCATCTTAGCCACAGTTGGGTCCTTTGCCTCAAGCTCTTTGCCTACCCTCTCGACGCACTTACGGAACAAGTGTAGGTCCCACGTTATTTCTGTCATAAGCTTCTCGGTATTTGTGAAGTCAAAGCCCTCGACGAATCTCATGCTACAGGCGAATGAGGTTCCAGATGGGGTAAGTACTTTATCGGGTTTCTGAGGACCGTGAGTTGTTGTAGAAGTTCTCTTGAAGGAAGCTATGTAAGCATACACAGTTGCCAATATGTACTCTTCCTGCCTCTCGAGCGTAGACCTCTCCGCTATTAGCTCGCCTAGGGTTACAGGATCGGGCATTACTAGAGATGCGTCTACTACGTTGTGAGGGTAATAAGATGTGTAGTCTACTCCAGAGTGGTCGAACACTATCACCTTCCAGTCAGTCTTGGACAGCACTTCGTCTATGAGGGCCTTCACGAGCCTCGATTTACCGGCCCCAGTTGCCCCAACTACCCCTATGTGGTAGGGTAGGTATTTGGGGTTCAGAGGTACTTTGACCCCTGAGTACTTGTGTTCTCCTATTGTCATTCCCTCACCAACGTCGAGCGCAAGGTCCTCGGGGGACTCGATGAGCAGAACCTCACTCCTTGGAGTTGGTGGGTCTACCGTAGGTTCGAGCTTTCCACCGCATATTTCCCCGATGATCCTGACGTACGAGGTCTCGAATGGAACGTTCGTAGCTATTTCTGCGAGTCTGGGGTTATCCACTACTCCGGATCTCTGAGTCGCAGGCAAGAGGGGGTCTATTTTAGACAACCACCTTATTAAACCGAGGTACTGCTTTCCCGTTACCCTATCTCTGATAACCGCAAGAGACTCTTCGCGAAGAACCCTCTCGGCGTCTTTGTACACCAGTACGGGGGCGTAAAACGACTTAGAACCACTAGCAATCACACCAACGGGCTTCAAGACCTTCGCCATTTTCTTATAGCTACTTTACCTTAAAGCTTTTTAGTAATTAGACTTCCATCCACTAAAAAGAGGTTAATGCCTTAGTAGTGATACCTCGTATATCGAGTACGTTTTTCCATAGAGTCTCATCTTTCTCTTCTGTTCGTAGTCGGGGGTCAACCGCTTCTTGAAGCACACAACAACCTATATCCGTGGGACTTTGCGAGTTCCCTAGTCTTCTTAGTGTAAAACCCGGTCTCCGACTGACTTGGTTAGATAAGAAGGTACGTAAGTAAAGGTTTAAAAATCCATAGAACATAAGGTTGTGGAACCCTCCAGACACCCTCTAAATGAGGGAGAATGAAGGATGGGAACTAGCGGGGTCACATCATTACACTCAGCCTGCTTATAACGAGCACAACTCGTTGTTAAGGATTAAAGTAGTGCTCAATATGCTCGTCTACGCTAGATGTTTTAGGGGTTCAGCTCTGATGCAGGTTTATATCGGTTGATTTCATCGCCTCATCTCGTTCCCCCGCATTCCGCTCGGGTTTTCATCGGGCTTGGGGGCGTTCAGGGCGACCCCGGACACCCCACATCTTGTGTACCTCGGGGAGAGCCACCATCTACACTATCAAGCGGCTCTCGATCCCTCATCGAGATGTATCTACGTATATCGCTATATAAGGTGTTTATAAACGTTTCTATCAATACCAACCGATACGAACAGATGTGAAAAACGAAACAGCTTCACAAGGCTAAAGTACACAGTAGTGTTGAGTATGTGCGACAGAACGAGATAACTCCCTATATGAGTATAGCATGAAGCTGTAAAAAAGGCTTTAAGCTAAGGTTTACTCTGGAAGTAGTTTGGCTTCAGATAGCTTGTCCGCCAACCACTTCAGGTCTAGCTCCTCCAGCTTCGCTCTTGTCGGTCTACCCCTCATCCAACCTCTCAAGCTGTAGTACTCTGGAAGCATCTCACTCAACCTAACTACATGCCCTTTAGCCGGCCCCTCAGGCATAGGCTCCTCTAGTAGCCTCTTGGGTAGTGTATCGTACTGTTCTCCGTCTTCAAAAGACAGCACGTTGAAGGCTCTCTCCGCGTTGTATATTCTCTCACCTATTCTCTCGAACTCCTCCTTGGTTATGTCCCACCCTGTTACCGCCGATAATTGCTCGGCCATGACGTCCGACCAATAGGCGAACGTAACGAACTTGCAGACAATTAAGCTATCTATAGTTGCGAATACGTCCTGGAAGTGCTTAACCCACCCTGCCTTACCTTTAGTCTCGAACCTATCGAGTAACTGTGGAACTCCTAAGATCTCAGGAGAGATCATGTAGGCCCTGAGGTGACAGCCACCCCTGTTACTCGTAGCGTACGCTAGCCCGTGGCCTTGCGCACCTCTCGGATCATACGCTGGTAGCTCCTGGCCTCTAACGACCATAGCTAACTCGGGTGCTCCGTACTTCTGGGCTAGCCTGAGAGCCCCCTCGGCTATGTCGTCTCCAAAGCCGCTACGGTAAGCGGTTCTCCACGTTAGCTCGATTAAGGCCTCTCCGCTACCCCATGTTGCTCTTAGACCGCGTAGCTTCTCTGGAGGAATCTTCCCTTTTTCAACAAGCTCCATGAACGTCCCTATTACGTGACCCATAGATATAGTGTCTAGTCCTAGCTCATTGCACAGATAGTTTGCCTTAGATATAGCTGCTAGATCGTCTGTACCGGTTTGAGCACCGAGAGCCCAAACCGTCTCGTACTCCGGTCCTCCCCCCTCTCCTGTGAATGGTGGCTTAGTTATCTTAGTGTATCTAGCGCACGCAATCGGACAACCCCAGCAAACCTCTTCCCTCTGCTTCTCCCAGTCCATTATTTCTCTAGCAATAGTTTCACCACTAGTCTTATCTGCCGTCGGGAACACACCGGTCTGGAAGTTCCTAGTTGGGTAGATCCCGTGAGCGTTGATTATGTTGACTAGAACAGCCGTACCGTACTTCGGTAAAGCCTCACTAGTAATCGCCGACCTTTTTATGAGGTCCATAGACTTTACGACAACTTCTCTAAACTTAGCCTCATTAGCTACAGGGGGCTTCATATGTCCTCTTACTGCTATAGCCTTAAGCTTCTTGCTACCCCATACGGCGCCATGTCCTCCTCGACCGGCGGCCCTACTCTTGTCGTTGATTATACAGGCTATCCTAACAAGTCTCTCGCCAGCAGGTCCGATGCAGGCCACCTTGATTCTCGCAGCCTCGTCTTTACCTACTACAGGAGCTAGTTCTTCCTGTATGATGTCGGTGGTGTCGTGAGTATCTCTACCCCAAAGGTGCTTAGCGTCCCTAAGCTCGGCTTTTCCGTCATGGATCCAGAGGTACACAGGCCTCTCAGACGCACCCTCAATTATTATTGCGTCGTAGCCGGCAAACTTTAGCTCAGGACCGAACTTCCCACCACTCTGGGAATCGTGTAGAGTGTTGTTAAGTGGAGACTTCGTTACGGAGCACCATCTACCAGACGAAGGTATCCCCACTATACCCGTGAGAGGTCCGGTAGCTACGATGGCCTTGTTTGCTGGACTAAGTGGGTCGACCTTAGGATCAACCTCCTTGAGTATGTAGTAAGCCCCTAGACCTCTACCGCCTATCCACTTCCTCAGGATGTCTTCGGGAGGGAGTGGCTCGTCGATAACTCTCTGGTTTGTCAAGTCTACTCTGAGAACTTTACCCATATAACCTCCGAGTGGCAAAGATTCCACCATATCTATAAACTATATTAGCAGTTTTAAACTTTCTGTTTCAGGATTGGCTAGGTAAGCGTGGATGGGTAAGTTCGAGACTACTGACTGGGTCATAGAGCTGAAGAGCGGAGCACGCCCTAGAGAAGTCGTTATGGAGATATCTACGCTATGTGAGTTTAAGTGCGTCCACTGCTTTAGGTGGAGTGCGAGAAACTTCACTGAAACCTATATGGATATGAGTAAGTTCTCCAAGATCTTGGAGAACCTAGTCCAGTCCGGTGTCGAGAAGGTCACTCTGACCGGCTGGGGTGAGCCTACGACTCACCCAAACTTCGAGCAGTTGCTGAAGTATCTCAGGAGTCGAGGACTTCGAGTGGTGCTGAATACCAACGGATATAGGTTATCTAAGCTCTATAGAGTTGTAGCCGAGAATGTTGACGAGATAGTGGTCAGTATTGACGCAGCTGCTCTCGAGCTCTACGGCAGAGTACGCGTTGGAGGTGTTCTACCAGAGGTAGTTGAAAGCCTGAGGAAGGTCGTAGAACTAAAGAGGCTTGAGTTAGTTACGGGACCAACCATAAAGGTCATTTTCACTATCACGAAGCTAAACTCCCATGAGGCAGGTGACTTACTCAAACTAGCTAGAGAGCTAGGAGTTAACGAGGTGATGTATAGCTACTACATACCATTAGAAGGAGAGCGTGGGCTAGACTGCGTAAGTGATACTTACTGTATTAAGAGGTTTGAGGAATCTATAGAGAAAGCGAAGAGAGAGTATCCAGAGCTGGGGTTGAGGATCTCAGTACCCCAGCTTCCCCTCGGGTCATATAGGTCGTGCCCATTTGCTCAAAACAAAGCTCTCTACATTCGAGTTGATGGATCGGTTACTCCATGCCTCTACTATTCGCGCACGTGGAAGACCAAGCTGTTCGGTGTTGAAAGATCTATAAACGAAATCGTTCTAGGTAGCGCAATCGAAGAGTCCCTCGCAGACATCTGGAGAAACGAATACTCTAAGCTCTACTACAAGCTATCCTTTAACGAAATGCCGTCGTGCTTTACATGCGTACTAGCAAACTACTGCGCTCTAACTAGAAGCAACGATGGAGACTGCCTAGGCAACACTCCAACGTGTGCGCATTGCCCGTTCTATCACGGATTAACGTTCTGCCCTCTTTAACGATTACGTAAGTACCATCAATTTCGGAAAGCAGTCTCTATCTACCACACCGACTTATAACGATTAACGTCGTTAGTAACATCGAGAAAGGTCTATAAAGGTTTTCTGCCGCTAATTTACAGGAGCTGGTCACTTACATTAAATAACCTAGCGGAGTTCCTCCTAAGTCTTAATCGCCGTGGTGGGTACTTAGAGTACCCACTAGCGTTCTTAAGGTAATGCGAACTCGGAGCCCTGAACCAGCTCTATTTATTAAAAACTAGCCAGCTCATTGGCTAGAAATACTGAGGTTCTGAAACCTTTATCGGGTAGTTAGCTATTCAGGAACTGTCGCTCAAACCCGAGCAGTTGCGGTACTGAGTCGTAATACGTCTTTTACCCTCCTCCTGCAGGAGGAAAGATGTCTACGACGTCACCGTCTTTGACTCTAGCGAGCAAGCCCCCGGAGAACCTAGAGTTTACTCCGTTTATTAAAACGATAAATCTCTCAGTAAATTCCCCATTAAGAAAACTCCGGAGTTCTTGGATTCTTTCAAGAACTTCTCTAAGAGTAGAAGACTCGCCATGAACTACTATATCGTTTTCCTTCCAACCAAGTTTGGTTACTAGATCCATATAAACCCTTATCTTAACTCTCAACCTAACAGCCCAATAACCATACAAAAACGCTGTATTTAAGGTTCATACAAGACTGTGTCTTCTGTAAGAGTTTTTACGCTGTTTTAGCTACTATGAGTACTTGGAGGACGTATCATGCTTCAATGACGGCGTGGTACCCATCAGAGGCGGGGGATATATTTATACCTCGAGGCGGGCTCTGTGGTGCCCGCCGATGTAGCTCCCGATGACCCTGCGGTAGGTGAGCAGGTGCTGAGGTAGAAGCCCGTGTCGATAAAACCCAAGATAATCAAAAACACCTAAACAAACCAAGTAAACGACACGGGCAACCACCATACATCCCTTTACCTTATATGAGAAACCAACCCGAGAGAACTCCTGAAGTACCTCAAGCAACTGTTTCGTGTTTCGTATTGGCTTGTGTCTCTTGATCGATGCGCGAAGGCTACTATGTGGGGAGGTTGGAGCCCTTTGATGAGGTGCGAGCTCTCCCTGAAGGCGAACCGAGATGTGGATTGCTTGGAGCTGCTTTAAACACCCTAAAGCCTGACGGATCTCGGAGCAAAATGCTGAGGAAAACATATTATACATAAGAGAAGCTAGCTCAACTCATGTAGACTAAAACGAGAGCTGAGACTTCAACTTCTTGTCTCTCTAGTGTATTCTGTTTGGTAAGAACTAGCTAGTTAGGTCTCGTAAGTTGTGTAGCTAAAAGTAGAAAGAATATAACGCAGTTGGCGCATCGTTCTCAGGGGGTAGTGTGAGTTCAGAGGATTACATTAAGTTCCTTACGACTCGAAGGAGTATTAGGAAATACAAGAAAGAACCAGTAGCGTTAGACCAGCTAATTAAAGTTATCGATACCGCCAGATTCGCTCCTAGCGCAAAAAACAGTCAGCCGTGGGAGTTCGTAATAGTGGTAGACCCTAAGACAAAGCACGACCTAGCATCGGTTTACCCTTGGAGGCAGGCATTACGAGATGCACCAGCAGGTATAGTAGTTCTCTGCGACGAGACAGCTTCGCCTATGTTCTACATGCTAGATTGTGCCAACGCTGTTACCTATTTAATGTTAGCAGCACATGCCGTCGGCTTAGGGACGGTGTGGTTAGGTGTCGGAGAAAAGGAGAAGCCTATTATCCAGGAAATAGTGGGAGCCCCTAAACACAAAGTTCCTATAGCCATAGTTGCCATAGGCTACCCTGACGAAAGCCCGAAGCCGAGGCCCAGAAAGCCTGTTGATGACATAGTTCACATAAACAGGTATGGGAATCGTCTCACCGTCTCTAGTTAGAGTATGAAATAGCTGGTACACTAAGTCGAAGCGCCTCTGTGTGTGCGGTGATTACCTTGAAAGGCAGGTGTAGTGAGAATTGATTGAAAGCTTAGTGTTGAGAGTCGTAGCCTACGGCCTCATACCGACGATAGCAACTATTCTCGGTTCTGCTCTCATTTTTCTCCACGTGAGCTTAGACGAGAGGTTCGTTGATGTAGCTCTAGGGTTCGGCTCGGGGCTCATGGTTTACGTAGCTTTCGTAGAGCTCCTTATTCCGTCTATCGAACTCGGAGGACTGGGGCTATCGCTAGTAGGGTTTACCATCGGGTTTATTTTGATCAAGTCTCTAGACACTTTCGTCCCACACGCACGGGTCGTTCGCAACGACGGGCGCAGAAACCTGACTTTAATAGCTTTAGCTATAGCGATACACAATATTCCAGAAGGTCTAGCTGTAGGCTCTACATCTCTCCATAGCCCAGAGGCGGGTCTAGCTACTGCGATAGCTATAGCAATACAGGACGTTCCCGAGGGTTTGATAGTTTCTCTATCGGTCGCTACCTCTTCAGGGAAAATCCTATCAGGCTTTCTAGCCGGAGTACTAAGTGCTGTATCCGAACTGGTCTCGGCAATAGCCTCTCTAGTGGGACTTATCGATACTGCGATAACACTACCCGTGCTCCTAGCTCTCTCTGCTAGCGCTATGGTGTACGTAGTTGTACACGAGGTTGCACCCGAGATCTTTGGTCACGAACACGATGAATACGCTACTCTGGGGTTTATTGCTGGGTTAATAATAGGTATGATACTATAGCTTGTAAAATCGACTAACACCTTGATCAAGCTGGTGTATTAAAGCGTCTAGAGGACTCTCGTCCATCATTCACTATCGTGGTGTATGCGAAATAGATATAACTTACCTGATAACACTTGTAGTGGGTTTAAACCTTGGTAGAGATCCGAAGGGTAGCCATCATTGGATTTGGTACTATGGGTTCTGGTATTGCTCAAGTTTTTGCGCAGGCAGGCTTTAAGGTTGTGGCAGTCGATGTTTCTGAGGATGCGCTAAAAAGAGGGTTAAGCCTAGTTTGGGAAGGACCGTATGGCCTAAAGAAGGCTGTCGAAAAGGGTAGGCTAACTGAGGAGCAGGCTCGCGAAGCCTTCTCCAGGATTAGTGTTACGACAAGCATTCAGGAAGCAGTGAGAGAGTCAGACTTAGTTATTGAAGCTGTTTTCGAAGACCTCGAGGTTAAGAGGAAAGTCTTTAGAGAAGTAGATGCTGCTGCCCCACCTAACGCGATTTTGGCTAGCAATACATCAACTCTCAGCATAACTGCCCTCGCCGCAGTAACTAAGAGACCGGACAAGGTAGTGGGCATGCACTTCTTTAACCCTCCACAGGTTATGAAGCTAGTTGAGGTAGTGAAGGGATTTCTTACCTCTGACGAGACGGTTGAGGTAGTAAGGTCTCTAGCTGAGAGGCTAGGTAAGGTCCCTGTAGTCTGTAAAGACTCACCAGGCTTCATAGCGAATAGAATAGGTGTGTTACCAATTCTCGAAGCTATAAGGCTGTATGAGAGTGGTGTTGCTACTGCTAGCGATATCGATCAAGCTATGAAGTTAGGTTATAACTGGCCAATGGGACCACTAGAACTGGCAGACTTCATAGGACTCGACGTCCTCTTGGGGATAGCTGAGATACTGTATAGAGAGACCGGGAATCAGGCATACCACCCACCTCCTCTACTCAGAAGACTTGTCGCCGCCGGATATCTTGGGAGAAAATCTGGAAGGGGCTTCCATGTCTATAGATAAGGGTGAGTAGCGTGGAACTGAAGTACGTAGCCTACGAGAAAAAGGAGAGAGTAGCCGTCATAACCCTTAATAGACCCGAGAAGCTTAACGCACTGAACCGCGATGTCTTAACAGATTTACGGAAAGCTTTGGAAGAGGCAGAAAAGGATCCGGAAGTTAGAGTAGTAATTATAACGGGAACTGGTAAGAGCTTTTGTGCTGGTGCCGATATCACCGAGTTCACAAAAGGTGTAGCAGACGTTAGAGGGTTTATAGAGTTAGGTAGGGAGGTCTTCGAGTTCATCGAGAACATGTCTAAACCTGTTATAGCAGCTGTTAACGGCTATGCTTTAGGGGGCGGATTCGAGCTCGCTCTTTCCTGCGACTTCGTTATAGCAGCCTCGAGCGCCGCATTCGGATCTACTGAAATCAATCTCGGAATAGTTCCTGGGTGGGGTGCTACTCAAAAGCTAGTATTCATGGCTGGACTAGCCAAAGCGAGAGAGATAGTAATGTTAGGAGAGGTGTTTTCAGCAGAGGAGGCTTTGAAGCATGGAATAGTGCATAGAGTCGTTCAACCGGAAAAACTGATGGATGAAGCTATGGCTCTAGCGGTTAAGCTTTGCCAGAAGAGCCCAACTGCTCTCGCAATAGCTAAGGCGGTGCTCAGTAGGTCCGCTAGGTCCATACTAGCACCTGGCCTAGAGCTTGAGAGGTCTATGTTTTACGTTGCTGTATCTTCCGAGGAAGCTAAGGAAGGAATATCAGCTTTCCTAGAGAAGAGAAAACCTAAGTGGCAAAGCTAACCTTTTCAGCAGGCCCCATAGTTTTTCACTAACTTTTTTATTCAAGGTCGGGAAGTTAGCGTACTTGCTGAAACTTTTAAGTGGTGATAGTTGCGACTATGAATCCACTAGCAAGAAGCCTGCGTGCACGCAGTAAGGTCGATAAGTAACACTCTAGCTTATATTGAGCTCTATAACTCTGTAATGGTGTAGTAGTTGCCGTTAGATTTCGAGTTTACTAAAGAGCAGGAAGACATCAGGTTGACAGTACGAGAGTTCGCTGAGAAGTACATTGCCCCAAAAGCTGTTGAGTTTGAGGAAAAGCAGGAAGTACCGAAAGAAATCACTAGAGAGATGGCAAGACTCGGTTTGTTTGGAATTCTCTTTCCAGAAAAGTACGACGGACTCGGGCTAGACCCGATTACAGCAGGTATAGTTTTAGAGGAGATAGTTAGAGCTGACATAACGTTCTCGCTAGCTGTGGCTTACTTAGTTCACACGTCTTGGGGTTATGTCGCATATAAGTATGGTAGTGATGAGTTTAGAGAGGACATCATAAGAAAGGCGGCTAAAGGCGATATATGGGTCGGTATAGCCACTACGGAACCTGGAGCAGGATCCGACCTAGTGGGAATAACTACTACAGCGAAAAAAGATGTAGACGGGTATCTGATCTTCGGTGAGAAGGCTTACATTTCTGGAGTTAGAGAAGCTAGGGAAAAGGGAGCTTGGTTCGAGCTGGGTGGTGGACATGTTACACTAGCATATACGGATAAGACTAAGCAACACAAAGGTATGAGCTTGTTTTTCGTACCGCTAACCGACCCCAACATAACGATTAGGTTAGAGAAAGAGTTCGGGAGAAAGGGTTGGTCGTTCGGTAGCTTCGTACTTAACAACGTTAAGGTACCTGAAACCTATAGAATAGGTGAAGAAGGTAGGGGCTTCTACATAGCTATGGAAGGGTTCGACCACGCTAGAGCCTATATTGCGCTAGCGTGCGCTGTAGGAGGTAAGAGAGCTATAGAGCTAGCAGCTGAATACGCTAAACAGAGAAGAGCTTTCGGAGAACCTGTGGCCACATTCCAAGGCGTACAGTTCCAGCTAGCCGACAACTGGGCTAGACTAGAAGCAGCTCACGCTCTAGCGTATAAAGCTCTATGGGCTCTAAAAATGGAGCAAGAGGGTAAAATAGGTAGGTTCGAGGTCACAAAGATAGCTGCTTCAGCGAAACTCTTCGCCGTACAGGCAGCTAAAGCAGCTATAGACGACGCTCTCAGATGGTTTGGTGCTTACGGCTACACCGAGGAGAACCTCGTGGCACTAGCTCTTAAAGCCGTTAAGAGCTACGACTGGGCTGAAGGCTCTCTCGACATTATGAGGTTGATAGTAGCTCGCGAGGTACTAGGAAAAGAGTACATAGTTAGGAGAAGGTAGTACATCTTAAAGCCATCAGTACTTCGGGTGGTACTATACCGCTGAACTTAGTTGTCCTGGTTAAGCCAGTAGTAGACCCGAAAGCAGTAGTAAGGTTCAGACCAGATGGAACGATAGATAGATCTGCAGCAAAGCTAGTGGTTAACCCATACGATAAGTACGCAATTGAGGCATCAGTCCAGCTTAAAGAAAAGTTTGGTGGGAAAGCTGTAGGCATAGCCATGGCACCCCCGCATGCAGCTGACGCTCTAAGAGAGGTGCTAGCTATGGGTGTTGATGAAATGGTTCTTCTTAGCGACCCCAAGTTAGCGGGATCCGATACTCTAGCTACTTCGTATGCTCTCTCAGTAGCTATCAAGAAAGTTGAGCAGAGGCTAGGGTCGGTAGACCTTGTTCTCTGCGGTATAGAGTCCTCAGATAGCAATACAGGGCACATAGGACCTGAAGTAGGTGAGTGGCTCGGAGTACCTAGTGTATCGTATGTCGACAGAATATTGGAGATCAAAGATGGTTACGCTGTAGTCAAGAGACTGATCGAGGGAGGGTATGCCGTCATGAAGGTGAAGCTCCCTGCGGTCTTTAGTATCGCTGGTACTAGCTACCAGCCCAGAATTCCATCACTAAGAGATGTGCTAGCCGCTAGGAGAAAGCAGATAGATGTGTGGAACGCAGATGGAGTAGGTCTAGACCCGTCTCTAGTGGGTTTAGTGGGGTCGCCAACAAGAGTTGTGAAGATGTGGCGGATAGAGATCAGGAGGAAAGGTAAAATATTTACTGACTCGGACGTTGACGTAGCTATTGAGAAGCTCCTTAACGAGTTAAAGAAAGACGGAGTTCCGCTAGGGGTGTAGTAAAATGTCGAATAAGATACTTGTCTACATAGAGACCTTAGAGGGGCTACCTGCGGAACACTCCCTAGAACTTCTAGGCAAGGCTGGAGATCTCGCCAAAAAAGCTGGACTTGATGTTGGTGCGATACTGGTAGGGTACGAGGTTAAGAGCATCGCTCAGGAGTTGATCTACCGAGGCGCTAGTGAAGTACACGTAGTTGACGACCCGAGACTAGGCTCTTACAATCTGTTGCCGTATACTAGTGCCGTAGTAGATGTGATCAAGAAGACAGAGCCCGAAATCGTGTTGTTCTCAGCTACCGTGATTGGGCGCGAGCTAGCTCCCAGGGTTGCCGCAAGACTTAAAACTGGGATTACTGCTGACTGTACTGACGTAGATATAGGTGACTGGGTAGACCCTGGAACAGGTAGGAAGTACGAGAAAATACTGTATCAAATAAGACCTACGTTCGGTGGTGAAATTATGGCAGCTATAGTTACGCCTCAACGTAGACCTCAAATGGCAACTGTCCGCCCAGGCTTATTCCCGATCCCCCCAAGGGACGAATCAAGAACTGGAAAAGTCGTTGAGTGGAGCGTGAATATACCGGAAAGTGAGCAAAGTTTAGTTGAAGTAATCGAAGTTAAGAGAGAAAAGAGAAAAGTGGATCTCAAGTCCGCTAGAGTAATAGTATCTGGAGGTAGAGGTTGTGGTGCTAAAGGCTTCGAGCTCTTAAGAGAGCTGGCTAGCGTTCTAAACGGAGAAATTGGAGCATCTAGAGCGGCAGTAGACGCTGGCTGGATACCGTATGACCACCAGATCGGCTTAACGGGTCAGACAGTTAAACCAGACGTTTATATAGCTGTCGGGATCTCTGGTGCCGTACAACACGTTGTCGGAATGAAGGACTCGAAGATAGTGATAGCCATTAATAAGGACCCAGAAGCACCGATATTTAGAATAGCTGACTACGGGATAGTGGGAGACCTCTTCGTAGTGGTACCTAAGCTAACCGAGAGACTGAAGAAGAAGTCCTGACAGTATTCGACTAAAGCAAGTAAATCGCCGCTATTTAAATCACTCTAGCCTATTTTGATATTACTATATAAAGCTAGCCGTAGTAACTGCTACCCGTAGGTAGTTAGTGAAGAAATATTTAATCTAATGGAATTAACCCTAATGTTTTATGCGACATTCACAACTGATAGCAGTGGCTGCCCGTGCCCAAGAAAACTAAAACAACCTACGAACAGTCTACGAAGCGTCGAACTATTATTTTGGTTTTCGGATATTCTTAGGAGTGATAAGTATGGGCGGCTTTATCGGCAGGATCTTAGATATAGACTTGACTAGTAGGACCTACAAAATACATTCAACTAAAGAAGAGTGGGTCAAGCTGTACTCGATGATGGGTTATGCTATCCGACTTCTCTACGAAGAGGTTAGGCGTAAGGGTATGATAGATCCACTAGGAAGTGAAAACACCCTAATCATAGTTGCTGGTCCACTAGTTGGAACTTACTTATCTGGCTCTAAGACGGCTTTCGTAAGCATCTCTCCTCTCACGGGTTACTTAGGGAAGAGCATGATGGCGGGCTCATTCGGCACAATGATCAAGAGGTCCGGTTTTGACGGTATAGTGCTACGTGGGGTTTCTACGACGCCAGTGTATATCTCGATAGTAAATGGAGCAGTCGAGATTAGGTCTGCTGACCACCTTTGGGGAAAGAAGACATCGGAAACCTTTAAGGTTATTGAAGAAGAAATTGGAGTTAAAAACCTGAAGATAGCGGCTATCGGCCCAGCTGGTGAGAAGCTTTGTCGGTTTGCTTGTATCGTCTCTAACGAGTATAGAGTGGCCGGGCGGACCGGTATTGGGGCCGTCATGGGCTCTAAGAAAGTGAAGGCTATAGCGGTCTACGGTGAGTCTACTATCGAAGTCGCTGACAAAAGGTCTCTATCCGATCTCGTTAGGAAACACGGAGAGGCCTGCCTCAAGTCCCCGAGAGCTAATGCCCTTAAGTCTTATGGTACTGCTGGAGGTTTAGTTACCTACGTTTTAGACGGCAATGTCCCTATAAAGAATTGGTCTAGGGGGGTCTTCGAGGACCAGGACCCTGCTAAAATTAAAATTACTGGTCAAGTCATGCAACAGATCTATAAGTCTAGAGGAAAGTCTTGCGGTACAGAAGTTCCCTGCGTTATCCAGTGCCACAAAGAGGTTTACGTAGATGGCACCTGGGTTAAGCACCCTGAGTTCGAGACTCTAGCGCTAATGGGAACCAACCTATTGATCAACGACCCCGGCGCTCTCATAACCATTAATAGAGCTTGTGATGAACTAGGTCTAGATACTATATCTACGGGTGCTGTAATAGGTTGGGCTATGGAGTGCTACGAAAGGGGGTACATAAGTAAAAACGATGTGGGTTTCGAGCTAAAGTGGGGCGATGTAGATGCTGTACTAAATCTGATCAACATGATCGCCTACAGAGAGGGTATAGGTAGCATTCTAGCCGAAGGTGTAGCTAGAGCCTGTAAGAATATACACCCGAATACGTGCGACTTCGCACCACATGTTAAAGGTCTTGAAGTGCCGGCTCATCACCCAAGGAGGTACTACACCATAGGGCTAGTATACGCAACTTCTAATATTGGGGCAAGCCACCTGCAGGGTATGACGTTTCTTTTAGAGAGAGGTGTTGCACTATTGCCCGAGTATGGGGTAGAGGAACCCCCGAAGAGCCTTGAAGATAAGGTTAGGTCGGTGATAATCACTCAGAACCTCTGCAACTTCCTAGACTCCGTGGGTATGTGTAAGTTTCCAGTGTTTGGTGTCATAGACTTCGATCACGTAGCTAAGGTCTACTCCGCCGTAACGGGGTACGCAGTCGACAAGGATGAAGTAATGAAAATAGGGGAGAGAGTATGGTACTTAGAGAGATTACTAAATCTAAACCTAGGGCTTAAGGTAGTTGAGGACAGGCTACCGAGCAGATTCTCAGAAGAACCACTTAATGAGGGACCAGTTAGGGGGTCAGTATGCCCCATAGGTGACATGCTCAAGCTCTTCTATGAGTACAGAAAACTAGATAAGAAAAGCGGATATCCAGAGCCCGCTAAGCTTAAGGAACTAGAGTTAGATACGGGATTGCAATGACTGAAAGACATGAAAGATGCGAAATTGAAGTTGTTATATATCCCGAAAATAAGCCACTAAAGGTAGATATAGACTGCCCATCAATCAGTGTTCGCGAACTCCTTAAGGTTTTAGAGGAGACTGGGATCCCTAGAGATTACTACGCAATAGCGACAGAGGGCAGGATCCTCTCCCAAGAGGAAAACGTTCAAGCTGGAGCACGCGTCTTGCTACTACCTCTCGTTATGGGCGGCTAAAACACGTCTACTTCCTCAATGAAGATAAGATAGTATTTCGAAGCCCGATAGGTTTTTCATTGAATAACTCCTTGCTCATTTCCCTCAAGTTCTTGCTGATCTTGGGCTTAAACTCCATTTTAGAGAGTATGTGCTTATCTATGTCTACCCCTGGTGCTACTTCAACGAGTTCTAGACCGCCCTCAGTGAGCCTGAAGACAGCCCTCTCGGTTATAAATAGCACGTTCTGCCCTCTAGATACTCCATGAGGACCGCTGTAAACTACTTTGTAAACTTTCCCAACAAACTTGATTACGTCACCATCTTTAATTATCTCGAGACCATTACTTGAGGCTCTCACTTGTCTGTTACCCGCAGTAAATTCTCCAGCGAACAGTAAGTTAGGTGCTCCAAAGGCTATTACAGGAAATCCTCCGGCTCCGGGCATCCTACCTGGAAGAAAAGCCGGGTTTACGTTCCCTTGAGGGTCCACCTGTAGAAACCCTAGAGATGCTGCGTCGATTATTCCACCCTCATAAAGAGAGAACATATCAGCCATAGGTATTAGAGCGAAGAACCCTCTTGAAGCTCCAAAGTCCGGACCGGTTAGGGCTATGCCACCAAATGGTCCCGACTCGACAGTTGTATAGACGAAGTCCTCGACTTCTTCCTCAGCGAGCACCGAAGCTACTTCGGCAGGAACTCCTATCCCTAAGTTTACGAGAATGGGTCTACCCATGTCCGCTACGAGCCTTACTAGTTCGATTGCGACTCTTCTGGCGATAATCTTTCTAGTACCCATCGGGAGGACGGATGTTCGTGATACTTCCGCCGGAGGTGTAAGCTCTCCGGAGAGCGTGGGGTCGTATAGAACCGAGAACGTCTGCCCATGGTACTCCGGGAGCTCTGGAGATACGACTACGTAATTGACTAGAGGTCCGGGAACATGAACTTCTCTAGGCTTTATAGACCTAAACTTAGTAACCCTCTTTACTTGAGCAACGACGATCCCTCTCTCCGGTGAGGACCTTGCGGCTTGAGCTATGCTTAAAACGTTAAGAACAGCGCTCTCATGTTCCATCGATAAATTTCCCTCTTCATCAGCTGTTGTTGCACGAATTAAAGCTACGGTTGGCTTTGGACACGAGTATAGCAACATTTCTTCGCCGGCTATCGCGACTACTTCGACTTTACATGTACGCCTCCTGGCTGCGAGATCGTTGAGAAACCCTCCTTCAAGCCTCGGATCAAACATTGTGTTAAGGCCTACCTTTGTAATCAAGCCGGGTCTTCCGGCTGCTACTTCCCTGAACCAGTGAGAAACCACACCAATAGGCCAATTATATCCCTCTATTAAGTTTTCCTCAACTAGCTTCGAGATATTTGGCACCCATCCATAATACGGAATTAAAACCCCACGCAGAAATCCGTAGTCCATATTTTCAATCATCTTTCTTCCTATAGCATCGAGCCCCCTACCCGGAGTGCCAGGACAGGTTTCAGCTATGATGAAGAGATCCCTTGGGTGTCCGGTCTGCTCGTATAACTCGTATAGCTTAAGCAGTAAGTAAGCTGGAGTAGCGATCATGTTGAACCCTGAAACCGCAACAACAGATCCGTCCCTTATGGCGCTCAGAGCTTCATGCGGATCAACTATCTTACGTAACCCCATCACGGCAACTCCCACTATCGATAGCTATCAGGGAAAAGAAATACCGTTATAATTAAATAGTCTTACGTTTAGTCTTTCTAAGGTAACTTATAGAAGACTGTCTATAGGTTGTTTAGTTTTGGTTTTCTGGTTATCTGGGTTATTTCCATGGGTTCGACGTAAAGGTATATAAACATCATATAAACATCCACATGTTTTAGTGGCTAGGAGCCTGTGAGCTGGTGAGCCGTTGGCGGGAGGACGGAGCTCTGTGAACCACTCTTCACCTATGGCCCTGGGGAGTGTAGCGACCCCCTGGAGCCGTAGGCGGGGAGAAAGGGGATAACCAGGTGGATGAACCCGTGTCCGGAAAAACCAAAACAGCTAAAACAACCAAAAACCCTAGCTAACGGACACGGGCAACCACTGTTACGATTGAGTAAGACTAGCTTATTCTGTCTTGCGCTGTCGCTAAATATAACGTGGACCACTGATTTAGCTAATTTAATTTCTTTACCTTACTTTTAATCTTTCTGTAAGGAGTATTGTTTCGGGCATAGAGTTGTTGCCACACGAGCTAGTTAGTGAACTAGTTGTTCCAGTGTTTAGAGGGGTTTTGGCTCATAAGCTTAGTGAGAGAGGTATGAGCCAAGTAAGGATTTCCAGGTTGTTAGGTATTTCGCAGCCTATGGTTAGTAGGTATTTAAGCGTCCCCCTATCTGAGCTAATTGAGGAACTACGTGGGCTGGGCTTGGATGTAGACGATGTCGCCAGAATCACCGATACCTTAGTAGAGAGATTAGCTAACAGCAACTACCTCGAGTATCTAAAGCTATTAGGTAGCTACATTAATTCGGTCTTAAAGAAAGGTCTTCTCTGTCGTCTCCACAGAAAGACAGCTACAGCTATTCCTTTAGATTGCGATGTATGCTCCACTCTCTTTGGCGAAATAGCAGACCCCTACGTCGAGGAAGTTAAAACTGCTTACGAGATCTTAAGTCTTCATCCAAGAGGCCACGAACTTGTCCCAGAGGTAGGAATGAACATAGCCTCGGCTCCACCAGAAGCAGTCGATTTTAGAGATGTTGTTGGATTTTCGGGTAGGATAGTTAGAGTATACAACAAGGTTGTTGCCGCAGGTGAACCAACCAGAGGAGGTAGTAGGCATACAGCTAGTGTGCTACTTAACGTAATGAAGAAGTTTTCAAGCATCAAGTCTGTCATAGTGATAAAGCATAGCAATGAGTGTATTCAAAAAATGATTGAGGAAGGATATAACGTAGTTAGGGTCGGTCCTCACACCTCCGAGCGAGAGCTTTTTACTGAACTCGAAAAAACTGTGAAGACCTTGGATAGGGCTCCTGACGCCATAGTTGATGTAGGTGGTATGGGGATCGAGCCGGTAATATACGTCTTCGCCTCTAGCGCAATTAAGGCCGTGAAAAAGGCATTGATATGCGTCGAGAATTAGTCGACAGCTTCGCACTACTGAACTTAGTCTCACTTAGTGCGATGGTTCGACACGGTAAATAGTTTCATTCTATAGATCGACTCACACTGGTAATAAGTTACATACTTAACACACTTATAAGTGTGTTGAGTAGGTATGGTTAAAGAGCCTGTTTTAGTGCCCCTATTAGGTTTCCTACTATAAACTAAGTGATGCCGTATGGTAATAGAAGTAAGAGGCTCGCATCTCTACATTGGGGGTTTGAAAGCTACTGAACTAGCTGATAGATTTGGAACCCCGCTTTATGCATACGACAAGGGAGTGGTTATAGATAACTATGGTAAGATCTCTAGGAGCTTTACCTACAGAAACGTTGAAGTACTTTACTCGTGTAAAGCAAACAGTAATCCCGGAATATTAGCTACCCTCAGAGACCTTGGGGCAGGACTGGATTCTTCTTCACCATGGGAGGTAGTGCTAGGCCTTATGCTTGGCTTCAAGAGAGAGAAGATCATGTTTACAGGAAGTGGTGTCACCGACGAGGAAATGAGGTACGTTCGAGGAGAACTAGGTGTTCTAGTTAACGTAGATTCTATACACCAATTGAGAAGATACGGCAGGTTATTCCCGGAGACGGATGTATCGATAAGGATAAACCCAGGCTTCGGATATGGCTACCACGAGTTCACTACCGCGGGGGGTCTCACTAAGTTCGGCATAAGCATAGACTTACTGAGTAAGGCTTTAGAGATAGCTAAAGAGTACAAACTCAAGATTGTAGGTCTCCACTCACACATAGGGTCGGGAGTCTTCGCAGTAGAGCCGTACGTTAAGGTAACAAAACTGCTTTTAGACATTGCTGTAGGCCTCCACGATCTTGAGTTTATTGATATAGGTGGTGGAATGGGGGTACCGTACAGGCCTGAGGAAGCTGAGTTCGACCATATCGCTTTCGGGCGAGCAGTCTCGGAGCTATTGGAGAATTACTCCAAGAGCATCGGTGAAATCAAGTTAAGAATTGAACCCGGTAGGTTTATCGTAGGTAACGCAGGTGTTTTATTAACTAGGGTAGTGGAGGTCAAAGTCGTAGAGTTTGGTGGGTCAAGGAAGGTGTTCGCAATTGTGGACACCAGCATTAACCACATCGTTAGGTCAGTTATGATGGGGACTTACTACGAGGTAGTCGCAGCATCTAAAGCAGATGCTCGACATAGAGTCGAAGTTGATGTAGTCGGTAACCTCTGTATGGCCGGAGACGTGATAGCCAAAGCAAGAGAATTACCACCACTAGAAGAAGGAGACGTGCTAGCGTTCCTGAATACTGGAGCTTACACATACAGCATGAGTATGAACTACAATATGAGGCCTAGACCAGCTGAAGTACTAGTGCACGATGGTGAGGTAAGACTTACACGTAGAAGAGAAAGCTTTGCGGACCTAATATCAACCCTCGTGATCTAAAACGAGAATATAACTTAACGCTCATATTAATGCGTTTGTAGTGTTCTTGACGTTTAAGCTTCAGCTAAGCTTTCGCCTCTAGTAAGTAAAGCCTCAGCGCTGTCACAGCTAAAAATTGCGACCCTTCAAAGCTTGAGACTACAGCAGGAGGCATGTGCGAGAGCATCATAAGAGCGTTCTAGGTTCGGAGGAATAGTTGTTTACGCACAGGTTTAGTTTTTCATTTATTGAGATGGCTTTATGGAAGTCTAGAAGGTCGTGTCTGAAGAACTAGAAGCTATAGTTAGATAGCGGTAGTCTATACCGAGGCGTTTAAACTCCTTAATCAAGGTTGTGTCAGATAAACATTATTCGGAGAGTAAATAGAAGATTTTAAAACATAGAGTATACAAAAATGCTTTATATACCTCTCGATTATATTAACTTTTGGGTAAGTGTTTGAATAATTACACTTTTGGTATTGACGGTCTTGATGCTCTTTTAAGAGGTGCTCTAAGCGCCGGAACTCTGGTTGTAATTGCCGGACACCCCGGTTCTGGTAAGACCACACTGGCGTCTACTATTTGTTACCATAACGCATTAAAAGGGCATAAGTGCCTGTATGCGTCTGTCCAGGAGGATAAAGAGAAACTCTTTAAGAATATGAAGAACTTGGGGCTTGACTTAGATAGTGTTGAGAAAAACGGGTACCTAAAGTTTTTGCATCTTCCTCTCACAGCTTCTGAAGATACTGTGACCAACGTCATCATTGATGTACTAAATAAGAGAATAGAGGAGTTCGGCCCTAACGTAGTGATCGTGGACTCAGTAACCCCTATCCTAAAGTCTCTGGGCTCTGAAATCAAAGCTAGAGCAATTCTTCAGAACTATTTTGCGGGGTTATCTAAGGTAATCGGTGGAATAGTTATTCTCATAGCAGAGATCCCACTATCAGAAGAGAGAATCGAGCTAGGAGATATAGAGTTTGTTTCGGACGTGATCATAGTCCTTCGACACTCCGTAGTGAGACGACTACTACTTCGAGAACTTGAGGTCCGAAAGGCGAGAGGGGCTCCCGTTTCTATAGCTAAGGTAGTATTCACTATTACCGAGGGTCTCGGATTTAGAGTATTTACTCCACCTGCTCTAAGTGAAATACCCGCACCAGCTCTAGAGAGGCCTCTCGAGACTATGGGCTGTAGAACTATAGACAGAAGAATAGGTCCCGTATACAGGGGAGAGCTTATTTACGTTAAGAGCCCGGGACTTCACTACCACTACTACATCCTAGCGTACGCACTACTTAGTGCACTCCACAATAAGGGGAAGCTCTTAATCATAAGCTACGAGAGCTCGCCAGCATACATCTGGTACCAGCTTTCAGAAATGATAAAGGATATATTTAGAGTAGAGATTAGTGCTTCAAAGCTTGAGAGCTTACTTAGCGAGTTTGTTAAAATAGAGGCCTACAACCCAGCAGCATACCTTCCTGAAGACCTCTATCAAAAAGCTATCGTACTAGCTGATCATTATAAGCCGATGCTCATGCTGTTTTTAGGAAGCCCTATAGGCGATGTCACCTCCGAAGAGCCGCGGTTGAGGGAGTATAAAGACATACTGATCAACTTACTGCTTCATCTAAAGAGCCGTAAGCTTATTGGGATAGTTATTGAGACAGGCTCGAGCGAGTTCTCGAGCGTTCTGAGCTCTATAGCTGACATAATAGTAACCATCAACCCAAGAGAGGCCGCTGGACCGCTCTCAGTGGAGTTCACCGTATCTAGGAGAATAAGGTCTCCGTACACGATAAGTGAAAAAGAGCTGAGATCATGTTTTGACGAGATATCGGACTTTCTACTAAAGCTACCCCTAATGGAGACTCGGTAAAACACTATTAGCCCGAGCGTCGATTGATACTGAGAGTTAACTACTGAATACTGATACTTTCCTCTATCTGGGACTTATACATGTCGTAGAACATCCCCTGCTTCTCCATGAGTTCTTCAAACGTACCGTACTCGACTACCCGACCATCGGATAAAACTAGTATTCTATCGCAGTCTCTAGCTATCGACAGCCTATGGGCTATCACGATTCCAGTCCTACCTTTGAGTAGCTCACGAAGCGCGCTCTTGATCATGTTTTCAGTTTCAGCATCAACACTTGAGAGAGCCTCGTCAAATATTACGATCCTAGAGTCTTTTAACATAGCTCTTGCTATAGCTATTAGCTGTTTTTCCCCTAAGGACAGCCTCTTACCGATTTCACCAACGTCAGTATAGTACCCGTTGGGGAGCTTCTCGATGAACTTATGTATGCCCAGCTTCCTACAGACTTCCATGACCTCTTCGTCTGTTGCGTCTGGCTTTACGACCTTGATGTTCGCTACGATTGTGCCCGGGAATAGGTAAGTCTCTTGGGGTATGTAGCTAACAAACCTCCTGAGGCTACTTCGCTTAACGCTCTTTATGTCTACTCCATCGATAGTTATCTTACCCTTAGTTGGTTCATAGAACTTCATTAAGAGGTTGGCCATAGTAGTCTTACCAGCACCGGTGTGCCCTACTACAGCAACGATCTCTCCAGACTTGATGCTGAAAGTCACATCCTTTAGTACGGGGGTTCCAGGCTCGTACTCAAACCATACGTGGTCAAACACTATATCACCTCTCACATTCACGAGCTCTAACCCTTCATCAGCTTCCACTTTCTCACTTCGAAGGATCTCAAATATTCTGTCTAGAGAAGCAAGAGCCGACTGAAGGGCGTCGTATACGAACACGAGCTCGTTAATTGGTGCCATGAGTCTACTCACGTATTGCGTAAAAGCCACTAACAGACCAACACTGAGCATACCCGTCAAGCACAGATAGCCTCCGTAAGCGATGACTACAGCCAGAGACAAAGAAGATGCGACGTTCATGAGTGGGAAAAACAGTCCTGCTAATACTGAAGCTCTAATCGAGAACCTGTATACCTCGCGAGAGACTCTATCAAACCTAGCGAGAGCGTTTTCCTCCAATCCGAACGACTTTACTACCTCAATACCGGAGATGTTTTCCTCCACTACTGTAGTCATTCTAGATACTCTTTCTCTTACTTCTCTCCAGGTCCTCCTCAATCTAACTCCTAGCCTCTTAGCTATGAAAACCATCAAGGGGACTGTCACTAAAGACACGAGAGTCAGCTGGGGACTTAGATAAACCATCACAGCTAAAGACCCCGTCATCGAGACTATGTCTCCCAAGACATTCAGTAGCCCGGTTACTATTGCTTCGTTAACTACTGACGTATCGTTAACTACTCTAGATACTAAGTCCCCAAGCTGGTTTTCTTTATGGAAGTCTAGTGTTGCCTTAACATATTTTTCAAATAGAGAATGGCGGAGGTCCCTAAGAACTCTCTGACCTATAGCCTCGATTTTAATTGTTCTAATTAACATAGCGGCCCACTGCGCAAGCACAGTAACAACGAGGAGGGACACTAGCTGCGGAAGTAAGTCTAGCCTTCCCTTAGCTATACTCTCATCGATTATAAGACCCAGTAGGTAGGGAGAAACGAGTAAAGCTATACTGTTTGCTACTATCGCTATAGCGACAACTACTACATCTCTCTTGCTTGCTAGAATCAGCTCGACTATTTCACGTATTGACACAGCTCTTGACTTAAGCTCACGAGTTTGCTGGCTCAACGCTCTCACCCATCATGGATGTGTACATCCTGTAGTACATCCCTCTTTTCCTCATAAGCTCTTCATGCGTTCCCTCTTCCACTATCTCTCCGTCATTCATAACTACGATCCTGTCTGCGAGAGGTACTAGAGAGAGCCTTTGAGTAACTACTATAGCCGTCCTATTCTTTAGGATCTCCTTGAGGTCCTCTACAAGAGCTTTCTCCGTTTCCGCATCGAGGTTAGCGACCGGGTCGTCTAGTAAGAGAATCTTTGGGTTTCTCACTAGAGCTCTCGCTATAGCTATTCTCTGCCTCTGACCACCGGATAGGTCTATACCTCTCTCACCAACGATCGTGTTAAACCCTCTAGGGAGACTCTCTATGAATTTACGTATTTTGGCTACTTCTGTCGCTCTAACCACATCTTCAAATGACGCATTAGGGTTCCCTAGTACGACGTTATCATATATTGTGCCGTTAAATATGAATGGCTCCTGTGGAACGTATCCGACGTTATTCCTTATTGTAGAGAGCCTTAGGTTCCTTACGTCAACGCCGTCTAGTAGTATAGCACCTTCATCTGGGTCGTAGAACCTCATAATCAGCTTCATTAAGGTTGACTTCCCGGAGCCCGGAGGTCCTACTACGAGAAGAACTTCTCCAGGTCTAACTTTCAGGTTGACGTTCTTGAGGGCTTTTTTACCTGAGGGGTACGTAAACGATACGTTAACGAACTCTAGAGAGCCCTCTACCTTGCTTAGAGTCAGCGCGTCAGGTCTCTCTTGGACCACGTCTTCAGACTCTATGAGCTCGAAAAGCCTTCTAGCAGATGCGAAAGCTCTCTGGATATCAGTAATCGAGAAGCCCAACATATTTAGTGGTCTTGATAGTGTAGTTATGTAGGTCAAAAACATGGCGAGCCCTCCTACCGTGAGCACTCCTCCCTCAATAGCATACGCACCGTAGAGTATCACTAGGGCAGTAGCGATACCGAATATGAGGATAGTTGAGTTACCGTATATCGCTCTAACTTTTGCGGCCTTTATGTTGAGTTCGGCAAACTTGATATTCTCTTCATCAAATCTTTCCAGCTCGCTATCAACTATGTTAAGCCCTTTTACAGTCTTTATACCGACTAAATTGTTGGTTGCTACTGAGGCTATCACACCTAGCTGCTGTCTTATCGCGTCATAGAGAGGTCTTATGACTATGGAGTAGCGTGCGTAAACAATCACTACTAAAACCATCGAAGATAATGCGACAGCAGTAAGGATCGGGTGTAGGCTGAACATGTTGTACGCTGAAAATGCGAGAAGGCTTGTAGCGTAAACAATCATCCTAAGTCTATCAGACAAAAAGTTAGCTACTCTTTCACTGTCGTTAGTTATCCTAGAGATCAGCTGTCCAACAGAAGCTCTATCAAAGAATCCGAGATACTTTCGTAAAACAGACTCAAACGCCTCTAATCTAATAGTGTGAGTTATCTCTTGAGCATACCTAGCTGAGGCGTACCTAACCAAGAAGTTAATGAATCCTCCAGCGGCTGTTGCCGCAACAAGTAGAACTGCGTAAGTAATAACATCGCTTAGAGACCCGACTGCGACACCTCTGTCTATAGCATACCTGACAAAGACGGGTGGTAAGCTTCCAGCGTATCCAGCAATTAAAACTAGGGAAATAAGTAGTAGAAATAGTGAAGCTTTCTTGGACATATAGCGCCACAACCACAGGGCTGTGCTCACTCTTTTACCGCTCGAACTCGCCAATTCTTCATCCAAGTGAACACATAGCGAAAACGAATTAAAAATTGAACTGGTAAACTCCTACAATACGAAAAGCTTATAAACTTCTCCTACGATATTATAATGGTGTGACACGTGTCAACTCAAGATCGTGCCAAAAAGCTAGAGCT
Source organism: Thermoproteota archaeon (assembly GCA_030550455.1). GTDB lineage: Archaea > Thermoproteota > Thermoprotei_A > Sulfolobales > NBVN01 > DRZP01. Next base: position 42,210 of record JAUQPH010000003.1, read on the forward strand.
AGTAAAGGCAATACTAAAGGACCTTCACGGAGGGACCGGAGTCGACGAACTTAAGGAGAGGTTTAAACAAGTGCTAGAAATGGTATCACCCTTTGAGATACCTCTGATAGAGCAAGAGTTGGTGAAGGAGGGAGTCCCGATAACCGATATACTTAAATTATGCGATCTGCATGTAGAACTCTTTAGGGAGTTCCTAAAGGCTCGAGAGTTAGAGAACGTGCCAATTGGGCACCCTGTTTACTTCTTGATTAAGGAAAACGAGCTCTTACTCAAGGAGAGTGAGATACTAGAGATGCTCTCGAGGGTCTTATCGGGCAGTGTGGAGAGAGGTGAGGTTGTCAAGTACTTAAGTGAGCTTGCTGCAGTACTTAGAGAATTAAGAAAAGTTAGATACCATTACAGAAAAATACAGATGCTACTATTTCCGTATCTAGAGAGGAGAGGTATCGTAGCTGTTCCAAGAGTTCTGTGGGGTAGGGAAGATCAGGTGGTCGTTAAGCTCAGAGAGCTTGAGGAAGCCGTAGATTCATTATTGAATGAGCAGAACGTTGAAGGCGCTGTAAAAGACTTAGCTAGGAGAGCTCAGGAGCTAGCTCGAGAGATTTCGGAACTTGTGTTTAGAGAAAACAAGATACTCTACCCTGCGGCATTAACGCTATTGAGCGAGGGTGAATGGGTAGCTATAGCTGAAGAAGCGAGGAAGTTTCCGTGGTTAGTCCAAATAGATAGCAGAGTATGGAATCCTGCAGAGAAACCCGTAATGCCGTACGAGCTTGCGACCACCGTGTCAGAAGAGCAAATAGAGAAACTGCCTCCGGAATTTAAGTTTATGGCTCTTTCTAGGGGAGTAGAGCCGGACAACTACGAAATCAGAAGAGGTGGAGACCTAGACCTAGGCACAGGTTTTCTAGACATAGAAGAGCTAAGGGGGCTTTTTAGGGCTCTACCGATTGAGATAACGTTTGCTAATAGAGACGATAGAGTCAAGTTCTACAGCGAAAGCATGCTGTCTCGAGGGTTCGACAGAGCGAGGACTATCATCGGAAGGAGAGTTGAGTTCTGCCACCCGCCTAGACTTGAGTTAACCGTTAGAAAGGTCATAGACAGTCTTAAGAGAGGTGAAGCCCCTTACAGGGAGTTCTGGACGAAGAGTGGTGACAGAATACTGAGGGTCATTATAGTACCGATAAAGAACGATACTGGAGAGATCATAGGTACTGCTGAGGTAGTTGAGGACCTAACTGAAGTAATAAATAAGGCAGAGGAAATAAAGAAAAAGGTAGTGGTGCTCTAAAATGAGCACGGTATTTGAAATAGCCTCTAGATACGTAGTTCCATCAATTAGGAGGGAGGCAGTACTTGAGCTTCTGCGTAAAGGGTTTTCTAAGGTTGAGGTATCTAGAGCTTTAGGGATATCTAAGTCCCTAGTGAGTAGATACGCAAAAGGAGAAAGAGGTAAACTACTGGAGGTAGGACACCACCCCGTGGTTAGAAATGCCGTAGACAAAATAGCGTACTTAGTGGAGTCTGGAGAAGTCTCTGAACATAAGATAGAGGAAGAAATAGTTAAGGCAGTCGTGAAGCTCTTATCGGCGAAGGCTTTATGCGGTTTTCACGAGAAATTAGATAGGCGATTCAATCCGACGGTGTGCCAGATATGTGTTAGAGTTTTCAGTAAGCAACAGTAGGGATAGAAAATGCTAATGCCGCAGGAAGTCTTCGAAGAGAGAGTAAGAAAGCTTCAAAAAAGTCTCGTTGAGAACGGTATTGAGTGCGCTATCATCAGAACGCAATCGGACTTCAAGTACTTAGTAGGTGCTAAGTGGTTGAGACCGTCACTACTGGTGCCAGCAGAAGGTTCTCCAATAGCGTTAATAGTAAAAGGTGAAGAAGACGGCTTTCTAGAGAGGGTTAAGCTAAAGAAATTGGAGGTCGTAACATACGTAGAGGGGGGTGACCTTATGGGAAAAGTCAGCGCTCTAGTGCGTTCTCTCGGGTCTAAAAGAGTTGGTATGGTGTTCGGCGTCGAGAGAGACTCGTACGTACTGTTCTACGAGATGTTCAAGAGGGCTAACAGAAGTGTTGAGGTAGTGGACATCAGTCGGATTCTCGTAGAGATGAGAGCTATTAAAGAATCTTTCGAGCTGGACGCTATATCGAGAGCTAGTGACATCTCTAGTAGAGTACTCGAGAAAGCTCTTTCATCAGTTAGTGAGGGAGTTTCTGAAACAGACATAGCTGCTGAAGCATATTACCTAGCGTACAAGCTTGGCTCAGAGGAACCGCACGTATACGTAAACGCGGGTCCTCACCCCAGGGTCCACTCAGAGCCTTCTAGAGAAGTTAGAGTAAGAAAGAATACCTTTGTAACAGTTGTCGTTGGCTCGGACTTCAGTGGGTATTACGCAAATACTTCAGCTTCGACTTTCATTGGTTCTAAAACAGAGGAAGTCAATAACGCACTCAAATGCGTGCGGGAAGTCTACGAGGTAGCTAAAGATCTCACAAAACCTGGGACTAAGTTTACTCAAGTGATCAGCCACTTAGACACTGTCTACGCGAAGTACGGGCTTATCGATAAGAGACTCGTCGGATACGTGCATGGAGTCGGGCTTCAGGTGGAGGAGTACCCGATAACTACTATAGTCCCAGCTCACAGAGCCGCTGAACCGAGAAGAGGGATGGTGCTAGCTCTAGTTCATTCACCGCTCGTAATGCGGGGGTATGGAACCTTGAAGCTTGAAGACACTTTCATAGTTGCCGAAGATGGTTTAAGACCGCTTACGAGAGCTTGGGAGTTAATGGAGTAAAACACTAAGTAGCTCTAGCGGAAAGTTAATGCTTTACCCAGGTTTTTCTTCGTTTACGCAGTGCTTTTGGTGTCTTAAGGTGTTCCGTGGTTAAAAAGCTTTTCTATTATTACACCATTCTTCAGATTGCTTCCTACCGAGCTTATCTGCTTATTTACACAAGAGCACATATTCCTTGGTGACGGCTTTGAGGAGTCTTGAGGAGAGGATCTCTAGGGCAATCTGGAGAAATACAGCTCGAGATTGGCTAGACCTAGCTAAAGTTGATGTCACAGTAGTCGGTGCGGGTCCTTCAGGTATGACGGCAGCTAAGTACTTAGCTGAAAGAGGATTTAAAGTGGTCATCTTCGAGCGAAGGCTTAGTTTTGGTGGAGGAATAGGAGGAGGAGGCATGCTCTTACACAAGATAGTTGTCGACGATAGAGTTATCCAGATACTAGATGAGTTTAAGGTCAAGTACTCGAGAGACGACGAAGAGAACCTCTACGTCTTAGATGCTTCAGAGCTTATGGCAAAACTGGCTGCGGGAGCTATCGATGCGGGTGCTAAGATAATTCACGGACTTCACGTTGAGGACGTAATCTATAGGGAGAATCCTGTTAGAATCGAGGGTGTAGTGCTTCAATGGAGTGCCGTAGTCCTATCGGGACTACACGTTGACCCGCTCTTCGTTAGAAGTAGAGCGGTAGTTGATGCTACAGGTCATGATGCAGAAGTACTACGAGTGGTAGCGAAAAAAGTCCCCGGCGTGAACTTAGTGCTAGCAGGTGAGAAAGCAGCTTATTCAGAAAAGTCCGAGAGCTTGGTAGTAGAAAACACTGGTAGAGTACTACCCGGGCTATACGTGACTGGGATGTCTGTTGCCGCACTATACGGACTCCCGAGGATGGGGCCGATATTTAGCTCCATGCTACTCTCGGGTAAGAGGGTTGCTGAAATAATTGAAAGAGACCTTAAAGCATCGGCTTAGCGAAATTAGTTCTTGATCTTGGTTTGACTAAAGACTACGTTAGTTTCTGACCTGCGTACCTTATGTAACCTTCTACGGCTCTAACGACGTCTTTAGTGGGGAGTACGTCGTGTGTTCTAATCACGTTGGCACCGTTTAATACGGCAATCACCGTTAGCGCTAAACTGCCGTAGAGCCTCTCCTCGGGCTTATCGCGCCCTGTGAGCACCCCGATAAACGATTTCCTGGAGACCCCGATCGCTATAGGTCTACCTAAAGCTCTCATCTCTCTTAAGCTCGCTATTACGCTAGTATCCCAGATGTACCATGGAATATCAGGGTACCTAAAGAACCCGATACAGGGGTCTACTATGACTTTCTCCATATCGTAGTCTATCCTGCGCAACAACTCGAGAGTCTCAGTGAGGGCGTTTATAATCCTGTCTATAGGCCTGCCTGTCCTTGGCTTAACCTCTTTAGCACATACTATGAGAGAGGGTTCATACTCTTTCAGGACTCTGACCATATCCTCGTCACCTCTCAAACCAGTTACATCGTTTACTACCTCAGCACCTAACTTCAGGGCTTCTTCCGCAACTCTAGCCCGAAAAGTGTCTACAGAAACTGTAACGTCAGCTACGTCCTTAACTGATTTAACCGCTTCCTTAACTCTCCTGACTTCTTCCTCCAAGGGTATCTCAGTCTTTAGATACGGGGCTGTCGACCTACCTCCAATGTCTACTAGGTCCGCTCCCTCCTCGACCATCCTGACCGCAATCCTGCCCGCTTCCTCCGGCCTAGCGACAGACCCTGCGTAAAAGGACTCCGGAGATACGTTTATGACCCCAACAATCCGTACTGGTATTCCATCACCGACTAGCACACGCCCCAGCTTACCGACTACCATATCGCTCCCTGTACAACGTAGTTTTCAGCCCAAAAACTCGCACCTGAAGACTGCGGTAGATAAGGCTCTCCACTAGTGATAACCGGTCGAGAGCGACTACTCCACAATAAAACATGGAACGCTAGACTTTCGAATATAGTTGAAAAAGTGAGGCCCCAGCTTAAAGCAGGAGGTACTATTGAGACAGTAAACTTTCGCTTAAAGACTATTTTGAGGTAAATGCTACATGAGCGTCTCATGGAAATAGGTAGTGAGGATAAATAGGCGATGCGGCATGGAGCTATAGGACTGATGTTTATAAGAACACAGTAATAGCTTAGTTCTCGCTGCTACTAATTCTGTAGCCACCGATTTTTGCTACTAATGTTGCTGCTACAGCATCTCCGCAGGCGTTTACATAAGTAGAGAGAGGGTCGTGTATTGGCATTGGGACTGTTATTATTGGTATGCCCTCTAGAGGAACTCCGACAGACGAGAACAGAAAGCCTCTCAGCGCTAGACCTCCACCAGGAACGGGTGCTGTAGCGGTTGATGTTATTAGTGGTAATAGTAGAACTAAAGCTAACTGATACGGAGCGAGCTCTATACCAAAGAGCTGGGCTACGAAGAGGGTGTCCATGGCGTGCAACATGGCTGAGCCATCCATGTGCATCGTTACTCCGAGCGGAACTACGACGTTTACTACTTCATCCGGTAGCCCCATTTTTCTCGCAGCTTCCATGGTATAAGGTAATGTTACTGCTGAAGACCTAGTGGTAAAGGCTATCAGCCACGGCTTAGCTATGGCCTTTAGGGCCTTTATCGGGCTTACGCCAACTACCGCAAGGATCAGACTGTAGATACCTAGGAAGTGTAAGTTTACAAACACAGTATACGTTGCGACATACTTTGCGTATGCCGTTAATATAACTGGACCGGCACTGACGAGTATGTAGACAGTATACGCAAAGACGGCAACCGGGATATAATACGATAACACACCGATAGTCCTTATTACTAGGTTCATTCCTAGCCTGAGGTAATCATAGACCCTCCGACCCTCGTCACCAAGCACTATGACCGCAACCCCAGTGATTATGGCTAGAAGAATCATGGAGAACGAGCCACCTACCGTGAGGAGTTCCCCAAAGTCTGGGCGTACTAAACTCATCAAGAGGTCATATCCGCTGACGGGTGGAGGAACTGTGACGCCTGGCATCTCTATCTTCACTCCAACTCCAGGCTTTATCAGCATCATGGCTACTACACCAATCGCTGTTGCGGTAAACGCTAGAGAGTAAAACGTTGCTAGAGTCGCCACTAGAATTCTTCCGAGCTTGACTAAGTCCCGCATGTAGGCTATGCTAGCAGATATCGTAAAGAATATAACCAGCGGGATAACAAGCCTCATAAGCCTGATGAATATATCTCCAAGAGCTCTCATCCACGGAAGCACTACATCACGTACTTCGGCTGGCGCGGCTAGAAGGACAAAGCCAACGACTAAACCGACGAAGAATGCTATAGCTGTATAACCCATGAGGCCGAAGCGTGGCCTCAAGCTCACACCAACTTGTTAACATTGTACTAGAGGTTTTATATTTTATGTATAGACCAACTCAATATAAATCAACTTTTTCTAATAAATTTCTAAATAAAATTTAGAACTATTATCCATGGAATCCGCCAAGGGATTTCGTCATTAACGCGTCTTATTGGACGTTGCGAAGGGCGTCGACTAATCTACGAGAGCAGTAAAACTTAACGTTAAGCCCTACAGCAGAACACGTAGCTCGGTCTAAGGTAGTTCGAGGTATCATCGTCCAGCTCTCATAATACTACTATTTTAGTTAAATCAATAGTTCGTTTTTGGTTGGGGGCTAATTACATTTATTTCTAAATAACCTGTTTTAACCAATTCTACTCTCTCACTTACGGAAGTGTGTGCCTTAACTTAGTTTTATGAGCATATTTCCAACATCTGATAACTCTGCGTAGTCTAATCATTTCAATCGTTCCTATGCGCTATTTATGTGTGGAGCATGTTATGTTAGCTTTTGACTTCCATACTTCATGGACGGTTTGCCTCAATTTAGTGTTATAACATTATAACCTACTTACGCCCAATATCCAGAGCACCGATATGGCAAGCTCATCTAAGCACTATACTAAAAACACTAAAGGTAAACTACTCTCACTTAGAGATGTGTAGTGCCTCGGTTTTTACTTCCTCTCTGCTAGCTTGGAGTCGACTATTAATAGTGCGTGCTTTTGGTCACCGATTAGCCTTACTTTCGCAAGTAAGTCACTCGCACTACTTACCTCCTCTACTTGCTCGTCTATGAACCACTTTAAGAAAGACTCGACGACTTTGTTGTTCTCCTCTCTGGCCTTGTCTACTAAGTAATAGAATCTTTCCGTGTTCTCTACTTCAGCACTGTAGAAGTCCTCGACTGCTTCAAGTACGGAGCTCCAGCTTTCCTTCGGCTTTGGTACATCGTAGAGAACTACCTTACCACCAATATCGTAAAGAAACTCGTATATCTTCATGGCGTGCCCGAGCTCCTCCCTCGCTTGGACTTTAAAGTAGTGAGCAAACCCTTTTAAACCGATACTATCGAAGTAAGCCGACATCGATAAGTACAAGTACGCATTCCTAAGCTCCTGGTTTAACTGCTTATTCAAAAGCTCCTCAAGCTTAGCACTCAGTAACACCATTTTCGAACCCTAACTAACTTATTGATGTCTGTCAATTTAAATCCGTAGGTTTCCTTCCTATGTGGTTAGAAATATTCACACGATGTGTAGGTGGAAAATATAAGCCGTGTTGCGACGCTAAATTACCCCTATTCTAAGTCTTTAGTTCGTGATTTACTAGTGCTAGATGTAGCTTATTAACTCTATCAGGATTTGAGTAAATGAAGTCTTTAATTGCGGTAGTAGCTTGCGGAAAGAAGGTAGGAGTAGAGAAAACTTGCTGAGTTTTTCGTGATGAAGTTAAGAGCTGGGCTGTAAACCTCGTTGTTAATATATAAAGCTCTGAAGCTCCTTTATAAATCTATCGGGTTTTTCTATAAACGGTGTATGACCCGCTCCATCTATTAACACTTTCTTAATGGTTCCCCCTCTTGACTCATACTCCCTTAGAAACACCTCGATCTGCCTAACCATAGGCTGAGGTGGAAATACTTCTTGACCGGGATATCCCGGTATGAAGCCCATCGCTCCTAGAACAGCTAGGTCTAGTAGTGACATATCTGAGACTATCACATCTTTACTACCGTGAATCCAGAGAACAGGTGGCTTTAATGAAGCTTTAACCACAGGATATAGGTTCATATACTTCGGGGACATAGCGTTGAGAACTCCTCTAGTGCCGGGTGCTACGTAAGGCCAGTTCGGGCTCTCCACGTAGTCTCCGGGGTAGTTATCTACGCCTACTTCTACACTGAATAGCATATCTAAGAGCTTCTTTTGAAGTTTTTCGTTGATTACGAAGTCGTCGGCGAATAGCGACTTAACAGCGTTTACTGGAGCTGAAGGGTGGTCTACTCCTGTGTACTTAGCTTTCAGCAAGTTAACGAAATCGGGGTTATACCTCAGAACTAGCCCAGCACCAGAGCCGGCATAGTCACTATAGCATGGTGTTCCGAATTCGTCCTTAGTCCCCCCATACCCGTATGGAGAGACGGGATCTACGAGTACTACTTTCTCGATTCTAACACTACTAGGAGCATCAAGTAGCGCCTGAAGGACTACACCACCACCCATACTGTGTCCCACCATAACGTAGCCTTTATAGCCAAGTCTAGAGAGAAGCTCGAGTAGATCATCTGAAAAATCTCTCAGACCTCTCGTAGCGTCAACAGGAGCCCTCCCACTGTCTCCAAAACCCCTAAGATCCGGTGCGACTACATCAAAGTCTTCCTGAACGGAGCTCATAATATCCTCCCATATCGCAGAGGAAGACAGATTTCCATGAACGAGTACTACAGCTTTAGAAGACTTCCTACTCAGAAGCCTAAAGCTCATCTCAACATTTTTAAGCTTTACCCGACGGATTTGGAGGGACATCTAAGAACCCTCAATTACATTTAAAACAGAAAATTAAAACTCGGAATAAACATATGTTAAAGTGTTAAAGAATAATACAAGACATACGGTATTACTTGCTTAAATCACCTCACGCTCTAATTTATTCCACGGAGCCTGAATTAGACTCGCGAGTTCGCACACTACCGCGATTCCACAAAAGTAGATTTAGTGAACACACATCCACACTCTTGATTACGTTTTCATACCGACAATAGCTAACGACGATCCGAGTATTGTAGATCTTCGTAGGCGTGGTTCTGAGCTCTTAGAGAGCACGTTAGACTTTTGAGAATGAGTGTTTAAAGGAGTAAGCTTCAGTGTGCTTAGGAGCCAATATTGATTACGTAATTACCGACGTGGAACGGGTCTGAGTCTCGTTTTATATGCGCCTACTCTCGAGGTTACCTATAGAGTCTTTTCTCTATGGAGGTTTTAAGCAGTTTTAGTCACTATAGATATCTAGAAGATGCGTTCTGCTTCAATGTCGACCGGGTAATCATCGGAGGCGAGAGGATGCATCTACCCCTCGAGGTGGGCTCTGTGGTACCCGCTGGTGTACTCCCGATGACCCTGCGGTAGGTGAGCAGGTGCTGAGGTAGAAGCCCGTGAACAACGCGGCAACCACACTTCTAGCTACGACACTTAGAGTTTTAACCTGCGTGTTGCGTATTTGTTGCGGTATTTGTTATGTATTAGAGTTTGGTTAGTCGACGTGGTCTTTTACAGGCTCTCCTCCTGGCTCTACATGTACTGTTGCTTCGTACCCTAACTTACTCCTTACAGCATTCTCAATTTTTGTTGCTACTTCATGTGCCTCTCGTAGTGATGTTCCACCAGGCAACTCTATATGTAGTGTTACTTCCACGTGGTTTCCGTATTTATGGAAGTGTATGTGGTGAATTCTCCTAACATCAGAGTGGGCCTCTCGAACTGTTTCCACGAGTTTATCTAGTTCTATTCGGCTCGGAGACTTCCCGAGTAGCTCTGACGAACTCTCATAGACGATTTTAGCTGCCGTCAAGAAGATTAGTGCTGAGACGGCCATCCCCAATACCGCATCAATCCACCAGTAGTCTCTACCGGCATATATAGCTACTGACAGTAGACCGGTAGCTATAGCGTCACTAGCGTGATGCCAAGCATCAGCAACTATCGGCTGACTCTCGTGTTTTCGACCCAACCTATAAGCCCAGAGACCCAGGGCGGCTTTAAAGACCGTTGAAGCAACCAGCACTACTACAAGTAAGTCTGAGTACTCTAGTGGAACACCAGCTAAGAGCTTCTCGTAGCTAGATATCGTGAAGTGGTATGCGGCGACACCGAGTAGTACACCGATGATTAGACCCCCTACTGTTTCAGCTCTACCGTGTCCAAACGGGTGCTCTCTATCAGCAGGCTTGTCAGCCACCCTATACCCTACAATGAGAACGACTGAGGTAAGAGAATCAGAAAAAGTGTGAAAAGCATCGGCAATAACAGCCACAGAGTTGAACACCAGACCGGTGAAGTACTTAACCAAGAACAGAAGTAAGTTAACCAAAGTAGATACGAAACCCTCTAGGTAAGCAGTTCTCTTCTTCAAGACCCAAGAGGAGCACACCCCCCATCGCCTATCCTTCTTATACTTCAACGCCTTTAAGTACAGATAACCTACATATTCTTCAACATCGCGTAATGCACAAAACATTAGTGTCTTTTATCTCCTTAGAGGGCTTTAGTTAGCCTGCGTTTATTTACATAAACATTTAACATGGCTTTGCGATCATCGTTTAAGTTTTAAAGCTTAAAAAGTGCTTGCCGCATTATTTACTGGTGTTTACAACGAATATCGGTAAGGTATTCAATAGAGTGGCAGTAACCTCAGTTCTATTACTGATCCTCACGGCATCAGTAATGCCAGCCGTACTCTTGGGACAGATAGAAGAAACGTTAGTGGTAGCTTCGATGAAGTACATTAAGAATCCTAACCCGCTAAAAGAGGAGACTTGGTATGATTGGTGGCTTAACTTAGTTACCTACGATAGGCTCTTTAGAGAGGGACCAGACCTAGATCCACACCCCTGGCTTTGCTCATACTACGAGCACAGCAATGACGGTCTCGTCTGGACCTTTAGGCTCGTCGAAGGTGCTTACTGGCACGACGGTAACCCGATCACGTCTGAAGACTTAGTGTTCACAATAGAGTTCTACAAGAGGTACAAACCTCCCTCATGGTATCCTTCGGTAGAATTCATCGATAGGGTCGAAGCCCTCGATAAATACACCGTCAGACTGTATCTATCGAGATTTAACGCATGGATCCTCAGGACCTTCGGGTACATGATAATACTGCCCAAGCACGTATGGTCACACGTAGCTGAAGTCTTCGACGACCCAACCTTCTTCAACCCGCTCAGCCCAGGTGACGTAGAAAAGGTAATGAGTAGAATAGAGGCTGGAGAACCGAAGGATGTTTCATCGAAGACGAAGGACTTCGTCAGTAGGTACGGTCACCTCAGAATAGGGTCCGGACCCTACGTACTGACTAGGTGGGTCGAGGGAGAGCTCCTAGACTTAGTAAGGCACCCAAAGTACTTCAAGGCGGGCTTTCCGAGAGCTGCTAGACTCATATTTAAGGTTTACGCAACAGACGAAGCGCAGTACTTGGCGGTTAAGAAAGGAGACGCTCACATAATGATGTGGACGGCACCGTACGCTGTTTTAGATGAGGCAATGCGAGACCCTAACCTCGTAGTCCCGAAGAGTCCGGACGTATATGTAGGGTTCTTAGGGTTCAACATGAGGGACCCGATTACTGGGAACAAGAACTTCAGGAAGGCCGTTGCTTACGCTTTAGATAAGAACTTCGTAATCAATACGCTCATGCTAGGCTTCGCAGAAAAAGTTTACACCTTTGTTCACCCAGGTCTTACGTTCTGGGTAAACCTAGAGGTACCAAGATACGACTTCGACCTGTCTATGGCGGCCAGACTTCTCGACGATGCAGGGTTCAAAGACGTCGATAGAGATGGGTGGAGAGAGTCTCCAGCTGGAGAGAAGTTCGAGGTCACAATATATACACCGGAGTACGACCCGGTTAGAGTAAGAATAGGAGACATTCTAGTCGAGAACTTAGGCAAGATAGGTGTTAGAGCTAAGAACGTGCCTCTAGACTTCGATACGATGGTTGATTACGTCTACAACCAGCTTAAGTTCCAAATATATATAATAGAGAACGATGCGAACTTCATGCCATGGTACTACTCGTCTTTTTACGTAGAGGAGCAGGCTGTACCTGGAGGAAACAACCCGTGGGGCTTCGTTAATAAGGAGTTCGAGGACATTCTGAGGAAAGCTGAGGCCGAGCCCAGTGATACAGCTAGAGCAGACCTCTACAAGCGCTTACAACTCATACTAGCCGAGGAGCTACCGATACTACCCATATACGTTAGGTACTGGATACAGGTATACAGAAGAGAGCTATCCGGTGTAGTAGACATGCCCGGTGGAGCACTAAACTTCTGGACTCTAATAAACGGAAACTTTAGGGGGCTCGCAGCAGAGCTTCCATACACTGTACTACAACCACCTGTAACGACAGTACCTACACCACTAGCCACTGTTACGATTGTTCAGACGACCCCCATTACGGTCACTTCTCCAGTGTGGGTAACCTATACCGCTAGGGTGGAGGTGCCCTATACGCCACCAGAGTTGGTAGTCGCTGCCGTAGTAGCTGTTGTAGCAGTGGGAGTACTAATGTTCTTACTAGGCAGGAGGTACGGTAAGTAGGTAAATGAGTGTAGTATCTAGGGTATCTAGGTGACTGCAGTGAGTCTGCCTAGGTATGCTGCTGCGAGAGCTCTCCAAACCTTAGTATCCTTTTTTATTTTGATAAGCATAGCTTTCTTCCTCTTTAGGGCCATGCCCGGAGACCCTACGGCCTTCCTACTCGAAAGTCCTAGAATACACCCTCAGACTAGGGAGCTCCTCAAGCAGAGGCTTGGGCTTGATAGACCTCTCTACGAGCAGTTCTTTGTCTACATAGCCAACGTGCTCACCGGTGAACTTGGCTACTCGCTTTACTACGGCAGACCCGTAACCGAGATAATGTTCGGTAGGAGGATGATCAACACGTTAGTCCTCGTCGGTTCATCTACTTTTGCGGCGATAGCTTTAGGGCTCTTGATGGCTCTCACCTCAGTTAGAAAGTACGGCTCTAAGTTGGACTCCTCTCTAACTACTTTCTCTTTAGTTACTTACTCCATACCGACGTTCTGGCTCGGCATGATCTTCATAATGCTGTTTTCAGTAAACCTTCGTTTATTCCCTGTTGGTGGAACCATTACAGCTACGAGAGTACATGAGGGGTTTCTGGATCTAGCACTCGACTACTTGTGGCACATGGTTTTACCGTTTACAGTTCTAACACTCATCCAGATAGGCTATAACTACCTAATAGTGAGAAACTCTATGCTATCTCTAATTCAGGAAGACTTCGTCTACGTAGCTAGGGCCAAGGGGTTGAGCGAGGACGCTGTGATAAGGAGGCATGTATTCAGAGCAGCCATCCCACCTTTCGCAACTATAGTAGGTCTACAGCTAGCTGGAGTATTTACGGGCGCGGTGATGACCGAGACGGTGTTCTCTTGGGAGGGGCTCGGTAGGCTGATGTACGAAGCTGTCTCAACTAGAGACTACCCACTTCTGCAGGGGTTCTTCATATTAATACTTGCGGCCTTCTTAGTCACGAACTACTTAGTTGACCTGCTATACGCGTACCTAGACCCTCGGGTGAGGCTTAAGTGAGTTCTTGGGGAACCCTGAGGCTGTTCTTAAGAAACCCTTACGGCAGGTTCGGCACCCTTCTGCTATTGGGTCTCGTGGTAGTCGCTGGTGTTGGACCCATCTTAACCCCTTATGGGGTCTGGCAGTACGGCGTATGTAAACCGTTTGAGAGACCGTCTATATCGCACCCGTTTGGATGTGATGAGATAGGTAGAGACCTCCTCACGCTTTTTCTAAGTGGAGCTAGAGTATCTCTCTTTGTAGGCTTTGTAGCAGCTTTCCTCTCGACTCTCCTCGGGGCTCTAGTCGGGTTGTTTGGAGGCTACTTCGGTGGTCTCCTCGACGCCGTCATCATGAGAGTGGTTGACGCCCTCCTCGCTATACCAAGTCTAGTCCTCATGATAATCTTCGCAGCCGTTCTAGGTCCTGGGCTTTTCAACGTAATATTTGTAATAACCGTTCTCTCATGGCCTCCAGTGTCAAGGGTGGTTAGGTCCCAAGTCCTTTCAATAAAGGAGTACCCGCACGTGGAGGCCGCTAGAGCTTGCGGAGCCAGCTCTATGAGAATACTCTTCAAACACATCGCCCCTGCTACCACCCCCCTAGTTGTGGCGAACATGATTCTTCAGATCTCTAATGCTATAATCGCTGAAGCCGCACTTGGATTCCTAGGGCTTGGAGACCCGAGGATACCGTCTTGGGGAGGGATACTGAGGTTCGCTTTCAGAATGGGTGCTATGTCAGCTGGTTACTGGTGGTACGTAGTACCCCCCGGTCTCGGAATAGTTCTAGCAGTACTCTCGGTTACGTTCATAAGCTACGCACTAGACGAGATAGTAAACCCGAGACTCAGAAAGTACTAGGAGGAGAGTGGGCTATTTAACCCTCTCCTAACTATATTCGCGGGTTATAGCTTGGAGGAGTTACTCGCTAAGCTCAAGAGCTACGTGTCCAACCGCAGAGACTACCTAGTCGAAGAAGTTCGAAAGCTCATCAGGATGCCCAGCATCTCCGGTACTGGTGAGGGCATACAGGAAACCGCGGGATTCTTGAGGGACTGGATAAGGGAAAGGCTAGGTAGTGAAGCAGTATTACTGAGCTACGGAGGGCATCCGATAGTATACGGGAGAGTACGCTCCAGAGGGTTAAGCAGGGTCGTGATCTACAATATGTACGATGTCCAGCCCCCGGACCCGCTTAGTGAGTGGGACTACCCACCGTTTGAGGCTGCTATCGCTGGCGGCAAGATAGTGGGTAGAGGAGCTTATAACACGAAGGCCGGGCTTATGTGCTCTCTACTCGGCGTAGAGGCCGTTAAGGAGGTAGTCGGCGACATACCGGTTGAAGTAGTATTCGTGCTAGAGGGTGAGGAAGAGATTGGTAGCCTCTCGATGCCTAAGTTCATTGAGGATAAAGGCAGTGAATTGGTGGGCTCAGACTTTGTCTACTTCGCCTACCCCTCAGAGGACATCCCGGGGAAGCCTACGATAGAGTTAGGAAACAAAGGAATAGTCTTCGTAGAACTTAGAGTTAGGACAAGCCGCTACGATGCGCACAGCAGCCTCGGCTCCGGGCTAGTGAACCCGGCTGCTGTACTAGCTAGAGTTGCCTTCGAGCTCTTAGACCCTCTAGCTGGCCCCAAGCTCGGGTGGCTAGAGTCTAAGGCAGTTACTCCCACTGAGGAGGACCTAAAGTACTTAGAGGACATCATGGAGGCCTGCCCATTGAGTAGAGTCGTAGAGGAGTACGGGATCTACAGGACTTTGCTAACCGGTAGGGACTGGTACATCAAGGTGTTCTTTAGACCCTCCGTCAACATAGACGGGTTTGCCTCGGGTTACGTGGGTCCCGGTACGAAGACCATAACTCCGGCGGAGGCCGTCATGAGGCTAGACTTCAGACTCGTCCCAAACATAGAGCCTGAGGACGCTATCTCTTACTTAAACGAAGTCCTGGAGAAACTCAAAGTAAAGGACTTGGTCGAAGTCAGAGTGCATGACTCGTACACGTGGAGTAAGACTGACCCCAGACACCCCGCAGTCAGAACAGCCGTCGAGACGTACTCAATGATGGGGTTAAAGCCCTACTTAATCCCCATGATGCCGGGCTCGGCACCCTCTTACCTCTTCACTAGAGTACTGAAGCTACCAATGATCTCGACGGGACCGGGTCACGGCGGGAGGGCTCACGCACCTAATGAGTATATAACCGTAGACACCGTACCGAACTTAACCCTGTACACCGCTTTGCTGATAGTGAAAACAGCTCTCAAGAGCGGGAGCAGTTAAAGATTTTGAAGCGTTTACTGCTTCACGAACTAGACCTCTTTCTAACTAACTCGAGGACTACAGCTAGGATAGCCCACAAAGCTATCCCTCCTATTACCATAACGAGTCCGAGCAGGGAGCTGCCGAGAGGGTCTTCGAGTACCTCGAGAGGCACGAACTCTCCCCCTTCTATGTAACTCCACACCCAGTCAACAAGCACCATTAGTGTCGCAGCCCAGAGTATTAGTAACAAGTACTTTGAGACCTCTTTTCTACTGAAGTAGACTGCTGTAGCTGCTACTGAGGCAGACAGGAGAGCTACTAGCCACATGCTAGTGCACCAAAATATTGAAGTTAGTGCATATATAAACCCCCTACCAGAGTATAGTGGGAGATAAGACATGGCCTGCTTCCTAGCTCCACTAGTTGCTGCTGGAATAGTAACAGTAGTTCAGAGACTGGCTAAGACAGCAGGTGAGAAGCTGGAGTTAGGAATACTGAGCACGATCCTCTGGGGAGGCTCCATACTTTTGGCCATAGAACATGCGTGGCACGGTGAAATAGTCCCGTACCCGCCGTTTTTAACCGCCATGTATAGTCCAGCAGACCTTGTCACAGTATTACATGAAATCTCGACAGCAGGAGTAAGCATGGTGTTAGCCTCACTGGGGATGTGGGGTGGTATTCTCTCCTTTAACAAGTTACTCGCCCATAGAAAAAGCTCTCGGTTATTGAAGACTTTTAGTGTGAGCTAACCGATTATCTGTTTCCAGCTTTTTCTACTTCTTGTCTATCTATTTTACTAGATATCCGGGACCCGTGCTCTGTTCCTAGCGCATGGACTAGCATAACCCCCTTCCTCTTTTCTCCGGGCAGTACTCTGCTACAACATCCTTTCTCTAGTATAAAATCTAGCCCCTCGACTCATACTCCTAATTAATCCCTTACGCTTACTAGGAGGTAGTGTGGAGGGCTTCTCTACAATCCTAGCATCCTAAGGATTATTTTTGATTGATCCCAGTACTAACTAGACCATTAGTTGGACCACTAGTTGCGCTGTGAGATACTCACTATACCACCTGACTGAAGATCCGCTGAGTCGGGGTCCCAGTGTAAGATATACTTTATTTTAGATCAGTATTCGAACAGCGTATGAGGGGTGTGTTAGATCGTGAACGCTAGAGCCCTCGCTTTAGCATGCCTTTTGTTAGTCATCGGGGCGCTAATTGGTTACAGCATTAGTGCCTCAAAGCCTCCTGTTTACCACACAGTTACGGCAACGCTCTTGAGTACAACTACGAAGACTCTCGAGCTTTTTATTACGTTAATACAGACGTTACCTACGACGATTACGGGGACTGCTGAAAGAACTGCGACCTGGGTCTCGACTGTTACCACTACGAGGGCCGTTACAACGATTTCCACAACCACTTTTACAACGACATACGTAGTCACGAAGCCGGTTACTGTAACTGTTGCCGTAGGCGTAGACTTACTCGTGGACAAGGACTACTATTACGCTTTATTGAGCTTCTTGAGTAGGGCCAACAGGAGTATCTACATAATTATGTACGCCGTGAAGTACGATCCTAGCGAACCAGACGATCCCGTGAACATCTTGCTGTACACAGTTGTCAACGCCTACAAGCGGGGCCTCGATGTGAAGGTTCTCGTCGACGACGTGACTTTCAGTAGCTATAGTGAAACGATAGATTACCTAAAGAGTAGTGGAGTGCCCATAAGACTCGACAAGAGTAAGTCTATAACTACTCACGCAAAGTTAGTTATAGTCGATGATCGATACGTGTTTGTTGGCAGTCATAACTGGACCGAAAGTGCCCTAATCCACAATCACGAGGTATCGGTACTCATAGTATCGGACACCGTTGCTCAACAGGTCGAGGAATACTTCAACATGTTATGGAGTGAGGGAAGAGCGATCTAGCTGAGGAGTTCATCCTCATACTAGGCTTGGGCTTATTCTCATAGTGTTGCCTTACTCAATTCATCCGCATTAGCCACGGGTACGAGCACCATAGATGGTCGATGACATCCGCGATCCAGATATCCTGGGTACCCAAGAGACGAGTTCACACTGGATATCGCACTCCTACTGGAATCACACATATCGTTGCTAGAAGTTATAGGCAGAATACGCTGTCTCGAACCACTACTCCTTACTGAAGCTCTAGCCGTATTATGACACCTTCGCACACGTAGTATTAAAAGCATTAAGTATCTCGAAGTTTGCGTCCCGGCTGATCGGTATACCTGCTTTCCATCCGGTCGCAGTATGTGAAGTTAGTTAATTTAGTGTTTTTACTACTGTCTTGGAGAGTATGAGAAGAACGAGTGTTGAAGACTACCTTTCAACTATATATAGACTAGAGGAAGTCTTCGGAGTCGCTAGAACCAACGATATTTCCAGAGAGCTGGGAGTTAGACCCGCAACTGTTAGTAAGATATTGCGCAGGCTCGCGGACGAAGGTTACGTCGTGTGGGTGAAGTTTCGAGGCTTCAAACTCAGCGAAAAAGGAGTAGAAACAGTTAAAACTCTAGTTAGAAAGCACAGAATATGTGAAGCCTTTCTGAATGAACTGGGTTTCGACCCAGTAGAGGTTCACGAGTACGCACACTACATGGAGCACTTGCCCCAGAGGATAGTGGAGTCTATTTATAGGTACATAGGGTCCCCAAAGGAGTGCCCTCACGGCAACCCGATCCCTGGGGAAGGGTCTACTCTAGCCGGGAGACCCCTTTCAGACTTCGGCATCGGAGAGACTGTTAGAGTTATCGGCTACAGAGGAGAGCTCGTTACGTACATGAAGAAGGCTATAGCCTCAGGCCTCACCCTAGGTGCGGAAGTCCTCATAGTAAACAAAGCGGGTAAAAGTATTGACCTGAAAATCGGTGACCGCTTAGAGAGGGTCGACCTCAAGACGGCTATGACTGTACTAGCAGAACATCAACATTAATCTGAGAGCTCTTCACTCTAGGTCTTTGACATAAAGATGATGCTATCTGGAGTGAAACCTAGCTATATGCTACCGACATCTCCTCAGCACCGAAAGTCGAGACCTTCAGTCGTGTGGGTCAGAGTACATTCGAGAGCCTAAACTGCACGCAGTTTTGATATCGTTAGTAATCTTATCTGGGGTAAAACAGGTGGAGAGGCTAGTTCTAGTCGGAGTAGACTCCGGGGCAACTAAGACGGAGGCCGTCGGTATCGATATGGCTAGCCAGGTATGTGTCTTTACTACAGAGAGTTCGTCGAATCCTTCTGTAGTAGGAATAGAGAAGGCGAGTACCGTAATCGCTAGGGCTGTTGAGAAAGTCCTCGCGGGTCTAGGCTACGGGAGGTCTACACTATACTTAGTCGCCGTCGGTACTGCTGGAGTAGTAAATAAGAGCTACGCCGACGTACTTCGAAAGAGGCTATCTGAACTCTCCGGCATTTCAGTGGACAGAGTGGTGGTTTTTGAAGACGTCGTAGCTGCTCACGCATCTGTCTTTCTCTTAAGCGACGGTGTCATAGGGATTTTGGGAACTGGGAGCTGTGTCTACGGTGAATTCGCAGGACATAGCGTTAGAGTCGGAGGTTGGGGACATCTCCTGGGTGACGAGGGAAGCGGGTATAGGTTGGGCCTAAAGAGTCTTAGAGAAGTCCTCGAGTGTCTCGATGGCTTAAAAGAGTGTTCAAGTCTTGCTATCCTAATAGCCCGCAGCATGGGCTTTAGCTCTGCTAGTGATGTACTCTCGTATGTTTACTACTCGGAGAACCCAAAGACCGCTGTAGCATCTTTAGCTACCATGGTAATGAAGGCCTATAGGGATGGTGACAATACGGCTGCCCGCATAGTCGAGAGTGAAATCGATGAGTTTGTGAAGCAGGTTGCGGCAGTTATAAGAAAGATCGGCGTCTCTAGTCCTAAGGTGGGGTTTACGGGTTCTGTCTATATGGAGAATAGGGAGTTGCTTAGGCATCTCCTGAAAAAGAAGCTTGAGGAGCTACTCGGTATTGATATAGAGATTTTCGAGCAAAAAGTTAGAGCATCCTGCGGGGCCATAATTGCTGGGCTGAAGCTGAAGAACGATAGCACTATGCTAGCAAGAGCACTAAACACTATAGAGAAGTGCTGCCTCTGCTAATAACATTCCTCGGAGAGTTCTGCCGAATAGCTGTAGCTGACTTCTCACTAGAGCCACGTTTAGCTACTCAACACCTGTATACCACTTTTACTCTGGTACTTACGTGTTGTGTTTATGTGTAGAGCAGCGTGCAGGTTGCTCAACAGCCTCCTACAGCAGGTGTGGAGATCGTAAGGTCCGATTGTACTAAGGAGTTCCTACAAGCGCTTTACTCTTACTTTACACTTCTTTTTCTAGTACGACCGCCGTCCCGTACGCTAAGACTTCTGCCGCTCCGCTCATAATATTAGAAGTAGCTAGTCTGACTCCGACTACTGCGTTTGCTCCCATGATTCTAGCTTTCTCGATCATTCTCTTCAAGGCCTCGTCTCTCGAGCTGGCAAGAAGTTCCGTATACTCAACTATCTCTCCACCGGCAATATTCCGTAAGGCTGCTACTATATCTCTACCTATGTTCCTAGCTTTAACTACACTCCCACTAACTACTCCAAGTATCTTCTTTACTCTATATCCGGGGACGTACTCGAGTGTCGTAACTATGAATTCTTCGCTCACGTTCTCAACCCCTCTGACTACTATAACTTTTCTTAAATGCTTTAAACATAGGCATCGCGATTCCAACAAACAGTAAAGCTGAGACCATAGCTATGACTAGTTCTACTAACCAAATGTTTTCTAAAACGAGCGAAGCAACTATAGCAACTAAGTTAGATACTGAGTGAAGTGTAGCTGAGGTTGCTAGCAACCTATAGCTCCGAGGGTTTTTGCTTAATAACACAGTTAGAGACAGATGGATTAAGATAGCTGAGTTCCTCTCTAGAGCGCCGGGTAGGAGGTCGACCCAGTCGTATCCGTAGACAGATGCTGAGAGAGATACCGGGACAGCATAAACTAGTAGAGCTTCAGTAAGACCCCACCCAAGACCTAAAGCCAGAGATCCTCCTCTCCCACTTTTTAATATAGCGGCTCTCAACACTAAAGACCTAATGGACTCCTCGAATACTCCCGCTAATACCGAGGCAGCAACTAGATAGATAATCCCAGGAGTTAGAGTCTGTAATAACACTAGTAGGGGCACCCTCAATACCAGGGCTAGTAGCCACCCACCTCCACCTACTGCTGCCGCTAACCAAGCACTGCTGACCCGCCCAGCTACCCTAGCTAGCATCACAAATCCTGGAACCAGCGAGATGAGTACGGAAGCAATATAGTTAGACATGCTCGTAACCCTGATTACACATAGTAAATATTAGATATGGAGTTAATATAGAGAAGTTGGGAACAGCTAGATGAGTGACTACGAAAAGCACGTTCTACAGGGAGTGTTTGCGGGCATCATTACGGGGATTGCGGTTGCTGTAATGGTAGCACTAATACCGACCGATGCTCTCGGCAGTTTAACCGAAGAACTAGTAAGGCACCAGCTACCAACCTCTCTACCACCTGAAGAGGTGGAGAAGGTCGTTGAGAGCATCAAGGAGATGACTCAAGTAGCTCTACGAATAGCACCTATTGCTCAAATTATTCAGTACATACTAGTTGGCGCACTATTTGGACTACTAAAGGGAGCTTTAAGGAATAAGTTGAAGCTGGGTGAGGCTGTATCTGCTATCGTTACTGGATTCATCCACATCTTAGTTTTAGGTGTAGTGCCCATAACAGTACTTTCAGCACTAATGCCGGAGCTAGCAGATATGTTCACTAAGAACTTGAACCTCAATTTATACTTAGCGGTTCTCCTACCAGGAGTAGTGTTTACAGCTTCGATAACCTTAGTTAGCCTACTGAAAGGTCCTTGGTCGAGACTTATTGAGGCGAAGCCTAAGTCTGTATAATGTGTATTACATGAGAGACTCTGTTGACCTCACGACACATCCGTCTAAAGTATTTAGCAAGTAGTTTCTTACTTGACTAGAAGTCAACTTACTGACGTCGAGTACGCGTTTCTGGTTTTCTACTAGTGCTCGATGGAGATGTCTCAAATCTTGAGGAGCTATTCAGCTTACTTCAGCGTTAAACACTGCTTAAAGTTCGAGTTAACTAGAATAAAGCCTTAGTTGAAGTGTGTAAGCGGGATAAAAAAGAGTTGCATAAAGACCAGCTCATCGAAGAACTTGACAGAGCACTTGAAGAAAACTACGGAGAGGTAGGTGCTAGAGTCGTTTACGAAAAAATCGAGGAGTACGGAGACCCCGAACACGGTCCGGCAGTACAAGACCTAGACCTCCCCGAGGCAGTCGTTAGAGTACTGCTGAAGCGCGGGATTCAGAGGCTCTACAGGTTTCAATTTGAGGCATATAAGCACGTTTTGAGCGGTCGAAACGTAGTTATATCTGCGGGAACCGGAACTGGTAAAACTGAAGCTTTCTTCCTCCCGCTTCTCAAGAAAGTGTCCGAGGAGGTAGGGTCTAACCCTAAGTCCCTAATACTCTATCCGACTAAGGCCCTAGCTCGAGACCAGCTCAAGCGCTTCTCCGACTACACGGTTTTCGGTGTTACAAGCGTGAGCATTTACGACGGTGACACCCCTAGGAGCGTTAGGGCTCGCATAGCCTCCAGCCCCACGACATTCGTAATCACGAACCCGGACATGATTCACGTAGGACTAGTCTACAGTCCTCACGTGAGGAAGTTCGTCAAGTCTGCGAATACCATGGTGTTCGACGAACTCCACGTTTACGAGGGAGTGCTAGGTTCTCATGTACACCACCTCTTCCAAAGGATTAAGATGTGTCGTGGGTCAGCTCCCCAGGTGGTAGCTTCTTCTGCCACCATAGGAAACCCCAAGGAGTTTGCTGAGTCCTTGTTTGGGGAGGAGTTCGTCGAAGTTAGGGGGGCGATCATGAGGAGGGGTACGGCAGTGCACGCTCTCGTTTCGACAGGTCTTCTGAGTAGGTGGAGCATCGCAGTGTTCGTGTCTAAGTTCCTAGCTAGCAGAGGACTGAGGTTCATAGTCTTTGTAGATAGCCAACAGCTTGCCGAGATGCTCACGAACGTCTTGCGCAACAGGCACGGTGTTGAGGTTATGGTCCACAGAGCTGGGATTCCGGCAGAAGTGAGGAGGAGAGTTGAGAGCGACCTTAGAGACGGCAGACTACAGGGAGTGGTCTCCACACCGACATTAGAGCTCGGGATAGATATTGGGAGTCTTGACGCAGTCGTGCTTGCGGCACCTCCACCATCGTACGCTAAGTACCTCCAGAGAGCTGGTAGAGCGGGCAGAAGGAGGAAGGGGTATATCTTTACGATCTTGAGTGATGATCCCGTAGACTCCTATTATGCTAGAAATCCAGAGAAGTTTTTAGACCAAGATATCCCGCCAAGCGCTATCGAACCTCGAAACGAAGAAGTTATAAAGACTCACTTAGTAGCTTTCCTACTTCAGCAAGGTAGAACCATAGAAAATGACCTCCCGCAAGTGTGGAGGTCCGTCTTAGGGAACTTGCTCGCCGAGGGATTAGTGAGAATCCGTGGAGGAGTAGTACTTCCGCAGTTCAGTGAGGCCAGGAAGTTCCTGTCCTTAAGGGAAGGGATCAGGTCCCCCGGTCCGGTAATTAAGTTGGTAGACTTAAGCACAGGTCAAGAGATAGCCGAAAGAGAGCTCCCTAGGGCTCTACTGGAGCTATACCCCGGTTCTCTATACCTCTATCTAGGTAGACCTTACAGAACACTAGAGTTAGACCTAGGTAAGCTGAGAGCCTACCTCGAGAACGCTGGCGATGCTCTAGAGTTCTACACTAGGCCCCTCTATACTGTCGACGTATCAAACTTCGAGGTTCTAGCCGAAAGAGACTCGGAACTCGGGGTTAAGCTAGCGTACGCACACGTAGAGTTAGAGATGGTGGTTGAGGGATACGTAGCTAGAGACGTGTTTGGTGGAGCTATCCTAGAGGTACGGCACTACAGCAGACCTATAACGTTTAGGTATCCGACAAAAGCCGTCTTAGCAAAATTCGAGGAGTTCGTTGAGCTGGGCTTCGAGGGCATGGCAGAAGCCTATCACGCTATAGAGCACGCAGTAATATCGGCTGCGAGAGTAGTATGTGGAGCCGGCCTCGGTGATATGGGTGGAGTGAGCTATCCGAGTGGTGACATAGTCTTTTACGATGCGGATATGGGTGGAAGTGGTCTGGCTAAGCTACTATACTCGAGATTCGAGAAAGCTGTCGACGTAGCCTACTCGATCGTTAGTAAATGCGATTGTGACGATGGGTGTCCTCGGTGCGTCTACAGCCCTTACTGCGGGAACAACAATAGGGTTCTATCCAGGAGGAAGGCATCCTATGTGCTAGAGCAAACCACTAAGAGTAAACCTATAGTAGCCCAAGAACCGCTTAAAGCAAAATACGGTATTCCGTACGTCTAATGACACATTTAACTGCAACGCCTACTCGCTTAGGACCTGGACTCTACCTATGTCGGACAACTAGGAGTAACCCAACTATCGCTAGTGCTACTCCCACCATCATCCCTATAGGTGCCTCCAAGTAAGCTAACCGCATGGCCTCAAGCACCCGAAGGACGTTCCTCAACAGCTCTCTCAGTGTTAGTGCTACTATTACTAGACCTCCTATTAGCAGTACCACACCTATCGCAACCTGTAGGTTACCGCGCTTGTTAACCGTTGGTGAAGGCTCTTCACCTGATTTCTCCACTGCTGTAACTATCTCCTTGCTAAGTAGTATTAGGCAAGCTACTACGTATAGTGTTAACCCAACTTGCGGGTACAGGACAGTTAAAAACACCCACAGAAGCCTAATAACCGACGGGTCCACATCGGCGTATTCACCGATGCCACCGCATACACCACATAGCAATCTATTCTTGTGAGAGCGGTACAGCCTCTTCGGGCTTTTCACTAAATGCTCCCCGATTCTGCAGCTATAGTATCACGTTCTAAGCGGTGTGAAAGGCTGTTCAACCATTACTGCGGGTTAGATCTCTTAGAGTAAGGTCTCCTGAGGTTTCGCTCGACTTTGTGTGCGTAGGTGTAGACTCCTCCCGCTACACTTAGAGAGCATCCATGACACCAGTTAGAGTAGCCGGTAGCCGTTGAAACCATAAAGCTAAGAGCGAACCTGCTATAGGGAATTGTGAGAGGCTCATTAAAGCTTAAAGCGAAGAGCAGAGCTAGCCCCAGTACTCCAGCTCTTTGCGGTAGAGGGGCGGTTTGTTCACTTCCTCTAGGTACGTCCTTACACTAGCTTCAGCTTCACTTATGTCAACGAGCTTGAACCTAACCTTCTGACCAGGGTTTAGTTGCGCTAAGAAGTCGGTATCCTGCGGTAGGACGTGTAGAGCTACAGCATAACCTCCAGTCGTCTGGGAGTCAGACATCAGTACTATGGGCTTCCCGTCCGGTGGCACCTGCACGTACCCTCTATCTGTCGGCACTGACGGTAGCCTCCCGAGCTTCTTGGCCGATGGAAGTGGCTCTCCGTTTAACCTATAGCCCATTCTATCGCTTTCAGGAGTAACTACATACTCGTTGCGCAATAACAGCTCCACATCTTCCAAGAGATGAGTGTGAATACCCAGGGTAGCTCTTAGAGTTAATGGTGCCTCAGGTTTCGCATGCCTGCTCACAAGCTGCTCAGGTGGCACCAAGTCGGACACTCTCTCCCATACTTCGGCTGGATCGACCGAGCCTATCTCCAAGACGTCACCAGGTCTTAGAGGTCTTCCAAAGCACCCCATAGCGCCTCTAGTATAAGTAGACATGCTCCCAAGGATTTCGTCGCAGACGACTCCACCTGATACGGCTACGTAGTGAACGCGGCCCGCTCCAGTCGGAGATATCCGCAAAGTACTGCCTTGGCGACAATAGAGGGGAGTCCAAGGCTCTACCTCCACATCATCTAGAAACACCTTTGGATAACCCCCCGTGACAGATACTACGAAATCCCCTAGGAGATGAACTGCTATTGCTCCAAACACCTCGATAACGGCGACCCTGGGTTCGTTTCCCACTAGAGCATTAGCGATTACTGCGGACATTCTATCTAGTGCCCCCGAAACGGGAACCCCTATAGCTCTATATCCCCTTCTACCAAGGTCTTGGACAGTTGCGTGACCAGCTACGTGGACTACTCGGATATTACGCACTGTAGTCACCAACAAACACCCCGAAGAGTTTCTCGAACTCTTCGGGCCTGATGGACTTAAATACTACTTCATCACCAGGGTGTATCGGTATGGGTGGGTTCTTCCTATAATCAAACATGGTTAGCGGTGTTCGCCCGATAAGCCGCCACCCCCCAGGGCTCTCTAGTCCGTAGACGCCGGTCATCCTCCCAGCGATACCTACCGAGCCCTTGGGAATCCTGACCCTCGGGGTCTCTAGTCTTGGAGCAGAGATCGCAGGGTCTACTTCCCCCATGTAGACGAAGCCCGGCGTAAATCCTAGGGTTATCACTGTGTAAACTCTAGACGTGTGTATCTTCACTACCTCCTCCTCGGAGAGCTTAGACCAACTAGAGACGAACTGAAGGTCAGGGCCGAACTCACCACCGTAGGCAACTGGTATAGTGAACCTCCTTGGTTTATAGAGCTCCGCAATGTCGATACTCCTACTCCATAGCCATAGTTCTCTGACTTTAGACTCTACTGCTTCACCAGAGATTTTCCTGGGGTCGTAGTATACAGCAATGGATGTAACCCCAGGAACGATTTCATCAACTAAATCTGCTATCTCCTTCTTTATGGAGTAGTAGAGTTTGTGCATATCCTTTACGCAATCCATACTGACTTCT
Organism: Thermoproteota archaeon; assembly: GCA_030550455.1. Lineage (GTDB taxonomy): Archaea > Thermoproteota > Thermoprotei_A > Sulfolobales > NBVN01 > DRZP01. The sequence continues at coordinate 68,885 of JAUQPH010000003.1, forward strand.
TCGCATATGTCGATGTGTACTATGTAGCCACCGCTTCTAACTACCCTGATCCCCGATGGTTTTCTCGACATTTCCTACACTACTTCGGCAATAGGTCTTAACTCTACCCCTAGCTCCCGAAGTTTTTGGTTAACAGCTCTAGCTATCTCGATAGCTCCTGGGCTATCTCCATGAATGCAGAGAGTGTGAGCTCTGACTTCGACCGGTTTGCCGTCAACAGAGAGCACTACCCCTTTATCGACTATGGATAATACTCTCTCGAGAATCTTACCGATATCCGTTATTAAAGCACCAGGAGTACCCCTAGGGGCGAGCCTCCCGTCCGAAGTGTAGCCTCTGTCTATAAAAGCCTCATACGCTACCTTAAGTCCTAGTTCTTCAGCTACTCTAGCCGAAGCAGACCCGTAGGGAGCTACTACTACAAGCCTTGGGTTGAAGGAGTGAACTGCTTCAGCTAGAGCTCTAGCGTAATCTTCTCTAACCCACGCCATGTTGTATAGAGCTCCATGAGCCTTTACGTGCTGCATCCTCATACCCTCAACCTTCAGGAATGCGTCTAAAGCACCCAGCTGGTAGATCACGTACGACTTCAGCTCCTCAATGGAGAGGACCATCTCTCTCCTCCCAAATCCCATCAAGTCCGGGAACCCTGGGTGAGCACCAACAGAAACTCCTAAAGACTTAGCCAACCTAATGGACCTCCAAATACTGACCGGGTCACCAGCATGAAAACCGCATGCTATGTTAGCAGAAGTCACGTACTTAAACAACTGATCCTCGTCTACTAGAACCCATCTCCCGTAAGACTCCCCAGCATCAGTATTGAGATCGACAAACTTAACCATTCTCTCCCCGTAAAGAAGTATTTCTATCAAGAATAAAAGTCTATGACACTATAAGTAAGTAAGTAATGTTTTATATTTTTGTAACACATGACTTATAATGAGTGAAAAATATGACCTCGAGCACTACTTCCTATAAAAAGTCTAGAGACTTTCTCTTCACTCTTGTCGTCATTATAGTATGGGCAGCAGCGTTCGGGGTCTATCTGGTCAATAGACCCGACGCTTCTCTGTGGGGTCTTAGCTCTGCCTACACGTACTCGCTACTATGGTGGTTAGTAGCAGTAGCTGTCATAGTGCTGTACGCAGTAATAGACATAAAGGGTGGTTAGCGTGGAGGCCTGGCAAGTAACTACTGTGATAATATTCGTGTACTGCTTGATGGTCATAGCGATCGGCTACCTATCTGGGCGAGTGCTAAAGAAGTCTCTAGAGGACTTCTACGTCCTCAGTAGACGTGCTGGAACTGTCGTAACGTTCCTAGCTACAGCAGCTACTTACCATAGCGCGTTTGCGTTTCTGACGAGTGTAGCTGTATTCGCTAGAACTGGTGTGACGTTTTGGATAGCCTCATCTGCTTGGACTACTATGGCTGCTGTGTTCATGTACCTAGTTGGGACTAGGCTCATGAAGCTGGGGAGGGCTAGAGGACATATATCTCCAGCAGACGGTTTAGCTGACTTCTATAGGAGCGAACTTCTTCGGGTCTTAGTGGCAGTGATAATGGCTCTCTTCGTGATAGCGTATATCGTAGTACAAGCTGTGGGACTAGGGCTCATACTAGATATCGGAAGCAACGGGGCGATCCCCTACGCCTACGGATCCTTGATCCTAATGCTGGTGGCGACTATCTACATGGTTTTAGGAGGTCTAAGAGCTGCCTACTGGACTGACGTCCTCCAGGGCGTCTGGATGTATTTAGGCATAGTTTTAGCAGCTCTTCTGATTATCGGCAGGCTAGCTCCGGGAGGGCTACCCGAGGTAATGAACCAGCTTAGGACGCTAAGACCTTCCCTACTAACTATGCAGTGGGACCCGGTTATGATGCTCGGAACGATAATGATCTACGGACCAGGTCTAATGCTGCTACCGCATCTTTGGATAAAGTACTACATGGCGCGCGATGAGAGGATACTTAAGGCTTCCGCCGTTGGGACAGCACTCTATCTATCGTCTTACTACATCCCAGCAGCTATGATAGGGCTATCAGCAGCGGTAGTAAACGCTGTAGGCATGCCCGGCGTCCTCGAGAAGGGCTTTATGGACGTCCTGAGGGCTAAGTACGGGAGCGATGACGCTATAATGGCTACCATGATTACTACATTCCTGCACCCAGCGGTAGCAGGTTTCCTACTAGCAGGAGCTGCTGCGGCAGCTATGTCTACTCTCGACTCGTTCTTGGGCTCGACGTCACTTCTGCTTACGAGAGACATATACCAGAGGTACGTTAGACCCGGTAGACGTGAAGAGGAATACGTACTCGTCAGCAGGCTCCTCATGTTCGTCTGGATGCTGGTCGGTTGGTACTTTGCCATACTCAAGCCCGGGCTCATATTCGATATAACCGCTATTGCTGTCGCTGGAGGCCTCCAGCTAGTACCGATGACAATCCAGATGGTCATCCCGAAGCGTAAAGTGATAAACAAGCACGGGGCAGTAGCAGGTTTCGTTGTCGGCTCGATCATCGTGACTTTATTCACTGTTCAAACAGGTAAGTACTTCAGGATGCCTGTTACGTACCACGCAGCAGTTGCTGGATTACTGGGTCTCGCCATTAATATTGTCGTAACTCTCGTAGTAAGTGCTCTTACTAGGCCATCGCAGGAAGAAGTTAGGACTTTCGAGGAATACAAAAGTATACTGTACTCCTAAAGTCCTAAGCCTGTTTTTTCTCTCTATTACGTTCTTTCAGACTTAGTTCTCGTAATCACGAGTACCGCCATTCCAGCGACTAAGCTAGCGAGGAGTACTCGCAGGGTCGCTATCTACTACTTACAGTAGTCCGGCGTTAAGCTCCCACTTTACGAGCAGTCTAGAGAATGCGTCAGCTACCTATAGATGCTGCCACGCCTTATCAGTTAAACCCTGCTGAGAAGATCCGAGAGCCGAGGGTATCAAGAGACCGGCGTCAGGACGTTGAAGACCGTTGTCAGTCAATGTAGGACGTCGGCTCTCACTAGCTCAGGTAGTATGGCTAGAACCCCTAGTACTATTCACTCCAAAAATAGCTCTTCCTCGTTCATGTCCTTTTGAGTAAGTATCTTACAGCATTACTGGCTGGTACAGCAGGCGAAGCAAAAAGCACGTTATTCGCATTACTAATTACGACCGTGCGGCCGCTACTAGCCCAAGAGCCTTGTGAAACTGTTTCGTTTTTCATATTTGTTTGTATTGGTTGGTATTGATAGAAACTTTATAAACACCTTGATATACGTAGAGGTACTTCGATGAGGGATCGAGAGCCACTCGATGCTGCATATGGCGGCTCTCCCCGAGACATCTAAGATGTGGGGTGCTAGGGGTCACCCTGAACGCCCCCAAGCCCGATGAAAACCCGAGCGGAATGCGGGGGAAAGAGGTGAGGCAATGAAATCAACCAATATAAACCTACATCAGAGCTGAACCCCTAGACTCGGGAAACTAGCTAGGGAAAGTACTTGATCGTGACCGAGAGGGTTAGACTTAAACCACGTAACCTATCAGTCCAACTAGTGGCGGGCGTCGCTCTGACTGTATAGTGCTCGAACCGTCCCTCACCCCAACGTATCCGTAGATCTTCATGGGATTGTTCATTACGGTTTCACCGAGCCTCCCCCACGGGCTGTCGTAGGCCTTGGGAACTAGTGTAGTCCCTGGCTACACCTTATAGACGCAGAGTGCCCTTAAACGTTGGTGCGTACTCTGTTACTCTAAGAGCTCCGAGAGCCGTAGGGAAACTTGCGGAAACCTAGAGAAAAAAGATAACCACAAGGTCGGTTACAGCATGCTCACGCTAGCGAAACTTACTAAATAGACACCTACTTTAATCAAGTTTAATAGGCTCTAATACCCCATACCTATGTGGGATGTACTATACGGGATTCGATGTGAGGGAGTAGCTCTGAGCTGGCTAAAGGGTTTTATCGTCGGCTATGTGAGGAACGAGATCGCACAGAATAACTTGCTCGGCAGGATTAAGAGGTGCTTGAAGTCGTATGGGGTAATGTTGTTCGACGTTAAGGTTTTGCTGAACCTCATAACCTTGGGCCCGTTTCTGAACCTAGGCCCTCCTGAAGAGAGGCGTAAGAAGCTTGACTCCTTGCTGAGGTCCCTCGATGAGCTGGTAAAGGTGTGTAGCGGTGGTTTTCGTTAAGGTCTTCTTCGGGAGTTCTGAGTCTATGAGGGAGCTCCGAGACGGGAGCGTCCACCTAGTGGTTACGTCTCCTCCGTACTATAACGCTCCCTTTGACTTCCCCGGGCTTTTCCCGAGCTACGATGAGTATTTGGACCTCCTAAAGAGAGTTGGGAGAGAGGTCTACAGGGTTTTAGACGATGGCAGGGTCGCCTGCTATGTAACCCAAGATGTGAGGATCGATGGGAAGCTATACCCGATAGTTTCCGACTTGATCAGGATCATGCGTGAGCTAGGCTTTGAGTACCAGGAGAAGATCATATGGAGAAAGCCCGAAGGCTACATAAGGATAAGCAGGAGGAGCGGTGTCCTACTTCAACACCCGTACCCCATGTACTACTACCCGGACAACATATACGAGGAAGTAGTGGTCTTCAAAAAGCCCGGGGAGTTCGATAGGGCTAGCGTACCGACCGACATCAAGGAGAAGAGCAAGATCGACGTGCACAGGTTCCTGAGAGAGAAGTGGTACCTCTCGGTCTGGGACTTGACGAACGTTCTCCCAAGTGAGAAGTGGAGTAAGTACACAGCAGCGTTCCCGGAGGAGCTAGTAGAGAGGCTCGTGATACTCTACAGCTACGTAGGTGAGACCGTGCTAGACCCATTCCTAGGCACCGGGACGACGTGCTTTGTCTCTAAGCGCTTGGGGAGGAACTGCGTCGGCTACGAGGTAGACCTAGAACTGAGGGATGCCATCGAGGAGAGGTTAGGTACTAACGCTAAGTCGCTCCTACATTACGTAGGGCTGGAAAGACAGGATGTCGTCGAGATCGTAGTTAGAAGCGATGCGAGGAATCTGAGAACAAAGCTAAGAGAGGAGATCGAAAAGAGGCTAAAGAGCAAAGGCCGTAACTAAAATCGTGCATCCCTCAGGAGAGTATCAAGGCACTTAATAGTGGTGATCAACACCTCATAGAAACTAAGTAAACTAAGAATTGAGTATCGCACCCTCACCTCTTGATTACAGTAAACGAGCTTTCCCGCGAGTCTTATCCTCGATCCTGTTCTCTAGCACACCACGAGCCGTAATTCTCGGCTTGTCACTAGCCAGTTTCTTCTTGATCTCACTAGGAAATGCCTATAAGCTTTGCTTCTATCTTATTGCGATGAGCCCGGGTGGCGATGGGGGTGATGCCCCAAGCCACCCAGAGATCGAGCTAGATGGGAGCTCCGTGCCGTCGGGCTCTGCAGCCACTCATGAACCCACGTAGATACCTAAATCAACATAACGAGGTGGAAGTCCCCAGATGTAACCATGAGTGAAGATAAAATTACTGGAATGAACATCTAGGGACAAACGGTTTTCAGAGTACCCTAAAGCCTCCACCTTGAGTATCTAAGGAACAGGTTTGCACGAGCTATCACATCACTGACCCCACCTACTCGCATCTAAGACAAGGGTCTCATCAGAGCGGCACGAACTAGAAATTGGTACGCCAATTCACAAAGCTCTGAAAACGTGGTACGGAGCTTCGTCATTTAAAAAAGTTTTATACGTCGGTCTGGTCGGCTACTGGGTAGAGCTTTGAGTAGAACCCTGAGGGTCGGTATTCTTCAGTTTGGTTCCTCCCCAAGTAAGAGGGCCAACCTAGAAAAGATTTTTCTATTAATTAAGAAAGTTGAAGCAGACATAGTGGTTCTCCCGGAGTATTCCATGTTTACACTAAGTGGCCGCACCCCGGAGGAGGTATATAGAGAATCTGAAGACCTGGAAGGACCGTTCGTCTCAGAGTTTAAGAGATTTGCTAAAGAGTTCTCCACGTACGTCCTCGTCACGCTTTTCGAGAAAGCTAGATATCCTAGAGTGTACAATACGGTCGTAGTCTTATCACCTAGAGAAGAGGTTGTCGCAGTATATAGAAAGTTGCACCTATTCGACTCTCTAGGCTACAGAGAATCTGAATATGTAGCTCCTGGGAATACGCCGAGCAAGGTCTTCGAGGTTAGGTCCTGTAGAGCGGCTATCGCAGTATGCTTTGACCTCAGGTTTCCAGAGATCTTCAGGCACTACGCTCTCCAGGGAGCTGAGGTGGTCTTCGTGCCGTCGGCTTGGTATAGTGGACCCCTCAAGGAGGAAACCCTCGAGTTTCTGGCTCGTAGTAGAGCCAGTGAGAACGTTTACTACATAGTAGTATCTAACCAGTTTGGACCTACCTTTACTGGTAAGAGCATGGTTGTAGACCCACTTGGCGTAGTCTTACTAGACCTGGGAATAGGAGAGAAATACGCTGAATATGAGGTAGACGTTGACTACGTATACGAAGCCAGGAGAGTCCTGCCACTGTTAAGCCTTAGGAGAGAAGACGTGTACTCACTGAGGCTTAACATCGATTATTCATGAAACTGGTGACTCCTTCCTCAATAGTTCAGCTATCTCGCTACGTACTACCTTCGTGTAGTACTCTACTACATCTCTGTGCTTCTTTCCTAAGTGGAGAGGTAAATTGGAGACGACTATACCGCATAGACCGCAATAACCTCTGGTAGCTACAGACGGAACTTTCATTAAGACTACGTCTACAGCTATCGATAAAACTTTTACACAAAGCTGGTAGCGCCCACTACACAGTTCCCTGAAAACGTTCTCAAGAGAACCCTGGTTTACTCCATACCTCTCAGAAACCTCCCTATAGCTCATTCTACTAGTTGAAAGAGCTCTTAAAGCATAAAGTAAGTCTACCTTGCCAGCCAGTCTGTAGAGCACAAGCACCTCTAGGTTCATGCCCCTACTTATTCTTAGGCTTTGAAGAGGCATATAAGATCGGAAGCAAATAACCAGACCTTAGTTGCTTAATCTAAGATATTCGCCAGTAGACAACCGTGTGCTCCATGCTCACATTTCCAACCTACTTCAAGGAACTTCGTATCTTCACTAACCAACGTAGAGTAGCACCTCTCGATGAGAAGCTCATACTTGAGGTCATAAAGGCTATTTAGACGATTGTGGGGTACCCCATCTATATAGAGCAACTTACTTCTTTAGCTTATCACCTAAAACAAGTGAGTCAAAGCCTATACTCATTATCTTAAAACATTAGGAATGAAACGCTTAATGTATAAGCTATGTCAGATTTCACTAATTAAGCGCCTTTAGAAATACTCTACTAGAGAAAGACCGTAGATTATGAAGGCTTGAGACAGGCACTAGTTATATGGTGTATTGTGCTATAGTGTTATACTTATACTATTCTACTTTAATCTCTCTTTCTTCTTTCTCCACGTGTTTCTTTTTCTTCAGTTCTACCTCTAGTACTCCGTTTCGATACGTGGCTTTAGCTGTTGAGATATCTACTTCTGCTGGAAGGTCAACTTCTTTGTAGTATTTTTTATGATTGCTTGCTTTAATTATCAGCTTCATCCCGGAAGTCTTTAGGCTTATTTTGTCCTTCTCGACTCCGGGGAGCTCTGCTACGATCCTAATCTTGTCTTCTTCATCGATTACATCAATTATGGGCTCTACTTCCTCGGATATTTTAGGTGATTTACCAATCCTTCTTATGTTTCCAAACTCCTTGACCTTAGGTACTCCGTCCGGACCTATAGTTATCTCAAATCCCCAAACGTAAGGTTTGCCAACCATAGACCTATAATGCTCTACACTGAACTCGTGAACTCTCTCCATCTCTCTCATAAGCCTCCTAATTTCCTCATCAAACTCTTCAAACATTTCCCGAAAGAGCCTGTTGATCCTCTCGAACGGGTCTTCCTCTTCCTTTCTTCGCCTACTCATTCAAACCCCTGTACTCAAGGACGATGAAGCTAATAAGCGTTTCCCAGAATGCTCTATTTCTAGAGCTCGGTTTTGTTTCAGCTACGACATCACGGCTTTAACCATGGTAAATGGAGTTCTGCCAAGGAGGTGCCGCTCCTCGATTTGAGTTAAAACTTATCGACCCAATATTAATAACTCCCGTAACGCTGTTCTCTCGACAATTTACAGTCTATGCTGCCTAATCTGAGAACTCTCTATAGACCTTAACTCTCCCAAATCTTCTCATCGTAGCGTATATTGTTAAGTCCAGCTTTACTCCTGGAAATAGGTGGGGTGAACCCGTGTCCAGAAAAACCAAAATAACCAAAACAACCTGCGGACAGACTTCATCGACGGGTAAGTGCGCTTTCGATGACTCATAGTGTGCGTTAGTTCCCTGCGAGGAACTCAATTAGCTTTGAAGATCTTGACCCGTGCTGTTAGCGCATCATCTTACTTTTAAGCATTATCGGATTTTTAGTACGTCTCTCTTACTCCTATCACCGCTCGATCTAATTCTAAGATATTCAAATGAAGCCGGGCTTCCCTAGCGTAATGAAAGGGAGAAAAGTTACTTACCCAAGGGCTATTTTACCCGCTGTATGCATGCAGTAGTCGGTGTATTATATCGTGAAGTACCAAGATAGAGCCTTCGTATTGGTAGTAGCACTAACGATCTCGCTGAGCCTACTAGGTCCTTATACGAACACCACCGTAGCCCAGGAGGTCGTCCTTAAGTTAGGTATGCCTGACCAGATCGATAACTTCAATCCTCTCATAGGGTTATTCGCTGCTGCTGGCTACATCAGGGGGATGCTCTATGATACCCTACTATACATATCGGCTAATGGAACGTATATTCCGTGGTTAGCGGAGTCCTACTCTGTTGACTCAGAAAAGTTGCTGTTGAGGTTTAGGATTAGACCTGGAGCATATTGGCATGACGGTAGACCGATTACGGCAAGTGATGTCGAGTTCACATTTAACTTAGTTGTGGCATCGAACTACTCGGATAAGCTAGATAAGTGGGGTCTTCGAAAGTACATTGAGTACGTTAAAGCCATAGATGACAGAACAGTGGAGTTCAAGCTAAAGGAACCTTACGCACCGGCGCTGTTCTACATCGGAGCACTAATCCCACCCCTTCCTAAGCACATCTGGTCTGAAGTAGACCCGACTACCTTTAAGAATATGGATAACCCGGTTGGTAGCGGTCCGTTTAAGTTTCTAAAATATACACCCGGAGTCTCTATAGAACTTGTTGCTAATGAAAACTACTACAGAGGGAGACCGAAGAACGATCGACTAGTTGTAGTTCTATACAAGAGCACTGACGCACTAATGCTAGACCTTCAAGCCGGTAATATCGACGCAATAACTGCTACAACTGTGGCCCCAGAGCTAGTTCCAGTTCTATTAAGAGACCCGAACATCAGGATCGTAGAGCTAACGTACACAGCCTCACTAAGATTCATAGGTTTCAACAACGACAGGTATCCATTCTCGATAAGAGAGTTTAGAGAGGCCATAGCGTACGCTATAGATAAGGAAGCTATAGTTAGAATAGTCATGCTTGGGTATGGATACCCGGCTGCCGATGGGTGGGTGCAACCACTCTTCGGTACTTGGTACAACCCAAGTGTTGGATACAGAAGGCAGAACCTTACTAAGGCAGCAGAAATACTAGACAAACTAGGATTTGTAGATAGAGATGGAGACGGAATAAGGGAGACCCCTAACGGTACGGTACTTAGGTTCAAGATTCTCACGATATCCGGTCTAGCCGAGTTCGAGAGGTCTGCCGAACTTGTAGCAGGATGGCTTAAGAGGATAGGTATCGATGCCTCCATCGAGGCCCAAGCCCTCGGTACTGTAGACCAGCGAGAGGGTGTTGGAGACTTCGACATCGGCTTTATGGGTATCGGGATGTCAATAACCACAGACCTGGACTACTACTTATATGAGCGATTCCACAGCTCGCAAGCGTATCCTCTGGGAACTTACGCTGGTAGAAACTGGTTTAGGTATAGGAACCCTGAGCTCGATATCCTGCTAGAGCTACAGAGAAGTACTCTAGACCCGGAGAGGAGACGAGAGATAATATGGAAAATACAGGAGATAGTCGCAAGAGATATACCTGCTCTCACTATTTACATGAAAACTGCTCTCGTGGCTTACAGAACTGAGAGATTTACTGGGTGGGTAGAATCCGAGGGACCTACGTCGAAGATTTCTATACTCAACTTATCACCTAGAAAGCCTGAAGTTGTAACCATTATAACTCAAGTACCGGTCGTAACCACAGTACCTGTCACTCAAGTCAGAGAGGTTACTCAAGTCGTTGGAGGAACTACGGTAATTATGACCCAGACGGAAGTACGAGTCGGTACACTAACTGTATCTGAAACTCCACCGCAACCAAGAGGTATATCAACCGAGACTTTGACACTATTAGCTGTACTACTAGTAGTATTCATAGGTGCTATAGCGTTCTTAGCTACTAAAAGGCGGTAGGGTTCGGAAATGCTACGGTATTTTTTACTTAGTAGACTCCTAAGAGTGTTTATTGTTTTCTTCATTATCGTCTTACTGAATTTTCTACTGCCTAGAGCTATGCCGGGGGACCCAGCTTCTATTCTAGCAAATGAGTACAACCTTCCAGCAGATACAGTTAGAATTCTCAGGAGCATGTGGAAGTTAGATCGACCTCTATACGAACAGTTCTTTGCTTACTTAGAGAGCCTCTTTACTGGTCAGTGGGGATACAGCTACAAGTACTACCCAAGAACCGTCTACGAGTTAGTCATGGAGAGACTCCCGTGGACACTGCTTCTTCAGGGTATCACATCTTTAACCGTATCAGGTTTGGGGATAATTATGGGGATTCTAGCTGGTTGGAGGAGGGGAAGCAAGGTAGACGTCTCGATAACTGTATCCGCGATAGTAGTTTATGCTATACCCTACTACTGGCTTGCTCTCATGCTACAGTATGTGTTCGGTTACATCCTTAAGGTCTTCCCTGTAGCGCACGCCGTTACTCCTGGACTACCTCACGCTAACTTCTTTGAGTATGCTCTCGACACCTTATGGCACCTAGCTTTACCGGTTACAGCAGTCACACTTACCGCATATGCTTCGTATACTCTCGTAACCAGGAACTCTATGGTAGATGTTCTAGAGGAGGACTTCATCTTCGTAGCTAAAGCTAAGGGACTCCCCGAGAGAGTAGTTATGAAGCACGCGATTAGAAACGCTCTCCTTCCACCTTTAACCATGCTCGCAATAAGGTTGGGACACATAGTAGGAGGTGCTGTTATTACTGAAACAGTCTTCTCTTATCCCGGCGTCGGCTATCTAATATACGAGTCGATAATCTATAAGGACTACCCTGTACTAAACGCTGCTTTCTTCATGCTAGCGATCACGGTGATAGCAGCAAACTTCGCTGCTGATCTGCTGTACGCAGTAGTAGACCCTAGAATTAGGTACGTTAAGAGGGGGTGAACTATGAGCTCTATACGGAGAGAAATATACTATGTGCTGATAGCAAATAAGTTCGGACTCGTAGGTTTCTCGATAATCCTCGCCTTCGCACTAGTAGCCGTATTCGCGGACCACCTAGCTCCATACGACCCATACGAGATCGTTGCTCCACCTTATACTCCCCCTAACGAACGTTTTCTACTAGGAACAAACGACATAGGACAGGATATACTCAGCGAGTTCGTTTATGGAGCAAGAGTCAGCCTATATGTCGGTCTTACAGCTCCATTCATAGCCTCACTTATAGGGACGATGCTTGGCTTAGTTGCTGGCTACCTAGGTGGAGTTGTAGATGAAGTTGTAACAGGTACGGTAGACGTTATGCTTGCCCTCCCGACTTTACCACTGATCATTATCCTCGCAGCATATATAGGTCCCAGCCTCAACAACATAGTCTTGGTCTTAGCTTTCTTCGGGTGGTCCGGCTTCGCTAGAATAGTTAGAGCACAAGTCCTTAGCTTAAGAGAGAGACCCTACGTTGAAGCTGCTAGAGCTGTTGGAGCTAGCGGTTTTAGGATTATGGTCAAACACATACTCCCCCACGTTATCCCATTAATAATAGCTAACATGGTGCTAAGCGCAACATCAGCTATTTTAACTGAAGCAGGTCTAAGCTTTCTAGGACTAGGCGACCCAATAGCTAAAAGCTGGGGGCAAATCCTCAGAAGAGCTCAAGTAGGGCACGCGTTCCACCAAGGGTTATGGCTATGGGTTTTCGTACCGGGGATGGGGATAGCCCTACTGGGAGCTGGCTTCACACTACTCGGAATAGCTATTGAAGAAAGAGTAAATCCAAGGCTGAGGTTCTCTAGGAAGTAATAGAGTTAATCTTGATCTCTCTCATTTATTCTAGAATGGCGATACCTAGCGCTCGACCTAAGGCATAGAGAGCTGTTGAAATACCTAGTAGGAGTGCTACATTAGAGAAGAACTCCTTCAAGAAGCTTTTACCAAGCAGTATCGCACCATATACCGAAATATACGCTATAACTAAGACAGCGTTGGCGACCATTATAGCAAAAGCTGTCAGTAGAGATTGAGTAAGGAAATACGGTAATGCCAGCAGAGATACTACAGCTAAGTACGACGAACCCGTGTACACTGCTGCTAAATACGGCTTCTTCCATACTTCGTGCTTCGCTTGAGCATATGATGCGGCAGCCATAGATACCGAAGCAGATATACCTGCTAGCAAGCCTATTGTCCCAGCCGTCTTCGTTGACTCAAGCATTCCTAGCGCTCCCGTATAGACCCCCGTAAGCTCGATTATCGCATCAGATACACCCAAAGTTATCGAACTCAGATACTTTACTCTCACTTCATCAATGCTGCTAGCAAACTCGCTCTCATGCCTGTTCTCGTCTTCAGCCATGGCCTTCAAGACCTCTGATAACTCAGGACTTTCTTTAGATAGCCTTTCATACAGGTCGCTCGCGTCTCCTTCGGCGCGTTCTAAAACTTTAACTAAGACTGTTACTCCAAAAAGTATAGACAACAAGAAGAGAGCTAAAACCTTCATCGAGGTCTTTAAGCCACCGCAGCCCTTACTTATCTCACTCCAGAACCTGTAGTGCCTAAGCTCGTCATTTAGAGCCTTTTCGAGAGCAGATTTCAGCTTTCCCTTTACGACGTACTTACTAACGTACATGTAAGTTCTGTAGGCCACATACTCAGACTCACACATCTTTCTAGCGTGTCTTCTCGAGATCAACTTGTTGATACCTATTGAGGTATCGTAGGAGCGAGTAATAAAATTGGGAGAGGAGTAACCAACTTAGCTGGTCTTCTCACTTTTCTTCGCGTAATCATCTAAGGTCCTAAGCTGAACTCTCCGAAGAGTTTTCCAAGACTTTCTAATGCAGCAGGGAGCGGACCCGGACTGTTTTACTTGCTTTAACCATTTAATCGTCCTAGGGTCCGAAGGATATCCACTCCCTATTTCTCCGTACGTAGTACTCAAAATCCTGATGAGTCCGTCTCTAAGACATTTCGCTACAATCGATGCTGCCGATACCTGCACGTAGTCTCTATCTGCCTTGGGCCTCATTATAACTTCAGCATCCGGGAAGAGGTCTCTGGCAACTCTCTCGACAGCTAGCCTCCGCCCAGCTATCTCATCTACTACTACTTTCGTGGGAATCAATCCTCTGGACTTAGCGTGCTTTAATATTCTCTCTACAGCCCTTACTTCTAAGTCGTTGATGTTTTCTCTGTCTATGTCCTCAGGTAAGATACGGCTAACTACTATTAAGTCGGAGTGCTTTATTATGTCGAGTAAGAGCCTGTGCCTCTTCGTTCTACTTAACGTCTTGCTGTCTCGCACGCCGACACCCGATAGCGTCCCACCTTGCTCATCGCTTAAGGCAACACCAGCTACAAACAAGTCCCCGATGAGTGAGCCTCTACCTGCTTCGTCTATCCCAATTACAGCTTTTCTTGAGCTCGTCGACGCACCACCTCAGCTTATCAAACTTCACGAATTTTTTCGTCTCGGCAGAGTAAAAAGACTCTAGAACAGTGTACTCAGGTCTTATCACACCTTTACGTAGAGTTTCTATGTACTCCTCCAACAGTTCTCTGCTGGGTTCTATGTGGGATTCGATTACGTGGTACCCGCTTAAGACATACCCATGGAGATGGACGCACTCTATAGCTTTTAGAGCCTGAGGAGGAGTGTCCCAGAGGACGTCCTTGAGACTCGATGGTGCTCTACGTAGCCTGCTGTATCTCTCAATGGCGTGTGGTATGTCTAGACATAACCTCACTCCAAGCTCTAAGTAGTTTACAGCTTGCTCAAGTCCTCCACAGCAGAAGTTCCGCGTAGTCTCAATATATAGGGGTATACCGAGCTCGTTGGCTACACCTGTAAGTGACTCTATAGATTTCCTAGACGCAGTAATGCACTCTTCGATACTATCGGAACAAATCGCTTGATCTGTAACTACATGTAAAACTGCGTACCTCGGCTCTATAATGCGGGATTCCTCAAAACACTTGAGCACACTACTTAAAGAAGTCTTCCTTACCTCATCGATCGGTGATGCTAGGTATATCTCACGCCAGGGGAGGTGGACACTTGCTTCAAGTCCAGACCTCAGGAGGTCTTTTATTTGAGGTATCTCCTTTAACTTTATTCTCTCACAGATAGGGTAGTCTAGACTAAGCTCGAATCCGTCAAAGCCTCCTTCAACTAACTCACTCGATAGTTCCCTCCTCCTAAAGTCCTTAAACCAGACAGTAACATAAACTTTCATATAGACTACCCGAGAGCTTCAGCTAATAACGCTGTTCCCCTAGGTGCTATCTCCAGTAAGTATTCTTTCAACCGTAGTTAGTGGGTCCTCAAGAGATTTAGCTTTACTAACGTAAAGTGCTCTATCGCTCGATGTAGACCTCTCAACCATATCCCGAGACACCGCCTCTAGCTCCGGCAAGGACTTCACTCTTACCAGTGGGAATCCCCAGGACTCTAAGCATGAGTTAACGTGGAGCTCAAGTGGTGTATACGTTATAGATGGTGTCCCAAGGAGAGCTGCCTCTCGAGCTATTGAGGCGCCACCTGTAACAACCAGTTTCGCAAAGTACGTTAATGATGGACCACTAAATCCTTCTTCAAGCACGATTACTCCCTCCTTCTCCAGCTCTCTATGCTTAGAGTAACGTGGAAGAAGTACTATCTCATAACCTAGCTTTGTTAACACTTGAAGCACTTCGTGAGCTGATAGAATGTTTAAACCTCTGTAGTATGTAGCCATCTCCTCGGCCGGTCTAAAGACTATGTACTCCCACGGCTTTAACCCTAGGGACCTGAGGTCCTCTACTTTAGGTTCTAACCTCTTAATCCAACTAACTTCATCGACTCCGCGATATGTGACTAACTTAGTGAATTTCCTACTAACGTAGTGTTCAACTTCGTCCACTGGTATGCACTCTGAGAAGACTACGAAGTCCGCAAGAGGCAGAGAAAGCCTACTTGGGATAACTGCGTGAGGTGAGTCGGTTAGAGCTATGTACTTAATCCCGACTCCAAAAGCTACTCTAGCGGCAGAGGGGTTTGGGTAGGCAATTAAGTACTCAGGCGAGAAATCCCGAATAATGTTCGCAAGTGCCGAAACCCTTAATCCATCTTCATACACTTTCGCAACAGGTCCACCCTCCGAGTACTTACCTACCGATAAGTGTGGAACGCGTAAGGCATCTAAAACCTTGCACGCATATTCATACTCTCGACAGGTCACTAAGACATCGAAGCCTCTACTAATCAGTTCTCTAGCAAGAGTTCCAAGGAGTATCCCCTGCTTAGACGTCAACACATCAATCCAAGCCCTTCTTCGCTTGCTAATCTAAGTTCACCTCCGCTATTACATCGAGGACAAGATAAAATCTAAAGAGTAAAACGATATATAAAGGCTACATCAGCACACCTCTTCTAAAGCTCGAAGATCTACATTAGCGAAACCGCGATCAAGTAAAGTCTGATACGTGAAAGCTCGTGTTAGTACTCGGGGTTCAGCTCCTATATGAGTTTACGTAGGTTAACGTCATTGCCTCATCTCCTTTCCCCCGCATCGGTCTTGGGTTTGCATCACCCTCGGGGGCGTTCGAGGCTACCCCTAGCACCCAACATCTTAGATGTCTCGGGAGAGACTTCACGAGGCTCTCGACCCTTCATCGAGCTACTTTCACATACCACTAAGCACCTGATACTTACAAGCGTTTCTATTCATATCTACATATCTAATAAACATGTATGAAACCTGAAACAGCTACATGAGGCACATCGTTACCTTACCTTAGTTCGCAGAAGGTGCTCTACTTATCGGAGGTGATAGTGATAAGGATGCCTTCTTACCCCTGAAGCTGGAGAGCGAGTGAGGCTAAGCCACCTCTTGTATCTGTCAAGCTCGAGGAGCCTAGTGCCCGCGTTACCGCAGTTATATTGCTATCGAGATAATTACGCCTGGTGTGTTCGGTGGTCGTGGTTAAGTCTGCGTTTGGTACTAAAGGAGCTTCCTCAGACTCCTATCTTGCTACAAAGGCTGCTCTAGATGTCTTAGAGGAAGGTGGAAACGCCTTTGACGCTGCCTTAGCCGCTAGTGCTGTTCTATCTGTAGTACTTCCTCAAACTGGTGGACTAGGTGGAGACGGGTTCATGCTGGCCTTCATAGATGGTGATGTAGTAGCCTACATGTCTAGCGGTAAGTCTCCTTCAGGGTTTAAGGCAGAAGAGTACCTTAAGCAGCTACCCAAGCGTGGGCCTCTCACCGTAACCATTCCTGGTCTAGCCTACTTATGGGGAATCGTTAGTGAGGAGTTTTGTAGTCTACCTCTCGAGAGACTCTTACGTCCCGCCATATCGCTGGCCTACAACGGTTTTCACGCAGGGTACTACCTAGCTAGAGCCTCGAGGCTAGTCGAGAAGGAGCTTGAAGGCTATAAGTGGTCGAAGTTCTTCAAGGGTATTCAGCCTGGTACTTACATTAGTAACAAGGAGATGGCTAAGACCCTCAGGACTATAGCTACCCGTGGGTGGGACGAGTTTTATTACGGTAAACTGGCTGAGAGCTTAGTAGAAGAACTGCGAGAGCAGGGAGTTGACATCGGTTTAGAGGACTTAATGGACCACGAGGGCTATGAGACTAGGCCCTTAAAGCTAGTCT
The DNA here is from genome assembly GCA_030550455.1 of Thermoproteota archaeon. GTDB lineage: Archaea > Thermoproteota > Thermoprotei_A > Sulfolobales > NBVN01 > DRZP01. Next base: position 86,072 of record JAUQPH010000003.1, read on the forward strand.
TAGACGACAAGGTGCTATACGAGTTACCACCTAATACTCAAGGAGCTACAACATTCCACATGCTATCGGCTATATACGAGCTAGGTATTAGTAGTATGGCATTCGACGACCCCGCGAGGATCGAGAAGTGGTCCGAAGTAGTTGAAGTAGCCTATAGCTTTCGCGACTCGTTCATGGGAGACCCAGACTACATGAACATCGATGTTTCTTCGTATCTTGAGTATAAGAAGATTAAACAGCTCTTAGAAAGCAGGCAAGCCAAAGGTGTTGCTGAGTACAGCGCTATGGATACGACATTTTTCGCCGTATCTGATGGAGTATCAACAGTTGGGTTCATACAAAGCCTCTTCCATCCGTTTGGATCCGGTCTGATGGCTCTAGGCTTTCCAGTACAGAATAGAGGCTACGGGTTCGCTAAAAGAGGAGGGCTACCCAATAGTCCAGCCCCCAAGAAAAGACCTCTGCATACGCTCTCAATACTAGGGGTTGAGCACGGAAGCAGGAAGTATGTAATAGGGTGTGCGGGAGGAGACTTAAGACCTCAAATACATGCGAGAATATACGAGAACATATTCGTGTACGGGTTTGACCTGCCTCAAGCACTTGATGCTCCTAGGTTCGTCTTCACAGAACCTATTGGAAGAAAGAAAGTAGTAGTCGAGAACTTCGCTAGCCTACCGAACTCGATCAGTCTTAGTGTAGAACGAGTAGAAAGGTATGGCCCTACGGGCTTAGTTCACGTAGCTCTCGTTGACTCATCTAAGCGCTTAGTGCAAGTAGTATCAGATCCTAGAAGCGAAGGAGTAGCATTAGCAATTTAGTACTCTTGAGTGACACGATATATAGAGCAGGGTTAAGCTCTGAAATAAGTTCATACTAAATTATTTATTGCCTCATCCGTACTCTCCTGCACATAGCTTCGGTTTCAATCGGGCTCGTGGGCGTTTAAGAGCATTAAGACCCTCATATCTTGTTCCATCTTCGGGGAGATCCTACACATCATCCACGGGACTCTAACCTCCATAGAGTAACCTTCACGCACCGATCACGCAGAGACATCTACAGACGTTTCCACGGTGTCTATCAAGCACTTCAAACCTATACGAAACCCGAAATAATTGCGTGAGCCTGCTTTAATGATTAATGCGCTTTTAAGGGTCTAACCCTGATATTGTGGGGCCTATGTCCGGTGCGATGGATATCCTGGCGATAGTCTACGCCTACCTACTAGCCTTCATTATACTGGGCATAATAGTATTCTTTATAAGGATATCATCAAGGTTTCTAGTAGGCAAACCAAGTAAGCCTCAAGCACCTCCAGCTGAGACTCTGACAGCAAAGCCCGAAGTAAGGGAGGAAGCTCCTAAACAAATAGCCGCAGATGATGTTAAAGCAGCTATAGCCGCTGTAGCCGCACATCTATCTCTTCAAGCTGTAAGATCTTCGTTAACCATTCCACATGTTCCACAACAGCTAACTCAACCATGGGTTAATCAGTGGAGAGCGCAAGTGAGTACAAGTCTAAACGAGCTTTGCTTAATTAAGTATATCTACAGAAAAACCCGACTTGTTTAGACAGATTTTATATTCTGTTAAATACACATCTACATAGAAAAGTTGAAGCCTTTACGATCTATGATAGTTCAATAGTGTGCCTCCAAGCGTTAGACTCGAGAGGTCGCTGCCGTCGTGCTACCTAATGTCTGTAATCACGCTTTTATTTTCTTTATTTCAAAAAATACGGTGGGGCTTGTGAGCAAGACGCTAAGCTTTATTCTAGACCTCTTAGGTAAGATAAACATAATCGACCAAGAAAGGATAGCCATAATCCCTAGAAAGTACCTTCACTTATTTTCTAAAGCACTCGAACTCTACCCAACTGTGTTTGTTTTAAGTTCGGACCCTGGCCCTAAAGCTATTGGCGGTTGGAGACTCATTCATACTAGGTCTCTAGTAGTTGACGAGTTACTCATCAAAATGTACCAAAACGAGTTAGAGGATTACGAAAAATTAGCAGAAATGTTGGTCTCGTACATGAGTCCTAAAGTAACTTCTTCTCTAACCATTGTTACAGACCTACGCGATGAGTCCTTAGTAGTTGCGTACAAAGTGCTAAGGTTCATGCGAAATCTGGGAGTAGTACCTCATGTACACCTATTCTTAAACCTCGACTATAGAAGCATAAGCGATTTCGATAAGGTAAACATAACTTCTATTATTAGTGCTACTGTACAGTATGGGAGATACACAATAATTCCATTATCTATCGACAGACTGATCAAGAACTCTACGAGAATGGAGGTCGTAGATTATGTTGAGAAGTGCTTGTCTAGTCTAATTACAAGGTTACACGAGCATCCGATCACCGGAACCTACGTACCCCTATGTTTTAGACTCGAGCCTGCCTCGATATTCAATGACCTCTTTCACGCACTCAACTTGATCTTTTACATCTCCATAGGGTTGCTAAAGCTCCCAGTTGAGAGCCTAACCTATGGCAGCATTGAGGTATGGAAGAATCTCTACGAAGAAGCTAGAAAAGTTGAAAGATTAACGGAAGGCAAGATAAAGGTAAATTACGTCGAAAACGACGTACTAGACGTTAGAGCCCTAGCAGAGTTCAGCTTGAAGAACATCATAACGGAAGGAATTAATATTATAAGTAAAACTGTAGCCACAGCAGATGCTGTCGAAATTTTAACAAACCTAAGATTCTTGAACGTCATTAAAGTGTGATAAACTTGATTCGAGAAACGTTAATGAATAGGATATTAGTAGCTGGAGCATACACGGCGGTTGCTGGATTAGTAACTCTACTGATATATCCTAACCTGTATTTAGAACTTCAGCTCGCCTTCTTTATCTATCTCGCAGCCGCAGTACTTGTAGGCAACAAACTCCCAGGGATTGCTCCGGCACTATCATTACTGTACATAGCAACATATCTCTACATAGATTATTCTTCTAAGAGTGTAAGCTACGTTTTACCTTATGCCGAAGTAGCTATCTTCTCGCTACTCCTCGTTCTACTAATTCCAATTTACCTTTCTCTATCTAGAATACGGAAGCTTGACGATATACTAACTCTCTCTTATCATTTAGTAGTCTACGTGCTAGCAATAGCATGGATAAGATCTCTACTGGTGTCCATGGCTCTTTTCACCGGTCTTTCTACACTGGCTTCTAACTCTGTCGCTACGATCTCGCTAGTATCCTACTCTATCTTGTTATTACTCACTACCTATGTCAGTCAGTACTCAGCAACCAACTTACAAGACTTGAAAGCAGTACCGCAAGAGTTTTTAAACATGAGTAGGGAGGCCATAGGTTACGAGGTCGTTTTAAGACTCGGTGTAGTCATACTGGCGTACCTCCTAGGTTTACTACTCGTTAGACTGATTGACAGCAAGTTCCCTATCTCCGCGAGAGGAACGCTAAAAGGTTCTCTTCTAGAGCTTATGAGAAGGGTCGTTATAGCTATCCCTCTGTCATCGGTTGTAACATATACCTTTAATCCCCAACCCCTAAATTTAACCGCAATCTCGATTTACACTCTAGTCTTTATTGGAACTCTTAGCTTAGCTAAAAGCTTCCAAGAGGGTACGACGTTAGCTTATAGCTACATAATAGAATCTAGAGAAATAGCTGATGCTGTGGGATATAAAGCTAAAGTATTTGAAGAACTCATGAAGTACTTTAGGGAAGACGACTTAAGCTCTCTTAGAGACGCGAGGAATATTGTTAGTGAATCGAGATCTGCTATCAATGAATACACGAGAATGCTTTCTTCCGTAATCATACATCCGCAGAGCGGTCTTAGAGTATGCGAGAAGCTTACAAAACTAAACACAGAATTAGATAGATTACTTGAATCTATCTTCGATGAACTACGAGAATTAATAGAGGTCTCACATTGGATTAGCCAGATCGCTACTAAGAGAGCCTTAGCGACGATATACGAAGAGATAGAGGCTGCTCACTCTAAGACCGAAAAGTGGAAAGTATTCCACAGTTTGATGCCGAAGATCTCAGAGACACTTAGGCAGTACTGTAGTGAACTACAGGAAATTCTCATGAATACTTTACCTGGGTCTTACTACGAACTTCTCGGCTTTAAGCCGGTATTCAGACCCATGAGGAGCTGTGCTGACCTAGGAATTAAAGCCATATACGTGTATCAAAACTACATTTTAGCACTCCTCATGGGGCTGGACCGGCAGATAGACACTGCCATCGAGACTCTAAGTAAGCTGGCTGATGAAGCAGATAAGTTAAGCAAACTGGCTAGTTCCTACGAGATAAAGAATCCCTACGTTATCGAGCTACTTAAAACATACCAGAGCTACTTCTCATATGCGCACACTTTAATCGCGTCTGATCCTCTAAGCAAACTAAGTTGGGCCGTTGACACAAAAAGAAGTGCTTTACCCAGAATCTCAGAGATCTTAGGTAGAATAGCGTCCATTAAATTAGAGATCGAGGAACTTGATAGAGCTCTCAGAAGTTCTCTCGAGCCTGTGAGAAAAGCGTTAGACCACATTAACGACCTTGAGACTCCACTAATTGAGACTTTACCTATCTTAAGCATAGTGCTTAAAACAGTCTTCAATACTATGGGACCCTTGTCAGAAATCGGCGTTATCATAGCTAGCTTAAACCTTCTTGAGAAGATCAGACCTCTAGTTGAGGAATATGTAAGAGAAGGGATCAGGCAAGGTTATAGGTTTGAAGACGTTTTTCCACTTAGGGAGAACTTGCGCTGGCTATGGACCCTGTTGTACGGTTCAGGTGATGAGAATGTTGTGTAGAGATGGTGAATTACTCTTCGGTTGTGAAGTAGAGATCGGTAATCGATACGTAAACGTCTTTATAAGGAGGACTAGGAGAACCTATAGAATCGACTTAACGTCCATTACGGACCTTACTTACGAAGAGCTATCCGGCAAACTACTAGTCACACTAGCAGACGGTAGAATTATAGAGATACAGCCGCAAGTTACAGAAGATAGAGATGTAGTTTCTAAGGTACTAGTTTACTTCACTCTATTGAAGAATCCTTCTAATATGGACTTTATTAGCCAAGTACTCAAAGCATTCAGCACATCCGTAGACGCAGTACTAAAGCTAACTTCAGCTCTTCGCGAAACAGACTACGGAATCGACTGGAGGAAAATCATGGAGTTAGCAGAAACAGTGGCTGAGACTATTAGGCTAAGTGAAGACCTTTGGGCTAACTTAAACAAGGAAGACCTCTATCATCTTCTCGACTCAGTTTCACGTAGAGATATTAAAAGTGTGCTCGGATCCGCTAAGAACGTCATCGCATCTCTTAGTTACTCAGCTAAGCTATCTCTATCTAAGGTTTTGCCTGGAACTTCTCCTGAAGTGCTATTGGATGTAACTCTAGCTGCTATACTGACTTCAGCTCTTGGAACCCTCAAGATATCCTTGAGCGAGAAAGAACTGTTGAGCCTCGAAGAAGTAATTAATTTATCCCTCACGAGGTTTGGAAGAGTGATGAACATCGACGAGCTTTTCTTAAAGGAACTGAATGCGGGTTTCCGAAGAACTCAAGACATTGAAAAAATAGTAAACGACATCATTAATGCGTTAAGAAAGAGCTATCAAGATATTATCGAGAGCTCCCGAGAAGCACTTCGTCAAGATAAATAATGTTTTCTGAACCAACTTTGTCTCCAGACAACTCAACGTCTTCCAGCTTTAAGAGTTTTAACTTAAACTCACGATTTTCTTTACCACTTAACGTATAGCCACCTATGTCTCCGGAGGTTCTAACTACCCTGTGACACGGGATGATTACTGGCTTATTATTCAGTTTGAGCATTCGCCCCACGACCCTGGGAGACGTCTTCAGAATTCTCGCTAGTGCCTTATAGGTGGTTACTTTACCTAACGGAATTAAGTGAAGTAAAATAAACAGTATTTCCTTCTTACTCTCCTTCAAGTTTTTACCTAGACTCAGACTTTTTCGACTTTATTAAGATCATACCTTTCTCTTCGTCCCTCTCGATTATGTAGTCCTCTCCCCACTTCTCAACCATTGACTTAGGGATATACAGGTTTAATGGGAGAGTATAGTACTCGTATGTATACGTTTTACCGCGAACGTTTTTCTTACCTGAGATCTTCTTGACTTTAGCTTCCCTCCTCCTTATGGACATTCTCTACCCTGTAATTTCATGCTTGAGGGTTATTAAGCTTTTTTACGAGAAAGAAGCAGGGAGCTTTTACTTGAGGAAAGCTTTTCTCTGGGCGTGAGCAGAACCTCGGAGTCTTGCTCGTATTCTCTCCATAGCTTTAGAGCTAGCTCAGCTTTCCCCAGTTCATACCCAAGGTACGCTGCGTGCTCGGTTGATAAGTCAAACTCTTTCACTATAGCTCTAGCGAGCGATGTTGGACTACTGCCAACAAACCTAGCTAATAGCTCCTCACTACCTGCTCTCATTACGTCAACCACGATCTCCCTCCTAGTGAGGTCTACGTAGATCTTTACGTAGTACTTGGGGTCTTGTTGAAACTCGACTGTACTCACTATTTTGGTAGGACCTTCGAATGCTGGCAAGTGTTGCGCTTTCAAGCCCTTACTCTTTACCACGAGTAAGTCCAGCCCTCCCGGTATGTCTTTAGGTGGTGATTTCTTTAAGTACGAAACGTAAGCCATGTGTCTAGCGATGGCGTGCTCCTCTATAGCGCCGCACGCTTTAGTGCTTTCTTCAGTCGCTAGGACCATTGAAGCACTAAGCTCCATCGCCATACTCATTAGTAGAGCTATGACTCCGTGGCTATCAGCATCAATCATTTCGTAAACGTTGGCTGTACCGAAAAGGTGTGGATAGCTTATCTGCGTTCTTGACGTATAGAACCTGATTAAAGATTCTGTAAAACCGGCCCCGGGGGGTCTTAAAAGGGGATCTACGACTACCTTGGTTATCCCTACTTCGTTCAGCAGCGAGATAGCCCTCTTAACGCTACGCAGAGATTCTTCTAGATTCTCTACTGTTGACGGTATTACAACTACTCCACTACTGCTACTCATACTCCTACTTAACCTGTCGACGTCGGTGTGCGCTACGTTAAACAACAAGTCAACACTTTCTACAATATCTCTCGGTAGTTCAGCAGGTCTAGCCACATCGACTCCGATAATGCCTTCACTAAACAGCTCTCTAGCTCTATCTAAGTATTTACTGAGCAACGCAACGTCACACTTACTCTCACATCCAATAACTACTCCATCAAAACCTGATTCAATTGCTCTCGAGATTTTCTCTTCGAATCCCTTAGTCGAGATTAGCACTTCAAGTAGTAGCCTAAGAGGGGGTGGGTCTAGGTATACTCCAACTCCACCGACCTCGAAGTAAGGCTTCTTGGAGGAGACTTGAGAGTGATACAGTTGCTGTAAGCTAGACGTGAAAACGCTAGCGTAGAGTTCGTCAGCCGGAACTTCTTTACTTAGTTCAACGCCTTCACTTAGAAGTTTCAGCACTTGAGGTATATCGCCAGCGTACTTCGACCCTTTATAAACCCTACACCCGATAGCCTCCTCGATGACTTTCGCCGAGCCTCTAACTAGTCCAGGAATTATGACGTAATCATAACTACACCTACCTAGCCTCGCTCGTAGCTCTTCTGCTAGTTCCTCGCATGTAGTGAATTGAGCTACTACAGCTCTAGAGGGGTACACGTCTATTACGTAATCCTGGGCTAATTCCTTGACTATCTCTAAGACAGTCCGGTACGCAGACTGAGTAGATACGAGTAGTACCTTCATCACAGTGTTTACTCCAAACTCAAGTAGAGCAAGACACTAATAACCTACCTCTTATTTGTAGATTACTGTGTTCCTCAACAACTGACTGTCTACAGAGATGAGCTAATGGCAGTAATATTCCAAGGTCTCTATTACACTCATGAACTACGCCCTCAGGTTTTTTACGGTTTTTTACTTATGTAAACACATTATAGACGGAGGTCGGGCCCGTGGCCCAGCCAGGATAGGGTGCCGGCCTTCGGAGCCGGTGGTCCCGGGTTCAAATCCCGGCGGGCCCGCCACACCCACTGGAGGCGATAGTTTGTAGAGCCATAGTTTCATGGTTCCTCGAGGCCATGAAACATTTTATGCAGAGCATTAACTCTTCATAGGTTTAATGATAGCTGGTGTAGTCGAGAACATAACCCGTGGAAGGACCCAAGGAGAGGATGAGTAGAAGGCTATCACTACTCACCGTGGAAAGCTAAACAGAATTGGGAGTAGAAGGTGTCCGCTGCCCTATTAACCCCTAAGGGGCTTGCGAATGTTCTGGGCGTTTACGACCACTTTTCGATGCCGCCTGAGGCTTCCCTACTTCTGTCTTCCCCAAGCTTGGGGATAGTCCTCGTTATCATAAGGTACTTAGGTCTAAGGCTTTGAGTCTGGTCGGGCCTGCGAGCAGGGAGGTAGCAATTATGTCTATATAGACCATCTAAGGGTACGACTTGTCGGAGTTTTAGCCGCTAGTGGCTACTGCAGCCCTGTTTCTCAGGGAGCTCAACGACAAAGAGGGATTAAAGCCTTATTAAACGGCTTTAGGCTGGGACCACGGGCCCGCTGGTCTAGAAAGACCTTTGCCAGTAGCGGGAAGAACTCGTTCTAAGCTTACATTAAGAAGAGTTACTCCTGCGTCTCTAGGATAGGGTCTTCGCTCTCTTAGGAGGCAGGAAGCTAATATTGCCGGAGGTGGGCTGTTTGAGATGACGTTAAGAGGGCGGCCTGGAAGGCCTATTAGTCGGTTTTAAGTACGAAGTACTTAAGAATTTTCTCCTAAAAGTCAAGTTCGAGATAGAAGTTTTGGGTTTTTGAATCGTGGATATGTTTCTAGCACATTACTAAGGGAGGCCTTGGTGCGTAAGGTTTCTTTCCGCCTCCTAACTGCTTAGGCACGTGCGTGAAGTACGGAATTGTTGTAGCTATTATGTATCCACCATATGAAACGTGGTGAGAGCTGTGAACACGAAAAGTGTGGATTGGTTTGCGATCTCGCTGGAGCTTCACAAAAAGTACGGAGGGAAGATCGAGGTCATACCAAAGGTTCCTGTAACTAAGCTAGCCGATTTCTCTATTTGGTATACTCCTGGTGTAGCCTCCCCGTGTAAGAAGATTAACGAGGAGGGTGCTGACCTCTCGTTCGATTATACTCTAAGGTGGAATTACGCTGCTGTTGTAAGCGACGGAACTAGAGTACTGGGACTAGGTAACATAGGTCCCGAAGCTGCACTCCCGGTTATGGAGGGGAAAGCGCTACTCTTTAAGTACCTCGGCGGAGTTGACGCTGTTCCCTTAGTTGTAAGGGAACGAGATCCAGAAAAGTTCATCTATATAGTAAAAGCTCTAGAGCCCAGCTTTGGTGCTATCAACCTAGAGGACATAGAGTCACCTAAGTGCTTTTATATTCTCGAGAAGCTTCAGGAGATCCTCGAGGTACCCGTTTGGCACGACGACCAGCAGGGGACGGCTCTAGTGAACATAGCTGCGTTAATGAACGCTCTAAAAATAGTAGGCAAGAAGATAAGTGAAGTCAAGATAGCTCTAGTAGGTGTCGGAGCAGCTAACATAGCTCTATACAAGTATCTTAAGGTAGTTGGTGCCAACCCAAAGAATATAGTCGCTGTAGACACTAAGGGCGTTCTACACCGAGATCGCCATGATATAGAGAAGCTGAAAGAGGAGAACCCGTGGAAGTACGCTATAGCCATGGAAAGCAACGCGGAGGGAATAACCGGGGGTATCAAGGAGGCCTTGAAGGGAGCTGACGTCGTCATTGCCGCTTCAACCCCGGGTCCGGGTGTCATCAAGAAGGAGTGGATTGCGGAAATGAATAAGGACGCCATAGTCTTTGCGGAAGCTAACCCGATACCGGAAATATGGCCATGGGAGGCTAAGGAGGGAGGGGCTAGGATAGTTGCTACAGGCAGATCAGATTTCCCGAACCAGATAAACAATAGCCTAGGGTTTCCGGCAGTCTTCAGAGGCGTTCTAACCGTGAGAGCCAGAAAGATGGTTGACGAGATGTTCGTAGCAGCGGCACGAGCGTTAGCTGAGTATGCTGAGGAAAGAGGGATTCACGAAGAGTACATAATACCCAGGATGGACGAAGAGGAAGCATATATATTAGAGGCCATAGCGGTTGCCAAGAAAGCCATGGAATTGGGGCTAGCCAGAAGGACTATGAGCCGCGGAGAGCTGGAAAGCGAAGTGCGTGAGCTGATAGAACGCCCAAAGAAGTATGTCAAACTAGCTCTGGACGGTAACTTAATAAAGACATACTCCTCTTTAACCTCTGGCAAAGCACTTTAAGAAAGCCGAGTAAGGAAGTGGGACCCGCTAATACGAAGCGTTAAGAGGACCATATTTAGCTTTTCAATTGTGCAGTAAAGTAGGAGATCGATAAAAAGACGAGAGATGCGACTTAAGACTTTAACAAAAGAGATTACTCTACCTGCTAGAAAGGCCGTGCGCCTAACACATATAGAGAATATTTCGTGGTTTTAGCTCAAAGTAGCTTCTTGACCCTTCGATTTAATGGGGGTGCGAGGATCCTCAAGTAAAAACTCTCTTCGACGGTCGTTACTTGAACCACAGAACTAGTTCTGGCCTAATGAAGACTATGGCTATGGCTAGCATCATTAGACCCACGAAGGGTAGGGCTGACTTCATTATTTCGTCCATCGAAACTTTTTCTCCTACAACGCCCTTAAAGTAGTAGAGGCCCATGCCTACTGGTGGGGTTATGTATGAAGTTATCAGGGTTCCGCAGAATACTACTCCCCACCAGAGAGGGTTGAGGCCAAGCCTTCTTATTACGGGGTCTAGTATCGGACCAAGGATCATTATTATGGAGACGGGGTCGATGAACATTCCGAGTATGAAGATTATGGATACCGAGACTACTGGAACTAGTAGTTCGGCCATAGGAAGGGACAGCATGGCGTTGACGACCATAGTTCTACCACCGACAGCAGCAAAGATCGAGCTGAAAGCTCCACCTGTAGCCATGAGCCAGCACGCCATCGAAGTCACTTTCAGTGTAGCCGTGAGTGACTCCATCAGGATCTTTCTACTTAGCTTCCGCCTCATTATCACGTAGACTAGGGCAGCTAAGGCCCCTACTCCCGAAGCCTCAGTCGGGGTCGCAGCGCCTGTAAAGATGCTGCCGAGAACTAGCACTATTATAACTAGTGGACCGATGAGGTACTTTAGGGACCTAATTTTCTCTGCCATAGAGATATCCTCAGACTTTAAAACCGGTACCTTGTCTTTACGTACGTAGCTCCAGAGGATTACGTAGATAGAGAACATCGCGGCCATGATTGCCCCAAGCGTTAGTCCACCCGCGAAGAGTCCACCCACTGAAACACCAGCTACAGCTCCATACATTATGGCATTCGTGCTCGGCGGGACTATCTGGGGTAGAGAGCCAGCAGCGAGAACCGTTCCCACCGACAGCTTTCTATCGTAACGGGCCTTATCCATTATCGGAAAGACCACGAGAGCCAGAGCAGCAACTCCTGCGGCAACTACACCGGACATGGCCCCAATCGCGAACCCCATAATAATAGCTATCAGAGCCAGTGAACCTCTGTATTTGCCGAATATCTTGCTCAACGGTATGTACATCTCTTCAACAACTCCACCTCTTTCCAGGAGGACCGACATGAAGACAAAGAGCGGTAATGCTACTAGAACCCAGTTGTTCATTAAGGTATAGAGACTTTGGTATAGAGTATAGAGACCTCTTTCACCCCATAACGTAAGGGCGAAGATTGCTGAAGTAATCAGTAGAGAAAAGCTTACTGGTACTTTTAGCACTATAAAAACCAAGAGTACTAGAAACATGAGTATCGGAGCTGGCAAAACCATGTTGTCACACCTCTTTCTTGAGAATAGCTTTAACCAGTAGAGCTATAGCTTGAACGAAGATGAGAGCACTTCCGATAACTGCTACCCACTTATACCACCATATGGGAGGTGCGAAGATTATCCCAAGACTTGAGTCAACCTCCCATATAAGGAAAGACCTCCAAGCTATAGGTACTCCAACCCAGACCAATAGAGCCGAGCCTACAGCAATTATCGCTAGAGCAACTAGCTCTAACACATACCTAACTCTCCTCGGAAGCTTGTTAAAAACTACGTCAACAGAGACATGACCACCCTCGAGAAGGGTATACGCACCCCCAAGCACGAAGAGTGTTCCGTATAACCAGACCGAGAAAAAGAATGCCCTAGCATCCGCCCTTCCGAATAAGTACCTAGCTAGTACCCCGTAAACCACAGTAACTGTTAAAGCTAGAGTAGCGTACTTAACTAAGTGGGCAACTATAGTGTTGAACTTAGAAACTAAATCCAAAAAACCCACCTTACTTTAGGAGAGAAGCCGCTTCAAGAGCTTTCTCGAGGGCGTTAGCCCACTCGTAGTAGCCTAGCTCTTTCCAAACCCTCAAAACTCTTAGAACATATTCTCTAGCTTCTGGGCTCATCTTAGCGTATTCAACGTGTAGCTCTACGCCAACATCGATTATTCTCTTTAAGTCTTCTGCGGGTAGCTCGACTATTGTCGCACCAGCCTGCAACCATCTCTGCCTATACTCCATGTTGAGCTTAGTTACTAGCTCAGCACCGTACCAGTAGGTCGCATAGCAAGCAGTGCGGATGATCGTCTTCAGTTCTTTTGGTAACTTCGCCCACACATCCGGGTTTACTATGAGGAATGCGTGAACCGCAGCCTCACTGTGGAGGTTGTATCCTTTAGTTGGAGCTATGACGTACTTCGCTACCTCGTGGAACCCTAGCCTATAGTTTGCTACGAAATCTGTCCACTCAAGACCATCGACAGTTCCTAGCTGGAGTGCGGTGTAGAGCTCTCCAGCTGGCATCATAACTGTTTGAGCACCTAGCCTACTCCAAAACACGGCAGAAAGACCGGAAGCCCTCATTATCTTACCTTTCACATCGTCTAGTTTCGCTATAGGAACTCTAAAAACAGCTATCTCCGGTTCTCCGTAGATCATGGGTCCAACGTACACTACACCCCATTTACTGAATGTAGCATTAACTAGGTCTTCCACAGCTCTAACATACTCGAGAAGCTCCCACGGGTCTGAAAGAGGTCCTGTCTTAGCACCAGCTAGAGCAAATATTGGGTCTTGAGCAGCAAGATAGCTTGTGTAAAATATAGCTATCTCAACAACTCCTCTGGCAGTAGCATCTACTATCTCTGTAACTGGGAAACCGAGCTCACCTGCTTGAAACACCTCTATCTTAATCCTACCTCCAGACATCTCTTCGACAAGCTTAGCGAAAGTTGTTGCTATCTCAAACGCGGGATCTCCAGCTAAATAGAATGTTGCCATTCTGAACCTATAAACCTCAGTAGGCACTGGGGCTGGAACGGTGACAGTCACTGGAACAGTGACCGTAGCAGTCACACCTACTCCAGCTCCAGGAGCTGTAACAGTGACTGTCTTTGTAGGAACCACTCCTTGACCTACGAAAAAGCCAGCTACCAGACCTACTACTAGCAATACTATTGCGACGATCGCTAATCTTGGTGTAGTTGACATGGCTAATCCCTCTCATATGTAATAATAAGCCCTTATAAGTACACTATAAGTATGTGATCTGTTAGTAAAAATAGTTTATACCAGTCTATAAACTCTAAGTTGTGTGGATGAAACATGTATAGTAGTAAAAGAGTATTGCTTGTAGACGAGAAGAATTGTTACAATTACATAAAGCTTTAGATTGATCGCTCATCGTACACTAATATCGGTAAAGAGATCATGTAACTCATCACGCGACGAAGACTAAACGAGTTATAGAGTGGAACTCTATCCTACGAGAACTTGTAGGCATACAGCACTACTCAATTTTATTGTTCTAAGTGACTGCCTTATACGTTTGTTGTAGCAGGCTCCTCAGTAGTTCTTAAATCCGTACTTACCTATTAAGGGTACAAACGCACACGGAAGAACGTCTTCAACCTGAAGTTTGCTACCTTCTTTTGTTATGATCCTCAGTACTTGAACCCACCTATTGCCTACTGGAATGACTAGTTTACCTCCGTCCTTGAGCTGTTCTAGTAGAGGCTTAGGAACGTCGGGTGCTGCTGCTGTAACTATAATTCCGTCGTAGGGCGCTGCTGGCTGAAATCCCTCACTGCCGTCACCTACGACGACCGTAGCGCGGTCTATGTAGCCGGTTCTCTTAAGGTTTGAGTGAGCGAATTCCGCTAGCTCTATAATTCTCTCAATAGTCCAAACATGTCCCCTTGCTCCAACGATCTCTGCTAACACAGCAGCTTGGTAGCCACTCCCAGTTCCGACCTCCAGCACCCTGTGCCCAGGCATGGGATTAAGCTTTTCAGTCATTATAGCGACCATGTGCATAGCGCTTATTGTCTGACCGAATCCTATCGGTAGGGGGGTATCGTAGTAGCTAAACCTCCTGTACTCCGGAGGAACAAACTCCTCTCGAGGTACTTTCAGCATCGCTTCAATTACGACTTGACTAGATAGATAGCCCTCTGCTACTAGAGAACGTACCGCCTTCTCCCTTTCATCTCTAAAGATGGCCCCACCCAGAACTATATAGGTTGCAAGAGTGATAAGCTACTTCTCGAGTAGGTTTAGGGTGCTAGTTGGAGTACTGTGTTGATGTCGTGACTTTCGAGGGCCATGTAAACGTTCGAGCTACACACCCAACTTCACTCGAGGTAACTAAAGATGATTATCTTACACCGAGAGGTGACTGTATAATCGGCATTAAAAGCAGTAAAGGAGCCTCAGACCTAAGGCAGTGTTTAAAAGATGACCTCAAGAGAGGTGGAATTCTACTCGGCATAATAATAACCAATAGTGGGCTATTTGACTACTTTATAGCTGAAGGCTCTGAGAGGCTCACACTTAAAAACACGCAAAAGCTTATAGTCAGAAAATCCCATTACGTAGACGACTCAACGATTGGATTAAGGTCTAATAAGTCCTCGAGAGACTTAGATAGAGCTCTAGTTGAGGCACTTAAGCGAGGTGAAAAAGGGTACTTAGTGCTAGTAACCTCCGGATCTAAAATATCTCAGGAGCTCTCCACTCTCCCCATACTTCCCTTAGAGCTCCACTAATCTCCCCAATCGTGGCACCAGCTTTTACTGCTTCGTATATAGGTACGAATA
This sequence comes from Thermoproteota archaeon, assembly GCA_030550455.1. Lineage (GTDB taxonomy): Archaea > Thermoproteota > Thermoprotei_A > Sulfolobales > NBVN01 > DRZP01. Next base: position 101,299 of record JAUQPH010000003.1, read on the forward strand.
TGTTGACATCCTCTTTCTCCGCAGCCTTCCTTACGTTATCGATGGCCGCTCTAACTTTAACCTGATCCCTACTCTCCCTCAGCTTCCTCAGTCTACTAACTACTCTCTCCCTCGATACTGGATCTACCTTTAAGATCTTCACTTTCGGAACTTCAGGCTCTGTAAACATGTTTACTCCAATTATAGGTATCTCGTTCTTTTCGACCTTTATCTGCCACTCATAAGCAGCTCTAGCGATCTCGCGCTGCGGATACCCCAGCTTAATCGCTCTAAGCATTCCACCCATTCTCTCTATTTCCTCAAGATACTTCCATGCTCTCTCCTCTATCTGGTCTGTTAGCCACTCCACATAGTAAGAACCTCCCATAGGGTCAATAGTGTCAGCAACCCCCGACTCGTAGAGAAGCACTTGCTGGACTCTAATAGATAGCTTGACAGATTCCTCTGTAGGTAGCGATAGAGCCTCATCGTAGGAGTTAACGTGGAGAGACTGAGTACCACCCAGAACTGCCGCTAGAGCTTGAAGAGTCGTTCTTATTATGTTAACCATGGGCTGCTGAGCTGTTAAAAGTACTCCAGCAGTCTGAGTGTGGAACCTTAAGATCATAGACCTCTGGTCTTTAGCCGAGAACCAGTCCTTCATCAACTTGGCCCACATCCTCCTCGCAGCTCTAAACTTGGCTACCTGCTCAAACAAGTTGGTTCTCGCAGCAAAGAAGAACGTGAGCTTTGGTGCGAAAGCGTCAACGTCGACTTTACCTCTCTCCTTAACCCACCTAATGTACTCAACGGCATCAGCAAACGTGAATGCTATCTCCATAGCTGGAGTAGCGCCAGCTTCCTCCATGTGGTAACCGCTTATGCTTATCGGGTTCCACTTCGGCATCTCCTTTACTGTGTATAGTATTAAGTCGACCGAGTATCTCATGGAAGGCTCGGGTGGGTATATATAGTTGTTTCTCGCTATATACTCTTTAAGTATGTCGTTCTGTGTGGTACCGTCTAAAACGGCCTTCGGGATGCCCCTGCTCTCAGCAACAGCTACATACATCGACAAAATCTCGATTGCGGTTGCGTTTATAGTCATTGACGTAGTGATTTTGTCCATCGGAATGTCTTTAAAGACTATATCCATTTCGGTGATTGCCGGTACCGAGACACCTACCTTTCCTACTTCATACCATGCCAGTGGGTGGTCTGGGTCATAACCAAGCTGAGTCGGTAAATCAAAAGCCATACTAAGTCCTGTCTGACCTATGCTTAGCAAGTACCTATACCTTTCGTTAGTGTCTTCAGCAGAACCATAGCCAGCGTACTGCCTTATAGTCCACGGCCTACCTCTATACATCGTCGGATATATTCCTCTAGTAAATGGGTACGCTCCGGGGAACCCGAGCTTCTCTAAATAGTCCCACTCCCCGAGATCTACTGGAGTATACACTCTCTTTACTTCGAGACCTTCTTCAGTACTGAATATCTTCTTTCTCTCCGGGACCTTTTTAAGGAGTGGGAGAACTAGTTCGTTCTCCCACTCTGCTAGCTTCTGCTTAAGTTTCTCTAAGTTAGTCAACGCTTCTCCCTCCTAGTCATTATCTCAAGCAAGACTCCAAAGGTGCTCTTAGGATGAATGAAGTTTATCTTTCTCTCACCGTGAGATACTTCCCTAGGCTTATCGTAGGTCAGTGTAACACCCTTAGATTTAAGTTCCTCAGTCTTAGCGTCTACGTCATCTACGTGTATCGATATATGGTGGATGCCCTCCCCTCTTTTCTCTATGAACTTACTGACAGCTGACTCTGGGTCGGTTCCCTGAAGAAGCTCAATGTAGGACTCTCCTACTCTGAACATAGCTATTCTAACTTTCTCCTCTGGGACCTCTTCGATCTTTACTAGCTCGAGCCCTAGGACGTCCTTGTAGAACTTTACAGCCTCATCGAGGTTCTTCACAGCTATCCCTATGTGGTCGATCTTCATTCCCCCTCACCTAACGCCCTCTTAAACACTTCTACGACTTTAGATAAAGGAGTTCCTGGAGGCAGCACCTCGTAGACACCGATCTCTTTAAGCTTTGGAACATCTTCTGGAGGTATGATTCCTCCAACTATTACGGGAACTTTCACACCCTTTTCTTTAGCTATTCGAAGGAGATCAGATACTAGCTCCTCGTGACTCCCTGACAGTATAGAAACACCGATAGCTTCCACATCTTCTTCGAGGGCTACCCTCACTAAGTCCTCAGGAGACTGGTGGACACCTAAGTAGACCACCCTGAAACCTGCGTCTCGTAGAGCCATCGTTATAACTTTAGCACCTCTATCGTGACCGTCAAGCCCGAGTTTAGCAACTAGCACTTTTTTTCTAGCAGGTTTCTCTTGGCTCAACTTGTCACCAAAATCACTTCTAAGCTAGTAAAATATCCTTTGTCTCCAAGCATACTATAAACTGCGGAAACTCCACATCAAGCCACTTCTAGCACTATCTATGACTTGGTCAACTGAAACCTGCGACGTTCACAGTCTCTCTAATCGCGATATAAAAAATCCCTCGCTCTTGTGTACGTGTGGGTACAACCTACACACGTTGCTACTAAATTCATAGCCGGAGTACCCGGGACTACAAAAGCCTCTAAATCTTAGTGGAACTACCGGTTTTACCGACGTTTTCTTCACGATCTTCTCAATGACGTCCTCTCCCTCATCAGGTAGTATTGAACACGTGGTGTATACAACACAGTCCGACAACTCGAGAGATTTTAAAAGGAGCTCGAGTTGACGCTTACTATAGAATTCTACTTTACCTTGCGTAAGAGTAGCCTTTATGCTTGGGTCTTTATCGATAGACCCCGAGTTACTGCAGGGAGCATCTAAAAGAACCTTATCGACTGGTCGAACTAGGTTTATGAACCTAGAGTCGGCAAGAGCTATTTGGACTCTGCTCTCGGGAACACCTAGCTTCTTAAGTAGGTGCCTCATAATTCTCAGTCTCTTATTAGATATGTCGAAAGCTAGTACCCTAGCGCTCTCCTCAAGCATTACAATCAGAGATGTCTTAAGTCCTGGTGCGGCACACATATCAACCACCACATCGCCCGGCCTAACATCGATGAACTCAACGGATACCGCAGAAGCGAGGTCTTGAGGCAGTGCTTTAAACTCTCGCACAGGTTTAAGAAGCCTAATCGGTCTGGGAGAACTAAGAACTCTGACCATATAGGGGATCTCGGGGTGTACTTCGAGCTCTACCCCTTCCGCTTCGAGCTCCTTTAGAACCCTCTCCTCAGGTGCTTTAAGAGTGTTTAATCTAAGCCACCAAGTCCTTTCCTCAAACGCCTTAAGCATGGCCTCGGCACCTCCCGGTCCAAGTAGGTTCGCTATTTTTTCGTAAAGCCACTTACTTACAGATAGCCGACAGTGTGGCTCAACGGGTTCGTATACCCTCCCGCTTACCCAAGCTCTCGCAAGGTCTCTATAGCTTGAGTGCTTCTTAGTCGATAAACACTTCAGCTTTACGTAATTAGATACTAACCTCCTACACTCTTGATATAGCCTTTCTCGCTCATCTAGTGTTCGAGCGCAACGCTTTTTACAAGCTCTCTTGAAAGCTACATCGAGAGAAACTCTTCTCTCTATAACCTCGTAGAGTACTTGAGCGAAAAAGTCGACCTTACTCAAGTTGCCTACCGGTAGTCTAGCTTAGCTTTAAGTATACTCCGGTCATTAGTTCGAAGTCCCAGCTCTCAGGCTTACCTACAGCGACTTCGCGTATGTTATGGAAATACTTGATGTCTTCTACTACGTCCCTAAGTTCTTCCGGTACGTAAATAACTCCACTGATTTTCTCACTTAACCTCATTCCTCTTTCCTTCTTCCACTTCCATATAGCTGAGTTAACCTGCACTACCTTCTCCATTAGTTCCGGTGAACCACCGTAGTCCTGTAGTTCCTCGTCCTTTAGCTTTTCTCTAGCTATAGTTCGTCCCTCTAGTAACCTCCACAAGTAGTCGCAAGTAAATGACATTATAGGTGAAAGCAGTTTGAGTGAGAGCCTTAGCACTCTATATAGAGTGTAGACGGCCCCACCGACTTCGGCATCCGTGAACGGGACCTTCCTGTAAACTCGCGACTTAACCATTTCCACGTAGTTAGAAGCGAACACGTCCCATAGGAGGTGGTACAGCTTTAGCGTTGGCTCATATACATCTAGCTTCATGTAGCTATCTATGACCTCCCTAGCCACCTTTACCGCATAGGCTATCATAGCCTTATCGAGTGGTCTCAAGACCCACTGTCCGCTAGGCTCTTCAAATGAGGTCACGAACCTTGCGATATTGATTAGCTTAGTAGAAAACAGTAAGCCCGTCTTTACAGTCGCCTCCGACCACCTATAGTCACTCCCCAACTTGCTCGCTACTGCCGACCAGAATCTAAATGCGTCAGCTCCGTACTTCTCAATGTAGGGTTCTGGATATATCACATTACCCAACGACTTATGCATAGCTCTCCCTTTCTCGTCAAGCCCCATACCTGTTATTCTAACCCACTTAAACGGCGGTTTGCCGGTCAACATCCAGACTCTTAGGATCGTGTAGTAGAGCCACGTCCTAATAATGTCGTAACCCTGTGGTCTTAATGCCTTCGACAAAGCCTTAGTAGCTACCTCAGGGTTCTCGAGCCAACCCGTCACGTAGAGAACCGAGATCGACGAATCAAACCATGTGTCGAAAACCCTCTTTTCACCAACTATGAACTCTCTTGAAGCACCACACGATGGACACCGGTCAACCGGTGGTGGTTCTTTCCATGGTCGAACGTAGCTCCCCGGTTTCGGCAGTATTGCGTAACCGCACTTAGAGCACGTCCAAAGAGGAACCTCTGTGCCGTAGTAGCGGGTTCTAGAGATAGGCCAGTCCATAGCTAGCGACTTAACCCACTGGTCTAACCTCCCTCGATGCTCGACCGGGTAGAACTCCATTGAGTTAGCAACCTCCAGTACTTTATCCTTAAAGTTCAGCTGGCTTAAGAAGTATTCTTCAACGTGTACTATCTCTACTGGTGTCTTACACCTCCAGCACACGGGGACTTCGTGATCGATCTCTTCTTCCTTTACTATTAGGTCTTCCTCTTTCAGCATCCTTACTATCTTCTGCCTAGCGTCTGCTATCTTAAGACCTGCTAAAGGTCCTGCTAAATCGTTCATAGTGCCGTCTTTTTCTATGACTACTTTAGGCTCGATCCCAGTCTCTTTAAAGAATACTAGATCTCTAACATCACCATAAGAGCACATCATAGCTAGACCCGTACCGTATTCAGGTCTAGCCATATCATGAGGAATTATTGGGACGGTATGCCCGTATACTGGGACGATAGCTCTCTTACCTTCAAGATGCTTGTAGCGGTCATCCCTAGGATTGTAAATAACGGCTCCACACGCCGCTAGGAGCTCCGGTCTAGTCGTAGCTATAACGATGTCCTCACCTGTCTCTAACACTTTGAACTTAATGTAATAAAGCCTGCCGATCTCGCTAATAAAATCTATCTCTGCTTCAGCTAGGGAAGTTCTGCACCTAGGACACCACTGAACCGGTTTGATATCTTTGTAGATCAATCCACGCTTCCACAGCTCGATGAAGGTGGCTTGAGTCATTGCTCTATACTTAGGAGAGTCTGTACCCTCACGCCAATAATCAAATAAACAACCGAGTCTTTTCCATATGGATACTAGAGATGATTCGTTCTTATCCAGAAGGTCTGACACCATCTTAAGAAAAGCTTCCCTACCCTCTGCTGTCTTAACCATTTCGTGCGCAATTACACCATAAGTTTTTTCGGCAGCGACTTCTGCCGGCAAGCCATTTCTATCAGCGTAAAACGGCACGAGTACCTTAAAACCCAACAGCCTGAAAGCTCTCGCAATCATATCTATTTGAACGTAGTGAGCCGCTTGAGCCACTCCCCAGGGACCTGAGGGATAGGGTGGAGGTGTATCTATAACAACGTAGTTCTCATCTGAAGACAGGTCGACTTCCTCTCTATAGAGTCCCTCTCGATCCCAGATCTCCAGAAGCTTTAGCTCTTCATCCGGACGCCACCTATTGAGCTCTATTTTACCCATGCCTATCCCGAATTCTAAGTTAGTTGAGGCATATAAGGCGAGAACCTCCTGTGTAGTTAGTGGACACCGTTTCCCACCCTAGGTTTCTGTATGTCTTCCTAGGGCTGGTCATCACGGTTTCCCTGAGCCCCCTCCCCACGGTCTGCCGTAGGTCTCGGAAGCCCGGGGTCACCAAAGCATCTATACGCACTCATCGGTTTACAAACCCTGCTTGACTTAATCACACCAAGAGCTCTAAGCATTCTAAAGAAACTTACAAAAACCTAGCATACTAAAACAGCTGTAAACCCTTCGACTCCGATAGCATTAAGCCTGCATCAAGACTAACAAAAATGTGGAAGTTGTAGGGGTTGGGTTTCGTGATTAGTTGATGTTGTTTGTTGTCAACCCTCGGCTTCACAGACCTCGGAGCACCCTCCACCAGTACCCACATCGTCGGTCCCCACTCACTCGGGTTTTCACCACGCACCCGCATCGCGGACCCATCCTTCGATAAAGCGACTTACATCAACCCCTACAAACCTCCCCTACAAACCTCTGTAAAACTGAAGCAGTTGCGCGAGGCGCTAAACGTTTGTAGAGAGCGTTTCAAACCCTAGTTCGTAGTTCCTGAGAGTTAGTGGGTTTGTCGCAATCAAGTTACGCGACATTGATGTACAGATGCGGTAGAGTTCATGAACTTAAAACTATAGCTTATTGTTTCTAAAGTTAGAGAAAGTATAAGTGATTTAAGACTTAGTTAGAGTAAGATAATGCGGAAGTCGTCGAATAAGATATCTTAAATCGGTTTATATGTTCGGAAAACTAGGTATTCTTCGGCATTTAATGTTTTCATACCGAGTTTACATAGGTCTTCGTACTGTTAGTAATGTGGAGGAGGAGTTGTGAGATTGAGTTGTTCGCGCCTATTACACTACTCTGTAAACATCCGTGTTACGTACTCTATGTCTACCGAGCTAATACCTTCTATACTACCTAGAATGTTCTCCAGTTCGTAGGTCCCTCCCTCGTACTCCTCGGGCATGGCTAGGTAGACTCTGAGACCGTACAGACCGAAGGCGATGTAAAACTTCTCTGCTTTGATTAGCTCGTACTGCTGTGGGAGAGCTTGCTTTATCTTATCGACTAGTCCGTCTATATTTACTTCATCACTATCGGGGTTTATCCTAATAGCGACGACTACTTTACCCACCGCTATCACCTAAGGTCCTTCGAATCCGCATGATGGACACCTATAGGATGCTGCCAGCTTTCTACACTTCTCGCATCGCCAAATAACAGTCTTCCCGCAATTAGGGCAGTTGAACCTGACTGCCCTAGTATACGGTTCAACTATCCTTCCACAACTACTACATACTGGAGGTTGGCACGCGTCTACTATAGCCGAAACCCTTTCGGGAATAGCTCCTATCTTCGTTCCCCTAGCTCTGGTTGCTAAGGGTATATAAGCACTAAAGGGAGGCTTTGTAGTAAACTGCCGGGTTAAACTGTAAGACTTTCTCTGCACACACACTCGAAAGCCGTCCTTCGTTGACGGCTTTCAAGACCTCGCGCCGAATGTCCCATGGGTAAACAACGGCTCCAGGTCTCCTCGGGTCGTCTAAGTAGTCACTTTCGATTAGTACGTTAGTACATTCACTGCTTAACCCACTTACAGCCTGAGACTTACCGACGACACTAACATAGAATCCATCCCTAGTGTAGATCTCTACTTGAGATGGTGGTACGTGATGCATTAAAACGTTTTCATGTGGTAGTCCAACGCTATCTACTAAAAGTTTAATGCTCTTGTAGGTTACCAACCCAGCGTTCTCGCTGTGGATATGGATCTTAGTACCGGTATCTTTAGCTACAGTGAAGCTCTTCAGCAACAATAGTTCGTTCACAACCCACGACTCGGGAGGAGAGGGGTAGTGAGGTCTACCGAACTCACCCAAGCCATCTAGCAGTCCATTACTAAGCAGGAGTTCGAGCTTCTTCATGTAGTTCTCCTCTAATTCTCTATAGACTCTTTCAACACCTCTATTGGATCTAACGAGCTTGTCGACCGTTGATGGGTGGAGACCACTAAAGCACAGAGTACCACCGTACTTCTTCTTGACTTCATTGCAGAGCTTAACATGTAACTCTAGGGACTTCATAACACCATCTAAGCTTTCGTCTAGGCCGTAGCTAGCTGGGTTAAGCTGTACGAGAACTATCAGTTTTCCACCAGATGATCTAAACCTTCTAACTACTTCATCGTATCCTAAGCCGAGCGTTGATGCGTGAGCGTGAGCATCAATAAACCACTCTATCAACGCAGATCACCACATCTACTCAGCCCCGCAACGCAGTTCTCAAGAACTGCACGAAGACTGGAGAAGGGTTCAATGGCCTGCTCCTAAACTCCGGGTGGGCTTGAGTACCGAAGTAGAACCTCTGGCTGGTTAACTCCATGATCTCCGGGTAACCCTCGGGGCTAAAACCACTTACTATAAATCCGAACTCCTCGAATTTGCTGAGGTACTGCGGATTGATGTGATACCTGTGTCTATGGCGTTCATATACTACCTCAGCACCATAGACTCTGTATGCTAGCGTCCCTTTTCGTATCATTATCGGTAGGGCTCCCAACCTCATGGAGCCTCCTCTAGCTACTACGGTCTTTTGAGACTCTAGCAAGTCTACAACAGGATGGGGAGTATTAGGGTCTACCTCTGTAGTGTGCGCACCGTTAAGTCCGATCACGTTTCTAGCGAACTCAACTACCATTAGCTGGAGCCCGAAGCATATACCTAGTACAGGTTTCTCCCTCTCTCTCAAGGCCTTTATTACAGCAATCTTGCCTTCTACTCCTCTAACTCCAAACCCAGGAAGGATTACCGCACCATCTACTGACTCAATGGAGCTTTCTGGGTCTACCTTACCTTGTTCTACATCTGAAGATTCTATCCAAACTAGGTTGGGTCTAGCCCCTAAGTAAGCACCCGCATGCTTTAAGGCTTCAATGATAGATAGATAGCTATCACGTAAAGCCGTGTACTTACCAACCATAGCTATAGACACAGTTTTAGATGCCTTCTTATATCTCTCTACGAAATCCAGCCACTTACCGAGGTCGGGGTCCCTATACTCTAAAGCGAGTTTTCTTGCGAGAGCTCTGTCAAGTCCCTGCTCCTTGAGTAACCTCGGTACATCATAAACCGGGTCGACATCATAGCTGTTAACGACTTCGTCGATCCCTACATTACCAAAAAGCGCTAGTTTCTTTCTCACATTGGAATCGATAGGGCTGTCCGACCTAGCCACTATCACGTCAGGTTGTATACCTATTCTCCTCAGTTCTTGAAAGCTATGCTGTGCTGGCTTAGTCTTAAACTCTCCAGTTGATGAGAGTCTCGGGATTAGAACTACGTGAACAAACACGGAATTAGTTGGTCCTTCCTCTAACCTCATCTGCCTAGCGGCTTCAAGAAATGGTAGACCCTCAATATCGCCCACAGTACCCCCTATCTCTACTAGAACTATGTCTACAGATGTTTTCTTAGCCACCTCCCTTATCTTGCTCTTTATTTCATCAGTAACGTGCGGAATTATCTGAACCGTCTGTCCTAAGTAGTCACCCCTTCTCTCTTTAGTTATTATCTCTAGGTATATCTTACCCGTCGTTATGTTGTGCTCCTTGCTCAAGCTTGTCTCAAGAAACCTTTCATAGTGACCTATATCGAGGTCTGTCTCACCTCCATCGTCAGTAATAAACACCTCTCCATGCATGTACGGGTTCATGGTTCCTGCGTCTACGTTTACGTATGGGTCTATCTTAATCGCTGTTACTGAATAACCCATGCCCTTGAGTAGCAGACCTATTGACGCAGTAGTAATTCCCTTGCCCAGCCCTGAAAGCACACCACCAGTTACGAAGATATACTTAACCACTTGCCCGCAATTTAATCTGAGTTAGTCGCACTTAAAAGCATTCGACTACAAGTGATATCGGCAAGAACCGGTGGAATAGGCATGAGCTTTAAAAACGCTCTAGAAGTGCTTGAAAGCCGAATTGAGCGCTTCGATGAAGTGAGAAGTAAGTCGATAAAGAGTGTCTCGAGAAGTAGGGCTACAGCGTTCGACTCCATCTATGAGGTATTAAATAAAGTAGCCTCGCTCGTTAGGAGCATGTCGCAACTAGAATCCTCTCTAGCCCATAACGTAGGGTACACGAGAGTTTGCGGTAACGGCGTCTTGGTTAAGACTAAGGATGGATCTGCGTTCATGAAGTTCAAACCCCTAAGAGTTGTAGCTTACTCGTCATCTACCAATACAGTTAAACTTTCTTATGGAAACGTGTCTATAGAGGTAGCAGGAGACTCTATCACGGTAACTCTTGGAAAACTTAGCCAGAGCCTGCGCTACCTAGACCCAGCTGATATAGCGAATAATGCGGCAGCTTACAACGCTCTCTTAAGTAGAGTTATCGCTATCCCAGACGAGCTTTCTCGAACCATCTCCTTCTGCGCTAAGGCCATTGGTGTAAAGCTGTGAAGTTTAAAAGCTGTAAAGTGTCTTACATTGAGGCGTCTATATGAGCGATACGGCAGTAATTCCGTCTGAGATAAAGCTGTTCGGGAAGTGGGATTACGTAAACGTCCAAACCAGAGACCCGAGTCTTAAGAAGTACATATGCTTAAGACCTTACTACATTCCACATACGGGTGGCAGACACGAGCATAGGAGGTTTGCTAAAGCTGAAGCTCCGATAGTTGAGAGACTTATTAACAAGCTAATGAGACCTGGGAGAAACACGGGCAAGAAGCATTTAGCGTACAACATAGTTAAGCTAGCATTCGATATGATCTACGAGAGAACGAAGGAGAACCCCCTCCAAGTTCTAGTGAGAGCTATCGAGAATAGTGCACCGAGAGAAGAAACTACGAGGATAATGTATGGAGGTATAATATACCACGTTGCCGTGGACGTATCTCCACTAAGAAGGGTGGACTTAGCCCTTAGGTTTATAACAGAAGGTGCGAGGATAGCTTCCTTTAAATCAACAAAGCACATAGCTGAGTGTTTAGCAGAAGAAATAATCTTAGCCGCAAGCGGCGACTCTAGAAGCTACGCTATCTCCAAGAAGGAGGAAATAGAGAGGATTGCCTTAAGCTCCAGGTAGACCAGAAGATACTCCTTCAACTACCTTTCTCGAGAGAAACTCCTCGATCGCGTTCCTTTCAGAAGCTAACTAAGCCGTTTAATCCGAGTTCTGCTCTAGTCGAGTATGCTACCGCTTTCTATGGTGGCTTCGTTTTCTATTGGACAGATACACTGAGACTTAGCATCACCATCGGAACATCTGCTGGATTCCTAGTGTAGTAGCATTTACTCTATGACTCATCAATCTGTTTGACGAGAGCGATTTCGGTATTTCATGTATCCATTTATTATTGTAGACATTCATTACTGGGTGTTACCGCATGTTAACGGAGATCAGGTGGCATGGAAGGGGTGGTCAAGGAGCAGTTACTGCTGCCGAACTTGTGGCTTACGCATCAGTTCTTAAGGGTTACTATGCCTTAGCTTTCCCCGAGTTTGGTGCTGAAAGGAGAGGTGCCCCGGTTACTGCCTACAATAGGATCTCCGATAAAGTTGTCTACGATAGGTCTCCAGTAATCGAGCCAGATATTGTGGTTATACTGGATCCGAGCATGGTGGGACGTGAGGTTCTGCACGGTCTAAAGAGAGGTGGTCTCGTCGTCGCTAATACTGTGAAAAAGCCTAAAGAGCTTGCCGAGCTCTTGGGAAGTGAGTACAGATATGCCACGATAAACGCAACCAGAATAGCTCTAGATGTTTTCAGGCTACCCATAGTGAACACCGCAATGACTGCTGCCTTAATTGCGTCTACTAAGATATTAGACCTAGAACATCTAGTAGAAGCTGTTAAAGCTAGATTTAGTGCGAGACTAGCAGCACTAAATGAGCTAGTAATTAGGAAATCATACGAATTAACAGAGGTGGCGTAAGTGTCTTCACTACCAGGTTGGAGAGACCTACCTCGCGGAGCTACTATAACAGAACCAGGCTCTTCCGTTAAGTATAAGACTGCGAGCTGGAGGGTCATGAGGCCTGTGATAGACCAGGAGAAGTGCATTAGGTGCAGGATCTGTTGGACTTACTGCCCTGAGCCAGCGATAATTGAGCTAGACGAGCCCTATACGACGAAAACAGGTAGAACATTTAAAGTTACATACTCAATAGATTACGACTACTGTAAAGGTTGCGGTATATGCGCAGAAGAATGTCCCGTTAAGGCTATAACCATGGTTGAAGAGGTGAGGTAGTTGGGTAAGCTAGTACCTCTATCAGGAAACTATGCTGTCGCTTACGCAGCTAAAGCTGCTGACGTCGATGTAGTAGCCGCTTACCCTATAACACCTCAAACAGCCGTAGTAGAAAAGCTTGCTGAGTTTGTCGCAAACGGAGAACTCCATGCGGAGTTCCTTCACGTAGAGTCAGAACATTCCGCGCTATCAGCTGTAGTAGGGGCTTCAGCAACTGGTGCTAGAGTGTTTACGGCAACATCGGCTCAAGGGCTACTGCTCATGTATGAAATAATGCACATAGCCTCCACGATGAGATTGCCTATTGTAATGGGCATAGCTACTAGGGCCATATCGGCACCTATAAACATATGGTGCGACCATAGCGACTTTATGGCAGCAGCAGACACTGGCTGGATAATGTTCATGGCTGTGAACGCTCAAGAAGCACACGACTTAGTGATTGCTGCGTATAGAATAGCTGAAGACCCTGATGTGCACTTACCGGTAGCTGTTGGTTACGATGGATTCATAGTCTCACACACGATCGAACCAGTAAACATCATCGAAAAAGAAGAGGCACTAAGGTACGCCCCCAAGAGAGTTACTTGGTTCACACTTAACCCAGAGAAGCCAGTTACTATGGGGTCTTTAGCGTCTCCAGAGTGGTACTATGAGTTTAGAGTCCAGCTACAGAAGGCTCTCGAAAGCTCTGCTAAAGTTATTACCACCGCCTTTAGAGAGTTCAAACAGCATTTCGGGAGAGAGTATAGAGAGGTAGACGGCTTCTATACAGACGATGCCGACGTTATCTTAGTGACTATGGGTAGCACTACCGGCACAGCCATATCTTACGCTGAAGAAGTAAGAAAAGCTGGGTTAAAGGTCGGCGTACTGAACGTCAGGCTCTTTAGACCGTTCCCGGAGAGAGAGGTATTGAAGCACATAGAAGAGGCTAAAGTTGTGGCTGTAATTGATAGAGCTCTCAACCCAGGGTCATCTTTCGTTGGACCTTTGTACTCTGATATAGCGGTAACGGCATTTAAGAAGGGGCTAGACATACCGATAACTAACTACGTAACCGGTCTAGGAGGTAGAGCTGTGTTGAAGAGCCACCTAGATACTATCGTTAAACATGCCTACGGACTTATAGGAAAGAGAATGCGAGATATTGATACCCACTACGCTTTTGTCGGGGTGAGAGAATGAGTACGTTCACCATAGCTTCAATACCTCGGGAAGAGCTCTTAGCACCCGGCCACAGAATGTGCCAAGGGTGTGGAGCAGCCATAGTGATGAGACACTTGTTGAAAGCTTTAGGCAAGAACATAATAGTAGCACACGCGACGGGTTGCGTCGAAGTTACAACAACGCTGTACCCTGAAACGGCTTGGAGAGTCCCGTGGATTCATGTAGCTTTCGAGAACGCTGCTGCCGTTGCCTCCGGCATCGAAGCAGCACTGAAGTCCTTGAAAAAGAAAGGCGTTCTCAGTTACGAAAAAAGGGTTAAAGTCGTAGCAATCGGTGGAGATGGTGGTACTGTCGACATAGGGCTACAAGCGCTCTCGGGCATGCTCGAAAGAGGCCATGACGTCCTCTACGTCCTATACGATAACGAGGCCTACATGAACACCGGTATCCAAAGAAGTGGTGCCACACCACTATATGCGTGGACAACCACAACTCCAGCAGGCTCTGTATGGCGCGGTGAGTGGAGAAGAAAGAAGGACATAATCGGTATAGTGAAAGCTCACGGCGTACCGTACGTAGCTACGGTAAATTTCGCATATGTAACAGACTTTTACGCGAAGCTTAGAAAAGCTACTGAGATAGAGGGACCAACATTTATCCACGCATACTCACCATGCGTCCCCGGTTGGAGATACGAACCTCACCTAACCGTCAAAATAGCTAAATTAGCTGTACAGACTGGCATATGGGTTAACTATGAAATCGAGAAAGGTACTTTCAGAGTAACTACTCCTGTACCAAAGCGTCTTCCCGTTGAAGAGTACCTAAAGGTTCAAGGAAGGTTTGCCCACCTTACTAAAGAAGAAGTTGAGACGATCCAAAAGTTAGTGGATGAGGATGTAGAGTACATAAACAAGCTAGCTGGAGCCACTGTCATAGGTCCTGTAGAAAAGAAGTAGTCAAGTCACTGAAGCACTTATTTTCTCCCTTGATACTCTCTAAAACGTCTATACACTTAGAGTTGACAGCTGTTTGGTGTGAAAGGTTTTTAAGTTTGTAGGATTTCTCGAGGACTAGATGCGGGCCTCGTGCCGTTGGGCTCAAAGGGTCTATCTACAGGAAGCGGCTCGCGCTATAGCTATTCAAGGTTTTTATTATTCTTGCGTAATATTTTCGGACTAATTCGTTGCTTACTCTTGAGGCCGTGTCACCAGCAAGCTCTATCTCAAGTACCTCAGATCTCGCATCACTCACTATATCAACTACAGAGCCATCTCTTTTAACGACGACTGTCGGAGTAGAACGGTCCTTAACGTATCCACCGACCACTATGACGTTCACTGAGTTTTCGTAAGCTCTCATACGAGCTGCTAAAACGACTAGATCTGGGTCTACTTCAGTAATTGGGGGGACTACGCTGATCAAGGTAGTAGACCCAGATTCAACACAGTATCTTGCTACCTCTGGGTGAAATATATCATCGTACACGAGAAAACATATGTTCGTCCCGCGAACAACCACAGTTGGAGATTTAGGAACGTATCCTTTGAAGTCCTCGCCTAATCTCATGAATTTTCTCGAGACCTCGGTGCCGGACGCTGCTTCAACTATAGACAGGTAGGTGTTTTCTCCATACCTCATTACTACCGGACCCACATAAGTTCTCTCAGAGGTAACTACGGCAGAAACTTTGTTCATCAGCACCCTAACTGCTCTCTTGTACGAGCCGTAGCTCTTCCTACCTACCAAGAGGTCTTTCAGTGGTTTTAGAGGTAGCAACAGCATGGAGATACCGGATGGACCCGCTTCAGTAGCTAGTCTATAAACTTCCCTTATGAACTCCTTAGTTCCGACCCCAAGGTTCAGTCTATATACTGTTAAAACTACCGGCTCCCGTGTTTCCAACTCTCACCAACCCCAACTCGATCAGGTCATTATACAGCATCGCCACTACTCTTTCGTAGTCATCTAAACCTTGCTCTATTAGATCCATCTTCTTCTCCAGAGCTCTAGTTCTTTCTTCATTAACAAGGCTTTCAAATCTACTCATTAAGTATTTATATACTTCAACACCGAGGTGTCTCGGAATTACGTAACCAACGCCCTTAGTCCTAATAGCGTAACCCCTCTTTAGTATTGTCTCAATTATCTTTGAGTATGTACTGGGTCTACCAATTCCAGACTCCTTCATTTTTCGCACTAAGGACGACTCGGTGTGAGGCATGACCTCGCTTCTATAGAAAAGTCTTATACGTGCTGCTCTATAAACACCTGGAGCTACGGGTTTTCTGACTCGAACTCTCCTATCATACTTAAGGAAGCCTTCACTAATGATATTCGCATAGATCGTTATGACGTTCGGACCAAATTCAGCAACCTGCCCATTCTTGAGCCTCACGACCACTCTATACCTAATCTGCGAAGCAACTACTTCAGCTTCTACAGACTGAGACGCAATAAACCTCCTAAAGATAGCGTCATATACTAGATAGTGTATTTTCTGTAGCTTAATTACCGGCTCGATCACACCTTCCTCTATAAGCCTCCTCAAAGTCTCAGCATCTATAGGTCTAGTGGGACGGATCGCTTCGTGAGCACCACCCTCGCCCCAAGTTCTAGGTCTAAATACACGCTTGTAGCTCTCTCCCTCAACCTGCTTTAAATAGTCTTCGGCTATCCTTATCCCAACGTCTGAAACCCTGGTGCTATCAGTCCTGTGATAGGTAATAAACCCTGCCTCAAATAGGTCTTGAAGTACCTGCATCGACCGTACTACAGGTATACCATATCTTGAGCTCAACTCCGAGAGTATAGAGTCTGTAGTGAAAGGTGGCTCAGGCATTAACTTAACGGTATGGTCTTTCACGTCTTCGATAACTACTTCAACTGAGTCTAGGTCATTGAGCCTGATCTTCTTAAACTCTTCGGGCAAGTCGGCAGAGAATTCCGTATCAATTCCCTCAATGTGAACTGATATAGCCTTTCTCCTAGTCTCAGAGTGCTTCTTTGCGGCAGCTATTATCCACCCCAATACAGGTGTCTGAACTCTACCTGCAGAAAGGTTTCTGTATACTGAGGGGTGCTCCGAACAGAGAGCTTGGTACCTCTTGCCAATAGTATTGGACAGCTGTGGGACCACCTCTCGGCAAAAGACTGGCCAAAAGTCTTCTTGAAGTAACTTAGAGAGTGAAAAACCTATCCACCTATCTTCTATTCGCCTCACTAGTTGAGCTTTAACTAGGTTTACATTGACGTCGCGAGGATTGCTGATGGAGTCCACTAAAGCCCTTCTTGTTACCTCATGAAACTCTACTCTCTTAACGTTGCTGTTGATGGGAGTAATCGCACTAACTAAATCATAAGCTATTTTCTCTCCTTCTGTATCAGGGTCTGTTCCAACTAAAACCTCGTCTACCTCCATCGCCACATCTCTAATAGCTGATACTATACTCGCAGAGTCTACTACACGTGGTGAACCACAGTACGGACAGACATCGGGTTTAGCTGTTTCGTCTGTAAACTGCTTACCACACGATTGACACTTCTTTATGGTAGTGTATAGTGGGACATACTTTCCCTTCTTGAGCATAACCCCGAATAGCTCAACCCAATCACCAACACCCTTAGTCAGGTCACCTGTGTTAGTGACGAGCTCGTATACGTGCCCACCGGACGACGTTATGAGTATGGTCTGATTGCCGAGGCTTACCTCATACACTCTCAACCTCCCGTAATCCTTAGCACTCGGTCTGCCGAAGAACTTCGCTATAGTCCTCGCCTTGTTTGGAGACTCAACAACCAATAGCGATGTCTTGAATTCTAGTCCTCTGAGCTTCGATAGCTCATCCTTAGTTATAGTTCCCTCACGGATCTTTCTAATAAGTTCTCTGTCTCTGTCTACCTCCTTTAAGATCTCGGGAAGCTTGGAGACGATGTCGGAGTATCTCACAAACCTGAAGTCGTCAATAACGAAAGAGAGCCTCCTCTCTAGCCCTCTCAAAAGCCTTAAGTCGTCAACTATGACTACCGATACGCCCCTGCTTATTCCTCCTAAGTAGAGCCTTGACGTCCTCCCACTTGCTTGTATGTACGTTGGTGAATCAGGTATGAGCACGTAAAGCTCGCCTTTTTCTTCTACAACCGTGACTTCTGGGTTCTGTACTAGTGAGCCTAGCGTATCCGGGTCCTTCAGTAAGTCTTTAACTAATCCGAGAGCTTCCGCAAAAACCTTCTCAATAGCTGTCTCCGGTTCTCTAACACCTCTCGCTATTTCTCTAAATCTCTCGAGTACGAAGACCCCCGCCCTCCTAACGGCTCTAACTAACTTAGTAAGATACAGTTCCAACTTATCACGCATTTCCTCCGATTTAACTGAGTCCACTAAAAGCGGTAGTAACCTCATTACGTCGGAAGCGTCGAGTCTATCTACCCGCAGGCTGACCTTATGTCTTGGAACACCAACAAAAACAGCGAACCTAATGTGCTCCGGTAGGTCTATCCCCCTTACTAGTACTCCATAGTAAGTCGCTACACCAACAAGAACATCGACCTCACCGGAAGTAAACGAGTCTAGCGCACTTGTTTTCTTGCTGTGTACGGCTTCGGCCCTAACCCCTCTAGATCTCAGAAAACCGGCTAAGTAGTCAGCATACTCTATACCTCGGTCGACGGGAACATAAACAAGCCCACCTTTCCCTAAGCGCTCCACGAGTTCGAGTACCGCATCTTCAAGACTTGTCGAAGGAACGAAGTACGCATCCACAATATTTCGTATAAGCTCTGGGCGAGCACCGACGTCGAACCCCAGTAGTTCCTTAAAGAGCCTAGATCTAGAGCCCCTAGGCGAGCCCGTGGCTGAAGATATAACTAAGACAGAGTTAATGCTCCTTGCTCTCTCTCTAAGGTAGCTTTCCAGATCTCTTACCTTACTAACTAAGTCCTCACTAGAACCTCTATAAACTAGCTCCCTTCTTAGCTTAATAAGCTCTAAACCTCTATCGATGTCATCTTTAGAGAAACCCATAAGGACCAAGATCATCTCGATCGCCTTAGAACCGCGCATGACGGCATCTACGTCATCAACAAAGATGTAAGTAAACCTGAGGTTCTTCAACTTATCGAAGTTCTTCATGAGATACCTTGACGTCGTGATCAATATGTCGAACTCACCTCTTTGAACTATGTCTTCCCTCCTCGCTCTTTCGGACTTACTCAGCTTAGAGTGTATCGAAACGACTATCGCTGTAAATCCGATTTTGTTAAGAAACTTCTCTATGTTTTTCTCGGCCTGCATAACTAGGAGAGTCGTCGGCACAATGACATAGCTCTTGCCGCCCTTCATGGCAAAGTATACAGCCGAAAGAAGACCCACAGTCGTTTTACCAACTCCGGTAGGTGCGAGCATGGCAAACGACGATTTCTTACTTAAGCGCTTAAGCCACAGCTTTTGGATACCCCAGGGTTCACTACCTAGAGCATTAACGAAAACCTTAAGCAGCTCCTCATAAGCTCTTTGTGTCTCCTCTAGTTTCTTATAGTTTTTAGCTGTACCGAGACTCCTCATTGCGGCAAATAGAGAGTCGTAACCTACTCCGAGGGCACCTTGCGGCAAACACCTATTGCATGGTAAGCCCATGAGGAGCCTTCGATCGCTAATCACACCTCCGCAGTTGGGACAAGTCCTTAGGTAAAC
Source organism: Thermoproteota archaeon (assembly GCA_030550455.1). Lineage (GTDB taxonomy): Archaea > Thermoproteota > Thermoprotei_A > Sulfolobales > NBVN01 > DRZP01. The sequence goes on from JAUQPH010000003.1 coordinate 120,589, forward strand.
AGCCAGTGAGGCTTCCTCGAGCTCTTCCCTAACTATGACCACCCCTGCTTAATCACTTTGTCGCTCTCTACATAACTCTTAACCCGCTTGAATACTTAAAAACTTAAATTACCCAAACCTGCCTTCAACCTTCGAGCTCAGACACAACACTAAGAGACTTAAAAGAAGTGTGGATGCTGAGTCTTTAGCCTTAGATTTGCTTGCGAGGTTAACAACCGAGCTCTAGTCGTTGACTTCAGTCTTTTAGCTGTTCAGATGAGTCAATAAGGTACGCTGCTATTAGTGGAAGCAATACAGTCGCATCACCGTAGACCGTAACATGCTTACCTCTAGCGCTTATCTTTCCCCACGAGACTGCCTCCCTAGTTCTAGCTCCACTTAAAGATCCATCCCACTCTACTGCTGTTGTTATATAGACAGCGTAGTCTAGCCCGCCTTTGAACTGGTTCCACCATATAGTATGGTGCTTGCTTATGCCACCACCTACTACCAGCGCTAAGCTCTTCTTTGAAGTGAAAACTATGTCGGAAAGCTCCTTCATGTCCCTAAATATGTCTAACTTGATTCCCCCAAACTGGGAGAACATGAAGAGATTAGTACCAAAGGCACCGTCAGTAATGCCCGGAACATATACTCCTGCCCCAGCTCTAAATGCTGCCCCTAAGATGGAGTTAGGGTCGTTTCTGAGGTCTCTACCTACCTCTAGCAGGATTTCTCTCACTCCCCAGAACTGTTTAACTTCAGCTAACCTACTGACTAAGCCCTTTACGTACGACTCTATGATCACTCCATAGCTCTCCTTGGGTATTAGGACATTACCAAGCCTGTGTATACCTCTCTCAGATAGTTCAACATCGTCTAAGTCGAAATCACCCCTATAGTACACACCACCCAAACTCCTAGCAATGTCGTGATCTACAGCTCCACAGGTAGTTATAACTATATTAAACAACCCTAAGTCGATAAGTTGTGCTATTATACCCCTCAGACCTGTCGCCACGAGATTGCCGGTGAACGCCAAAAATCTCGCATCTGATTCTTTAAGTCCCTCACCGAGCACTTCAGCAGCTACAGCGAGATATCCGGCTGTGAAACCGTGGATGCTCTTATATGCTTCAAAGAGATCTTTAATGTTCGCTCCCTTCTTAATTCTTACATCTTTCACTGGAATAAGTTCCTTATCCATGTCCTGAAATCACCTTACCGGAAATGTCGTAGGCTTCTCTAGCGAGTTTGGATGCGGGCATATTCTCAAGAGTTTAACCGACTTCTTCTTTATGTAGAAACAGATGCTCATGGCTTCCACGCAACAGCTAGATCTCTTAAAGAGTCTACACTAAATGTTCTTTGAGTTCCTGATTTCAGCTGCTTTACAGTTACACTCCTACTCGCCACCTCCGATTCACCAACAATTGCTACATAATCGTACCCAGCTTTTACCGCCTGACTTAGCAGGTCCGATAGCCTATGTTTTGATGAATATCTCACATCGGTCACGAAACCGTTCTCCCGCAACATACTTGATACTTCATCGATGTATACGACATTCGACACTAAGGATACGAGCATGACTCTAGGTCTAAGTCTTGCAAGGTTTTCTAGGGCTTTTTCAGACTCTAGTGCTAGTATGGTTCTCTCTACACCAAGAGAAAACCCCGTGGCGGGAACTCCAACACCTCCCAGTATCTTAGAAAGAGTATCATACCTACCTCCACCTCCAATACTGAGATTAAAGTTTGGTACACTGACCTCGAATATTGTCCCAGTATAGTACGCTAACCCCCTAACCAACCTAAAGTCTACGTAAGCCTTAATACCAAGGCTTAAAAGAGCTTCAAAGAGCTCTAATAGCCTACTAACTCCCGAATCAACAACATCTTGAGGTAACTCGATTTTACTTAACTCAGACTTTAATTCGTCGGGCGTTAAAGCCTTAGTTTCCAGCAGCTTCCTGAGGGTCGAAGCCCCCGAGTTAGTGTAGCCGCTAATTAACGAAAGAGCACTATCTATTTCACCCTTGTCTATTAGGTGTAGAACCTCGTCCTGGTAGTCTTCAGGCACTCCCCACTTCATCAGTAGCCCTCTAATTATCGATATATCGTTTACCCTGAATACGTAATTAGAGAGTCCTATAGCTCTATAGAAATCTCTTATCAGCTGAAATAGCTCTATGTCGGCGTATACTCGAGGCTCTCCTATATACTCAACGCCGACTTGGTAGAACTCCCTATATCTACCGAACTGAGGTTCGTCATATCTGAAAACTTGCCCATAATAATACAGCTTAATGGGCTTCGGCTTGGCAGTCATGTGCTTTAGGTATGCTCTAACTATGCTGGCAGTAAACTCAGGCCTCAAGCACACGGTCCTACCGGCCTTGTCTTGAAATACGTACATAGTCTTGCTTATCCCCGGGCCGGACTTGGCTTCGTAGACCTCGAAGTGCTCTATGGTTGGAACTATAACGAACCTATAACCGTACAATTCAGCTAACTCCGAGAACTTCATTATGAGCTGCTGGTAGTACTCTGAGAAAGGTGGGAGTATGTCCCTAGTTCCTCTAGCCGGCTCAAGAGGAACTTTCATCTAGATACACCCTGCTTAGATCTTGAGCCCGAGACAGGCTAGCAGAGTAGTAGGTTACATCACCGTGCGCATCTACTATGGCTATTACAGGGGTAAACTCACGCATTATAGCTGACTTAACCCATTCAACAATTTTTGAGGCCTGTATCAAGGTGTTCTCCTCAAGCACTAAGACTAGAACCTTCTCGCTACCCTTAGTGTAAAACAGCTCCCGAGGTGAAAAGCCGGACTTCGCCCTCCTACCCCTCTCCCTCAGGTCCAGTAGTACAGTAAACTTAGACCAAGCGTAGTCCATTTGTGGAAAACGAGAGTATAGTGACGCAAGATCGGTTTTTCTGTTCTCGATAAGTACTTCGCAGAAGTCTTTATAAACTAGGTACGTTATTTCGGCGATATCAAGAAAGTACTTGTTCTTTTCAGCAACCCATCCAAGACCTAATTCTCGCACTACTCCATCCTTATCCTCAACAAGAACCCTCCAGTCTTCAATCCCGACTACCTGGACCGAAGGTTTTACTAAGGTGCGTACGTGCACCACCTCTAGGCGTACATACACTATAGTGAAATTAAACTAATTAGCACTTAAAAGTTTCGCACATTCTTACCTAGAAATAGAGAAGCACGCTTCAGTGTAAAGCTTTATAAGCGTGTATAATAAGATACGTTGAGGTAGAATTACTTGAAGCCCGGTACTTCTCTAAAAATAGTCGCTGTCGTCATAGTTTTAGCAATAGGGTTAATCCTAGCTGCTCCCCCAAACGCTGAGTACATGCCTGAAGATAAGAGGTTTGACTACTATACCTTTCCTTTACTACCTCCGCTGTTAGCGATCACTTTATGTATGCTTACAGGTCAAGTTCTGCCGTCACTTTTTCTCGGTGTGTGGATTGGTGCCCTAATGGTGTCAGCTTACAACCCTATAGCAGGTACCACCCAAGCCCTCGGCTGGCTTGTAGAAAACGCTACAGACTCGTGGAATGCGACCATACTTCTATTCGACTTCGTCATCGGCGCTCTCGTAGGCGTACTCTACGTTTCTGGCTCTCTCCATAGTCTAGCCGAGTCTCTATCCCGAAGGGTTAAAACTGCGCGAGGAGCTAGCTTAGCTACGACAGTTCTAGGAACTATAGTGTTCTTTGACGACTATACTAACACGATAATCGTAGGTAATACCATGAGACCTCTAACTGATAGACTTAGAGTCAGTAGAGAGCTTTTAAGTTATATTGTTGACTCTACGGCAGCTCCTGTAGCGGGTATAGCACTTGTTTCAACTTGGATAGGCTACGAAGTTGGACAGATCAAGGCTGCTCTAGCAACTCTTCAGGAGGAAGTAGCTGCTGGCAGACTAGCTGTAGCACCAGATGTAGGACCTTATGCCATGTGGTTGTCCGCTCTTCCCTATCACTTCTACTCTATTCTCGCATTAGTCATGGTGTACTTAGTTATCGTATTCAGAAAGCACTTCGGACCCATGTTTACAGCTGAAGCAAGAGCCGTTAGTGAAGGAAAAGTGCTTAGAGATGGTGCAATGCCTCTTATGCCGACAGAGACCGTTCTGGGAGAACCTTCCAAAGAAAGAAGGGCTTCACCACTTCTGTTTGTAGCATCGATAGCCGTCTTAGTGTTGGTAACATTAATTGGGATGTGGTATACAGGAGCGCAAGTAATTATCGAGAGCTACGCAGAAGAGGGAATAATCTACGAGCTACCCTGGTGGACTATACCGTTTTCTGAAGCTCTAATGGAGTCTGATGCTGCGACAGCACTCTTCTGGGGTAGCTTCGCTGCCTACCTAGTAGCTTTAGCCGGAGTCCTCGCATGGAGAGTTCTAAGCTTTAGCAAGGCCATGGAATACACAGTTAAGGGTATGTACACGATGCTATACGCTAACGCAATACTCCTACTTGCGTGGAGCATTAAGACAGCCACCGATACTGTTGGTACTGCTGATTACGTAGTAAGTCATGCTGTATCTATAGGGATCCCGGCTCACGCAGCCCCGCTGCTAATATTTCTAGTCTCTATGTTCATATCGTACACTACTGGCACTAGTTGGGGCACGTTCGGGATCATGATGCCGATCGCTGTGCCCCTAGCCTGGAAGCTGGCAATAATCCAATTAGGAGACCCGGGACTCGCCTACTCTCTTACTGCTGCCGCAATAGGCGCCGTCTTCGGTGGGGGGATATATGGAGACCACGTCTCACCCATAAGTGATACCACGATAATGTCGTCTATGTTTAGCGGTTGTGACCACATAGACCACGTAAAGACACAGCTACCTTATGGAACCATGGCAGCTTTCTCGAGCTTGCTACTCTACTTATTGATACTTGCTGGAGTAACCAACCCCCTGATACTACTTCCACTTGGTATTGCCGTAGTCGTTTTAGTATACCAAGCCATAACAAGAAAGACTCGACCAATTCCGAACTTTAAGGCATACTAACCTCATCGAGATTAACCGACCTCAAGCATAGCTGCTTTTTAGTACTGAAGCTTGTCTGGAGGTGTTCCTCATTCGGGAAGCTTCACCTGTTTTATGTAATCCACTATCTTAACGACCTTAAATCGGGGACCACATTCTCGGTCACTGGAGGCACACATGAAAGCTACTATCGCCTCCTTTTCTCCTCCGAACAGCTTTATTTCTAGAGCTCTTCCTACAGCTCTCTCCACTATGATGGGTCTAAAGCATTCGACTATGTAAGGAGCTAAAATCTCCGCAAATCCCCTAGGGACAGACCTTGGAACTATAACGAGTCTCTCGATACCTAAGGGGAACTGAGAACCCGGTATTTCCCTCAGTAAGCTAACACCACCCAACTTTAGAAGAAAGACCTTTTTGAGTTCCGACCCTGCGGGTTCTGCGAACATAATTGCTGAGGGGTTGCCTTTCTTCTCGAGAATAATCAAAACACCGTGAGCACCCAAGGAAGAAGCTTTACTAGCTAGTTCAGCGTGCGTAGCCTTGCCTCTAGTAACTCTTATCGAGTTAGGTAACACCGTACTTAAGTCTTTGACAAAGCTCCTAGTCCTTCTAGAAGGCTCTCTAGAAGTTGTTATTAGTAACCTACTCTTCAAGAGCTAGACCTTTCCCTCGAACTAAAACCTCCGACTTCGGACACAACGATCACTCTACCTATCTCTGTATAGGGTTGGTATGCTCCTCCAGCAAAGGTCCTTCCACACTTGGGGCATTTCCACAAGCCTACGGATAACCTCTTAAACAAAGTCTTAGTACCACACAGTGGACAGACGTACTCAGAGTATCTGCGCTCCATGACCTCCCGCCACTTCTTCCTAAGAGACGCTCCATATCTAGCGCCAAACCTGCCAGCTATGCCGACGACTTTTGTTCTACCCATAGTCCAGCACCTCGATAGATAAGACGACCTAACTTAAAAGCTTGAAATGCGTTTGAGAACAAATTTCTGAGGTATAAGTGTAAGCTTATATACTTCCTCTATACGTATGTATAGGGTATCCAAATGGTGGCTAGAAACGTAGCTCTCACTCTAGTGGTAGCACTCATGATGCTTGCGGCAGGCTTTGGAGTAGGCACATACCTCGCTGGAGGAACTGCTACGACAGCTATCATAACCGAAATAAAGACCACTACCGTAGTTTTCACGGAGCGCTTAACTGAGCTAACAACAGTGGTCATGCCTGAAGCAAGAATCTCCGTTGTGGACGCCTTAGGGAGGGAGATAACTTTTGACAAACCACCTACTAGGGTAGTCTCACTAGCTCCATCGATAACAGAGATGCTTTTTGCTCTAGGACTCCAAGACAGAGTCGTAGGTGTTACGAGTCACTGCAATTACCCACCTGAAGTCCAGCAGCTAGTGAGTAAGGGAGAGATAGCGATAATAGGTGGCTTCTGGACACCAGACCTAGAGAAAATAGTTTCCCTTAAACCAGACCTCGTCATAGGTTCTGCTGGTACTCTACCACATCTCAAGCTCAAGGAGTCTCTCGAGCAGGTGGGTATCAAGGTGTTCTATACTAGGGCTGCGAGCGATAAGTACGACGTATACAGCGATATAAGAGCGCTTGCCAAAATCTTTAGAGTTGAGAGAGTCGCTGAAGAACTCATCAACAGAATTGAGGCCGATATAAAGTCCGTAGAAACGTCCATACCTAAAGATGAGAAACCTAAGGTCCTCGTCCTCCTTGGACCTCCTGCGTGGGGTCTATACTCAGCTGGAGGGAACACTTTCATGGGATGGCTAATAAGAACTGCTGGAGGGGTAAATATAGCAGATAAATTCACGGGCTGGCCTGTGCTAGACTACGATTTCATACTGTTACATGACCCGGACGTAATCATCATTAGTGCCATGGGTTTAAACTATACAACTCTATCGAAAGAGATCGGTGAAACTCCTTTAGCGCTAACGAAAGCGTTCAAGAATGGTAAAGTGTACTTGGTAGACCAGGAGGCCAACGATATTCTTGTTCGACCTGGACCGAGGTTAGGTCTGGCCGTCAGGATGCTGGCCTCTATTCTGTTTCCCGACATATTTGAACCACCTAAAACTCCTGTAGTCTATAGAGTCGGTGAAGGCACTGGTAGCTTCAGTAGTGCTGGTACTACTATCCGCTTGAGCACTGTTGAAATACTCCCGCGCATAGTATTTACTACGTGAGGACCTACTTATGGCCTATCAAATCGCTAGAATCAGTAAAACGAAATTCCTTTTACTAGTGTTAGCTCTCTCATCTTTACTCTTACTTCTTGCTGTGGTCTCTTTATCTGTGGGCTCATCGATGATACCTCCTTTCCAAGCTCTCTACTGCCTAGCGAGGGCTGAATGTAGCGAGACCACTAGGTTAATCTTAGGCCTGAGGGTTGCGCGTACAACAGCATCAATCCTCGTGGGGTGCATGCTAGCTGTGGCTGGAGTTTTAATACAGGGTATAACTAGGAACCCTCTAGCGGACCCCTTCATCCTAGGGATCTCGTCAACTGCTTTAGCAATACTCTCAGTAGCCTTACTCGTCGATGTCAACATCCTCGCTCAGCGCCAGCTGGCTATATCAATAGCACTAGGGGGCGCTCTCCTAGGGTTCTTTATGACTACGTCAATTGGAGTTCTATCAGGTGGAACAGTCCTCTCTTTAGTGCTGTCCGGGATTGCTGTTTCAGCCTTATTCTCCGGAGTTTCACACGTACTTCTCTACATGCTACAGGACAGATTGAGGCATCCATATGTAAACCTACTCATGGGCTCTACGAGCGGTACCCTCGGGCGGGACATTCCGTACTTAGCCGTACCAGCGGTGCTCTCGCTTCTTGCTCTATACGCTCTAGGGATACCTAAGGCACTAAATGCTTACCTCTTCGGTGAACACCACGCAAGCCAGTTGGGGTATAGGGTTAAGCTGACTACGATTACTTCAGCGTTCATAGCTAGCTTGCTAACTGGAGCCTCAGTTGCCGTAGTAGGGATAGTAGGTTTTATCGGCCTAGCAGGCCCACACATATCAAGAATGCTTTACGGGACATCCGACCACAGAGTCACTGTAGTTCTATCGGCGCTATCAGGTTCCGCCTTAGCTGTTTCAGCTGATATCGTAGCAAGACTCATCACCCTGTTTTCTACTCGAGGTGAACTACCCTTGGGGGTTGTTACAAGTATCATTGGAGCCCCGTTCTTAGCGTACCTTGTTATCAGAGGTGGGAGAAGTTGAGAATAGAGTTAAAAAACGTCTCGTTTAGCTATAACTCAGTTAAGGCCGTAGATAAAGTATCTCTTGAAATAGACAGCGGTAAAACACTCTGCTTAGTAGGACCAAACGGCTCAGGAAAGACTACGCTACTAAAACTGGTGGCCTCGCTAATAAGGCCTAAAGAGGGAGTTATCTACTTAGACGGTAAAGACTTAAAGACGTTCGACATTAACGAGATCGCTAAAATGCTCTCATACTCGGACCCTCACCTACCGAGAACTTTACCGGCACGCGTTATTGATTTCATTCTCACGTCTAGGTATCCATTCCATAAAGCGTTTCAGTACTTCGAGAGTAAGGATGACCTAGAGTTAGTCGACTTTCTGTCGAGAGAACTGAAGATATCGCACCTGCTCGACAGAAGGCTAGATCAACTAAGCAGCGGAGAACTGCAGAGAGTTGTAATAGCTGCAGCACTCGCTAAGAAACCTAAAGTACTTCTGCTAGACGAACCATCTGCTTTTCTTGACATAAGGTACCGCTTCGAGGTTATGGACATAGTCAAGAAGTATGTAGCTAAATACGGTGCGACATCTATAGTAGCCCTCCACGATATCAACATAGCCTCGCTGTACTGCGACACTGTAGCCCTCCTTAACAAAGGAAAAATAGTAGCCTGCGGACCACCAAGCGATGTCTTTTCATCAAAGGTCGTAGAGGAGGTCTACGGAGTTAAAGTTGAGATTATCCAAGTAGGAAGCTATTACGTAGCATTCCCTCTACCAAACTATAGAGACCGGCAACACACCTAACACGAGCTATGTGAAACTACTATACGTTTCCGACACCTCTACGCACGCAGCAAGCAACTATGGCTTGCGGAGAGTATGCCTAGCTTTTAATAGGTTCAATACTCAGTATATGGGTCTCGTATGGGTGTGTATATAAAGCTGAAGAAAAGTGACTTCGAGAATAAGGTACTACTCGTCGGACTCCCCGGCATGGGTAGAGTCGGTTATGTGACTGCTAACTACTTAGTAGAGAAGTTGGGTGGTACTCTCGTTGGAGAAGTTTATTCCATTTACTTTCCATCCCACCTAGAGGTAGACGACCGTGGACTTTGCACTCTTTTCACTGGGAGAATATACGACATCAAGAAGGCGTTAGTGTTTACAGCTGATGCGCAACCACAGAGCCCGGAGGGACAAAACCTTCTGTCTAAGAAAGTCGTTGAGTCCCTAGTTAAGAGAGGAGTTAAATTAGTAGTAGCGGCCGCAGCCTACGTAGTACCCACGGTAGACCAAACGAGAAGAGTTTATGTAGTTGGAACCGACCAGAAGACCGTAGAGATGTTTACTTCCATTGGGGCTCTAAAACTGAGGGGCGGTACGATAAGCGGAATGAACGGAGTAATAATAGGTTGGAGTAAGTACTTTGGGATCCCCGGAGTAGTCCTCCTAGGCGAGACGTGGGCACCCCTAGTGGAAGTAGATGAAGTTGACTTTAGAGCAGCTAAGCACATAATAGAGTTACTAGCTAAGTTTCTAGGTATCAGCATCGGAGTCGAAGAGCTGGATAAGTATGCGGCACACGTAGAACAGAGGGTTGTCGCAGCGATGGCCAAGATGATGGGTCGCAAAGAAGAGACTGAGAAAGTTGGTTATAGAGATCGTGAAGTCATGTAGGGAGCCTTCTTGAGCCTTAAGCTCGTAGTATTCGACTTAGATGGAACACTGATCGATAGTATTGATGCTCACGCTGAGGGCTGGTCCTTCGCCATAACGCATCTAGGGCTGGCGCATGTAGGTAGGGAAGAACTGGTAGACCTCATAGGTCTTCCAGGGAGTGAAATAGTCAAAGAGGTCCTGGGGGAGGCTGGACTAAGGCAATACCCGAGTATAAGGTGGCTAAAAGACCGACACTTTCTCGACCAAGTGGCTGTAGGTAGAGTTAGGCTGTTTCCAGACGTTATGCCATGTCTTAACTACTTGAGAGAAAGAGGTTATGCCTTAGGCTTAGCTACGTCTACTCCTAACTACGTACTCGTACCACTCCTGGAGAGGCTTGAGCTCCTCGACTACTTCGATTACACGGTGGGGGGAGATGAGGTACGTAGGGGTAAGCCTAACCCAGACATATTCATTAGAGTTGTAGAAAAAGCGGGCGTTAGACCTAGTGACACCGCTGTGATCGGCGATACAGTGTACGACACTGTTCCAGCAAGAAGTGCTGGAATGTTCTCTATTCTCGTCGCTAGGAAGAGGGAGGTTAGAGCTCGCAATTTCGATGCGGATGTGATCATTAAAAACCTACTAGACTTGAGATTGCTGCTCTAGTCTTGGTGAGCTGAATGTCTAGAGAGATGGCGCTGACTGCTTTAATGGCTTTGGTTATAGCTGAGCTACTTCTTTACTATCTAAGTAGGAACTCTCAGAGCTTTAAAGAGAAGCTATCTAAGCTCAAGCTGATCGTGGAACCAGGTGTTTTGATGGTGGACTTAGGTAAGAGAGTTAAGCCTCGGTCGGCTGGAGAGCACGTAAGGTACTCCCTACTAGTGCTATCCGTCGTTAGCCTAGTGATCTCTCTTTACATGTTCTATAGTACTATAGCGAGCTATATGATGGAGTTGTTCTCGTCTTTAAGTAGTGGAGGTCCCGCACCGCAGTCTCCAATGGTACCGGTAATTCCCGGTATCACACTAGGACTAGATATCCTCATCCCACTACTGATATCAGTAGGTATGGGCTTGGTTGCCCACGAGTTATTCCACATGCTTACGGCAATAATCAATGGAATTCCGGTGGAGAGCTGGGGGGTGGGAATAGCGCTGATCTTCCCGGTAGCTTACGTAAGGGTAAGCGAGGTAGAATTCTCTCACTCTAAGCTTAATGCTAAAGTATCCGTACTATGTGCGGGCATTATGGCTAATCTAGCCTTAGGACTTGTATCTCTGGGTTTCTTGGGATTAGTAGCGCAACCTTTGACTACGTACCTAGAGGGTCCACATATGCTGATACTCGGAGTAGAACCAAACATGCCGGCCGGTCGCGTAGGCATGAAAACTCCAGCTATACTCGAAGATATCAACGGCACTGCGATTGACTCCCTAGATAAGCTTAGGAAAGTCTTGAACACCACTCCTAGTGAGACAGCTGTATTTAAGTTCAGAATAAGAGCCTTAGTCGAAGTTGGGTTTTGCGGATACTATAGAGCTTCGGAGGAGGTTAGTGAGTACTTAGTGCTTAGAAGTAGTGAAGATGTAGAAAAATACGGCTACAGGGTCGGGGTTGTAGTTGCTCCAAGCGCCTACGTCTACTCAAGCGAGACTCCGACCTACTTGCTGTACTCTAGCTGTCAGCTCCAGTTACTCTACATAGTAAACGTGTCGCTAGCTATCATAAACTCTGCTCCCCTAATAGTAACTGACGGAGGTAGACTTATCTCGGAGCTTCTTAAGAAGGTACGCGCAGAAAAGCTGGACAGAGTTATTCAGTGGACTACTATAGTGCTGACAGCGCTCATAGTTTCTATAGGACTAGTTCAATCTCTATATAGGTAGTCTCCAAGCAGGCTTAGTCGCTCTCTTCTTTCTTCAGCCTGTAGTAGACTCTTCCCTCTTTTTTAAACTGCTCTACGTAGCCCATGGACACGAGTCTCCTTATTCTCCTATAAAACGTTGCTTTAGACATATCAGTAATCTTTATTAGTTCTTGAGGCGTCATGGGGCCTGACTTAAGTGCGGTTATTATCGCTCTATCTCGCTCATCGAGAGCTTCCAGTTTTTCGACTTCTCTCCTCCGCTTTGCGTATAGACGGTATGCTATAAACCCTATACCGCCGGTAGCACCTACTCCGAGCGCTATCCACACCCAATCAAGCCATGCTATGCTGCTAGCTCTCACCTCTACGAAGATGTAAACCAATCTAACCTCACCTTCTGAGAACACTAGCTCGTAGCGCTCATCAGTTTTTCGAAGATGGGTGATATTAGATACTTCTATAATTAACGTATTCGATGGTAAGTAGAGTGTTAGAACTGTGTAAGGATTATAGAATTCCGCTACGTACTCTCCGTTTACGTTCTTAAACAGCTCGGTGATATACGTTATTGTGATGTTTGCTGGAGCGATAAGGCTTAGAACTTCGAGGTACCCACTTCGGTAGCTTACGTAAGCGCCCTGGGAAGTATTTACTATAGCTAATAGGTTTCCAAGAACCGGTACCTCTGTATATTCCGTTGTAACGAACACGTTTACAGTAACCGTTGCCAACACGCCCTGAATGTAGCCGGTAGCATTAAGCGATGAACTAAAACCGGTGACTAGTGTCGTCGAGAGTAATGCGAGTACTAAGCATAATGGTAAGCTCGGCAACTACTTTCCCTAGAGTTCTAAATTACGTGCTTAAAAAGAAGGTGTTCGTTAGAGCTTGGCGTAAACGCTTAACAGATCTTAGCTCCGGGCTTCACTGGCTCCGCAACAGTTACTAGAACGGGTTTAGTAAGTTCCTCGCATGTTGCTAGTATCATTCCCTGAGAAATGTAACCCATTATCTTCTTTGGTTTAAGGTTTGCTACTACGACGACGTACTTACCCTCAAGCTCCTCCGGGTTGTACCACTCAGCTATTCCAGCTACCACCTGCCTCTCTTCTTTACCGATGTCTACTACTAACTTGAGTAACTTTCTCGAGCCTGGGATTCTTTCAGCTTTCTTGATTTTTCCGACTCTGAGATCTACTTTTGAAAATTCTTCGAACTCTATTTCTCTGCTCTCACTCACTTGATGACCCTCTTAGATATCGATAACGCCCACTCAGAAGTTATCTTAGACGAGAATAGGGCTGTGAGTTTAGAGGCGTTCACTAGGTCAGCTAGATGAATTACTTCAACTGGTGAGTGTATGTACCTGGAGGGTATAGAGACCGTGGCAGCTGGAACTCCTTCTTTGTTTAAAGCGATGATTGACGCATCTGTAGTTCCCCCAGGTGCTACCTCCACTTGGTGAGGTATGTTGTATTGTCTAGCTATCTCTATCAACTTATCTCTAACAGCAGGATGAGCTATGAGTCCAGTAGCAGCTCTCCCATCTACGACTTTGATTGCTGGTCCCTTTCCAAGCTGCGTTATCCATTCTTGTTCTGGAACACCAGCTACGTCACTAGCTATAGTGACATCAAGCGCTATCGCTACATCTGGAGTAATTGAGTAAGCAGCAACTCTAGCGCCTTTAAGACCTACCTCCTCTTGAACTGTAGCGACAGCGTAAACGTCGACTTCGTTGCCATCTATAGCCTTGAATCCCTCTATGGTTGCTACTACACCCACTCTATCGTCTAAAGCCTTTCCAGTTACAACATCGGATGAGCCGCCGACGATTGCGAGGTCTCTATCAAACACAGCTATGGTCCCTACTGTCACACCCATCTTCTCTGCCTCATCCTTACTCGAGACCCCTATATCGATGTACATATCCTTAATTTCTGGAACCTGCTTGAGTTCCTCCGGTTTCATAATATGCGGAGGTTTACTACCGATAACACCACGTATAACTCTCCCATCTCTCGTCTTAATCAATACTCTCTGACCTAGGAGAGTCCTCTCGGATACTCCCCCTATAGGTTGAAACCTTATAAACCCTCTCTGGTCTATATGACTCACGATTAGGCCTATCTCGTCCATATGACCAGCTAACATTAGCCTACCGCTTCCCCTAGAGCCTTTCTTAACAGCTATTACGTTACCGAGTGAGTCAACCCAGAGGGAATCTGCATGCGGCTTAAGTTCCTCAATAACTACATCTCTAACTGAGTCCTCGAAGCCTGATGGACCAACAGTTTCGGAAAGCTTTTTAAGTAGCGAGTAGACCTGGTCTTTAGTTATCTCATACATAGATAGACCCACTGTATATATATGCGAAAAAGTAAAAAAGAAAGCTGTTATTAACTCAACTGAAGAACTTCTTATTGTGAGAACATCGAAGTAATCCCGATAGCGTTCGACAGTCTTGGAGTCAGGTCTATGGCTACTGTTGTGAAGACTAAGAACGCTAAGATAATCATTGACCCCTCAGCCGCGTTAGCTCCTGTTAGGTTCGGTCTCCCCCCACATCAGCTAGAGCTAGAGTCACTAAAGGAATATACCTCAAAGATAGGGGCTGAGCTAGCTGATTCAGATGTAGTGGTTGTAACTCATTACCACTACGATCACCACGACCCGGGCTTCAGGATCCCTACCGATCTATACGCATCTAAGCTCGTCTTGGTTAAAGATCCCGCAAAAAACATTAACTTTTCTCAAAGGATTAGGGCCTCGAAGTTTCTAAAGAAGCTTAAAGCTGTTGAAGCTAAAGTGCAGGTGGTCGACGGACAAGTCGTTCAGCTAGGTGATGTAAAATTGATCTTCTCCGCACCCGTTCCCCACGGTAATAGCACTAGGCTAGGGTATGTCCTCATGGTTAGAATAGAAGAAGGAGAGGAAGTAGTTAGTTACTCATCAGATGTCGAAGGACCTTTAGAGGAGTACGTTATCGACTTCATGTGTGGTTCTAGAGTAGCTATAGTAGACGGTCCACCAACGTACTTAGTCGGTAGAGCGTATATGAAGGAAGATATAGATAGAGCTAAAAGAAACTTAGCTACTCTATCCAAGTGTGTTGAAGTACTCATAGTAGATCACCATCTTATGAGAGACCTAAGTTGCTCGGAGTTTCTTAAAGAGATATCGACACTATCCAATAGAGTACCTATCTCGGCCGCAGAGTTCTTAGGACTGAAACCTAACCTCCTTGAGGCTAGAAGAAGGGAACTCTATGGTGTTGCCGAAGAAGAGTAGAGATCCTGTATCCATAGCTTTGTCGATTGAGGAGAAGGTTGCTTCTAGGTCTCTACATGGTAAACCTCTTAGAAGATACTACGGTTTCTCGCACGGAAGTTGGTATGGTGGTTCATTCGCTGGTTACACCATCGGGTGCAATCTCAACTGCGCTTTCTGTTGGGCGTGGTTTAAGAACAGATTTGACCTCGGGATTTATCTAACCCCAGAGGAAGTAGCTAGAAGACTAGTCTACGGTGCTATAAAAACCAATGCGAAAGTAGTAAGGATCTCCGGTGGTGAACCTACTATATGTATCGACCATTTGCTGGACGTCTTGAAAGAGTTCTCTAGGAGATCGACCAAGATCCGGCTAGTTATTGAGACAAACGGAGTCCTGCTAGGACATAGTGGTAGCCTAGCTAGTGAACTAGGAGAGTTCAGTGAAAAGAATATCTCCGTAAGGGTGTCGCTAAAGGGTGCTGACTCGGACACTTTTAGTAAGCTTACCGGAGCCCCAAGGGAGTACTTTACCTACCAACTTAACTCTATTGAGAACTTAATTAAGGCTGGGTTCACTCCCGGCAGAACCCTCTTAGTAGCAGTTATGTCCTCATTCAATAAGCCGCGCGAAATAGCTGAGCTTATCTACGAACTGTCCAAGATAGACTATGAAATACCTAAGACAGTTGAGCTAGAGATCGTAAAACTGTATAAAAACGTAAGAAAGAAGCTTGATTCGGTAAACCTGCGACCCTTTACATACATTGAGCCCGATTCTTCTCGTTCATAGCTTATCAGCTAATTATCGTTTTTAACTATTAGCTCTTGTGTTAGTGATATTTCAAACGTTACTAGAGGGCGAACTACCTTACTACTCTATTCTTTAGTAACTCCTTGTAACGATAAAAGAATAATGCGAACTAAGTAATACATCTCGCAATTATGTATATAACAGTAGCTCCCAAGCTTTTTTTGTTTGTTAGGAATGTGAATGTGGGAGTGGTATGAGTGAAGTTAGGAGAGTGCTTAAAACTCAAGACAATAAATACGACGCCTTCCTATCCATAGTTTTAGGAGAGAAGAGATTCTACATGGTAGTAACCGGCTTAACTAGGGCTCCGAAAGTAGTGAAGGTATCAGAGACCGGGGCTACAGTTAGGCTAGAGCTGCTAGACCAGTTCGACCACGGATTCCTCACGTGTGTGCTAGAACGTGGACACTTTGAGGAGGAGTTTACTAGTGTTAAGTGTACCCCCGGTAACGTTTGGATAATAAGCGAAGACACTATTTTAAGACATAGACAATGCCCTGAGCCCTCGTCCAATTAGGTAGCTTAGATGAGGTTTGCGAGCTGGAGGTTAGTTAGGGAGCTCTTAGAACTATCCGATGTTGCTCTCGAGCTCACGGACTCTCGAGATCCGCTCAATACTAGGAGTGTGAAGCTTGAAAAGACGGCATCTTGGCTAGGTAAACCTCTCATTATAGTCATCAACAAGGCCGACCTCGTACCTCGTAATATATGTGAAGAATGGAAGAACTTCTTTAAGGTAAAACTAGGATACGAAGCTGTCTATATATCAGCACGGGATAGATTGGGGACTATGGTCTTAAGGCGGACGATAAAGAGGGTTGTCAAGGAGTCAGCTGGAGAGAAAGAGAGGATAGTGGTATCCGTTTTCGGTCTACCTAAAGTCGGTAAGTCGACTCTAGTAAACGCCCTTAAAGGAAGGCATTCAACACCTACTTCTCCGTACCCCGGCTACCCTGGCTACACCTTTAAGTCTAGGCTGTTCTACGTAGGTGGAGGTATCTACCTCATTGACACTCCAGGTGTCATCCCACCTGAGGTAGGTGACGTAGAAGCAGTTATAAGATCGAAACCCGTAGACGAGCTCCCGAATCCGGAAAAAGTAGCCGTGAGCTTGATCCAAAAAATCCTAAGGTATAACAAAAAAGCCTTCTTAGATGCGTATGGAATAGAGTCTGAAGACCCAAATGAAATAGTAGTTGAAGTAGCTAAGTTGAGAGGGTGGATAAAGAAGGGAGAGTTCGATATATACGAGGCCTCTAAGGCGATCATTAGGGACTATTTAGACGGTAGAATAGTGTACTACTACAGTCCGACAGCTCAGTAGTGAGAACAGGCTGGAATTTAGGACCTCGATACTGAGGTGGAGAAGCGCGTGGTATAAGCATCTAACTAGAGTTTCTATCGAGTGGTTCGTTTTCCCTACATGAACATCACTCTTTCGTAATCGCATGTTAAAATATTTCCTGCTTCACCTTATGCATAAGGAATAGCATGGGACATCTCGATTACGATGCTTTGCTACTTGAGTCTCTGCGTAGAGTGTATGGAGAAAGCGTAAGTGTGTTTTTAGAGAGCATAAAAGCTCCTGGTCAAAGACTCTATGTTCGAGTGAATACACTAAGGGTAGAGCCGGGGGAGCTTCTAGATAGATTAAAGGATAGGGGTGTAGAGGCGTACCCAGATGAAGAACTACCTGAGGCGATATACTTTAGAATTTACGGACCCTTCAAGGTTAACGTTGTAGAAAAAGTAGTCGTAGTATCTAAGGAAGCTGCCGAAGCTGTAGCTCTAGGTGCCGATCTCTACGCCCCCGGAGTCTTGAAGTGTTATCACAACGTGAGAAGAGGTAATGAAGTAACTATTGTCACGAGATCCGGAATCCCAGTTGGAGAAGGAGTAGTTGTTAGCGACTGCCACGAGGCTATTAAGAGAAGAAAAGGCTTGGTAGTGAGGACTACAAACTCGCTTTATAAAGCTATTAGAGTTAGAGAGCTACCAGAGTTTAATGAGGGACTAATCTACCCTCAAAGCCTACCGGCAATGTACGTGGCTCGACAGCTAGACCTAAAGCCCGGAGAGCTCATCGTCGACCTATGTGCTTCACCAGGAGGGAAAACTGGTCACGTAATAGAGCTCTCCGGTGGCAGTGTTACAGTGATAGCTTTCGATAGGTCTAAAGGCAAGGTAGAAAGAATGAAGGAAGAGCTCTCCAGGCTAGGTCACCTTCCCTTCGTAGAAGCGTGGGTTTCCGACTCTAGGTACGCACCCGAGGATTTCCCGTGGCTAAGACCGGATAAAGTAATAGTTGACCCACCTTGTTCTGCCTTAGGGGTTAGACCTAAGATAGAAGATAGTAAGACCTACAGAGATGTTTTAGCCTTAAAGGAATACCAGTTACAGTTCTTGAGAGCCGCTTACAAATTAGTAAAACCAGGTGGAATCGTAGTGTACTCTACTTGTACTGTGACAATAGAGGAAAACGAGGAGGTAATAACGCAAATATTGGAGGAGAGTAAGTGCCTAGACGTTGGCGAAGTTAGAATAGATAGAGCTACTACGGGAGTCTATGGACCTTATAAGAGTAGCTTTGCTCGCTTTCATCCGCACGTCCACGGTACTCCTGGGTACTTTATAGCTAAGCTGTATAAAAAACGCGATTGCTACTAACTACTCGCAGAATCTAGCGTAAAAGCTATAACGCTTTACTGCCCTCAATCTTACCTTGTTAGGTTCATCAACACTCAAACTCGACTCTGTAGTAGCTTACACTTCTTTTAACTATAGGACACTCGCAAGCCTACGTGTTCAACATCCTATAATAAATAGTACATGAAGCGTTTAACTATCGACATTCATATCGAGTGTGAGAAAGATTCAGAACGGCACTCACACCTTACACCACAAAACAGTAGGTCGACCTAAAGGATTTGGTGGAGTTAGCTCTTTGTTTTTCATAAACCAGTAGCTAATCATCGCCTCAACCCTTGCGATTAATGAAGCTGATTCAACTTCTCGCCATAGGCCTCAGAGGATATATGCCCCACTATAAGCTATTTTAGGTGGCGAAGCTGAGGCTAAGAACTCCATGCCACTTTCACGCTTATAAAATATTTAGCACTGTCTTAAGTGTTATCTCTGAGAGCAAGTGTGATTGCGTTTCTTTAAGTGGTGGTATCGATACTTCAGTAGTGGCCGTCGCAGCTAGGACTGCGGGTCTTAGGCCTAGAGCTTACGTCGTGGTATACGAGGGTGGGTTGCCCAAAGACCTGCCCTACGCCGAGCACCTCTCAAGAGAGCTTGGATTAACTCTCAAGTACGTTTTCGTTGATAGAGATGAAGCCATGCGATTGGCTAGCAGGGTTGTGGAGTGTATTGGAAAAGAGTACTTGAATTCTCACGGCGACGGAGGGTGCATCGAGGTCAGAAACGACGTAGTGTTTTACGCTGTACTTGAGGAAGCTCTTAGAGACAAGTGCTCATGCATCCTGCTCGGTACTGGAGGTGACGAACTATTTGCTGGGTACAGCTTCATGCTCAAGCTTACTAGCACGGAGCTTGAGGAGGCCGTACACAGGATGATGAAAGGAAGGTTTCCGGAGCTTCAGGTAGCGAAGTGTGTTGGCGTAAAAGCCGTTGCTCCACTACTAGACGAGAGAGTCGTGGAGGCCGCTATTTCAGTGCCAATAGAATGCCTAAGAAGTACAGTCAATCGTGGAAAGGAAGTCCTTAGGTATCTCCTAGAAGAGAAGGGTCTATGGGGGATAGCGGAGAGGCATAAGGTTCCAGCAGAGGAGGGTTCCGGAACGAAATCCATATGCGTCTCTACATTTGACGTGTAGTTTACAACCGTAGTCGAGTCACGACCTATGGGTCCAGCCATGAGGGTGGCATTCGTCTCTGGTGGTAAAGACTCTTACTATGCCATGTATAGGTACGGCGGAGTAGACCTCGGAGTGATGTTAGTGTATAACTTCCCGAGGCCAAGTCCACACACTATGAACATCGGCAAGAGCCTAGAGTCTCTACTAGCGTGTGGTGTACCGGTGATTGTCGCAAAGTTGAGCAGAGGTCGAGAGTTTGATGAAACTGTAGACCTCCTGAGGAAGATCTCTCCGAGTGTGATAGTGGCTGGTGACGTGTATATTGAGGACCACTTAAAGTACATGGAGAGACTAGCGAAGGAGGTTGGTTCTAACCTTGTCGAACCCCTCTGGGGTTATGACCCGGTGGAACTACTCTACAGAGAGATAAATGATGGTGTTAGACCTGTGGTCATAGGAGCAATAGAGAGCCTGAGAGGGTACTTAGGAAAAGCTCTGACGATGGAGAATGTGGAGGAATTTGTCTACAACTCGAAAAATGTGGGTGTCGACCCCCTAGGGGAACATGGTGAGTACCACACGTTAGTAGTTGATGGTCCACTTCACAAACATGAAGTTTCGTTTAGAGTTGTGGACATAGAGAATTTTGGAGCATACGTTGTCTTAAGGCTCATCTAGATCAGCACAGTAAGCGTAAAAAGCTCGAACAATCAGAACAGTTAAGACCATGGTGTCAGTACGCCCGTGTAATATAGAGTTTACCGCACTTTGCCTTAGAAGCTAACTCTAGCTAGGGTCTGCGGTAACTTCGTATTTCAACACTTATATTTGGATACCCTATACATACGTTGGTCCTAAACATGACAGAGTGCAGCATCGTTAAGGTTCTAGTGGGCAGAGAAACGTGGGAGAGGTTCATTTCACAAGGACTCGACAAGGTTATCTCAGTCTACTTCATTGCCTCGACCAAGGTGTCCACTATCCCCGGTATAAGCCTTGCTGGAGCGAACCCTGAGCTAACTCTCTATACTCCAGCCCTCGACGTCGAGTACTTAACCTTAGGTGTACCAAAGTCGTTACCCGTAGTCCCGACGACACCAGATGGAATACCTACTCCGGCTCTACTAACGAAGGTGGCCCTAGAGCTCTCAGGAGTCCCGCACTTAGTCGTAGACTGTGGAAGCTATATAGACCCTCAGATACCTCACGTAGATATTCCAAGCAAAGTGGTTGGAGGGAGGATCGACCTCGAAGACTCTCTTACTCCAGAGGTTGCGTCTAAACTCTTCGAGGGTTCGAGGACTTTGGGAAAGATGCTGGGGGCTAGAAGTTCCCTCCTAGTAGTCGGTGAGTCTATGCCTGGTGGGACAACTACCGCCATGGCCACCATGGAGGCGCTAGGCTATAGAGCAGTGGGAAGAGTGAGTAGTGCGAGTCCTTTAAATCCGCATGACCTTAAGAGAAGAGTCTTCGAGAGTGCTGTGAAAAGAGTAGGTAAGAGGCTCCCGCTAGCTGAAGCACTAGAGGCAGTGTGCCACTTCGGGGACCCCCTCCATATATCTATTACTGGTTTCCTCGCTGGAGCACTCGAGAGAGACGCTAGAGTTCTACTAGCGGGTGGTACTCAGATGTGTGCTGTACTCGCTTTAGCGAGAACTCTCGGTATACGCTTCGACGGTAGGGTGGCCATAGGCACAACTCGCTGGTTAGTTGAAGATAGAAGCTCAGACCTTTCTGGACTCGTCAAAGACATTTATCCAGAGGTTCCTGTAGTTTACGCAGATGTAGACTTCTCAAGCGTAGAGCATTGGGGGCTTAGAGCATACGAGGAAGGATACGTCAAGGAGGGAGTTGGAGCTGGTGGCACTCTAGTAATTAGCGCTCTTCTTAAAGACATTAGCTCGAGAGAACTGTTGAAGGCCGTGCAGGAAGAGTACGAGAGGATCACCAGCCTTGTCGGAAAGAGTTAGACGCCTAGACTCAGATACGATACTGATAGAATTCGGCAGCCCCATGGTGGTAGTCTCAACACTTCCAGTGGTTACTCCCGACGGGCCTTCTAAAGGTGAAGTGGAGGCCATAGTGTTCAAGAGAGTCACCAGCTATGACGTAGAGAACCCCATCAGGTACTACACGCGAGTCGCTAGAGAACTGGGCCTCAAGAAGACCCTAGTGGTCACAACCTCAGTGTCTCTAGATGAAAAGTTTAGGTCTGTAAGAGTCGAGGAGGCCAATGCCAGTCTATACATGACCGTGAGCCTTAAGCCCCCGGTCTGCCTGGATTCGACAACCTACCCCCCTCTTCTTCTCGGTACGATCAACGTAGTAGCAGTAGTCTACCTACCGCTAAGCTACAACGCTCTAGTAGACCTTGTTAGGACTCTCACTGAAGCGAAGGCTTTAGCTTCATCCGACTCCCTACTACGGTGTAGGACTAGGTCGCCAGGTACTGTATCGGACTCTGTATCGGTCCTCAAGCCGTTGGGAGTAGGTGAGAGAATCGCCTTCGCCGGCATGGCTACAGATGTCGGGATGGCCCTAGCTAGAGCTGTTTATCGCGAAGTGTTAGGTGAGGCTCTCGGCAGGAGAACAGACGAGATCCTAGAGGAACTTACTGGAGTGAGCATCGGTAGACTGCTAGACTTATTCTTAGAGGTTTACTCCAGGTACCCTATACCAGGAGTAAGTATCTCTGAAGCGAGGTCCCTTGCACTTAGGTCTCTCGAGAAGGCCCTGCGCGACCCTAATGTCTGGGCCCTAATAATAGCGGCCAGAGAGCTAGACCTACACGGACTCGCGGGAAGTGTGCCTGGAGTAACTAAGGAGGAGTTCGCTAAAGACAGCAAGAGGATAGTTGCCGACGAGGTCATAGGCATGGCCTTAGCCACATATCTAGCCGGGCTCAACGGCTTGTTCACGATGTACTGGGTCGAGAGGCTGAAGGAGCGTGAGCTCGTTAACTACGGAGAGCTTGGCGTGTTCTTAGATGACGTTGTCTCGGCTTTGCTGGCGTACTTAGTAGTAGACTTACTCGCGAGGGTCGGTGGTAGTGGAGAGTAAAATCGCATGCACCGTGATGGCCGGAGGTGAAGGAAGGAGGTTCGGTGACCCGGCGAAGTTCATGGCTGAGGTATGTGGAGAACCAATCCTCTCCAGGCTCGTTAGGCAACTGAAGAGGTTCTGCTCACATGTGGTGTTAGTGCTTACTCACAGGACGTGCGAGGTTTGCTCTACCTTCAGGGATGAGCCGTTTGTCAGCTGTGTCGAGCTTCCGGGGCGAGACTACGTTGAAGACTTGAGCATCGTCCTAAGAGCCCTCCCGAAGCCACTGCTAGTAGTAGCAGCTGACCTAGTCGTGAGCGATAAGTCCCTGCTGGACTTCGTTGAAGTAGCTTTGAGGCTTCAGGCTAGCGTAGTAACTGCTGAGGCCGTTTATGGGAGTGAGTCTCAGCTTATAGGGCTCTCCATGTTCCACAAAGAAGGTGGAGCGTGGGTAAACGTCCCGATCGGCGGAAGCGCTGTAGATGTAGACGAGCGTGGTGATCTTGAGAGAGCTGAGAGGGTATGTAGGTAAGTGTAGGAAGCACGGAGGTAGGGTACCGGAGGGTCGCTTAGACTTCTCTGCACCGCTTAATCCCCTAGGGCCTCCGGAGGTAATTAAGAGACTCATTCTTGAAGAAGTATCGAAAGGTGCTTACGGTAGGTACCCCGACTACGAGTACAATCGACTTCGAGAGGCGATTTCCGAATTCTACGACATCGAGGCGGACCAGGTAGTGCCGCTCAATGGGGCTAGCGAGGCCTTGTACCTACTCGTTCTAGCGCTTAGTCCGGACGCTTTAGTCGTTTTTGAGCCGACTTTCGGAGACCATAGATGCTTGTCTGAAGCCTTGGGACTGAGGACAGCGTCCGTGCTGTATTTCGAGTCTGGACTCAGCTACGAGCTACCGACGAGCGTTCTTAGGGGCGTGAGTGCTTCAAGCGGAGAGGGAGCTCTCGTACTGTTGTCTAACCCTAATAACCCGACTGGGGCTATACTCTCCGTAAAGAAGCTCGAAGAGGTTCTCGAGCTATTTGAAAACTCTGTGGTAGTAGTCGACGAGGCTTATCTAGAGCTTTGTTACTCATGCGATACCGCAGGTGCTCTCAGGCTAGCGAAAAACTACGAGAACCTGGTCGTTCTTAGAAGCCTCACGAAGACGTACGCTGTTCCCGGTCTGAGGATAGGGTTTCTTTACACTTCGAACACCAAGCTGGCAAGCGTTATAGAAAACCTGAGGCCCCCGTGGAACGTTAACTCCATAGCTGAGAGAGTGTTTTCGACTGCGCTCAGAGAATACGCTGGAGAGCTAAGGTCTTTTATATCGCTATCTAGAGACGTGATTAAGTTTGAGGGAGAGTATCTTTCAGACAGGTTACGGTCCCTCGGACTGACGGTGTACACTTCTTCAGTCCCTTACGTCCTCGTAAGGCACGAGAATATCACGACTAGCGAGGTGATGAAGGTATTAACCCAGGTAGGTATCTACATTAGAGATGCTTCCACGTATCCAGGACTGACGCCTTATCACGCCAGGATCTCGGTAAGACTGAGAGACGAGAATGACGTCCTTATATCAGCATATAGAGAGGTGCTCCAAAGTGCGCATCTGCGGGAGGATTAGGGCGCTTATATCTCTACTGACGAGAATACCCCTCGGAGGGCAGTCGATAGAAGAAGCTGCTGAGGTGTTCTTTCTCGTACCCTTAGTTGGAGCTCTAGAGGGACTCGTTGTGAGCTCAACGCTCACCCTCTTGGTATGGCTAGGCGTGAACCCGGTAATCGTGTCCGTCTTCTACGTCTTTATTCACATAGTGGTTACCGGCGGGATCCATCTAGACGGCTTTGCCGATTACTCAGACGTCCTCGGCTCCCTTAAGCGGGGGGAGCAGGCCTTGCGGGTCTTGAAGGACCCGAGAAAGGGGACTTACGCCATAGTGGCAGTCTCGACGAGGTTGATTGTGGGAGTAGTGAGCCTGTATGTACTGATAGACGTCCTCGAGTTGAAGTTCGTTATCCCACTAATAGCATCTTATATAGCGTCAGCTGAGGCGATGTTCGTGAGTAGCTTCCTCGGTTTCGAAGAGCCCTATGAGGGTATGGCTAGGAGCTTTACCAGGCATTCGAAAAGCTTAGCACACCTTTTCGGGAACACTCTGTGCTACTTGTTGCTATCCTCAGCCCTAGTAGTCTTGGGGAGTCTTGTCGGTATTAGAGTGAGCTCTGCCGCAACCCTCGCACTCCCATTACTAGTTGGTTCCGTAGCTTCTTACGACGCAAACAAGAGGCTGGGATTCGTAAACGGAGATGTCCTAGGGTTCTCCTACGAGCTCACTAAGTCTGCATCCCTGACGTTAGTTGCGGTGCTGGTCTCGGCTAAAAACCCGGTGTGGTGAGATCATTCAGTGCTACTTCCTTGACTACCTACTTGTGCTTCTCCTCGCTACACTCATGGACTTCGCATACCCTTACCACACGGGACTCCTTCTACGTATACACCCAGTCCATACGTCCTACGTAATGGCCATCAAGCTCTGGAGGCCCTTCTCCTCGAGAGTTAGGGGAGTAGCTATATGGATTGCTGTAGTCTTGCTACACCTACTTGCCTACTCTCTCTTAGTTTACTCCTCTCTCGTCAACAGACTCCTCTTCATAGTTATCTCGGCCTACGTCTTAAAGACGTCGTTCTCTCTCAGGCTATTGTTAGACATAGTCGAGAGAGTTGCTGTATGCCTAAAGAGCGGGGACTTAGAGGGTGCTAGGTTCTGGGTGCGCCATATAGTGAGGAGAGACGTAAAGAACCTGGGGGAGCCACACCTAGCTTCTGCGGCCATAGAGTCGCTAGCGGAGAGTCTTGTCGACGGCTATGTCTCTCCACTATTCTACTACATCATCTTCGGTCCCCTCGGAGCCTTGTTCCAGAGAATTGTGAACACCCTCGATAGTGCTCTGGGATACAAAGAGCCTAGTTTTAGAGATGCCGGCTGGTTTTCGGCGAAGGTAGACACGGTGGTAAATTATATCCCAGCTAGAGTCACAGGGCTACTCATAGCCATAGCCTCCTTGGCCTCTGGAGGCAGAATTAGGGAGGTAGTTAAGACGATGATAAAAGAGCATGGCAGAACAGAGAGCGTCAACGCAGGTTATCCTATGTCCGCCATGGCTGGAGCTCTCAATGTTAAGTTGGAGAAAATCGGGTACTACACCATAAACGGCAGTGCCAGGTGGCCTGGGTGGTCCGACGTATTGAGAGCTCTTAGAGTGGCCAAACTTGCCGTAGTTCTATGGTTAGCTACATCTGTAGGAATTATACTTATAGCAAGCGGCTTATGAGATCCCTACAACACACCAGCCTCTTTAAGTCTCTCCAAGACTTAGCACCGATATCGATGCTCCTCAGCTTTCGAGTGATCCCTTATGGACCACTAGCCCTCGACCACTCGAGCCGACGGGAGTGTAATTCCTAAGTCGTTACCTCTAGCTCCACAGTGGACTCTGGGAATCATAGTAATGGCTGATTCAAACTTGCGGAGTATCACATCGAGAACGAGTGATGGAAGGTTTTCAACTGCTATTCGCACTAAACTAAAGCTGAGTCTTCGTTGCGACCCATAGTTTACTCTAATAGCATCAAGAGTCTCTGAGAGCGCAGCATAGCTTTCACCAATAGACCTCATGGCTATAAGCATGGACAAAAGAGTCCAGCTGGAGCAAGCCCTGCGTATGAGAATAGGGTAGATAGAGCTTGACAGGGATATCGAGCTTAGCGCTAACGAGAACAGTCTGAAGGATTGTAGAACGGTCTGATGAATCTCTACGTATCCTAGTACCGCTACCTGAATGACCAGAGACGTGGTGAAATATATGAGGTTGAAGACAACCAACGCCCTGATCAGCCCAGCAGTTATCCTCCCGAGGGTAGCTAGAGCTAGGTATCCTAAGACTATGGAGAGCGGTAATGCGATCATGATGTCCCCGGCTAGAGCGAGAGCAATCGAAGATAAAGCAAGAAGGAGAGGTCTAACGGTGAAAGCTGACCTCATGAAAGCTTCACCACTATGTCTGGACCTAGGAACCTAGCCACTCTTGCGTCGTGTGTAGAGAACACAACCGACTTACCAGCCCTCCTGGCTTCATTGAAGGCACCACTAACGCACTCTATGGATGTGTCATCAAGACCTAACGATACTTCATCTACAACGACTAGGTCGCTAGTACCGTAAATGCCTGCGTATACGGATAACCTCCTTATCTCCCCTAGGCTTAAGGCAGTACTGCTTGTGTTACTAACACCGACAAGACCTATGACGCTTGGATCGCAACCTAAGGCTTTCAGTGCTGAGACTACGTCACCGTTCATCCAGTAGCTCGACAGCTGAGGTACATAGAAAGCGCGCCTGTAATGCCTTCTAACAATACCCGAGCTAGGCTTTAATAACCCCAGGAGGACTCTCAATAGGGTCGTCTTCCCAGAGCCGTTTGAACCGACGACTGCCACTACCATCCCGCTATCTACTCTCAAGTCTAATCCGTCGAACACTTTAGTATTGGAGTACCTGAACCCGAGGTTGCGAGCCTCCAGGAGGACTCCTCTGGAAGCTTCAGTAGTGAGCCTAGAGTTCGAGCACCTCGTTTTAGAGCCTAGGTCGATCATTCCGTCTACCTTACTAGCGTAGTAGCCGAGCTTGTGGTCCAACACCACGACAACAGAACCGGACTTGACCGCGTAGTCCCGAAGCACTTCGAGAACCTCTCCGAGGGTTTCTGGGTCTAGGTAGCCGGAAGGCTCGTCGACGACGACTAGCTTCTTATTTAACAGTAGTGAGAGCCCTGTCAGCACCCTAAACCTCTCTCCTGCTGATAGCTTCCTTATCTCCCTAAACATTAGGTCGCCTACGAGCCTCCTGAGTTCTGGCACTCTGTGGTGAAGTCCGTAGATGAAGAGCTCTTCGGCGGCGCTCGTGGTTAAGGTAGCCAGAGAGATGTCCTGAGGCACATAAGCGACGAGCCCGCGACGTAGAGCGTCTGCGGGTCTGTAGCCGAACACCTCAACCACCCCACTAACTCTATAGCCTCTGTAGAGCTCGGGAGCTAGGCCTACCACCACTCGGGCGAGCGTAGTCTTTCCCGTCCCACAGTCGCCACTCACTAGCCACAGTGTTCCGGGCTCCATCTCGAAGTCGAGCTCCTTAACGACCTCTCTACTCCCGATCCACACCGACAGATTCTTAGCGCGTACACCCCTCAATGGTGTTAACACCTCTACTCAAGAGAAGGGCGTATACCCTCTTAGATGCGAGGACAGCTAGGAGATGGTCCATCAGTATGTCCTGTGGTAGGAATGCGAGCACGGCAGCAAACAACACGACCACCTCCGAGCTCCCATGCAAGCCGAAGAGCGCTGAGACTGCTCTAGCCCAGTCTAGTAAGCCCGTTGAGGATAGAGCATAGTACCGAAAGACGAGGTACCCGAGTACATACGTCGGGACCATTCCAACGCTTGAGATAGCAGTAAGGATGGCAACATCTCTAGTACGTAGGGCTTCTAGACTCCTCCCAACTAACCTTAAGTAGGACCTAGAGAGAGCTGAAACCACGGGTGCTGAAAGCAGAAATCCCCATATGTAGCCGCCGGTGTAGCCAAACAGCAGGTGCGGTCCTCCCCTGAACCCTGCTCCTACCGGAAGAACAAAAGCGATCATAATGATGTAGAGTAAGACGGAAAGAGCGGCTTCAGCGGGAGAGAGTACCAGGGAAGTGAGGACGACTCCAAAGTTCTGAAAGGTGTAGGGTACTGGACCCACATTGAACTTCAACCACGCACCCACCGCTATAGTTGACGCTCCGAACGCTATCAGCACGTACCGCTGAAGAGATCGCATATGAGACCGTTCACTTCAGTTTTGGAAAAATATAAAAAGCTATAGGTTAACAGTTAACTGTATGTTTGCGAGGACCGCGGAGCTAGTCTTAACGAGACTGAGAGGAGGTAGGTTAGTGAGTGGTGAGTCACTGGCATCAGAGCTTGGAGTATCTAGGACGTACGTACACAAGGTGGTCAATTGGCTCAGGAGGTGGGGTATCCCCATAGTAGCTGAGCCAGGTCTCGGGTACTACATACCTCTCGAGAACGACATAGCGAAGACCGTGGGGCTCCTGAGAGTAGTGGGGGTCGAGGCTTTAGTCACGCATATAGAGAAGTGCGTTAAGTCGTCTCAGGATATCGCTAGAGAGTTAGCCGCAGCGGGAGCCGGTAGCTGGGTGGTCGTCGTATGTGATGAAATGGTGACTGGTAGGGGTAGGCTCGGGCGTACGTGGTACGCACCACGCGGAGGTCTGTGGTTTACGGTTATATTAAGACCCGAGTTCACTGGACCCCTACATCTCTTGAGCTTAGCGGCGGGAGTCTCTGTTGCCGAGTCTCTAATAGCTTTACTCGGTGTGCAAGCTCGCGTTAAGTGGCCTAACGACGTCTTAGTCGACGATAAGAAAGTCTGCGGAATACTAATAGAGGGAGAGGCCGAGGCGGATAGGATAAAGTTGCTGTATCTAGGAATCGGGATCAACGCAAATAACGAGCTTCCACCAGAGGTTCGTGAAACAGCTACATCCATCCGCAACTTGGTTGGTGCTGAAGTTCCTCGAGCAACTCTTTTAGCAGTGATACTATCTAGGCTTAAGTCGTACTATAGCTACCTCTCAATTGGAAGAGCAGATAAAGTCATCAATTCTTGGGAAAAGCTCTCAGCAACTGTAGGTAAAACAGTGCGGGTCGTAACATTAGGTGGTGGGGAGATCGTTGGGCGCGCAGTAGCCGTCGACCGACTTGGAAGACTAGTCGTGGAGATGTCAGGGGTTAGGTACCACATAGAGTCTGGAGACGTTTACCACCTAAAGCAATAGTGTCAACACTGGAAAGCCAAAAGCTCTAAATACACTAAGAAGTTTTATCGAGAGCAGGATGGTAGTTCTGAGGTGTACGAAAGGATCATGCTATGTTGGGCGGACGCAATCGCTATAGAGGAGGTAACCCATCGTATGCAGCTACGAATACTAACCTGTTTTCCCACCCTAAGAGGTAAATAGCGCGATCTCTACGGGGAGAGGCTTTAAGGCGCTTGGAGCAAGTGGAGATAGAGATCATGGGCTAAAGGCAGATACAGAGCTCAAAATGCGGTATTGAGCATCGCTACCCTCAAGCTGTAGTCAAGAGGTGGGGAGTTGATCTGCCTTTGACTGCTTCGGCGAGCTCTTGTTTCCTACCCTCGCATCCGAGTTGATTAGTCCACAAACTCCGTGGCCTAGAGTTAGGAGTAGGGCTGGCTGGGCGAAGTAGCTTTAGCGCCTTGCTCTACCTAGATGAAGCTGCCCTAGATATCTTCCACTTCTCAACGACTGTGCCATCAGGTAGGAACTGCGGGTGTCCAGAGAGTTCAGCCTTAAGACCTCGTTTTTTGAGTACTGCGAACATGAGGGAGGTCGATAAGTGTGGAGGCACCGCACCTTCTCTAACTAGCTCCTCGGCTCCTCTCGCTATTGCCGGTCTACTCATTATGTACTCTATTTCTCCATCGGGACCCTCTTTCACGCATGCCCTATCTACGTATCCTTCTCTCTGCAACCACTCAGCTACCTTAGTGAGAGCTTCCACTGGGTCTTCAGCGAGCTCAAGCTTAAGTAGCTTCTCCAGCCTCTCGTAGAGGATTTCTCCGGACCTCCAAACTAGGTCCCAAGTCCTTTCCCCAAGTAGTTCATTGGCTGCTCTATACACTGCGTACATAACTAAGTCTACAAACTCGCGATCGATACACTTGCATGACTCTTGAGGCATCTAACACACCAGAAACCATGCGGCTCGAGTGGCTTACTCGGTGCTCATCAGTGATTTAATGACGCACTTATAAACAGCAATAGATTTAGCTAGTTCTTCTACTGTAGTATACTCGTCTGGTGTGTGAGAAGCGTTCACTACTCCGGGTCCGTAGCTTACCGCATGCGAGCCTAAGATACTCGTGTAATAGACGGCGTCATTCCTACCAAGTTCGAGGTAGAGCTTTGGTACTTCTGAGATCTCCGTAGAGACGCATTTCTCAAAGGCTTTGACTAGTGGTGAGTTAGTTGGTGTGAGAGATGGTTCAACTTTACTTAAGATATCGAACTTAAGTCTAACGTTAAGCTCCTCTGAAACTTTAACAAAAAACTTCTCGAGTTCCTCAGCTACGTAGTCAACGTTCTCCTCTGGTATGACTCTCCTATCTATGCTAAACCTGAACTCTCCTGGGACTATGTTATCCTTTCTTGAAGTAGACTCCGCGTAACCCCCGATATTTATAGTCGGATGAGCACCCTCATCATAGATTACCGGAGCAGACGTTCTTCTCGTCTTCAGTAAAGGCTCGTAAATTTCTAAAAACCTAGTTACCACTCTAGCTGCCTTCACGAAGGCGTTATCCCCGAGCCAGGGAATACTTCCATGAACTTGCTTACCATAGACCGTGACCATGGCCCTTATCATGCCCTTGTGCCCAATACCTATAATCCCATTCGTAGTCGGCTCTCCTAAAATCACGTAGTCAGGCTCGGAAAACCTTTTTACAGCAAAGTACCTGCTTCCAGCACCACCTGCTTCTTCATCTGGGACTAGTGCTATCTCTATCGTGCCTTTAATGCTCTCCTTGCTATCTATTACGGACTTAGTAGCAGCGATGAAGGCAGCAATACCTCCCTTCATGTCCGTAGTTCCGCGCCCGTATATCCTTCCATTCTCCTCCACCGGCGTAAAGGGGTCGCGAGTCCAGCCGCTCCCCGGTGGAACTACGTCGTAGTGACCATTAAAGTGTAGCACCGGCTTACCCGAACCGTATTTTGCGTAAACTATAATCCTAGGGCGACCTCGATGCGCCGGGGCATAGGGATAGTATCTGTCGAGAAAGTCTTCCGGAACCTCTATTAGAGATACGTTAAAACCTATGTTTTCAAGTACTTTCTTAGCTAAATCAGCAAATTCGAGATAGTGCTCTCCCGGCGGATTAACTGTCGGAATAGAGACCATATCCTTCAGGAGGGCTACCGCCTCCCTCACGTACTTATCCCCGTAGAACAATCTTCTCACCGCTATTGACATAGAGATCTGCTACTGATTATAATATAAGTTAGTTATATGCGGATAAGATAAACGAAGCTACTAACGCACTATTTTAATGTAACACGTATCGTGGTCAAACGATGAGGATATCTAGCACATCTTCAGACTCCCACGTGTTAGGTAAGCAAGCGCTAGCGAGAGTCCATCACGCAACTGTTTCGGTTTTCATATCTGTTGATCGGTTGGTGTTGATCGAAACACTTGTGAACACCTTATGCAGATATATGTGGAGGTACCTAGATGAGGAGTCGAGAGTTGCTTGATGCTCTAGATGACGGCTCTCCCCGAGGTACTCAAGGCGAGGGTGCTAGGGGCCGCCCCCGAGCCCGGTGAGGTCCCGAGTGGAATGCGGGGGAAAGAGATGAGGCGATGAAGTCAACCAATACAAACCTATATAAGAGCTGAACCCTTAGACAGTGAGCTAAGGTTTCTAGTGACTAATGCGGTTTCCTTAGCTATCTGCGGGTTTGCTCAAAGTTTATCGAGTACTCAAAGCTTTTAAGCCGTAAATAGAGTAGTTATCGAAGATCGTGCCTATGAGGTGCGTGTGATGCCTATCGAGATAAAGGACCCTGAAGAGTTCATTAAGATATCCGAGAGAGCTAGTGAGTGCAGAGTTGTTAGAAGACCGAAGGAGAACTTAGCTAAAGTTAAGGCAAGAACGAAGAGGTATCTCTACACGATCAAGGTTCCACTAGACCAGCTTGAAGAATTTTTAAAGAAGCTTAAGTGTCAAAACATCAAGGATTTATCAAAGGAAAGAAAGTAGTTATATAAGTTTATATACTACTCTAACCCATCACCAACGGCTTTATATAATGTTTTCTAAAGCTAGTTACTAGTGTGAAAGAAGCTAGATTCTATGAACCCGCTGGTGGTGGGTTAGTAAGGTGTCTTACATGCGAGAAGAGATGCTTGATTCTTCCAGGGCGGAGAGGAGGTTGCGGTAACTACCTTAACGATGGAGGAAAGCTCGTTCACTTAGGCTACGGTAGATTGAGTGCTCTCGAGAGTAGACCGATAGAGATCAAACCACTCTTCCACTACTGGCCCAATAGTACTTCGCTAACGTACTCTACCTGGGGGTGTAACTTTTACTGCCCGTGGTGTCAGAACTACTACCTGAGCTTCACTCACCCAAGTAGCGATGACCCGTTCGTTAGTCCCGAGAGGCTTGTCGACATAGCTCTCCGTAGGGGTGATGAAGGTTTATCAGCAAGCTTTAACGAGCCTACTGTCAATCTAGACTATGTGATCGATATATCGGAAATAGCGAGAAAGTACGGATTGTATTCTATGGTTGTGACTAACATGTACTTTACGGAAGCGGTCATTAGGTCTCTCATAAACTCGGGGGTTGATGGATTCTCTGCTGATATCAAGGGGTGTCCGTCTATGAAGAAAGGTCTCGTTGGAGTCGACCACTCCAAGATATATCGAAACGCTAAACTAGCTATAGACTTAGGAGCGCATGTTGAGATGGTCTATCTTGTTGTAACAAACACCAACGATTTCGACGAGTGCTACGAGTGGATAATAGACAACCACCTAAGATATCTAGGAAGCTCTACCCCCATACACATAAACAGGTACTACCCAGCTCATAGGTGGCTTGAGCCCCCCACTCCCATGGAGAAGTTACTGGAGATTAGAGACAAAGCGATTAAGGCCGGTATTGAGTACGTCTACGTAGGGAACGTGGGTGTCCCAGAGTTCGAAGCAACTAAGTGCCCGAGGTGCGGCAAAGTCCTCATCGCGAGGGACGGATACAGAGTGAGGCACTTTAACTTAAGTCGAGACGGTGATAACTATAGGTGCCCGAGGTGCGGGTATTTGATACCTATTAAAGGTAAGTATACCCCGGGAAAGTAAGCGTGGAACTTCAAGGTAGGTAAATAAGTTGTTTAAATAAGTGTTGCTATAACCGCAAGTAGTTTAGCTTGCTGAAGTATATGCTCCACATACAGGGCAGTCGCTTTTCTTTACTATCCTTATCTTGCTGAACTCCACGTTCTTTAAATCGACGACCAAGAGAATGCCGGCAAGCGCTGGCTTCTCCCCGAGCAAGATCTTTATCACTTCTGAAGCTTCTATAGACCCGAGCACGGCTGGTGTGAAACCTATGATCGGTATAGGCTCTCCTCTATCGGACGCCTTGGGGACGATGCATTTAAGGCATGGTGTTTGTCCGGGGATTACGGTAGTGGCCTGACCATAGAACTCTTGAACACCTGCGTGGACTAGAGGTTTTAAGTGTTTAACAGCTAACTCGTTTAAAACGAATCTAGCAGTCCAGTTATCGAGGCAGTCGACAATTACGTCTGCCGACATCACTAACTCTTCGAAGTGTTTGTCTGTAACGTCCATTATGTAACTAACTATCGATATAGAGCTATTGAGTCTTCTTAGTCTCTCAGCTGCCGCAATAGCTTTAGCTTTCCCGAGGTCGTCCTCACTATACAATACCTGTCTATTAAGGTCCGGTAGGTCTACATAGCCTTTATCTACTATTAGTATCCTCCCGACACCAGCTGCTACTAAGTATGGAAGGACTGAGCTACCTAGACCGCCAGCACCCACTACGAGAGCAGTCGACTTCAGTAACTTTCTCTGACCATCGATACCGATTAGTGGCAGTTGTCTAGCGTACCTCTCTAGGGTATACTCTCTCACCATCCACATACACCTCAAGAACCTTAACTCTCCTAATCTCATCTACTCCGATCTCCAGAGGGTCTTGAGCCAGTACGGCGAAATCGGCACTATATCCAGGCTCCAGCTTCCCTATGTTGTCCTCTCTACCGATAGCAACAGCAGAACCGTATGTATAGTAGTGTAGAGCCTCAGCTACCGTCAGCTTTTGGTCGCTTGTGTACTTGGCCAGC
The DNA here is from genome assembly GCA_030550455.1 of Thermoproteota archaeon. GTDB lineage: Archaea > Thermoproteota > Thermoprotei_A > Sulfolobales > NBVN01 > DRZP01. The sequence goes on from JAUQPH010000003.1 coordinate 155,369, forward strand.
TCTACTCCCTCACTTTCACCTCGCGTGACTGCGGCGTATATGTTCTCCCACGGATCTATGGGCTCTACAGGACTATCTGTCGATAAAGCGATCTGAATGAACCTGCTGAGGTCCTTGAACCTGTATACCCACTTAGCTCTCCTCGGACCGACTCTCTTAACTGCCCACCAGTCGCTTAGAACGAAGTGAGGCTGAATTACGCCAACCACACCTAGCTCTTTTAATTTAGACAGATGGTCGTCTCTAACTACTGAGAGATGCTCTACTCTTTTTCTGCCCTTAATGTCTCTCACTCCCTTCAAGACCTCGTCTAGAGCAGCATCACCTATCGCATGAATAGCTACTTGAAAACCTAGTTCACTTGCCTGCGAACCTATCTTAGCTATCTCCTCACTACTCAACAACCTCGTACCTCTAACGCTCGGTAAGTCTTCATAAGGCTCTGTTAGATACGCCGTTCTCGCCCCTAGAGATCCGTCAGCAAAGAGCTTGACCCCCACGATCCTGACTTTTCCTAAGGTCAGGGGAGCTCTTAAGCCTAACTCAGAGACCTTCTTGAAGGCTTCAAGACTTAAGTAAACGTCTACTTTAGCTGGGAGAGCGTCCGATAGCGAGAGCTCAGCTAAGGCATTAGTAACTCTAGCGGAAGCACCCGCAAATCCGAGTGCCGTTATACCATACTGAACTGCGTGCTCTACCGAGTTTAGCAAGTACTTTCTTAAAGTTTTATCGTCAACTCTACTCCAGAATCTCTTCATAGCCACTTCAACTCCCTCTTCTACGACAAGACCTGTAAACTCACCTTTCTCGTTTTTAATAATTCTCTCCGGGGCTAACTCTTCAATCGCTAACTCTCTTAATGCGGCAGTATTAAGTAAAGCCATGTGCCCGCATACTCTAACTAGGATTGTTGGTCTATCTCCTACGACTTCATCTATGTCCCAGCGCGTCGGAAACCTACCCTCCTTAAACTTCTCCTGATCCCAGCCTCGACCAAATACCCACGCACTTCCCCCTTCTGACGACGTCTTTACTAAAGTCTTTAGTTCTTCGATAGACGTGACATTCCTAAGGTCCACGGAATTCAGTGCTAGCCCTAATGAGTCTAAGTGCGTGTGAGCATCCACTAAGCCTGGGATTACTATAGAGTTAGAGAAATCGAGTATCTCTCCACCTAACTCACTCACGATCTTAACTGCTCTATCTCTACTTCCAGCATAGATAACCTTACTACCAAACACGGAGAGTGCTTGGACGTAGCTTAGGGGTTTAAAGCTAGTGTAAACCTTCTTAGCCAATACGGCGAAAGCCTTACTCATGATATCTCATCACGACTTAGGTAGTCTGGCTATTATTTGAGTTACGACCTCTAGAGCCCTGTCGAGACTGGCATCTTGAGGATTAATAAACTCTATAGTTACTGACGTTGGTGTCGTAGATATACTAACTTTGTCTAGTAGCTCCTTAGGGACGGAGTCAACAACTTTAACTATGCTTACATTATACTTAACGCACGCTCTGACTTCGTGTATATTCGGATACTCCTCATAGATCATGAACGCTGGACTGCTTTGCCGACATAAGTGAGCCAGAATATCTGGTGCGAATGGTCTGAGGTACTCGATGTTTTTAGCTACGAACTCGTCGGAATGCTTAGACGAGATTAGGGCTACCTTATATGGTCCGATCGTTACAAACCTATCTCCTTTAATTAACTCATCAACTAACTTTAGAGATTTCTCGTATTCGCCATACAGGAGCAGTAGCTCTTGCGGTAGCTTCAGGTTTTTTGTCAATATAGAGCTATAGGCATAGTTGTAGAGCATGAGCCTAACGTTCTTATCGTTACTCTTCAACTTGTAAACCCCGTAGAGTACTCTACCCACCTTGCTAAGTCTGCTTAAACCTCCGTTATTCATAGCGATTATATCGTCGATTAGTTGCTGAGGTATTTCTATATCGGCGTTGATCGTTGATAGATACTCTTTAACAACTTCCGTAGCCGAGTTAACAGTGCTTAGCTTCATTAAGATCTCGCCACGACCACTATCATCGTACTTGAACACGTAACCCATCCTCTTAGTCCTGCTGTAGATCATGGCTATCGAACTGACTATGCTAACACCACCTTTTGGCTGTATACCCACAGCATACGACTTGAGGATCCTCAAGCTACTAAGCTCTGCTCTCGTTGGAAGGTCTACGTACACTCTATAGCCCTTCCTACCAAGTGCTGCGGCTAAAGCGGCGGCACCGACCACGTCGTCCCAAGTTAGTCCGGCGTACACGGTCGTTGCTCTAGGCTTTTCCTGGGAATTCTGCATCAAACCTTTACCACCTAATGGATGCACGCCAGTGTGTTCTATCTCCTGTAAATATATAAGCACTAGCTGACCAGACACTCAATCTGAAGTTTATTCTTATTGCAGCCAAGCTAATAGATCGAGGTGAAGGTAGGTGGGTCTGAGACTAAGGCTCCCGGCTAGAGTAACACCTGGAGAAGTCTTTGATGTGGTAGTAGTAGGTGGGGGACCCGCAGGTCTTTCAGCTGCTCTCTACGCTGCCAGATTCTCTCTCAAGGTACTACTAGTTGCTGAATCCGTCGGTGGAACTTTAAACGAGGCCGGGATCATCGATGACTACATTGGAGTGCCCGATATACCGGGTCCAGAACTCGCTAAGAAGTTTGAGTCGCACGTGATGAAGTACAAAGTTCCAGTAGTTATAGATAGAGTTGTAGCAATTAAGAGAGTTGGGAAAGATTTCGAGGTCGTTCTACAGAACTCGGGCTCGTATAAGTCTACTTCAGTTATTATAGCAGTAGGAAGCTTGCGGAGAAACCTAGGTGTTCCGGGAGAGGATAGACTAAAGGGGAAGGGAGTAACGTATTGTGCTCCTTGTGACGCACCTATGTTTAAGGACAAGGAGGTGGCCGTTGTCGGAGGGGGTAATGCGGCACTTCAGGGAGCACTACTCACAGCTTCATATGCCTCTAAAGTATACTTAGTCCACAGAAGAGATAGCTTTAGAGCGTTTCCTGTATATGTAGAGCTAGTCAAGAAGAACCCGAAGATAGAGCTAGTACTAAATTCAGTTATTACAGAGATAGGTGGGATCGATAGAGTCGAGTGGATAAGGGTTAAAAACTTAGTGAGTGGTGAAACAAGGGAAGTAAAGGTATCGGGAGTAATAGTTGAAATAGGTTCAGAGCCGCCTAAGGACTTCCTAAAGAGCATCGGGCTAGAGCTAGACGAATACGGCTACGTGGTAGTGTGGCCAGGACAGAAGACCAATATCGAAGGGATCTTCGCAGCAGGTGATTGCACTGGAGGTCCACACAAAAAGAAGTTTGATCAGATCGTGACTGCTGTAGCCGAGGGAGCTGTGGCTGCTTATTCAGCTTACGAGTACGTGATTAGTAAACAGGGGCGTGAAGCTCAGCAAACATGGTGATACTGTCTAGGTAGCAGTAAAGTTATTAAGGATAGGTTTTAGCAGTATCCTGGTGGTAGCATGGTAGCACCTAAAGAATTGATATACAAGGCTCTTGAAGATGGAAGAAACAAGCTATTAGAGCACGAGGCCTACGAGTTTCTGAAAGCGTACGACCTACCCGTACCAAAGTTTGGTCTGGCTGTTAGTGCGGATGAAGCTGCTGAACTAGCTGAGAGAATAGGGTACCCAGTAGTTCTAAAGATAGTTAGCCCAGACATTGTCCACAAGTCTGATGTAGGTGGTGTTAAAGTAAACATATCTTCGGAGTCTGAAGTTCGTAAGTGGTTCGATACTATAATACAGAATGTCAGGTCTAAAGCTCCGACTGCGAAAGTCGCTGGTATACTTGTTCAGGAGATGGTACCCCAAGACCTAGAGGTCATCGTAGGTTCCACTAGAGACCCTGTGTTCGGGCCTGTAGTAATGTTCGGCTTGGGAGGGATATTCGTCGAGGTACTTAAAGACGTTTCTCTTAGGATAACTCCAATTACAGTGTACGACGCTGAAGAGATGATAAGGGAAATCAGAGCTGCTAGCATACTAGAAGGTTATAGAGGAGCTCCACCGCGAGATAAGAAGGCTATCATAGACTTAATAATTAAAGTCGGGAGGCTTATGGACGAGGTACCAGAGGTCACAGACATCGATCTTAACCCAGTAATGGTGTTTCCTGAGGGTAGGGGAGCTAAAATAGCTGATGCCAGAATCCTAATCAAGAGAGTGTGATTTTTGTCTCAGGATACAGCAGAAGAGGCTCTACTTAAAAAGATTGAGGAAATTAAGAGCAAGATAGCTGAACTAAAGCTAGAGCGAGATAGACTAGTCACTAACATTAGAGAACTAAAGAGCAAGATAGCGGCGACTAGACGTAGAATAGGAGACTTAAGAAACGAGTATTTAGCAACGAAGAACAACATGAATTCTGTGCTAGAAGAACGCAGGAGGCTTGTCGATGAGAGGCGGAAACTTGTAGAGGAACTCAGAAAGAAGAGGGAGAAACTATATGATATTCTCTCCAAAGTTGACGTAAAAAACTGGGACAGACTTAGGTCAGATATCGGCACTCTTAAAGCACGAATAGAAAAGCTGGAGTGGAGGATAATCACCGAGTCTCTAAGTCTTGAGGAGGAAAATAGGTTGGTTAGAGAGATAGCTAGACTAGAGGCTGAACTTGAGAAAGCTTATGAGAATATTAGAAAGTCTAACGAGGTAAGCGAGCTAAGAGCTGAAATAACGGGAATAAAGATTAGCATAGGAGACATTGGAAAGAAAGTTGAGCAACTGACTCAAGAAGTAACCAAGCTTAGCTCAAAAGCGGAATCCCTTAGACTAGAGATCGATAAGCATAAGAAAACTCTAGGACAGTTAACTGATGAATTAAGCTCATCGATTAAAAGACTTCTAGAGGTTAAACAGGAACTGAAGACTCTGGGTGAAGAACTCAGGAAAAACCTCGAGGAACTCAAAGAACTCAGAGCCGGTAGGTCTCGGCAAAGAGCACTCGAGATACTAAGCAGAAAGAAAAGAGAGGCCGAAGAAAAGGCGAAGAAAAAAGAGAGGCTGAGCTTTCAGGAAGCTCAGATATTATATGGTGCTTACGAAGATATAGTTGAAGAGGAAGAATGAAAAAGAGTGTTTTAGTGCTAGCAGTTGATTACGATGACGACATATCTAAGGCCGGAGTAGAAACTCCGGTACTAGGTTACGCCCAGCTAGTTGACGCAGCACTAAAATTCGGGAATGTTTTTCCGGACGATTCCGACCTAAACGTACTCTTTCACGCACTACACCTTTACAACAACCTTAAGACATCTGATTACGAACCAGAGGTAGCTCTTATTTCCGGTAGTAGCGAAAGCCATGTAGAAGCAGGTAGGAGACTTAAAGAACAACTGACCTACCTGATAAATTCCACCGGCATCGATAACGTCATCCTAGTCTTAGACAGTGTAGAAGACGAACTAGTAATCCCTATAGTGCAGAATCAAGCTAACATAGTAGCTGTAGAGAGAGTTGTTGTAGAGCAACTCAGAGGTATAGAGGAGACCTATGTACTCATAGGCAAGTATCTGAGAAAAGCCATAGAAGACCCAAAGTACTCGAAAGTCTTCTTCGGTCTTCCCGGGCTTCTCTTCCTCATATACGCAATAATAAGTGCCTCGCCTTACGCTAAGTATGCGTGGGAAGTGACCTTAGGTTTCCTGGGGGTGTTCATGATAGTGAGAGGCTTTCAAATACCTGAGTTAATTATGAGGAAGTGGTACTCGTCATCTATATACAGAGTTACAACAGTTCTATCTTTAGCATCCATAGTCATCGGTATGGTGTTTTTAGTTAGCGCGCTAGTCGCACGCAATTTTTCCGCAGATGTTAAGTCGTTTAGCGTGTACTTGAAGTCTTTTATCCCGTTTCTAACCTTGTCGCTAGTAGTGCTCTACACCGGTAGATTGACAACTAAGCTCCTTAGAAAGAGCTTAAGAGCTTGGCGCGATGTAGTAGCTATCATCTTCATAATAATAGTTGCTGTATACGTAAATAACGTTGCTGATGTTACAGCCAGCTACCCAGAGCTAGACATACTTACCATACTCTACGATCTAAGGGTGATTAACGTGTTCGCAGTAATAACTCTGTCTCTAGTAGCAGTCTACGTGACACTCAGCTTCGTCGAAAGATATGCGCTCGGCTCTGCGAAGAAAACTTAATATGTGAAGAGAGCTCTTCCCCTATCTCACTCTCGACTTCCTTCTTCACTAGCTCTAGGGAGGTGTAGTCTGGAACTATCACCTCTAAGTCCGCATTAAACTCTCTAGCAAGTCGTGAAGCGTTAATTATCTTTGTCTTAACGTACTTAACGGACTGTGTCTTATTGAAGTCTACATAGAACTTGAGGGAGAGTGACTTCTCGGGGGGTAGCTCCCTCACAACTAAGTCTACAGCAGTCTTTTTCAGGTCGTAGACTAAGGTCTCAGACCCGATTTCTCTATTTATGCCTTGAGGTGGTGAGCTCTTCTTCTTAAATATCTCTCTGAGAATGTCGTAACCTATAGACAGTATCATATCGGAGCTGTACTCCGATATTAGCTTCTCGGCTTTGTCGATGCTAATCAGACCGAGACCCTTAAGACAGCTTTCAACGCTCTTTTTACTGAGCCCTAGTGCGTCAGAGATTTCCGATAGCCTAAGCCCACCTCTGGAGACCTCTCTTTCAATGAGCTTTATGTTTAGAGCTACATAGAGTTCGTTGCGCCTATAGAGAGCTATGAGTTCGCGTTCTTTGACTATGTTCTCTAGAGTTCTCTCGTTGGTCGCAAAGATCTTTCCGTAGTCGAAAACTATGTTATCGTATAGTTCGTTATCGATGACTACGGGAACGCCGTCTATCGCGTCAGCGAACTTAGCTAAGTCTTCTTCTACCTCATTACTTATTGTAGAACTCCTTCCTGGGCTTACTCTAACGACTACACTACCGGTAGAGTGGGGCTGGTGTGTTTTATCCTTAGTACGCGTTTTAAGAATGGCTACGTAGTCTATAGATCTTTCTCTGTAGTTTGTGGGGTAATCTAGCTCAACTACACTACGCGTTACCTCCCTCAGTATACCCTTAACTTTTTTGGAGACTGAGCTCACGCTCATCTAATTTATTATTCTCTAGAGAAGTTATAAACACTATTAACCGATAGCTTGAGGTTAAGCAATTATTACTTAATATTCTATGGTTAAAGATTAGTGAGGGAGTGTGTGAGCGAGAGCGTAGAGAACGCTAGAAGGGCTGCTGCTATTAGAGCCCTAGAGTACCTTGATACTGCTAGAGTCATAGGCTTGGGAACAGGCTCTACAGTTGAAGTCTTCCTAAAGCTAGCTTACGACAAGCTTGTCGGTAAGACCTTAGTTGCTTCCTCAATAGATACGGCAATGATAGCTAAATATATCGGCTTAACACTAGTCGACCCTGTTGTGGTTGATAGAGTAGACCTCTACGTAGACTCTGCCGACGAGGTAGACCCCCTGGGGAGGATGGTAAAAGGAGGTGGGGGCGCAATGACTATGGAGAAACTACTTGCTTTCGCAGCGGACATGAGAGTATTTATAGTAGACGAGTTAAAAGTAGTCCCCAAGGTCCCACACAAAAAACCGGTACCAGTTGAAGTCATTCCTCAAGCTATAAGCATAGTTAAGCGGAAACTTGAGAAAGCCGGGTTCGAGTGTCATATTAGGGTTCCTCAAGGTAAGAGGTCGCCAGTTATAACAGACTTGGGAGGAGCTATACTTGACGTGTTCCCTCCGAGAGATTGGAGTATAGAAAACATAACTCGCTTCTTAGATAGTCTACCCGGGGTTATAGAACATGGGATCTTTGTAGGACTTGTAGACGTACTGATAGTAGGTAAAAGAGACGGTGAAGTAGAGGTAGTCACTTACAAGGGAATGAGTGAGAAGCCCTAATCTCATAATTCTTAATAACCGTACTTTGAGACCTCAAGCCTCTTAATTAGTAGTGGAGCATAGCTTAAAGTTAATAGCTTAGAAAGCTAATACAGTTGGATGAAGAAAAACTGCCGTCTGAGTGCTGATGTAGGCTCGTGTTACTGACTCACGATATGTTGAAAAGCTTCTGAAAGCTTTAAATTCGCTGATTAAATACCGTAACACGGTGGCAAGTTGACAAGTTACTTGGAGAAAGCTCCTCTTATAGCTACGTGTGTCTCTTATATAGTTCTTACTATAGTTATCACACTCTTACTGAGCTTCCCTGGTTACGGAGTTGTACTCCTACCTCAGCCCTTCTTAAGGGTTTTAGTACTAGGTAAAACTATTAGTTACGAGTTTGCCGACGTCTATGCTATCTTCTGGGTACTTTATGTAGTAGTAACTCATTTCACACTATACTACCTCGTGATGAGGTTTGCGAGACTGTTGAAACCTTACATAGTCGTTTCAATCGTAATCTACTTACTTAACCTTGTGTTAGTCCTTGGGGGACTGTCCGACGAGAACCTAGTACGTTTAGTAAAAACCTACACAATAGGGTACGCCGGAGCATTACCTGGGATAGGTATTACGGTAGCTATCGAGTGGTTAGGCTGGAAGCTCGGTCGACGCCTACAAAGAAAACCACCCTCTACCACTTAAGTTCACTGACTTACGCCTTCAATGCTCCTTAATTTTAATTATAAAGCACCTTGAACAACGCAGTAATAACTACTGTTTCTTTTAATTCAGTGTAGGGGTTTAGCGCCTTAGTGGAAACGCCATTGTTTATTATAGACAGCGATCAACTTAGTAATTATTTTTAGTGGTACCTAAGGCATTTAATTGGTTGAAAAAGTTGACACTCGAGCATGAGCTAGCAGAGAAAGCCGAGGCGTTAGCGGAAGAGCTACATAAGAATTATGGTGGTTGTGCTCAGATGACTCTAAAGGCTCTTCAGAAGGTCCTGGGACTAGAAGATCAGGGCTCTTTCAAAGCTGCTTCAGCTCTGTCTGGGGGAGTGACCTTAGCTGGTGAAGTATGTGGAGCACTTTTGGGAGCGATAATGGCTATAGGGCTAGCTATGGGTAGGAGCAAGCTCGAACCGACTTCAAGTTCAGCTGAATACTCTAGAGCGATGGAGGCGGCGAAGAAGGTTTTCGATCAGTTCAAAGAGGAGTTTGGGAGTGTTAGATGTCGAGACATCCACGTGAAACTCTTTGGAAGATACTACGACCTAAGAAACCAGGAAGAATGGAGACAGTTCGTTGAGAGTGGAGCTAGGGCTAAGTGCGGTTATGTATGTAGAGTTGCTGCCAGACTAGCTATAGAAACACTAAACTCTTTTGGGTATATTTAGAGCGCTTTAGCCTACCCCGATTCTCGTAGCTTCAATGCGTAAGGAGCGGGATAGTGGAGGACGGCCGGGATTTGCGTGACACTGTACTGAATACTCATTTTGAGGTTAGAAGGCAAAATCCTTCAAAGTCGGAAGGTGGGCTCCGAGAGTAGTCACGTAAGTTACCGTATTGATATCAAAGAATGCGCACCATGGTGTGACAGTCAGCTGTAAACACCATAGACTTACAAAGGCCGGGTCTTTCACGATGCGGACATAATCTTTTGCTCACATTTTTAGGCTCACTACTATTGAATTTACCATAAATTAGCGAATAAACGACTAAGAAACTCTATTACCGTTTATCTAACTGTTTTTAGAGGTGATAGTCTTGGACGCCGGAGTAACGCTGGGGAGAGGTTTCGTAGGGTTAGGCATAGTCTTGTTCTTGGTTGCTTTTCTCATTTTAAGGAGTAAACTAGCGCATTTACCTATATGGACCGCTATGGCGTTTTCCTCCTTTGTCACTATAGCCACTGGTTTAGTCCAGTTTGATGAGATAGGTTTTGTCATAGACATGGATGTTGTCTTGTTCCTAATAGGCATGTTTAGCTTGGTTAGTCTTGCCGAGAGCTCAGGCCTGCTCTCGGCTCTATCGGCTTGGTACATAAGTAAGTTTAAGAGTAGGTATAGGCTTATATATGCGTCTTCCTTTTTGTTTGGTTTACTATCAGCGTTTGCCGTAAACGATACCGTGGCTTTGATGGGTCCAGCTATTGCGTACACTATATCTAGAGCGGCGGACTTGAACCCTAAGTTCATGTTCTTGCTACTAGCTTATTCACTAACCATAGGGTCTGTGATGACCCCTATAGGAAACCCGCAAAACGTGTTAGTAGCTATTCAGAGCGGTATTCCAGCTCCATTCGTACTCTTCAGTAAGAAGCTTGCGGTGCCTACGCTCGTGAACTTGGCAATACTTTCTTATGTACTCATAAAGATCTTTAAGATAGAGAACGGATCTATTAACGTCGTATTAGTACCCCAAGAGTTTATTAGAGATAGGCGCGACTCTATACTAGCTGCCGCAGCTCTAACAACGGCAGTAACTGCTCTAGTAATAAATGACTTGCTAGAATTCCTGAGTTTACCCCACCTCACTCACAGAGGGTTTATTCCTTTCGTAGTCGCCGCAGGTATTTACCTTCTAGCTAGAAACCCTAGGAGAGTTCTTGCCGGTGTTGACTGGGGGACTATAATCTTCTTCATAACTATGTTTATAACTATGGAAGGGGTTTGGAGGAGTGGAGTTCTAACTCCACTCCTTAGCCACTTAGTTCCTGCCAAACTAGGTAGTTTCGAGGGGATTGTAGCTGTTGTTTTGAGTTCTCTATTCTTAAGTCAAGTACTCAGCAACGTGCCTTTCGTTAAGTTGTTTATAGAGTTCCTAAAGGACTTAGGTTACGGACCCTCAGATACAAACGTCTGGATAGCGTTAGCCGCCTCATCGACGATAGCTGGAAACCTAACTATTCTAGGAGCAGCATCGAACATAATCATCCTAGAAACCTTAGAAACTAAGATGAATACAACAATAAGCTTTACGGAATTCCTTAAAGTAGGGATAGTGATAACCGCAGTCAACACAGCTGTTTACACCTCATTCATACTCTTGATATGACCTTCAGGTATTAGGAGTTCAGCTCTGATACAGGTTCGTATTAGCTGACTTCATCGCTTCATCTCCTTTTCCAGCATTCCATTTGGAGGAGGCCCACACCCTACCTAGGGAACTCAAGCCCCTTCATCAGCTAGCTTCAACGCTTTAATCAAGTACCGTAAACCAACACGAAACAAGATACGGTTGCTTAAGGCTGAGCTTAGATAGGTTTTAAACACCATCCCTTAAACCTTTGAAATAGAAATAAGTGAGTGAGAGCAGCAATATCTTAATCTTATTAATCTTACTAGCACTTACAGCCTCTAAGCTTAGTAATTTATTACAAACTTCTTTAACCTCTCACTGCAGACGAAGCAATTTCTAATAGCGCGACTTCGGGCTGGCAGTATATATTAGTCAGCATAAACCATTGCGAGATCCGGAATCAGTTAAAACTCCTAAACGGAATCTAAGGTGAGAAGTAATTTATATTCGTCTTCTAGTATCTAAGTCTGGAGGAAAATTATGGAAGTATCCGTAATAGAGGTCGTTTCAGACGTAAGAGTTGCTGTAGCTGTTTTAATCCAATTTTTACTTGGACTAGGGCTAGGTTACGTCTCAGTAAAAGCTCTTAAGTACATCATAGCCTTTATAGCTCTTCTAGTGCTAGGCTCCTTCTTGTCTGTATGGTCTTTAGGAGGGTCTGTTGATGCGACATTGGGATACTTAGGGACTCTAGCTAGTAACGTTAAAAACTTGCTATTCGTACTGGGCCTCATAACTGTTGGCCCCGTGTCAGTAGGCTTTATAGTTGGAGCTCTAATAGCGCTACTCAGAAAGTAAAAGTTGTTTTCTAATTTTTAAGAAACGTCTATGTGTTTAAAGAGCTTAACGTCAAAATAAGCTCCACGGACTAAGTTTGGAGCACGCCAGTACTCGACTCACGGAAGAGAGTCTTATGAACCATGAGAGTCGAGGAAGCGAACACCCAAGGTCTAAGCCGAGAAGGTGTGTGGAGAGTTAAGCAGTTAGGAAATAAGGTCTGTTCAAGGCATCAGCATTATTAAGCTACTTACCGTCTCAAAATACTTAAAGAAGAAACAAATGGAAATATATCCTGCGTTAGTTAAGTACTATGGTGGACTATGAAGATAGTGGTAGTCGGCGTTACTGACTACACGGCGGGCCTAGTTCGGGAACTAGTTGAGCGAGGGCATCAAGTGGCCGTATTTGACGATACGAAGGAGGGAGTCGAGAAACTCGAAGCTGAACTAGACGTTACTGGAGCCGTAGTCGACCTTCTCAACTTCGATGGGCTAGAGGAATTCGGCTTTTCGAAGGCCGACGTCTTGGTTTTAGCACATCGCGATGACACCGTCAATATAGTACTAAGTATGTATGCTAAGATGGTCAATATACCTAAAACACTCGTTGTTTCTAAAAGTAGGCGGATTGCGGAAGTTTTGTCTAGGCTCAATTTAGCTTCCAGTGTTGTAACTATTGGTGACGTAATCGAGAAAAAACTTCTCTCTGCTCTTAGTGGAGTAGAACTGATCGAATTGCCTGGAGACTACGTAGTAGCGTCCCTCGACACTAGAGCCATAGTCCACCTCGTCGGGTTGACTATAGCTGATTTCCGAGATAAGTGGAGGCTTTCAGTACTTAAGTTAGTAGACAGAGACGGATCTCTTAAAGAACCCGTTGACGACTACGTTATCAAAGAAGGAGACGTTCTCGTCGTACTCGGTGAGAGGTTTAGAGTCGAGGAGCTACTTCCGTAGCTTTTATTACCCGTATACAGTATTGAGGTGCTGGTGGCAGCTTGCCTGACGGTGTCGCAGAAATACTGGCTAGCTGGTTACCAGTTCTCTACTTAGCTATATCTCTTGCGCTAATATACTTTGCTTACTACATAGCAAAACTATCTCTAGCTAAACTCAGACTTAGAGGGATAATAAGTAGGAAGTTCGAGGAAACAGCTAAACTTGTAGCACTCGCTGTTACCGCTGTAATAGTTCTTCCAGCAGCTATTTCGGCTCTAGTTCCACACCCACTCGTACCTACAGTGTCTTTAACTGTATCGTTAATTGTAGTAGCGGTTGTACTCTTCTCGATTATCGGGTATGTAGCTAATTCTCTATCTTATTTAATAGTTGCTCTCACATCTACTGTAAGAGATGGTGAATACGTTAGGATCCTAGTTGACGGGAGGGAGTATGAAGGAAGGGTTCTCCTAGTCGAAGGTAATTACATGGTGTTAAGAACAGAGCCAGGAGCATCGATAATGATCCCTTACAGCCGGTTACTTAGGTCCGTGATCATAAAGCTATCTCAACTACCTCTAGTCCTCAGAATTAAGGTAGTTAAACCTGGGGGAAGCATAGATGAAGTAGTCGAGAAAGTAGCTAATGCTATAAGAAAGTCTAGGTTAGTAAATAAGGCCAGCGTCTCGGTTAAACCTGTTGAAGTTAGTGAAGATGGGGTGGTACTGGTAGCAGAGGCAGAAGCTGTTAATCCAAAGAACATAAACGACTGCTTCGAGGATCTAGTCAAGATCCTAATGAAGGAGTTACCGTATAAGGTGTCAATCGAGGTAGTTAGTAGTAGAGGTGTTCAGACACACTAAAGGAACTACTCAGTGTGAGGAGCAGTAACTTGACTTCATATTCTTTCGACTACGTCTATCCCTAGAAGCTTGAATGAGTTTTCAACTACTACCTTAGTTCCGTAGACTAGTACGAGCTTGAGGTTCCTTAGCTCTTCGTCTGGTTCTGCTATTACCGGGTCCGTATCGTACCACGAATTAAATACTTCGGCGAGCCTGTTTAAGTACGATACTAAGTCCTCCGGAGTTAGTTCTACTACTACCTTTCTAAAGACCTCCGGAAACCTAGCTATCAGTAGAGCCAACTCTTTTCTCTTCCCCACTAAACCTTCCTTACTGACTTTAGTGTAATCTAATTCCTTACCGTACTTACTCAAGATGCCGTTGGCCCGCGCTAGAGTATACTGAAGATACGTGGCCGTCCCTGACTTAACCTCTACCGCTTGCTCTGGGTCAAAAACCAGGGTTTTCTTCGGAGATACAGAGAGCATGACGTACTTTAGTGCTGACCTAGCGATCTTAAGTAGTAATTCTTCAGACAGGCTTACTCCTCGGCTTTCAGCTAGCTCTCGGGTTTTCGCTACAAGCAAGTCTAAAACTTCATCGACTGTTACATACCTAGCTCTTCTCCCACTCATCGAGAGACCTTTAACGTTCACTATTTCGTACGCATAGTGAACTAAGGACTTAGCCTCGCGTACATACCCTAGAGCATATAGAGCCAGCCTCAGTTGCGCTTGTGGTAAGGTCTGCTCGATAGCTATTACGTTATATACCATGTCAGCTCCCGATTCTGCGAACTTCTTTATTGCGTACGCTATATCTCTAGTCGTATAGAGAGTAGTTCCATCGGACCTAGCAAGGATTAGTGGTGGTACTTCGAGGTTTTCGGGTATCGCTAAAGCTCTCCTCACTTCTGGATCTCTCGCAAGCCTACCTAAATCTAAAGCTGGAGCGTTTTTGTAATAAATGAAGAAGTCTGAGCTTTGAGCTCTCCTTACTACTTCACTAACTAGTCCTGACCTAACCAGTTCGCTCTCGTAATCCCACTTATCGAAGGAAATCCCGAGTTTTGTTAGAGTCTCCCGAATTCCAGAGATCACTCTATCAACGACTTCTCTATGAGCGTCCGCTATAGAGGGTTCTCCTCTTTCTAGAGCTTGCGCTATACTTCTCACCTCTTGCTCCAGGTCTTCAGAAGACTCGGTGAACTCCATAAGCTTATCTACTAGCTCCGGTGCCTTCCTCCTTATCCTCAGGAGGTCGGACATAAGTGAGTCGATTTCCTTCCTGGCTTCGAGTGCTTCGTTTTCCACAAGACTCGCTGCTTTCTTCTTTAGCTTAACTATGTCTGAGATGATAGAGGTAGCAGCATATAGAAGCCCTAAGAAGTGGTCGTCCTTCATCTCTGGGGGGTGCTTGGGCCTCCCGATCTTAGTGTATCCGTAAACTAAATAAGCTACCTGAAGCCCTAAGTCGTTTACATAGTATCTTCTCTCGACATGATCACCCGAAAGCTCGTGTGCTCTCGCAATAAAATCTCCTAGCACCGCGTTCCTTCCAGACCCTATATGAAGCGGGTGGACGGGGTTAGCCGACACAAACTCTACGACTACGCGCAAAGGCCTCTCTCTTCTAGTTATGCCGTACGTACTACCGAACTTAGATAAAGCCTCAACCAACTTCTTAACTATGTAGCTGCTTTTGACCCAAACATTTAGGTAGCTACTAACACACTGAACTCTCTCTACGCACTCGCTCTCAAGACTCTCAATCAAGCGAGCGACTTCACCGCACTTCTCTACCAACTGTCTCGAAAGTCTTGGTAGGGGTAGCGCTATATCTCCAAAATCGGGTCTAGGTGGCTCTTGCAGTAAATTCATTATCTTATCGGGATCTGCTTCTAGACCTAGTAGTGAAACAGCTCTTGATGTAGCTATCGTGACACACTTCTTTAGATCAGTGTAAGGGTGACACACTCCTTGATACCTCAAGCTCTATCGCTATATGCTAGCATAAAAGTTAGTAAATACGTGAATCAGCCAGCAAGAGACCTCCGTGTCTAGAGCCAGTCTATTGTAGCACTAACCAAGCACATTAGCGAGCTAACACCGTCAGCATCAACCTGCATCTAAACATTAAATAGCATGTCGTGTGGGCGTTCAAGCAGTAGTTCACGGATGAAAGAGTAAACACGTTAAAGAGCAAAGCTCTCTACTAAAGGTATAAGTCTGTTTTAGCTAGAAACATCGCTAGAGGCTTACAGAGCAGCTTTATGAGGGAGTAGGAAATCCACACCGAAGCAGTTGCCACTATTAGGACAACCCAGTACGTCAAAGCACCTAAACTAATGAGCTCAACTATTGTGGCTGTAACCACACTAGTGATAAGACCTGAAGTCATCACTAGTGCTAAAAGTAGCTGTGCTACCGGGTCTAGGGCAGGCACAATTCCTAGTCTGTAAACGCTTGTTGAAGGCTCGCGGTGTTTGGCTCTTTTAGTGAGTACTAGAGATAAACGAATAGTGATAAAGACAGATAATACTATAGCTGGAGAAGATACGAGAGGTGCTAGCGCAATCAGTGGATTGAGTCTGTATGACGCTAGAAAGCCCGTTATAGACGACAAAATCACAAAGTACACAATTACGTATTTAGCTAGCAACGGTTTAACAAAATGGTTTAGATCGAGAAGATAGACTCTAGTAACCCAGAGATACTTAAGTTCGTTTGAAAGTAGCTCTCCAACGAAGGTTCCCAAGACCCCGGGGATCATTGAATAAGCCAATATAGCTACGTAGTCGAAAATACGAGTTCTCAATAGACTAGGTTCGTAGATAGCAAGGACGCACCTGAGAGCGTAGCCTGCTATTACGAGAGATATAAACAACGGCATATATCTTCTTAAAACTGCTCGCGGATTGTACACAGTGAACTCGAGGACTACCTTCCTTACGGCATCAGATGTAGAAGACCAGTCGACTAAGACATCTCTTTTTAGCGACTTAGCTAGAGCTTGCCTTAGTCTAACCTCGTATGCTTCTCCTAGGGTAGTGAAGTCACTTACGTCTAGACGCCCGCCCCCTATGTAGATGACCAATACTGCGGCTGATATGGTAAACACTAAGCAGACCAAGATAGCTATGTAACCTATTGACTCACATAGTGCTATAGCCAGTAAGTAGGGTCCTTTGACTAGGTAAGTAAGTAGTGGTGAAACTCTCGGCCAACTATCCAAGGCGGTCGCTATAGCAGAGTGAGCTACACCAATTGCTATATAAGCTACCGCTAAGCTTAGAGCAGTGTTAGAGTGTCCTGATTTTCGAACGATGCTTGAAACTATGAAGAGAATTGGGTCAGCGAACATTATGTAGACAAAGAAGTAAAATATGGTGAACCCAAGCCAGGGAGCAGTAAACAGTATTACGATGAACAACCACGGTAAGAAGGTTACCGTGAAATAAGTGTAGAGACCGATAACCAAGCCTGCGTAAAGCTCCTTTGGCTGAAGCGGCTGATAGAGGAGGAACTCGTGGTCAGGAGTTATAACTACAAGCTTTCTCTGCTTGAAGTAGTGAGTAAGTAAGTAGCTAGTGAATAATGCCGAGAGAACGTCTCCCGCGAGATTCATTAACTCGTTCTTAGGTGGTCGAATACCCAACCAATACTCTCTCAGAGAGCTTAGTCTTCCGTGTGCTACTAGTACGAAGTTTATTGCTAACAACAACGCGATAGCGTACTGTACTACCAATAGTAAAAGGCTTGGACTCCTGCGGGGTTTCTTAAGGTCATAAGCTCTCCATAAAGATTTTAAGTGGTTAACAAATACTACTCTAGCTACCTCTAGCGCTTTCTTCAACATCTCTCCCCAATACCTTCATGTAGACGTCTTCAAACCTCGCTCTCTCTCCAATAACCCTAAGTACGGAGTCCATAGAACCTTCCAAAACTAGCTTGCCCTTGTTAATGATACCCACTCTAGAGCACGCGCCCTCTATGAGGGGTAACATGTGACTAGATATGAGGAATGAAACACCGAATTCTCTTGCTAAACGCAAGATTTCTCTTTTAAACGTCACTTGAGTATCTATCTCTATGTTAGTTAATGGTTCATCCATAACCACTAGCTTCGGTTTAACTATTAGGGACGCGGCTATAGCTGTTTTCTGAAGTCCTCCACGAGATAGAGCTCTTATGGGCTTTTTGACGTCATCTGACATATTCAGTATGTCTACGTAGTACCTTACGTATTCTTCTACATCGAACTTTTTGAATCCTCTAAGAGCGGCTACGTAGTACAAAAACTCTAGTGGCGTAAGGTAGCTAGGTAGGTTTGGATAGTCCGGTACGTAACCAACTCTCATAAGTGCTTCACGTCTGCTAGTCCACACATCGTAACCGTCTATAACTACTGAACCACGGTCTGGTTTGAGGAGCCCGACCACTATTCTCAATGTAGTCGTTTTGCCCGCACCGTTAGGACCGACAAGACAGTACACCTCACCTGAGAAAACATCTATAGAGAGTCCGTCAACAGCAACGACCTCGCCAAACCTCTTAACTAGGTCTTTAGCTACCAAAACCCTGTATTTCGCACTAATACTTCTTGTCGAAAACGGCTCTAACTCATTCATCACGTTAATAACTACCTCCATGGTTTAAATTATCGTATGTTAACCTACACTTACGGGGTTCATCCCCTATATAGGTTCGTGCTGGTCAGTGCCATCGCTCCATTCTCTCTCCCCAGCATTGGTCTTGGGTTCTCGTCGGGCTCGGGAGCGTTTGGGGCGACCCCTAGCACTCCACACCTTGAGTACCTCGGGGAGAGCCTCGATGAGCTCTTAACCCCTTATCGAGCTACTTTCACACATACCCCTACGCACGTGGTACTTACAAGCGTCTCTGTCTATACGTTAACAGACTAAGAAATCTAAAACAGCTATATCAGGCTTTAGATGATTGTTGCCCAATAGAACACTCTTGAAAACAGCTACTAAGCATCTGATTAGCCTTATCGTCATTTTCGTGAAGACCGTAACCTATTGAAGAGCGTGCGATAGGATTTAATACTTAGGAAATATGAAAGTTAGTGCGTCTTAGCAGCATTCAAGTCATTTAGAACGATTTTTTAACCTTGATCTTTAGTATGAGTTTGGTGGTATTCACGGCTTCTCAGGCAGAGCTCAGACCTGTTAGTGCTCTTATTAAAATGAGAGATGGACTACTGCTACAGCTCATAGGCTGGGTCCTCTTAAGTATAAGCATAATGTTCATAGCTATAGGATTTATTGCGGCCATGCCAGCTAGGATCTCGCAACCTATCTCACCGAGTGTTTCAATGTGGAGGACAGCATTAGGGTGGGTTATCGCTAGTCTAGCTTTACTCTTTATCGGAGCTATAATAGCGTTGATAGGATTCTACGCTAAGTTTGTGCCAGGCGTTGGAGAACTAGCTCGGGCTAGACCTGAGTTCAGTACAGCGTCTAGCTTGATCAAGGTGGGTTACATAGGTGGACTAGTGTTACTCGCAATCGGCGCAGTGCTACTGATAGTGATAGTTGGCGTTATACTCATCTTAGTCGGTTTAGTGTTCCTCGTAGTAGGACATATAGGTGTGGCAATCCTATGCTTTAAGCTGAACGATGCCTACAGAAACTCTCTTTACCTAGCTGCCGGGATCATACTACTGGTGTCCATAGTTTTCCCTATTCTAGGAGTCATCTCATGGATCCTACTCTACATAGCCCTCGGAGACACGATTAGTAAGTTGCAGACTCCATCTGCGGTAGTAACATAAACTGAGAAGAGGTCTAGTCCTCACACACCTACATTTACGTATGTCACAGTAGCTGAAGAGAACGCTTTCGTTAACTCGAGCTAGAACTAGTTTTTATTAACAGTAAAAAACTTAGTCCTCAACTAGTAATGGATAGTTAGAGCGGTTAGCCTAGTATGCCTCTCCAGTACTTCACGTCATCCTCAGTTAGTGGTAGTGGTACTTGGACTCTACCTTCCCTTATTAACCTCTCTAGTTCCGCAACTGCCGACCAAATCCATGAAGGTATAGAGTCCCTCATCTCCCTTACTCTTTTCTTGATTTCATCAGGTGGCATTGGAAGGACCGGCTTACCCAATATCTTCTCTGCTGCTATACCCATCTCTATGAATTCGTCTAGATCTGCTAGAGTACTCATAGATATACCCTCCATCGGCACTCCCTCGACCTCGGTTCCAATGCCTAGTAGTAGAACCCCTCCGTACTTCCTAGAAACATCCTCGAATTTTCCAGTTAAGACTAAGTAGGTTGCGTAGTACACCCCCTTATCGACTCTCTTCATCATAGACGCAACTACGAAGCCAGGGTTTATCCAGTCTTGGTTTGCGTCAACACCTATCCAGAAAGGTGGACCAATGGTTAGTCCCTTCGGTCTCACTATTTCGTCTACGGCCTGATTTATTCCAAGTCCTAGAGGTCCAGCTATGTTGTATACCGCTATAGCACCTTTAGCATACATCTCTTTAGCTGCTAAATACCCTTTGGTTATATCGCTAAAGGTTCCCGTATATACCCAGAGGACTCTCGACTTCGGGTCTGTAGCAAGAATGTTTCCAGGAGTTCTCGACCTAGCTTCGTACTCAGCCGGGAAGTTCTTCTTAAACCACTCTATTGCCCAGTTACAACCCCACTTATACCCTATCTCGAACTTCCAGAGAACTGGTATCTCGATACCTAGAACAGCACCTATGTGTGGGTAGTTGTAGTAGATAGCGAGGAGGCAGCCTAGTGCTCCAACTAGAGCACTCCCCTTATGCTCCTCAAACTTTATATCGAGAAGATTTGGTAGCGGATACTTGTCTGGGTACTTAGATTTTACGATATCTTGAGAGTATGTGTCTATTCCAGCAAAGTATTTATTTGGAAACTCTAGTGCGACCTCGACAAGGGCTTCACTGAGCAGAAAGCCTACACCTACAATAAGCTTAACGTTCGGATCCATAGCGGCAGTCCTTAGGTTGGGGATATAGTCTGCCTCGGTCTTGCTGATGAATTCGAGAACCTCGACTCCGAAGTCTCTAGCGGCTTCATCAGCACCCTTAAATCCCATGTCGTTGAAGCTTAGGTCGCCCCTCCCACCTATATCAGAAACTACGGCGATCTTGAACTTAGTAGTTGGTGGTGTTGTAACAGGTGTTGGAGTAGCAGTTACTGTCTGTGTTACAGTCCTAGTAACTGTGGTAGTTACGCCTGGACCTATAGTGCGCTCTATGGTGATAGTGGTTGGTGGCACTGTCGATGGAAGAACAGCGTACATGATCCCAGCGGTAACAGCAGCTACTATAACGACCGTCACAAGAATAGCTATCACTGTGGAAAATCTTGGGTTGGTAGACATATATACCTCCAAGAAACTCTGCTAGTGTGATTAAAAAGCTTAGTCTTTGATGTAAGGCTGCCCTAAAGCTCTTGGGAACCTTCTTTTACCTATGAAGATCGAGACTATAGCTAGTGTGACAATATAGGGAATAGAGAGAACTAAGTGGTATGGTACTACCTCCTTGATTCCAGGTGTCACAGCTATAGCGTAAGCAAGAGCCTCCGAAAAGCCGAAGATGAAAGCGAATCCTAGAGAGAGGATTGGCTCTAGACCACTTGCCACGACACAAGCGAGTGCTATAAACCCTCTTCCAGCAGAGATCTCTTTAACTACTCCACCAAACCATGCTAGAGACATAAAGCCCCCTCCTAAACCCGCTAGAGCACCACCTATAGTAGATAGGATCACTCGAAGTCTGTAAACACCGACACCAGCAACATCTACAGCTTCAGGACTTTCACCACAAGCTCTAATTCTCAAGCCTAGGGGTGTCCTATAAAGGAGGAAGTGAAGGGATACGGCTAGTGCTATAGCTAAAACCGAAAACTCGCTTACTCTAAAGGAGATATTGGCGAAAGATATTATCCGCAGTGGTATAAGGACTTCCTTAGGTGGTACCCTAATACCCGGAAACCCCCAGGCTGCCATCAGAAAGTACGGTACGAACCCGTAGGCAAATATGTTTAAGCCTATACCAGCTACTATCTGGTTTGCTCTAGCATAAGTACTCAACA
Source organism: Thermoproteota archaeon (assembly GCA_030550455.1). Taxonomy (GTDB): domain Archaea; phylum Thermoproteota; class Thermoprotei_A; order Sulfolobales; family NBVN01; genus DRZP01. The sequence continues at coordinate 177,050 of JAUQPH010000003.1, forward strand.
ATCCGTGTATAAAGCCCAGGAGAGCACCAGTGATGACTCCAACTACGACCCCAGCGTATCCGTTTCCGAATTCCTCAGCACCAAAGACAGCTACTGTTGCTGTAACTAAGAATATTCCGTCTATTCCTATATTACTTACACCACCTTTCTCATTTAGTGACTCGCCAACAGCAGCCAAGGCAAGGGGGGTCATAGCGAGTAAGGACGCTTCTAATAGGCTTCCCGGGCTTAATCCAGCGAAGGCTAGTAGCAGTAATATGGTCACGAAAGCAGTGATGGCTAAAGAGGCTCTAATTAACCTTCTCAAACTCCCCACCTCTTGAAAGTTCTCCTAACGAACCTTAGCGCTTCAGGTATAGAGAGAGCTATTACTATCAGCCCTATAACGGCCCTACTAAGCTCCGAGCAGACACCTGCGTAAGGCTCCATAAACCTGCTTCCGTTCCACAGTCCCCCTATTAAGATGCTGCTGACAACTACAGCCGCTGGGTTATTCATAGCTATTAGTGAGACTCCTATTCCGTCAAAACCGACGTTAGTTATGTTCCCCAGGGTTCCGTATATAGACCACACGGGTGGTCTGCCGGTCACTATCAAGCCTCCACCAAGGCCCGCCAGAGAGCCGGAAAGCAGGTATGTTAATAAAATAGTCCTAGGTATGTTAACGCCACCATATCTTGCCGCATCAGGGTTAGCACCAGCGATTCTCATTTCGAAGCCGAACTTTGTTAGTTTGAGGATTAGGTAAGCAGTTATAGAGGCTATCACAGCAACGTATATCGCCCCAGTCAGTATGCTCCCACGGAAAAGCACCGGGAACCTCGCTTGAGGTTCAACAGGTAGGGACATCTCGGGTCTAGCCGGATTCGTTATCGGACCTCTGACGAGGTACATAACGGTGTAGAAAGCGGTCCAGTTAAACATTATTGAGGAGATAACTTCGTGAACACCTCTAAGAACTTTCAGTAGTGCTGGTCCCAGAGCCCACAGCATCCCGAGGGTTGCTGACCCTAGCAACGCTAGCGGCATGCTGGCAAAGCCGAGGGATGGGGCAAGCCTTGGGAGTAAGCCCCCGAATATTACGGCACCAACAGCACCCATGTACGCCTGACCCTCGGTTCCTATGTTGAAGAGTCCGGCAGAGGCACAAACAGCGAATGCTGCCCCGGTTAGCATAAGTGGTGTAGCGTATGCTAAGCTGTCTAGAAAGACGGTGCGGGTTCCAAAGCCTCCATAGAAGAGCCAGTATAGAGCTTTTCCTGGGTCATACCCGTAGATGGCCATCAGGAAGGCCGACGCTGCTAGCCCGATTACTAAAGCTAGAGATGCCTCAGTGATCTTCCTAAGTACGTAAACAAGTGTGATCTTCAAACTCACTGAGAGCCCTAGAGAACTCTATGAAAGCACTTTTATACTCTAAGCTCAAGTGCTAATATACTCGAGCAATATAGACTAGTGGAGTAGCCCTTGTCGGTTAGGATGGTCAATATACATAAGGTATACTCTGACGGAACAGTCGCTTTAAGAGGCGTAAGCGTGGAGATTAAGGAAAGAGAGGTTCTCGGGCTTCTTGGAGAAAACGGTGCCGGTAAGACTACTCTAATGAAGATACTATCAGGGTTCCTCAAGCCAACAGCCGGACACATATACTTAGGTGGTAAACACGTAAAGTTCGGTTCACCGAGGGATGCTTTAAGACAGGGTATAGCGATGGTTCACCAGGTGTTTACTCTGGTACCCAACCTCACGGCACTAGAAAATATAGTACTCGGTTACGAAAGCACTAGAGGCTTTTTCTCGCTTCTGCGACCGATAGACTATAGCGCACTCGCAACTAAAGTTGAAGAGCTATGCTCTAAGCTTGGACTACATGTCCCATTAAATGTGCCAGTAGAAAAGCTCTCGCTAGGGCTAAGGCAGAGAGTAGAGATCCTAAAGGCCCTGTATAAGGGGGCTAGAATCCTGATCCTTGATGAACCAACTACCTTTTTGACCCCAATAGAGGTCAGGGAACTACTAAGGTTTATAGAGGACTTTAGAGAGAGCGGTGGTTCTGTAGTATTCATAACACACAAGATAAAGGAAGCGCTTAAGGTAGCTGACAGAATTGTCGTACTTAGGAGAGGCGTTGTAACTGGTGAGATTCAGTCTTCAGAGGCTACACCGGAGCTTCTAGCAGAGCTTATGGTCGGTAAAGAGGTAAGTTTTGACGTGATCTTCAGAAGAGCTCCTGAGATTAAGAGTGTAGAGCCTGTGCTGAGAGTCGAAGATCTCTGGGTGTATGGAGACCTAGGTGTACCTGCGGTTAAGGGGGTCTCGTTCGAGGTTTACCCCGGTGAAATATTTGGGATAGCGGGAGTGGAGGGAAACGGGCAAGACGAGCTAGTTGAGGCAGTAACAGGACTTAGGAAAGTTTACTCTGGGAGGATAACTATTAATGGCATAAATATCGACAGGAGTAACCCACTGTTAGTATATAGAGCCGGTGCGTCCCATATTCCCGGTGATAGAGAGAGATTTGGTATAGTGCTAGAGTTCTCTATATCCGAGAACTCCCTAATAGGAAGGCAGTGGGAGCAGCTGTTCTCTGGGTCGTTGGGTATCCGCTGGAGGAGAGTTAGACAATACGCGGAGGAGATAGTCAGGAAGTTCAACGTAGTAGTACCAAGTATCTCGGCTCCGGCTAGAGCTCTAAGTGGTGGCAATAGACAGAGACTCCTAGTTGGCCGAGAGTTGACGCGAAACTCTAAGCTCATAGTAGCAGTTCACCCGACTAAGGGCCTAGACATCTCGTCAACTGCTTATGTTAGAGAACTACTAGCTAAAGCTAGAGAGGAGGGGAGAGCGGTTTTACTTGTTTCAGCAGACTTAGAGGAAATACTCCAGTTGAGTGATAGAATAGCTGTTATGTACGAGGGAAAGTTTTTAGCTGTGGGAAAAGCTGAGGACATGACGCCAGAAGAAATTGGGATGCTTATGGGAGGCATCATTCCTGAGAGATTAAGGTCCAATCGCGCTATACGCTAGTGAAATGAGAGTAGCGTTTTGGTGCGCTAGGTTTTTAAGGGTTCTGTAGGGTTTGCGTATTTGTAACGGTGTCTAAGGTGAGTGTGGGTGGTGATGCTTTGAGCCACCCAGGGATCGAGCTAGATGCGAGCTCCGTGCCGCTGGGCTCAGGCGGTGCCCACGAATTCCGCGTGGAGTGACTGGTAGCCACACTGAAATTGAGTAGGAAGCACGACCAACCCTAGGAAAACCTACAGAAACCTAGGACTGGAAACGGTCTAGCAGGATGTAGGATGCTAAGGGCGCCATGAGCACCCTAGAGCCCGAGGAGAATTCGGCGTGATGCGGAAAAGAGATTGGACGATAATATCGACTAATACGAACCTATACCAGAGCTAAACTCCTCAATAGTGAAGTGGGAGTTATGTGTTGTGTGGATGCGATGACTATAAATACTCGCTCCTGCTGGGAGCAGTCGGTTCTTATGTTCGATGCGAAGCTAGCTATGTTCGAGCTTATTAATGCTATAGTCCTTCACTAAGTGGAGTGTGGGAGAGAGATTGGGGGAAGCTGCCGATGTTAGACTGTTGTGGAGCAATCTTTACAAAGTAAGGACTATCTTTGCTTCGTATTATGACGTAAGCGAAAATTATAGGTCTTACAGGCTTCTCTCTATTCTTGCTAAGTATGCGTCAGACATATATGAACTCATGCTTGATTCGCAAGAAAGGAACTCCGGTTTAGCCTTAAGGATCGAATACAACAAGAAGCTAAGTCCTGGAGTCTTAGCGCACGCAAATCTCTTAATGGCGATGAATATAGTGGCTGAGCTCGTAGACAGTGTTAGCCAGACTGGTGAGTTTGCTGCGGTTCTAGTAGCAACATATAAATCGTTTAACCCAGAGAGCTTAGTATCATGCTCACTCACGTTCAGTCGAAATATGCCGATGAATGTAAACGCCAAGCCTATGGCAATAGTGGTAACCGGTGGTTACGTACATAACACCCGAAAAGCTATTGGAACTTTAAAAACGTTCGTCAAGGAAGCTCAGAGGTCGCTCGAGGAGTTAGTCAACGCGTATAGAAGGGACTATATCGATGTAGTTAAAAGCCTAGGGTTTCTTGGATATAAACCCATAGCGCTCATAGCCATCCAAAATAAGGCTGTAAGTGTTGAAGAGATTAGGGCCGTTGTTAGTGATGGTAACGAGTATCGTGAGGTTAAAATCCCGGTTAGGAGTCCTGAATGGTCTCTAGAGGACTTACCACCAAGGATTATAGATGAGCTAAAGCTAGTTGTAGTCAATCCGTTTAAGAGTGGTCTTCCGTTTGCTGCTAAGGGAGCGTTCATCACGGGTCCTCCAGGTGTCGGGAAGTCTGTGATGGCAGAAGCCTTAGCTAATGCTCTAGGTCTAAGAGTCGTTGAGCTTAAGCCGTTTACTTATAGGTCTATGTGGTATGGCGCTACTGAAAAGATGTTGAACGCTATACTAAACCAGGTTTACAAAAGAAGGAAGGAGGTGGCCATAGTAATAGATGACGCAGAGTTTCTTTCGTCTAGGAAGTACACTATACATGAAGCTCACTTAAGTGAGTTATCAACTATACTCTACCATTTACAGAAAGTGGATAGACCCTTCACTATACTCACGGGCAACAACCCGGACCTCTTAGACCCTGCTCTACTCAGACCCGGTAGAGTAGATGTGACCATAGTTGTTGGTTACCCAGATAGAGACATGAGAAGAAAGGCAGCACTAAGGAACATAAGCAAGTACAAGATCAAGCTAGCGAGTGATAAAGTAGTTGACTACTTAGTGAGTAATACTAGCTGGTACTCACTAGCAGAACTCGACGCTCTGATAAGGTTAGCAGCAAGTAAAGGGTCAGGTCTCGTAGGACTAGAAGAGGTGGACTGGGCTAGAAAGAGAATAGTGGTTTCACCTTCAGAGAGGCGGAGCATACAGGACTACTTGAAGTGGTGGTCGACTAAGGTTCAGGGAATTACTATTACGTACATTCCTTCGGAGTCTGAGATTAGTTAAGGTGCGGATTCGTTGGTTGACCTCGCATTCGACTTTTCAACTAGGTTATCTGAGATTGCGACTATTGCCGTTTCTATATTCGCCATCATGGATCCTCCAGCAGCTATTCCTACTCTTATCTCCTACATAGGAGGGAGTCTCAACACGGAGGATTCTAACTTAGAGGATATTGTTGTTAGAATCGTCAATAAAGCCGCTGTGGCAATTCTACTGCTTTTAGCTCTATTCTCTCTGGTCGGGGAGTATATTCTGAGAATATTTAACATCAGTCTAGAGTCCCTGAGAATAGCTGGAGGATTGCTACTAACAGTCATAGCTATAGACATGCTTTTAGCAAAAGAGAAAGTTGAGGAAGTGAGGAGAGGGGATTTCGCTGTAGTACCTATAGCGACACCCTTAATAGTAGGTCCCGGGACTATGAGTACGTTAATAGTTTACTCTAGAGTTTACGGTCCAGTACCCACCCTTCTTGGAGCCGTCATAGCATTCGCTCTAACCTATCTAGTGTTAAGGTATTCGTATAGAGCGTTTAAATACCTCGGTAAATCAGTACTCCAAGGTTTAGGAAAGTTCATGTCTATAATCATAGCCTCGATAGCTATTGAACTAATCCTAAGCGGTTTAAGAGGCTTAGGCTTTATCTAAGTTGCTCTAAGAATGAGGTAGTGAAACGTCACTAAGATCCCGTACAGAGTTTTATAGCTGCTTTACTATGTAATAAAATTGTAAGATTATTGGAGTCCCGAGGTATCTTTGAGTTAGTTATGAGTGTACCCTCCCCCACACTGCGCTAACGGTCGACACTAGCGCTACTTGGAGAATTAACGGAGGAGCGCGTGGGGGTGTTCTTTTTGTTCTAGTTGTTTATGTGCTTTGTTTCGCTCAAGGCTTGTAAGCATTTACGTAGATGGTAATATTGAAGTAGGGATGAGCTCGGTGAACATGGCGAGGGAGACACCCCGTGCACCCTGCTTCACCGCAGGGAGCTGGGTGAACCACGGGCAACCGCTGGAGACACACTCCCGCAGGTGGGGCGGGGGAGGGAGAGCCGTTGAGAGGTAGATGGCTGGGAGGCTGAATGCGAAAGAAAATGAGAGCCTGTGAGCAGCTATCCACCGAGAGATCGCTCATAACCCCCGTGCGAGTTATTAGTAGCTGCGGTGTGTCGCTAGCAGTGGCTTGACCACACAAGAAAATCCGAAGAAACTTCGAGGTGGAAGTGGTTGGGTCTAGACGCCTTGGTCCCTGAGTTAAGAGGAGATCGGTAGACTGATGTGAAGTTAAGCCTTTTAACAGAAACTGTCGTAAGGTAGGTAGAAATATGGACGTAACTTATTATTATAGTGGTGTATTAGGTGGCTTCAGGCTTTATTAGGTATAGAATGAAGGTTTGCTATACGAGAGAAATGAAGGAGATTGACCATAGAGCCACAAGCGTTTATGGAATTAGCGACGCGCTTCTCATGGAGGACGCCGGTTCTTCTCTATACTCCCTAATCGTTAGGGAGTTTGGGTGCTCTGGGTTACGTGTCGGTGTTGTTGCCGGTGTAGGTAATAATGGTGGTGACGCACTAGTAGCAGCTAGAAGGCTCTACTCTTGTGGTGCCGAGGTTGAAGTGTTTATAGTCGGTGACCCCGGTAAGTACCCCGAACCAGCAAGACGTAATTACGAAACTGTTCTTAAGATAGGGTTACCCTTATTTTATATTAGAGAGCCGAGTGAGCTCCATGAACTTGAAGTTAGAATACCAAAGTTCGACGTTTTAATCGTAGGTCTCGTTGGGATTGGTCTGAAAGGCGAGGTTAGAGGAGTCTATAGAGACGTTATAGAGGTCCTTAACAGAAGCGGCAAGAAAATCGTGAGTGTGGACATACCCTCCGGCATTGATGGCGATAACGGTAAGGTGTGTGGTGTAGCAGTTAGGTCTAGCTATACTGTCACATTTGGGCTACCGAAAATAGGTAACATCTTGTACCCAGGCTATCATTACTGCGGGAAGCTCTACGTATCGACTCTATCGTATCCTCCCGACCTCTTGTTTTCAGAAGAGATAAAAGTTGAGCTCAACACTCCTATCCCACTACCGGAGAGAATCAAGTGGGGTCATAAGGGCACCTTCGGTAAGCTCTTAGCAATAGGTGGTGCTAGATACTACTATGGAGCTCCCTACTACGTATCATACTCCTTCCTCAAAGCAGGAGGAGGTTACTCTAGGCTTGCCGCACCTAAGTCCGTAATACCCTACATAGCGGCTAGATGTAGTGAAGTCGTTTACATACCACTCGAGGAAACGGATGAGGGAAGTATCTCGCTTAAAAACGCGGAGCACGTTCTCAGCCTGATCGAGAAGTTCGATATAGACGTAGTTGCTATCGGCTCCGGAGCATCCTTGAACCCCGAGACGCAGGAATTCATAAGAGAAGTAGTGAGAAGTGTGAATAAGCCTGTTATTATAGATGGTGATGGAATAACGGCTGTTTCTAGTAAGTTAGAAGTAGTGAAGTCTAGGAAAGCACCGACTGTTATAACTCCGCACTTGGCAGAGTTTGTACGCTTATCCGGTATGGGTATGACTGAAGTCAGTGAGGACCCAGTTGGAGCACTAAGAAAGGTTTCAGCAGAGCTGGACTCCTATATCGTGCTTAAAGGTGCTCACAGCCTCATAGGCTACCCGAACGGGTACGTATTCATAAACATGACCGGAAACCCGGGTATGGCGAAAGCAGGTAGCGGTGACGTTCTAACCGGAACTATAGCAGCTATGTACGGCATAGGCATCAGAGACCTTGGAGGTGCTACAAGGATGGGTGTCCTCGTTCACGGACTTGCTGGAGATATAGCTGCTGAGAAGTGGGGAGAGGATGGTGTCACACCAGACAGCATTCTAAGCGAGCTCCCGGAGGCAGTACGAATCTTAAGAAAAAACCCAGAACTAATAGTTAAAAAGTACATGCCTGAAGTAATTTAGTTAAGAGCCT
>JAUQPH010000003.1:185179-214777 GCA_030550455.1 Thermoproteota archaeon
CCTGTTAGCGTGTTTTAGTACTTCTACTGATGCTTACGTCTATGTGTGGTTCGTCCTTTACTACTCTCAAGACTAAGTTAGTTACAGACCTCTTTATATAGGGGACCTTAAGCATCTTCTTTATGAAGGCATCTAAATCCGATACCGAACTAAAAACAGTAATTATGGCTACATCGTACTCTCCAGTAATATCGAAGACAGCTCTCACGTTAGGTTCTCGAGCTAGCAGTTTTTCTACGTCAGTTATGTGCTCGCCCTCGACTTGGAGTAGGGTTAAGGCGTGAACCTCATATCCTAGTAGTTGATAGTTGATCAGGGCAGTATAACCCCTAATGACTCCCATCTTTTCTAAACGCTTTAACCTGCTGTATACTACTGAAGGAGACCTACCTACTACTTTAGACAGCTCGCGTATGCTAAGCCTTCCGTTACTCTTTAAACACTCAAGTAGCTTAGCATCAACTTCGTCTATACCACCCATGGATAGCTTAGAACACAATTCTGAACCCACTATAACTACCCGCCAAAACGCAATATAAATGTTCACACTGATTTCCTAGAGTTCTTATTTCCTGTTCGATACTTATTGTAGTACGGTGTAAAAGCGTTAGGTGATCTAAGTTGCTACTTAGAACAATCGAACGGCAGATAGAGTGGGTTGAGATGCACTATACTGACGTTGTTGGAAGGCTTCGGTCTACCTCAGTCCCTTACGGAGATAGTGAGAGACCTCTAGTAGCTAGAGTAGACGGTAGTAGCGTAGGTATAAGTGACATAAGTGATAGTGATGCTGTTTTAGTAGCTGATGTATCCACTCTCTCGCATATCCCGTGGTTAAGTGGGTGGGGAAGAGTTGTCTGCGACATATATAGAGACGTAAAGTCCAGACACCCGGTTGACTCTAGGCTCGTCACTCAAAAACTCGAGGAGCACCTTAAAGGCAGTGGTGTAGAGGCCCTAGTAGGTGTGGAGTTAGAGTTCTTTATATTCAAGAGCCTTAAGGCAGCGTTTATTCCTCCAGTATCTGCGGGCTACCGAATAGAGCTAGTAGACAGAGCTGGAGCGAGGTTACTCAGCAACTACCAGGTGGCGAGCGATAGTCTGCGTAGCTATAGAGCAGAGCTTGTGGACACTCTTTCGAAGTTCTTTAGTGTTAAGGTGAGCGGACACCACCACGAGGTGGCCTCGAGCCAGCTGGAGATCAACATAGATGCTGGTAACCCGACTAAAATCGCTGACAGTATTCAGACGGTTAAGTACGTAGCGAAGTCTCTAGCGGAGCTAAGAAGGTTCAAGGCAGTTTTTATGCCGAAGCCGTTGTGCTATGAGAACGGGTCTGGGATGCATGTCCACGTAAGCCTCTGGAGAGGTCCTAGGAACTTGTTCTATGACGATAGCGACAGAAATGGACTAAGCCAGACAGCTAGATACTTCATTGGTGGTCTTCTGTACCACATAAGAGCTCTTGCGGCATTAGTTGCTCCAACTGTCAATAGCTATAGGAGGCTCGTACCTGGCTTTGAGTCACCGGTCTACTCCGTCTGGGGATATAGAAACCGCAGTGCCGCAGTTAGAGTTCCACTAGTTTACGGAGAGAAGCATGCGAGAGTAGAATTTAGACCACCAGACCCTACCGCTAACCCATACCTAGCTATAGCTGCCATTGTCATGGCTGGGTTAGACGGTATTAAGAAGTCTATAGACCCTGGTAACCCTCTCAACGAGAGTGCTTATGAGCTACCTAGAGTACCTAAAGAGAGAAGGCTGCCGTCATCGCTAACGGAGGCTCTCAGTGAGCTGCTTTCAGATAATGACTTTCTTAAACCAGTTTTTACTGACGAGCTATTGGAGAGATACGTAGAGGCTAAAGAGAAGGAGGCAATAGAGGTAATAGCTGCTCCTTCACCAATAGAGTTCCTCAAGTACCATGACTTCTAACTGTCTCTAGACCTTGCTTTAAGTCGCAAACCCTAAGTAGCAATTGTAAAGTATGAGCTCTCGCTCCTCTATCACCACTGCCTTAGGTGCTTCACTACTTAACGACTACTCATTTTGGTACGAATTCTTCAATGCCTATTCCCGCCCTAAGGCTTCTCGAAATTTCCCAAGAATAAACTAAGCTATGATCGATAGCTTACAGAGGCCATAGATCGCTTAATGCCGGGCTTGAACGTACCTACAATTCAGAGACGTTGGAACAACATCTACGCTTTACTTTTACCGTTTGTCCCTGGATGCTCACTCCTATTAGTTCGTTTTCGTTCATAGCTGTATCCAGGGACTTCCACCTAGTCCACGCGGATCTGGGTGTCTGTATGGGTTCATGGGTGGCTGTTGAGCCCAACGGCACGGAGCTCCCCTCTAGCTTAAGCTCGGGTGGCTTGGAGCGATGCCCACATCACCACCCAGGCTTATCAATAAAATAAACATAAACAACGCTTACAAGCATTTCCTAAAAACATCAAGAAGAAAACAGCCCTTAGCGGCTATATGTAAGGTCTGCGTCGATACCTGAGGTCGGAAAATGCTGTTCTCATTATCGCAGAAGAATCCGCAGGACATTGAGTAGTGAACACGACTACGAACGCTAGTCAAGCTATGTGTTGGTTATGTACGTGTTGGCAGAGCTCTCAATTCCTTAAATATATGTAGCCGGCATCGATAGATACTCAAATATCTCTCGTTATGATAATTCTAGGTTTTCAAAAATAGCCATTGAAGAGTATTACTGCGAAATGATTGATTTAAAGTAAAATATTTTATTTACCCGAATACTACTCCAGCTACTAATAAGAATCCTGGTACGAGTAGAGTAGCGAAAGAGCAGATGAGGCACCAGTATCTGGCTGCGATAGCGTATATAGGTTTCCCCGTTAGAAGGGCGAGAACGAAGAGTACGTAAACTAGAAACCACGCCCAGCAAAAAGCCGAGAATATGAAGAGCTGTACCATTGCGAAGTATATTGCGTATATGGCATCAGCTATTCCAAGATACAAGAGAAAGTACGCTAATGTCTTAGGTTCTAGCCCTCTTATATTCCATATACCAGCCATAATGAAAGTAACAGCAAATATTATTACTAGAGTACCTGGAAGCGCTAGACCGAGCCCTATATACGCAAACAAACCCATAATGAGCCCAATAAAGCCCGATCCAGCAACCACGAAACCAGCTGCTTTAGCATCAGCCTTACCGAGAAGTTGCCAAGTGAACATGAAGAGCACTAAACCATAAAATATCATAGCAGTTCCAACTGGTTCTAAAACTAGAGACTGCATAGATACCTCGCTTTAACATGCTTACAGAGTTTAAAAAGTTTAAAGTCTTTATATCTTTAATAAAGTCACAGCTAATAGACACTCAAGTAACCTTTGATAACATTCTTTAATTCTTAAACGACATCGCAGGAATAATCCTAGCGATGCTAGTTACTAAAAACTATACAGCCTCGTGAAGGTGTTTCGTTTTTCATATTTGTTCGTATTGGTTGGTATTGATAGAAACGTTTATAAACACCTTATATAGTGATATACGTAGATACATCTCGATGAGGGATCGAGAGCCGCTAGATAGTGTAGATGGCGGCTCTCCCCGAGACATCTAAGATGTGGGGTGCTAGGGGTCGCCCTGAACGCCCCCAAGCCCGATGAAAACCCGAGCGGAATGCAGGGGAAAGAAATGAGGCAATGAAATCAACCGATATAAACATATATCAGAGCTGAACCCCTGCTGAAAGCTGACCATGCATCAAGCAATTACTTAATTGAGCGCAACTACTAAAAGAACTCCAGTTTCGAAGTGAAAGCGCCGGGGGCGGGATTCGAACCCGCGTGGGCGGTTAGCCCACCGGCTCTCCAGGCCGGCCCCTTAGACCGCTCGGGCACCCCGGCGCCAAGAACTTGGTTTCAACTAGTCTTAAATATTTTAAAAAGTGTGATGCGGTGATTACCTAAGGTTACTTAAGGACTTCTATCTCTATGTACACGTCGTCCGGCACTCTTATTCTCATTATCTGCCTCATGAACTTCTCGTCTGCTTCTACGTCTATTAACCTCTTATGTATCCTCATTTCCCACTTCTCGTAGACCTTTGTTCCCTCACCGTGTGGTGGCACTAGGACAGGTACTACTAGTCTCTTCGTCGGTAGAGGGACCGGACCGGATATCCTTACTCCTAACTTCTTTGCGTGGTCTACTATCTGCTCTGCTACCTGGTTTAAGTGTACTACGTTAACACTCCAAAGCCTTATTCTTACTTTAGTCATTAGCTATAACCCTGTGTTTGACTGTCATATTGCTATGATTTTAGCTCTACCTTAGCTGGAGTTACGTCTATGATAGTACCAATACCTACAGTCTTACCCATATCTCTCATTGCGAACCTACCTAATTGCGGGAAGTCACTGTATTTCTCTACTACCATAGGCTTGATCGGCTTGAACTTTACTAAAGCAGACTCACCTGCCTTAATGAACTGCGGGTTCTTCTCAACTATCTGACCTGTTTTAGGATCGAGCCTACCGATTATTTCCACAATTCTAGCAGCTACAGAGGCTGTATGCGCGTGGATTACTGGTGTATAACCTACATGTATCGCTGAAGGATGCCACATTACGAATATCCTAGCGATAAACTCTTCTACTACAGTCGGTGGCTTATCTGGGTGACCTACTACGTCACCTCTCTTAACTTGCTCCTTGGATACACCCCTTACGTTAAATCCTATGTTGTCTCCAGGTATAGCTTCATCTAGCTTCTCGTGATGCATCTCGATCGACCTTACATCACCTGTAACGCCGGGAGGCATGAAGACTATTTTATCACCTACTCTCAGTCTACCTGTCTCTACCCTACCGACAGGTACCGTACCAACACCTGAGATACTGTAAACTTCTTGTATCGGAAGCCTTAGTGGCTTATCTATTGGCTTAGGTGGTTCTTTAGACATGTCTAAGGCCTGCACTAGTGTTGGACCCTTATACCAAGGCATGTTGTTAGACTGGTTCAATATGTTATCTCCAAGCCAGCCGGAGACAGGGACGAAAGGTATCTCATCGACCTTAAAGCCGAGAGTTCTTAGGAACTTCTTCATAACGTCTACTACTTGTTTGTACCTAGCCTCACTCCACGGAGGGTCTGTTATGTCCATCTTCGTGACAGCAACTATTAGGTTCTCGATACCCATAGTTCTAGCAAGAATAGCGTGCTCGCGCGTCTGCCCCTCAGGACTCATACCGGCTTCAAACTCACCTGTTTTAGCAGATACAACTAGTAGAGCTGCGTCAGCCTGGCTGGTTCCAGTGATCATGTTCTTAACGAAATCCCTATGTCCTGGGGCATCAATGATAGTCCAGTAGTACTTAGGCGTCTCGAACTTCATAAACGAGAGTGCTATAGTAAGCCCTCTTTCTCTCTCTTCCTTCAGTCTGTCTAAGAACCATGCGAACTTCTCGGACTCCTTACCAGCTTTTTTAGCTGCTTCCTCTACTTCCTTCGCTGTCTTGGGGTCAATAGCTCCTAGAGATAGGAGTAGATGACCTACTAGAGTGCTTTTTCCATGATCTACATGCCCTATTACCACTAGGTTCATGTGAGGTTTCGCGGGTCTTCTACTCATGTGTCGCCCACCCTATACCTTTATCCTCCATTTTATCACCTCAAAGTATATAAAGCTTACTTCCCGACATAGCAAACTGGCAGATGCTAGTTTCTCAGTCACTGGAGCTATCGTGTAGACTAAGGCTGTTTTCTAAGCCTCAATAGGCTTTCTTCAAGAGGCTGGGTGACCAGCCCTTTCTCGGTAATAATTGCTGTTACTAATTCCGGTGGAGTTATGTCGAACGCTGGATTAAGGACTTCTACGTTTGGAAGGGTTACATAGAACTTCGATAGCACCGTCCTAACCTCGTCCGGGTTTCTTTCTTCTATAACGATATCTTCGATCTTGCTTTCGTAGTCTATCGTTGAAGTAGGTGCTGCGACATAGAAGGGTACTCTATGCCTATTAGCTAGCACGGCAATAGTGTAAGTACCGATTTTATTAACTACGTAACCAGGTGGGATCACCCTATCTGCTCCTACGATAACCTTCGATACAAGCCCCCGACTCATTACGTAACCCACCATGTTGTCAGTTATTAGTTTCACGGGGATCCCGTCTTTCATTAGTTCCCATACGGTTAGTCTAGCTCCCTGAAGCATTGGCCTAGTCTCAGTTGCTATAACTTTAACTCTTTTTCCGGATTCCCATGCTGCTCTAATCACACCTAGAGCAGTACCGTATGCCACAGTAGCTAGAGCACCAGCATTACAGTGAGTTAGTACAGTATCACCATCATCTAGGAGTTTAGACCCTATTTCAGCCATCTTTCTGTTTACATAGATATCTTCTTCATATATGCTGAGAGCTTCCCTAACTACAGCTTCTCGCAGTTCTCTAGTACTTACGTACTCTCCTTTGATGACGGATTCAACCCTCCTTAAAGCCCAGTAGAGGTTAACAGCAGTTGGTCTAGTCCTCTTCATTCTCTCAACCGTAGCTAGAAGTTTGCTCTTTAGCTCCTCCAGACTCTCGGCACTAGACCTAACAGCAACTAAGGCGACGGCGAGTGCTGCGGCAACCCCTATGGCTGGCGCACCTCTTATCTCCATTCTCTCTATCGCTTGAGCTATCCTCTCAGGGTCTCCGGATTCTACTACTTCCTCTTCCCATGGGATCTTGAGGGTGTTAATCCACCTTACTCTATCCCCAAGCCACTCAATGGACTTCAGCATCTCGAGCACCGACGATCTATTAGTTAGCCACAAATATTTCTCGACACCGATCTCTACGACTACGCTACAGTAGTGTAGGTTGATAATGCGTTCGTCAAGTACTTTTATGCTATGGAGCTTGATTCTGTTGGGGATGCGGTGTGGAGATCAAAAAAGCAGGTGGAGTGTTCTACATTAAACTAGAAGATGGTAGTAAGGCGTATGTAGCTACTGAAACCGAAGGTAGTGTACTTAAGATACTAGAAACCTACGTCCCTGAGAAACACCGAGGTAAAGGTTACGCTAGAGCTCTAGTGGAGAAAGTCGTAGAATACGCTAAAAGCAGTAACCTGAAGATCCAGCCGATTTGTAGTTATGCTATTAGCTACTTTATGAGGAACAAAGAAGCGAGAGACGTTTTAGTCGACGAGTTAAAGAGCATTACCGAAGATGAGTGGCAGAAACGCTATAAAGAAAGGCTTGAAGAGGAGGCAAAGAAGAAGCTTACTTAAAGTAACACCACTATTCCGTAGAGCAAATCAGTTTAGCTAACAGCAGGAATATATGAAGCTCCTATAATCCAAGCTTGAGTGCGTATCTTCCGGGTTTTTCTATTCCTAGCATCTTAGCTAGCTTGGATTTCTCGGGGTCAACTATGATTACTACTCCCGACCACACGTCAGTAAATGTTGTAGAACCGCAAGATGGGCAGGTAGGTGCCTCGTGGGGAACGAGGAGGCGACACTTTGTGCAAGCCTTAAAAGGCTTTCTATATCCTCTACTCACTGCCAGCACCCGAGGCGATCTTTCCCAGCCCTGGCTGTCTCATAGTCATGGCTATTCTTAGTAACGAAGGTCTAGCTATTGAAACAGCAGTGATTCTACCTCGCACTATATCGCCTTTACTAATCCTTATCTTGGTTTCTTCACCCTCTAAGACTCCTAGTTCGTCGTAGTACACCATTCTATCGTCAGCAATTTGAGAGACGTGAACTAGAGCATCCATAGGACCGATGTTAACGAAGATGCCGATTCTCTTTACATCAACAACCACTCCGCAAACTACCTCGTTGACTACTGGGTAAAACGTTAGTAACTCTAAAACAGCTCTATGGTATGTAGCTCCATCACCAGGTATTATGGTTCCTTCAGGCTCTACTTCTACGTCAGTTATAGCTAAAATGAGCCCGAGGTCAGGGTGGAGGCTACCTACGTATTTTTCTGTTAGTACCTCACTCGCTACTTTAACTAAGTCCTCACTAAACTTGCTCGGAGGTATCCTCACTATATCCTCTACTTTCACTAACCTAAACATCTCTAGTCACTCAGCTCTCTATCGTAAGTTTAAGATATATAGGTATATAAGTAAAAAGCCTTAAACAGCGAAAAAGTTGCTACCTCTGAAAGTACTTGCGGGTAGTTGATGGGGTAGCTTTATATGTTTTCAGGAATTTGCTTATTGGTGATACTGCTTGGGTGAGCTTAAGAAAGTTGAGGTCATAGATTTACCGCGCGTGGAGGGAGTAAATGTCATACTCGGTCAGTCTCACTTCATAAAGACTGTTGAAGACATCTATGAAGCATTAGTAACATCCGTTCCCAACATTAAGTTCGGTATAGCGTTTTGCGAGTCGAGTGGTAAGCGTTTAATTAGGTATGATGGAAACGATGAAGAAATGATCTCTCTAGCTATTGAAGCTGCTAAAAGAGTTGGTGCGGGTCACTTCTTTGCGATCTACATAAGAAATGCGTGGCCAATCAACGTGATTAACTCTCTTAAACGCGTGAGTGAAGTGGTAACTCTATATGCTGCGTCAGCTAACCCCATACAGGTAATCGTTGCAGAAACTGACCAAGGTAGAAGCGTCCTTGGAGTAGTAGATGGAGGAACTCCGCTTGGAGTAGAGGATGAGTCAGATAAAAAAGAAAGACACGAGTTCTTGAGGAAAATAGGCTATAAACGCTAAACTAGTAGCAATCATAGCAGACGGCGTATCCAGACTCACATGCTTTACTCGAATACATTACCCAACGTATTCTTCATTGATTAGCTTAGCAGTCAGTAAGATAGAGGGTAGTTACTTTATGAATAAGTCACTGACCCTAAGGAGGTGCTGACGCCGTTTAAATAGGTTTTATTTTCCTTGGTACGTAAATAGTGATAGCTGTGGTAGTCATTGAGCTTGAGCACTGCAGAGATCAAGGTGCGGTGCTATATCGGAGAGTGGATAGATTTCGAAGGTGTGAGAGTTCTACTACATAAGTTAAAGTATGAAGAGAGGGTGACTCCTACAGCAGCTTTAGACGTGAGTGAGCTGGACGCTGTATTCAGTAGTCTAGTCAATGAGGGGAGATTACCTGGAGCTCTAAGAAGTATTCTTAATGTATCGAAGCTGAAGTCTGATTGCGATCTAGCTCTCATCGATTTTCATGCTGACGGCACTCAGTTCTCCTATCTGATTAGCAGTAAGAGAGTTAAGTGCGTTCCTCTCGCTCCCGTACCGGATTTAGTGAAGTCCCTGGAGGTGCTCTCGAAGAGCTTAGATGCGGCGTCAGTAGAAGTAGATGCCCTTCAGCGTAGTATGCTTACTAGCTCAAAGAAACAGCTAGAGCCAGGATACTACACTGCGTGCTTAGTTGGAGAAGTAGTAAGTTCAAGTACGATAGCTCTAGGAATCGAGCTTCTCAACTACGGTTTGAGGACCGTTATGGCTAATGAGCTGAAGGAAACATCGGTTAGAGAAGAAAGTATTCAAGTAAGCCGATCGAGGAGAAAGAAAAAGAAGAAATCGAGAAGAAAGAAGAAAAGAAAAAGAAGTTAGAGTATGAGTGCTAATAGAGCCTTCTGTGTATGAAGTCTATTTTCTGCTTGATCCCAAACGACGGAGTTAGGTCCATCTATTACTTCATCGGTTACTTCATAACCTCTTTTTGCCGGTAGGCAGTGCATGAAGATGGCGTCAGGTTTTGCGATCTCCATTACCTCTTTAGTCACTCTATACCTAGAGAGCTCCTTCACTCTCTTTTCTGCTTCAGCCTCTTGACCCATGCTAACCCAGACATCCGTGTAGATAACGTCAGCTCCACGAACTGCCTGCTCTACTTCTCTAACTACCTCTATTGACGCCCCAGTGTATCTTGCTCTCTCTTCGGCTACCTCCATGATCTTCGGGTGTGGGTCGTATCCCTTTGGTGTAGCTATGCTGATCTTAGCCCCTAAAGATGCGGCCATGAGGATGAGAGAGTGTGCTACGTTGTCTGCTCCATCACCTAGAAAAGCTACTTTAACTCCGGCAACCCTGCCCTTCTTCTCCCAAATTGTGAAGAAATCGGCTAGTGCTTGCACCGGGTGCTCTAAGTCGCTTAATGCGTTGATTACCGGGACACTAGCGTATTCAGCAAGCTCTAAGAGGTCTTTGTGACTATAGACTCTTGCTGCTATGCCGTCTACGTATCTACTTAAGGTTCTCGCAGTATCAGCTATCGTTTCACCCCTCCCTAACTGTAGCTCAGTCCAGTTAGCAGTAACTGTAAACCCGCCCAGTTGCTTCATGGCTACCTCAAAGCTCACCCTTGTCCTAGTGCTGGGCTTCTGAAACACTAGCATTAGAGTCTTACCCTGAAGCACTGGAATTACTCTCTCGCCTCCATAAGCCCTAAGCTTAAGGTCTCTAGATAGCTCTAGAACTTTCCATATCTCCGCCGGGCTGAAGTCAGATACAGAGATGTAGTCCCTACCTTTAAGTCCGCGCATACTTATCCCAAAACTAAGGATGCTTACGCTATTAAGCTTGTGGGATGAAAGACGTTATAGGTTATAGTAAAAGCTTAAAAACCGTGATTACAGTCCGACCTCGTACGCTTTCCGCACTTGAAATTGGGAGAGCGTTCTTATACGATATGAACCCATGTGCGGTCTACTCGCACTGCTCCCTAGTATGGTATAGCGTTCAATAGCCTGAAATAACATGATAATAGATAGTCTATCAGATTATATCGTGGGCTTGTGTCCACCTTGTTAGTAGATAGAAAGATGCTAGGTGAGCTTCGGAATTACGAAGAAATGTTCCTATGTATTAGCAAAGTAGTTCTACTAGGTCTTGAAAGACGGTTTCCTGGCTTATACAGTTTACTCAAGTTAAAAGCAGTAACTAAGTACGGACATTTACCTGACGAAATCATGCTCGACAATCCGGCTAGCTTCATGAAGCTACTCGAGGAAGTATTCGACAGCAGAGATCTCTTAGAAGCCACACTGGAGTCCATTCTTGCGAACATAACGAAAAAGAGTAGAGACCTCACTAAAGCCCTCATGAACGAAGGCGAGACAGAGCTCTATGTGAATTTAGCCAACTTATATAATTCAACTCTATTAAAAAGCTGCAAAAAGCTCTTTAAGTAGAAGAGCGAAGGCACAAGACGTCTTGTACCTCGCACTCCATACAGCTACTCAAAACTATAGCCACCTACTTACCTCCCACAATACGTAAGTCATTACTTACTATATGAAGAGAGTTTTACACTTGCGGAAGTACGGACCCTAGAGAGCCCACTTTCCAATCATTAGTAGACCAGCAGTTCTGGACGATTAACAAAACTTATTTACCTTAAACACTAGAAGCTAGTGGTAGCCGGGTCGTCTAGCGGCCAAGGATGCGGGGCTTTGGACCTCGGCCGCCGCCCTCCGCAGATACTTTTAAGTTTTCTCTGGTTTCTCTCGAGATTCTCTAATACTTACTTTTCAGAAGAAAGTGGAGAGCTGATTATTTAATGCTCTTTTAATGCTCTAAAGAGCTCTTGCCAGACTTCCTCCAGTTTTAAACTGAGCTGTTTTCTTCTTAGTATCCGCTTAGTCTGTCTATAGGCTTTGGAGTCGTCTCCAGAAGAGCCTGTAAATCCATATGTAGAGCACGATCTTGAAGTAGGGATGGTGTCCCTAAGCCTAGCGAGGAGACCTGAAGACACCCTACTTCACCGTAGGGAGTAGAGTGAACTGTGGGCAACGCTGGAGGCGTGCTCTCGTAGGTAGGGCTGGGGAAGAAAGAGCCACTGAGGAGTAGGTAGCTGGGAGACCGAATACGAGAGAACGTGAAAGCCGATGGACAGAAATCCTCCGAGATACGGTGTAGTTGAAAGTATGACGCTCAACTAGAGCGGGTTAGCTCTTTGCCTAGTCTCGAGCGCCCGCTACTTTGCTTAGTGTACGTTCGTGAATACGTATTCTAGTCTTGAAGAGTTCTTACAGCTCAGTTACTTATGGGGTCGCTTAGCCTCGAAACCGTTACCAGAGAAGAATTCAGAGGAGTTTATAATGTGTCTTCTTTCTTCT
Organism: Thermoproteota archaeon; assembly: GCA_030550455.1. Lineage (GTDB taxonomy): Archaea > Thermoproteota > Thermoprotei_A > Sulfolobales > NBVN01 > DRZP01. Next base: position 197,262 of record JAUQPH010000003.1, read on the forward strand.
TCGCCTAGAATAGGCTTGCGGATCGAAACTATACGGTAGCTCCCTGCGATGAAACTTATGGCGCTATTCTCTCTAAAATATCGTGGAGAGTGTTTCTCTTACAGTGTGGACACCAATGATATAATTGCTTAAAGTCGCCTAAGTGATAGCTTACCTTTAACACTCTATTCGCTCCACAAGACCTACACCTGAGTACCCAGCCACCCATACCCTCAACCACGCATAATTCGCACTATAAAGATAAAAGCAGTTAAAGTGACTTAAATATAAAAGCAGCACACCTGCATCCACACCTCCGCACTAAACCGAGCTAACTAGAGCTGCCTCGACCATCTTGCGGATTCTGTAGACACTGCATATTGAGACTTCGTCTTCTGTAAAAGTTTCTAAGTTGTTTTAGCTACTATGAGTACTTGGAGGATGCATCCTGCCTCAGTGACGACTGGGTAGCCGCTAGCGGTGGGAGGACGCACCTACCCCTCGAGGTTGGCTCTGTAGTGCCTGCTGATGTAGCTCCCGACGACCCTGCGGTAGGTGAGCAGGAAGTGAGGGAGAAGCCCTTGAACAACGCGGGCAACCACTTTTTGGCTATTTAGTCTTAAGCGTGCGTTGGAGTAGCTACTCCTAGGTTATTTAAAATCTTCGTAAGTTTTGCAGTCTTGATGGTGTGAGTTTGGGTGTAAATATCCGCGATATCGTGCCGGAGGAGTGCGTTCGCGTCATCAACGACCTTAGGGAACTGAAGGGTAAAGTAATCGCTATAGATGCCTACAATGCTCTCTACCAGTTTTTAACCGCTATTAGACAGCCTGACGGTACTCCACTTATGGATAGTAAAGGTCGCGTGACAAGTCACCTAAGCGGGCTTTTTTATAGGACTATAAACCTGCTGGAGTCTGGCATTAAGCCGGTATACGTTTTCGATGGCAAGCCTCCCGAACTTAAAGCTAAGGAGCTATCCGATAGAATCGGCGTTAAGGAGGAGGCTAGGAGAAAGTATGAAGAAGCTATTTCCGTGGGAGACCTAGAAGCAGCTAGAAGGTATGCGCAAATGTCTGCCTATCTTACGAACGAGATGGTTAAAGCATCTAAAGAGCTTCTTACTGCTATGGGAATTCCGTGGGTTCAAGCACCGTCTGAGGGAGAAGCTCAAGCAGCGCTTATGGTAGTTTGGGGAGATGCTTGGGCTACCGCCTCACAGGACTATGACTCCCTACTCTTTGGGTCTCTTAGACTAGTCAGAAACTTGACTATTAGTGGAAGAAGAAAGCTCCCAAAGAAGGAAGTATATGTAGAGATAAAACCTGAAGTAATAGAGCTCGAAGTATTACTAAGGAGTTTAGGGATATCTAGGGACCAGCTAATAGACATAGCTATTCTGATAGGAACCGACTACAACCCTGAGGGAGTCAAAGGTATTGGACCCAAGACTGCGTACCAGCTCATCAAGAGTTTCGGTAGCCTCGAGAGGGCAGTGAAGTCTATCCCTGGCGCTAAGTTCCCAGTTCCACCAGACGAGATAAGGAACCTATTTAAGAATCCCCAAGTTACTAGAGACTATACTTTGGAGTGGGTAGATCCAAAAGTAGATAAAGTTAAGGAATTACTCGTCGAAGAGTACGAGTTTTCGGAAGAGAGGGTCAATAGCGCGCTGGAAAGGCTTGCTAAGGCCGTTAAGGACTTAAAGCGACCTGAAGTAGGACTAAGTAAATGGTTTAAAAAATAGAAAAGCTTTAGGGAAACTAGCGGTCGGAGAATTATCTACTCTACACTAGTGGAGAAGATAGAGACGAACGGATAGTGTGAACCCGTGCCCAGAAAACCAAAACAACCAAAATGACTAGATAACCCAGTTAATGGGCGCGGACAACCACTTTCAGTAAGGGGGTTCAGCTCTGATGTAGGTTTATATTGGTTGATTTCATTGCCTCATTTCTGTTCCCCCGCATCGGTCTTGGGTATGCATCACCCTTAGGGGCGTTCAGGGTGACCCCTAGCACCCCACATCTTGAGTACCTGTAGAACAGGTTTATGCATGCGATTACGTCTCTATCTCCTGTGAGTCCACACCTACCGCATCTCAGTACTCTACTACCGCCATCTTCTAATCTGCTTCCACACCTGGGGCACGTTGATGATGTTCTCATCGGGTTAACGTAGCTAACCAACAATCCTCTCTCTAATGCTTCATAGCTTATAGTGAACTGCACTCTCCTGTAGAACCATAAAGATAGCTTCTTGTTGAATGAGTTACTTCTATTCATGTTACTCCTGAGTTTATTTAAGTTCTCTAAGACTATGATAGAGCTATACCTACTAGTAAGTTCTGCTATAGAGTCTCCAATCTTGTGAGCATAGTCCCAAGCTATACTCCTGATCCTCTCACCATGTCTTCTAATCGCTCTTCTAACACCTCTGATGAACCTCCATGACCTAGAGTACCTTCGTTGAATCCTCTCGATCCATATCCTATGCGTCAACATCCTCCTGAGAGGTGTTCTGTATCGCTTCAGCTTTAGTAGCTTTCCGCTGGGTGCGAACACAGCTAGTGTAACGTTGTCGAAGTTCACGTCAACAGTCATAACCGTCCTGGGCTTTCTAAACTTAACGGTTTTCTTGAAGTATACTGCTACGTAGACCTCGTCTTCAACAACCTTCACAGCTATTTCGTAGTTACTCCAACCCCTGAACTTTTCTACTCTCTCAGTAGATGTCAGTAGTCTTAGCTTAACCTCTCTGTTTTCATGTATCTTTAGGATAAGCATTCTGTTCTCTAGGTCTAGCCTGTAGTCGTACCTATCTATCCTAGCTGTCAACCTCCTGAGAACCGGTTTCTTTCCACCGTTCTGCTTACTAGCTCTAACAACTGCTTTAGCGTAAACGTAGATCTGCTTAACGTGGTGTGCTCTAAAACCACGATTTCTTAGCTCCGAGTAGAACATTCTGTGTAGAGTCTTAATTGAAGGTACCTCATTCAAGCTCCACAACCTATTTACTACTAGTTGAAGAACATCACGGTAGAGCTTCAGAAACTCAATTAACGCATTACGGTCATCACTACCCTCGGGGAGAGCCCTCACCTTAAGAGCTTCAACGAGCTCTCCACCCCTCACCGAGTAGTTCACCACATCTAGAACTATAGAGTAGAGCTTATTATTTTTTCTCTCCATAGCTGTATAGGTGGATATATGGCTAGAGCTGAGATAGTTAGATGTAGTGTTATAAAGTACAGAAGAGGGGACCACGTTCTCTACCCACTAGGAAGAGACAAAGAGAAGATCAAGCACCTCCACGGAAAAGAAGTCTACACACTAATCATAGCAGAAGAATAACATCACCTAATACAAACCTATATAAAACCCGAAGCAGTTGCGTTAGGCTGTCCGCTGATTGAAGGTCTTCCCATATTATAATCACTAGCTTAATTTGTTCTCTAAGCATTCATTAGTGGGTACCATGAAGAAAGATGACACTGTGATTCAAAGGATGTCGGAACTGCTGAGGTCTGGAGCTGTAATGTTGGATCTAGCTTGCCCCATCTGCAGCGCTCCACTCTTTAGGCTAAGATCTGGGGAAATAGTTTGCCCAACCCATGGAGCAGTAAGAGTGGTTAAAACTGATTCTGAGGCCATAGAAGTACAGTCTCAAGCCGTACTGGATAAACTCGAAGCAGTAGCTACGAGCAGAATAAGCAACATAACGGAAGCTCTACACAGAGTAGACTCTGAAAGCGGTGAAGAAGAATTGCTTGACCAACTAGAGAGGTGGTTAGAAGTGCTTGAGAGAGTTAGACGCCTAAAGCTTGCAACAACTAAGGGAGGGAAAAGCGGCTAGTACTCTTCGCACTAGTTAGCTATGCGTTCCAATGAACAAGTACTCCTAAATAACTACCTGCAAGCCATTTTGGCGTCTATTCCCACTTCGTACCACATAGGTCAATCACGCAGCGCGTTGCCACCGCGTAGAGCTTTTTCCAGCACAAGGAGTCATATCCATTAAACTAAACACTAAGTACTACAGGAACGGGCCTCTAGTATCGCTAATGGTTCACTCGACAATAGTGCGGGGGGTGGGATTCGAACCCACGCAGGCCTACGCCAGCGGGTCTCCAACTCATGATGCTGGAAGAGTCTTGAGCCCGCCCCCTTTGACCTGGCTCGGGCACCCCCGCCACAGTAGGTCTGGTGTTTGAGAATATTAAGCGTTTATGAATATTCTCTCTAAAAGTTAGTAGGATGGGTTCCCTCTGGTTTAAGAGAAGAACAAGGTTTATATTCTATATGAGCTTATTATATCGGGGGGAATAATTGCCAGCCGCAATAGTTCTTATCAATACTGAAATCGGGAGTGAGACTGAGGTGTTTAACGCTCTCAAATCGATCGAGGGAGTCAAAGAGGTTTACGAAACTTATGGTATGTACGATATAGTAGCTATAGTTGAGGCACAGAGTCACGACGTAATAAGAGATATAATAATTAACAAAATTAGGAAAATACCGCACGTAAAGTCTACTACTACAATGATCGTTGTCGAACACTCAAAGATAAGTTAGAGTTTCTCTAATAGTACCTTTTTAATCTTCTCGACTTCTTCTGAACCTAGTTGAGTCTTTACATCACCTTTTCCTTCTCTGTACAGGAGTAGGTTCTGGTCTAACATTCTTTTCGGTAAGATACTTGCTACTATGGAGTCGATGTCTGGAGTAAGCACACCTACGGCTTCAAGTAAAGCTACTAAAGCACCAAACATGTGGACGTTAGCTGAAAGTGGTACCCCGAGGCTAGCTGCTCTCTGAGAAGACCTTACTAATATAAGCTTGATGGGTTTCTCGCTTAGAAACCCGAGGACTTCCTCCTTCTTGAGCTTTAAGCTTTGACCGGCAGGCACGATCAGTTTCTCGTTAACTATAGCTACTCCATTTACTCGAAGGTAGTCTACGTATCTCGCAGCCTCTATGAGCTCCAACCCAAGCATTATGTCTGCCTCCCCTCTTGGTATAAGTGGTGCCTTAACCGTGTTGCCGACTCTAACGTGAACGATGACACTACCGCCTCTCTGACTCATGCCGTGGGTTTCAGCTATTAGGGAAGGCGTACCAAGTCTTAAGAAAGTTTCTGCGATCAGCCTAGAGAGAAACAGTTGGCCCTGCCCTCCTACACCCGTGACAATTATGTTTAGTTCACTAGTTAGCTTCATAGAACCACCTAAAACCAGTACTTCACCAACCTCTCTTGATCTACCTGCTTAATCGGCTGAATTGCGTGAACCGGGCAGATCGGTGCGCATGCTCCGCACCCTACGCACAACTCCGCATCTATCGAAGCTTTCCCGTCGTCCATTCTGACTATAGCTGGACAAGCGAAGAAGTTATAGCAGATTCCGCACTTAACGCACTTAGCTAGATCCACAACGTACGTAACTATTTCTACACCACTTTCCCTCATCTCGTCTAAAGCTACTAGAGCACACTTCCTCCTGAAGATTAAAACAGCAGGCTTCTTTCTGGCTCTAGTATACTCTATCGCCTTTAGGAACTCTCCTCTTACTTTAGCCACGTCGTACGGATCGACTACTGAGACGAACTCGACGCCTATACCGCGTACCAGCTTCTCTATTGGGACATACCTCCCGTTCACCCTAGTGGCTGGACTAGGCTGGTGGCCAGTCATAGCTGTAACCATATTGTCTAGAACTAGTATGACCTGGGGATGCTCGTAGTAAACAGCATCGATAAGCGCAGGAATGCCTGCATGGTAGAAGGTAGAGTCTCCTATGACAGACACTACAACTGTGTCTGTAAGAACCTTAGAGAAACCGTTCGCTAGTCCGATGCTTCCACCCATTTCAACACAGGTGTCCTGAAGCCTGTACGGAGGATAATAGGCTAGTGAGTAGCAACCTATATCGCCAGCAAATACCGCCTTGATCTTCTCTTGGTTAATCACTCGCCTAAGCTCGAAGAACAGGGGTCTATAGGGACATCCTGGACAAAACACTGGAGGTCTCGAAGGAACACTGAGCTGGACCCTCTCAGTATTAGCCGCTTTTGAGACTGAGCTCATACCTAGTGCTCTTCTTATTACTGCTTCGGCTCTCTCAAGCGTCATCTCGTAAGCTCTTTCGTTAAGTTCCCTGCCTACTACCCTCACTTTGATATCGTTTTTATGTAGTATCGAGCGAACTTGGAGTTCAATGAGTGGCTCCAGCTCTTCAACAACTACTACCTCGTCTACCCCCTCAACAGCTTTCAGCACTAGCTCCTCGGGAATGGGATATACACTTACCAGTTTCAGCACTCTTACCCGCCCGGCTAGCCCCAACCTCGATACTGCCTCCGACGTGTAAGCATGAGATATGCCAGCTGCGATTACGAGTAACTTTCCGTCACCATATACCCTGTTGAAAGGAAAGGCGTTGAGCTCTTTCTCGATTGCTTCTAGTTTTTTCAAGAGCTCGACTCTACGTAGTCTGGCATTACTTGGGACAAGCACGTGCGCCGGTCCTGGCTTGAAGTCTCCTGTAGTCTTAGGTTTGGGAATAGGACCTAGATCCACAGGCCCCCTAGTGTGACTCAACCTAGTCGTAGTCCTCAGCATAACTGGGTGCTTTATCTTGGAGCTGAAGTCGAACAAGTATTTAGTGAGCTCTTTAGCCTCACCTGGGTTTTCGGGTTCGAAGACAGGTACGTACGAGATCAGCCCGTAAAGCCTGTTGTCTTGCTCGTTCTGGCTGCTCCACATAGACGGATCGTCGGCACTAACCACAATAAAGCCGTTCTCAACACCTGTGTAAGCACTACTCATAAGAGCATCTGCTGCTACATTCAAGCCTACGTGCTTCATAGCGGTGATGGCTCTAACACCAGATAGTGCCGCTGCCCAACACAGCTCGAAAGCTACTTTCTCGTTGGTAGACCACTCAACATATATTCCGATATCGCTAGCGACCTCTATTAAGGACCCTATTACCTCAGAAGAAGGTGTTCCAGGGTACGCAGCAGCTACACCAACTCCAGCTTCTAAAGCTCCTCTCGCAATGGCCTCGTTACCAAGATATAAAACAGTGCCACTGCTCATACTTAAAGTCCTCTTCAAAGACACCTAATACCCTCAGTACTGTTGCTACTAGAAATTTATAGAGCTATTCGTGTTGCTTAAAGAGTTTAAGTAGACTTCAGAGCACGTAGTCTTGCGTTACCATGAGGTAAGATCGCACGAACTCCTTATACTTTTCTATAGATTTAGTTACCTCAGGGTCTACCCCCCTGAGGCCGGCTAGAAAAACAGAGGCTAGACCGACTAACCACGAGCCGTATAGGACCGTCTCGAAGTAGCCGTATCTGCCGATTTCTAGAGTTCTTACATCATGACCTAGCTCCCTAAGGTAATCGATAGCGAAGTCTATAGCCGGGTCCTGGTCACCCTTTATGGCAACTACTCTTAGCCAGTTCCTCGGATTACCTTCCCAACCAACGATGTCGTTATGTCCCCACTCAGGTATGACCTCGACTTTACTAGCAATCTTAGCGTTTTCATTAATCTCGTTCTTAGCCCGAAGCCCCACCGGGTAAAAGCTCTCAGATACTACGAAAACTGGAATGCCTCCGTAGAGGTATTTAGCTAAGTTTTCAGCTTCATTTAGAGCGCTAAAGTCTCGAAGAACTTCAACACCTTTCTCCAAGCTGATGTCCAACTCTATTAACTTATTTAGGAGACCTAGTGTTCCCGCTAGTAGTGACGGTAGAGCAGCTCTTGGCAAATAATCTTTTTCGACAATTACGCGGGGCAATCCCCTCCTTTCAGCCAGTAAAGCTAGCTGACCTCCGGAAGCTACTACTCCTACTTTAGCTCTTCTTCTAGTAGCCTCGTAGAACGCTGATAGCGTCTCTAGAGTGTTGCCAGAGTAGCTTACAGCTATAACGAGCCAGTCACTATTCACGTACCTAGGTAGTACGTAACTCTTGATTGTTGCTACTGGTATATCGATCTCTCTCTCAAAATACTTCGAGAGTATGTCCCCAACGATCCCTGAGCCCCCCATGCCCACGAAAGCTATACCACTTAAAGTACTCGCATCAAGCACTTGTGCGTCTACTACCTCGTAATTTAGTGCTCTCTCTAACTGGAAGCCCCAGTTCATATAGTCTTCAAGGAGCTTCCGCATTATACTACCTCTTAGGTAGAAAGTCCCTTATATATACCCCAAGAAACTTCGTGAGGGGATTGCTCATAACCATAGTGTAGAGCTCTACTATGAAATCTAGGTACTCTCGTTCTTCGTGATCGGCAATAAGGAAGTCCTCGATCTTCTTGAGAATGAAGTCTAGGGCCTCGAATAGCTCTTCGTCTTCAGTGTTCTCACGAAAGAAGAGAACTATACCGTAAATATCTTCGAGTGATCCTGCGAGCTCAGAGCTCATACGCAAACCTGTGTTAGACTCTTGTCCGCACTTTTATAAACTTTTCTAACTTGCTCCGCCCGTACTTCGACAGCTTATTAGAAAACCTTTAAATTATGTGACTTAATGACTTAAAGGTGCTGAATGTGAGTAAGTCGTCTAGAATATCCGGGTTCTACAAGTTAACCATAGAAGAGAGAATCAAGGTTGTGAAGGAGTTCGCCGAGCTCACAGATGATGAAGTAGGTCTCTTGAGGAGGGTGGGTAGGCTAGGTCTAGACGTTGCCGATAAGATGATAGAAAACGTTGTTGGAACTTTCGAACTCCCTTACGGCATAGCAGTAAACTTCTTAATAAATGGTCGTGACTACCTAGTCCCCATGGTCATTGAGGAGCCATCAGTAGTAGCTGGAGCGTCTAACGCAGCTAAGTGGTGTCGTGAGGGGGGTGGTGTAACCTCGATAGCTACTGAACAGATAATGATATCCCAAATCCAGGTGGTTAAAGTGCCTTCTCCGCATACAGCTGTTGTCAAAATACTGGAGAGAAAAAAGGAGATACTAGATCTTGCTAACTCAACTAACGATATATTAGTGAAGCTCGGTGGTGGAGCTAAGGACATCGAGGTTAGAGTTCTCGATAGCCCAGTCGGTAAGATGGTGGTAGTAAACCTCTTAGTTGACGTTAAGGACGCTATGGGAGCCAACATAGTTAACACTATGGCTGAAGCAGTAGCTCCCATAATCGAGGATGCTAGCGGGGGGAGAGTGCTCCTAAGGATAGTTTCAAATTTAGCCGATAGGCGGCTAGTGAGGTCTTGGACTAAAGTACCAAAGGACGTGATAGGTGGTGAAGACGTTGTCGAGGGGATCGTATACGCGTGGGCTTTCGCTGCAGCCGATCCTTATAGAGCAGCAACTCACAATAAGGGCATTATGAACGGTATAATAGCTGTTGCACTAGCTACAGGACAAGATACTAGAGCCCTTGAAGCCGGAGCTCATGCTTATGCTGCTAGGAGAGGTAGATATGAGCCCTTGAGTACGTGGGAAACTGATAGTGAGGGTAACTTAGTGGGTTACCTAGAGATACCTATAGCCGTTGGAACTGTAGGTGGGTCGATAAGGTCTAACCCTATGGCTAGGCTGTCGCTGAAGATACTCAGAGTTAAGACAGCGAAGGAGCTTGCGGAGGTCATGGGTGCCGTGGGCCTAGTTCAAAACCTAGCAGCTCTTAGAGCACTCGCTACTGAAGGTATTCAGCGGGGTCACATGAAGTTGCACGCCCGCCAGCTAGCTCTTGCTGCTGGAGCTAGACCTGAGGAAGTCGATGTAGTTGCTGAAGAACTCGTGAAGTCCGGTAGAATTACCCTCGAAAAAGCTCAAGAGATTTTAGAGAGTATTAGAGTAAGGAAGTAGAGATTTACTCTAGGAACTCCGCAAGCTATCTTCCTAAGTTTTTAGCTCGAGCAACTTTCTGAAACCACTAAGAAGTGGTGTGCTAACGTTTAAGTTTATTGTTAATGGTGTTACTGAGATGCATCCCTCTATTTCCACAGCGTATACGTCAGTATCGGGCTCAGCTTCGAGCTTCTTCATGTATAGCCAGTAGTAGGGTCTGCCTAAAGGATCTCTCCTGCTATCATAACTCGAGTACCACCTTACTTTAGAGGCCTTAACGACTCTAACGCAGTTTCTGAAGTTCCTGGGGTTTGGAATGTTTACACTGAGTAGGTCAACCCCTGGTGGAAACCCTTGTTTCACGACATTCTCGACTATAGCTCTTAGATAGCTCATTGCTATGTTCTCCATTTCCGGTGTTGAAACTTGGTCGAAGCTCTCGACATCAGCTGAAAAAGCTACTGCTGGTATCCCAACGACGGCAGACTCTATAGCAGCTGCTATAGTGCCGCTATAGAAGATGTGCTGTAGCGTTAGGTTCTCCCCTATGTTTATTCCAGATAAGACGAAGTCTGGCTTATACCCTAAGACGTTTAGTGCTAAGTGAATCACGTCTACTGGTGTTCCATCCGTCAGGTACATCTTTACCCCACCGACGCTCATTGGGTAAATCCTCAAGGGTCTTGAGAACGTTATAGTGTGACCTATTACTGACCTAGGGCTTTCAGTAGAGAACACTAGAGCCTCACCAATACTGCTAGCCACTCTATAGAGTAAGAAGAGACCGGGGCTTGCGTAGCTGTCGTCGTTCGTAACTAAGAATTTAACCACTACTGTCCCCTAGTGATCTCTCTACCTACTCCCATTTTTTGTTTTAATAGTTGAAGCAGTACGATTAGAGAGGCTGCTTCAACTACGGCGATGTAGAGTAGTAGCAAGTGCTTACTGCCTAGGAGAGCTGACACTATGAACCCTCCTGCGGACCACGATACACCCGTCAGCAAGCCGAAAGTTCCATATGCTAGAGACCTGCTATGAGGTTCTACTAGATCAGCTACAGCAGCCCTCATGTTAGTCTCGTATATCCCCATAGCGATACCCCAGAAGACCCCGACGACAAATGGAGCTATAGGAGCTGCTGCGTAAGTCAGTAACACTGGAACTGCGGCTACGACTAGAGGAGCTAGAATCAAGCTTTTGATACCGTACTTATCGTATGCGATTCCGACAGGTAAGGCTACTAGTGCGTCTACTGCCATAGCTATAGAGTAGGCTAAAGCTATTCCTGCTGCTGGTGCGTATCCCTCTGACGCCATATACATGGAGGCAATAGACCAGTGAATGTAGCCTGCTAGAAGCAGAGACATGGATATCGTGTAGAGCCAGAAACTTCTCGGAAGACCGCTAAATCTGGGAGGCGTTAGCGACTCGTAGCTAACTGACTTTACACTCGGGTATAGTAGTGCTGCGGTAATAACAAGTACTACAGATGCCGCAGCTGGAAACGCTAGCGATAGGAAAGCAAGACTATAACCACCTGTACTTACGGCCCAGGATACTGCTAGAGGTCCGGCAAACGCTCCAACCTGGTCCATAACCTCGTGGATCCCGAACCCTTTGCCACGCCCTATACCTGACGTAACTTCCGCTAGTATAGTGTCTCGAGCCGGTGTTCTAAGACCCTTACCGACTCTCTCGATTACGTACAGTGCTACAGCGAGGTCCCACCTTCCTACGAAAGCTAGAAATGGTATTACTATTAGGTTGACGAAGTATCCAAACGCTACGGTACCCCAAAGCACGAGTGACGACCTAAACACTGTAGCTATGTATCCTCCTAAGAACCTAGCTAAGTAGCTCAAAAGTTCTCCACTTCCTACGATAGCTGCTGCTAGTGGAATAGCACCGAGACTCTCAAGGAACGGTCCACTTATCGATCTAGCACCTTCATACGTGATATCCGCTGTTAGTGAGACTAAACCTAGAACCAGGAAGACCAGTATCTCTCTCCTCATTTGGGCATCACTTCTACAAGTGTAGAAGGCCTTCTGGTTAAAAGCTTATTAGTCAGCTCTCCCAACTTTCATAGGTGCTACTGAGTGCCCTTAAGACCGGCGAGGTGCTATAAGGGTATAAATAAGCCAGCATACACGAGGTCCGAGTACATCGATGGTATCCCACAGCCTAAGATAGTTAAGTACGTCATGGGGAACTCTAGGGAGAGCTTTGAGTACAAGCTAGAATTGAAGGTTATTGAAGCTGCTCAAGTAAGACACAACGCTCTGGAGGCCGGGAGAGTGGCTGCTCACAAGTACTTAAGTAAGGTAGTAGGTGAAGATAAGTTCCTGTTCATAGTTAGAGTTTACCCACATCAAGTATTAAGAGAAAACAAGATGATGGCTTTCGCCGGAGCTGACAGACTTCAGGAAGGCATGAGAAGAGCCTTCGGTAAGCCCATAGGACTGGCAGCAAGAGTATATCCAGGCTCAGTTATCGCTGAAGTTAGAATCAATAAAGCTCACCTAGACTACGCTAAGGAAGCCCTAAGGCGGTTCAAGGATAAAGTGGGTGTCCCGTCGACGATAGAGATAACGGAATTAACTAAGGTTTCCTCTTGACGAGCGAGCTTCTCACGATAGGGGACTACGAACTTAAGTTAAGTGAGGTACTAAGAGCACTATCTGAATTACGAGCTAAGAGAGTTCTCGTACAGCTACCCGAAGGACTCAAGAGGTACTATACTGCGATAGCTGACTACATAAGGTCGGTAGCCGACGTCGAGGTTTACTTAGACGGAAGCCCGGTCTACGGGTCATGCCTTCTGGATCTAGGGAAAACCGAAGAATACGACTTAGTTATTCACGTAGGTCACGACCCGTATCCCCTTGGTAGTCGGATTTCAAGTTCACGTGTAGTGTTTGTCGACCTAGAGTACATAGGTGTAGACCTCGAGGCTTTGTTAATTGAAGTAGAGAAGTACCTAACTGTCTGTGGTTCAACGAATATCGCTATTGTGACAACCAACCAGCACAAAAAGCTCTCTAGGATCATGGGAGAGAGACTTAAGAATAGAGGCTTTAACGTAGTACTTGGTCCACTCGTGGTTTTCGGTTGTTACACACCCCCTGAGCTCAAGAAGTCTGAAGTCGAGGTAGTGCTTGTTGTTGCTGGTGGGGTTTTTCACTCAATTGGAGTAGGTATGGTTGTTAGAAGCGCTAAGGTAGTGAGAGTAGATCCCTATACTAAGCGTGTTACAGATGCTTCAAGAGAAGTCTCAAAGTTTGTATCTATAAGACTAAAGAAGATGTACGATGCTCTAAACGCTAGGAATTGGGGAGTCATCTTAGGTGTCTCAGGGCAGTATAGACCCTGGGTGGTGAGCAAGATAGTGAAGACATTAAAGGAGAGAGAGCGTAGGTTCTACCTCTATACGGCTCCAATACTCGATATCAACGTACTTAGAAACATAGACAGCCCGGAACTAGACGCATACGTAGTTACGTCTTGCCCCAGGATAGCTGTAGACGATTTAGCAGAGTTCGAGAAACCTGTGTTAACACCGTCGGAAGCTGTAGAAGTACTCGAAAAGGGGAGTATAGGGAGGTACCCTGAGAGCCTACTTTAGTATACTCTGAGTGAAGTACGTTGCCCGATAGGACTATGCTCATGAGAGACTTAGAGATAGCTCTAGAGAAGCTTAAGGACTTCGTTAACCCTGTAGAGAAGCTAGAGCAGTACCGAACACCCGGCAATATTGCGGCATTAATGATATGGGAAGCCAGCCTAAGAAGGGATCTACATAGGGATATCGTGGTCGACCTAGGGTGCGGGACCGGGGTGTTAACTTATGGTTCTCTTTTACTTGGTGCGAGCAGTGCTTTGTGTCTCGACATAGATTGGTCTGCTCTATACGTAGCTAGAGAGAACTTAGTCGGCTTTAGTGGACTATTCGACCTCGTTGCTGGTGATGCGAGAAACCTCCCGATGAGACCCATCTCAGATAAGTGCACTGTCATCATGAACCCACCCTTTGGAGTCAAAACGAGAGGGGCTGACATAGAGTTCCTGAAGGCGGCTTTAGGCACTTGTTCTACAGTCTACTCACTCCACAAGTACTCTCTGGAGAGCTTGAAGCTTATTTCGAAGGTAGCTGAAGAACTAGGGTTCGCCCTCTCTGTAGTCACTAAGGCTACTATGGTGTTAAAGCAGAGGTTGAGGCACCATAGAAAGAAAACTCACCGCTTTGAGGTTGCGTTAATTAGGCTTGTGAAAACTAGTGAATGTGGAGGAGTAGGGCGTTGAGAGAGGAAAAAACGCTAGAGGACCTAGTAATCCCAGGAGACCGTCTAGGAGTAGCTGAGGAGTTCCTTCCGGGTCCTGGGACGTATGAAGTCGGTTACCAGATAAGAGCTGCAGCAATAGGGAAGGTCGTAAAGGACCTCTTAAATAAAGTAGTGTCAGTTAAACCGTATAAGCTTCCAGTAATGCCGTACTCAGGTGCTATAGTCCTCGCTGTAGTAATCGAGATGCGTGAAGATTTTGCTCGCACTAAGATCTTGGCAGTCAACAACATACTACTCAACTACTCGTTTACTGGAATACTCCATGTGTCACAAGTAGTTGAAAAAGCGGGTGAGATAAAGCAGATGTATAGCTATGTACGCATCGGGGACGTCGTGAAGTCGAAGGTGTTAAACAGCTTCCCACCGTACTTATTAACAATTAAAGACGCGAAGCTCGGTGTAGTTCTCGCTAGCTGCAGTAAGTGCGGGACACAACTAAGGCTCTCGAAAGATAAGCTTAAATGCCCCGAGTGTGGCAATATAGAGACGAGAAAGCTAGGGCACGGCTACGGAAGCGTCTACATTGAAGCAGGTGACACTAAAGCTACTTTCGGAAGATGAACACTTTAGCTAAACACAGAATATTAACTCAAGGTGTGCTCCATAAGCCAAAGAACTAAGCCTAACACAACTGTTTCGGGTTTCATGAAGGTTTGGAAGGTATGATGTAAGCTGCTTTATCGTGGGTCGAGCCCGCCCACGATGTGGGTGCGTGGTGAAGACCCGAGTGGGTGGGCGTTCAAAACCAGGATGTGGAGGTTTCCCCACGGTCGTGAACCGGAGCTGAATGAGGGAGAGCTGTGGGTCGGGGCTACCCCGAGCGAGGGAGACCGACGATGTGGGTACTGATGAAAGGTTCTTCGAGGTCTGTGAAGCCAGGGGTTGACAACAAACCACATCAACTAACATAAAACCCAAACCCAGGTTATAAAGAGAACAATCCCTTAAGTACGTTTTGGCTTACGAATTCAACCGGTCGATGCTCGCATGGACACAAAACAAGAACTTTACTGATATAGATAGAAGATCCTCAGGACCTTATGCTGAGTGTAGTAAGCTACTCTATATGAGCTCGCCTATTAGCTTAAGGTAATCTGCTGCGAAGGAAATCAATGAATATGCGACTCTTTAATAAAGCACCCGTTATTAGTTCACAAAACATTGTCCTTACCACGGCAATGTATAAGATAACAGAAAGTTAGATAATAAAGTAGTGGAAGTTGCTATTTAAACCAACCGTTAGCGAGGTTAGGTAAAACAAATTTAAATAAGTTGATTTTTAGATTGAAAAGCTTAAATACTAATTTTTGGCAGTAAAAAAGGTGGAAAAGTGCGTAAATTGAAAAGTTTAAAAAACGTCGTCGCTATATTAGTTCTAGCATCCCTAGTTCTACCGATTCACAGTGCTTTACTAACTCAAGCCGATGGTCAAGCTGGCACGACTTTATCAGCCGACGTAAATGCGTCAGCAATATATCTCACTAAGTACGGGTGGGAGATAGAGAAGACAGCTAATGCTTCTGAAGTATATCTAAGCCAAAGAAGCCCCACCGCTACTGTGGAGTACACGGTCTCTGTGAGTAAGACGACGACTATATCGTACTATATCGAGGGTTACGTCTGTGTTACGAACGGAGGTG
The DNA here is from genome assembly GCA_030550455.1 of Thermoproteota archaeon. Classification (GTDB taxonomy): domain Archaea; phylum Thermoproteota; class Thermoprotei_A; order Sulfolobales; family NBVN01; genus DRZP01. The sequence goes on from JAUQPH010000003.1 coordinate 213,044, forward strand.
AAAGAGCTACTGAAAACCTGGCGATAGAGCTAGATGTCTACGTCAAGGGCGAAAAAGGAGGGTGGAATATTAAGATCGTCGAAAGCCGTCCTGTTGATGTATCGGAGAAGCCGGTTTTAGGTCCGGGCGAGTCATACTGTTACTACTACAAGGTGGAAGTCCCCAAAGATTACTGGGATAGAGAAGAGTTTAAGGTAACTGCTAACGTTAAGATAACGAACCACAGTGGTTGGCTTGGAACACCCTTCGGTCCAAGCCCGAGCACTACAACTAGTAGTAAGACCAACAAAACGCAGGGATACAACTGTGTAAATGTCGTGGACACTAATGATTATAACTGGACCACGTGTGATAGTGACTCTTGGACTTACACTAAAACTTTTGAGTATGACCCTAGTAAGGGAGAGTCTTACGAGCACAGCAATACAGTTACTATACTTCAAACAGAGCAGAGTGCGAGCTGGACGGTGTTAGTACACCAAGAGTTCGAGATCGCGATGTACGCTACGATATCTGGTGTAGTATTCTGGGATAACAACTACGACGGGCTATACGACGAAGGCGATAAGCCGATCTCCGGAGTTGCTGTAGACTTGTATAGATACGATGAGGATACTGATGACTGGGTTTACGTAGATACAGCTTACTCTGACGAAAGCGGTTACTACTACTTCGAGGTAGATGTAGGGTACACCTACAAGGTTGAAGTAGTAAAGCCTTACTGCGAGTTTTGCGATATAGTAGTGAATACGACTCATACGTACTACGAAGTCTATGCTGAAGAAGCTACAGCTTACGGTAGCAACGACTTCGGCTTTGTGTGCTTGAAGAAGCTTACTGGAGCTTACAGTAAGGGCTACTGGTCCTGGTCTCAATACAATAGGAGAACTGGTCAGTGGTTAACCCGAGTAACTCAAGAAGACGTTAACTACATAAACGAAGTGCTCGGTACGAGCTTCGAGACGCCTAAGCAGCTAGCTGACTACTTAGTTAGCCCCGTACTCGGTGATATGTCTACAGCACTGAGACAGCAGTTGATTGCGGTACTACTGAACCTCAAGTACGGGTATGTTAGTGGTGACACAGTAATCTACTATAACGATAGCTACATCACTATTAACGAGATCGTTGAGAACGCTAAGTCAGCACTAGAAGGAGGAAGCAGATGCGAGCAAGAGTACTGGAAGAACCTACTAGACGCTATAAACAACAACTACGTCTACTACGTATATGAAGTCGACTGTTGAGAGCAGTCGATAGTAATCTGCGCTAAGAGTTAAACCGTTTTTACTATATTACCTACGTCGAGACCTTCTCCTAGGTCTTTACCTGGGGCTACGTAACTCCGAACTACTGTCTTTTTCGAGAACTAGTTTGAGACTGAGGAGGTCTCTGCTGCTGTAGGTGTTTCTTAGCTCAGAAGCTTTAGCTCTCAGTATTCTCTGGCTAGCTAATTAGTTGACTAGGAGAGCTTCATGATGGAGTAAACTAGCTTAACTGATTTCTTTACCCAGTCCCCACCGAGATGTTCTAGCTCAGATAGGGTCTTCAATAACGGCTTGTAGACTCTCGCACAGGATTTGCTGATCATCTCGGTATTGCTGGGACACTCTATGTAGACACAGGGTGATACTAGCTTAGCGAAGTTTAGAGTGTTCATTATGTCTGAGCAGTTTAAGCTGGTAGCTTCTTGTCTTGAGTATTGAGCGTACTTCTCGACGTACTTTCTGTATC
>JAUQPH010000003.1:214877-219782 GCA_030550455.1 Thermoproteota archaeon
CACTCTATGTAGACACAGGGTGATACTAGCTTAGCGAAGTTTAGAGTGTTCATTATGTCTGAGCAGTTTAAGCTGGTAGCTTCTTGTCTTGAGTATTGAGCGTACTTCTCGACGTACTTTCTGTATCCGGTAGTCACTAGGTACTTGTGGACTTCAAGATCTTTTACTACTGTTGAAGCTAAGTAAAATACCTCGATTCCTAAGTGAGTGTGGAGTTCGTCTAGAAAGCTACTACTTAGAGAGAATGAGTAGTAGTCCCTCCTACCGTGGAGTATGCTGTGGGCAGCCTCGTGTACTAGGAGAGAGCTAAATACCTCGGGTTCTAGCTTTGAGCTTTTCTCGTAGTCTACGTGGATCCTTGGCCAGCCTCTCCAAGCTTCATGTGAGACTACGTAATCACCTAATACTTCAACACCTAGCTCTATGGCTTCTTCGTAGAGTACCTCGAGGCGTCTACTGCTAGAGCCGTATACGATGACTTCTACGAATGCTGGCTTCTCTGTTTCGGTAGTACGAGAAGCATAGAAGCTATTTAGTACATTTAGAATAGACTCTATGAAAGAACTTGGGACTTTCCCAAAGATAGATAAAACTATCTCAACCACGGCCTACACGCTCGCAGCATCTAACTTTCCCAGAGGAGATAGTACTACACATATTTTGAGGAATTTGATTATGTGTTAATCAAAAAATCTTCTTAACCTCAACTACGGGGTCGGTTGGAGGTGTCCCCAGAACTTTAGCTACTACCTCTTTGACTACTTCAGCGCTGGGAGCCTCCCACAAGCATATGCCACGCCCTTCACCGTCTACCCACGTACCGTAGAACGTTACGTCGGGGTACTCTTTTAGTACCTCCAGGAACTTAGCTCTAATAGACCTTCGTTCTTCCTCGCTTAGCTTAGGTAGTCTCCCGGCGTCTGTAAAGTGGAATACTACTATTAGTGGCATAGTCTCAGAGCTTGTGTATTTAGAGAGTTAATATGTGTCACTGTATATCATGTGGTTTAACTTTCGAGGTTTTAGTGCTCTCTGGTACTTAATTCGTTAGTAGCGTCTATACTGGGAAAACACAGCGTTGCCGGACGAACTTCATCCCGAGACAGTTAGATACGTGCTCTCCGTAGGTCAGGAGTACCGCAAAAAGTTTGGACAGTTTTTTACTCCGAGAAGCTTGAGGGAGGAATTGATCGAAAAACTGCCTAGACTCAGCAAGCCTAAGGTCCTCGACCCGGCGTGTGGTACTGGAGAGTTTCTACTAACTGCTAGAGATTACTTCGAGGAACCAGAGCTTTACTGTTGGGAGATCGATCCAGTACTAGCCGATATAGCTAGGAGAGTAGTGCCTGAAGCATCTATTGAGGTAGTCGATAGCCTCAAAAAGCCGTTTGTTGAAGCTTTCGACGTAGTGCTTGGAAACCCCCCTTACTTAGAGGTTAGGCTTGATAGAGATGTGGAAACTAGGTACTTCGAAGTTATTAGTGGTAGAGTAAACCTGTATTCCCTATTTATCTACCTTGGTCTGAAGGTGTTAAAGCCGGGTGGGTGGCTCGCCTACGTCGTCTCTTCATCAATGAATAACGGTGCTTACTTTAAAAAGCTAAGAGAGTACATAATTCGAGTAGCTGATATAGAGTACATGAAGACTCTCCCTAGTTCTAGGATGTTTACAGAGGCTAACCACACCTTCCAGCTCTTAGTTCTTCGAAAGAGGTTACCCAATCATAAACCTGCGGAGAAGTTTGTCTTCGAAAAGAGTGGTAGGGTAGTGTTTAGCGAGCATGCGGAAGAGCTCAAGAAGAGTTGGATAGGTTCTCTGAGTCTCGCCGAACTAGACTACCGAGTGCAGACAGGTAGAATCGTGTGGAATCAGTACAGAGACAAGCTGACAGACGACCCGAAGGGGTCTGTGCTCCTCATATGGTCCCACAACGTGGGAGCTGGTAAGCTGGTGTTAGGTAATAGAGCAAACAAGCCTCAATACATAAGGGGTATTAAAGTGCGGGACCGGGGTCCAGCCATAGTCACTAATCGAGTCGTAGGTCACCCCAGCAATCCGAAGCTGAGAGCGGCGATAGTCCCCGAAGGCTTGGAGTTCGTTGCTGAAAATCACGTAAACGTTATTTACCCTCCTCGAGGAGTAGAAATGACTGAGCTCTCCGAGATAGTGGAGCAACTCAACAGCGAACGCATATCTAGGTATATCAGAATGCTAATAGGTAACACGCAGGTATCAGCAAGAGAGCTAGAACACCTAGTACCTATAGTTCCCACGGAGACCATGAAGAAGCGCTTAGGCGAGAGACAGGTAGTGTGAGTAATGCTTAACGTTATAGCTTGCGCCCTAACTTAACAGGTGGTGGTGTTTGGTGTGAGAATCCTTTGGAGGCTCACGGGTTTGATCGCCGTTTTCTCAGCTTGGAACACGATCTACTTATCTGTGTCTAAGAACCCTTGGTTTAACGTTTTTAAACACGCCTTAAGCGACCTCGGGGGTCCTAGAGCGGTAGACTCCTGGATATACAACGTCGGCTTAATAGTAACTGGTGCTTTAGCCTCTACGTACGCTACGTACCTAGCTAAGACTTCAACGAGTAAGATCTCTACCTACGCGTCGTCCTTCATATTTATTGCCGGAATCTTTCTAGCCCTCATCGGGCTGTTCCCAAGCGGGACGCGCCCACACGTGTTTGTGTCAACTTGGTTCTTCATCCAGGTGTGGATGGCCTTAGTTGCATCGACTATAGACTTCTTATTCAAGAAGCAGCTAATTCCTGGACTAACTCTTCTTTCTCTCTCCATTATAGGCCCCTTAGGAGCTCTCCTCGTTAAGTGGCCCTCAGTAGCTTTGCTGGAGATATACGGTATAATCATTATAAACGCTTACGTTACCGTACTAACAAGGAAGTTCTAAAAGCTACTAGGTACTGAATTTAGAGAGTTGAGTTTAGAGACAAGCAAAAAAGCTGAAAGATGGATGAGTGAATTTTAATTTATCTTCTTCTAACATTTATCTTCTAATAAAGCAAGTTACTAATTGATGATGAAGGCTAGATTGGGCGAGACGTGAGCGAGGTTTCGGGTCTCTGATCTCTAGACTCTGGAACTAGAAAATACAGAATTAACTTCTGCTTGGTCTCCTTTGTATGGACCTAAACGAGCACGCTTGCTAGACTCCACCGTCTGAGTTAAAGACACCTTCACGTTAGCTTACATGAGCTTTCTTTAAAGTATGTGGTTAGCACCACTATAGCTATGAGAGTAGTAAGAAGTACTGCGAGGTGGAGGTGTTCCTACATTTCCTCATTTAAATACTTGTCAGCTCCTTCTTATTAGACCCCTCTGTTGTGCGAGTAATATAGATGCGAGTGTTTTAGCATCAAGTATAGGCTCACTGAGCACTATGTCTAGAGCGTTTGCTAGTTTAAGTCGTATGACCTCGATCAACTCCCCGGGTTCCGGACTGCTTCCAACAAACTCCAGGTCTTCGGCAAGATATACGTGTAAGATTTCGTCACTATAGCCCGGAGACATGCATATAGAGCCTAACTTATCTAGCTTCCTAGGGTAGTAGCCCGTTTCTTCAACAAGTTCTCTCCTCGCCGCTTCTTCGGGAGTCTCACCTGGGTCTACTCTACCAGCAGGGACTTCGATGATCCAACCACCTATTGGAGCGCGAAACTGCTTAACGAGTAATATCTCGTCACCTACTAAGGGTACGACAGCAACTGACTGACCGAAAGCGACAACATCTCTTACGAAAACGTGCTCTCCATAGGAGTAAGTCTTTTGAACCAAGGTAACCCTCTTACCTTTACATAGGACCTTTTCGCCCAGAAGTCTCAGCAAGATTTCCCCGTCTACCGTATTCCAACTAGATTAATTAGATCGTTAGATCACCCGTAGACCGGGGACTTTAAAGGTCTGGACTTTCTAGCTCTAGTGAGTCCTTAGCTTCCCAACTTAGTGCTGTAGTTATAGTAGTTAAATCTGTGTGAAGCCTATCCATACTTTATTTACTAGCGCGATCTCTGTGAGGGTGGCTAGTTGAAGCTCTTCTTAGTATACGATGAAAGACACAGACTGCATAGAGACCCGGAGGATAGGCATCCGGAGGGCGTCTGGAGGGTTGAAGAAGCTGTTGAAGAGCTAAAGAAGTCTTCCGCTTGGAACTACGTAGAGCTGCGGAAGGCTCCCGAACCCGACTACGGTGCTGTTCTCCTAGTTCACGACGAAGACTACGTCGAGTGGATTAAGAGAGAGTGCTCGAAGGGGTTTCACTACGTAGATGCTGATACTTACGTCACTGAGTACACATGCGATATAGCAGCATCTTTTGCGGCAGCATCTAGAGACGCTGCCCTCAGATCCGTGGAGACAGGTCTTCCGTGGTTCATAATGGCTAGACCCGGGGGACACCATGCCGGAAGACGAGGTCCTGCGATGGGGGCTCCAACGCTAGGGTTCTGCGTATTTGATTATGCGGCTGTAGCAGCTAAAGCTCTTCTAGACCGCGGGTATAAAGTCATGGTACTGGACTTCGACGCCCACCACGGCAACGGAACGCAAGAAATCTTCTGGTACGAAGGCCGCGTACTACACGTAGACATACACCAGAGGTGGCTCTACCCGGGTACTGGAGACATCGAAGACGTGGGGGGGACTGGCGCAGAGGGCACGAAAATCAACATACCCCTATACCCTGACTCCAGCGATGAGCACTACGCATGGGTTCTTCACAACGTTGTAGAAAGAGCTAGGAGAATGTTTAGACCTAACGCCGTAGTGGTATTCGCCGGCTTTGACGCACATAAAGACGACAGACTCACTCAGCTGCGGGCAACCGAGGTAACGTACTCTCTCTTTGGGCACTACCTCCGAAAACTCCTAGAGACTGGAGAGATA
>JAUQPH010000011.1 GCA_030550455.1 Thermoproteota archaeon
ATCCTTTTAGCGATGTCGATGGCTCTAGCATCAGCACTCGCACCAAAGAGCTTACTCATTATTACGTCTTCCATCGAAGCCAGATTTTGAGCTGTTGGAGTTACTATGTTGCTACTTCGCACTCTCAGTTCTCTATCTAGGTTATACCTATGGTAAAGGATTCCTCTTGGTGCTTCCGTAACCGCCACGCAAGCACCTCTTGGTGCCGTCCTTGGTTCGGTTTTAGTAACTGACCTCTCTCGATATTCATCGAAAAACTCCTTGAGTTCTAAGAGAGTGTGGTATGTTTCGGCTATTCGAGCTACTACACTCTGGTAGATGTTCTTGAGGCTTTCTCCGTAACCGTATTCTCTGATCAGCTCTTTAACCTCTTCCCTTAAGTACTTAGAGTAGAGATTGTACCTTGCTAGAGGTCCAACGGCGTAGGGCTCTCCGGTTATTAATCTATACCTAAGCGCGTTGGAGTACCCCACCTGCTCGGTAAGTATGAAGCTCTCAAAAGCTTCCACTTTAGCAGAAGAGCCGTCATCAGTAACTACACCACTCCCGATCCACGGGTATCGGGAACCGTTTTCTACAGCCATATACCTCAGTCTATGGACTTCGACCGGTATGCTGCCAAGGTCTAGCACGAACTTAGCTATGTCCATAAAGTCTCTTAGTACTTTAGGTAGATCATGCTTAAGTTTTTCGACTTTGCTAGCACTCGGAAAGCTATATACTCCACCAACACGTATGTTGAGCACGTTATGAAATCTTCCTCCTAGGGTTTCCATAACCTTTCTAGACCAGAGAACTATTTCTGTACTCTTGCTAAAGATATGTGAATAGCTTTCCGAGAGCTCTTTCAGAGAGCCGACTTCGAGGAAGTCCGGTAGGTGGAGAAGAGCTACGTGAATAACGTGGCTCTTAACTCTCTCTGCTGCTAGTACTGCTAGCCTCAGCCTTTCTTCGTCTTCCGGCACCTCTATAGATAGGCAGTTCTCAAATGCTTTAGAAGCAGTGAGAGCGTATGAAACACCGCACAGTCCGCATATTCTGCTAGTTAGGTCCGGGACCTCAAAGTACCTCCTTCCCCTAACTATGTACTCGAAGAATCTCGGTGCTTCAGTTATCTTAATTTCGACGCTAGTTACTCTACCGTCAGAAGACTTAAGCACTACCTGACCTTCTCCTTCAACTCGAGTTAGAAGTCCGGACAGCATTGTTGGCTCACCTACTAGAAGAAGACTTAGTGAGAGACGAATAGCTAAACGCTTTAAGCATGGCCATAAAGTCTTCTCTACTCATCCCAAGTCTCTCCACCACCTTCGAGAACTCCTCTAGCTTCTCTCTATCTACTATAAGTGCGTTAAGACCGTAGCACCCATAGCAACCACGCCTAAAGCTTGGGCAGAGCGCTCCACAGCCGGATAGAGTTATTGGACCGAGGCACGGTTTTCCATCAAATACTGTTACACATAGTATCCCCTTTCTCTTGCACTCCGAGCATAAGCTCTCAACTATCGGGGACTCGCTTCCCCCCATCACTAGCTTAACTAGAAACCTAGCTAAAGCCTCTCCGTTAGCCGGACAGCCAGAGAATCTGTAATCTACGTTTACTACGCTATCTACGCTCTTAACTTCTGGTAGCACCTTGATATGGTCGGGGTTTGGGTAGGAGGCTAAAACAACAGTTCTAAGATCCTCTCCTGCTCTCAGTGACTGTACTCCACCGAAGACAGCGCAGGTACCTAGAGCTATTAGTACTCTAGATTTCTCTCTAACCTGCTTAACTAGCTCTTCCTGCTCGCTGTTCACTATAGAACCCTCAACTATGGCTACATCTACATCTTCAATAGCGTTTGAGTCCTGTAGTTCAGTAAAGTAGGATATGTTGAGGTACCTCAGTAGCTCAGCGCGTGCTACTAGTGAGTAAAGCACCTCGTTTAAGCATCCGGAGCATGAGGTCAGCTTCAAAACTGAGACACTAAGTTTCCTCATAGTCCTCTCACCGTCACGTACTGTTTTACGTCTTGGTAACTAAACACCGGTCCATCTTTGCATATAAAGTAATGACCCAATTGACACGTGCCGCAGATCCCTATACCGCATCTACACCTTCTCTCCAGCGATAGGAACACTCTATCCTCTTTTACGCCCTTCTTTACGAGCTTGTCTGCGGCTACCTTCATCATTACCTCTGGACCACAAACGAACGCAACTGTGTTCTGCGGGTTAAATTTAACTCTGTCTATAAGGTCTGTTACAAAGCCTACATAACCCTTCCAACCAGTATGCGGTATGTCTATAGAGAATAGAATTGTGGAGTTCGGTATTTTACTGTACTCCTCGTATTCGTACTTAAATAGCATATCTACAGGTCTTCTAGCTCCATAAAGGAGTATGAAGTGCCCGTAGAGACTCCTATTCTCGGCTATGTGCTTTATTAGCGCTCTCAGTGGAGCTAGTCCTATTCCACCGCCTATAACAAGGACGTCATGACCCTCAAACTCGCGGATAGGCCAACCCCTACCGTAGGGCCCGCGAATCCCTAGGTAGCTACCCACACCAACGTTAGTATAGATGTAGTTAGTTACTGCTCCTACAGCTCTAACGGTGTGCTCCACCAAGCTCCTATCTCCTGCTGCATAGTTTGATATAGAGATGACTACTTCACCCATACCCTTTACGTAGAGAACATCAAACTGACCCGGTAGTGGTGTCGGAAAGCCGTTGACTACTATATGGTATGTTCTAACTAGTGGGGCCTCATCTACTACTTTAGTAACCCTCCCTTTCATTGGAATGAGTTTATCTACCGACATATCCTACAGCCCTCGAGACAACCTCCCTTAAGTCTATGCCCATAGGACACCAGGTAATACACCTTCCACACCCAACACAACCTGGAAGGCCAACTTGTCTTTGATAAAAGAGAAACTTGTGTAGCACGAAGTGTCTATACCTCATAAAAAGCTCTGGTCTGAAGTGCTGACCAGCAACTTGACCATACGTAAATGAAAGACAGCCGAACCAGTGTCTCTCACGCCAGGCTTTACCTGATAGATCAGCATAGTCGCTAAACTCCGTGCAGAAGCATGTTGGACATACCATGTTGCAGTTAGTGCAGCCAACGCACCTCGCTGAAGCCTCTCTCCAGAATCCCTCTGCGACAGCTACATCTTCAAGAGCTCTGACTACGACATTAAATGGTGGAATTCGAGAAGCCTTTCTTCTAGCTTCATTTAAAGCTTCATTATACCTTCTTAGCGTCTCGTCTGAAGCAGGAGTGAGACCTACTTTCTCAACTAGCTTAAGCCCCTTCTCGGAGCCCACCTTAAACAGCACTTGATCGCCTAACCTAGCGTACGCTATATCGTACCCCTTCGCTACGGCAGGTCCAGTCCCGATCGAGCCGCAAAAGCACGTACCTCCAGGTTCAACACACTCTTCTACCACTATATACTCTATGCGTGCCCTTCTAGCCTGGTATACGTCGTCGCGTTCTAGAACTTTATCAAGCACTTCGATAGCGGCAAGATCGCAAGGTTTTATTCCAAAAAGTACTGACGGAGGGAAGTCGTCCTTAGTTCGAATTATTTCGAAGTCATCGGAGATCTCGTAAATAACCTGAGTTGGGTAGTGCAAGAGATGCTTAGGGGAGTACTGAGTATGCCTAAAGACTCCCTTTACTTCTTTAGCAAGTCTGTAGCTCCCGGGGCTCTGTATGTCTGTGTAGTCGATTAGTAGGTCGCTTAGTCTGCTTACTTCTCCAATAACAGGTAAGTCTCCTTCAAGTTTGTAAGATAGCACTCTCAATCCTTGTTCCTTTAGAGCAAGTATGAGGTTCTCCAATAAGAGTACACTGCCCTCGAAATATTCTCCAAGCATTCTTGACATCTATACCCTGTTCCTAGTACTTCAATAAATATGTAAGTTAATTAAACTTAATTAAATATAAGTATAACAGCTTTGAAGTATAAGTCTTTCATCGCGAATTTCGGCACTTAGCAGACTTTAAACATCCTCCTAACGTCGCTTAACTTAGTTGCTCTCTCTTGGAGTATCGCACTAAATCTCTTTTTGTTGCTACTTAATGGCTGTCCTCCACCCATTAAGCAGCCACCAGGACATACTTCAAACACTGGTAGACTCTTTTCATTTCGAAAGCCCGCATGGACGGCAAGAGGGTCTACCTTAGTAACTTCGCTTTGCCTAAGGACTACGTAATCGGGGTATTCATCAGTTAGCGTATCGTAGTTAAGTTTCTTGAGAGCTATCTGCGCTTCCCGCGCAGTCAGCACCTTTGGGAGTACTCTTTTCCAAGACAGGCACTGGGTGATATAGACTACTCCAGGTGGTACATTTAGCTTGGGCTCGATAGCTTTAACTCCAGGTGCTAAAGCTTGAAGTATCTTTTTCTCGGCTAGCGACCTAGCTACTATCACTCCCTCAGTTCTTAAATCGATATCAGCGAGTGGGTCGTATACCGTGACTCTTTTGAATCCAATAGCCTTGAGTCCGCAAATGACCTTAAGCGGGTCTAGTCCCTCAGCTTCCGATAAAGAAGCTATGACCTCGGGCTCTACGTATGCCTCAAATACGTGTCCTCTCCTAATTTCAGTGAGTACTTTATCTACATCTAAGCTGTACGTAATGGCTCCAGCAGGACAGTACGCAGCACAGAGTCCGCAGTAAACGCAGCCGGACTTTCTGAAGGGTTCTCCATAAGGTGTTGAGACTAAAGTCTCTATACCTCTGTTAACGTAGTTAAGCACCTTAGCCCCGATCTTCGAACATATTTCAACGCACCGTCCGCACACAAAGCACTTAAGCTGGTCGAACTTCATTAACTCATCCTCTATCACTTGACCTCCTCGTTCGACATAGCTAAACCTTTTCTCACTAACTATCCACTTAAGCCCTGCCGCTATCTTCTTAATTAATTCAATAACTTCTGATGGCTGAGCCGGACAGCCTCTTACGTAGTAATCTACCTTAACATGACTACTCACAGGTTTCGACAGACCTAGAGCTCCTTGTACACCTCCTAGACATGCGCAACTACCTAGGGCTACCAAGACCTTTGCTCTGCTTCTAACTCTGTGGAGTAGCTCGAGGTCTCTCCCGCTTAGTACCGATCCCTCGACTAAGGCTACATCAACATCATCGACTTCTTTACCTATTCCAGCTAGCGGCCAGTAAGTTAGTGAGATGCCATCTCTCTCTAAAAGATCGGCAAACTCTTTGCTCACCAAGTTGTACTGACAGCCATCGCAGCCAGATAGAGCCACGATCGCAACCTTCATTAATCTATCACCTCACTTTAACGACGTGAACGGCACACGGGATACACGGGTCGTAAGCTCTAACGAGCGCCTCTACGTACTTCTGTATAGTTGAATCGCTAGCGCCTTCAGCGAGAAGCTCTTTGGCTATAGAGGTTGCGGACAGCTCTACGTGCTCTGTATTCATGACTGTCGGAGTAGCTATATCAGCCTTAACGACTTTTAGGTCTTTATCTACCTCGTAGTAATGTATAAGTAACCCTCTCGGAGCTTCCACAACACCTAGACCAGCTGGCGCACCTCTCGTAGTAGCCGGCTGTAGCTCTAGGTCTCTAGATGAAAGCTCACTGACGTCCTGAACTATGGAGTCGAACATCAGCTTCGATTCTATTGCTTTAGCGTAGATGTTGGAGTAGGGGTTTTCTTTAAGCTTTTTCTCAAAGCTAGCCACAACACCTCTAGTCTCACCGTCGAGTTCGTTGTACTCTAGCGCACTTAGGAGCCTAGCTCTAGCACCGACGTAAAACGGGTAGCCTAAGAATAAGCACTTTTTGCTACTAGAGTATTCAACGTGTAGTTCGTTAAAGAGCTCTCTATAGTTCTCTAAAGTAGTTGCGAACCTTCCGGTAGGTGTATTTAAGCTGTAGGGCTGGCCTCTAGGGACAGTGGACCTAGTGGACCCCGATAGAGCAACGTACCTAGGTGATGGGTCTCTAGAGTTCGGAAGCTCGACGTCTAGCACTCTCTCTGTGAAGCCCTCGAGGTGGGGTCGCACGGATTTTAGTAGCTCAAGTGCTGACATGAGTACTCTACGGCTGACGTCGGATAGGAACCTCCCCATAGAGTAGTTATTGGGTGACGTAAGTCTGCCGCATACGAGCTTAATGACCTTGTTTAAGTAAGTGTTGATCTCTAGAGACTTCTTCGCGAGCTGCTCAGAAGCTTCCCTACTTAAGTAGTCCGGTAGCGCTAGAACCCCTAAGTGAATTACGTGGTTCTGAATAAAGCTCAGCTTATTGCATACGTCCCTCAATCTAATAGTGTCTTCAGAGGCTTCTACACCTGCGATTTGCTCAACAGCTAAAGACGCTGCCCAGAAATGGGGGTGGCTACACACTCCGCAGATCCTTGAAGCTATAGCTGGTACTTCACTAACTTTCCGCCCGATGACTAAGTTTTCGAATCCTCTCAGGCTTGCTACTGAGCTATACGTGACTCTCGCAGAGCCGTCGTATATCAACACCTCTACCTTGGACTCACCGGCCACTCTAGGTATTTCCCAGCTTAGTGACTTATTCATGGTTTACCACCCTTGGTGACTACCTCCCTTAGTCTCTCGGGTAGATTGCTCCAGAAAAACTTCATAGTAGCCTCGATCTCCTTTACGTCTACTCTATACTTCCTGTATAGCTCCACTGTAGCGTCTTCCCAAATCCTTGGGTCGCTTAAGTACCCCCGACACCCCACACACGGAGCTCCGTAGCGAGGACATTCAGCAGAACAGCCGGCGACAGTCAGAGGTCCTAAGCACGGCTCACCTTTTGTGATGAGGCATTCATCCCCTATGAGTGGGCACTCAGAGCACACCGGTAGCCCTTCGATACCTAGCTGCTTCGATACTTCGAGTAGGGAGCAGTTCGACTTCCTTATGCAGCTCCAGCACTTGACTCTATGTGTCGATAGTAGTAGCTCTAGGTTGGTCCTTCTATACCTAGTGAGCTCATCACCTTCTGTCACTATTTTAGCTTCCTCAGATACCGGGAACCTACATGAGGGAACGACTCTCCCGTTAACTAGGACTACGCATATTCTACAAGTAGCTTCCTCGAAGAGTCCCTCGAGATAGCAGAGTACGGGGACTCTAAACCCAGCCTTCTCAACAGCATCTATTACGAAAGCGTTTCGTGGTACCTCTACCTGTACGCCATTTACGTAAACTCTAACCGTGTCCACCATCTCTTACACCTTCCTAATTGCTCCAAAGGGACACGCAATCAAGCATTGACCGCACTTAGCGCAAAGCTCTTCCCTTACTCTATGGACTTCTCCCGGCGAGCCTGATATCGCACCAGTAGGGCAGGTCTTAGCGCACTGTATGCAACCCCTGCATAGGGCTGGGTCAATAACGTACTTAACTAACTTAGCGCAGACTTTAGCTGGACACCTACGATTGACTACGTGTTCTACGTACTCGTGTTTAAAGTACCTCAGTGTCGATAGTATGGGGTTGGGTGCCGTTCCTCCGAGTGCGCAGAGGCTTGACTTAGCTATGCTCTCACCGAGCTCTTGAGCGAGCTCTATATCGTCTATCGTTCCAGTACCACTCGTAATCTTCTCCAGTATGTTGCTGAGCTGCTTCATGCCAACTCTACAAGGGAGGCACTTCCCGCAAGATTCAGCTAGAGTAAAGCCGGTGAAGAACTTTGCTACATCAACCATGCAGTTACCGTCGTCAATGACTACTAAACCTCCAGACCCCATTATGGCACCGTAGCTCTGCAGGCTCTCGTAGTCCATCTCTAGGTCCATGAGCTCGGCTGGAATGCACCCCCCACTAGGACCTCCTATCTGTACAGCCTTGACTTTCCTACCCTCCGGAGGTCCTCCCGCTATATCGAAGACTAAGGTCTTTATCTTAGTCCCCACAGGCACTTCGTAAACTCCAGTCCTCTTGACGGCCCCAGTAACACAGAACATCTTAGTTCCTTTCGACTTTTCCGTTCCGTACTTAGTGAACTCGGCTACACCACTCTGGAATATCGTAGCGACGTGAGCAAGAGTCTCCACGTTGTTTATGACAGTTGGTTTTCCCCACAGTCCACTAGTCGCAGGATAGGGAGGCCTCTGCCTCGGTCTAGAGCGGCCCTCTATAGCTGCTATTAGTGCTGTTTCTTCTCCACACACGAACGCACCCGCACTCCTATAGACTTCTACGTCGAAGTCGAACCCGGAGTCCAGGATGTTCTTCCCCAGGAACCCCGCTCTTCTTGCGTCATTGACTGCTTTCTCTAGTCTGTCAGCCATGAGGGGTTTCTCGGCTCTAACGAAAATAAACCCTTTAGTCGCCCCTATAGCGTAGCCGGCGATTATGAGCCCCTCTAGAACTCTATGGGGATCTGATTCAGCGAGGAGTCTGTTCATGAAGGCACCAGGGTCTCCTTCGTCACCGTTGCATATTACGTACTTAACGTCGCTCTTTTGTTCGTACGCTACTTTCCACTTAAACCAGGTCGGGAAGCCAGCTCCTCCTCTTCCTCTAAGACCGGAAGCCTTAACTTCCTCTATTACTTTCTCTCTACTCATACTCAAGGCTCTCTTAAGTCCCGAGTACCCACCGGTCTCTACATAGTCTTCGATGGACTCAGGGTTTATTAAGCCGCAGTTTCTGGAAACGTACCTCGTCTGAAGTCTCCAGTAGTCTAGTTCGTCTAGCGACGGCGGGTCTCTAGAGTCTGTTTTGAATCTTACCGCAGTAGCTCCAGAGAGGTCTCCCTCTAAATACCTCTTCAAGATCTGTGGGACTTGGTCGGGCTTTACGTTTCCGTATAGTGCCGGAGGCTGTCCTTCTTTAGCTATCTCGATCCAGGGATCCATAAAGCAGAGTCCGGTACACCCTACTGTATACACTTCGGCGTCTAGCTTTAGTTCTTCGACAGCTCTACGAACTCTTCTATATACTTCTTCAGCACCTGCAGCAAGAGTACAGCTAGCTATTGGCACCCGTATTCTAAAGCCTTTACTACCGTACAGTATCTTTCTCAGAGTAGCCTGCGGCAGCAATACTGCCGAACCCCGCGGTACTAGCCGCTCTAGACTTGTAGCTTAAGATAAGCCTTCTACTCTCAATCGGTGTGAGCTTACCGTGAACGTATCTCTCGGAGCCATCTGAAGAGACAACCATGACGACCGGGGCTAGACTACAGCAACCGAAGCACCTCGCCTTTTCGATAGTGAGAGAGCCGTCTTCCGTCGTAGTTTTTCCATCATTAAGTCCGACTGCTCTCCTCATCGCTTCGTAAACCTCTGAAGAACCCCTCAAGTAGCACGCTGTACCAAAGCATACGTATGCTACGTACTTACCCACCGGTTCGAGCCTGAACTGGTGGTAGAAAGTAGCTACGTTGAGGACTTCAGCGAGAGACACTCCTAAGCGTCTAGATACTTCTTCGAGGCTTTCTCTAGGTAAGTACCTAAACGTTCTTTGAACTTCTTGAAGAATATTGATCAGCTTACTTCTATCCGTACCGATCCTCGAAACTACGCTCTCAACGAATCCTCTAGGATCCACTCGCCCCCTTCAACTAGATCTTCGACCGTTGTTTAAAGCGAGGGTTAATTTATGGTAATTAAGGAGTAAGTAGTGTAAGTAAGTGTAATTATACCTTGGGGAAGAAGTACTTGCACCTACACGCCTTGTTTCTAACACACCTTCCTAAGACTACCTCCGATATCCTAGAGGTTAAGTACTTGATGTTTCTACAGATCTCGTTTCGACACTCTGCTTCTCCCAACAAGCCGAGGACCTTGATCACGCTGTTGACAGCTGTTTCAACGTCTTGAACTAGGGTAGCACTTATAGCCGCTCTCGACAGCTCTAGGACTCTCGACAGCTCTACGTCTTCGCTTAGCTTAGGTTGCTCGACTCCTACTAAGATGTCGAAGAGCTCCTTGATGTACTCAATCGATACGGCTAGGTCTAGAGCTTCGTAGGGGTCTATAGAGCCGTCGGCAACACTCTGCTTTATGGTTCTAAGGAAGTACAGGTACTTTCTGTAGAACTCTCTGTATGTAGCGGGAGTAGAGGGGTCTTTCTCTTCAATGCAGTCTATGAGCTTGCTAGAGGTAGCTTCGATGGTTTTTAAGAGTGAGAGGAGGTCTGTCTTTACGTCAGAAAAAACTAGTTCGTGGATATTCGAATCCGGGTTAGCCATGAGGACGAAGCTCGTCACGTAGTCCTTAAGGCTCTCAGAGAGCTCTAGAGACTGCTCGTAGCTCGACTTTATCTTAACTCTCGTTACTCCCTCTACGTAGGAGGCAACTAGCTTCCTAATGGCTAGATCTCTGGGTTCGTACTCTATCAAGACGTTGACTTCCTCGCTTTGCTCACTACTCGAAGATGGAACTACAGTTATCTTAGAGCCATCGAAGTAGAGGCTAACTCTATCTCCAGGTTTAATACCTAGAGCGTCAGCCCACCTCTTCGGCACTATTATAGATAGAGAACCCTTACCAACCACGTTCACTTTCTTGACTAAGCGCTCAGACATCTGCACTCCGAGATTACGTGTCTTAATTACTTATAAGTAACACTAGCTACCTCAAAGCTAGCTAAGCCTTCGAGTACCACACTCATAGCACGCTCCAGCGACCAATCGATAGTTCAACTAGTAGCCTAACCCGTTTAGGAACACGAACTACATAAGCTACTATACCGATGACCTAGCTCAAAACAAGCCTTCACCAACTAGTCAGAGCATACCGAGACATCAACTAACCGAGAAACTACCTAAATAACGCACTGAGTTCGATACTCAAACCTAATGAAGCTTCAGCGAACTCATTTAACTAAGAGCAGTGAGAACTGAATTAGTCTGAGTGCACGAGTAGATAGAGTAGGATACCGCGAATTAAGCCGAGCAATCAGTTAAGCAGTATGCTGACGACCCTATACAGCAATAACTGAAAGAAACGAATACGTTAGAGAAGCAAACAACTTTAGAAAACAGAGCCTCTAGCTAGATACAGCAACAACAGTACTTCTTCAAGCTGATGCGAGTTAATCAGCTAACAGGTTTGAGGGCATCACTATCTGAGTTCATGGAGTTAGGGAGAGACCGTGAGCTTGGGTTAACTTTACCAAAGTGTAGTTAAGCTCGGGTTAACTACACCATCGGACCCTCGGGACTAGGTAACAGTCTTGACCACTAAAAGTGGGGATGGCAACTCCATCAGCTGATTAGACGTCCATTAGCTAATGGAGTTCTGCTTTTAGTGAAGACCTACGCTACTGGTTCCGTCATAGTGGTACGTAAGGTAGTGGAACTATCTAGTAGGTACTATGGTTTATCAGTAGGTTGCTCAGCTAGTAGCCTAATGAAGCTCGAGAGCTGTGAGCGTATTGAGTAGTCTGTGCTGTACTTAATGCTCTAGTTCACGGTTTAAGTAAGTCGTGAGTGTACCGCGAGTTTAGAGTGCTGCCTTTAGCAACAGCTACTCTCTACACTAACCACATCTTTCCACACTCCCTTACTGTGCTCGCACGCATCGCGTTAAATCGGGAGTCTTAGGTTATGCGAGGTCTACGCATTTAGACGACCTCTCTGTGCTTAGCTAGCTTACGCTATACCGACTAAGTCTGCTTGTGTCATGAGAAGAGCGAGAGGTAGTGATGAAACTAAACCCACGACTCTCCTAGTTAGTCTACAGCTACTTTACTGCTCTCAATAGACCCTAAGTGCTCTCATGAGACTCATTGAGCGACCTCTCTAAGGGTAGATTACTGGTCCAAGGCAGAGTAAGAACCCGAAGACTTCGAGAGATAGAGTGTTTAAGCAGTCTCTCCTTGCGTACTTACTAAGCTCAACTCTAACTCTATCGAGTACTTCCCTACCTATGGTCCCGACTCTAGGGACTCTAATCCTATGGAAGCAAACCCGGTTGGTGAGCGCGTTGATTACGTAGTCCACTAAGTGCTCTCGCGGAACGCTGTAGCAATTAATGCAAGACGATAGGTAGGTTACGTATTCAACCGCAGAGAAGTAGTGTCTAGCGAGAAGGCTCTTAAGGAACTCGGGCGGCTGAGAGCTCTTAATGATCGCAACTCCCTTGATATCTGGGAGGAGGACTTCCACAGAGCTATCGTAGGGATATATTGTGTCACCAAGCTCTAGAGCAGCTCTCTCCTCTTTAGAGTAGCGGCTAGTAGCTACGTACGTATACCTCGGTGTAGAGTGAGGAGAATACACAGTAAGCTCTGAATACATGAGGAAACCTAGCTACTAGAACAGAGCTTCTTTAAGACTACCTTCTCGTAGTAAGATGGTTGCACCCACATTACCCACGCTGGAACCTTCTTAACGAACTCGTAGGCCTCTCCCCAGTCTTCAACACCTATATCAGCAGCAAGCTTCTCTAAGCTATACTCTGAGTGTACGTACCTATTCAGTAGAGCCACTACGTCCTTAGTTAAAGAGATTTCCTTACCACTACTGAGCCTTACCACGGGAACGCAGTCCTCCATAGTCCCTCCTCTAGTTTGAAGCACTCACTCACTTAAATACTTTTCATTGCTTTATGCGATGAGGCCTCTGCGGTTACAGGCGTGAAACCCCTGGAGTCTAACGCTTATAATGTTATAAAAGTAAAAGTAGTGGTGGAAATTTTGAAGCCAAAGGTCTTCGTAACTAGGGAGTTATTTGACGACATAATAGCTAAGATGTCAGAGCTTTACGAAGTAGAGGTATGGGACAAGTACTATCACCCACCATACGACGTACTCTTGAGTAAAGCTAGAGAAGTAGATGCTCTAGTAACGCTTTTAACAGATAAAGTAGACTGCAATCTTCTTCAGAGCGCACCAAAACTGAGGATAGTCGCTCAATACGCTGTGGGATTCGATAACGTTGACCTTGAGTGTGCGACAAAGCTAGGAATATACGTAACTAACACGCCAGACGTCATAAGCGACACTGTCGCAGAACTTACGTGGGCTCTTATACTAGCAGTAGCTAAAAGAATCCTAGAGTCTGACTCATTCGTTAGGCAAGGAGAGTGGCATAGAACCGGCACTCCGTGGCACCCTAAGATGATGCTGGGTACCGAGCTGAAGGGTAAGGTGTTAGGAATAGTAGGTCTCGGTAGGATAGGAACGCGAGTCGCTAAGATAGGCTCTTTAGGTTTTGGAATGAAGGTGATATACTACGATATCGTTAGGTACAAAGAGAAAGAAGGAATCCTGGGGGTCGAGTACAAGAGTAGCCTAGAAGACCTTCTTAAAGAATCTGATATAGTGAGTCTACACGTACCCTTAACTAAAGACACTTACCACATGATAAACGAGGAGAGACTAAAGCTTATGAAGAAAACCGCTATCTTAGTCAATACTGCTAGAGGTGCTGTAGTGGATACTCAGGCACTAGTTAAAGCACTTAAAGAAGGCTGGATAGCTGGAGCCGGAATCGACGTTTTCGAAGGAGAACCGATCCCAGGAGACCACCCATTAACGCAGTTCAAAAACGTAGTACTAGTTCCTCACATAGGTAGTGCCACACTCGAAGGAAGGTATAGGATGGCTCAAGTAGTCCTCGAAAACCTAATCGCGTTTTACGAAGGAAGAAAGCCGCCTACGCTAGTAAACGAAAGCGTGCTGAATGTTCGCCCCCCGGGTTTTAAGTAATAGAGGTTTTCTTATCTAGACCAATCCCGTACTACAGAGCAACCTAACGCATCAAATTAAATAAAACTCAAGTAGTTCTTAGGGTCTTTGGTTTACCTAATCGAGTCTAAATACTAAGCTCAATACAACCCGTATTCACTAAAGACTACGGCAGCCGCTTACCTTAACGTGAGTACTCTGTAGGTCTTACCGTATGTTGCTCACCTAGCTTAGAGCAGCCTAGAGCGAAGCAATGCCGAAAAGACCTCAGTAGCTCAGAGCTCACGTACTTCAAAAGCTTTTAAGTACTCCTAATCCTTATTTAATAACGGTGCCGCGGTAGTATAGCCCGGTCAAGTATGCGGGCCTCTCGTGCTCGCCGGGGTAAGCCCGTGACCCGGGTTCAAATCCCGGCCGCGGCACCACTAAGGTTGGACGGCGTGACACTTCTCTCTGTATTCTCTCACTAAATCTAGCTCCACAATGGAGCCTCTAGGAGAGGTCTCTTTGAAGACTCTCGCCTTAAACGTCTTTACCTTTACTTTACTGCTCAACCAACAGTCCGGGGTCATTCCAGCTTTAACGCAGGTTTCAGATAAAAACGTTTCCCGATCCCAGCAGTACTCGATGGGTACTTCCGGGAGAAGGACGCCCTTATATATTCTATACTCTACTACAAGTCCGTCTCGTCCTATGACTACTTCGAGGACCCTTTCCCTTCCCGTTGATTCCATGACTTTAGGTAGAGATAGGACACTGACCTCAAAAACTAGCTGATCCAGTTCTTCTGCGGACACAGGTTCAAACCTCGGGTCCTCTAGCGCAGCTGCCAGGGCAGTAGTTATCACGTTTTTTATTAGAGGCTCTATCGGTGAGAGGTACCCGATGCATCCTCGTAGTTTGTACTCACCTTCAGATATCTTTCTAATTGTAGTAAAACTCATGCCTTTAGCCTGTAGTACCCCACCAACGTCGGGTGGTTCGATGACTCTACCCGAGAGGAGGTACTCTTCAACAGCTCGCCTAGCTGTTTTCACGAGAAGCACTCCATCGTCAAGACTGAGTAAGGAAGGATCTGCGTAAGCTACCATACGCCCACAAAACAACTGTACCTCGTACACATAAATCCTTTATACATTAAGGTCGCAAACACTACCCAAAGAAGGTATACACAAAGAGCTATTTCCAACTCTAAGACTCTACACCGTTCTACAGTGTTAGTCGCAACATGAGCACTTACGTCCTTAGAAAACTCGGTTTAAGCTACTAAGGTTTCACACATCGCTCAACGTAAAAGCTCCTATGTAGATATCGCTGTTTTGAGAAAGCGCTAGCAGATTTCTGTCAAACAAGATACAGCTTTATCGATTAAGGGTTACTGCTTATCAACTCTAGCGACACAGGTTTGTTGCGGTGTAGGCTTTGAGGACCATCACTTTAGTCGTTCGAGTACCGGCTACTGAAAGTAGGAATTACATAGCTAAAGTTAGGCAGATTACTAGCAGTCTCGAGGAGCTAGACTTTAGAGTTCACTTGCTAGTAGAAGGTGGTAAGAAACCAGAGCTAATAGTTCAAGGAGAGATTATAGACCTCCGAAAAACAGGTGTTCGAGACATAGTTAAGCGTATCTTAAGTTATGCAAGTGCTGAAGTATCGGACCCGGACATGCTGGAAAAGCTCGGTGGAGCTGGACTGAACGAGTCGGGAGAGCTCATCGGATCCGACATGCTGTAATAATGCGTTAATAAGAGGTAGTTTAAGCATTGCGAGCGCTACTTACTGTTACTCGTTAACACCACCGCTGATGCTGAAAGACTTCCTTCGACTAACTAACGTCCTATTTATCCAACCACACATCAAGCATTTCTTGACTATAGTTAAGTGCGATCTGGTCCCCCTAATCCTTACCCTAGCTGTTACTCCGGGAACTAGGGGGATGTGGCATTTCTCACATACCCACCTCCTATACATGATAGGCTTTCTTGCCCTAGCTTTAAGCAATATCCTCACACCTCTCATAATGTATTCTCGAGCTCTATCAAACCTATTCTCTTTAACGTAGCGGACAGCTAGTGAGTACAGAATCAAGCTTCTCTGTCTAGCAATGTCCTTAATCAAGCTCTTTCTATGAGCCAAAGGCTCTATCCCCTGCGTCACCAAGCCCCGGAACTATGTACCCCCTGTTGTTTACCTCCGGGTCTACAGCGACAGAGTATACCGTTAGATTTATCCCAAGCTCTTCACTAGCCTTACTTAATCTAGTGAGTGCTATTGGCGTTATAATAATGGACGCTAGTAAGTACTTCTTAGCTCTACCATGGGTTATTATTTCTCTAAGTGCTCTATCTGCCGTAGACCCTGTAGCCACCATTACATCACTTAGTATCACTATGCTCTCTGGAGTTATAGTTGGTATCTTCACGTAAGCTACGTCAACCTCGAATTCATAGTTCCTCATCCCCTTTTCTTCCACTCTCTTTGCTACAATAACTCCCTGCTTTGCGTTAAAGAAGATCTTAACTAACCCCTCAGTAAGAGGCCATGCAGCTCTTAGTACAGTAATTATGACAACCTGGTCTAGGTCTTTTACTCTTATACCACGGGTTTTTACACCCAGAGGTGTCTCGACCTCGCACTCTTCTACCTCAAGCTCCTTCACCATCTCTAAGCCGAGAACTCTGCCTAGTCTTACTAACCCTTTTCTGAACTCTATCTGCGACGTTCTTCTGTCCCTTAGGACTGTTAGTATAGCTTGAGCGTACGGATGATCTATCACCTTCACTTTAAGCAATCTTCCTAACACCTCAAATTGGGATAGCTAAGTAGTGTTAATAAGTTTGGGACGCCTAAGTCTAAGTTCTAGCTCTCAATGCGAAACAGACTTCCGCAGTATGTAGTAACTCGTAGTAACTCTTGGTAGTAAGCTCTAGCTCTAGCGACTAACGGAGGCTAGAACCTCAATTAGTGGCTACCTCCTTACGGCAGTATTCATAAACTAACTGAGGTTAAACTACTGTTGAGATAGAACCCCACATTTCTGCTGTTGATAATTAGGCTTTAAAATGGTGGGCGCACAACATAACATGAGGTGTTAGGTTAAGTTGACTAGGTTCCTGCTCATGATTCCGGGTCCTTCGATAACCGACCCGGAGACCATGCTTGATATGGCCAAACCTACCTTTAGTCATG
Organism: Thermoproteota archaeon; assembly: GCA_030550455.1. Classification (GTDB taxonomy): domain Archaea; phylum Thermoproteota; class Thermoprotei_A; order Sulfolobales; family NBVN01; genus DRZP01. The sequence continues at coordinate 16,834 of JAUQPH010000011.1, forward strand.
TTTCACCAGAGTTTGATGCTGTGCATAGAGAGTCTATTGAGGCACTTAAGAAGGTTTTTGGAACGGGGGGTGATGTCGTAGTTATTCCCGGGAGCGGTACGGCTGCGATAGAGCTCGCTATAAGAACCTCTCTAAGAGCAGGTGAGAAAGTAGTAGTACTAAAAGCCGGCTTCTTTGCCGACTACCTTGCCGACGCTGCTAAGAGGGTTGGTGCAGACGTCACGGTAGTTCAGTCACCTATTGGTAGGGGATTCGATGCGAGTGAGGTCGAGAGGCTCTTGAGGGAGGGTGGTTATAGCGCTGTGCTACTCCAGCATGTAGAAACGTCGGTAGCCGTAGCTAACCCAGTCGAGAAGATAGCTAGAAAGGCCAAGGAGTACGGGGCTAAGGTCATAGTAGATGGCATAGCGTCTATTGGTGGAATGGACATGAAATTAGACGAGTGGGGCGTTGATGTGTGCTTAACGGGGTCTCAGAAGGCTCTCGCAGTACCTCCGGGTCTAGCTATCGTTGCTTACAGGAAGGGCTTCACCCCCCTATCTGAGAACGAGACAACTTACTTCAATATATCCAAGCTACTGAAGGAGATGGAGTCTACTAGGAACTACTACATCACACCAGCCGTAAACTTGATCTACGCTCTTCACTCCTCCCTAAAGAGGATAATTGCGGAGGGGCTTGAGGCAAGATACAAGAGACACGAGGCGCTAGCTAAGGCCGTCCAGAGGGGGCTTGAGGCCATAGGTCTTAAGCTCGTTGCTGAAGAGGGCTTTAGGGCTAATACAGTTACAGCTGCCTATATACCTGAGGGCGTGGAGTGGCCAAAACTTTACGCAGAGATGCGTGCACGGGGTGTAGAGATAGCAGGAGGATTAGGGGAACTGCGGGGCAAGATATTTCGGATAGGTCACATGGGTGAAGTAACAGCAAACGATGTGATTGCTACTCTAGCAGCACTTGAGAGATCTCTAGCGAAACTAGGGTATAGGGTAGAGATGGGGTCTTCAGTAAAGGCTGCTCAAGAGGTACTCTACTCTTACGGTGTGTGATGTGAGATACGATTTAGTCATCAAGAAGGGGATAGTAGTAGACGGAAGTGGTTCACCTCCGTTTAGGGCTGATATAGGTATTTCGGATGATAGGATCGAGTCCATCGGCGACCTCAGTGGAGAGAAAGCGGATTTAGTGATCGATGCCTCCGGAATGGTGGTCTCACCTGGGTTCATCGACATCCATAACCACAGCGACATAACGATCTTCGAAGTTCCGACAGCAGACAACTACATACTTCAGGGAGTTACGACAATTGTAGTGGGAAACTGCGGGTCTTCTCCAGCTCCTCTAACTGATGTAAACTTTGAGGAAGAAGTAAAGTGGATCAAAAAGGAGCACCCAGATGTAGAGGTCAGGTGGAGAAGCTTTAGCGAGTACATCAAAGCTCTCGACGAGCTTAAGCCGTCGATTAACATAGCTCCGCTAGTGGGGCACGGAACGATCAGGTCCGCAGTACTTGGTTTCGGTCCAGAAAAACCCTCTGAAAAAGACATGGAGCTGATGAAGGAGTTAACTAGAGAAGCTATGGAGGCGGGAGCTTTTGGTGTAAGCACAGGGCTCATATATATCCCAGGGACTTTCGCTACAACAGAAGAAATAGTTGAGATAGCGAAGGTATCTGCCCTATACGGTGGCATATACTCAACACACATGAGGAACGAGGGCGTTAGGTTACTTGACTCCATATACGAGACTATATCCATAGGTCTTAAAGCCGGGATATCCGTCGAGATCTCGCACCTAAAGGCTAGCGGTAAACCTAGTTGGGGGAAGGTCGTAGCAGCCTTAAAGGTCATCGAAGACTACGTTTCTAGAGGATTCGACATATCGGCTGACGCCTATCCCTATCCTGCGGCCTCCACTTCTCTCTCAACACTGTTGCCAAAGGAAATAAGGGGGGCAAGTTCCGAGGAAATATTGAGGAAGCTTAAGGATCCCAACATAGTGAGAGAAATTAAGGAAAAACTAGGAGAAGCCGTGTTCGAGGAGAGATACATTTCGTGGTCTGATATCATGATATCTTACTCCCCAAAACACAGAGAATTTGAGGGTATGAGACTAGACAAGATAGCAGAGTCCCTGGGTGTAGACCCGGTCGAGGCGGTCGTAAAAATACTTTTAGACGACGAGCTAGCAACAGGAATGGTTACATTCACCATGAGAGAGGACGACGTCAGAACCGTGATATCCCACCCACTAGTAGCCATAGGAAGTGATGGCTCAATCGGTAAGTTTGGAGTAGGAAAGCCCCACCCAAGAAGGTACGGAACTTTTCCGAGAGTTATAGCTAAGTATGTTCGAGAAGAAAAAGTTCTAACACTACAAGAAGCTATAAGGAAGATGACGTCTTTACCAGCAAGAAAGCTGAGGCTCTGGGACAGAGGTCTAATAAGACCTGGGTTTAAGGCAGACCTAGTGATATTTAACTACTACAGCATTGAGGATACAGCCACATACGAAAATCCGCATTCGTATCCGAGGGGAATACGGTACGTAATAGTAAACGGCAAGATCGCTGTTGACGGCGGTAAGCTAGTTTCCTCAGTTAGAGCCGGTAAGGTCCTCAGAAGAGGTGCGTTAAGCTAGAAACACCTAGTTTTTCCTCGACTTCTCGCTTGTACTTCATTTCAGAGACGTCTGGTTGAGTGAGTAGCCCTATTTCATACTTATAAGTTTCATTATAAGATCATTAAGGGTGTTAAAGGTGGTCGACAGGAACGCCGTTATCAACAGGTTGAAAGAAGCTCTTAAGAATGTGTATGACCCCGAGATCCCTATAAACATCTGGGATTTAGGGTTGATTTATGGTATCGACGTAGACGATTTCGGTAACGTAAGGATCAAGATGACTCTAACCGCTCCAGGGTGTCCTATAGTATCGTTCCTGCTTCACCAAGTACAGGAAGCAGTATATGGTGCTCTAGCAGATATCAAAGACATTAACGAAGTTAATATCGACTTAGTCTTCGACCCCCCATGGGACCCTACTAAGATGACTGAGGAAGGAAGGAAGAGGTTTAAAGAGCTATTTGGTTACGACATCCTGGAGTCTTACTCTAAAAGAGGGGTTTTTAAGCAAACTTGAGATGGGAGACGAGTTGTCCATAGAGCGGCACAGGCGTTATGCTGCTGAAATCCCCGTTTCAGTGTGTCTCGTTGTTACTAGCGACAAGATTCTCAGTGGCATCTACTCAGATGAAGTTACTTCCTTAGTCGCAAGGTTGGTCGCTAAGTATGGGTGCGAGTTGAAGAACCACACTTTAGTTCCGAATAGTCGAGATGCTATAGCTTCAGCAGTAGCAGATAGCCTCAGAAAATGCGACGTTGTTGTAGTATCAGGTGGGACGGGTCTCGGTCCTAAAGACCTGTCTGTTGAAGTAGTAAGAGAGATCTGCTCTAAAGATATTCCCGGATTTGGTGAACTATTTCGGTATATAACCTTCCAAACGCATGGTGCGGTAGCTTTAGCGTCAAGAGCTATGGCTTGCGCCGTTGGAGATAGGCTAGTATTCGTTACTCCAGGGTCTCCTAATGCAGTCGAACTAGCTTTAGATAGGCTAGTACTTCCTGAAGTAAGACACCTCATAGCTGAATTACGAGGACTGAGACACTGAACTCCATCTAGTGTCAAACTAGTATAGTCTTTACTTACAAGGATAGCTTGTTAACTACGTGATCTAGGGGAAAGACTACTTTATGCCAGGGTCTCTCACTTGGAGACCTCCATCTAAGCGGATACTCGGTATTAACTCCGAGAGTATTTGATAGTTCCACTATGTTTCGCCTCGATAAGCCTCTAAGAGCTAGAGACACAGCTAGCTTTCCGATCTCTCTATTACCGAGAGCTATGAGGGATTGAAGGAAAGCATAGAGCCAGCGAAGAGACGTAACACGGTTTTCCCCGATCTCCTTTCTGAAGAACTCGACTTTTCTAAGGTATTCTTCTTCAGTAATTAGAGGATGGTCCTGCAGTGGTGTGTGCGGCTTAGGCACTAACGGGTTTATGTTTATCGTTATGTTCTTGCGTAGCTTACGCGAGTAAGACACTAAGTACTTGACGTGCTTTATCGTTTCTAAAACATGCTCTTCTCGCTCTAGTGGAAGACCAACCATTATGTACAGCTTGATGTTAAACCCCTTCTTAAGGGCCGATATTGCGAGCTCGCTAAAGGTGTCGAAGTTGAAGCACTTACCGATAGAGCAACTTAAATCGCGGTTCATAGATTCAGGTGCGAGAGTGAGAGTTCTTTGGCTTGATAGTGATATGAGGTCTAAATCATCAAGCCTCAAGGTGTCCCACCTAATCGACGGTATCGAGAAATCGATGCCGTTCTCGACCATATAGCTTAGGAAGTCTCTAAAGCGTGGGTGGTCAAACGGGGAAAGTGAGTAAACCACTACCCTCCTTCGTCGCACATACTTCAATCCTTCGCCTACCAAGCTCTTTATGGTCTCAAGACTTCTGTACCTAAACGGGTACATTGTGTATGCCTCGAGGCAGAACTTACACAACCACCTACAGCCTCTAGATATCTCGATGTAGAAACCTTCACCGTAAACTGGTTCAACGTTCTTCGACCTGATCTCGGCTGTTGGATGAGGGGCATCGTTTAAGTCCTCTACGTAGACCTTCTCAGTGGTAGCTTCACCGGTGTATAGACCTTCACCTAAAGATTCCAAGAAGTCAGCTGGTTTATCAGGCAGTAAACTGAGTGAGCGAGCGAGTTTTTCCAAGAGTATCTCACCATCACCCACATAGCATGCGTCAGCAACTTCTAGAAAGGGTTCTGGGTTGGCCATCGCGGCGAGACCGCCGACCAGTATAATCGGTTTCTTCCTTCTCTTATTAGAGGAGAGCTCAATTCCAGACCTATCGAGTAACTTCGATAAGTATAGTAAGTCTAGCTCATAGTTAGCACTGACAAGAAGTAAGTCGAATTCATGAAGCTTACGTGAAGTAATAGCACCCTCACTTGGGTTGTCTAACGTAAATCTATCGACTAAGGCATCGCTTTTCTCTACTAAAAAGTAGTAGGCTATGTGAGTAAATAGATTCGTAATCGAGGCTTGGTACGTGCTCGGGTAAACGAGAGCTATCCGAGGGCGACCCGAGGTCCTCAAGTGGACGTTGTACTCTCTAAACTTTCCAACATGTAATGCTAATTTTTACACCAATGATGCTAGTTTTGGTAAGTAAAAAGGAGAGTATCTTACCTAATGCACTAAGTCACTTTAGCCCAGTCCGAGTTAGGAACTCGTCTACTAGGTCAGCGATAGACGGTCCATCGACTACTCTAAGTTCCCAAGTAACTTTAACTATAGGGACACTCACGTTTAACAAGCTCGATATATCGGCCGGAGTCCCAAGAACTACGCAGTCTACATCCATTTTTCTTAATGTCTCATTGAGGTCTTTTAACTGTTCCGGAGTATAGCCGGTGGAAGGTACTACAGGACCCATGTGCGGATACTCCTCAAGCATTAACTTGATTATACCTACAGCATATGGTCTAGGATCCACTATTTCAGCCGCACCATACTTCTCGGCAGCAACATATCCAGCACCGTATGGTAGACCCCCATGAGTAACAGATGGTGAGTCCTCTATTACAGCAACTCTCTTACCTTTAACGATCTCGGGTTTATCTACGACTACCTCCATATCCGCCAGAACCACCTTCGCTCTAGGATTGATACTCCTGATATTAGATACTACTCTTTCAACGTCTTCTTTACGTGCTCTAGAGACCTTATTGACTACTACAGCGTCTGCCAGCCTTGCGTTAATTTCACCTGGGTAAGCAGAGACCTCCTGACCAGGTCTCATAGCGTCTGCTACAGTAATCATGTAGTCAAACTTTATGAATGGTGTATCGTTGTTACCTCCATCCCATAGTATGACGTCCCCAAGCTTCTCGGCTTCGAGGAGTATTCTCCCGTAGTCTACACCCGCAAGCACCGGTAGGCCTAGCCTTATGTACTGTTCGTACTCCTCTCTCTCCTCTACCGTAATTCCGTACTTAACGAAGTCCTCTTCAGACCTAAATACCTGCACAGCTGATTTAACTAAGTCTCCGTATGCCATCGGGTGCCTAATTGGAACAACTCTGATACCTCTCTTGATCAACTCCTTAACTACTGCTCTCGATACCGTAGATTTGCCCGCACCAGTTCTTACAGCAGTAACAGCTATAACAGGCTTGTAGGACCTGAGGAAGGTTTCATGCGGTGACAGCAGCTTAAATGATGCTCCAGCTGAGAGGGCTACTGAAGCTAACCTCCCAACGTCTTGGTACGTTAAGTCACTGTAAGACAGCACTACTTCGTCTACTTTAAGCTCTTTAATAAGCTTAGGGAGCTCGCTCTCAGGGTATATGGGAATTCCCTGAGGATATCTCGGTCCAGCAAGCTCTGGAGGAAACCTTCTTCTTTCAATGCCCGGTATTTGAGTAGCAGTAAAGGCTACGACCTCGTAATCCGACCTGTCTTTGAAGTATGTAAGGAAGTTGTGGAAGTCTCTCCCACCGGCACCAGCGATAATCACTCTCTTAACCATGTTATCCCCACAAGTTTAGTCCACTCCTAAATAAATATTTTTTGTAGACAACAGAATATTATCTAACTTTGAATGTCTTACATTTTATTAGCTATCCTGGTAAGCTCGTCTATTATTTTAAGAACCGCTGCGGCGTCTCTGAGATCGGGGGCTTCAACATCTTTACCACGGCATCTCTCTATAAAGACTCTGAGCTCCTCTTTTAAAGGCTCCCTATCACTAGCCTCAATCTGCGTTTTACCGGTCTCGGATACTACCGTTAGTACTTTCGAAATCAAGTCAGCTCTAATAATACCTCGATCTGTTAGTGCGTCTATCTCCCTAACTTTTACGGGAAGTACCCCGTCGGCTTCAAATACGACGTCAATCCCGCCGTAGATGGCTTCAGCAATGGCTCTCTGCGGGACTCCTTCGTCTACATCGAATAAGGAAAATAAGGGTTTCACCTCACGTGTGTTAAGTATGTAGAAAGCTAGGTCAATATCGTGAGACATGAGGTCAAGAGTTACCGGATAACTCCGCATATGCGGAGGTCTCCTAGATAGTCTTCTAAAGCGTAAAGCATAAACGTGTTTATCGCTAATCTGTTGCTTAAGTTCGACAATAGTTGAGTCAAACCTAGAGAGATACCCAACTTGGTGTACTATTCCCCTAGCATTAGCGAGGGTCAATAGATAGCTAGCCTCCTCGTAAGTTTCTGCCGCAGGTTTCTCTATGAACACACACGAAGACATCTTCATGGCCTCTAAAGCGTTTTGATAAAGCGTGCTTATTGGAGTAGCTATAATGAAGGCCTCTCCAGAGGCATCATAGATACTACTAGATACCGCCTTAAAGCCGTACTTCTTGGAGAGCTCTAAAGCACGAGAAGTGTCTATATCTACTACATAGCTTAACTCAACTAAGCCCTCAAGCTCTAGCTCTTTTAGAGTTCTAGCGATATTCGTCCCCCATTTACCAGCTCCCACGAGCACCGTTTTTACCGAGCTCAAACAGGTCCCAGCGTAGAGCAAGTCAAGTAAAAAATCTTACTTAATTTACGCACACATAGTTTAAGCCCGTATAAACATGTTAAGAACATCGAGGAACCATCATGATGACGTAACCTAAAATGCTTTCTCCCGTTTTCCATCCGCATTTTCGAAAAGCACTACGTTCTAACAGAGCTATCGATGAAAGAAGTTTGCTACCTCAAACACTACCAGTGAGATTTGAGATTCGGTATCTAGCTATAGGTAACTCAAGTAGCTAAACCCAAATTTAGAGCTACTATGGAGAGCTAAAGAACTACGACCTAGGCCTTCCCGGAGTTTCTGCCAATCCGTCGAGCTTCGCAAATCGCTTGTAGAGTGAAATAGTGAGAGCTAATCGCTCAAACTGGGTTTAGGCAGCGATCGTAACGGGAGGCTTGAAGCTCGGCAGCGGCTTAAAGACTGGATGCAGAGCTAACTCTACGTCATTACAATATCTACTTAGGTGGTAGGTAGTTCATCTAAAAAGCCTTCGCCCCATATTTAGATAGAGAAAGTCAGAGCGCAGAGGAAACTCTACTTCTTCTCTTCTTTCTCTTCTTTCTGCTCTTTCTTCTTTCTGGCTTTACAGGGCATGGTATCACCAATTTATTATGTGATGAGGAACTTAATAAGATCGAAGTAAAGAAGAGCTCTACGTCACTTCCACTATTCTACAGGGTCCCTTACCTTTGTGGGTTAGTCGCTAGATTAGCTCTTTTCAACTTATAAAGCAGGTAGTTGTATAATCCAACTATGACTCTGTACGTTGATCCTCTAAAAGCAGGCATAGAGTTTTCCAACTGTTTAGCGTATGCTAGCTCTACGTCATTACTTAAAATACTGTGGTATATTTCTTCGACACTTAAAACACCCTCATTAATCATGTTGCTAATGCTATAGGTCCACGAAATTAGCTTGTCTTTAGCTCTTTGTATAAAGACGTCCGGGTTCTCGGTAATAACTCCATAGTGTGTTACTGCTATCTTTTTTGGTCGAAGCTTCAGCATCAGGTCTAGACTACTTAGGTACTCATCTCCATTGAATGGATGAACGGTAACCGGGTATATCCTCTCGTTAAAGTAGTTAGCTATAGAATCACCGGCAAAGAGAATGCCTATGGGATCGAGCATGTAGGATACGTGGTGCGTAGCATGCCCGGGAGTGTAAATGGGTACTAACACGAGGTCACCTAAATTAAGTCCAGCTCTATCTTCTGCTACTAAAATTCGACTTTGTGGAACAGGTTTAGGTTCTCCTAGTAGCCTCGCTACATCTCCGAGAACTTCAAGTGATGAACTCCAGAGCTTAGAAGGGTCAGTTAAGTGCTTAACTCCACGTGGGTGAACGAGTACTTTAGCACTCGGTAAATACTCAAGTAAGTCACCAACAACACCAGAATGGTCTATGTGAACATGCGTTAACACTATGTACACTTCTTTAAAGCGGTCTAAACTCAATGCGTCGATGAGCTTCTTATAGCTCTCTAGAGAGGCTTTTGGACCCGGGTCGACTATAGCCGCAGAGTCTCCTCTCAATATGACATAAGTCGCTAGCCACCCAGTTGTACCCGATGGTTCTAAGTCAACCATCAGTACTCCTTCTACGATGTTTTTCACTCTCATGTTGCCACACCACTACCTGAACCGAAAGACAGAAACTTAAGCGTATGTTGATTACGTTAAGATAGATTGAGGTAGAACATTATCACTTGGGTCTACATAAGGTCTTTGAATTTATTACTTACGTGTCCCGAGATCTCTCCGACTTTTGGAGGTAGCGTAGCTCTATAACCGATACGAGAGAAATGAGGTAACACGTGAGCACTAGAACCTTGAGGTAATAGCTTCCCCTAAGCGATCTTTCTAAGAGTGTTTAAGAAATTTATGCCTCCCTTGAAGTCCAGTGGAGAAGACACTAGGAATCCGTCAACTAGGTGAGAACTACTTGAAGCTACCTCGAGTGCTTTCTCTATGGAGAGTACCTTCTCCCTACCTAGGAGATTGGCTAAAGCTTCATAGCTGTTCTCGGTAGCGATGATCAGATACGGATATATTTTAACGTTAGCACTTCTTGCTATTCTAGAGACTCTCTCCAGAATCTCGGAGGTTTTTTCAGTGAGGTTTAATACGAGGTAAAAGTCAGCGCTAGAGCTCATCCTCTTAAGGATCTCGGTTAGGCCTTTTCTCAAACTTAAGGTAAGACCTGGGCTTATGTTAAGGCCAAGCTGCTTAACTAAACTTACGGCATCTTCCGGCTCTACGTCTTTAACAACGCTAGAGTTAGGTACTAAATCACCTCTAACGTAGACTACTCGCTCAACTCCACAAAGTTCTAAGCTCTTTGTTGCTGACGTTAAGGCCACACGGCTCAAGTCTATAGTTCTGATATGGGCAATAACTTTGACTTCCTCCATAGCCTTAACAAGGCAGCTAACTAGAGGAGAAAACTGAGAAGTAGAACCCATGGGAGAATCGGGAACGTCTATCCAATCAACTAGCTCTTTAAGAACGCTTAGTCTAGCGCGCAGTTCCCCTCTTCTTTTAACAGGCGTGAGCTCGTAAAGTAACTCCAAGCGAGTCACCTGGGCTATCTATCTTGGTCTTTGAGACATTTTATAAAGCAACATTGACTAGTCTAGTGCTCTGTCCCCTCTAAGTTTCCCTGCTTTAATTACCATTCTTCCCTAGCTAGTCGAGCTGCCTCCACTATGTTTTTGAGCTTGGCTTTAGCGATCTCTCTAGGCAACCTCTTGAGACCACAATCTGGGTCAAGATATACTTTCTCCGGCCCTATGAAACCCTCCTTCATTAACTTATCGATAGCTTCTTTAATTTCTCTTACGCTCTCTACTTGAAAACTGTGTACATCGACGACACCGTAGCCTAGCTCCTTGTTGTAGCCTAGCTCTTTAAGATGCGGCAGCAACCTGAAGTTGCTGTTCTTCATTTCTAGGTCGAACTGATCAACAGGGTAATCTAGGATAAATGGAAGAATTTTCTCTAACCTTCCGTAGCACACGTGAATTATCTTCTTTGCGCTGATGCCCTTAAACACTACGTCGATAGCTTCTTTGAGCATGTCGGCTTCTTCTTTGAAGGGTTTCGTAGATAGAGCCGGTTCATCTATCTGTATATACTCTACCCCTCTTTTGACTAGTTCTTCGACTTCTCTCCTAATAGCTTTAGCTATGTCCATCACTAGCTCTTTTCTATCTCTGTAGTGTAGATCGAAGCTCCACTCAAGCATAGTGTACGGACCGGTTATTGTCGCCTTAACTGGTCTCCCGTTGCTTACACTAAAGGCGTAGCTCCATAGATCAGCAGTTATAGGTTCCACCCACTCTACTTTCTCGACTACGATAGGCTTCTTGAAGTACTCGTTATCGAATACTCTAACCCACCCACCGGAGCTAAAGCCCTTAAGCCTCTCCGCAAAGTACACAACCATATCGTCTCGAGCTTGCTCACCGTCACTCACTATATCGATACCTGCCCACAAATGGTCTGCCACTACTTCTCTTATCGACGGCTTCACCATCTCTTTAAACTCCTCCTCCGTTATCCGCCCAGACTTCCTCATCTTGATAGCGTTTTCTGCTTGCTCTGTCTTTGGGTAGCTACCTACAACTGTTGTAGGAAACTTTTTTGGTACTTCGTACCGAGTCACGAACCCCACCCCGAAGTCTCTGTGTACCCTAGCTTCGATAAAAGCTTGTTCGCTAAGATCCTCAAGTTCCTTAGTTTAGAGATACTATACTCGTAAGGTATGAGGTCTAGCCACGTAGTTGTTGTGATACCTACCTCACTACCATCGTAATTCCTTAGGATTTCAGTAGCTATTTCCACCAGTGTGTCGAGAGGGTCATCGTAGATCGTTCTAGCGTTTACTAGTCCGAGAACGGCGCAGTGAGAGCCAAAGCCTTTAGCCTTTACGAGTTTTAGTGAGCTACTCGGGGAGTCTCCTATATCAACGGAAACACACGTAACTTTAGATTCTAAGACTTTATCGTATACTCCTGGTTGAGGTGTGCCGTAGTATAGAGCGAGGACTGTTTTAGACGAACCAGCTGATCTAGCTATTCTACTCACTAACTCAGCTGCTAGCATCCCAGCATCAGGAGAAATATCGGGGTCACTGAGGATCGGCTCATCTATTTGAACCATGGATGCTCCTGCTTCTACAGCGAGCTTAACCTCGCTAGCTAAGAGATCAGCTATACTCGAAGCAAGTTCTTCTTGGCTAATGCCAGCACTATTTTTCGACATGTATGCGAACGTTACTGGTCCAGGTATTACCACCTTAATTTCCGCAGGCTCGGTGAAAGCTATGTACCTTCGGACCCGAGGTGCCCAAACGTACGAAGAAGCTTCAGGTTTTCCGGTAAAGAGTGGGATTCTGTAGAAGAAGTTATTATCGAAATACCTCAGGAGGTTCGTGGGAGTAACATTACGCCAAGCGGAAACGAAAGGCCTAAAAAGGTCGTGCCAGTCTAGTAACCCATCAGTTACATACCTCATGCCAGCCGAGATCTGAACTCCGAGTACAACTAGTGACGAACTAACCAAGACTTTCTCTAATTCCTCGTAGCTGATTAGACCCTTCTCGTAGTCTCTGAGGGTCTTCCTTAAGACCCTATTTCTAGGAAAGCCGCCTAGAGGTGAGCACCACACCTCTATGGTAACCACCCCGGTCTTACCTGGTTAATTAAGCACGTTTAGACGCTAAAAGCTTTATGGTTTACGACTGACGGCTTCATTCCAAAGCGGAGAAGTGGGTAATGCGTGTTATCGTTAGAAGTTCTAGATACATCGTTCTCTAAGTCAAAGGAGATTTCGCTTTACCAGAACCCTACTAACCCGAGGACGAGGCCTATGACGGCGAAGAGCCCCACCGCAACGAGAGGTTCTACTCGGAATACTTCGACGAGGATTATTGAGGCAGATGTCAGTAAGATAGTAACTATTGTTTGGGTATGTGATAGTCCTCTAAAGATTCCTCTTGCTAATGTAACTACCGCAACCAAAATAAGGCTGAGCGCAGCAATCCTAATCCCTTTAAGCAGACTTTTAACTAGCAGGTGTTGATAATAGTGATGTAGTACTGTAATAACTGTGAATGCGATTAAGAAAGTTGGAATAACTACTGCTATTATTGCTACTATCGACCCGATAAATCCAGCAACTCTATACCCAACGAAAGTTGCCATCTTGACAGTTATGGGACCTGGGACACCTTCTGTTAGTGCTATTAAGTCTATAAACTCTGACTCTACAAGCAGTTTTCTGTTCTCTACAAGCTCGTATTTCAAGATTGGAATAACTACGTGACCGCCTCCAAACATGATAAGTCCTGCTTTAAGGAAGGCTATAAAAAGGTCTAGTATGTCTTTAAATAGATGTTCCACTGCCACACACCAGCATCTCAATGAGATCTCGTTTATTAAGGTTTAAGGTAATCAATACTAAGCGGGTTTTAAATAAGCTTGTCGAAGCAGGAAGATGACAATGTGTTCCATAAACCCACACCTATACGGTGTACAGCTCAGGTTTTCGAGATTTTAACGCCTTAATTGCGGTTATGTTCCCGTTTGCGCGATCAGCTTACCTCGGTTCTCTTACTGTTTCAGTAAGTCATGATTCGATATCCTTAAAGGACTGTGTACTTACGGTGGTTTCTGACTCGAGAGGTCTGAAGCTAGCTGTGAGGAGGATTTCGAGTGAACTACTGAAAACATCCCAATAGCAACATCGATTAACTTATTGTAATGTAGACAGTCTCAGTAATCAGCTAGGTTGTCGTGTTATGGAATTAGTAGAGTAGGGCTCGCAACTGTTTTGATGCGTTAGGTTTAAAGGTTTTCGTAATTTTTCGTGATGGGGAGAGGTACTTTGAGACACCTAGAGGTAGAGCTAGGTGTGAGCTCCGTGTCGTTGAGCTCGAGCAGTGCCCGTGACTCCTGCGTAGAGTGGCTAGTAGCCACAGTGAACCGTAGGGCTGAGGTACAACCCACCCTAGGAAAACCTACAAAACCTAGAGCGAGAAACGGTGGGAATAAGTGCTTTAACTGATAGTTAGATGACTAACTGCAGAGTAATATTGTGCGAGTGGCTAATTCGGGTTATTACTTAAAAGTACTTGATTTCTTAGGTCTTCAGCGGTGCCAGTACTGGTAAGTAGGAGTAGGCTGACGAGGATTTTGTACGATATGAAGATGTTGAGGCGTAGGCTAGAGCTACTAGAAGTAAGGCTAGAGAGAAGCTTGGAAAGCAAGAAGAGTAAAGAAGCTGAAAACAGTATAATTAGGTCGTATAGTAACGCCATAAGACAAATTAGGTTTGTTGTATACTCCTTAGAAGTCCTCGAGGTTAAATTAGAGAGTATTCTCACATTAAACGCTATGACTCAGGACCTAGTGATTGTCAGAGAGGCTCTCAAAGAGTTAAGTAGGAGAGTTAGAAGCTTACCGGAGGTGTCAGCCATCTTAGATGACATAGGTGATAGTATTGGAGATGTCATGGCTGAAATACCGGTAGACGTAGATCAGCAGGTAATAGCAGTACGTAGAGAAGCCGCTAAGAAGATCCTCGAGGAGGCAGAAAGATTGGTTGAGACAGATAATAGTAAAGCTTCCCAAATCGCTAGCTAGCTCCTTCTCACGTAACAAGCACTGTCAACATATGAAGAACTTTATGTCTTGATCTACGGCATATAGAGTCGTGTGGGAATCACTCTTGATCAACTCTATGTTAGGAGTCAAAAGAGATTTATAAAAGTATTATCCTTGAGAATAGTCACTTAGACTCCTTTTTCTACGTCATCTTAATGACAAACACGTCGTTCTTTTTCTCCAGAATTCCTAACTCTACGAGTGTGTTTAGCGCTAACTTGAAGTAAGCATCACCTACGAATATACCGTAGCTTTCCTCGAACTCTGTCTTGATCTCGTTATAGGACCACTCCCTCTTTATCTCTTTTTTCTCTAGTAAAATTCTCTTAATGAACTGTGTGGTGTCTTCATGTCTAGTCCACGGGTATTGGAACCAGATCCACTCCTTTACTTCAATATAGTAAAAGTCTGGCTTAATTTTAGCTACTGGAGATATCCACTGAAGAGCCGCTATCTTCAGGTCCTTAGGGTTCCACTCTGAAGCTATAAAGTCTTTTGCAAGTATTAGAGTATCTCCTGTATCAACTATGTCGTCAACCAGAAGAGCTCTCAGGCCACTGAGGTCTACTTTGTAAGGAAACTTTATTAGAGCTTTTTCAGCTACTTTAGCTGCTTCAGTCCAGTGCTGGCTCTGCAGCGAGATCAGGTTATCTACTAACAGAAAGTCGCAAATCAAGCGGGCAGGAACGTAACCCCCTCTAGATACGGCAATGACTATATCGGGCTTAAACCCTCTTCTCTTTATGGTTTCCGCAAGCCCCATACTCCACTCGACTATCTCGTCCCAGGTAACCAGCTTCGTTGGTACTCTTACCACAGATAACCACCAAAATAGTGAATAGAGTCGTAAACATATTTAAGGATAGCTACTACTGTGATTAAACTCTAAGTGAGTTATGAAAGCCGCTAATGCGCGTATAAGTGGTTCTTCGTAGCAGTATATCTTTTTTGGTAAGATATAGAGTTTGGGGATGAGTTATCAGTGGAAGTGAAGTAGAGTTGCGAGTAGAGAGCGTGGGACCTCGCGACGTAGGCAGAAAGATTGCTAGAGTCCCCAGAAAGCATATGGAGGTTTTGGGAGTCGGCTATGGGGACTTCATTGAAGTAGAGGGTCCTAGGTCTTCAGTAATACTTCAAGTAAGACCAGCGTATCCAGAAGACGAAGGATCGAATGTCATTAGGATAGATGGTTATACTCGAGAGGCTATAGGTGTATCTATAGGAGACTATGTCACTGTCAGGAAAATTAGAGTAGTCAAAGGGCAGAGAGTCGTTATAGCCCCAATAGACTTTAGGTTAGAAGCTCCGGAGCAGTTTGCTAGCTTCATTAAAGAGAGACTTCTAAACAAAGCAGTTAAAAAAGGTGAGATAATATTCGTAAGTCTTCCGTACTATGCCGAACCCTTCAGGTTCGTTGTTAAGTCATGTGACCCAGCTCAAGTAGTGTTTATAGACTACGATACAAGGCTGGATGTAAGTCCAGAACCAGTAACGATCGAGGCCCTCGAGAGGCTGAGAGGTGTTCCAAGAGTAACCTGGGAGGATATCGGAGACTTAGAGGAAGTAAAAGAAAGAATTCGTGAGATGGTAGAGCTTCCACTAAAACACCCGGAGTTCTTTAAGCACTTAGGTATCGAGCCCCCCAAAGGTGTGCTATTATACGGTCCCCCTGGTGTAGGAAAGACACTCCTAGCTAAAGCTTTGGCCAATGAAATAGGTGCTTACTTTATAGCGATAAACGGTCCTGAGATTATGAGTAAATACTACGGTGAGTCTGAGGCGAGACTCAGAGAGATATTTGAAGAAGCTCAAAAGAACGCGCCAGCGATAATATTTATAGACGAAATCGACGCTATAGCACCTAAGCGTGAGGAAGTTGTAGGTGAAGTAGAAAAAAGAGTTGTATCACAATTACTCACATTAATGGACGGACTTAAAGAGAGAGGTAAGGTTATCGTTATTGGAGCTACGAATAGAGTTGATGCTATCGATCCGGCACTAAGAAGACCCGGCAGATTTGATAGAGAGATAGAAATTCCCCCACCTGATAAACATGCCCGAAGATCAATTCTCGAGGTACACACGAGGAATATACCTCTAGCAGAGGACGTCAACCTTGACGGACTAGCTAACATAACACACGGTTTTACTGGGGCAGACTTAGCGGCTTTAGTTAAGGAGGCAGCTATGAATGCCCTCAGAAGATTTCTCAGAAACGAGAGGGTGGACCTAAGCAAACCGGTACCCCCGGAGTTGTTAGAGAAGTTGAAGGTAACTCAGCAGGACTTCATGGAAGCACTGAAGGTAGTGCACCCAACACTAATGCGTGAGGTACTAGTTGAAGTACCAGAGGTCCACTGGGATGATATTGGAGGTCTAGACTCCGTTAAGCAGGCTTTAAAGGAGGCCGTAGAGTGGCCTTTAAAGCATCCAGAAGTCTTCGAGAAAATGGGTATAAGACCTCCAAGAGGGATTCTTCTCTACGGACCTCCAGGTTGTGGTAAGACCCTTCTAGCTAAAGCTGTAGCAACAGAGGCTAACGCAAACTTTATTGCCATAAAGGGTCCAGAGATCCTCAGCAAGTGGGTGGGTGAGTCTGAGAAAGCTATAAGAGAGATCTTTAGGAGAGCTAGGCAGGTAGCGCCAACAGTAGTATTCTTTGACGAAATAGATGCCATAGTGCCAGTTAGAGGGATGAGGCACGATACTGAAGTAACAGACAGAATAGTCAACCAGCTTCTAGCTGAGCTAGACGGTATTCAGAATTTAAAGAATGTCGTAGTACTCGGTGCGACAAACAGAGTCGATCTCATAGACCCTGCCCTGCTCAGGCCTGGAAGATTTGATAGAGTGATCTATGTACCACCACCAGACAAAAAGGCCAGGTATGAAATACTAAAGATCCATACGAGAAACGTGCCACTAGGTACGGATGTAGATCTTGAAAAAATAGCTGAGTTAACCGAGGGATATAGCGGGGCAGACCTCGAGGCGCTAGTAAGAGAGGCGGTGATGATGGCGCTTAGAGAGAGTTTCTCAGTGAGACCAGTTGAGAATAGGTACTTCATCGAGGCTATGAAGGTCGTGAAGCCATCTCTAACTAGTGAAATAGTTAACAAGTACGAAAGGCTCTACAGCGATTTAAAGAAGTTCATAATATGATTGCCGAAATACGTGGTGCGGTCGTTGGACGTTAAAACCCTCTATCGAAACCTGGAGACCAACGTTCTCAGGAGAGATACTATAAGTAAGAAGTTAAAGAAGAGTTGTGGTAAGTCGCTCAAAGATGAAGACATAGTTAAAATCTTAGATCAAGTTAAACTCCTTAGGACGTCGAGAAAATCTCTTGCTAGAATCTTGAGTAAGCTTAGGGAGTATGAGAGTTTCGAAGGTTTCGAAGAACCTTTGACTACGATTATAGAGTACATGTACGCTGTCGGAGTTCATGTGGAGAAAGAGATATTGCTTAGTGTAGCAGAGCTACTTGGAAAACATCAAAGCACCAAGAGCTACGCAGATGAGATCTTAAACATAGACATCGTGGAGATAGAAAAGCTTTCGGAGGACTTGAGGACAACTTACACAGTAATTAGGGCAAGGCTAAAAACATGAGTATCTGCCCATGGTATAAGGACGGGTATTGTACTTCTCCATTGCTGGACGGACCTTCAGCAGACGTAGTCAACAAAGTCCAGTGTCTTGGTGGTCGCGAGCTTTATATTCAGTGCAGGTACTATCGCGAAACCCAAGAGGTTTCAGAAGGAAGTTACGACGTATTTGGTAAACCATTCCTCATGGTGCACGGAATCGATAAACCACCAGACGTGTCATGCGAGTTTGCTAAAGTTTTCAAGCACGAGCAAGGGAAGTATCTCGTTGGGTGCCTCGTTCTTAAAAGATTTCTCGGAGTCCATGAAGTAAGTCAGTGTAGTAGCTATTGGAAGAGCTGTCCTTACAGGAGAATAGGTCTTAAACTAGGCGTAACGCTTTAGCTTAAGTGTTAAAGCTACAGAGTAAGTTAATACGTATAGCCGAGGAAGTTATCCCAGCCTCCTCTAAGCTCGCGGCCCTCGAAGTAAATCCTACCTTCACCCTTAACAGTTCGCCCTATTTTAGTCGTAGGTAGGTCGACGTCTTCCGCTGCCGATACAACGGTGTATTCCTCTCCCATAAGGCTCAGTAATCGGCTTAACTCGACTCTCTCCTCTCTCGAGAACTCTATAACTTCTGGGCACATGGCTTCATATGTTAAAACAAGGTCAGAACCACTTTTTTCGAGTACTCTACGTATTGAGTTAAGTCCATCGCTTATATCAGTTGACGCTTCTACGAGGTCAGAGTACTCGAAGAACTTTAGTGGGGGCTCTGGTTTAGCAGTGGCTTTAAGCACGTCCTTCCAGGTATGATAGTCTCTTCTGAGGTAATAAAGTGCCGCCGGTATGGAAGATAAACCCAAACACTTTACTGAATGAACCGTAAGGTCTGCTCTAAATGGTGTACTTGGCTTAGGGTTGCGGCTAATCCCAATAGACGCTACATCTACCACCACATCACTATAGCTAAGTCTATTTATGTCTCCTCCAATATATAGCGACCCAGACGCCTCGGCGAGTTCCTGCATACCTGTTACTACGTCTAGGACTATCTCTAGCTGTAATTCACCACTTATCGATATGGAGGAGGCGAGCAGTAGTGGTTTAGAGTTTTTAGCTACTAAGTCTGTAATTGCTGAGAGAGCCACTCTGTAGCCAAACTCACTGAACGTAAGCCATGGGTACATAGATGAGCTGGCCGACGTTCCATCGATTTTCAGAAATAGCCATAGACCATCCACGAGGATAGCTTGCGCATCGTCATCGACCCCGAAGATTTCGAGCTTCTTATCTTTAAGGCGGTCTCTCACTAACTTCGAGATGTGTTCTACTACCCTAAGCTCACCAAGTTCTAGCAGACTCTTTTTCATTCTCTAGAATACCTCGAGCGCTTTTCGATAAACCACATCGTCCCATTCTTAGTGTCCGCTAATCTTATTCCTAGCTTCCCTAGTTCTGACCTGATCCAGTCTGACTCCTCGAACATTCTTTTCGCTCTAAGCCTAGACCTGACTTCAACCACTAGCTTAATTAACTCCTCTAACTCGTCCGACGTCCGAACTACCTCCTCTCTGGGGGGTAGAACACCTATCACTTTGTCCATGTATTCCAAGGTCGTTAAAGCCTTGAAGGCCAGGGAGTTGCTATCCGAAGTTACCACCTCCGAATTAGCTATACTGAGGAGTTTGTGAAGAGCGGCTAGAGCCCTAGGAGTATTGATGTCATTATCTAGGGACTCTACGAACTCTCCCCATGTGCGCGATATAGAAGTCCACGTCTTGAGCTCTTTCTCACTTAGTTTGTATTCTATAGGTCTTTCTTTCACCATCTTCATGAGTACATAATGAGTGTTTAGGATCTTCTTGAAGACGGTGCGGGCTTGCTCTAACGCTTCTTCTTTATAATCTAGAGGTTTTCTATAGTGTGCTGAGAAGATCCAGAGCCTCAATACTTCGGGACCCCAAGTCTTTACCGCATCAACAAGTCTGATAATATTTCCAAGACTTTTGCTCATTTTTTCACCTACTATAGTTAGAGGTCCTACATGGATCCAGTATCTAACCCATGGAGACTTACCAAAGTATGACTCGCTCTGCGCTCTCTCGTTTTCGTGGTGTGGAAATATTAGGTCCTGCCCTCCACCGTGAATGTCTAGTGTGTCTCCTAAGTACTTTGAGCTCATAACACTGCACTCTATATGCCAACCCGGTCTTCCCGGACCCCAGGGTGAGTGCCAAAATGGTTCTCCGGGTTTCACCGCTTTCCAAAGAGCGAAATCAAACGGGTTTCTCTTCTCCAGCAAGAACTCTTCTTCCTGCCTCCATTCTTCCGCTCTCATTCTTCCGCTCAGCTTTCCGTAATCTCCATATGAAGTTATATCGAAATATACTGACCCACTGGGAGCTACGTAAGCGTGACCTTTATCTATCAGTACTTTAATGAACTCTACTATATCTGCTATATGCTCTGTAACTCTCGGATGGATATCTACCTCAATTCTCAATTCCTTTAATAGACCGAGGTATTCATCTATATATCTATTAGCGAGTTCCTGCCACTCGATTCCAAGCTCTTTAGCTCTCCTGATTATCTTATCATCTATGTCGGTAATGTTCTGTACATAGAAGACGTTATATCCACTTAATATCAAGTACCTTCTAATAAAGTCGAACGAGACGAAAGCTCTAGCGTGCCCTAAGTGGAGGTGGTCATATGGTGTTGGACCACAGAAATAGGCTTTAACTACTCCTACTTCACTTGGCTTAAACTCCTCGAGCTCCTTTGTGAGCGTATTGTAAATTCTTAACACAAATTTCGACCACCAAACACTCTAGGTGAGCAGAGTAAAAAGCTTCACACCATATCCCGCCGGGGGGATTCGAACCCCCGACCACCCGGTATCGGCCCCCACACTACAGCCGGGCGCTCTGCCGCTGAGCTACGGCGGGTCCAAGTCAGAATTTCTGTTTTAACTTATAAAGATTTGCATGCGTTAGCTCGCGCAACTGTTTGGGCTTCATATCTTTTCGTACTGGTTTATGTAGATGGAAATACTTGTAAGTGAAATACTTGTAAGTACTCTGTACACAGTGTTACGTTGGAGCAGTCTCGAACGTGGAGTCGAAAGCCCTGTAGGTAGGCTCCCCGAGATACTAGAGATTTGGGGTGCCCGAACCCGATAGAGTTCCGAGAGAAATCAACTGATATAAACCTATACAAGAGCTAAACCTCCACTTATGGATGACAGCATTGAGTTACTAATACTTAGTCTACACATAGTAAAGTTCGTGTCTTGAGCTCTGTATTAAGCTAACTTCCTTTACTGGGTAGTGAGCGGTAGACTATAATAACCGCGGTAGCTCTCTAAAGGCTCAGCGAAAAGCTTTTTAGTAGGTAAGCTAGTACTCAATAAGCTTTCGCATGCGAATTTAAAATGATTGATGCTAGGACTTATAAGCTATAATGAACTTAAAAATCTTCAGAGCATATAATATATGGGGTGGTGTAAGTGGTCAAGAATTCCTCAGTTGTTTATGAGGACAGTGACATCATCGTTGTCCGAGCGCCAAGTGATGAGGAGCTCGAAAAGATAGTGAAAGATATCGTCTTTAGGCGTGGGAGACCGGTATCGTGGAGGGAGTTGAGGAGGGAGTTGAGTGGTGTTGTTGGTGAAGATAGGTTAAGGAAGGTCCTAATACGACTGATAGAGCGAGATGAAATTGTAGAGATGATCGACGGCACCTTCGGTCTTAAGGGTATGGAGGAGACATATATACCCGTTAAGACGAAGAAGAGAGTCAGACCTCTAGTTCCTTCGAAGTTTAGGAGAAGGTGGGGTCACTTAGTGGAAGCTACTGGGAGCATCTCGGCAGCTATACAGTACCTAATAGATATGAAGCTAAAAGAGAGGAAGGCTAAACCGAGATAGACCATGTGTGAGAAAGCTACAATAAAGATCAAGGAGAAAGTAGCTCTTATCACAACCGAGAGGAACTCGCAAGCTATAATTCCGCTGGATAAGCTATGTAAGTTTATTGAGAGACTGCGGATATGCATAGACGATCCAAAGATTAAATGCTGACATCACTTTGCGAGTCGTAGCACACTATCTCTTAAGGTATTCGTGGAGAGCTCTTAAAAAGCTCAAATTATTTTCTCTAGATGA
This sequence comes from Thermoproteota archaeon, assembly GCA_030550455.1. GTDB lineage: Archaea > Thermoproteota > Thermoprotei_A > Sulfolobales > NBVN01 > DRZP01. The sequence continues at coordinate 38,882 of JAUQPH010000011.1, forward strand.
AATACTCACTCTTATATAGTTTCTTATAATTTCGTCTTCATAGGATCTCACTTTAATGCCTCTCTCGGCTAAGTACTTGGCCACAGACCTCCCACTAGTAGGTAGCTTGATAAACAGAAAGTTGGTTCTTGAGTCTAGAGTACTAAGACCGATTTCTTCTAAACTTTTCCTCAGCTCTTCTCGTAACTCGATAGTTTTACTAACTACTTCCTCCATGTATTTTAAGTCTTCGAGGGCCCCCAAAGCTGCGGCGAGGGAGGTTATCGAGGTGGAAAATAGAGCAGTACACCTTTTAAGCTCTTCCAGTAGCTCTGGGTTAGCTACAGCATACCCTACTCTAGCTCCCGCTAACGAAAATGCTTTAGAGAAGGTCCTAACCACTATGAGGTTATCGTAGTTCTTAACTTTATCTGCGACGGTGAACCTCGAGAACTCAAAGTATGCTTCATCTACTATCACGAGTCCAAATCTATTAATAAGAAACTCTAGGGTCTCAAGGTCTTGAAACAGCATGTTCGAGGTCGGATTATTAGGATTAGATAGGTAGAGAGCTTTACTTGAGCTACCTTCTCTAGCAATTTTAGCTAAGTCTAGCTCGAAGAACTCGGGGATTAAGTTAATCAGATCGACACTAGTACCCTCCATTTGAGCGAACTCTATGAACCCATGAAAGCTTGGCCAAACAGACGATAGTCTAAGCCCTCTCGACTTACATAACCTAATTATCGATGTAAGAGCCTCTGAGGAACTAGGAAATACACCTACGTATTCTTCAGGTAGCTTAACGTAGTTTGAGAGCTTCTTTAAGAACTCCCTTTCTAACTCATCTACGTGATACAAGTTTAACGCACTAACGTACTTAGAGACATATGTACTAACTAACTTACTAGGTTCGAAAGGTGACTCGTTTAAGTGCATCCTAGCTGTCCGCACGACTTAACCCCAAACTGGTAGTCATTGATATATTAAACACTTGCTTGGGTCCGGGCTTAATGTACTCACTATTCGTCCATCTCTCATCACGTATATGCCTTGACTACAGTGGGCTACCTCGGGGTTGTGTGTTATAACTACTATAGTCTGTCCATGCTTATTTAACTCTAGGAACGTTTTAACTACAACTTTAGCTGATGAGGTGTCTAGGTTTCCTGTAGGTTCATCGGCGAGTAGTATCGTTGGAGAGCCTACTATGGCCCTAGCTATTGCTACACGCTGTTGCTGTCCTCCTGAGAGCTGATTCGGTCGCTTGTTTACCCAAGATAGGTCACCACCAGCCTTCATTAGTGCTTCAATAGCCATCTTCCTCCTCTCTTCTTTAGCGACTCCTCTAGCTACCAAGGGGAGCTCTATGTTCTCTATAACACTAAGCCTATTTATGAGGTTGAAGGCTTGAAAAACAAACCCTATCTTCTTATTTCTGAATTCTGCTAGTTCTTGGTCCTTAAGTCTAGAGGTATCAACACCATCAATATATATCTTCCCCTTAGTAGGTCTGTCAAGAAGACCTATAAGATTCAGGAGAGTAGTCTTGCCCGACCCAGAAGGACCCATAATAGTGATAAATGAACCCCTCTTTACATTTAGATTGACTCCTAGAAGAGCCCAAGTTACCATACTACCAGTTGAATAGACCTTGTGTACATCCTCAACCCTTATTACGTAACTTTCTTCAGGCATCCTAGTTTACTAACAAAGTTCAAAATAATTAAACAATTAAACAATAACTAAACCTCGTAGTAGCTAAATGCGAAGTAGCCGTAAATCAGTTCGTCAGCACGCTCAAGCTTCGTGGCTAGGTATAGATGCAGAAAATACTTCATTAGTCGAGGTTTCCTTAACCGTTTCCCACCCTAGGTTTCTGTATGTCTTCCTGGAGCGGGTCACCACGGTTTCCCTGAGTCCCCTCCCCACGGTCTGCCGTAGGTCTCGGAAGCCCGGGGTCACCAAAGCATCTATGCGTACTCATCGGTTTACAAACCCTGCTTGACTTAATCGCACCAAGAGCTCTAAGCACCCTAGAGAAACCTACAAAAACTAAAGAAAAGAAACAGCCACCGAACTCTATGAGCGAGTCCTTAAGCCGTACGTTATTAGGCTATGTAAACACTTTAAGCATGAAAACAGGATTGTGGTGATAGTATTGGTGAAAGCAAGACAAACGAAGGTGTGGTACTTTGGAAGACGACTTGCTGACCGAAGTCATTAAGGTAATCTGCGGAAATAAAGCAGTGGACCCAGAGATAATAAAGTACAAAGTCAAGGTGGATGACTCTACGGTTAACAGAATTATCGGTGCACTGCTAAGCTCTGGATATATAGTTGAAGTTAAGCTAGGCAAGCCGCTCTGCGGTTCCTGCCCGTTTAGAGTTGAGTGTGAGAGCTCCTCGTACAAGGGCTATACTAAGGTCTACGCCCTGAGTGAAAAACTTAAGGAGCTCTGCAAATACATCGAGAAATAGAGTCCTTTCACGATAGCGAGCTCTGAGTAGGGTTTTACGGGTGTATTACTTGATCGCAGTCCGAGGTTTGCCGGAGGTACCGGTGGTGTACTCGGTTTGCCGTAATATAGAAGTTAAGATAACACAAGTCGATGTCTTCATCGAGACGAGGGGGATAGTTATGAGCGTGAGGAAGTCTACAGACTCTCTAGCTCTAGCTAGGGATCCTATAATCTCAAGGTATAGACCTTTCGCGAAAAAGTATGGAAAGAAACCCACTATTAGAGTTTACCCAGAAGTCCTCATTAAAAGGATCTTAACAGCTGGAACAATCCCGCACTACAACTCTATATTAGACATCGTAAACGCTGTCTCAGCGTTGACGAAGGTGCCTATCAGTTCTATCGATATCGATAGAGTAGAGTTTCCACTTAAGTTAGTCTACTTAACAAAAGATACTACAGTCAGAGACTTTAGAGGAAGAAGTGTTTACGTTGCACGTGGCACTATTGTTCTAGAAGAAGGTTCTGGGAGAATCGTTTACGTATTCCCATATACAACTACCGATATAGCTACTATCAATACCAGTACTAAAAACGCTATATTCATAGGCTACGGAGCACCTGGTGTACCGATAACCTTAGTAACATCGAGTATTAAGATGGTAACAACACGAATCGAAAACTTCATGCGGGGTTCTACATGCTCTCAACCGGAGATCAACGCGGGTTAGTTAGCGTGACTAAGAAGTTACTAATGCCGAAGAATGTTTGTGAAAAGCTTAACATTAGCTACCTTACTCTCCGTAGGTAGATTGAAGCAGTTACAGAATAGGGAAGCACGAGTACTAAGGTAAGTACACTACTTCTACCAAATGTATCTACCTTACTCGCCCTTCTGCTATTTCCGTATAGGTAACCAGATTCGTAAATTGATGTTAAAACGGATGAGAGGGCTCTGTTCTTACAATTGCCGTTCTGCTGTTACGTTAATACACATAATTTAGTAGTATAAATTTCAGGTAACAGTGTAAAACCGGGAAACACTATGGGCGGAGATCTTCGAAGAGAACTGGAGAGATTTGCTGATAAACTTAGGTCGGAAATAGATACTCTAATAAGTAAAGTAGAGGAATTGAGAAGTAAGGGTGAGTTCAGTAAAGCGTACAGACTTTTAGCTGAAGGAGCTATCGACATACTTAAAAAAATTAAAGACTCTCTCGAGGAGATAGAGTCATACACTAAAAAAGTCGAGCTGTCTGAATCAGAAATAAAGGAGCTTATAGAGTATCTCAGGAAGGAGATCAAGGACGCTCTTTCTAAGATCGAAGAAGAGGCTTTTAAACTGAGGGACTATGGGGGACGAGCATTCGTTCTCTATCTTCCAGCACCAGAAAAAATAGTTAAAAGTATAACCACGAGTATAAGCGAGTCTATAGGTGATGTAGTAGAGAGCGTAAGTAGGCTTATTGAATCCCTGCAGGACAGTTTAGACCATTCCTTAAGGAAGGTAACGCAAGTCGTTTCACTAAGAATGAAAGAGAAAGACTTGGAGGTGATAGATCAGCTCGTTGAAGCTAGAATATTTAAGAGTAGGAGCGAGGCTATAGCCTACTTTGCGAGAAAGGGGATAGAGTCCAGTAGGGAATGGATAAATAAGGCCCTAGAGCAAGCTAAGAAAATAAGGGAGCTTCAGGAGTCGATTAGGCGAGAGCTAGAGGAAGAGCATGGGGAAGACTACTCTAGGCAATCATAACTTACCTTTTTAAGAACTTAATCAACTTACCTAGTTCTTCTCTACCAGCGCGGGTTTTTGGATATGTAACCGTGACTATCGGTTCTGGAGGCGGGTTTCTGTTTAGGTATTCTCTAGTTATCTCAGGCCACTTCTCGGGGTCGAATCCTTTTTGAGCTAGAAAGGCTATTAACCATCTCTGAGACCCGAATCCGGAGCAACCTGTCCATAGAGTCTCTCCTCTGTTGTGCTTGATTCTAAACGGTTCAGTGAACTTAGTTCCATGTATAGATATGTTGCCGACTTCAAGCCATGCCTTATGTTCCTCTCGTGGACCCTTATACGGTAGCCACAGCTCGAAGTCTATAGTTCCCGGCCTATTTATATCGAACTCCTCTACTTTTTCAGTAGTACCACTCTGCTCATAGTACCACGGGGTCACCCACGCAGTCCTCCACTCAAGCTCTAAAACTTCATCCATGAACCTCTCGTATGCTTTAAGTAGGTCATTTCTGATCTCGATAACTTGGTCGGGCTTTCCAAGCCAAACTATCTCAACTCTATGGAACTCGATAACCCGCTCTAGTCCGTAAATACCTCCAGATTCCCACCTAAACGACGGACCGCTTCTGTCGAACCACTTAATCGGTAGAGATGAGTCATCTAAAAGCTCGCTCCCGAAGAACCAGTAGAAAGGTTCGCACTGAGCAAAGCAGAGGAAGTACTCTGGGTGTCTTAAGTATTTTGCTACTTCCTCAGGTGGTACCTCGTTTGTGACGTATATGTAGTCAGTAAGTTCTTCAAATTCCTCGATGTTGTAAGTCTTAGGCAAAGAAGCGAAAACCATGGAGTTTATTGTACCTCTTAGATGCCCTGTTTTAAGCCCTATCTCTAGTGGATACATCTTAGGGAATATAGCTTCTACGAAGCCAAGTGGGAGCACAACCTCTTGCAGAAAGACATCTTTTAACATGTTCAATAGGTAAGTAGCTAGAGGGGTGTAGAGCCACTGACCAATAGAGAACCTCTTTACTAACCCAGTTTCCTCTAGGACCTTGTTGGGGTCTTCGGTATAGAGTAGGACGTCGAGCTTGGCTCTCGACTTCTTGATGAGCTGCCAATGTTCGGCCTTACCTCCCCATTTCGCTCTAGTTTCTTTCTCGTTCAGTAGCCTGAGTAACCTCAGGAGAATGGGTTTCTTAAGATCTCTCTCGTCTAGGGCCTCTAAGTATATAGTAGTACTTCCATTCGATGCCTCGATATTTCTTACGAACGGTAGCCTTACGTTGATCCTAATTTCACCGTCTATTTCAATTAAAGCGTTTTCTAACCTAATGTTACGTATTCCGATTTTTCTCCTGCTTCCAAGAGACGTCTCTAAAGAATTCTTTATCCTCATAGCTGCTTCATCTATTCTCAACTTCCGACTCTCGATTTCGAAATGTAGAACCCTCTCGGTGTAACCCCAGCTGACTACTTTACCTCCTTCTCCTGGATCCTTAAAACCTTTAGTTAGTGACCGATTTACTTCCTCTAAAGCTTTCTTCACATCTTCTAAATCGTCTGGAGTTAGGTCCCTACTTAGCTCAACCCTCACCGTACCTCTGTATCTCACGGTATTCCTCCTATCGATTTATGGGATCAAACTATTTATAGTGTAGTATTGCCACAAAGTTCTAACCTTATTAAAATATGCGGACTGCTAGTCCACTAACATTACTTAGAATCCGTAAAACAAGCTATAGTGCGAGAGTAAGACCCTGCGCTAGTGAAGGGTTGCTAACGGAAGGCCTCAGTGCTTTAAAAAATTCTAAGCCCTGCTTAGTGGTGGGTGCGTCTTAAGCTGAGCGAGTGTCAGGTTAATAGCAGAGTGCTTAACGCAGTCTCGGAGTTAGTTAAGCTTCTTATGCCACCAGATCCTGTCCACGGGATTGAGCATGTAGAGAGAGTTGTTAGAATGGCGTGCCGCATCGCCAGTAACTACGAAACTGTAGACCGCGAAGTCTTGCTGCTCTCAGCATATCTACACGACATAGGTAGATTATCTAGTCCCGATAATCACGCAGTTCGCTCTGCGAGTATAGTCAGGCACATTTTGGAAATGCTGGGGTATCCAAAGGACAAAATAGAGAAAGTCGTTGATACAGTACTTTCTCACTCGTACTCATTAGGCTACGCAGCTATGAGTACTGAAGCTAAGATACTTAGTGATGCTGATAAGCTAGACGCTTTAGGCGCTATAGGGTTAGTGAGGGTGTTGATGTATTCTGGAGAGCTTGGAAGAGACCTTCACGAAGTAATAGAACACATAAAAGCTAAGCTACTGAAGTTGCCAGAGACGATGCACACTAGCGAGGGAAAAGTTGAAGCAGAGAGAAGAGTAAAGATCATAAGGGAGTTTTTAGAGAACCTCTTTCGGGAGTTAGACTATTCACACCAGTAATAACTACACTTCACTACTCCTTCAAGTGTGCGCACCAGACCTCTCGACAAAGATCTTTGAGGCTATCCCCTTACTCAGCGATATGATGGCGCCCCTAACTTTAATTAAGACATGTCCGTGGTTGTTGGTCACTACTTCAATTAAGGAGCCAGGAAAAAGCCCTAATTGTTCTAACCTAAGCTTTAAGCCCTTCCCGGCGGATACCTCTACTACCTTAACTAACGCTCCTGGGTTTACTTCACTTAGTGGTACCATTCCAGGTTTTAGACTCGTCTAAACTTTTAAGCTTATGAACATCGTCTTCCCGTCCTAGATTTCTGTGGTTTTGCTAGGGTGAGTTGTGCCTCCTACCCTGCGGTTCACTGTGGCTACTAGCTACTCTACGCGGAAGTCGTAGGCACCGTTCGAGCCCGACGATACGGAGCTCCTATCTAGCTCGATCCCTGGGCGGCTTGAGGGATCGCCCCTATCCCGCCTAGACTCACCTCAAACACCTACACAAACACAAAACTCCACGAAAACCTAACGCATCAAACAACCGCCAACCCCACGTTCTCCTCAAATATTTGTAGCTTTAGTTCCCTCTAACCCGAATAGGCGTACAATGCGAAGGTAGTGGATATTGACGAGTTGACCTCTGGAGAAAAGTCTCTTAAAGAGCTCGGCGGATTCTCTACGTCGCTACTCACGAACGGAGCGTGTTGAAAAAACTGAGTAGAAAACTGAGTAGATAAGTAAAATAGGGTGGTGTAGCTGCCTCTTTTCCCTATAGGTCTCCGTGGGTCTCTCTATGGTGCTTGATGCTCTTGGTGTAAACGGTGTACACCAACGTTTTAGTGTCTATAAACTGTTGTTAGTGCCCCCGAGTTTCCGAGACCTAGCGGTCCGCGAGAGGAAGCTCGGGAGACCGTAATATACTCTCTCAGGGAGACCTACGGAAACCTTGGAATGGGGGCGGTAAAGTCGCTTTCGCCTACTGAGAGAGTTTTCAGTTTGTTCCTGTGTTGGATCTTCTGAAGAAATCTCGCAATTTCCTGTGGAGTTGTTAGTTGCTACAGTAAACTAACGAGCCAAACAACTAGCTACGGGAATAGCTAAGAAGAAAGAAAAGAAGGCTATCATTAGCTGTTTCTAGTTAAAATTGATGGTAGTACTCCCCTACTCTTTTTACAGAAGTTAAGCTGTACCTTATTACATTAGCTAAACCATTTAATACTATGTAGAGTGCCGTACTTATGTCCACCTTACTGACTACGTTTTCACTAAGTGCGACTTTTTTACCTAAGAAGACACCGTTCAAACTAGCTCTAGGTTTGATGATAGCGTAACCTTCGAACGGAGTTAAAGATTCGTCAAACTTGAATTTATCTACATCATCAACTTTAATCAAGCTAGCAACAAGGCCAGTCTTACCATTCAGTGAATTAGGGATTCTGATTAACCTCGAGATATCCTGCGTGACTAGGGGGTCTACGGCTACAGCTATACTCTCCACAGCTTTATCATCGACTTCCCCACCATAATACGAAGCTATGAGAGACCTCCAACCTCCATCTCGCGGAGTTGGGGGTGCGACATGAAACCCCCTCTTGATTGTTCCCCTAAGGATCCTCCTCAAGTCTAAACCCCTCGCAGCTACATAATCAACAAGTTCCAGCCTGTGTATAGACTCTAGGGTTAACCATTCTGGATCATCAGAGGTTATTACCACATGGAACCCCCTATTTCCAGAGAAGTAGACCATCAGTTCGTCTTTACTAAAACCAATGTGCTCTTCTAGTATGTGTAGAAGCCTCTTGAGAGCATTTTTAGCTATCTCAATACACTCTGCAGTTACAACTTCAACCTTCTCCACTAGGACTTGTGTTTCACATCCAGGCAACTTATCGGCATCTATATCAAACATGATCTCGGAGCCTTGCCAACCTGCTTCTGAGTAGTCGGGTGCTGATGGGTTTGAGTATTTTGCTGTAGAATAGTAAGCTTGCTTAGGAGTGTTGATCACCAAGTATGCTCTGAGCTCGCTCTCTGACGTAAAGCTTAAGTGCCTAATGTATGAATCCGTATCGAGCAACTGAAAGGCGAACTCGCGCAAGTTTAGATCCTTTGGAAGCTTTATCGGTGCGAGTCTATAGTAGCGACTGAAAAGCTCGCGAACAAACCTAAGGTCCTCTCTACTTAAGACCAATTAATCAGCCCTTGGGGCCACATAATACTTTGCTAGCAGGCCATGCGATAAGAACTCCACGTATAGAGGTAGCTCTGAACCTGTTTTTAGTGTAAGTTTCTCCGCAACTTTAACTATAGGCTTGATGTTCGTAACGAACTCCATAGAGTAACTGACGCTAAATCCAGGCTCTCTAACATCGGATTCCTCAATGCCGCCTCTCTCTTTGCTAAGAACAACTTCGGCTTCACCTAACTCGCTCTCTGCTTTTAGTCTGAGCTCATCTTCCCTTCCCTCTACTCTAAGAACGTCTCCAACATCTTCGAGACCGGTTATACAGTCATATAGTAGGAGAGGTGATAGAACGTAAGTATTAGGATACTCTATTTCTATCTCAGGTATTTCTTCTACTGGTGTAGCTAGAGGTAGAGTAAAGGTTCTCGTGAAGCCTCGCCTCTCGAAAGAGACAGATAGCGTGGACTGCGTCCAACTCAGTGTCACCATATCGTCTCTCTCGGCACTTCTAAAAACCTTACTTAAATCATCTAAACTGACTACGAGCTGTTCGCTACCATTAATGTTAAAGGCCGTAGCGGACTCCCTGGGTATAGTAATAATGAGGAGGGCCGTTCTAGAGGGGTCTATAGCCCTAAAGGTAAACTCGCTTTCTGATACATTAATTACAGCGGTTTCACTGAACTTAGAAGCTGAGACAACGACGTATCTCAGCAACCTTGCCGAGCCAAAGGATATACTCACTCACTAACACCAGTGCTTTGTGGTTCATGAAATAATAAAAGCGTTTACCTAAGTAACCTACCATGGTACGCATGTAGTGTAAGGAGTTCTGTAATGAGTTGAGTTGTAGAGCGATTTAAGGAGAGTTCTACCGTATTCGCCGTATTGAAGGTGTGTATTCGAGACTTTACTCAAATAGCTTAAAGGACTGCCTTGGTATACTGCAACATGCGTGAATTACCCGCATCCTATGCTTTTCAATGTATCTCTTACCTGGGTTTACTACTCTATCTACGTATCCACTACTGACAAGTTTATCGATAATTTCACCACTCTTTCTAGGCCTCATGCACCCGATGGATACTTCTTTAAAGAGGTTCTTAGAAAGTTGAGCTACTCTCAAAACTCTTGGTTCTTCGAGGTTTTCTTCACCAGCGTGTAAAAGCAAGATAATCATCTTATTATGAATAGAGCTTACTTCTCTCACAACATCTAGCTCTTGGTGTGGTAAAGCTAGTGGACTATTTATTACGATATGTGGTGAAATTCTATCCTCACCGTATTCTCTCGTAACGTATTCTAATACCTTCAGGTAGTCCTCTTGCGATGCGCTTATTCCTCTACCGTGCCTTACATACTCATGGCTGGGAGGAACTTCGTAGTCGATTAAGTCAAATACCTCAAGAGCTTTATCGACGAGATCTCTCGGAGCTAGTCCTAGGTGAACCGATAAAAAGACTTGGTTTCTTCTCTTAAACTCTTTTAGGTAGTCGATGAATTCTCTACCTATAGGCAGATACCCATCTCTATTAAAACCACCACTGATGAGAAAGCCCCTGACTCCATTGTTGTAGTAGTACAGCACTATGTCCCTAAGCTTCTCAGGGCTCTCAGACAAAACCATCGAACTAAGGTATCTTCCCTGACAAAACGAGCATTTGAGTGCGCACCAAGAACCTGTGATAGATATACTTACGAACTTTTTTCCAGGTGTGAATGCGAGAATACCTTCATCTAAAGGTATCGTAGGGCACCTTACAGCCTCCTTACAGCCTCCCTGGATTCCTCCTCTTCAGCTCTTACTCGCCTAAACTCCATTATTATTGGTGGTATTTTTCCTGACTTTAGCATTTTTATTGCGTTGTCTCTAACTGATGCCGTGTGTTTGATGTCAAGCTCTAGTAGCTCTATGAGTAGCCTGAAGACGGCACTCCAAACTTCTTGAAGCATTTCTTTATCGATATAGCTTAGTACGAGAGGGTTCTCAAGCCACTTATCGAACTCGCGAATAGTCTTCAATATGTGGTCAAAGGCTTTTCTTATAAGTAGAACGAGAGTTAGTCTATCGGCTTCACTAATGGTACTATTGATCTCCTTGAAGGTCTCGATAGTAGCTTTCTGCATTTCGATCCACTCGCTCAAAGAGTTCAGCTGGGCAACCAACCTAGAGACGTCAGACACCATCTTTAGCACCACAGAATAATTCATACTACAAGTTATATATGCGAGGAACTCTAGTGTAGTAATCTCTGTTTCCTATGCTGGACTTGGGGAATCCGATTTTCGTAGAGTTATTAGTGGTTATAGGAGGCTGTGGAGTCTAGATGTAGCTTACCTTAAGAGCAACTTAAGAAAGGAATAGAGATAGAGTTAGAGATACGTGAAACAGCTGTTAGTGCCTTAGAGAGTTGAGGACCTTGTCAATGAAATTCAAGGCTTCTTCGAACTCCCTCTTACCTGCTTCAGTTAGTTCATAAACTACATCACCATCTAACTTTAGTGGTCTTATTAGTCCCTCTTTAGACATTCTATATATTACCGTGTACGTGGTCATCGTGTGAGGTTTTATCCCAAAAGTCTCAGTAATCTTTTTCTTTACTTCATATGCTTTGAGGGGCTTCGATGTTAGAAGGACTTTTGCTACGTAAAGCCATAGAACTTCGACGGTTAGCTTTCTAACTAATCGTTCGTAAGCTTTACCTCTCGTCACCGTGTACACCATAGAGTATTTAAAACGCAGCGTTTTATCTAAATTTATATTTGTGCTCAAAAATATTTTCGGGTAGCGATAGTTGATTAGAGTCGGAATAATAGGTGTTGGTAATATAGCGTCAATGTTGGTACAGAGTATCGAGTTCTACAAGTCATCTTCTCAGAAACCTGAAGGGTTAATCCACACTAAAATAGGAGGTTACGAAATAAGTGACATCAACGTAGTTTATGCTATAGATGTGTCTAAGTATAAAGTAGGTAGAGACCTAAGAGACGCTATTTTCGCTAAACCTAATTTAGTTCCTAAGATGGTCGAATTGCCCGAGACCGGTGTAGTCGTAAGAATGGGGCGAGTTCTCGACGGGGTCGCAGAACATATGAGGGAAGATTTTCCTATTTCTGATCTGAGACAGCCCACACTAGATGAGCTCGTCGACGAGGTCAGGAGTTACTCTATCGACGTCCTTGTTAATCTACTCCCGGTAGGTAGTAGAGAAGCCTCTAGGTTCTATGCGGAGGTAGCCGCTAAAGCCGGAGCGGCCTTCGTAAACGCCATTCCTGAGTTTATAGCTAGTGACCCCCAGTACTCGCTTCTGTTCGAGAAATACGAATCTTTAGTTCTAGGTGACGACATCAAGGGGCAAATAGGAGCGACAGCTGTTCATAGAGCACTTGCGAGCCTTATAACTATGAGGGGAGGTAAGGTAGCTGAATCCTACCAGCTTAACGTAGGAGGTAATACCGACTTTAAGAACATGCTAGATTTACAGAGACTCTATAGTAAGAAAATAAGCAAGACCATGGCAGTCGCAACGACTCAGCCGGATCCAAGCACTGCTGCTGAGAAGATATTCGCCGGACCTAGCGGGTATATACCGTTCCTCAGGAATACCAAGGTTTCCTATATCTACATAAAGGCTCTAGGCTTCATGAATCTGCCGGTGGTGATAGACTTAAAACTAACTGTCGACGATAAGGCTATGGCGGCAGCTGTATTAGTAGATGTTGTAAGGATAGCTAAGGTGTTGAGAAGCCGCGGGATATATGGAGGACCGGCTTGGGCATCAGGATTCTACTTCAAACACCCACCTAAGCCAGCAAAAAGCGATGAAGAAGCTCTAGCCATACTTTACAAGAAGCTAGATGAACTAAAAATCCCGATAGAACCCAAGAGAATTCCCGAGTGGATGCTGAGGAACGATTGAGCTCTTTTCTCCATAAATGTTGTCTAAATGTTCTACACACATGAGTAGTACTAAAGCTTTCACTACATCAACTCCTTTACTCACCCATCTTCAAATCTGTTACACTGCGGTATAATCGGTATAAAGCGTAGACTAAGCATCTCCGCACGCCTACCGACATTTAAGTACTGTATGTGGAGGACGATGCTATGGTGGTTTAGTGTCATACGTTATTACGTTATAGTGTTCTTCTGGTTTACGTAGTACACAAAATTTATAAACTCCAGCTAGAGATAGTGCTGGTGGCAACATTGAAATATAGATACTTAGCTTACGTAGCTCTAGTACTAATAGCCCTCTCAGCTTCAGCTATACCTGCTTCAGCTCAAGCGCAGGTGGGTGTAATAAAGCTCGATGTAAGTAGAACCACTGTCTATAGAGGGTATCAATGGGTTGAAGTCGTAGCGTACATATACACTGGAGAAGAAACACCGCGCCCGACCCTGACGAAAGCAACTGCCACGCTCACAGCTGGAATAACAATGACTCTATCAATGCCGTTAGTGGAGCTCTACACACCTACTACCGTTACGATAGATGGTGTCGACTATACTGTTAAGTACTTAGCAATAGCGAGAGTCTTCATACCTGAGGCGGCATACACGGGTAAGGGTACTCTGAGAATCGAGATTACGGGTAGAGCTGCTGGAGTAGATTTCACCTTCACGAGAGACGTAACTTTAGAAATAGCCGACCATAGACCTATACTCGCAACTGTAACCGAGGCTCAAGCTGCTCTAGAGCGTGTGAGAGCTGTCGTTACTCTTGCTTCAGCCCTAGGCGTAGATACCGCGGGCTACGTTAAGGAACTATCCTCAATTGAGGATACACTAAGGAGCGCTAAGGATAGATTGGAGGTATATGGTGAAGTCGATGAAGCCTTACTTATGTACCGAGATGCTGTAGCTTCACTGTACTCACTAGAGGCTAGTGTAGTAAGCGCTCTCGCTGTAAAGTATGGAGCGCTGGAGAGTAGAGTTGCCTCCCTCGAAGCTTCTCTCACGCAAACGATAAAGGGCTTAGAGGACCTATCAAAAGCTCTGGCTAGCTCTATAGCTCAGCTGGAGAAAAGCATAGAAGAAGTCTCCAAGAGTTCCATGAACGCTGTCTCCGCTTTAGCTAAACAGCTGGAGGATTACTCTAAGAAAGTAGACCAAAGCTTAGCGTCTTTCGCGGTAAGTGTCGACAACGCATTGAAGTCTATTGCTGATGCCACTATAAAGTCTACCGAGTCTTCACTCAACGACCTCGCTGGTAAGATAAAGACTCTTGATGAAAACGTAGCCAAACTGGCTGACTCACAAAGAGAGCTAGCATTGAAAGTCTCCGACATCTCGAATACTGTTCAAATAGGTTTGATAGTAGTTGCGCTAATGCTGCTAGCCTCTATAGCTGTCATAAGATTTCTCAAGTGAGAGAAGTTTAAGTTGATTTAGTTTTTCAATGTATGTTTTCCGCCTCCGAGAGAGTCGGGAGTATTTATAGGAGCGCTATCTCCATGAAGCTCTAGCTTTTATATGTGAGGTCTCCTCTACTACAGGGAGTAATAAAGTTGGTGGAACCGAGGCAGATACTCGAGAGAGCTAGGTCTGAAGGAAGACTCAAGCTACTCGAGCACGAGTCTTTAAAGCTGTGCGAGCTCTACGGGCTTCCAGTAGCTAAGTACGGACTGGCAACTAGTGAGGAAGAAGCAGTAACCTTAGCTAACGACATAGGGTTTCCAGTAGTTCTAAAGGTTGTCAGCCCGGATATCAGTCACAAGTCAGACGTCGGTGGTGTTATTCTCGGGATTAAAAGCTCGGAGGAGGTTAGAAGAGCCTATAATGCTATAGTAAGTAACGTGTTTACGAGAGCCCCAGGAAGCAGAATTAGTGGGGTTTTAGTGCAGAAGATGGCCCAGCAGGATCTAGAGGTAATAGTGGGTGGTATTAGAGATAAAGTATTTGGACCCGTAGTAATGTTCGGCTTAGGTGGGATATTCGTTGAAGTTCTTAAAGACGTAAGCTTTAGGGTCGCACCGCTTACGGAAGCAGACGTAGACGACATGATTAGAGAGATTAAAGGATATAGAGTACTCGAGGGGTATAGAGGTTCTCCACCAAGAGACCTAGAGTCTCTCAAGAAAATTATACTGGGGCTAGCTACAATGATTAGTGACTTAAGCGAGATTGAAGCAGTAGACCTCAATCCCGTTATTCTTTACCCGCAAGGTAAAGGTGCTTTAATAGTTGATGCTAGAATAATTCTAGGTGGCTAGCTATGAACTCACTAAAGGACTTGTTCCATCCCAGAGGTATAGCAGTGGTTGGGGCGTCTAAAGACCCGACAAAAATAGGTCACATAATCTTAAAGAACATAGTCGAGTATGGATATAAAGGAGGAATATACCCAGTTAACCCCACAGTAAGCGAAGTAATGGGGCTGAAGTCTTATCCGGCCGTTTCAACTATCTCAGATAAGGTAGATGTTGTTGTCGTATCAGTACCCAACGTAAAGGTTCTTGATGTTATAGATGACGCTGGCAAGGCCGGCGTAAAGCATGCAGTAGTTATAGCTTCAGGCTTTAAAGAAGTAGGAAACATAGAGCTAGAGAACGAGCTAGTGAGAAGAGCGAGAAGGTACGGCATGAGAGTACTTGGGCCAAATATATTCGGTTACGTATACACGCCGGAGAGACTCAACGCCACCTTTGGACCTAGGGACGTCATACCCGGTAATGTGGCGTTCATTACGCAAAGCGGTGCTCTAGGAATAGCCTTAATGGGTTCGACTATACTCGAAGGTATTGGGATCTCGGCTATCGTGAGTGTTGGGAATAAGTCAGATATAGATGACGCCGACCTCTTGGAGTTCTTCGATGAAGACCCCAATACGTCGGTGGTCTTGATATACATGGAGGGAGTAAGCGACGGCAAGAGATTTGTGAATGTGGCATCGAAGATCTCTATGAGGAAGCCGGTAGTCGTAATCAAATCCGGTAGGACTGAAGCTGGTGCTAGAGCAGCCGCAAGCCATACAGGAAGTTTAGCTGGAAACGTTTTACTCTACGAGACAGCCTTCAAGCAGGGTGGTGTCTTATCTGCTAAAAGCGTTGAAGAAGCCTTCGACTTCGTTAAGACCTTATCCTGGAATCCACTCCCGCATGGAGAAAGAGTAGTAGTTATAACGAATGGTGGTGGAGCTGGCGTTCAAGCAAGCGATACTCTAGCTGACGACGGGATACACCTCGAGAAGCCACCACAGGATTTCGTAGAAGAAGTTAAGAAAATAGTGCCACCGTTCGCTTCTCTTGCCAACCCGGTCGACCTCACGGGTATGGCTCCGGAAGACTGGTACTATAGGTCCGTTAAACTAGCAGTTCAAAACCCTGAAATAGATGCTGTCCTAATCCTTTACTGCCATACGGCTCTCACTAGCCCAGTCGGAGTAGCTAAAGCTGTATCTAAGGCTATAGAAGAAGCTGGAGTAAGCAAACCAGTGTCTGTCGCTATTATAGGAGGTATGGAAGCATATGAAGCAATTAGGTACTTGACTAGCATCAGAATACCGGCCTACCCGACTCCCGAGAGAGCAGCACATGCGCTAGCGGCACAGCTTAAGTATAGAAGATACAGAGAGTACCTCATGAAGAAAGAGCATTTAATAAATAAGAGCTCTTAGTGCCGAGACATATTTCCTTATTTACTAGTTAAGTAAATTTCCTTGTTAATTAGTGGCACTAAAGCCATTAAAGTAGCGTAGTAAGTCAGGTCTTCTCTAGTTACTAGAGACTTTGTGAGTAACTTTATTATACCTCCCCTGCTTCCTATGTCAAAAGTATTAAACTGCCTATCTGCTACATTGTCTAACTCTCTTTCTCCCTCAAGAATTAATGCTTTGGCAAAAGAGTCGGGTATCATAAACGAAGGTGATAAACCGAGGGACTCGTAACCATCTGATGTTACTACATACGCTACTTGAACGTCGAAAACCCTGTCCTCTAGGAGGTAAAGTCCGGCTTCAACTCCGACACCGATATCACACTCCCTACCTTTTCTGTAAGCTTCGGTAGCTCTACGTCTAGCTCCTTCAATAACTATGCTTAAACCCATAGGCTGTGGAGGAATGTGTGTTGACGTTTCAATGGACTCGACACTGACATCTCCAAACACATCGCTAAATGCTTTCACAACCCCGGAGACCTTACTGGGGTTTTTAGTGCCTAAACAGACCTTCACGTATTTCTCCCAGATTCGTCTCTGAAGAATATTAATTAGGCTCTTCCATGCAGAACTTAAGACATAATTACGATCATTTATCGATGCTTGCTAGCGACGTCTACGAGCTCCCTCATCCTTAAGGTCACGGGCTAGG
>JAUQPH010000014.1 GCA_030550455.1 Thermoproteota archaeon
TACCATGGGGATAAGTACGTTGGTCCTGTGGAGGATATCGTGGGTGTTTATGAGGAGTGGCGCCGGGGGCGGGATTTGAACCCGCGCGGGGTGTTCCCCCACCGGCTTAGCAGGCCGGCGCCCTGGCCAGGCTAGGCGACCCCGGCCCAAGCTATTTTGTGGTTTAGAGTTATAAGTGTTCGTTGTTTACTTCTTTAACTGACTTATAGCTGTCTCCCTGTTTCCGCTTATATACTCGATTAACTGCGTTAATTTGGTGTTAGAGTTGAGGAAGCCTCCTTGCGAGGTTAAGGTTAAGTACGTACTTCCCGCTATTAGGACGGCACTAGTTACTATTCTCGAGAGAGACTTAGGGTTGAGTACGTACCAAATAGCTAAGGTCTTAGGGGTTACTCCTGCTGCTGTCTGTAACTACAGGTCTTCCCGTAGGTCGAGTAAGAAGGTATATGAAGAGTTAATGAGTAATGAAGAGTATGCTGCGGAACTAAGGAAGTGGGCTAGAAAGCTAGTTGAAGGTAGTGTTGACCCGGGAGACGCTCTCTGCGTTCTCTGTAGGCGCACTCCCCTAGGTCTTGAAGAGCTCCACTCTCTCTAGCTAGTCCTCACTACCGAAGGCAGGGCTGTAGGTATCGAGACTTTGTGAGCGAGCTTAAAGGCTTCTGCGGAATCTTTATTGGTAGTACTGATGTCTAAGAGGATAGACTACGTCGATAGAATGATACTCATAGAGCTAATAAAGGACTCGAGGACTTCTATGCGGAGTATCGCACTAAAGCTAAACCTAGGTGTTTCAACAGTTTACACAAGAATAAAGAAGCTAGCCACAATGGGGGTTCTAAACGGTTTTACAGTCGAAGTAGACATGGTGAAGCTAGGTATGTCAGCTCAAGCAATAGTCGAGATCAAGCCTAGACCGCAGGCTATAGGGACAGTAGCTCAAGCACTACTAAACCAAGCAGAAGTAGTCGACCTATATGAAGTAAGTGGAGAGTACCCACTAATAGCTAAAGTAGTATCTACAGATGACGTAAGCCTAGCTAAAGCCATAGAGAGAATAGCCTCACACGAAGACATCGTAGACCTCCGCGTTAAATACATATTTCAAACAAGAAGCACTAGAACCTCCGAGAGACTAGTCAAACTCCTACAAACACTCTACTAAACAGTACTAAACACGAGAAAGTCACTACTACACCAAGGTAAGTCACTACGACTCAACGATGACCTACAGATACTCACTAAGCAACTTCGTGCGTAACCGAAGAAACTCGAAAAGCACTCACAACACAGAACTAAAAGCTTATTAAGTTAGAGTATTCAACTCAACATGGTAGCCGGGTCGTCTAGCGGCCAAGGATGCGGGGCTCTGGACTTCGGTCGCCACCCCCTAACCTTCCTTAACCTTCTCTACGACTCTTACGTACTCTATTCTAGTGTGTGGGTACTGACCACTCTCATCTTTTTCATACTTCTTCACCATATCCCAGATAGTAAGTAGTGCTACTGATGTACCAACTAGAGCCTCCATCTCTACACCTGTTTTAGCTACAGCCTTAACTACAGTCTCTACCTTTATTCTATCTTCACCTACTACTTCAAACCTTACGTCTACGTAAGTAATGGGTACGTTATGGCATAGTGGGAGGATATCGGGTGTTTTCTTAACAGCGGAAATAGCGGCTATCTTAGAGACCGTAAACACATCTCCCTTCTCAACCCTACCTTCAACTACGAGCTTAACAGTCGAGGGAGACAGCTTAATCAACCCCTCTGCTCTCGCTACTCTAACGACATCACTCTTAGCCCCTATATCAACCATTCTCACAGACATTCTAGTTACCAAACTACGTATAACAACCGACAACATATATGGGTAGCTAGTGAGAATAGAGCTTAGTTAGAGAGGTTTAAACCTGCTGACAGTCCCTCATAACCCGGCCTCTCATCACAGTCAGACCCGGTTTCCAGAAATCATCAGGAAAAAGCTAGAAGAGCTGGACTTGCTCTCTCACTATTAAGTCCGTTAACGACGTGACTTTCGAGACTTCTTCTCGAGCTATTGCTTCAGCATCACTCTTAGCAGACCCAGCCTCCTCTGGGTTTTCGAGTAGTAGTGAGATACTAGCTATCTGAGGTCTAGTTATAGGCTTACCGATCTGAGATAAGAGCTCAACGTACGCCTCTCTTACTCTAGGGACTTCCTTAACTATTCTCTCAGCTATCCTATAGGCTAGTACGTTGTATAGCTTTCCAACGTGGCTAACCGGGTTTTTACCGGCTGTTGCCTCAAGACTCATTCTCCTCATCGGTGTTATCAGTCCACACGCTCTATTACCTCTACCCGTCGCACCATCATCTCCGTGTTCAGCAGAAGTACCAGTTACAGTAAGGTAGTATATCCCGAGCTTCGGGTTATCAGCTGTGTTTACGTTGACTTCTACTTCAGCATTAGGAGCTATCTTAGTAGCTAAATCTAGCACACGGTTACTGATCTCCTCTTTTACAGACATGTAGTGGTCGGAGTCCGGGATCAAGTGCGATATGAGGGCTGCTGCTACAGTCAATTTAATCTTATTACCAACTCTCAACCCCATTACCTTAATATCTTCACCGACCTCCGGTAGCTCACTCTTAACCTTAGGTGAGTTAAGCTCTCTCTCGGTTTCGAGAACGAGCTTCTCTAGCGTAGTAAGAGGAGCAAAACCAACACCGAAGCTAGTGTCGTTAGCGAGAGGAACACTCTTAGCACCAGCTTCAAAAGTTTTAACTAAGTCGACACTCCCACTTCTAATCATGTAGTCTACGACTACGTGTCTATCGGGGTCTAAGAACCTGAAGTTACGCTTTATCCAGTCTTTAACAGCACTAACTACTATCGTACCAATAGGTATCCTCTCTAAAGACCCACCGACGTTAACGAACTCTGTTGCTCTTCCAGCCACTATTATGTAGATAGGGTGTAAGACCTCACCACCCCCGAAAACAGGGTTAGACTGCCCACCAACTACGAGAACCTTATCGACGTTGTGGTGTAGTATCAAGCCGAACCTCTCCGTATAGTACTTAGATAGAGCAACACTCGACGCTTCTGCTACAGCATCAGCTATGTAGTCCGGGTGCCCAAGCCCTTTCCTCTCTACTAGCTCTACGGGAAGCTCTTGAGTTGGTGTAATCCTTAGAACACTTACTGAAATCCTCATGTCTTCATAGGCCATAGCTTTCACCTAAGTTTTGTAATGTTTAGCAGTTAAATTCTTTATTATACTCAACCTAGCTTAAGCTACTTTTCGAGCTCGTAGTTTACGGCTACGTAGACTATCTGGCTACCTCTTATCAACACAGTACCGTAGTCAGCAACTACCTCGGGGTCACCACTACTCCACGTCACCTCCTTACACTCACTGAGGACGACATTCATAGTGCTATCCACCATGACGAGCCTTCCTACATAAGTAGAACCACTCTTAACCTTCACTAAGGTGTTTTTCGCTATACCACTTCTGAGTACTTTTATAGGGCTATCTACCTTCACCTGAGAGGCCACAGCTACTCACTAAACTACTAATACGGCAAAGAATTTATAAATCATTGCGGCATAGTACGCAAACCTTCAGTAGGTAAGCACAGCATCCAATACCTCAGGCCACCTACTACCCGGTGCTATAGAGTAGTACTCTATTCGCTACCTACAGGCTCGCAAGCCCTATAGTGGTAGTACCGCTTAAGTCCTCCTGAAGCTCGCTGAGTAGCGCGAGGGGGTATCGAGGTTTAATTGAATATTTTTTGTAGCTTAGCGTAAGAGTTTTGTGGAGTTTAAGCATGCTCCGTGAGTCTGAAGTCGGTCACAGTTTTCTGGGATTTCTTCAGCAGGTTATGTCTAAGGAAGCTTACGAGAAGCTAGTAGCGATTAAAGACTACTCTCTACTGAAGTGGATTGCTGAGATGGTCCAGCTAGCTAGACCTTCGTCTATATATGTCGTAACCGGTAGTACTGAAGACTTAGAGTATGTGGCGAGAGCTGCTCTAGAGAGAGGTGAGGAGCTACCGACTAAGTTCTCTAAGCACACAGTTCACTTCGATGGACCTAGGGATCTAGCTAGAGATAGAAGAAACACTAGGATACTCGTTCGGGGAGGTACCCCCATACCGCTTATCAACACTTACGACAAAGACTTAGGCACTAAGGAGGTCTTCGATATCTCGAAAGGCATTATGGAGGGAAAGGAGATGTTTATAGCTTTCTACTGCTTTGGGCCGAAGGAGTCAGACTTCACTATGTACGCTGTTCAGCTAACTGACTCTGCTTACGTTATTCACAGTGAGAACATACTGTATAGAGCATGCTACGACGAGTTCGTAAAGAAAGCACCCAACATAAAGTACGCAAGGTTCTTCCACTCAGCAGGTGAGAGAGATAGCAACGGGTGGAGTAAGAACGTAGATAAGAGGAGGATCTTCATAGATATCGAAGACAGTGTCGTATACAGTGTGAACACGCAGTACGCAGGGAACACAGTGGGGCTGAAGAAGCTGATGCTCAGACTCTGCGTTTACGCAGGATATAGAGAGGGTTGGCTGTGTGAGCACATGTTTATTGCGGGTGTTAAAGGACCGGGAGATAGAGTTACCTACTTCACGGGGGCGTTTCCAGCAGGATGCGGAAAAACGTCAACAGTATTCGCAGCAGACACTGTCGTCGGGGACGACTTAGCTATTATTAAAAACGTAGGTGGTGTTGCGAGAGGAGTCAACCCTGAGGTAGGTATGTTCGGCATTATAGATGGTGTGAACAGTGCTGACGACCCAGAGATCTACGAGATACTTACATCACCTACTACCGAGGTGATATTCTCTAACGTCTTGCTAATGGATAGTGGAGAAGTCTGGTGGAGGGGTAAGACTGGTGAGCCGGGTCCGGGCGTCAACTATGCGGGTAGGTGGTGGCCCGGCAAAAGAGATGAAGGAGGTCAGGAACTACTTCCATCCCACCCGAACGCTAGGTTTACAACGTCTATAAGATACCTTAAGAACTTAGACCCGAGGATAGACGACCCAGCGGGAGTACCTATACACGGAATGATCTTCGGGGGTCGCGACCCCCGAACTCTACCCCCGGTTTTAGAGGCGTTCGACTGGGATCACGGCATAGTCACGATCGGGGCATCTCTCGAGTCAGAAAAAACGGCAGCTATACTAGAGAAAGTAGGGGAGATGGAGTTCAATCCCTTCGCTATTTTAGACTTTCTATCGATATCTCCTGGAAAGTTCGTAGAGCTACACTTTAAGTTCGGTGAGAGTTTAGCCGTAAAGCCTAAGGTGTTTAGTGTTAACTACTTCCTTAAGGACGAAGCGGGTAAGTACATAGCGGATAAAGTAGATAAGAGAGTTTGGCTGAAGTGGATGGAGCTTAGAGTCCACGGAGAGTCTGACGCAATTAAGACACCAGTCGGCTACATCCCGGTTTACCAAGACCTTGTGAAGCTGTTTGACGTGTACTTAGGTAAAGAGTACAGTGAGGATAGATACGTAAAGGAGTTTAGCTTAAGAGTAGACCAGTTAATCGAGAAAGTAGAGAGGATCTGGAAGATATACTCTAGTATACCTGACACACCACGTAAGCTCTTCGAAGTGTTGGCAGAGCAGAAGAAGAGACTAGAGGAAACAAGAGCTTCTTTAGGTAGCATCGTACAGCCGTTTAAGCTAGATAAGCACTAAACCCTACTCTACCTCGAGGCAGACCCCTAGGGAGGTGAACTAGTGAAATACGTTGTAGGTGTTGATATAGGTGCTACTAAAACTAAAGTTGGGTTATTTACTTTAGACTGTAGCTTGGTTTACGTAGATGCCTTCACTACTCCAAAGGAGGGTGACGGTAGTTTAATACCTCAAGTCATCGTCTCTAAAGTCAGAGAGATCTCCTCGAAGATTAGAGGAGAGGTTACTGCTGTTGGAATAGGCACGATAGGTCCTCTAGACATCAGGAGGGGAGACGTAGTGAGAACCCCGAACGTAGGGCAGGCATCTTTCAAACTGAAGGTTCCGATAGAGAAAGCTCTCGGCGTGAAGACCTATGTAGTTAACGACTGCGTTGCTGCAGTATGGGGAGAGTACTTAGTTGGTGCTGGTAGAGGTAGCAGTAACGTTGTGTACATAACGATAAGTACAGGGATAGGTGGTGGTGCTGTAGTAGACGACCACTTAATCCTCGGCAAGGACGGTAACGCCCACGAAGTCGGACATATCGTGCTTGACTACAGCGGTAGGTTTAAGTGTGGGTGTGGTGGAGTTGGACACTGGGAGGGTATAGCCTCGGGAGCAAACATCCCTAAGACAGCAAGTCTACTCTCTAAGGAGTGGGGAGGCTCGAAGAGCGAGGCCTTTTGGAAAGCATTGAAGGGTCTGCTGACTCCGGAGCTACTGTTTTCGTACTGGGCTTCAGGAGACGCTTTTGCTGGATACTTAGTCGACTTTCTCGCTGAAGTAAATGCTGCCGGTATAGCATCAGCAATAAACGTGTACGACCCGGAGGTTGTTACCATCGGTGGTTCAATAGCTTTAAGAAACCCAGAGTTCTTCAAGCTCATAGAGAGGAAGATCGTGAAGTACACAATAAACAGAGTCCCTAGAGTACTCTTAACACCTCTAGGTGATGACGCAGTATTAGTTGGAGCAGCTATGGTAGCTATAAATACTCCACCAAACCTAGTGAAGCTCCAAAGCGATGTAAGCGACTATCTCTGACTAGAGCTCTTAACACACTTAATTAATCCACCTACAGTGTACTTCATAACTGCGCTAACTCCAGTAGATCTGGTGCACTAAGTGTTCCGAGTGGTTTACGACATAGTACTCAAAGGAATTCCAGAAGAGTTAACTTGTTTAACAAAGCTTGGTGAATACTTATTCGCTAGAGGTACTTGCGTCGGTACACACACTTCGTTCTTGTGTTCCTACAAGGATTGCTTAATTAAGGTAGCACCTCAAGTAATTAAACCCCACTACCTCACTCAAGACTTCGTACAAGCCGGTGCGGTAAAAGTAATAATAGAGAGCCAGGACCACTACTCCCTAGTTACAGTAACCTCAGAAGTACATAGAGCACTTAAAGAATGTGGGGTTGCCGTAAGGATACTACCGGAGTAGTCGAGACAATACCTATAGGTTCGAACCTACAGCTGTAGGTACACGATCTCTACTTACTCTCAAGCGATCAAGAACGCTCTATGGCTTAAGAGAAGGCAGTATCGTTTGCTTTACCGTAGGTTCAGTTCCCTCGATAGAGCGTGAGCAGTAAGTCTAACTGCTTCAGCACTTGTGTACTTCGGTTTCCAGCCTAGAGACTTGATCCTCTCAACAGACAGTAGCATGAACTTAACGTCACCTGGCCAACCCCTCCCGTCTGGAGTCCCCCCTACATGCACTATCTCTGGTTTAAGTCCTAAGACCTCGCAGACTATCTTCGCTATACTGTCTACCTCAACCCAGTCCTCGTTTCCGATGTTGTAGACGCTGAAACTATGTGTTGAGTTTTCAACAGCTAGTAGAGTTGCTTCAACAGCGTCATCAACGTAGAGATAGCTCTTTTTCTGTCTTCCATCACCTAAAACCTCTAGCTGGTTTCTGTTTTTCGAGAGTTTTACTAAGAAGTCGTATATAACTCCATGCCTAGTCCTAGGTCCAACGATGTTTGCGTATCTAAGCACTACTACTCTCACACCATAGAGTTGCGAGTAACTATAGAGAAGGAGTTCAGCAGCAGCCTTAGACGCCCCGTAGACGCTAATAGGTCTTAAGGGGTGCTCTTCCGGTGTCGGTATTACCTGCGCGTCTCCGTAGACCGTAGAAGAGCTTGCGAAAACCACGGTCTTTACAGACCCTAGCATGCGTATAGCTTCAGCAACTGTGAAAGTTGCGCGCACGTTTTCGTCGAAGTGGACTCTAGGTTCTACCGTGCTTACTCTAACTTCAGGGTTTGCCGCTAGATGGTATACGATATCAGCTCCTCTAAATACCTCAAGGCACGTCTTTAAGTCCTTAACGTCCCCGATCTTTAGCTCTACTCTATCTATAACACTACTAAGGTTCTCTAGAGACCCACTACTTAAGTTATCTAAAACTACTACCTCGAAACCTCTACTAACTAGTTTCTCTACTAAGTGACTCCCGATAAACCCTGCTCCACCAGTAACAACTACTCTCATCTACGTTCCCCTATCTAAGCTTACTATGTAGCTTTAGTTATAATCAGCAAGTAATTTAACTCAGGCACACTATACTCTGAGGTGATGTGCGTGATAGATAGAGCAGAAGCACTAAAGGACTCTATAACTCTAGTAGCTAAGCTAATGGCTTTAAGCGCTATAACTGCTCCAAAGGGAAGGGGGGTAGATAACGTTACGGTTAAGATTTTAGACAAGAGCGATGAGCTCGAGAGTCTCGCTACTACTATGGAGGAGCTAGCACTAGAGTACGGAGAGTTTTTCGCTAGAGATGCTGCTAACGTTAGGAAGTCTGGAGCAGTAGTATTGATAGGGTGTAAGATAGCTGACTTTAAGATAAAGCAGCCGAGAGAATTTGGAGTAGACTTAAACCTAGCTATGAGCCTCGTGAATCTCGGGATAGCTGTAGGCTCAGCAGTAAAGACGGCATCAATACTAAACGTAGACAACAGAGTGATGTTCACTATAGGTGTAGCAGCTAAAAAGCTTAACCTCATAGATGCAGACGTCGTTTTAGGGATACCACTGAGTGCTACAAGTAAAAACATATACTTCGATAGAGTGTGGCCTCCAAAGTAGGTTAAGTCTGTGCGTCTAGTCGGTCCATCCGCCTTAGAGGCCTAACCACCAAACTTTAGAGCTAGCTAGAGCAGTCCAGATCTATGAGCTACTCACTCGCTTTCGAGTAGTAATCCCTCTAGTTAAGCCTAATTACTGCGAAAAGTAGTTAGTGCGGGTAGTACGTGAAGTTCTCTGTATTTGCTGTAGTAGTATGTCTCACTATTGGTTTAATAGCCTACGTACTGATGCCCTTATTTAGTTACGAAGCAGGTAATGCAGGTGTTGTAGTAGTGGGAGACGAGGTGTTACTCCCATTACCCACTAAGGTTACTAAGCTAGTCGTTGAGGAAGCCATGCTCTTGAGGAAAAGCATTAGAGAGTGGAGGAAGGAGCCCATAACCATCACGCAGTTATCGATGCTCCTCTGGGCTACTCAGGGATTAGTTGAAGACGCAGGCTTCGGGTGGTACAGGAGGACTGCTCCTAGTGCGGGAGCAACTTACCCACTCGAGGTATACGTAGTAGTAGGTGAGAGAGGGGTTTCGATAGGTAGTGGGGAGTTCCTGAAGGCAGGTGTCTACAAGTACGACTACTTGAGGCACTCAATTAAGTTAGTTAAAGAAGGAGACTTCAGAGTAGACCTCTGGAGAGCTTCCCTTAGGCAAGACTGGGTTAGGGACGCTCCAGTAACCATAGTCCTCTGCGCTATTTACGAGAGGACTACCGGTAGGTATGGAGAGAGAGGGGTTAGGTATGTACACATGGAGCTAGGGCATGTGGGGCAGAACATATACCTAATGGCGACAGCTCTAGAGTTGGGGACAGTAGCTATAGGGGCTTTCTACGACGAGGAAGTCGCAAGAGTAGTTTCAGTAGCAAAAAACGAGAGACCCTTATACCTATTCCCAGTCGGAGTCCCCGAAGAACCCTATAGAGCGAGCTTCGATGAACTAGCTAAGCTATACGAGAAGTTGCGGAGTAAGCCGTAGAGTATAGCCGTGCTTTATTAAATCCCGGTAGCTATAGGTGGAATACTATGAAAGCAAGATACGCGTACTTCTGGCTGAAGATTGTTGAGACAACGTCTATACCTCTATCTGTTCTTCTAGCGATCTTCATACTGAGTGGGTACGGAACGCTTTTCCCAGAGTTTATGAGGCTCTTCGGTTTTAACTATAGGGTTTCTACATACTTACATACTCACCCAATCTTGAGGTACTTAACCACAGTACTAGTAGCAATACACGGCTACGGGGGCTTCGCGCTTCTTATAAATAGGTACTCGAGAAACCCCCTCCTTAGGTCCGTCCTTCAAGCACTCGCAGTAATTTATGCGTCTCTTCTAGTGCTAATACCAACACTTGCGGAATTGTTGATGCTATTCTCTAAGTAGAGTCACCGTTTTAATTAGCTTCGATATGAGAAAACCTATAGGTAGGATTGTGAATCGAGCAATCACCAAGACTTGTTGTTGGAAGATGGTAAGCATAGGTAGTGCGATGCCCGCAGTCATTACACTAGAAGATAGACTCTTAAGCAAACATCGCACATTCATGGTGAAGTTAGCCAAGCTCGCAGAAGTTCTAGAACAAGAGAAGAGTGAAGTCTTTAAGGAATCTAAGAAAAAACAGAGGTACCCTAGCGAAACGGGGGTGCCGCAATAAATGGCGAATGCGTCTGAGCCTATAGGTCAAGCCAATCTAAAGGAAACACTGGCTTCAGTAGCTGAAATATATAGTGCTCTCTATAGCACGAAGAGGGTGGGCTTCTATAGAGTTTTAAAAGAGATAGTGAGGAAAGGAGTTAGGAAAAGAACATCCGCACTTCAAAAACTAAGAACCATAGCGAAACTACACGAAGAAGACATTATACGCCTACGTCTGGACTACTACCTCCACATGATGAAGCTCAATATAGCCGCAATATATCTAACGAAGAGCGTCGACTGTCTGAAGCTACCGCAAGCAACACCATTTTTAAGAAGCTGTGCTAATACCATACCAACAGGGACTTTTCTAACGTTCTTCTACCCAGAGCACCTTAGACCGAGAAAGCTTGAGGAAGTAGGGGTAAAGCACTATACGTTTTATGAGAGAATATTTAGTAGGGTAGATATAGACCGCTACGTAATAGAGATCGTAGACAGTCCGACATCGCTTTTCAGTCCAAGAAAAATAGAAGAACACTTCGCTAGGGAGCTGAGAAAAA
>JAUQPH010000004.1 GCA_030550455.1 Thermoproteota archaeon
GCAGGTCGACCATAAATCCTGGCTCTGACTCGGAGTACTGGAGGTTTGAGCACCAGGACGACCAGTACTCTTACTACTCCTTTAAAGGTGTAGGGAGCAACCTTTGGAGGGACGGCAGGTGGACTGCCAACCCCTTGGCACCCGGCAGGCACACGGTTTACGCCTCAATAGTAGGTGAGACGTCCACTCCAACGCGGCAAGTAAGCCTTAGGATCCTAATCTACCTAGAGATAGTTCCGGCGTAGGCAACTAGCCCCTAGTGACTACCTACCGCCATATACCCTACCTAGAAGCCGGAGTCTCGTCATCATACACTCTCGAGAGCTCTCGAGAGTCAGCATCCGCTAGCTCTGCAAATATATGGGTCTGACAACGATATGTTCTTGGTGGAGTTGTGAACTCCATCGCGAGGTTGATGCTGTTTCCACTCGTTGGGCTAATAGTAATAGGGATAATGCTACTGAGCGTGGTGGAGGCAGAGGGAGAGTACTGGTATAGATACGGTCCTTACATTGACAAGATCACATTCCCGGTCATGAAGGACTACACATTGAGGTTGCTGGCCTTCGAGGTTAGGGAGCTATCTCTAGTCGGAGTCTTGCCACAACATCTAGAAAGGATTAGGACGAACAGACCGGATGCCCACATAATATTCACCGTAGGCATAAACTCCTTGGGGGCACTGCACTTCAACGTGGAGCTCTGGCCCGTCAAGTACTACGAGCTCAGGGCGGCGCTAGCTCACCTGTGGAACAGGGATAGGATAATCGCGGAGTCTCCTCTTAAAGGGCTGGCAGTAAAGTGCACTACAATACCACCACCCACGGAGTTTGGGTGAACTGGGAAGCAGACTTCGAGAAGCTCTACCCCTACAACCCCGGTAAGGCAAAGGAGCTATTAGCTAAAGTATTCGTTCCCTGCTTAGACCCTGACGGCAGGACCGCGTGGTGCGACCCTAGAGAGGGCGGTAGGGTGGTCGAGATAGAGATACTGTCGCTACCCGAGGCTACCATTCCGACCTACTGGTGGATAGCCCAATACATAAAGGCTGAGGCGGAGGCGATAGGGCTGAAGGTAGCGATAAAGGAGGTAAGCGGCAGAGAGATGAATGAAGCCATTGCGGCCGGAACGGCGCAGGCATGGATAATAGGCTGGTTATTCGGAAGGTTTCCAGAATTTCTATATAGATTCTTTCACAGTAGGGAGATAAGACTTGAAGGCTGGAACGAGTGGAGGGTTCGTAACCCAAGGTTGGATGACCTACTGGATAGGTTCTATTTCACTAAGGACGTGAGAGAAGCCATGGTGTACGCGTGGAAGGCGCAGGAGATACTCGTGAGGGAGGTGATCCCATGGATACCAACTTACACTCCCGTAGCTATCACAGCCTTCGATGGCGCCATCGAGAGGGACTCTGTAGTCCTAAACTACGCGCCACCGTTCATGGAACCCTCTGGCTTCTCAGCGTTCTGGTTTAACACGGTGAGGTTTAAGGGGAGAAGGTTCGGTGGGACCCTCAGGTACTACCACACAGTCGACATATCGACATACCATCCGGCGACCTACTTGTGGGCGAGCGAGGCTGAAGCCATATTCAGAGTCTACGTGTACGCCATGCTCCCTAGACCTGAGGACGTGTACTCCGAGCCGAGGGTGCCAATCCTCCTCAGGTACTTCGAGCTCGGCGAGACATTTTACGAGGGTGAGAGGGTCTACAGGTTCACGCTGACGCTCTTCGAGGGTGTTAGGTGGCAGGACGGAGTAGAGGTGACTGCGGCGGACTGGGCCTTCACGTTGCTTAAGTTCGGTAAGGAGTTGAAGACCAGGAGGTATTACGCCCCGTGGGTAGACAACCTAATGGGAGTGAGAGTGGTAAACAAGACTACTCTCGAGCTGTACCTGCGGGACTACGGTTGGATGGACGTATACTCGATAACTGAGTTCGTCGTCCTGCCGATGCACATATTCGCAAGGCTACCCGATCCTCTAGCGGATCCGTCTACTCTCATGCACCCGACGAGACCTGAGCTATCAGCGATGGTCGGCAACGGACCGTTCGCGCTCGCTGGGTTGAGGAGGGCGGACTATTCAGAACTCGTTTGGAACCCGTGGTACTACTGGAGGCACCCGGATAGGACTGTGCAGTTCTTATCCGTAACCGTCCCGGAGTTAATAGTGGAGGGGACACCGTTCAAGGTCTCAGTGACCCTAGTTGACTACTTAGGCGCTAGGGCAACCAACGCTTCGGTTACCATAAGGCTTACCGGTCCAGTAGAGGTGGTTTGTGACGCCGTCCACGTCGGTGGAGGAGTCTACGAGAGCAGGATAGATCGCCTCAGTGGGGGCATCTACTCCGTTGAGATACGTGCCGAGCAGCCGATAATGCTGTGGAGCGTCGACAATACTTATAGGACTACTTTAAAGGTCGTGCCGTATACTACCACTGTCACGAGCACCACGACTATAACTGTTACTCGAACGCACGTTACTCCCACCACCATACCCGTCACTGTGACTGCGGAGAGAACTACGACGGTAGCGAGGACTATAACCTCACCTGTGACGGAAACTACCACCGCAACCATAATTCATTCGGAGTTTATAGAGAAAACAGTGGAGAGGACGGTGACAGCCCAGGTCACAAGGACGGAACTAGCTGCTCAAACTAACACCATCACCGTGGAGCGAACCATATCTCTGCCTACGTCAGAGACTTCAACCTTGATGATACCCACGATCGTAGTAATAACTGAGAGGGTGCCTGAGACCAGCTTGCCAGTCATCATCGGGATACCGGTCACTATGATCGCAATATTTGCTATAGGGGTGATGTTAGGGGCGTTCTTGATAAGGAAGGGGTAGCCTCAGCGCGACTTGACCTCGAGGAGATGCGGTAAGCTATCGCCGAGGCCAACATTGGTCCTTTCAAAGCCTTCCACGATAGCCGTTCGCACGGCGCGAAGTTAGCACCCGGAACTCATAGATGCTTTTTAGGGAAAGCGGATAAGTATCGAAGTGCGGTTCGGAACCCCGAGTTGAAAGTTTATGGTCTTCTCTAGTGCAAAGAGTCTTCAGGTGCGGGCTAAAAACCGTCGATGCCTAAGGGACGCTACCTAGCTTTGCGCCGCCAGCCCCACGGTAACAGTTACCTGGGTGTCGTTTCCGTAGGTCAGTGTCTCGACCCCTACTAGCAGGTAGTAGCCCGGCTCCTCTACGGTGACCCTCAGCACCCCCTCGTATGCGTAGGTCGGTGGGTCCCCCCGAGGCCGTCCTAGCGTGGACGGGACCCCTGCTCATCAGGTCCCAGACGTTGTAGACGAAGGCGAAGGCTACCTTGTACCCGAGCTCTGCGAGTAGCCTGAGGCCCGAGGGACCGCCGGACCCGGCTACAGTCGGGCACCAGGAGTAGAGCCTGCCTCTGTCGGTCACTAGGACCACCGTCGCTTCGCAGCTTTCGACGAGCTCGGAGTACTGCCCCCTGTACACCTCGCTCCACTGCCCGGCCGGGAGCTCTACTGCTGTGGAGTTCTCCCACAGTACTTCGCCGCCCGCTACAACAGCCCTGTAGACAGCTCTGGAGTCCATGTTCGGGGAGGCCAGCACCCTGTCTCCGCGGACCGACAGGAGCACCGACTCCCCGAGTAACTCCCCGACGGTCGAAGCCAGGGACGCTAGCTCTGACGCAGTAGCGCTCTGTAGCTGTGCGATCCTCGAGTACGCCCCAACAGCTAGAGCGAGCAGTACGGCCATGGCTAGAGCCCCCAGGACCTCGGACTGAGCTCTCCTCAGCTTACGCAACCCTGACCACCCCCACGAGCCTCCCTCCAACCACCACCCACCTAGCGGCGCAGGAGCTCACCGCAGCAGACCTCGGCTCGAGCACTACGGTGCCGCAGACCCTCCCGTCCTCAGTGAGCAGCAACACCGAGACCCTCCTAGGGCCGTAGTTCACCACAACCGTCCTCCCGGGAAGACCGTAGGCCGCTACAGTAGGGTACGCTGATGCAGTGTAGTTCACCGACTCCGCCCTCTGCCTAGCCCACAGGACTACAGCCGAGAGGAAGCCGGCTACAGCTAGAGACAGCAGCAGACCCACTACGAAGCTCGACAGACCGCGCAAGCCGAAACCCGCAGACCTCAGCGAGCACCTTATAAGCTACTCAAGCTACGGACCTCTAAACCTGCTACCGCTAGAGACGGAGCATGCTTCCACATGCCGCAACTAGTGTTTAGGTACTACCTCTACAGGAAGGGTCTGAGACCACCCGAAGACTGGTTAGAGCAGGCCGAAAAGCGGGTCCTAGAGGAGCTACTGAAGCACCACAAGGAACGACGCAACCTAGCGCAACCCAGCCAGCGAGGCCGCCCGAAGCAGAAGACCAAGGAGCCTAGAGCCAGCACCAACAGCAAAAGCAAAGTACATCGTCTTAACAAGCGAGAAGAAGTGCGAAGAGGTAGTCAAGAGAATACTACAAACAGCAAGGATCTACGGAGTAGGGGCATGCAGAGCCAACGGTTTTGGAACAATAATCATATACACAAAGTAGCAAAGAACTAAAACCTGCTGAAGCTATTTTAGCTACCATAGGTGCTTGAGAAAGTGTTCTGTCTCGATGATTTCGCGACATGTGGGTAAGCGCTGAGGGAGAAGTCGGCAGAACAATACGGGGGGTTCGGCTCTTATATGGGTTCATGCGAGTTGGTGTCATTGCCTCACCTTTTCTCGCATAGGTCTTGGGTCTGAATAATCCTTAAGGCCTTCGGGGCGACCCAAATGTCCTACATCTCGAACGTCTCTGGAAAAGCCCACTCGACGGGCTCTAACTCTTCATTGAGACCACTCCTACACATACCATATACGTACAAAGATTCTCGAGAGTTTTTACGCACCTCAACTGATGTGAACAGAAATAAAGACCGAATCAGCTACTCAAGACTGCTCAGATCCGCAAAGAGCTTCGCAAAGCAGAGTCTAGAGGGGCTTCTCCGAGGTGCGGGTTTATTCAGCTCTTCGAGGAAGCTAGGGTCGAGACTGTTCGCCTAAGCGGCGTACTCTCGAAGCGCAGAACGCCGAGTGGGGGTGTGAAGGAATACTACGGAATCCTTAAAGCGCTGTTTAAGGAGTACCTAGTTGAGTTTGGGTGAGTAGAAAATCCCAACTCATTTACGCTTAGCAAACGGTCCTCCCAGCCCTATTTACTCTCTTGAGCGCTCCTAACGCATCCACAGACCTTTCCTAGATGCTTCTCTCAAAGTAATACTAGAGTTGGTTAGGAAGTCATGGACGAGGGCTGTTATGTTGATAGGAATCGAAGCAGTAGGGGGTGCTTATTAATAGTTCTACACGGTTTAGCTTGGGACTAAGGTATGTCTATGTCTACTTCCTCTATTCCCTCGATAGATCTCCATGAAGACGTATCGGCTTACTATATTTACTCCGGCGGTGGTGCACCACTCGGTGATTTTGGAGAAGACGTTCCAGGGCGTGAAGCAGATATACCGAAGTACAGAAAGGCGAACGTTCGAGTAGTCTTCTCGGCGATTTTCCCGGGTATTGAGAGCTTTAGCCCGGAGGAGTCGAGGGCTCTTCTAGGGCTATACGGTAGGTGGCTTCCAGCTACGAAGTACAGAGTCCCTCAGGCTATCCTCTGGGAGCACTTCTCGATCTACTACAAGATGGCTGAAGCATACGGTATTAAGATAGTGGAGTCGTTAACTGATCTAGAGTACTGCTTGAGGGGTAGTGGGCTTTGCTTCGTCTTGCACCTCGAGGGTGCGGAGTCTATCGACGACCCTTACGACTTAGTCCTCTTGAGAAGGCTTGGTCTTAGAAGCCTAGGTATCACCTGGAACTACCAGAACAAGTACGGCTCTGGTTGTGGAGTAAAGAAGGATTTAGGGTTGACTAGCGATGGAGAAGAGCTGGTTAAGATGGCTAATAAGCTGGGGATAGTGGTAGACTTAGCTCACGCTAGCAAGAGGACGGCTCTAGAGGCTATAGCTACCAGCAAGAAACCAGTGATCGTCAGTCACGCCAACATTAGGAAGTTCGTCGATAAACCCAGAAACGTCGACGATGAAGTCCTAGAGGCACTCCACAAAAACGGTGGAGTAATAGGTATCTCGGCCATAGGTCCCCTCATCTCGCAGAAACCTAGACCGACACTAAGCGAGCTGGTAGATCATTTCACCTACGTCCGTGAGACCTACGGACCTCACCTACTCTCCATAGGAACGGACTTCCTCGGCTTACTGGGTCTACCAGCACCAGAGGGCTTCGAGAGTATAGATAAGCTACCAGCACTCTACGCTAAACTAGCAGAAAAAGGGTTCTCAGAAGAAGACCTTAGAAAAGTAGCGTACGAAAACGCTGTTAGAGTTCTCAAGGCGAACTTTGAGTAAACCCAGCTCTCTTTTTACTAGATCCCTGCCTACAGATTACATATCACCTCATCCATCTTTTGCTTTAACGACTAACCTATGCATCGTGGAAAGATACTGCGGAAACACTTTCAGAAACTTTTAAGTGTAGTTATTGTCTAATATCGGTATTCCTATCTAAACCAGATTGAGTTCCCCCCGATCTAGGGAGCTCCTATGGTACATACTCTCTGTAGTTCTAGTTGAAGAACTCAAGTGACCTTGGTAACCTGTCTCAGCTTCAGGGCAGTAGGTGGGTGGCTACAACAGTGAGTATTACAGGTCCCATGAGGTCTACAAACGTAGTCATTACTGGAAAGACTAAGTTGTCAGGGTCCCAGCCATGGTGGAACGATACTACTGTCAGTAAGTACGTTATTAGAGTAGATACCGAATACAGCATTAAACAGGATAGAGCTACACCGAGAGCAACAGTTAGAGCCCTCGGTAGAGCGCTTTGAGAGAAAATGATGACAGCAGCTAACGCCGTCAGTACCGATGCGTGTGTCGCCATAAGTCCCGCAACAGAGTTTCTGTAGTAAGTAGTCCTATACCTGTCTGTACCTATGTGTAAGTCTACGTTGAGAGAGTTGCTGAGGTAGCCCATTGCGGCCCCTACCACAGCGTTAAAGGCCGGTATCACTCCTAGAACCTCCGGGTTTTCGGCTATGAAGCCCGCTGATAGAGCTAGATAGAAGCCTCCGAGACTACTCCCGGCAGACGCTAGTGCCGATGAAATAAGGTTCTCAACGAGGTTCTTGAACTCTCTAACTCTAACCATGTATGCTGTTAGTGCCACCGTCAAACCTAGAGAGGCCAGTACGAATAGAGCTTTGAGGAAGTAGGGGAACACCTCGTGCACGTAGGCGACACCTATCAAAACTACGGGAGTCATAACGTCTCCGATACCTGTAACAACCGTCGCCACGAAGGGTGAGGGGTCGTGACCGGACTTAAACATGTAGGCGACAGCAGCCAATATGACTGGCGTCAGTATAGCGAATACTACGACAGTCGAGAACGAGGCTATGAAGAGTAGGGATAGGAAGTCCGGCATACTCAACTTACTCACTAGAGATAGTCCTACACCGATTAAGCACAGGAGGAACGTCACTACAATCGAGTTTACGTAGCCTGTTGAAGCGTTAATTAAGTTGAACCTAGTCAATAGCTTCGGTTGAGTGAGGCCCAAGTGAAGCCCTTTAGTGAAGCGGTAACCTATAGCACCGTAGACATCCCCCCTTAAGTCCATGAGTCCTGGTATTAGGATCAGTACGACAGGGTATGCGACAAGTAGCTCGACATTGAGCTTTAGCGATAGCCCTGCGAGGACCTCGATGAGAGCTAATATAACCAGAGATACCATGAATTCTCTTAACCTGGCAATTTTCCTCCACCTACTCCTCTTATCGAGTGAGTGAATAGTTAAATAAGCTCATCCACTACGTTTAAAACCTGCAACACTAGATTATTTATGAGGATGGTGTATTGTCCAGACTCACTCCTGAAGTACACAAAAGATTCCACCGAAGTCCTCCAGTCGTTAGGTACAGACCCGACACAGTTAGAAACATACTCGAAGGTATCTGGAAGACGACGAACGTAGCCATAGACCTAGCCTTCTATGCCTATTTTGCTAGAGATTACGAACTAGCTATGAAGATACTTGACCTCGACAGACTCGTCAGCGAGAGCGTAGGTCACTTCGTGATGCACAACGCCATGGCCTTCGGGAAATCTAAGAAGGGAGGGTACGCTAGCTTACTCTCGTTTTACTACGGTTCTTCGGTAGACACGATCTCAGACTCAGTGAAAGACATAGTCTACACGCTCTTGGTCGGGAGGTCTCCCGGTATTAGCTATAACCAGGTTATACACTACGCAGACGGAGAGGTCGTTGTTAGGCTACCGGCTAAGGAAGATTTTAAAGTACTAGACTTAACGGATAGGTACCCGGTAGACGTCTTAGCAGTAGTTGAGGGCGGTGAGTACAAGTTCATGCCTAAGCAAACCGAGGTAGTCAAAAGAGGCTCCTTGATGTACTTGAGGGGGTTTAAAGAGAACGTTCTACACCTACTTGACGACTACGGTGTAGAGTACAGCTTGGAGGTCATCGGTATTAGAGAGTTAGAGGACGTAGTTAAGAGCTTGGTAAACATTAAGGACTGTACTGTACTGATGCTAGACCTAGCTCACTACGTGCTAGTAGAACACACTCCAGAGCTAAAGGAGGAGATAAACGACCTCGAGATCTACATAGACTGGAAGCATATGGAGACCATGGACTTACTAAAGAGCATTGCCGGCTCTATAGACCCAGATACCTTCATAGGGTTAGTCACTCTCTTAAAGGAACTCGAGGACATAGCTGACGCCAGCACTACCATAGGTAGCATACCGAGCCTTCAAGAAGAGTTCCCCAAGGACTACAGAGAGCTCTTCAGCAACGTATTTGAGAGCCTGGGGGAGAGAGTTAGAACCGTTACAATCACGAAACAACTTAACATAAGCGAGCTGGGTCAGCACTTAAGGAAGTACGGTGGGGGCGTGCTAGCGGTTAGGTCCGGTAACGCCTGGATTGCCTACCCACTAGCGAGAGGAACGACTTTAAACCCTGGAGATAAAGCGATAATTACGTACCAAGAAGAGTTCTCTGACGAAGTAGACTCAATACTTAAGCAGATAATCTAAGCTAAGTGTGTAGCTCTTCGGAGATCGAGTACGTCGAAGAGCAACTGAGGTAGCTCTTTGACTGAGTAGTTACGCTCAGAACCTTCACGATGTTAACAGATCTTCAGCGTATAGTCCCGGGGCTCTATAGACTGTCACGTACGAACCCCTGCTTAAGCTACTTACCCCACTCTCTAGCATAATGAAGCCATGAGAAGCTACGATCGCCTTCTGCACCGGTGAGGGTGTCTCAACGACCTCTACCTCGAGTAGCTCTTCACTAACTAGCTTTACGAACCTCAGTCTCTTGAAGCTAGTGAACCTACCAGAGTAGGAGTAGTCTGAAGCCAGTCTATAGAGGCCAATCGGGTAATGAGCTCGTGGGCGAGCTCCCTGAAGCCTCTTGATTAAGGGCTGTAAGAGGAATATTGCTCCCACTACTGTTGACTGCACCAAGCCTGGTAGTAGGACTACCGGCTTGTTCTTAACGGTAACTAGCGAGGTCACTCTACCCGGTTGTATAGCTAGCCCTCTAACTACTAGAGCGCTATCGGGTAGCTCAAGTAGAGCGGTTAATGTAAAGTCCTTACTTCCAAGTGACGCTCCACCTATTGTAACAACTACGTCATACATGTCTACACCCCTCTCTGCGGCTACTTTTACGGCTTCAACAGAGTCCTCCACAGGCTTCGATACCTCGACTGAGGCTCCAACAGCTTGACACATAGCTTTTACTAGAACACTGCTAGACTCTCTTTTGACTCCCTCAGTAAACTCTGAACCTATAGGTACTACGAGTACTCTAGGTCTTCTATAGACCTTAACTTCCTCGATACCTAACTCGAGCAAGGCTCTAGCTAGTGGTGGAGTTAGTATCCAGCCTTTCCTGCAAACTGCTTCACCTCTAGATACATCAGAACCCTTCCTAATGATCTCGTGAAACCTCTCATAGCTTCTGGGGACAACTATCTCATTGCTCTCTAAAAATCTCACGGACTCTACGGGGACTACAGCTACCGCACCCTCCGGTACTGGGTGACCCGTCTCAACGAGTGCAGCCTCACACCGGTTGAGAACCTCACTACTCACTACCTTAAACACTTTGCTATCGCATTCAGATACAGCAAAACCGTCTACATGCGATACACTGAACTCCGGCAAGTCCTTAGGTGACACTACGTCTTCAGCGATAACTCTGTATAGAGCTTCAGCAACACTAGCAGACTCCACTCCTAAGGGAGCAAATAAGCCGGCAACGAGGTCCTCAAGCCTCTCTAGCCTTGTGTACTTAAACAACTTCTGCCTAGCAAAAACCGCGAGACTACCCGAAAGTAGGGCCTCCTCCAACCCGCACACCCACAGGCACACTATACTAAAGCTCTAACTACTATAATCCATAAACCTAAAAAATCAAGACTAACCTAGACCTCAGGACTACTAGTTTTGTGTGCGTAGGAAAAGCTTTGTGATTAAGACGACTGACAATCATCTCCGAAGGTCATTCTCCAATAACTAATTAAACAATACGCTTAGTTTGCGCATATTCAAGGAGCGTTGAGATAGTAAATGACTTCGGACTTTTATTATGTATCTTTTTAAGTTGGTTGGTGGGATGGAGCGAGGTCCTTCGATAAAGACAACACTCTATCGGTCGGTTGATTATGGTAGGTGATAGAGAACGCGTATCGTCCTTAGGGATGCGGTAAGTATGTCACTGCGATACATATGCCCTAGATCGCAGGTGAAGACAGGTTGCGCTGGGTAGAAGTGCTTAATAGAGTCAGGTTCCTGCTGCCGGCTTCTGCCTTACTCACACTACTCTTAACCACTAGGTTCGCAGACGGTGGTAGTCTTGCTGTGCGCGTAACCTACGACTACAGTGTGTGGTACTCCACCGTTGTTGTCGTAGTGGGTGTCTTACTCGATCTTAGGGCTCTAGGCTGGACCTATAGCTATTGCTCTACACTCTTACTGAGTTTGCTTAGCGCTCTAGTAGTGTTAATCGGGAGAGTCTCTTCACTAGTTATTAATTGTACTCTTTATCTACCATACGATGTTATGCCACTCTTCGGGTCTCGCTACACGCGCGAGAGCTTCTTCATTTCTCTTGTGTTAGCTTCGGTAGGAGTTTCTCTATCTCTGGTCTCGCTCTCACTGCATTCGGCTCTAGGTAGACCCCTCGTCTTTAGAGAAGGAAGACCTGTAAATGCGGTGATAGCAAGTGCCTGGAACCGGCTCAGGTTGGCCTTCTCGACTACAAACCTGTACCTACCGTCCTCCTTCCTACTTGGCTTCACACTAAGGTTCGTCCCGGAGCTCATTTGGTGGCCATGGCATATAGGTTGGGATACTGTTGAGTACGTAGCTCACTTAGAGGACTTCATGGTCAGGCTTAATCCGTTCGCTAGCTACTACTGGATGGGTGGGTTGAGGAACATCCCACCTATGTTGAACCTCGTCGTATTAGTCCCTGCGCACGCTTTTAGTGCCTGGGCCGTGTTTAAGGTGTACCCAGCTGTAGCTTACGGCCTCCTTTGTCTCTCCTCAGCTCTACTAGCTAAGACGGTA
Organism: Thermoproteota archaeon; assembly: GCA_030550455.1. Classification (GTDB taxonomy): domain Archaea; phylum Thermoproteota; class Thermoprotei_A; order Sulfolobales; family NBVN01; genus DRZP01. Next base: position 11,659 of record JAUQPH010000004.1, read on the forward strand.
TTTCGCACTAGTGGCTGGGGAGCTTTCCTGACTTCAGCTATAACGGCTTTCTACGTCCTTAACCTGAGGATCTCCTGGGACTACCAGAGGCAGCTACTGGGCTCAGTCTTCATGCTTCTCTCGCTAGCAGTTCTCGACAGACCCGGAAGGTGGGGAGCTAAGAGGGCCGCTACCGCAGTTGCTCTACTGGTTTGCTCAGCTCTGAGCCACGAAGTCACCGGGTTCTTTGCTGCTGTAGCATCTTTCACTCTACTACTGAAGTCAGCCCTTAATCGGGAGCTATGGGGTGCTTCAGCTGGCTCTATAGCTTTAGCAGCCTCAGTGGCTCTAGAGCTGTGGTACTGGGGTGTTCCCTACACTGAGGTCCCAGGTATTGGCACTCTACCTGCTGGCTTAGTCTCATACTTCGATGTAGATGCGTCAGAGGTCATTAGCTACTTATTCGCTGGATTCGGGGCCGTACTCCCCCTAGCTCTACTTTCCCTCCTAGAGCGAGACTCTAGGTATATCTATTGTAAGATAGCTCTAGCTTCACTTCTTTTAGCAGGTCTATCACCACTTCTAGCACCCTATACTTCGGTAGCTGTTTGGTACAGGTTCATGGTTGGGGCAGCACCGATAGCTTCAACACTAGCGGGTGCTTGGGTAGCTAAGTCCTCAGGTGGGTGGAAGTTCCAGCTAGCCTACATCACCCTGCTTATGGTTCTAGCGTTCCCCTTTGCCTACACGGTCTTCGGAGCGACTAAGTACGCATACTCTATGAGAGAGTTCCCACTACTGGGGCTCACACCACTACCCAACGACCAGAAGTACTTAGAGGACCTAGCGGAAGTAGCTAAAGTAGTGAAAAACTTAGACCCCGATATTGTGGTAGTAGCTCCAGACTGGGTAGCTAGGTGGGTTCATCTATCTAAGAGAAACCCCTCACCCAGTGAGCTAGTGTGGGTCTGGCCACGCTTAAACAGCACCATAGACTCCATAGTGAGAGAGCTCAAACTCAGCAAAGCGTATCTCATCACACCGCTTCAGCTGAAGAACTCCACAGACCTCGTAGTAGTAGATGTCTGGAATGGGAAAGTCCTCTACTTATACTACGTAGAGACTAGGACCAATCAAACAGATCCTGAAGCACTCTAGGTGCTTCACACATTTATGAAGAGACACCTAATTACGCATATCTCAAATCTCTTTACTCCGACAATGTGGCTGCATCACTAACAATAGAATAGTGGGAAATCACCTAGAACGGATCTGAAAGGGATCATAGTGATGAACCCATTTCTAGCTTACCTTAATCTAGAATCTTCCTTAAGATCGCTTAGTGGTATAACATCACCGATTTTAAAGTTAAGATTAATAGGTCTCGTAAAGCATTATGCTACGTACCATTATACAAAATAGAATAGTTATTATATCCATCGAGCATCTATATCAGTCAAACAACACTTATTTTTAGAAGAAACGAAACCCGTAGATTTGGTGGGCGTTTTGAAGTGTGTTGATAGGTCGATTGACTACCTCGGAGCTTCGATAAGGGTCTCTATTACGACATCTAATGAGTCAGTGTGTGCTGAAGTTAGTGGAGTGAGAGATCCGCAGGAAATCGTGGAAGTCGTAAGAAAGCATGGTGGATGCCGAATACTGTCGGAAGACCCTCTGAAGGTAGTATCCGCTGACGGAGAAATAGTGGTATCAGCAGAACCTGAAAACCTCCTGGCGAGAGCCTACCTCGGGGTCGCAGTTGAGAAGCTCAGGAGGCTTTGTGAATCCGAGAGTTAGACTTCTCCAAGGTTCAGCTAGTACGAGTATAGTGGCTAGAGACCATTATCGAGGCTGAATGAAGTTCGATTACGAGCGATGGCATAAAAGATCGACGATTTGGAATTCCGAAACCTGCTCTAAGCGATCAGTGTATCGATACAACGACTTTTAGATTTTAGAACATAAAAGGTTTATTTTGTTTTTATCAAAAATTTGTACGGGTGACTCTGCATGCTCTCGCGGTCGGTTCTTCTAGTTGTGCTACTGTTAGCATCTATCTTGTCGTCCTACGCTATAGCCCTCGCTCAAGGCTCCTCTACCACGAAGGGTCCTAGAGTCGAAACTCTCACGTATGTCGGTGTGACTACGACGGATAAGGGTATTAAGGGTGTTGAAACTGGAGAGTTTGACGCATTCATGTGGGAAGTACTCCCAGACGATCTCGAAAAAGCTGGTGCTGATGTGAGCAAGCTAAGGCTAATACCTGCGCTTAGGTTCTTCGATGTTTTAGATATAAACGCGTATAGTGACCCCAATGAGATGGGTGTTTGCGGTTTAGCTACGAGACCTCGAGACGGGGTCGTCGTGTTTAATCCGTTCGCCATCCGGGAGATAAGGTTCCAGCTAAATAATCTGATCAACAGAAAGTATATCAGCAACGAGCTTCTGAAGGGTGGTGGAGAACCAGCCTTCACTTACGTAAGCATTAGCCACCCAGCATGGAGATACATAAAGGACGTTGCGGACATGCTCGGTTTAAGGGAGGAGGGCAACGAGCTACTAGCTCTACAAAAGATTAGGGAGGCCATGTTGAATGCTTCTATGTGTGCTCAGAAATTCGGTTACTCCATAGCTAGCGAGAGGGACCCTTCAACCGGAAGGGATGTCTGGACTCTCACAAGACCAGGTGGTTCTAAAGAGCCGATAAAGATAGTCCTCTTAATAAGGATAGAAGACGAGAGGAGACTAATAGGAGACTATCTAGCTAGCCAGCTAGAGAAAGCGGGATTCCTCGTCGAGAGGAAATACATTGAGAGAGCTCAATTCAGACCCTTAGTTAGGTCGGCGGAGCCTAGGAACTTAGACTGGCACATCTACACCCATGGAGACACCATGATTAGGTCGATATGGATACACGAGGAAGTCGGCTGGTACTCATCAGAATTCGCCTCTCTACCTGCTACAGGAGGCCTGTGGGAATATACAGCAGAACACGCTAAAGCACTCGGAGACTTCGTTCAAGAGAAGCTAGAGGCAATAGCTAGAGAGCTCTACAGAGGGCAAGTTAAAGACCTAGAGGACTACTGGAATAAGGTAAGAGAAGGAACATACTTGGGGATATACCAAAGCTTAAGAGTATTTGTCATAGGCATAAGGAACTTCTATATCGTTAACCCTAGGGTTAAGGACATGGTTTACAGCCCAGTCTTTGGAATAACTATCGAATGGCCGTGGAGGACAGCCTTAACTCCTGACTCTAAGATAAGGGTGGCTCTATACGCCTCTACAGGGAGCCTCTTTCTCTACGAGTGGAACCCAATATCCGGTGTTGGCGGCGTTTATGGAAGCTACATCTGGTACTATGTCCGCGACTATGCGTGGCTCAGGCACCCATCCACCTTAGAGCCCATACCGGTTAGAGCCACCTGGAGAGTAACTCAGAATGATGTAAACGTACCTACTACAGCCGTTATGTACGATCCGGCTAAGCACTCCTGGGTCAATGTCCCAGAGGGTACTAAGGCCTCTTATGTAATCGATATCAACTTTAAGCTCGGCAACTACCACGACGGATCTCCGCAGACCTTACTAGACATACTGACGAACTTTGCTTGGTACGTTGAGTGGGCCTTTAAGTCCGGTGATGACGATATTTGGTATCACCCGAACATAGAGTCCGACAAGTACATAGCTGAGGATGTGGCAGGAATAGAGATCATAAACTCTACAGCCATCAGGGTCTACGGGAACTACGGACTCTTCTATAGCCTTGATGAAACCGCAACTTACTACCTCGACTACCTCTGGCCTTCTTGGAACCCGCTCCTTAGGCTAGCCTTCGAGTACGTAGTCCTCTACAAGGGACCTGTGAGCGGTGCTAAGTACGGCTGGCTAACAGGCGAAGGTGAGAGAACCCTAGACGCCATGAACCCCAATCATGTGGGTGACGTAGCTGAAGCCCTCAGGATCATTGGTCGGGGAGGGTATACTCCACCACACCTCGCTAGTACAGCTAAGATGCTGGAAGAAAAAGGTGTCAGAGTTCAAGACTTAGCTAAAGCTACAGAAACGCTAGCGAAGTTTATTACTGAGCATAAGCATATGGCAGTAAGCAATGGGCCGTACTACATAGATAAGTACGTACCTGAGCAAATGTACATAGAGCTTAAAGCGTTTAGAGATCCTACATACCCATTCACTCCTGACTACTGGCTAAAGGCTTTCGAAGTGTCTCAAATTAAGGTTGCTGGAGTAATTAAGGCTCCAACAATTTTGGTAGTAGGCTATAGTGCGGAAGTCGAAGTACCGATACTTAAGTACGTAATATTCCCAGACGAGGGTACTAAGGAGGCGACAGATGTCAACGCCGAGCTCGTTGTTCTCGGAGCTAAGGATGAGGTGCTGGCCTCGGTAACAGGTAAGGTCAAGGAGGTAGGTCCACCAACTGTGTGGGAATTCGAGCTAGGACCCAGTATAACCAATAAGCTCTCAGGGCTTAAAACTGTGACTATCGAGGTTAGGTTCTGGAGAAGTCCCGGTTTCTACGACGTTTCAGAGAGGTTTACCGTCGAGGTCCTAAGCGTGGAGACTCCGACACCTACAGCAACAGTTAAGACAGTAACTAGTGTCGTAACGAGCGCTGTTACGGTAACCGGAGTTTCTACTACTACCATCGAAGTCTCACCACTTGTGACGCCGGCCGGTGCTGGGTTAGCCGTTGTGGCGTTGATTGTTGGAATCCTGATTGGGGCGTTAGTTATTAGGAGAAAGTAGTAGGCTGTTTCCGTATGTCAAGCACAGCCAGGTTTTTTGCTTCTAACCTTGTTAACGCTTTTCTAGTTGTTTTTCTCACAGTCCTCATAGCCTCCATAGCCTTTAACTTCGTACACGAGAAAGAGTCTTGGGGTAGGGTATACGAGACCGTAGAATCTGAAGTCAGGAGGTTCATCATCGAGAATCCTAGAGCGACGCCTGAAGACGTAGAGAACTATAAACGCTTTAGAGAGAGCTACTGGATCAGCTTTTATGGCCTAGATCAACCCGTCGCTTATAGAATCTTAGTAGCTACCTACAAGACCCTAATGCTGGATTTCGGTGATGCTAGAATATTATATACAGCCTACGGACACACAAAGGATGTTAGGTCAATAGTGTTGACAGCTATGGGTAGAACAGCCCTTCTATTTACTACTGCCACTCTCCTTAACATAGTTTTTGGCATACTATTCGGTGTTCTTATAGCATCTAAGGCCGGCTCTACGCTAGATAAAGTGAGTGGGATCCTCGCTATGATTACTAACGCTATGCCCCTCTACTGGTTTGGGGCTATAATGATATGGTTCTTCGCGTACAGGCTCAACTTATTTCCAGCAGCATCTTGGAGACCTATACCACCCTACGTTGCTGAGAACCCCATAGAGCTCATAAAGTGGTTTGCTTGGCATATGTTCATTCCCATAATATCAATGTTTGTACTGGGAGTCTTCGGTTGGGCTTGGAGCATTAGGGCAGTAGTAGTTGAAAAATACTCGGAGGACTTCGTCATGGTTCTCAGGGCTAAGGGGCTACCCGAAAGGTACATAAGGTATAAGCATGTACTACGCGCAGCTGCACCACCAGTCGTCACTATGGCAACACTATCTATAACTGGTTCTCTTTTTGGGGCCATAGTAAGCGAAGTCCTCTTCCAGTGGCCCGGAATGGGGATGCTCTATTATACAGCACTTAGAAACAGTGACACCATCGTTGTTTTAGCAGACACCTACGCCTTCGTAGTTCTCTTCGTAGCCGCTAAACTCATACTTGACCTAGTCTACGGCCTCCTAGACCCTAGAATAAGGATTAAGAGGTGAGCACATGTCACGAAACACTGAAGCCCCCAGATACCTATCTCGGTACCATCTCCTGAAGACCTTGACCAGAGACAGGATGTTTATTACCGGCCTCCTGCTTCTGTCCCTCTTAACCTTAATGGCAGTAGCGGGCTATGCCTGGGTCCCTGAAGACGTTAAAACGAGCTGGTACTACAACGTTAGGTGGACTTTGAATCCTAAGCTAGTTCCACCGTGTTGGGTTAACTACCTCACTCATGAAAGTAGAACACCAACTATCAATCTGACCTATACAGAGGCTAGTGAGTATTGGCGTGTTAAGGCTGAAGAAATGTGGCAGGTTAGAAGGTGGGAGCTGATCTCGATGGGAATAACCAACGAGAGCGTGTTGAGTAAGCTAAGGAACGAAGTCTATGAGAGAGCTAGGCAGGAGCTCGAGGGTAGGGGATTAAGCTACTCATTTGATTACCACTACTCATGGGTCATCCCACCTCAAGACTTCGCCCTAGTTATTAAAAGCCACAATCGAGATAGAGTAGCAAACATAACCGCTATTATAGCTAGACCTGACGGCATTCAGGTGAGGTTCGTTCTCGCCAACAGGGTAGAGCTCTACCGAAATGAGGAGAAAGTGCTTAAGGTGAGCTTTTCTAAAGACTTTGCTGAGAAGCTAGTTCGGGTTTATCTAGCTGCTAAGGTAGACCCTGAGACTCTCAAGGTACTAAGCGACTATATAAGCTACGGTCTTAGGTCACCAGTCGAGATATTTTTCTATGGAGAGCTAGGGACGGGTGGTAAAGTCGTTCTCGCCAATACGACGGAGGGGAAGTACGTGGTTCGAATTGACGCAGTTTTTTCTGAGACGGTGAATGCTGAAGATATTGACGTTAAACTGAGGATCCTTGGGAGTTGTTACGGAGTCCTTGGTACGGATGATGTGGGTAGAGATAACTTCTGGACTCTCCTAGCGGGTTCTGGTGTAGCATTACTAATAGGCCTCCCTTATGCGGTACTTTCTAGGCTTACGGGCCTCGTGTATGGAGCTGTAAGCGGTTTTTACGGCGGAACCCTCGTAGACATTGTGATGCAGAGGGTCTGCGAGATCGTTTATTCCATGCCGTTTCTGCCTTTCATAGTAATGATATCGTACGTCTTGAGAGAAACCACGGGCGCTCAAGTCGGGATAGCACAGATAATAGGTCTTCTCCTTGTTTTCGGCTGGCCTGGTGTAGCAATAATATCTAGAAGCATGGCTCTCAGCATACGGGAAGAACTGTATGTAGAGTCAGCAATAGCTATTGGGGCTACCAAGTCTAGGATAATTTTAAAGTACATAGTTCCTCAGCTAATGCCCTATTTCTTTGCCTCAGTTATGCTAGCGACTCCAGGTGCTATACTAACCGAGGTGTTTCTCAGTGTGTTAGGATTAACTGACCCAAACCTTCCTTCTTGGGGTAAGATGATTAGTGGTGCTCAACTAACTGTTCACGCTTGGTGGTGGATAATACCTCCAGGGATAGCGATAACATTAACGGGACTGGCTTTCATGTTCCTAGGGTATTCCATAGAGAACGCGACTAACCCCAGGAGGAGGAGATTATGAGGGTCGATAGAGGTGTCGTAGTGATGCTAATAGCTGTCGCAATATTGTCAGCAGCCGCAGCTTACGGAATCTCTTCAATGGTTAGAACAACAGGAGTAGTCACGATTACAGAGAAACTGCTTCAGTATGTAACAGTACTGACTACCCTGGTGACAATAGATAGAACTACTGTGACTGTCACGAGTACTCAAGTAGTTAAGGAAACTACTGTAACTACTGCGACTACCACTGCTGTAGCGACCGTAAGGGTCTCTCCTCCTGTATCTCCTCTGGGAACTCTTGTGATAATGGGTGGTAGAACGTTTGACGAAGCTTTTCTAGAGGTGCTTAGAGCTACGGGTAGAGAAAAGCCTAGAGTAGGTATAATACCTACTGCGAGTTCTACCCCTGAGGAGACCGGTCGGGAATACGTAGAAATGATCAAAGGCTATGGTGCTGAAGGAGTTCTAATAGACATTACCGAGCGTAATTGCGCAAAGACGGCGTACGAACAGCAGTATGTGGAGCTCGTAAAGTCCCTGGACGCGGTTTTCTTCACGGGCGGAGACCAAAACAGGATAACTAAGTGCCTACTACCGGGTGGTAGCCCTACCCCCGTCTTAGAAGCCCTCTGGAACCTGTACTTGCGGGGTGGCGTTATATCTGGTAATAGTGCTGGTGCGGCGATCATGAGTGACCCGATGATCGGGGGTGGCATGGATGAGAGAGTTATTGTAACTCGAGGTTTAGGGTTCCTAATGTACGGTCAGGTAATAGTAGATCAGCACTTCCTCGCACGCGGCAGAGTCTTAAGGCTGATCGAGGCACTGATTCAAACAGGTATTCGCCTAGGTATCGGCATCGATGAGGGAGCTGCCTTAGTCTGCTTCGGGAACTTCACCTGTAGAGTAATAGGTTCGGCACCGGTGGTGGTGTTTGTTTATGAAGGGTATAACGGAACTCACCACATCTTCAGCCTCAGCTACCTAACTCCCGGTGACTCTATTGATCTAAAAACGCTTAAAGTGGACATAGGGTCGAGTAAGAAATCCGTACTTATTTCTGGCGACACGACTCGTACCGCCGACATAGATGTAAAAACCCAAAACGGACTTAGTGCGCTAATCGGTCTACTAACTAGGAATAAGGAAGTCAGTGTGGGTGTGCTATCCGAGAGCAGGAGATTTACTTATCAAATCACTCTTGCTAGAACGAGTAGAACTAAGATCTATGAGACAGGGTTTTACGACCCAGTAAGGTATACGGCCATAGAAGTTTCACTTTACATCACTAAAAAGTAATTATTTAGTTCTACTCTTTTACTTCTAAAACTCTATGTGAAACACTTACTCAATATCTTTTAAACGTCGATATCTCTAAAGCATGGTGCAGATCTAAAACAGTCCTAGACTGAGGGAGCAAGAGATAGAGTAGAGGAAGTTGGGGCCCGGCAGATATTAGCAACAGTAGTACTAATCTACCTCTGACTGAGGGTTAAAGTATTTTACTTAGGTCTCTACCTCTGTTTGGTGTCAGCTATGCCGATAGTGGAGGTCACTACGTGGGCTGGCACGTCCCTCGAGTTCAAGAAGAAGCTGGTTGAAGGATTGACTAAGGTTTTTGAGGAGCTGGGAATTCCTCGAGAAGCCGTTACTATCGTTATACGTGAGGTACCCAAAGAGAACTGGGCTACAGGAGGTCAGCTACACTCAGAGAGATTTAAGTAGGCGCATCCCGGCTCTAATGAGACGATCTTTAGACCAGCGAACTAGCAGGCTCCTCAATGAAGTATCAACAAAGGTCTTAAAGCCCCTCGGTAAGTCTTAGAGCTCGGCTAGATACCGATACAGACAGTTAGAGGTAGACAGATCTTAACTAGGAACTAGTGGCCCGGTCGTGCCAGCTCTAACGTCGTTAAATTGTGTTGATGGTTTAGATCTTGGTGATTGAAATCAGTGGGGATTGTTTAGTAGCTCTCGATATCGACGGTACCTTAATACCTTTACTAATCGACTTCGAGACACTGAGGGCTAGGATAAGAGCGTTACTAGGTGTTAACCACTCACTCAGACCACTAGCCGAGAGTCTGGCCAGTCTCCCAGTAGATAGGGAGTTAAAGGAGGAGGCTTGGAGGCTTATTGAGGAAGCAGAAGTAGAGTCAGTCGAGCGTATAGACCCGAGAGAAGTCTCCGAGAGCGTTGAGTGCGTTAAGAGGATGATTTCTCTAGGAGTTGGAGTAGTCTTTGTGACTGCTAGGAGCTCGAGAACAGCTGAGCTAGTCTTATCGAGGCTAGGCCTCACTAGGTTCGCAGAGTCCCTCGTCTCGAGAGATGTTACTCCCTATAGAGTTGAACAACTGAAGTATGTACTAAAGCTCTCTAGAGGAAGGAAAGTAGTTTTTGTAGCAGACGCACAGCACGACGAAGAAGCTGCTGAAGCTCTAGGTCTGCTTTTCTTAAAAGTTGAAAGCTATAGGGAGCTCCCGCATGTTCTAAACAGAGTCATCGATATATGCCGTACTTTCTCCCAACCTTCAGGGCTACCACCTAATTAAAGCCCACTAGCTTGTATATAACGCCGAGTCTCGGTTTAAACCCAGCTTCCGTAACTAACCTAGTTCACTTAAGTACTTAATGCTTAATTGAAGAAGAGTTTGGTGAGGTAGGTTAGGGTTTAAAGGAGAGGTCGGAAGTATAGCTCTCCCGATACTCATAGGCTCTATACCGGACTCTGTGATAAGCTTGATAGGTATGGTTGTTGCCTCAAGGATAGGTACCGAGGCTGTTGCGGGTACGGGACTAGCTTCATATCTCTTCTTCATACTCAACGCTCTAATGTCTATCTTCATGGTCGGTCTCCTCGTGTACTGCTCTCAAGCTTTTGGAGCAGGTAGGAAGGACCTTATAGAGAGAGCTGTAGGTGAGTCTCTACTACTGTCAATAATGTTATCGATGGCTATAGTGCTTACTTCACATATCTGGATAAGCGGCTATACGGGAATACTCTCAGGGGGGCAACAGGAGGTTAGCGCCGTTGCTAGCACCTACCTAAGCTTGAGGATTCTGTCTGTTCCGGCGATGATGGTTAATTCGGTCCTAGCTTCATCTTATAGGGCTGTCAACTTACCTTGGATACCTGCTTACTCATCTATATTCGTCGGTATTACTAGTGCTGTACTCATACCATCACTAGGTCTCGGCTACTTCAATATGCCCAAAATGGGTATAGAGGGTATGGGGCTCGCATCAGCACTTTCTCAGTACCTCGGCTTAACCGTTTACTCCATATTTAAGCCTCCATTCAGGTTGAGGCTAAAGCCTCCCTCTAGGGTCTTAGCTAAAGTCATGGCCATAGGTGTGCCAGCATCTATTGAGAGAGTTGTCGGGAGCTTGGGGCAAAACATATACATAAACGCTGTAGCTAAGTCTGGAGTCGCTGCTCTAGCAGCTCACAACATAGGGTTAAGCGTGGAGGGCATCATAATAAACCCAGTTTTCGCAATAAACATTGCTGCATCTGCGAGAGTGGGGCAGAGGGTTGGGTCCAACAACGTGGAGAAGCTTGACGACTTGGTACGTGAGTCACTAAAGATAGGTCTGTCGTGGATGTCTGTGGCAACAGCCATACTTCTAGCTTTATCACCATTCGTTGGTAGGGCGTTTACTGAAGACGCAAGTATAGCCAGACTCGTCGGCACGTACTTAGTGCTAGCAGCTATCTCAGAGGTGGGCTTCGGGGGGTCACTAGCTATCTACGGAGTAATTAGGGGCATGGGTAGCACGTGGGTACCGCTAGCAGTCAACTCGTTTACCGTCATATTTCTTAGAGCACTTCTAGCTCAAGCTCTACAACCAGTTTACGGGATATACGGTGTCTGGGCAACTCAGATTACAGATATGTACGGTAGGTTCGCAGTATCTTACGCTATCTACAGAAAGTTTAAGTCAAAACTCTTAGTTAAGCTAGTATCTTGACTACAGCTACATGTACATCTTAACCTTACTTTCCGCTTCTTTAACAGCTTCTTTAAGCATTTCCTCAGCTTCTTCAACTATCTTAGAGTGCTCCAATAGCTCGGCTACATCGATCGAGAGCCCTAGAAGCTTGCTGATTCTTTCCACAGCTACTGACGCAGCCTTCGGGTCGTATTTGCTGGGGTCGGTGTACGGTAGAACTATAAGTGTCGGAATACCTCGAGTTTCTAGCGCCATAGTAAGAAGGGCTAGAGGTCCGACAATGTAAAGACCTCTTGGGAGTGACGACTCCGGAAGCTCCCACCCACACTCGTTTAAGCAGACCCAAGATAGCTCTTCTTCACCGGTTCGGAACTTGTAGTTAAGCCCGCCTATTAGTATGGCCTTACTGCCACCAACCGATGTAAACCAGTCGGCAACTGCTTCTACGAAGGCTTGTCTCTCTGGTGTATGCGGTATCACGTTATTCAGTAGGAACAGTATGCCTGTATCTGAATGCGCAAACAACTCGAAGGGTGTGACGATACCGTAGTCATCTATTCCAGTAAAATCCGGCATGTACTTCGTGAATATGTTCCCTACCTTCTGGGCCTTCAGCTTTTTGATCATGTACCTAACGGCTATAGTACCAACATAGCCGAAGCCCGGGAAGCCGGTTATGAGTAGCCAGTTATCCCTACTCTCTACTAGCCTTCTTCCACGATCTGAGAGTACTACTCTAACTGATTTCGTCAAGTATACACGCCCTAATTCTTACAGCGGAACCTCTAATAAACTCTAAAACCTCGAGTGGAGACAGCTTGAGTGTTCCAGTACAGAGTAGTTTATCGGATTCGTCTACAACTAAGACTTCATCACCTGCTCTAAGCTCTTCGTCCAGGTACATGATGTGCCTTGAGAAGACGCTGGATCCTCTCTCCACTAGGTCTTTTACGACATCAGATACTACTACACACCTAAGCCTCGGGTACTTAGCTGCTCTATGGAGGAGTAAGGCACCGTAGATAGTCGGGATTAGAGTGTGAGTATACGCTCTGACAGTATACAGAACTCTACCAGTATCGTCTAGAACAGCTCTAACTCTACCCGTAGACTTCGAGATCCTTAAGTAAACAGCTTCAGGTACGACCTCCCGTCCTATGCCGACTCCGAATTGGTAGTCAGCTATAGACCTAAGTATGCGTACTTCATCTCTCGTAGCACGCCTAGTTACATACACCTAGCTACTCCCATCGACACGTACCTAACCGCAGAGTAAAATTAAAGTTTTCCACTATAGTTCTCCAATGTACTTGAAACATGCCGCTCAGTCGAGCTTTATCAGGTGATTTCTGCTTACTTCGAAGATGCTCTAGCCGAGTATAACTAAAATTCGAAAACCACATAAAATTTTTTAGGAAAGCGTACTAGCATCTGGGAGTATATATGGTTCAAAGAGACGAGCGCCTTGTTTTCGTAGCCTTAGGGGGGAACGCGTTTCAGAGTATAGGTGATAGAGGAACTCCAGAAGACTACTGGAGGAACGCCCTCACTGCGGCCGAGGTCATAGCAAGCATTGTAGAAGAAGGGTACAGGGTTGTAGTAACACATGGGAACGGACCTCAAGTCGGGATAGTGAGCGAGTGGATGGAGCACCTGAAGTCTAAGATCCCACCTCAAACTCTCGATATAGCTGGGGCAATGACTCAGGGGTGGTTAGGCTACCTACTCACTCAAGCAATACACAACACGCTCGCCGACAAAGGACTCCTCAGTAGGGTTAAGGGAGCTATAGCTGTAGTCAACAGGGTTGCAGTTAGAGACGATGACCCTGCTTGGAGTAATCCAACGAAGTTTGTCGGAGGGTGGTATACAGATGAATCAGAGGTTGAGAGGCTGTCTAAGGAGAAAGGCTGGGTATTCAAGAAAGACCCTAGAGGAGGGTGGAGGAGAGTCGTCCCCTCACCCGACCCCTACAGGAATGTCGAAGTCGACGCTGTCAAGACCCTACTAGATAGTGGGTGGATCGTAGTAGCATCTGGAGGTGGCGGCATCCCGGTAGTCGAGATGGGTGGAGGTAGGCTAGTTGGTCGTGAAGCAGTTATAGATAAAGACCTTGCTGGTGAAGTGCTTGCTACAGAGCTAGGTGCCGGTCACTTCATCATATTGACTGACGTAGATGGAGCCTACTTAAGCTACGGAAGAGACGGGGCTCAAAAGCTGGGTAAGGTAACCGTTAGCCAGCTCGAGCAGTACTACAGAGAAGGACACTTTCCACCGGGTTCTATGGGTCCTAAGGTTCTAGCGTGCATAAGGTTTATAAGGCACGGTGGGTTGAGAGCGGCTATAGGGCACCTAAGAGAGGGACACGACGTAGTTAGAGGCTCTAAAGGAACACAAGTTTTTCCAGACGTGTAATGCAGGTATGTAAACGTAGAGTACTATACGTCTTCGCACACCTCTACGAAGTCTATGTGTGAGCAGTCAACGCTTCCACAAATCTTTTCTCTCACGAGGTCCGGCCTAGACCATGCTAGCTTTTTACAAGTGAAGAAAACTACCTCATTCTTGTAACGCTTAATTAAGTCGATGAGCTTACTGAACATCTGCGTAGAAAGCCTTCTAGACGCACTAAGAGATATCTCGCACTGAGAGTAGGGAAAGGCATGTGATACTTCGGCGGGAACTAACTCGAAGAACGGTATGTAGACCAGCTTTACGTACTGCTCGAGGTCTGCCTGTCTTTGGTGCAGGTACTCGAGAGCTCTACGATAAGTTCTTGACTCGATGAAGGGTCTATCCCTAGGGTCTCCTGGGAATAAAGCTAGGGGCCTCTGATGGTCTCCCTCTAGCACGTGCTTTAAGTACTTTTCTAGGTAGTCCCTATGTCTCACGAGCTCGGGTCTAAAGTAAGACGTAGTATCAACGAGAAAAACACCTCTTCCCGATCCTCTAAACCTACTGTCTAGTCTCTCAATCCACCTCACGTACTTAACTAACCTCTCGAAGGCGTCTCTAGCTGAAGGGTGTGACCTAGCTAAGCGCTCCAATAGCTCCCATAGCCTCCCCTCCTTAATAGCTTCTTTCACTTCCCTCATGGTCTTACTGATAACGCTTAAGTTGTGTTCTGCGAGTAGCCTTACTCTCTCGAGTTTGCTCATCTCCAGTAGGTCTCCAGGTTCGAACCTACTGCAGACAGGGCAGTTACAGGGGAGGTAGTTAAGGTTGCTAAGCTTCAGAGTACCGTAGTCAGTCATATACCTATCGTCTTTAGCGTAGAGGATGTATGAGGCCGAGTCGAAAGTATCTATACCTAGAGCAACGGCTATAGGGATCAGTAGCGGGTGTCCACCACCAAATAAGTGAACCGGTTTATCTACTGGCACTATAGACTTAACTGCGTAAATCATGTCGACTACCTTCTTAAAGTCGTACTTCTCTAAGGCCTTAACCGGGCTTCCTACAGCGTACAGGCTGTAGAAATCTGACAGCTTTCTAGACTCTTCGGCACTCCACTTAAGTAGATCTACGTAGACACCGCCTTGTACCGGAAGTACCCATGCTATTCTATCGGAACTCCGCCTAACGACATCTAGGGACAGGTAGGCCCTCCTCAACGTCTCTTCAGCACTGAACCTAGCCTCTTCCCGAGTTGCCGTATCGGGAGTGGGAATGTCTACTATGACGGCTATATCCGGCTCTAGAGCCTCTTCGAACTCGACGAGCTCCACGGGGTCTATAGCAACTCTCTCAGCACCGTACACGAGTAGCTGGTAAGCTCCTGAGTCAGTCATTACTATACCATTAAAGTTTAGTACTTCATGTACTTTCACTACCTTACCATCCAGCTTCCTCTTGATTATGTAGGCGTTCGTTATAACTTGTTTAAACCCAAGCTCCACGATCCTCTCTAAGGGTAGGTCTTCTGGTTGCTTAAACGGGTGGACTACAGGGAAAAAAGCTGGAGTCTCTAGAGTTCCGGACCTAAGCTTCAGCTTACCTACTCTACCAGCTAGGTCTTTATCCCTTAGTTCGAAGCTCAACTTACTGACGTCCTCGGCTTAGACTTAGACTCCATGTACTCCTGCCAGACGCTATACAGTTTTTCAGCAAACGGACCCGAACCTTCAACACCCTTCTCACTTACTACGTATCTATCTAAAAACCTGACTGCGTTTAGTATTTCATCTATTTTTACGGCATCTGGCCTCACTTTCAGTCTATCAACTACGTATGCTGCGAACTCCTTAGCGTTAAATACTGCCTTCTCCTTCAAGATTATCTCGGAGATCCTACTCCCACTTATAAAAACCTTAGGTATCTCGTTTCCACTAGAGTCTCTCACGTCCTCTAGGACTGCGTGTAGAGTTAGTCCATCTACGTCGATCCCCTTTAGCTTACCTTCATACCTAGAACCATCGGACAGCCTAATAACTACGACACGATCTAGCAGAGAGTATAGTTCCTGCCTTAAGCGCCTAGTAGCTTCACTCACACTATCACCCAAAACTAGCTGTAGTCGATTTTATATGCTCTAACTTAGATAGCTCTCCTTAAGAAGTTTCCGATATCCACTATAGAGTCGAGTACATTATCACACTCACTTAAACCCTTACAAGCTACTTCAGCAATCACTAGAGTAGGTCTAGCTACTGCTAGAAACTCTACTAGCTCACGCAAGTCGAGCACTCCCGAACCTGGAAGCAGGTGCTTATCGGAGAACCCATCATTATCGTGTAGGTGAATCGACTTAATTAGTTCCCTTAGGGTGGAGCTGAATGAAGTAAGGGGTGTTCTAGTTATAATAGCGTGACCTACGTCAACGCACACACCAAGATTAGGTGCGTCAGCGTACCTTACGACCGCTAGCAAGTCCTCAGGGGTTGCCCCAAGCCTGCCGGTGCTCGCAGTATTCTCGACGAGTACTTGGGAACTACCGCTGACTAAGTCAGCGAGGTTCCTTAAGTACTTTACGGCAACATCTATCGATCCTCTCGATGGAGGAAGATTGGGAAGGTGTGTTACGTAGAAATCAACGTTTACTCTATCGAGGAGCTTGATCCACCTCGAGAACCTACTGATAGAGCTAGCAAGTCTGGAAGTGCTTAGCTCTAGGTTATCGTAGGGTAAGTGCACAGAAAACGAGTCTAATCTATACCTGGACACACTATCCACGACTTCACTTAGTTCTGCTATCTCCCCTACTCTACTAGCTATAAAGTTATCATAACTCAACTCAACGGACTTAAAGCCCCGCTGGAGAACTCTCTCAATGGCCCTAGATGGTGAAAGGGTTAGGTACACCATTGTAGAAGTACCAAACTTAAACGTGCTCTCACCAAGGTGGCGATATGTGGGGGCTAGGTTTTTTCAAGAGCTTTCATAGCCTTCTTCCTTGTTCCGGTTGTTGTGACGGGTACTACAAGCACTCTCACTCCGTTTATCTCCTTTATAAGTGATAGCAGTAGGAAAACATGATTCCTCCACAAATGCTTAAACGCCAGTATCCCGGCTCCTCTAGACTCATCGTAGTACACGAGAGACGGTCTCGCGGCTCCGTAGCCAATTAGTCCGTAGAGGAGCTGAAAGTTCTTCTGAAGTGCTTTCTCTACGTGGTCTCTCCTAACGTGAGATAGGTCCCCGGAGACCGCTATTATTTCGAAAACTAGGTACCTTCTTCTAGGTTTAACAATCTTTGTTTTACTATTGCCTAAAGCGGACCTCACTAAAGATACCGCTCTCCTCATCTTCAACCAAGAAGCTACACTTAAGTATAGAGCTACGAGTGAGATAGCTACAGCTGAGACCAGTAGGGTGTACTCAAGCGACATTCGATATCAACTCGCTAGGTACCTTAAATATAGCTTTAGCAGCAAGTGCCTCGGGTACACCCAAGACTGAGATGAGTGCGAACATCGCAGTCGGGTGGACCATGCTAGATAAGTCTGTAGCACCACTACAGACGTAAATCCTTATCTTCTTACGCGTATACAGCCTTAAAATGAGGTAGTAGTAGTCTAAAGAGTAGCTACTTAGTAATCTACTGACTAGTTCTGAAAACTCTACTTCAATTGGGACACCCAGTCCTATCAATCTCCGCAGGAAGCCTTTATTAACTTCATTTAGTTGAGCAAAGTCAATTCTAACAGCATCTATGCTTCCAGCAAGCTTAGGGTACGCCTTTAGGTCATCCTTAGATCTCACTACGAGAACCCTAAGGCCCCTTAAGTTACGGGACTTACTGACGTCGTCTCTCTTCAGCTCATACCTAGGGACTAGCTTTACCCCTCCGACTAACTCAGTTGAGCTAGCCCCGCAGTAAGCTATCGCCCTATATCCAAGTCTTAAGGCATATCTCACCAAGTTGTCGTCGACAACACCTTTAAAGCATAGGTCAGCTACCACAAGTTTCCCCGATCTCCCTTAAGACCTTGCTTAAGTCAACGCGGTGGGCACCCTCGAAGGAGGCCACCACCTTAATGACGTCACTACCCTCACTCAGCACTATCCTCCCTAGGTAGAGGTCCTGCTTGCTTAAGCGAATATGTAGTCTAGTCCTCCTACTCTCCACTCTACTCCCTAGGGTGTTTAGGAGTATCTCGCGGTCCGTCTTACTCATAGAGCACAAGACGTATTTTAACACACTACTAGCCGCATTCCTGCCGACTGAGAGTTTAACTAGCTTTATGACGTTTCCGTAGTAGCCTTCGAGACTCTGCCTCTTGACCTGCTGAAGAAGAGAGCTGCGGAGTTCGGCTGGTACAGCGTTCAGTAAAGCACTAACTACTCTTTCCTCTACTTCGGTTGAGTGAACAAAAGCAGAGAGCTCAAGAACGATCTTTATCATAACTTTACCGCTACTTCTCGTAGCCCAGATTCTCCATAACCTCTTGGGGGGCTATGATCCTAGCCCCTCTAGACGCTTCGTGCCTCTTCTTAAGTTCTCTCTCCTTCTGCTTCTTCTTCCACTTGTAGTGATGTGTACCCTTAAGACCCCTGCTCTTCAAAAGCCCCCTCATTTTCCTACCAGCCATCGTCTTACCTCTGAAGACCCTTCCTCTCTGGCTTGGGTTAGCCACCCAGCTGATCTCGGGGTCAGAAAGTATGGACGGGTGATGCGGGTCAACCATTACGACTTCGTAGTACTTGTACATACCGTCTTCTCCTACGTAGTAGCTTCCCAGTACTTCGAGGTTGGGGAACCTCCTGTTAGCCCTCTCTTCAGCTATTAGCTTAGTAGGTTTCTCTGGTGCATACCCGTAGACTCCCATTCTCTTAGGTCTCCTACCTGAGTTCGGTCTAGGCCTATTCAGACCTCCCTTCCTCACTCTAACTCTTACTACCACAAAACCTACTTTAGCTTCATAACCTAAGGCCCTAGCTCTATCTAGCCTAGTAGGCTTCTCAACCCTAGTTACAGCAGGTCCTCGCCTCCAAAGTATCAGTCTCTCCCTCATCAGTTCAGCCATGGGGCCCTCGTAAGGCTTCCTCCAGAGCTGGGCAATGTAGTGGTACATCGATTTAGCCATCACTATTACCTAACTACAGAGGTACAGCATAGCTTAAAAGCATTCCAAGCTAGTGCCGAGTTCTAGAGTCCATCTTCTGAGAGAGTCCGAGAAAACACTGTGTGAGGACTTCTTCATGAGTTTCCTCTTCTTTAGACATCTTCTGAAGAATCTCAGAAATCACCTTCGCGTCTCTTACCGCTACGAAATAGGGGAGAACCTGCCCTAGGAGATTGAAGAGAACTTTATGGTAAGTCTCTATACTCATAATGCTATCTTCAGCATTAAGCTTTTTAAGTAGGAAAACTATTGACTCTCCGCTTAAGCACTCAGCACTATCTACCTCCGACATTATCTCTTCAACTACCCGCCACGGAAGCCCTATGACTGTTTTACACTCCTCCTTTAGTGCTCCAAGCCCTAGTATTTTTAAGACTCTATCGAGAAACTCAGCATTAGATTTACTCCTAGTCGAGAGCCAAATGAGTGAGACCACCGAGGACTTATCTTCAGCTTTTTCCACTATCTGCTCGTAGAGCCTTGAAACTAAGTTTTCAAACCTTGCTGAACAATATATTATCTCGCCGATCAGCTTCAAGGGATCTTCGAGTTTCAATTCGTGTTTGCCTCGAAATAAGATTAACAAGAGTATGAATTAATATACTTTGTTACCTACAGTGCGCTTGTTTAGGCTTAACCTTAGGCTCCACATGCTTATCTTTTCGAGTGAGTGATTTTCTCGGGAGGAGATTGGTTGAGTGTAGATTAAATTGGGACACAATAAAGAGTACGGCTTCACTACTTAGTATAGTCTCGCTGGGAGATGTACTTAACGTAGAAGAAGTAGACCCTCAGTACGAGTCTGCTTTAACTGTGTGCTCTGCTGGCGGTCTAACAGGTGCTATTTCCTTCTTCTTAGTTGCTCTATCAGCCTATAGACTCAGGTGCACAGGTGAAGAGTTCTGGAAGAGGTTTGCTCAACACTACCTCGAGGTAGGACGCTTCCTCGGTCCTGTTAACGCAGCATTGAACTACGTGCTAAGAGATAACTGTAGCTCCTTCCTTAGAGAAGTTAAAGCAGATAGGATAAGGAAGCTCTCTAGTTATTCAGCAATGATAGGTGAGCTGATATACAGTTGCGACTTCAGGAATCTGTGGGGTCTGACCTCTAGTGTGCTAAAGTCCGATCCCAGTAGTAAGACCGTGGTTTTCGCTGTTAAGATGGCGTACTACTGTGGGAGGGCCCTAAAAAGGTGTAATGGACCTCTACCAGCGGATATCCCCATACCTGTAGATATTAGAGTAGCTAGAGCGACTGTAAACTTAGGCATAATACCTGGTCTACCCGCCGAAGAGGTATTAAGTAAGTGTAAAAATGAGGTAATAGAAGCTTGGAGAATTATAGGCGAAGAAACCGGTATACCCCCGATCCACCTAGATACTCTGATTTGGGCACTCCAGAACCCCTCTACGCTATCTAAAGCTCTGGCTAGAGTAAGCTCGAGTAGGTCGGCAGAAGCCCTCAGGAAGCTGATGAACGCAGTTCAAGGGTCTAGTAGTATGAAGTGAGAAGTCTAAATCACCTCAATTAACTAATTATCTCGTGGTAGAGCTTATAAGGTGAGTATATAGATACGTAAATAATGGATGGTGGAAGATGTGCGCGCAAATACGTGAGATAAGCCCTGCCAAGAGGATTGCCGAAGTAAGTCTCCACAGCCACATAAAGGGTCTCGGATTAGACGATAAGGGAGAGCCTCTACGGGTAGCTGATGGAATAGTTGGTCAAATTGAGGCGAGAAGGAGTGCTGCTATAGTAGTCGAATTAGTGAAGCAAGGTAAGTTCCAAGGCAAGGGCGTCCTACTCGTCGGACCCCCCGGAACCGGGAAGACCGCTCTAGCTTATGCTATAGCTAGAGAACTAGGTGAGGATACTCCCTTTGTTACTATCCACGCATCCGAGGTTTACTCACTAGAGGCCAAGAAGACGGAGGTACTAATGAGGGCTGTAAGAAAAGCTATGGGTGTGAGGATTCGGGAAACTCGAAGAGTTTATGAGGGAGCCGTTAAAGAGATAAAGGTTGCTTACGGAAAGCACCCGTTCAACCCCTACCTGAGGATCCCGCGGGAGGCTAGAATAACTCTTGAGACTAAAGACGACAGCCTCTCTCTGACTGTTGGTGAGGAGATTACGTCACAGCTGCTAAAGCTGGGGATTAAGAGGGGGGACTTGATATGGATAGATGCTGAGACGGGTTTAGTCCATAAGGTAGGTAGGGTTAAGGGGATTGAAAAGGCCAAGTACTACGACGTCGACGTGTGGGGTGTATCAGAAGAGCTACCCAAGGGTCCGGTAAAGAAGGAGAAGGAGATAACGAGGGTATTCACCTTTAACGACTTAGATGTTGCTGTAGCATCTCAGAGGATCTCGCTAATAGGTTTCCTAGGTGTCGAATTAGAGAGGGAGATAGACGAAGAGGTAAGGAAAACAGTTAACTCCCAGATCAAGAAGATCGTGGATGAGGGAAAGGGAGAGATCATTCCTGGAGTACTCTTCATAGACGATGCCCACATGCTAGACCTAGAGTGCTTCGCATTTCTCTCTAAGATAATGGAGAGCGAGTTTGCACCCATAATAATAATGGCTACAAACAGAGGGATAACTAAGATATACGGCACAGACATTGAATCACCTCATGGGATACCTCTCGATATTCTAGATAGGCTGCTTATAATCCCTGTGAGGCCGTACACGAGAGATGAGATCAAGGAGATAGTGAGGATAAGGTCTGAAGAAGAGGAGGTAGCCCTTTCTAGTGACGCCTTAGAGCTACTAGCGGACCTAGGAGTCAAGTACAGTCTGAGGTACGCCATCCAGCTCCTGAGACCGGCTAGTGTAGTCGCACAGAAGAAAGGACGTAGTGAAGTTAAAGCAGAGGACGTACAGGAGGTCAGCAGGCAGTTCATAGACACGAAGAGGAGTGTTGAGTTTATTAAGGAATTTGAGGAAAAGTTTTTAAAGTAGAGCGACTCCTCCAACTGTGGAGAGAGTTTGATTATCTTAGCAATACTTTCTCCCTTTCTAGACCCGTGATTTCAGATATCAGGTGATGACTATCTACGCGGAGTAGTTTTTATTTCACCACTCTTTCCGCGACCCTACTACTGATTAGGACGCTTGCTAATAGTATCAGGAGCCAGAGCGGTAGCGCTATTTCGAAGGCTACGTCTGGTGCTCTCCCCCACAAAGTCCTCGATAGCACAAAGTACGTCGTGCCGACGATGTAGTACGCTGTTATCGAAGCGTACACTGAGCTCCTCAATCCGAGCTTCGTGCGTGTGGAGAGTAAAACGCCGACAGCTAGCGATATCGATATAGGGATAACTGTTAGTAGAAGCACCGCCGAAACCAGGTTTAGGGATGGAAAAACATTAAGAACCCAGAAAGGCCAACCCCACCACCCAATAAAAGATAGGCTAAACCCGAAGCTTGTCACAGGGTCACGCGTTAGTGGAAGCATCAATAGCGCGAGAAACACTACTGCGAGAAGATACGATGCTAAGACTCCAATAAGAGTGCGTAAAACCCTGCTAATGCGGCATCCCCAAACAAGTTAGCTTAGTCAAGCTAATAAGATAAGATCAAGCCTCACGCAACTGTTTCGGTTTTCATATCTGTTGATCGGTTGGTGTTGATCGAAACACTTGTGAACACCTTATGCAGATATATGTGGAGGTACCTCGATGAAGAGTCGAGAGCCGTTTGATAATATAGATAACGGCTCTCCCCGAGACATCTAAGATGTGGGGTGCTAGGGGTCGCCCTGAACGCTCCCGAGCCCGACGAGAGCTCGAGCGGAATGCGAGGAAAGGAGATGAGGCGACGAGGTCGACCAATATAAAACTACATCAGAACTGAACCCCTATTAGTAAACACTCTTTCAAAATAGTTGATTCAGAAGCCTATAGACTCAGTGAAAATCGGGTGGCAGGTACCACCATGGATAAGTAGTCCTTGCTTACTGTTGCGTAAGATTCTGGCGATCAGAACCTGTAAAGAATGTAACTGCTTAGAACATTGCGTTAGAAGTCAGCGAGAGTATGGTTATGAATCGACTCTCCAACTCTTAGTATCAGAAGAGTAGTTTCGTAAGGTTGACGCATGCTGCAATCACAACACGGTAGACTCTCTCTGACCATAGCCAAGCTTCTCAGCGGAGGACTCTCACTCTCAGAAGCTATTAAGGTTTGTTTTGGGTATCTACTCTATATGTCTGAAACACCCCTTACGTAGAGGTAGAGAGTAGCTTCTCTGTATCCGAGTGAGACCCTCATGATGTGTATCGGTCTCCACCCAGGGATCTCGAAGTCTAGAGTGATTACCCTAGCTCCCAGTCTTAGCTCTCTCTCTAACTTAGGTCTCAGAGCTCTATTGACGGAGGTCAATAGGTACATGTAAACTATGGTGGCATCTCTAAGGCTGACGTTGAAGAAGTCGTCGTTTATGAAAGTAATCCTATCGATGACCTTGAGCTTCTCAGCCGCTTCCTTAGCTTTCTTGATTAACTCAGGGTTAATCTCTACGCAAACTCCTTTAGCACCGTGAAGAGATGCCTCAATGACCACCCTCCCGTCACCACACCCTAAGTCATAGAAGACATCATCTTTTGTGGGTTTAGCCAGCATTATTATATAGGGAAGAATCTCCTCTCTAGTTGGGACCCATGGAGCTTGCGCCAGAGGATGCGAGTAGACCACTCCGAGTAGCACCCAGAGATCTCCTATTTCACCCAAGTTTTTAAGGACATCATCCACCACGCTATCACCCCTTCGGCAGTTATCATAGAGGTATTCATGCATGACACACCACTACGAGCGCAATGCTGAGAATAAAAGTGTGTGTCAGCATGGAGTCAGTATAATATATTCTTTAGCTGCGAAAGCAATCCACTAGACTTAGAGTGGTTAAGCTTGTATACTACCGAGAGAAAGTTAAGCTAGAATGATATGTCTTACTCTTACTTTACTCGTCTTTAGACCGTTTTCTTCTAGGTACCTAAGTAAAGCGCGTCTTATGATTTCCGATCTGCTGAGACCCGAGTTCTTTGCTGCCGCGTCTAAAGCATTTAAGAGAGAATCATCAATTTTCAGTGATATAACTCTCAGTTTTATTCACCAATATTCCCTAGGACCAGTAGCTTATAATCACGGGAAGTTTTCAGTTGATATGTACGAATGGTTTAAGAGGAATACATATAAACAGATAATTTTATAAACCTCTATTAGTACTACTCTTGGAGGGTTCGTACATTCCAACAGTCCACATATCACTACCCGAAGGTGTGTACGAGGAACTCAAGAGAGTGGCTACAAGCATGGGCATCCAGATAACCGACCTCATAAAAATGTACATAAGATTGGGACTTCAAGATTCCCTCATGTCCGGACACCGCGTGATGGACTCGGACAGCTTTAGAGAGATATCTAATAGACTCGTCTACATAGAAGGTAAACTAGCTTTACTGGATGAAACCCTACGAGAGACCTTAAGAAAGCTGCAAGAAGTAGAGGAGCGAGTTAGAGAGCTGGAGTCCCCAATACCACCGACAGTCTTGAAGAGAACCGGAGGTAAACTTAAATAACTTAGTAGGTATTTAACTATTGGTCCTACTAAGTGCCCCGTGTCACGGGGCTCTGTGAAGTAGGAAGGGCCACCCCCGGCCCTTTTATTAACGCATTAGACAAGCTTCGTTCTTAAGATGTTCTAGTGCTTACCGCATAGCTTGTAGTAGTTGTTAGTAATAGAAGTGATTTGAGTCAGTGATGACTTTAGCTAACAGAGTCTCTATCAGTCACTCTCAAAGTTTCTTAAGCATCCAGATTTAATATTATGGATTTGTTCAACTATAGTGGACGATCCCCATGGATGTCGAATCTAAGTTGGGGCTAGTACTTAGGGATACTGAAGAGGTTGTTACCGTGGAAGAGCTTAAAGACCTGCTAGAAGCTGGTGGGGGTAAGGGATACCTAGGCTTTGAGCCTAGTGGTTTATTTCACGTAGGCTGGCTTATCTGGGCTTACAAGTTCAAAGATCTAGTGGACGCAGGTTTTAGAATGGTTCTACTAGCTGCGACTTGGCATGCTTGGATAAACGACAAACTCGGTGGCGACCTAGACCTGATAAGAGCAGCAGCTAGTCATGTAGTAGACGTTCTCAATGCGATAGGCTTGGAGGGGCGGTTTGAAGTAGTATACGCTGAAGACCTAGTTGACAGTAGTAAGTATTGGGCTACTCTACTTAAGGTAGCTAAGTCTACCTCAATCGCCAGAGTTAAGAGGGCTCTCACAATCATGGGTAGAAAAGCAGATGAAGCAGAATCGGATTTCTCTAAGCTAGTATACCCACTCATGCAGGTTACAGACATATTCGAGCTAGATGTAGACGTCGCTCTCGGCGGTATCGACCAGAGGAAGGCCCATATGCTAGCGAGAGACGTCGCAGAAAAGCTCGGTAGGAAAAAAGTCGTCGCAGTCCACACACCACTCCTACCATCACTTCAAGGAGTTTCCAAGATGGAAGTAAAGACCTTACCTAAAGACGAGATGATGTCGGAGATCAAGATGAGCAAGTCTAAACCCGAGTCAGCGATATTCGTTACAGACTCCGACGAAGAGATTAGAGCGAAGATAATGAGAGCATATTGCCCTCCTAGAGACGTCGAAGGAAACCCCGTTCTAGGTATAGTGAAGCACATCGTGTTTAGAGGTGGTGAAGTAGAATTCCAAGTCGAGAGACCAAGTAAGTACGGGGGGTCGATTACGTACTGGAGGTACGAGGATCTAGAAAGAGACTACGTTGACGGTAAGATCCACCCGATGGACCTAAAGAACTCTGTGGCTGAGTACTTAGCAAAGAGAGTCATAGGTCCTATACGGAGCTATGCTATGAGACCGGGCCGAGAGGAGATACTCAGAAAAATAGGTATAGCAGTTACTAGATAAGTCAAGGAGCATTTAGCACGTAGACCTTAGTCTTCACTATCGACTGAAGACCTTCAGGGGTTACCGTTAGCTCACTAGTTTGCGTGCTCACTACCTCGTATACGTCCCTTACTATATCTACGAATATGTCTACTGGCTGTAGTGGTAGGTTCATACCCTTAACCCAGTAGTGCATTGGTACGACGACCTTAGGCTCAACGACCTTTACTACTTCGTAAGCCTCTCTGGCGTCTATAGTGAAGGTACCTCCCACTGGAACTAGTAAGACGTCTATAGGCTTAAGTCCTAAAGCCGTACTCTCATCGAAAACGTGTCCTAGGTCACCTAAGTGAAGTACTCTTACACCATCGACCTCGACTCTATAGATCACTACTTCACCTCGCCTTCTACCCTTAACCTTATCGTGGTATAGCTTAACGCCTCTAGCCATATGTCGACCGGCAATTAAGAACTCACCCTCCCTCATCGAGTGTTTTTCAGCACCAGGCTTTGCCACTATGTTATATGCGTTGTGATCAAAGTGTTCGTGAGTTATGAGAACGGCGTCGGCCTTAAAGCTGGGTGGCTTTATGCCGAGACTGTACCCGTCATGTGGATCGATAGCTATAGTAAACCCGTCGCGGTCTATAAGCTCGAAACACGCATGACCATGCCACCTAATAATCAAGTTCTTCACCGCGTACTTATGCTACAAGGGGAATAATAAAGCTTCCTCTTGAGGACCTCTCTAAGAAGTTGATGTTAAGTCGCGGCCCTAATCCGCAAGTAGAGTAATGCGAGACCGTTGTGAGGACAATAAGTAGGTTAGAGGCTATAGTTCTATAAGAGTGGTTCAATCGTAGCTACTTCAGAGGCTCCAGGCAACTGTTCCATGTTTCGTATCGGCTTATGTTACTTGATTGATGCGCTGAGTTGCGCAGATGGGGTTCGGGCTCCTGCTGAAGATGAAGTAGGATGTGAGGTTCTTAAGGGGTTCAGCTCTGATGTAGGTTTATATCGGTTGGTTTCATTGCCTCATCTCTTTCCCCCGCATTCCGCTCGGGTTTTCATCGGGCTTGGGGGCGTTCAGGGTGACCCCTAGCACCCCACATCTTAGATGTCTCGGGGAGAGCCACCATCTACACTATCTAGCGGCTCTCGATCCCTCATCGAAGTACCTCTACGTATACCACTGTATAAGGTGTTTATAGACGTTTCTATCAATACCAACCAATACGAACAAATATGAAAAACTAAACAGTTTCACGAGGCTCCCTTAAACGCCTTAGAGCTAGGCAAATCTCATACGAGATGCGGAGGAAAAGACGGGAAAACGATGGTAATCCATACAAATCAGCACGGGAATTAAACCTCTGCTTTAGCTTATTTTTTAGCATAGTGAAGGTCTTAGGGAACGTCATGGTGCTCGGTGTTTACGTACTTCAAGCCATTGGTAGGTCGACGTATATGTTGATAAGAGTTAAAGGTGTTTTGGTAAGCAAGAAGTCTAGGTACCAGCAGATCGACGTAGTCGATACAGAGGAGTTCGGGAGGGTTCTCGTGCTGGATGGTTTAGTGCAGAGTGCTGAAGTAGACGAGTTCTACTATCACGAGTCACTCGTACATCCAGCGATGATCCTCCACCCCAACCCTCGAAAGGTTTTAATATTAGGGGGCGGCGAGGGAGCCACTCTCCGCGAGGTACTGAAGCATAGTACCGTTGAGAGAGCGGTAATGGTGGATATAGATGAGGAGGTAGTTAAGGTGTCGCGAGATTACTTAGTGAGCTGGCACTCGGGAGCTTTCGACGACCCTAGGGCCACCGTAGTCATTGAGGATGGGAGGACTTTCGTGGAGAAATTAAAGGAGAAGTTCGATGTGGTAATTATGGATTTGACAGACCCTTATGGACCCGAGATAGCCCGTGCCCTGTACGGGGAGGAGTTCATCGAGAGGTTACATGAGGTTCTAGCCGATGATGGAGTTCTCTCAACTCAGGCGGGAACTTCCTTCTTCTATCCAGAGGAGTTCAACGAGCTACACCGAAGTTTAGCGAAAGTCTTCAAGAAAGTTGCGTCGTTTTCTGTTTGGATACCGTCGTTCGGCTACTCATGCAACTTCATAGTGGCATCTAAAACTAGGGGGCTTAGTGAAGTTACTGAATACGAGGTAGATCAAACCCTTAGAGCTAGGGGAGTTATAACGAAGTTCATTAGTGGGAAAGTCGTTAGAGCGTTACTCAACCTCCCTAGATACCGCAAGTACTACACCGAGTAGATGTCATGGTAAGATGTTCTTAATGAGAGACTCTAGTTCCTTCATGTTTGATACATAAACTAGGTGGGTGCTGTTCAACAACTTACCGCACTTGATTGGAGTGCTACTTAAGGCTACTGGGTACCCGACAACCTCAAAAGCACTGCAGTCCCATTCACTATCTCCTACGTACATCGTCTCAAGTAGATCAACACGGTGCTTTCTAGCTATCTCTTCGATTACTTCACCCTTCTTGAGGGGGTTAACTACTTCTACACCTCGGGGTAAGAGCTTGCCTTCTTCATCACAGAGTAGTTTGTTTGCGTAAACTTCGTCTATACCTAGGTAGCTAGCTATTCTAGTAGCAAGGAACTCGATTCCGGCACTTACTATAGCTGTTGCTACACCCCTACTCTTTAGGTAGGTTACGACCTCACGAGCGCCTTCAGCGATCTCGACTTCCTCAAAAGCTTCTATAATTTGACGGCAGAGGACTGTGCCGCGAGCTCTTATTATGTTCTCAAGGTCTAGCCTCATCCAATCCGAGTAAGTTATTAAACCACGCTCGAAGTCCTTAGCGTAGCCCGCTTTATCGACTAACTCGTACGTACCGAAGACCTTGTGTAGGTACCCCCACGAAGACCTCTCTATAACCAGAACTCCATCTAAGTCGAAAACGGCAAGCCTGAGTCTTCTTGACATCTGACAATCACCTCATCTACTACGCTCTTAAACAGCGACTCTACTGCTTCCCTACTGACACCGGCTATGACTAACCTGCTCAGTAGCCGAGGAACTAGGTTAACTAGCTCTAATACGTGTCTACCGGTAGCTTCACGCTCTAAGTGATCTACGTATTCAGGGGGATACGCAAAAAAGTCTCCTGAAATCTTCAGCTCGAGCACTCTGCACTTGAGATCAACACTTAGTTCAACTGTAAAAACCTTACCACCCTCTTCTTTAACCTCCTTTCTAACAAACACCGTACTCACCTCATAAACACCCAATCACGCGACCTATACTTCCACTCCAACTCAGACGCTAACCTCAGCTCGATTTCGGTGTAAGTACCTTCCTGGAGGTCTGCTCCAAGACCTCTCCTAAACCCCTCGATTAAGGCTTTAACGGCCTCCTCTCTCTCAATTCTCCTTCCCAGGTATTCTGATAGAGTCGTTACTCTAGCTCTAACGGGCCCCCTGGACGAGAGCTTGACTCCCTGAACCTTGATGACCTCGGAAAGAACGTTTAAATTCGTAGCATACATAAACGTACCATGTTGTAGTACTACACCGAACCTCCTAATCTGGGCTTGACCAGAGAACTTCTTGCCCGCTACCACACCGTCGTTTAGTGGTACGAACTCAGCCGGTGCTCCTAAAGCTCTAGCAGCTTCGATAACACCTGAAGTTAGGTACTTAAAGGACTCAGCTACATCCCCCGGGACGTTCTGCTCAGGTACAACTATTGAGTAAGTGACCTCACCCTCTGGGTCGTGGTAGACTGCCCCACCTCCAGTAACCCGTCTAACAACGTCTATCCCCTCCCTGCGAGCAAACTCAAGGTCAACGACCTCCTCGACCTTCTGAAAGTACCCTAGAGTGACTGTAGGTTTATTGAATACGTAGAGCCGTAGAGTAGGGACACCACCCATAGCTACAGTAAAGAGGAGGGCTTCATCCATGGCCATATTATAGCATCCGCTACCTTCATCAACTATTAATCTAAACCTCAACTCGGACCCAAAGTAGACGGCTAGAATGAAATTAAATGTTTTGAGTTATAGCAGCTAGGTTAACCATCAAACTCATGTGATTTGTGAGCTTCAATAACACCGAGGTGCTTTAATAGGAAGGCAACTACGTCTGACATTTCCTTAGCGAGTACTTCCGGAGAGGAGCCTGCGTGACCCGAAGACGTCTCTAGCCTGAGGCATACTTCGTTTCCGTAGCTCAATAGCTTTGCGTAAAACTTTAGTGCGTGCGCTGGGTGGACTCGGTCATCGTAGATGCCTGTGAACACTATCGTTGGTGGGTACCTCACTCCCTCCTTCACGTTGTGATACGGGGAGTATCTCTCTAAGTACTCCCGATCGACGGGGTTGTCCGGGTCTCCGTACTCCGTAGTCCACGCAGCACCTATGTACAACTTGTGGAACTTGAGCATATCCAGTACAGGGTATCCTATAGCCGCAGCATTCAGCAGGTCGGGCCTCATAGTGATTACAGCACCTATTAGTAGACCGCCATTGCTTCTACCAAAGCCGGCGATAGCATAACCCATAGACTTGAACTTCTCGGCTACAGCTATATAGTCGTAGAAGACGTTAGTCTTTTTATCGCGCATACCCGCTTTGTGCCACTCCTCACCGTATTCTGAGCCACCTCTGAGGTTAGCGACGACTACGTCAACTCCAAGCTCTAAGAGTAGCGGGATCCAAGAGTTAAACGTAGGTGTGAGGGCTATACCGAAACCACCGTATCCGTAGATTACTGCGCTTCTACTACCTCTAGGGCTTCTAATCCAGAAGTAGTGTACCTTAACACCGTCATGAGACTCGGCAAAACCTTCAACGACTTGAGCGTCTACTAGTTTTTTGTGCTCAGAAAACTTATTGAACACCGGCCTATTCTCGTACTCTACGACCTCGAGGATCTGGTAAGGCTTCGTAAAGTACCTTACCTCTAGAAAGCCTCCGCTACCGTAGGAATACATCCTCACAATACTTGCCGGCTCCTCAAAGGAGAGTTCGTCAATCAGCTGTCCTGACAAATCGTATACCCTAACTCTTGAGGAAGCATCTCTAAGGTACGATGCGACTATATATTTTCCCGCAAGTATAGCGTCCTGCAGTGTGGTGCTCTGTTCGGGAACTAGTTCAGTCACTTTGCTACCTTCATCAATACGCAAGATCCTGCCGAAACCCTTAAGGTCGTAGGCTGCGACGAAGTACTCGCTACCTATAGAGTCTATAAAAAACGACCTGAAGTCTCCCTCTAGTATCTTAACCCACCTACTTGGATCCTCTATCGGGCCAGCATAAAGAGAGTTCCTCACCCAACCATAGCTAACGCTTACCAGCGCTTTCCGTCCGTCAGCAGAACGAGTTAGAGATATGAAGTAGTTACGTGGTAGACCGCTCCCGAAGACCAGCTCTTCTCTACCGCTCTCTCTTAGAAATACTCTCTCACATGGGGACTCGGCTCCGTCTGGACACTTTCCTTCTCTATGCAGCACAGTGTAGTAAAACCTCCCATCTCCAATAAACACTACATCAGATACGCTACCCCTAATTTTCTCCACGACCGATAGATCCCTGAGGTCTACGACAACGAGCTCTCCAACATCTGCTCCCCTTTCGGTATAGAAGTAGGCGAAAAGCCTCCCAACACTGTCAATGTAGTAGTTGTGGATTACTGCGCTCTCTCCTAGGTCTCGACTGTCTACCAGCTTAAAGACCTCACCGCTTTTTTCTAGATTTATCGAGTAGGTAGCGTTCCTCTTCATGTAGAAAACTCCAGCGGGGTTCTTTTTGACGTTATAAACCACTGGTAAAGTGTAATAAGCAAGGGCCTTTCTATAGACGTAGCTACTCAGCTGCCGTAGACTGTTTATACACTTATTGCTTTCAGATAGTGCCCAGTTTAATACCTTTGGGTCGTTGATGTTCTCAAATTCATCAAATGGGTCTAGTAACACGCAAGACCCCACTATAACTACATACCGTTAGAAAAAAGTAGTTTTATTACGGTTATGCGAGAATCTAGATGGTGTTAACAGTGTTAAGCAAGCACCCGGTAGAAGTTCTTAAAGAAAGAAAGCTGACGAAAAAGGAGTTAGCTGAAGCATTAAGGCTCTCGATGGTAGCTGAACTAGATGCTATAAACCTATACCTACAGATAGCTGAGAGAGTAGAAGATGAGAGGTATAGAAAGGTGTTCGAAGATATAGCTAAAGAAGAGAAGACTCACTTTGGGGAGTTCTTAGAGCTCCTAAAGACACTCGACGAAGAGCAGGTCAAGGAAATAGTGGCTGGAGCTAGAGAAGTAGAAGAGCTTACAGGACTTAAAGCTGAAGGCGACCCGGATAAGGGTGACGCGCAAAACATTAGTGCTGAAGTACTGAGCGAGGAGGAGTGGACCACCCTAAAGAAGGCCTTTCGAGAAGTTTTGGATGTGGCGAGAGTCTACAGAAGGCATCTCCCAGTAGTAAGCGTAGGAAAAGGCGTTCCGGCCATACCCTTAGGTACTGGAACAACCACACTCGTAAAGCTGGAAGAAGTAAGTACAAAGTTTAAGATAGCACTACTCGATGTAGAGGCGTCCAGGAGACTTAAGACACCTGTTTACCTCGGACCAGTACAAGTAGCTGCTTACGAAATCGCTAGAAAAGAGAACGAGTACATAACCAAGTCCCTAGTGAGCTCGAGTGGAGTCAAGATCGAGCTAAGCGATTGGGGGACTCCCGGTAACCCAGTTAGCGATGTAACAAGAGCTGTTGCTGAGTTACTGAAAGCAGGGGTCGTTCCGCCGTTCGTCCTATTTGTTAGTCCATCTAGGTACGCTAAGTTAGTCGCAGTACACGAGAAAACAGGGGTTATGGAGCTTACTAGAGTCAAAGCCATAGTGAAAGAAGTTGTTGTGGTACCTGAACTGCCTGATAGCGTGGCTATAGTGGTAGCATCTAATCCATCAGTGCTAGACTTGGTTGTTGGCGCTGAAGCTGAGATAGAGTTTATAGGACCTGAGGACGGATTCTACGCGTATAGGGCTTGGGAAACCTTAGCCATTAGAGTTAAGAACAGCTCGGGCATAGCTGTTCTAACTGAATCGCAGCGTAGCTATTAGCGGTATGGAGCTCTAAGCGCGAAGACCTATCATTACTAAAGTGAAAATTATTTTTAGTAGGGGTTCGGCTCTGATATGAGTTTATGTAGGTTAACGTCATTGCCTCATCTCCTTTCCCCGCATCGGTCTTGGGTTTGCTTTACCCTTGGGGGCGTTTGGGGCTACCCAGGCATTTCACATCTCGCGTATCTCGTGAAGAGATCACATCGCATACGGGCTATCGCTCTCATCGGGTGGTCTCCACGTGCTGGATTACGCAAAGTCACTTACGTTTCCGTGGTATCCATCAAGCACTTTAAACCTATACAAAACCCGAAACGGATTGGAGCGGCGCAGCCTTCGTACCTCTCCGGCATGTTGAGCCATTTAAGTTCATCCAGCTACTTACCTTGGTACGAAAGCGTATGCGTGAATATCCTCAGTACGCAATAGCAGCTGTAGCAGCAGTTTTAGTGCAGAACGATAAAGTGCTCTTAATAAGGAGGAAATATCCCCCGGCCGTGGGGAAATGGTCTCTACCTGGAGGAGTCATAGAGCCTGGTGAGGGTCTTGCTGAAGCAGCAAAAAGAGAACTAAAAGAAGAAACAGGTCTTGAAGCAGAACCTCTGGGGGTGCTTTGGGTACTAAACAACGTTGTACTAGACGCTAGTGGAAGGGTCAAATATCACTACCTCATAGTGGATATACTCTTCGATTCTCACTCCGTCCGTGGAATTCCTAGAGCTAGTGGTGACGCATCGGATGTCAGCTGGTTTTCTCTGGGTGATGTGAAGCAAAGAGACGACGTATCTCGAACCGTAAAGAAGCTGGTTTTAAGAATAGAGAGCCGTGGATTATCCTATATCCCTCTAGATTCTTGCGACAATATATCCCGTGAACTAAACCAGTGGAGCTACTCTAATCTCTATCCGTAACTAACTGTGGGAGATAAGTTCATATACGAATTTCACTATGTACTACTAAAAAGTAATAAAGTAGTAATATAGAGGACGCAGGCAGTATACGGTTATTGACTCTTAACTTTACTGAGTTTTTCTACTAAAAGCTTAGTGAACACCCCTGGTTGGCTTATCGATTGCTCTATTCTTGCTAAGAGCTGAAGAGTCTCTAACTCTACCTCAATATCTTCGTCGTTGAGCACTATTGCTGAGACTCCCTCGAAAGGATTAAGTGGCGGGTCTGGTAAAGATGGGTCAGGTTTTTCTTTCCCTACATATACCCACGCTACTCCTTTTTTTCTCTTACTTATTCTATACCAGTATCTCCCGAAATAAACGTACTTTATCTTGACTCCATTACTGTTTTTGTAGGTAACGTGTATAGGCTTCACGTAGTACCCTGTGTTCTTTATTTTCTCGTTGTAATTCAGTATCTCGAGCTTGAACTGTGTGTAGAGGTCAAGTAAGTGGCTTAAGCCACTCTTAATCAGTACCCTCCTTCTCATAGTCCACACCACCGCAGGCGGATGGATCGAATAACAGTGTTAAGTTCTTGAGGTCCTCGATGACTTTCGCAATAGATGCCTTAACTCTACTCGAGCTTACCCCTCTAGAGGTAGCCAGCTTCAATACTTCAGACTCCACGAGTGCGTACCTCTTTAGCGACTCGTTAAGCTTTCTCCAAGGGATACCGGCGAGAGCTCTCTCAACCTCTACATCTCTATGTAAGTACCCGAGAACCATCAATACCGACAGTATAGGGTACCCGGAATATCCTCTGTAAACCGTGCCGTTATCGGTGCTACAGACACGGAACCTACCCTGTTCGACTACCTCTACATAGACTTGGTAAACACGTGTCCTATCGGATGAAACAACTTTGAATGAGCTACCTCCTATTCTCTCGATTCTACCATCGGCTAGGGCACCCATCGCCTCCATGATCTTTACTCTCGGAGGCAGAGAGAGCTTAGTCAAAGTCATGAATTCTAGCCTACTCCTTCTCTTTTCTTTATGTACTCAAGGTATTCTTCGGAGTTCATCAACTTAGGTAAAGCCCCAGTTATCCTTAACTTAACGATCCACCCCCTACCGTAGGGGTCTCTGTTTATCGCGTCTGGGTACGACTTAAGCTCCTCGTTAACTTCTACAACGACCCCGTCGAATGGGGAGTAAACGTCTGCTATAGCTTTAACCGATTCAAGGGTAGCTACTACCTCACCTTTCCTTAGCTCTCTACCGAGCTCCGGAAGTTCTACGTTAACTATGTGCCTGAGCTTCTTTTGAGCGTAATCAGTTATACCGATTACGGCAACATCACCAGTCACCTGAATCCACTCGTCCGTATCTGTATACGAAAGGTCTTCTCTAACTAGGTACTCTCCTATTTTCGTTTTAACGGTCTTCAAGCA
Organism: Thermoproteota archaeon; assembly: GCA_030550455.1. Taxonomy (GTDB): domain Archaea; phylum Thermoproteota; class Thermoprotei_A; order Sulfolobales; family NBVN01; genus DRZP01. The sequence continues at coordinate 46,946 of JAUQPH010000004.1, forward strand.
TTTCACCACTATATGAATGGTGGCTCAACTATTTTAGCTTCGAAGACCCTCCCGCGGCTTCTAACATGTACTGTTCCACCTATGTATGCATACCTAGTGGAAACGTAGGCCATAGCTATAGCTCTACTCAAGTAGGTCGAGTAGGCTCCACTGGTTATGTAACCTACCTCTTTATCTCCAACTAAGACCGAGTCACCGCGTCTCGGAACGAACCTCTCACCCTTCTTAAACCGCAAACCCACCCTCACCTTATCTACACCCCCGAGATATCGCTCTCTCACCGCTTCCGATCCCACGTAACCTACTTTTTCTGTGTCGTAAGCCATCCAGTATCTAGCTTCAACTGGTGTAACGCTTTCGTCGAAATCCACTCCAGACAGTAGATACCCAGCCTCCAGCCTCAGTATATCTCTAGCTATTAGTCCCGCAGGTCTTACTCCAGCCTCAGTTAACTTCTTCACGATCTTCTCACCTAACTCTAAAGAACACCATACCTCGAACCCGTAGGACCTGACTTCCTCACCTGTCCAGCCAGACCTACTTATAAGAACTGCTTCCTGACCCAATAGACTTACGTTAGTGAGAAACTGAAGTATCTTAAGCTTGCCTAAGCCCTCTAAACCCAGAGAGCTCATAACCTCGAGCGACTTAGGACCCTGAATGGCTATGAGAACGCTCTTTTCTGTAACATCTTCTATCTCAACGTCTCCGTACCCTAATTTATCCCTCCACATAGTAAGCCAGTGAAGGTCCTTCTCTATGTTTGGAGCATTGACGACGGCAAACCACGTGTCGTCACTTACGTGATAGAGCATTACGTCATCGATGATTCCGCCTCTCTCATTTAACAATAGCGCGGGACCACTCATAGTTCCCTTACTCACTTTAGTTATATCTTTACTGACGACCTTTTGAAGGAACTCAGCTACTCGGCTACCCCTAAGAACGAGGCGGCCCATGTGGCTAACGTCGAAAAAGGCCGCCGAAGTCCTCACAGATGCGTGCTCTTGAACGGGGTCCCCGAAGTCGAGTGACGTGAGCCAGCCACCGAACTCCCCTAGGTTTCCACCTAGGTTCTTATGTAGTTCAAGTAGAGGTACTGAGCGCAATTCGGGCTCCCAGTAAGAGCTTTTTCTACCTATTTATGTGCTTAGATCAGGCGCTAGAGAGCTTCCCACTCTTTAAGTACCTCTTAATATAGCTTAACCTAGCGTCTCGCCTTATGTAGTCGTGTATGTGCGCATAACATTTCGAGCACACTCTAAGCCCTGGCTGAAGCTCCTTAGAGCACTGTCTACAAACTAGTTTCCCACAGATGAGGCAGCTGTCAACGGCTAGCCGTTGATTACATACTGTACATAGATTCTCGAAGCATATCGCGCAAATCCCTCTATCAATTACGTAGTGAGCTCTACACACACGCCTATGGCACAACCCGCACTCATATATGGCTTCAGAAGTCCAGCAGACTTCGCACGCACTCAAAGATATAAACCTCAAAATAGCGTGTTATTACGGGATGACCTGACGACGCTCTCTGATGAGTGATGTCGGTGGAGCGACTGGGACCTCGACTATCTCTAGGCAATCGCTTAACATGCTGCTCTTACTGAGCTCTTCGACAGCATATATCTCAACGGTAGCCACTAGGTTTCGTGTGAGAATACAGCTGGAGGTCCCGACCCAATCCGATGCCTTACTAGCTCTAACGTAAAGCCTAATCCTCCTTAAACCTTTATTAATTAATTTTAGAAACACTCTATAGACTTCTTCGCACAATTCCGTAATCGATTGAGTACCACTAAACTCAACGTAAATGCATCCTTGTTTCGACGACATATTCACACCCTTACTGAGCTACTATCCCAATTAATTCAGGTAGTCATTAAATTAAGGAATTCAGCTTCTATATGAGTTTACGTAGGTCAACGTCATCGCCTCATCTCCTTTCCCCGCATCCCGCTCGAGCTCTCGTCGGGCTCGTGAGCGTTCGAGGCGACTCCTAGCACCCTCGCCTCGAGTACCTTGGGGAGAGCCGCCATCTATACTATCAAACGGCTCTCGACTCTTCATCTAGGTACCTCCACATACCACTACACATACGGTACTTACAAGTGCTTCTATTCGTACCAACCGATGCGAACAGATCGAAATCCAATACAGCTAGATGAGGCTTTTTCGTATCTTAGTTCAGTCGTTAAATGCCTACTTGCTGTAATGTAGTACACGGGAGTACTTCGTTAGCAGGTGTGCGTAGTTGATCAAGTCTCGGAGCACACTGGACATAGCGTTAGGGATTGAGTACTACTCTAGACCAGAGGTCTTTCTGGGAATCGGGGTGCGCGCTGAACTTTCGCCTAGCTCCTTTAAGGTATACGAGGAGGTCTACGGGCTCGGTACGGCCGTAGCACCCGAGAAACCTTCAGGTGAAGTAAAGTGCTTTAAAGAGAGAAAAGTGCTGGTGATCATGTGTAAAACTGGGATCAGCACTCTAGACGTTGAGTGGCTTCTAAGAAGAGCCGGTGTGAAGCTAGAGTACTGGGGAATTAAAGACGCTAACGCCGAAACGTGCCAGTTTGCTATTCTAAGGTGTTTACGTGATGTGGTGATTACCTCCGGCATAGTTAAAGGTGTGAAGTTTTACGCCTTGAAGTCTGTAGACCCAGGATTTACTCCAAAGAAGCATCAATTAGCTGGAAACCTTTTCGAGGTTTTACTGACTTACACTGAATCGGATCCCGAGAGAATCATTAACACCGTAGAGTTATCCGCAGGTCTCAGCTACCTCAACTACTTCGGGTATCAGAGGTTTGGGACAGTAAGACCGGTCACACATACTATAGGCAGAGCTATAGCAGTGGGAGACTACGATAGCGCATTAAGCTACTTAATTGGGTATTCGTCAAGTTCGGAATCCCCCGAAGTGAGATACGCTAGGAAGCTATTTGCTGAAGGTTACTATAAGGACTCCCTACACTCTTTCCCAAAATCTTTCGTGATCGAGAGGTCTGTCCTAAAGAAATTCATTGAAACCGGAAGCTCCAGAAAGGCTATAACTAAGGGTCTCCCACTAAGCTTGCTAAAGTTCTTTGTTGAGTCCTATCAGTCATACCTCTTCAATAGGGCACTTAGCATGCTGGCTTCTACGGCAAGTAGCATCGAAGACATTGAAAAAAAGTGTGAAGTACTTGAGTTACCAAGACCGGGAATCTTGCCACAAGGGTGCTCTAAGTACTCGTACGAGTCTATAATGGAGGACCTAGGAACTCGGTTCGAGGTAGCGAATAAATCTCTCTTCACAAAGAGTATTAGAGAGAGTGTCTTCAGAGTCAGCGACCTGCGAACTACTATCTTAACGGATGGGATAGTTAGGTTGAGCTTTAAGCTCGGCAGAGGTTCTTACGCTACTGTGTACTTAAGAGAGCTATTGAGGGACAACCTAGTAATCTAGGTATTAAGCTGATATACTACGTGACCACCCCATGCTCGATCCTTTAGTAGTAGGATAGGTTAAGAATTCTCAGTGATATCAGAAGCGAAGCTATCTGCTATCGATTTAAGCATCATTCCGCAGTTAGTGTAAAGTAGTGAAACAATTAGGTTCGATTACTTCGTCGTTGATTTCATGTTTACCTGAATGTAAATAAATGCTGTAGCATTAGTGTATCGGAAGTGATGAGTGGCGATGGCAATGATTAGTGATTAAGCTGAGCTTCGCTGATCCCGCACTCCTCGATCCCTTTACGATATGGAGTGTTTATTGCGTATCTACTTATTTCCTCTCGAGGGGTTTCTATGTGGAGTTAAGCAGTGGTAAACGTACTGAAAGCTCCGGCCGGCGTTAAGCTTGCTCTAATGGGCAACGAAGCTATCGCTAGAGGTTTAGTTGAGGCCGGTGCGTCAGTTGTCACTGGGTACCCTGGTACACCATCAAGTGAGGTCATCATGACGCTTCACGAGTTCGGTGCCGGTAGTGAAGTTTATGTTGAGTGGGCTGTCAACGAGAGAGTAGCGTTCGAGGTAGCTTACGGTGCGTCTATTGGAGGAGCTAGAGCTGCTGTAACTATGAAGGCTCCGGGGGCATCTGTAGCCCTCGACCCAATCGTCTCGTCGGCTTACGGAGGTGTTGAAGGAGGGCTTATGGTTTTAGTAGCAGACGACCCGGGACCTCACACGACTCAGACCGAGCAAGACAACAGGTGGCTTGGGTTCCTAGCGAAACTACCTCTAGTGTCTCCATCTAGCCCACAGGAAGCTAAAGACCTCACGGTCTCATCATTTGACTTAAGCGAGCGAATAAAGCTACCTGTAATACTTAGGACTACGACAAGAGTCAACCACAGCATTGGTGAAGTGAGGTTAGGACCTATTAGACCCCCGAAAAAAGCATCATTATTTAAGAAAGACATTCCCCGGTTCGTTAGAGCTGGCATGCTGTGGAACTTGGAGAGACATAAGTGGTTAAACAAGCAGCTAGCCGCAGTAGAAGAAGTGTTCGAAAGAGTTTCGACCGTCCCCAATACCGTGGAAGGCTCTAGTGAGCTCTGTATTGTTACCGAGGGATCTGCTTACAACTACGTAGCCGAAGCTGTTAGTGAGCTCGGTGCTGATGTTAGAGTGGTTAAACTAACTCTTCTATACCCTATACCCAAGAAGTTCCTGTCGAAGGCTTTAGACCGTTGCGATAAGGTCCTTGTAGTCGAGGAGCTCGATCCCTATTTAGAGTTAGTCGTAAAGAGCCTCCTCGCTGAACTAGACGCTAGGGTTACCGTCTACGGTAAGAGCACTGGCCACCTACCTCTAGAAGGTGAGCTGAATAGGAAAAGCGTTCATAATGCGGTGCTTACAACCCTACTCGCTAGTAAAGTTGCGGTAAGTACGCAGAGTCATTCTGTAGCTCACCAGGACGTGAGGATAGCCCCAAGGCCTCCCCCTATGTGTCCAGGCTGCCCCCACAGAAACATGTACATAGCTCTCCTGATGGGGATCGCAAGGGCTGGATATCGAAGGGACGAGGTCCCAGTTTTTGGTGACATAGGTTGCTACGCTCTTGGTGTACAGCCTCCTCTGGAAGCTATATGGACTGAGCACTCTATGGGTGCGTCAATATCTATGGCCATGGGTCTAAAGGTAGCTGGCTACGACAAGCCTGTTGTAGCAGTCATAGGTGATTCAACATTCTATCATGCGGGAGTTCAGTCCCTCGTTGAGGCAGTACATAAACAGGTCGACGTACTAGTGGTAATAGCTGATAACTCTGTCGTAGCTATGACCGGTCATCAGTCGACGCCCGCATGGTCAGAGCTTGAGTCTGGGAGGAGGTCTAGACCGGTGCCGATAGAGAGCATAATTAGGGCTATAGGTGTAGACTACGTAGAAGTAGTCGACCCTTACGACATCGATAGCTCGATCGCAACGTTCGAGACGCTGCTGAAAAAACCGGGTGTTAAAGTAGTTATAAGCAGACACCCGTGTGCTCTCATGGAGGCTAGACTCAGGGGTGTTTACAGAAGGTATAGAGTTGTCAGTGATAGGTGTGTTGGGTGTTTAGCATGTATAAGAGTTACCGGGTGCCCAGCAATGTTTTTCGATGGAAGTAAGGTAAAGATCGTGGAGGAAGACTGCTTAGGATGCGGTCTCTGCGCTAGATTCTGTCCCTATAAGGCGATAGAGGTGGTGAAGCTTGGTTAAGACTGTGAACATAGCTATAGCGTCAGTAGGAGGTCAAGGAGGGCTTACGCTATCTAGAGTGCTAGCAGTAGCGGCCGTACTCGACGGTTTATCGGTAAGGACAGGTGAGACTCTTGGGATGGCTCAGAGGTACGGGTCCGTAGTAAGCTACGTAAGGATCGGGGCGAGAGTGTTTTCACCAACTTTCTCAGAAAGTGAGGGTGACTACCTCCTTGGGCTAGAGCTCTTGGAGACAGCCAGAGCTCTAAGGCTCTTAAAGCCTAGTGGTCTAGTCATTGTATCAGATACTATTAGACCACCCGTAACAGCCAGCCTAAACCGTGAAGTCTACGACAAGAATAAGCTAGTAGACTACATAAGAAGCTATGCGGAAACCCTAGTTGTTCCAGCACAAAAGCTAGCTACTGAGGTAGGAAACCCAAGGGCTGCTAACATGGTATTACTCGGAGTATTCCACAGGCATCAAGACTTAATTACGGATACCTCTATGAGGAAAGCCATATCGGAGGTAGTCCCACCTAAATGGCTCGAGAGCTCCCTAAGAGCCTTCGAGCTCGGACTCAGCTTCATAGAAAAACGATAGCAGTTCCTCTGCCGACAGTAGCACGTTTGACAGGAGAGAAGAGTTCAATCTTTTCACTTACTCGCCAATGTACATTAGGGACACTATAGAGATAATTAATAAAATGGAAGTAAAGCCTATGAGGAGGTCTACTATAAACATGTAGAAGAACACACCTGACTTCAGGATCATGATTAATGTTTCAAGAGCTGCTCTAACTCCGTATAGTTCCCTTATGTAGCCCCATACAAGGTAGTACACTATATTTAGTAGAAACGACCCGAGGACTGCCACAGCAGTTCCATTTGAGAACATCTCGCCGTAGGATGCGCCCTTATTTAGAGAGGCCTTAATCAAAGTAATTGAGGCAACTAAGCTTCCAATAGCGGTTGCGGCCATTTTAGGAACTACAAGTGTGGATAGTATTGCTCCTAAAACCATTATCGAAGAGCACACCAAAATAAGGATAATCCTTCTCAAATTCTTCTCCTACCTATTAATCTAGGAAAACCAGCATTTAACCCTTAGATACCCAGCTAAGAGATATCGAACTGAGTCACCTCTTAAGTCTCGGGTTAGCTATCTCGTCGAGTGCCATACCTATCATAACGAAGCCTATTCCAAACAGTATGAGCCCCAACATGGGAGGAAGTATCCACCACCAAGCGTTATGTAGTAGAGCACCTCTATAGTATGCCTCGTTTATCATCCTTCCCCAGGTAGGTGCTTCAGGGTCTCCGAAGCCGAGCAACTGTATCGATGCCTCTAGATATACTGCTGCGGGTGCCCTCGTTACGATTCTATATACCAAGAAAGGTAGTAGCTGAGGAGCTAGATGTTTCATCATTATTCTCCACTCACTTGCTCCAAGAGCTCTAGCGGCCTCAACAAAAGTGCTTGCTCGTAAAGTCATAGTCCACTGCCTGATGATTCTCGCGCCTCCCTGCCAAGAGAGTAGCACTATGACTGTGTAAATCGTCCAGAGATTTCTCCCGAACGTTAAACCAACAACTATTATGAGGGGTATAGTAGGTATGAAGTTCATTACGTCCACTAGGAAAGTTATTGCGTGGTCTAGGCTTGTGTCTGCTCTATAGCCTGCGATAAGCCCTACAACAAGCGATATGAGGTTGGCAAGTGTTGCTACAGTGATTCCTACAGCTATAGCCGACCTAGACCCGTAGAGGTACTGAGTCCAGACGTCATTGCCGGCGGCGTTTGTTCCAAGAACACCGAATGCCTCACCCTTGATCCACAGCTTGACCTGGTCGAGCCTGACCTCCAGGGCTCCCTTGCTGCACTGCATTAGGAAGTCATTCGGGTTGCAGTAATACGTGATGTTTATTAGAACGCGTATTTTAGTGTCTTTTTCGAGGATGAGGTCGCGTAATGCATTTACCATACTGAATTCTTGCGATATGGCGTCCTTAACCCATGGATCGCTTATTTCAGTTATGTACTTCTGCTGAATATTCCTGACTAAGTTAGGGAGAGTAACCAAGGTTCTGCAGGTAACGGGACCTCTGTGGTATGGGTAAAGAGCGGCTACTTTTGTCGTTACTAAATCGTACAGTGAGTAAATACCCTTAGGTACTTCAAGAACGTACTCTCGCCCCGATGCTAGTGTGGATTTTACGACGTACTTGTCCCCTCTGGCCAGGAGATCTTCGTTTAACAGAATAACCTCGACGTTGTACCAAGCTTCACCTACTCCAGGAGGATACGTCGCATTAAATATGATGTCGATTTGTGCTTGTCTAGCTGGTCTATAGGGGTAGTACACGTAGTCGTTAGACATCAGTAAGACACTTGCTTTACCTTCACCGCGAATCTCTATCTTAGTAACTTCATTAGTACTTGCTGCGATAACTACGTCTCCTGAGACCTTCTTGTCTAAGATACTAAACACGTTAAAGCTTTTGACTATGTTCCTAGGTACGTCCGGAGGAGCTGCCCACTCCGGAATAGCGAAGTCTGCGGCCACAACTTCTCTTGAGAGAGGAGAGTATGGTGTTAAAGCTGATGCGAAAATGCCGGGAACCGCTAGGATAGCGATTAGGGCGACGCCTCCTAGGAATGACTTTTTCTTCAAGACGAGCCTTAAGAGAGTTTCACTATAGCTTGAACCTCTAGCTGTAAGTTGTGTAGGCTTAGAAGATATACGCTTACTCATGTTACCCACCTGTCCTTATTCTCGGGTCAACAAGTACTAGTATAATCTCGGCGACAAATAAGGAAACTACGTTTAGAAGTGCTGAGATAGTGAAGAAGGCAGACATTACCGGGAAGTCCCATGTTTGTAGAGCAACGTATGAAAAGCTAGCTATTCCAGGCCAGTTACATATTATTTCGAATATTATCGATCCACCGAATATGTCAGGTATTGTGTAAGCTAGTGACATAACTAAGGGGGGTCTTACATTGGGAATGACGTGCCTACTCAGCGCAGTCTTCTCGTCTAGACCTTTAGCTACCGCAGTTACGTAGTAGTCTTGACCCATTTCTGATACTACTAGCTGTCTTATGTAGTATATCCAGCCACCGGACCAGGCGATTAGTGCTGCTAGTAGCATTGGTGACATATACCAGAGTAAGTACCTAAACTGCTCCCAGTCTCTAATACCTATCTCAGGAGCTCTAACCGGAAGTGGGAAGATCTGTAAGTTCCAGTAGATCCTGGGCAGGTAGGCTAGACCGTAGTATATAAGGAGTAGCACCAGCCAGCCCGGTAGTATTCTGGAGACAACCGATGTCTGAACTATTACGGAATCTAGAGTTTTACCTCGATGTTTTGCCGATATGATCCCGAGGTAGTACCCAATTACTATTGGCAGAATCGTTGATATCGTGTAGAAAGACAAAGTATAGGGAAGCCTGACTGCTATCTCATTTAAGACCGGCTGCTGCGTATAGACGGAAACACCAAATTGAAACATCACAACACTTCTTAAGTACCTGAAGAGTTGGTCAGGAATGAGTGGTCTATCGAGTCCATACGTCCTTATGGCTTCATCGATCCAGAATGTGAACCTTGGGTCTTCTCCCGTCCTTCTCAGAGCTGCTAAGAGAGGGTCAGCGTGCATGTCTCCCCCCGCTGCTAAGACGGGCAGTACTCTAACGACTATAAAGTAGAGAATTATGACGGCGAAGTAGGTAGCTAAGAGTCGAACACCTGTTTTGGCTATGAACCTACCGGCACCCAAGATCAGGCACCCACCTAAAGTGTATTAGATGTTTATAACCTTTATAGCTTCAAAATTTTTATTTAGCTAATTTGCAATATTATACACAGCAGGAAGGTCAAAGTGCATATAAAGAGGTAAAGTTAAAAAATTGTTTATGTAGTTAAACCTACTTCCTCCTAACTCCTAATGCTATACCTAGTGCTACTACCGAAAGAGCGACTGCACCGTAAGACATGGTAGCTGTCGAAACTCCAGTAACGGCTTCAGCCATTTTAGATACCGACTCTGAAGACGCGATCGCTATTACAGGGGTAGCTATTTTCATTTCAGGTGGCGATAACGAAATCGCAGGTGGTGGCGATATCTCTACAGGTGGGATACCTGGTATCTCGATGATAACGGTTGGAGGTCTCTCGATGGTGGGACCTACTGGACCGGGACCGACAACAGCACCGACAGTTATTTTTGCTGTGTACTTGTTATCTACAGACCATAGCATAATAGGTTGCTCTGCGTAGAATTCGATAGTGTAAGTTCCGGCTCTAAGACCTGGTACCGTGGCTTCATATACTCCAGCACCGACATGAGTAGCCGTAAGAGTCAGAGTCATTGGCCCAGAGATCTTTATTGTGATTGAGGCGTTAGTAGCTCTATTGCCTAAGTAATCTGCTAAAGTGATACTCAACTTAAATGGTTTGCCCTCATCAGCAGCACTTGGGATGCTGACTTCAGCGAACTTAACGGTTCTATCTGGATGCCTCCAGTAATACCACGGGTTCCAGACGAACTCTGTGTAGGCCGGCTCTCTCTTAACTAGCACCCAAGGTCCAGCACCTATCATAGCAGTTAGTCCTGGAATGAACGGGTGCGGAGCCTTAGCAGGGTCCATAAGCGGGTCGGGAAGTCTTTCGAATATATGCTTTGGTAGTATCCTTAAGTCTTTGTAGTAGTATCTATCTGCCCAGCCTAGCTCATCGAAGTATAGTTCTACTGTAGTTTTGTTTATCTTTCTGATTTCGAGAAGCATATCTATGTCAGGTCCATAATATCTTCTCGTCTTTAGCTCCTTACCGAACTTAATGAGAGTGTACTCTATGTCGTCCACGGTCATCTCAACGCCATCTTGCCATCTAATGCCCTCGAAGAGCTTAATTGTTATCCTCACCGCCTCTCCATCTGGAGCTGCTGGGTACTTTACCTTCTCAGCCTTGTAGTATTCAAAGAACACTGAGACCTTATTTTCTTCGTCGTACATGTTCGGTGGGTAAGAATACGATAAGGCAGGATAGACGCGCGCTATAGCATCAGCTTCGGTGGTCCATCGATAGGTTGCCGGATGGTACGTTCCTACATCAGCTGAGTGATAGTATACGAGAGTGCCTCCGAACTTCCTGTCTTTGTACCTAACGGAACTCCACCAGAACCACGAAGTATCTGTCGGGAGCTCAGCTGGTGGCGCATATACGAGTATTATGGTCGACCTATCGAGCTTTCCGTCAAATGCTGTTATACCTACTGAAGTATAAGTTGGTATCCATGGTATAACCTCCTTAACGAGTATTTCCTGAGCTTCCCAAGCCCACTTGATCGCTTCGTCGATGCTATCGGCGAAGATAAACTTATCCAGTATTTCGTCTAGCTTGCTATTGTTAACTTTATACTCGTTCCAGCCTCCAGGTCGCAGTTCTCGACTGTGGAAGAAGTAATAGAGAAACGTTGGGTATCTAGCGAAGCTCCACCCTGACACCCAAGATGGAACGGTTCCAGCTGCTCTAGCAGCATCTAGCTCGATAGTGCTGACGGGCTTAACTCTTACCCTTAAGCCTATCTTCTCCGCCTCCGACTTGATGTACTGCGCTATCCACCAATACGTTGGTGAAGTTGCTTCAGGAAGTACCCATATCTCCCACTCAACTACTCTGTTACCCTCTCGCGGGTCGCACCAGGCCGGTTTGCCATCAGGTGCTGTACATGGGACGAACACTTTAGCTAGTAGCTCCTTTGCTTTCTCGGGGTCGTATGGGTACAGCTTCTCGAAGTCAGCGTTCGGGTTCATGAAGCGCCCGTGTGTTGGGGGAACAATGGTAGTGCACTTAATCGCTATCCCCCTTAGTGGTGACTCAGAGATCATCCTGTTCCTATCCCATAAATGTGCGAGAGCCTGCCTTAGCTCAAGGTACTTTACTGGCCATAGTTGAGTGTTAAACCTTAGGTGACCACTCGATGTGGTGCCGGCAGTAAAGATTATGTGAGCGTCTGGTCTGTTCCGCCTGACTCTATCTAAGTCAGCAGCAGTAACACCAGTAATAGAGATCTCTCCTGCTTCGAATGCTAGCAACCTCATGGTGTAATCCTTCATCAAGGGCATAGCTAGCTTATCTACGTGCGGGCCATACCTAAACCAGTAATCCCCCAAGTGAGCTTCGTCTGGTGGTGGAGGCGGTAAGCTTGTAGCGCTTGCTGACTGAATTAATCCGAGAACTATTGCTAATGCTATTAGAGTTGTAACTATCTTTATAGGGGTCTTCAGCATATCACCCCAATAGAGTTTGACTTTAAGCTTTTAAACGTTAAAGCAGTAAAAGCTACCAACGTTCATGTACGCGCTGTCGAACTAATGCGAGTCCGTTTACACTCGACAGATTAAGATACGAGCTTATTTTCCTTGGGTAGCGGATCTACGTGATGGTTAAGAGGAGGAGGTTGATATTTAAGGAGGTATACGGGGACAGCATTGCTTTGGGAGTTAAGGTAGCTACAGTTAGGCTAAACAGTAGTGTAAAGGTCGGCGAGGTTGTAGACGTTTTTGCTGGAAGAAGCTACTTAGGTAGCGCAGTAATAACTGGTGTAGAGGTTAAGAAGGTTTCCCAGCTAACAGACGAGGATGCTAGGCTCGACGGTTTTAGAAGTAGAGATGAGTTAGTTAGAGAGTTAAGGAGTATCTATGGAAGGAGCCTTACTGACACAACAGAAGTTAAAGTAATTAAGTTTAAGCTACTCGGGAGGTGAGGTCGAGCTATTGGTTAAAGCCATAGTCTGCGTTACCGGGATGCCGGGGTCCGGAAAGACTCTAATAGCTAAATTCCTTTCCAATAGCTTAGGTGCTTACGTGAACATGGGGGATGTAGTTAGGTCTAAGGCGGCTGAGCTAGGTATAGAACCTACGTCAGATAACCTAATGAGACTCGCAGTAGAGCTAAGAAAGTCTCTTGGGTTAGATGCTGTCGCTAGAGAGGCCGCAAAGAACTTCCCGAACTCAAGTGAAGTTGTAGTTGTAGATGGTGTGAGGAGTCTTGACGAAGTGAGGTTTTTCTCCAGTATCGCACACACGGTTGTGGTAGCTGTACACGCATCACCTAAGACAAGGTACGAGAGGTTGAGAAAGAGAGGTAGAGAGGACGACCCTACAGCATTCAGTAAGTTCTTAGATAGAGACTCTAAAGAGCTTGAGCTAGGTATAGGGTCAGTTATAGCTCTTGCAGACGTCATGGTTGTCAACGAGGATAGGGATGCTCGCGACGTATGCTTAGAGGCTCTCAAAAGAGTTCGAGAGGCTTTGGGGAGTGTTCTTACTTAGAGTAGAGGTTGAAGTTAGACCTACGGAAAGCTCAGATAGAGTCTCAAGAGCAGTTAAAAACATGCTCGACGTCGATCTTGTAGAAGTAGAGCTCTCCGAAGGCTACAAGCTCCTAGTTGGTGAGTCAAACAGCATCGAGGCTCTTAGAAAACTCCATCAGTCCCTTCGGCAGCAGAGAATACTGGACTCAGCTAGAGCTTATATGCTGAAGAACAGCAGGGGCAACAGCCTCGAGCTTAAACTACATAAGCAAGCGGCTTTCGCAGGTCACGTATCTTTGGTAACATATGATGAAGAATCACCTCTAGGTCCAATACGCATTCTAGTGATCTCAGATAAGATAGGCGAACTGATTGACTGGCTTGCGCCACCTACTTCTCAGGGGAGACCACTATGGGAGAAGCCTCCGCCTAAGGTATAGGTTTTGCTACCCACTGAGAGTATAAAAATTGCTCTCCTAACTGCATACTAGGTGTAAGTATTGAGTAAGTTTGTAAAGTGCGAAGAGCAGTGTAGGTCGGTGTGTTATAGTAGTAATGAAAGCTTCTTTGACTGTGTTAATGAGTGTATAAAGATCTGTCTAGCTAACATCGCAGGAGAGTTTTCTTAGTAGGTCTCTGATTGGTGGGATTAGGTCTGTAGTAGGGAAGTTGTAGGGTTCCCCCTTGGGGGACTCGGTATAGTATGGCCTATTACACATAGGACACCCACTAGTCAATAGGGCCATAGTTACTTCACTCAGGCTGCTTAACTTGTCTTCGTGAACACACATTCTATTTAAGTCCACGAGCTCCTCGACGGGCAGTCCACTAGCTACCGCATAGTTGATTATTTGAACTATCCTGTAGTACCTTAAGGATGGTCTAGGCCAGCTCTCAGCGGAAGTACCTTTAACGGGTGTAAACGCAAATAAAGATACAGCACCACCTACACTATAAACCTGCTTAATTGTTTCCGTGATCTCTTTTAGAGTCTCACCGAGCCCCACTATTAGGTGAACCACCACCCTACCTCGACCGAATACACTGACGGCTTTACTTATGAAGTCTAAGTATACACCGTAGGGGTACGGCTTGTTCACTCTAGTGGCTATACTAGGTGTCGCAGCATCGAGGCCTACACCTAGGTAGTCGACTCCCTCTTGCTTAAAGAGCTTTAAATCTTCGTCAGGTATTGGTGTAGTAGACAGCGAGATCTTGAGCCCATAGTGAGACAGTGTTCTCACGACCTCGTGGAGTTCAGCGATGAAGTCTGGCTTAATAACGGACTGTACGCAAGCTCTACTGAAAACTCTAGCTAACTTAGGTGCTACATCCTCTAGGCTTACCGCAGGCCAGACCACTCTCGAAAGAAAGTCCTTGCTGGCTATGGACTGAGATGACTGAGCGCAAAAGTAGCAACCACCGAGACAGCCTCTGTCACTGTATTGAAGAAGGTAGGCAACCCCGGGTCGAACTAAGGTCTTAGTATCTACTTCACCAATAGCCGCCAGAGTCCCTATAGACGCTCTAATCAGCATCTACTTCCCCCACTAAATCTGTAAGAACGTAAAACAACTTGCGTTCTTCGAAACAACCTTAAAGCTAAGGGATAGAGTAGAGTTGAATGACGGATGAAGTGCTTATTTTGTTGGATCATGTAGCTAAAGAGGTGTTCTAAGTGGTGCGGGTTACGCCCCCGGAGGAATTCTTTGGGTTTAAGATAGGGGATGACAGGAAACTAGCTCGCTGGGATAAGATCGTAGAGTACTTCAAGCTAGTCGCGTCTGAGTCAAATAGAGTCATAGTCGAGGAAATCGGTAAGACAACTGAAGGTAACTCGTTTATAGTGGCTTACTTGTCGTCACCAGAGAACCTAGCTAGACTAGACGAGTTACGTAGGATATCGTGCGCACTCGCAAATCCTGACTCACTACCGAGTCCTGACGAAGTAGAAAAGCTAGTTGAAGCCGGGAGGGCGGTCGTAGTAGTAACTAACAGTATGCACTCAACAGAGGTTGGAGGTACGCAGATGTCTATAGAGCTACTCTATAGGTTGGCCTCTTCAGACGAGCCGGAGGTGCTGGAGATCCTGAGGGAGGTCGTAGTGATATTGATACCGTCCCAGAATCCAGATGGCCAAATAGCCGTAGTAGACTGGTACACCAAGACCCTTGGGACAGAGTACGAGGGTACTAGCCTCCCCTGGCTCTACCACAAGTACTGCGGTCACGACAACAATAGAGACGCTTACGCACTAAACCTAGTGGAGAGCCAGTACATAGCCAAGATAGTCTACAGAGAGTGGTGTCCGCAGGTCTACTTAGACCACCACCAGATGGGTCCCTATGGTGCTAGGTTCTTCCTCTCACCCGAGATGGACCCGATATACCCGGAAGTAGACCCACTAGTCTGGAGGGAAACCCAGTTCCTTGGGATGCTCGCCGCCATGAGGCTCGAGAGAGAGGGAGTTAGTGGCGTTGAAACAGGAGCACCGTTCACACCCGACTTCATATCTGCATTTCAAACTCTAGCGTACACAATGAACATCATCGGTATACTAACAGAATCTGCTTCAGCAAGGATAGCTACTCCGATATTCGTAGACCCGCATCAGCTGAGGGGTTACGGGAGAGGTAGACTGTCGGACAAGCCGTACATGAACTACCCTAACCCGTGGAGAGGAGGGTGGTGGAGGCTTTCGGACATAGTTAGGCAACAACTCATTGCTTCTATAGCCATACTCTCTGCTGTAGCTAAGTTTAGGCGCGAGTTCTTGAGGAACATGTACGTTAAGGCTAGGAGAAACGTTGAGAGAGGTATGTCGGAACCTCCTTACGCTTTCCTCATTCCGAGAGAACAGCATGACTACCTCACTGCGATTAAGTTCATCGATGTACTGTTAAAGCTCGGTGTAAAAGTCTTCGAGGCGACTAGTTCCATAAGAGTTGGGGCTGTAACGTACCCCGCCGGAACCTACGTCATTCCACTAGCCCAACCCAGGAGAGCCCTTGTCAAGAAGCTCATCGACAGGTTCCTCTACCCCGACGACGAGACGACACGCGACCGTGAGGGCAAGCCTCTCAGGCCATACGATATAGCAACGGACACCCTGGCTGAATTCATGGGTGTATCGACCGTTAGGGTAGACGAACCCTTCGTTGCTGAATTAAAGCCGGTAAGAGAGGTGGCTAGAGTAGTGCCGAGTCTAGGTGAGCATAGGTACTACGTACTTGACCCGAGGCTTAACGACTCGTACTACGTAGTCAATAGAGTTCTGAGTAGTGGTGGAGAAGTGTATAGGGTATTTGAGGCTGTCGACATAGGTGGCTTACGCCTCCCTCCAGGAGCTTTCGTAGTGCGTAGAGATGGTGTTAGTAGAGTACTGCTCGAAGCCGCCAGCGAGAGGGGAGTCCCGGTCTACGGACTCGACGACTTACCCCAGCTTAGGTTGCTTAAGGTAAAGATCGGGAGGATCGGTGTTTATGAAAGGTACTACGGAGGCAACATGGAGGCAGGCTGGATCAAGTACGTCTTAGACACATACAACTTCCCCTACACTGAGCTAAGAGATGAGCCAATAAAGTCCGGAAAGCTTCAGGAGGTAGTCGACATAGTGGTATTTCCGTCAGATCCCTTACCATTCCTGACTGGTGAAAACATCGAAGAGGAGCTAGCAAAGAGGTGGGGTAGACCCATAAAGCTCCCACCTTACCCACCGGAGTACAAGAGCGGCTTCGGAAAGGAGGGCATAGAGAAGCTAAAGAGCTTCGTCGAAAATGGTGGTGTAGTCGTAACTATGGGAGAGTCTGTAGAGCTCCTGACGAAAGGGTTTAACCTCCCACTGAGGGATGTAAGTGAGGACATCAAGGACCCGAAGCAGTTCTTCTGCCCCGGTTCCACTCTCAAAATCCAGGTAGACACCACACACCCACTAGGCTTCGGAATGCCTAAGCAGGCTCTAGCAGTATTCGTCGACAGACCAGTACTAGAGATAGTTCCGTCACACATGAACGAAAAGTTCAAGGTGGTGGCGAGATACCCCGAGAGAGACATACTGCAGAGCGGGTGGTTAATAGGAGAAAACATACTGAGCAGAAAACCTGCCTTACTAGAAGCAGAAATAGGGAGAGGAAAAGCAGTAGCCTACTCGTATAAACCGATCTTCAGGGCGCAAGCTCACGGAACATTCAAAACGCTGTTTAACTCTCTCTACATCTACTACGAGTAGAGGATTAGAGTAGTTAGTTTCTAGTCTCTAGACTTACGTACGCTAAACTTTTGTTTCCGTTTGTCCCTGGATACTCACTCCTATTAGTTTATTTTCGTTCGTAGCTGTATCCAGGGGCTTCCACCTCACCCATACAGATATCGGTATCTGTATGGGTTCATGGGTGGCTGTTGAGCTCAACGGCACGAGGCTCCCGCATAGTTTTAGCCTAGGAAGGCTTGGAGCACCGCCTAATCACCACTTAGGTTCATCCCAGGTACAGCCGTAAGCAACACTCATAAACATTACCCTCAAAACATTAAAAAGAAAACAATCCCATGTGCGTATCGTTCGATGACGTCGAGAGCTCTCTACACGGTGTGGTGTTCTCTTCTTAGATGGCGTCAGAAACGCTAAAAGAGCTTACTTCAGCGTATCGAAAGGATAGAGTTGGAAAGCGATGGTGAGTTGCTTTAGCGAGTCTCCTCACTGATGACTTTTTTGACTATCATGCTGAACTCCTCTCTTGAAACCGACCCCTTCTTTAGTATTGAGTAGAACTTCGTTTCTAGCAAGATCTTTACTAACTTTTCCGTGCTTACTTTACTCGAATCTATTCCAACTTCCTTTAAGGCCTCGACGATGTTCGTCTTACCCGACTTCTTTCCTAGAACTATCTCAATTCCTCCTTTCCTACCCACTAGTTCGGGCAGTATTGGGAATACCTCGGTTGGTCTTACCTCTCTAGCTGAAATCCACCATTCAGCGATCATCCCGGACTCTACCCTGAACGGTGAATCTCCAACGATTGGTTTGTGGGGTGGTAGCTTAACACCTGAGAGTTGCTCAACTAGCTTAGATAGTTCGTACAGCTTGTCGAGCTTTACGTTAGTCCTCACTCCTAGAAGTAGTTCTAGTGCTAATACTGTTTCCTCTAGAGCAGCGTTACCTGCTCTCTCACCTATGCCATTGACAGTTACGTGAACTGCTGATGCACCTGAAGCTACAGCTGCTAGAGCGTTAGCTACGGCTAGACCGAAATCGTTATGCGGGTGTACCTCTACAGGCTTCTTAGTAAGGGACTTTACTTGCTTAGTTAGGTACTCCATAGCGAACGGACTAGCAACTCCGAAGGTATCTGCTATAGTAAGAGAATCCATGAAGTCTTGTACTGAGTTTACCACCTTCTTTAGGAACTCGTAGTCAGCCCTCGTCGAGTCTATTGCGAGGAGAGTAACGAAGAGTCCGTGCTTTTTTGCGTACTCAGCTGCCTCGACAACCATTTTTATAGCGCTGTCTTCTGGGATGCGGTATCCGTATTCGATAATATGCTTACTAGAGGGAAGCTCCATCACGACCCCGGGTACTTCGGCCTTAATCGCTAGGTCTACATCTTGTTTTAAGCACCTCGAGAAAGCCATTACTCTTGCTTTAAGCCCCAGCTTGGCGATCTCCTTGATGGCATCGAAATCGTCTCTAGAGACTGAGGGCATTCCAGCCTCGATCCTATCTACACCCGCCTCATCGAGAGCTGTGGCTATTCTAACTTTCTCGTCTCTTCTAAACACTACACCTGCCTGTTGCTCTCCGTCTCGCAGTGTGGTATCGTGTATAACCACTCTCTCGGGTAGCTCGAGTTTCTTCCTAACCTCATCATCGAAGTTAAGTGGGCTAACAAACCAGAACTTAGAGGACCACATATACAAACATTTCACCAAAACTATGATCGTAGAAAAGCATAAGTGTATACATTAAAGCCACTTATTGAGTGCAACACACGTCCGTGTTCACGTACAATCGGTATCTGTTTAGTGATGCATTACTAAACTAACCTACTAATAGCTATGGTTCGTTAAGAGCTAATTTAGTCCCTCTTATAGGTTTGAGAATATAGATGAGTCTGCTGAAATCTTCGGTATCCATTAACGCATTAGTACGACTCAGGCTACTTCCCCATGTAATGTTGTGTAGTATATGCTTCTCATCGGCCTCGGTTCATATTCTTCTACTGGAGGTAACCTAGTATAGGTGATGTAATTACTGTGATTGAAATGAAGTCTAAGAAATCTTAGTTAGTGAACACATGGAGATGCTCGACATTAGCGATAGAAAAAGTTGGGAGTCTCCTTAGAAGTCGAGAAAGTTTTTATGTGTATGTGGAATTACAAGCTGGCGTAGACGCATGTCTGAGAAGCCTACTGTAACTTTAGTTCTCCTGCTCGTTGGAGGAACACTTATAGTTTTAGCTGGAGTTATCGGGTTACTAGTGAGTATAGAGCTCGGTATTTTAGGGAGCAGGGTTGGCGTAACGTATCAACTAGCTACTCTCACATTCGGAGTACTACCTGTATTATTCGGGGCTTTAGTTATAGTAGGAGCAGTTGTGGCAAACAGTAGTGAACTAAGTAGAGTAAGAGCGGGAGCGACACTAGGGTTGGTTTTCGGCACGTTGAGCCTCTTAGTAATGAGAGGCACAGGTATATATCCCCGACTACTTCTCGCGGGTTTATTGCTCTCCGTAGTCGGAGGTATAGTGGGTCTCGTGTGGAAGCCTTCTCTACATCAGTAACAACAAGGTGACTCTCTATTACTTAATCTAAGCGAGTGTTCCAAGCTTGAGCAGTAAACCAAGTCGCTAGGAAAATGGCTGTGATACTGTCTAGAACTCACTAAGAGCGTGAGATGTCTTTTCTCTCGGCTATGTGCAACCGGCAGGTAAATACCGTCTCTAGCGGTTAAGCAGCTTGCCGTAGGTAGCGGTCACTGATGCGAGTGACTTTAGTGCTCTCTGAGGGGGCGACCGAAGCTCAGCTTATCCCTAATACCCAAAGTTCTAAGGCTTAACCACATAGATGCCGTATTGCTGGATACTATTGGGAGCTGGAGTTCTCTCTAGTACTTCAACCACTTCTAGAGCTCTAAGGTTCGTGCAGCCTACGAAGACCCCACCTATTGTTGGTCCAGCTACTCCAAAGGTTTCTTTAGCTTCAGAAGCCATATACCTGAGAGCATTTGAGTTGCCTCGATTAACTTAACTCTCAACGCGTGAACACATACTTCCTAGGGAGCCATCCTTCAGAACTCAGGTTCCACCGTAGCGTTAGATGGCGGAACTATAAGGTCTATCCTACCTCTCCAACCGTACATAGGGGGTCTAAGAAGATTACGTATCAAGGTTTAAAGTTATTAACTCATGAACGTTAACAATGCAGAAGGCATTAACCGTACCGTAGTTCAAGAACTTGAAGGATTTTAGTGGGTTTAGTCGAGCTGTAAGTATGCTATAATCGTACTTGTTTACAGCTGAAAGTCCCTCTCTAAATGTTAGGAGGAGGTCAAGTTCTTGAAGAGATTTAAGAGGAAGTTGCGCTAATTTTATTATCTTAACCCAAATTCGTTAACTGAAATCCGATAATCAAACTCCTAAGTAATAAATGCTATCGTGGTCTTATGCCGTACCTATTTAGTAGGTTAAGAAGCATCTTATTTTGTTTGTATCAATCAGTAAGTGTTAAGACGTGAGGGTGTGGTCAGTGACTAATAAGAGTGTTTCACTAGGTGTCGAGGGACTAAGAGAGCTCATTGGGGAAGTCGAGGGTCCCTATGTTCTACTAGTTGCCGGTAACCCAGGTGCCGGAAAGACTACACTGGCTTCCACGATCTGTTATAAAAACGCTATAAGCGGAAATAGGTGTCTCTATGTAACGTTTTATGAACAGAAAGAGAAATTGTTTAAGTATATGTCAAACCTGGGATTGAACCTCGCCGATGCCGAATCTAAAGGGTTGTTGAGGTTTGTCAGGCTATCGATTCCATCAAGTATCGAGACCTTTGTCGAGATCTTTACCTCAATGCTATCGGAGGGGCAATACGGTGTCGTAGTAATAGATTCAATCAACCCAATACTTGATAACTTAGGACCTCAAGTCAGTAGGGCCTGGCTCACCAACTTCTTCTACAATATAGTGCAGACTACTCAAGGACTTCTTGTGCTAGTAAGTGAACTTCCTTACGGTTATGAGACAGCAGGATCTGGTGTACTGGAGTTCGTAGCTGACGCCATAGTGGTGTTGAAGCAGAAGATTGAAGATAGGTTCTTAGTTAGGTTTATGGAGATCAGGAAAGCTCGAGGTTCAAGCGTGTCTCTAGCGGAAGTACCGTTCTCGATTAACGTAGGAGAGGGTATCCACATCTGGGTTCCCCCGTTACTAAGCGAAGTATCTCCAGAGAGAGAGCAAATAGATTTAGGGTGCGAAATTTTAAGGAAGGCGTGGGGAGCTATACGAAAAGGTCAAGTCATCAACATATTTTACCCTCCAGACTGTAGGCATGCTGTCACATTTTTGCCCGTACTCTTACCGACTCTAGCTTCTAAGCTTAAAACGCTAGTTATTAGCTATAGGTACTCACCTCAAGCTTTCGAAAACGCCATCTTTACATACCTAAGTACGCGCGGAGTAAGTGAAGACAAGATAAGAGACCTTCTTGGGAAGTACATTAAGATAGCAAGCATTAATCCGTTCAGCTATAGCACCAGTCAGCTCGCCATCAAGGAAATGGAGATAATAAATAGCGAGAGCCCTGATGTAGTAGTATTTCATGGACCTGAGATAGCGAGGACAGCATCTGATTTAAAGACATATACGAGAGAGTTATTCAACGAAATCAATTACTTAAAGAACAAAGGGATATTGATAGTGCGTTTTATAGGTCACATAGATGAGACCACCTATAGACTAGAGTCGAGTATGGCTGATGCGGTAATGAGGCTTGACTACGAAATTGTTAACGGTAAGGTAGCACTGACGGTATTCCTCTGGAGTAAGGGTCGAGACCCACATACCATCTCTCTAAGTGAGTTAGAGAGTTGCTTACTAGAAGCCTGCGGTAACATCAAGTAGAACACTAGCCCCTCACAAAGCTTTTGGGCATATTTAGTTGAATTTAATTGAAGCAGTAGTTCTATGTAGTTCTATCTTTCATGTCTTAGTAACTACCAACTTGCGGATCTTGCTCCTTGCTTATATGGTACACCCTAAAGATTCCTGCTACAGTGAGACCGAACTGCAAGTCGTGCTATGTGGTGCTTTCCTTCCTTAAAGTCTTGGTTTAAAGTAGTTGTTGGCGTAGATAGCTGCTAGGGGGTTATGTCCTGTCACTCTATCCTTAACTGCTAGGTAAGTTACTGGTGCCTTTGAATACTTTATGAAGAGAGTGTCGTGTCCCACGCAAAGCCCTAAGACTACGTTAAGCTCCGTACCTACTGAGTTAAGGAGTTCTGCTTGAACTATCGGGTTGCACATAGACTCGTGTGACCCGGGAGATAGCTTGTCTTCTTCTCTCAATCCAACCCTCGTCTTGTCCACACCACCACATTTACAGCAGACTGAGTACACCTTGAATCCTTTGCTCTCTAGGTATCTAACGACGTACTCTGCTTCACTACTTAACCCTATACAGAACGCTACCCCAAGCTTTTCTAAACCTAACTTACGGGCGAACTCCACAATTTCGCGAAGTCGTGGCCATACACAGTAACCTTCTTTTTCTACTAAAGAAGCAGCTCTGTGAACTCTCCTAGCTTCGTCGTTATACATACTCATACTGAGCTCAATTAATTCTCGATAAAGTACCATAGGGCAGAAACTAGGTTTAGGTGCCTCAGGGTTTTTGTAGCAGGGCTTAGGCTTGCACTTAGCGCAATTAGGTGAGTTAACGCTCTCACTCATCCGCTATACCGAAGCCTATTGGTGAAGAATCTAAATAAGGACTAAACCTCGCCTTAATTCCTGCGCAGACCTTAATATCAGCTAGGGAAAGCACGAACCCGCTCTTTATTAGACCTCTCAAGCACGACGTTACAATATTTAACTTTACACTAAGCAAGTATCTCGGTGATATATTGGTAGAGTACATACCTCGGAGAGTCATTCTCGACAGCATGTATGACAAGATTTCTAGGAGTGAGCCTATAATTGGTGTTGGTGCTGGTGTAGGGATAATCGCTAAAGTAGCTGAGATGGCTGGTGCTGACTTAATAATAATATACAACTCCGGTAGGTACAGGATGGCCGGCTTCGGTTCTCTCGCCGGTCTCATGCCCTATGGTGATGCTCACCAAGTGCTACTCGAGCTCGCACCTGAGGTACTTAGTGTTGTTAGGTACACACCAGTTCTAGCGGGTGTCACTGGTACTCACCCGTTTTACCAAGGACACAGAATGAAGAAGTTCTTAATCTACTTAAAGGAGATGGGCTTTTCAGGCGTTCAGAACTTCCCCACAGTAGGTCTAATCGATAAGGACTCCCTTTTCAGGAGAAATCTTGAGGAGACCGGGATGGGATACGATAAGGAGGTCGAGATGATCAGGCTAGCTCACGAGCTCGACATGCTGACGACGCCCTACGTATTTGATGAAGAAGACGTCGTGAACATGATTAAAGCTGGTGCCGATGTACTAGTCTTACACTTTGGTCTAACGGCTAAAGGTACTATTGGTGCGAAGACTACAATCAGCCTGAAGGAAGCTGCTGAGAAAGCTAGAGCGTGGTCGGAGCTCGCTAGAAGCCACAAGCAGGATGCTATAATCCTAGTCCACGGGGGTCCAGTGGCAGACTTAGATGACTGGAAGTACATAGCTGAGAGAGTGAGGGGAGTACACGGCTTCTTTGGTGCAACGACATTTGAGAGACTGCCTACTGAGAGAGCCGTAGCCGAGCAGATCAAGGCTTTCAAGAACGTTAAGCTTAGTGCTTAGGGAGACGGCTTTGAGGGGAAGAGGACCTCCAACCATAGCCATCCTAGTCACACTTGACACGAAGGAGTGCGAAGGCTTCTATCTCAAGCAGAGAATCGAGGCTCATGGGGGTAGAGGTCTTTTAGTAGATCTGTCTATGCGTAAGTACTCACCTAAGCTCGGTAAGCCGGATGTAGGCAATGACGAAGTTGCTAAAGCAGCGGGTACTACTATAGAAGAAGTCAGTAAGCTCGATAGAGCTAGTGCTCAAGAAGTTATGGCTAGAGGAGCTATTAAGATACTAAAGGAGTACTTATCCAAGGGAGAGCTCGACGGCGTGGTAGGTCTCGGAGGCTCAACCGGTTTCTCGCTAGTAGTGTCTATTATGAGAGAACTACCTATGTTTTTACCGAAGTACGCAGTGACAACAGTCATAGCTGAAGCAGGTTCTCTGATAGCGGGAACGGACATAGTACCGGTGTGGTCGATCTCAGACCTAGCTGGAGGTGAGAGAGTTAATGCTATTGAAGCAGAAGTTTTGAATAGAGTTGCGGCTGCGGTAGTAGGTGCTTCATCAGCTGTACCGTATACCATAGAGAAGATGCCTACGATATTTGCTACACAGTTTGGTAACACCACCCCACATCTCATAGTAGCTAAAGACTACCTAAACAAGCAGGGCTATGATTTAGTAGCCTTCCACGCTCTAGGAAAGACAGGAGGGTACACTATGGAGAGGTTGATCGAGGCCGGTATGGCTGTCGGAGTACTGGATGTCACAACGCACGAGTTAGTCGATGAAGTTGCTGGAGGTGTTTTAAGCGCTAGTATTGGTGAGAAAAAGAGGTTGACGGCAGCTGGAACTATTGGTATTCCTCAGGTAGTAATCCCGGGGGCCGTAGACATGATAAACTTCTGGGCACCGGAGACTGTCCCCGAGAAGTTCCGTGAAAGATGCGCATACGAGCACAGCAGGGGTTTGGTGACCCTCATAAGAGCAACAGCTGAAGAACTATACAGAGTGGGGAAGGTGATGGCCGAGAGATTAAATAAGTCGGTTGGACCAACCGTAGTCATATTTCCTTTGAGAGGATTCAGCATAATCGATAACGACCCAGAAGCTAAACCTAAGAATGCCCCACCAGGTGCCTACTGCCAGAAGATGGTCTTTAAAGAAGGCAGAATAGTCTTCGAGAGAACTAATAGGCCGTGGCACGATCCTACATCAAACCTATACCTACTTAAAGCCCTCATCGAAGATCTAGACCTATCCAAACCTAACGTAGACCTCATAGTGTTAGACTACAACGTAAATGACCCAGAAGTAGCTTTACTGAGTGCCAAGATCCTCAACAGAATGATTAAGAAGACTTGGAAGAAGGGTGAGATACCCGAGGTAGAAGGTCTTGACGTAGGTAAGATAGTCAAAGACCCTATCAAGATAATAAAAGAAAAACTCGGTTAAACCAAGCCTCGAGTCTAACCTATTCTATCCTACATGTCCTTATTCAATTGCTACTGAAGGATTCCCAGGGAGCTCATCGATGTTTAACTCGTTTTAATTATCAATTATCTCCCAACTTTCGCTACTTTAAGAGTCGCTGGTTGTTGAAAGCTCTAACTATGAAGTCCTCGCCTTCGTAAATAACTACCCGGATTTCACCACTCATTTTAAGTTTTTCTATCACTGCGAGTGGGTCCTCAACTATTCTTTCTAGAGCTCTTACAGCGTAATTCAGTCTTAGCGGATGTACCGAAACGAGGTTCAATAGCCACGTTTCCGAGTCACCGTACACTTTGTACTCTGGAGGTTCTGGAAGGTTAAGTAGTTCTACTCTGTCTTCACCGAGTGCTTTAGTAAATAGAGTGTATGCCTCTACTAGCTTGCTCGGTTCTGGAGGTTTAACGTAACTTTCTGCGGGAGGTCTTACCGGTACTGCTATGTAGGCCTTGACGGGGTTGATCTTCCTAATGTAGCTCGAGATTTGCTCTAGTTCTTCTGCACTCGTGTTAAATCCTTCTACAAGCATAGTCTCGGTCACAAGCCTCCCCTTAAAGCTCTTCGCGAACTCCTCTACCCCAGCTAGGACGTTCTCTAGCTTTAGATCGGGGTGTGGTCTGTTCACTGCTTTCCAGCTTCTACAGAGTACACTGTCGATCTTGATTGACACTAAGTCCGCATAAGCTATATCCGCTCTGGCTTCCTCTAAATAGAGTAAGGACGAGTTCGTAATTACTGCTATAGGCTTACTAGTTACCTCCTTTATTCTACTGATAGTCTCACCGATACGTATATCAAGCAGAGGTTCTCCATCTGGAACGAAGGTAACGTAGTCTACTTCACTATCAAACCTATCGATAAACGCGTGTACTTCGTTAACTACTTGATTTACCTCGAAGAAGGGTCTTCTCTCTATAGTCAGATCTGTGGTCCTCCCGAGTTGGCAGTACGTACAGGAATAGCTACAGGTTTTATAAGGAACATTGTTTACTCCCAAACTTAAGCCCAGCCTTCGAGAGCGGACTGGTCCAAAAACGTACCTAAATCTACAGAGATCCACGGAGGCACTCACCTAAAGCGAACGCTGTGTCTAAATGCAGTTCCTGAACGCGCTAATATAGTTTCCCACGAACTCTTCGGTAAGCCCTTAGAGCTACTAGACATAAAGCTCTCATACGCATTGTAAGCGCTTGACAAGCTTGTAACAACTCTTAAGGTCTATTCACACTGTATTTCAAGACCTCCACACTTGCCTAACTCTAGCACTTGCGGTCATACAAATACACATACTCTAACGCTACCTTCAGACCTTTTTAGAACTGGCCTTGGGCTGTTTTCTTCTTGATGTTTTAGGAAATGCTTGTAAGCGTTGTTTTTGTTCTATGCTTATTGAAAGCTCTGGGTGGTGATGGGGACACTGCTCCAAGCTACCCGGGCTTAAGCTAGATGGGAGCTCCGTGCCGTTGGGTTCAACAGCCACTCATGAACCTACACAGATATTGGTATCTGTATGGGTGAGGTGGAAGTTCTTGGATACAGCTATGAACGAAAACGAACTAATGGGAGTGAGCATCCAGGGACAAACGGTACGCCGCCTAGTAGTTCTTGAGATAAACAACACTACTTAAGCTGCCTTTCCTAGGATTAGCCTTTAGCGTGATAAATGGTTGAAACTATGCGCCCCGAGCTTCCTCGCTACAAGCTCACTCTCGTAGATGTATTTCGTCTCTACAGCAAGAAGAGTTTGTGAAATACTGAGCTCACTTTATAAGTTACTTTACTACCGAGGTTTTTAGATGTTTTTTAGTTAGTACCTACACCTTTCTTTAGACTCCTTAAGCTTCTTTTCCCAAATCCTCCACGCTCTATAGATCTCGTCTTCAACATAAACGTCGTCGAGTTTCTCTATAGTTCCATCTTCCCTATATACCACTACCAAGTTCTCAGATCTATCTCCTACATAACCTATCTCACTAGCTTCTATGCCGGCTTTCTTCAGTAATTCAACTGCTTCTTTAGCTAAGTGGGACGGTACTGTAGCAATGAGTGTACCGGAACTTATGAGCTTCAAGGGGTCGAGTCCTAGGGTTCTTGCTATAGCTAGAGTTTCTTTTGCTATACTTACTTTTTCTTCTCGAACGTATAGGGTTTTCCCGGATGCGTATGCTATCTCAGCTAATCCACCGAGTAATCCACCCTCAGTCGGGTCATGCATTGAGGTAGCTAGTCCGGCTTCCGCGAGTAGCAGGGCTTCTCTAACAATACTCACTTTTCTAACAAACTCACTACCTCGTTGAATAATGCTTTGAGGGACTCCTAAGTCGAGGAGTACCTCTCTAAAGTCAGTAGATAGTATTGCGGTACCTTCAACACCGGCTGTCTTAGTCATGATCACGACATCACCTACTCTAGCACTACCAGTTGTTACGTACTTACCCTTCTCCGCTATCCCTATGGCAGTCATCGATAATAGGGGTCTATCGAGACCCGGCGTAATCTCGGAGTGTCCACCGATCACTGCCGCACCAACTTCTTTAGCTGCTTCATCTATCTGAGCAGTTATCTTATCTACTAGCTCTTCGCTAGCATTCTCAGGCATGTAGAGAACGGGTAAAAGCCACCTCGGCTTCACTCCTCTAACTGCGATATCATTACAGGAAATGTGAACAGCAAGCCAGCCAAGGAACTCAATAGCTCCTGTAATTGGGTCTACATGTGCTACTAAAACCTTACCGCCACCGATATCCACGACAGCAGCATCTTCACCGATCGAGGGACCAACGAGGACAGAAGGGTCTCTAGTACCGACTCTACCGATGACGTACTTTAGTAACATCTTAGGCGGTAGTTTTCCTACCACACTCTAACACCGATTAAAGTCCGAGTTAAAAGAAAAGAGCTCTAAACGTTCTAAAATAGAAACTTGTAGTACTTAAATCAGTTACTACATTATGTCTCGGTTAACAAGAGCTCAAGCCTCCTCATTTATACGTTATCATCTACTGATCTGCGGTGGGAAAACGAAGATTAAGGTCCTGTGCCGAAGGGACTATATATGTTACACTCTAGTCTCGTGGCTATATGAGGTCTCTGAAGTCCTTTCTAGCGAGTTTGAAGAACGTGTCGAAGTAGTTGAAGAGTACTCTGACTCAGTTGCTCTACCTGAAGTCTATGTAGATGGGGAACTAGCGGTAGTGGGTTTACCGAGTGAGGAAGGATACCTAATAGAGTCACTAAAACACGCTGTAGTAACCTTAAGAAAAGTGAAGCAAAGTTAGCAACCAACGAATCAGCGCAACTAGTTATAGCTGTAGAGGATGCGGACTAGAGAAAATCTGTGTGGTACTGTTTAATACGTGCTCGATGTAACAAAACTAATCTGTTCTTACGATTATGGTGCCCTCTAAGGTAGGGAGGGAGTCGAATTTTGGAATAGTTTATGGAGCACCCGAATTCTTAAGTATATTTGCTATAAGCTCGTGAGATAGTTGAGGGTGTAGCATATGTCAACTAGAGGACCTGGAGTAAAGCTTCTTATCGCTATTGCCGTAGGTTTCGTCATCGGTTTAGTGTTGGGTTTTGCTCTTCTAGGTTTACCGGATGCTGTCAGAGCTGATGTCGCTACATGGCTTAAGGCGTTGGGAGACATCTTCGTGAGGTTAATACGTATAGTTATACCACCACTGATATTCTTCACTATATCTGCTGCTGTAGCCTCTATGGCAGACTTACGCAGGCTTGGCTTAGTGCTAGTGTGGTTGCTCGTGCTCTACATAACTACGTCAGCTATAGCAGCTTACCTAGGGGTAGTAGCTGGACAGGTATTTCAGCCGGGTGTCGGTATTGGGCTACAGCCTCCGGCCGGCTACACTCCACCGAAGCCTCCCTCAGCTGTTGATATACTCTTGAGCTTCTTCCAGACCGACTTTAGTGCCCTCCTAGCTGTTGGTGGGGCTATGACTATGATAATATTCGCCATAATCCTTGGCGTAGCCGTCGTACTACTGGGTGAGGAGGGTAGAAGGATATACTCGTTCCTAAGACTAGCATCAAACACTATGATAACTATGGTTAGAGTAATAATGTACTACGCACCAGTAGCCATATTCGCTTACGCAGCCTGGCTCATAGCAGTTTACGGTCCGCAGATGCTTGGAGCTTACGGTAAGTTCCTGCTAGCTCAGTACAGCTTTTCCTTCATACACTTCTTCGTCGTTTACGGTATCATAGTACTAACTGGAGGACTTAGCCCACTGAAGTACTTCAAGATCCAGTCTACACCATTCCTAATAGCCTTTACCACCAGGTCTTCAGCTGTTACGCTACCCTACAACATGGAGGCAGCTAGGAGAATGGGAGCACCCGATGAGGTGTTCCAAATAACGCTCCCCATAGGTGCTACAGTGAACATGGACGGGACAGCTCTATACCAAGCACTCTCAGCTATCTTCGTAGCTCAGCTTTTCGGGATAGCTCTGACACCGGTACACATAGGTCTGGCTGTAACCTCAGCTGTCATAGGGTCTGTAGCGACGGCGGCTATACCCGGTGGAGGGACGATAATGCTCGCATTCGTCTTAGGTACCCTCGGGCTTCCACTGGAGGGGGTCGGTATAATGATGGTCATAGACCCTATATCAGATGCTCTAAGAACAGCTATCAACGTATCAGGAGATAACGCATGCACTATCCTAATAACTAAGCTCGTCGGCCTAAAGCTAAGGAGCTCGAGCTAGCCCGATCAAACGTAATTTAACTTTTTTTATTTTGCTTACTGCTCCCAAACCTTTCTATCTCTCCTTATCTGACATCCCCCACTGCCATATGCTCTTGATATGCTTGATAGAGTTCTACGTGATTTAAGTGATTGTTACATGTCGTAGGAACCGTGAACCACGTCCTCGTAAAGATGTCAGAGGGCTCTTGAGGAGGGTCGGTGATAATCCGCGACCGAAAGACGACCGTTTAAGTCCTTGAGTTAAGTATCTTCGACATAGTCCTAGCATTATCCAGCATCCAGTGGTCATTGTTAAAGAATACGTAAACTCTGCGGGGACTTACTTCAGCTATCTTAGTAGCTATCTCTTTAAGCTCTTCTAGAGAGTACTCGTAGGAGTACCACTCAGTTCTTCCATGGAGCCTGATGTAGACTACGTCATTGCTTGAAGCAATCCAGGTACCTATAGGTGAGTCTATAGACACCACTGTAACGCCGATTTTCCGGCAAAGCTCGACTGTGTCATCATTGAACCAGCTTTTATTCCTGAACTCTACCGCCAACCTGCTACTTAACCCGGTAGATCTAGCGAATCTTTCCAGTTTGAATATGTTATCAGCACTCATCTTAAACCTTGGCGGCATCTGAAGTAAGTAGAAGTCTACGAAATCGTCTAGGGGCTTAAAGAGGTTAACAAACTTTGACCAGATAGCTAGAGAATCCTCGCTAAGCATCCTCATGTGGGTTACGCTTCTATGTACTTTAACGGCCCAACGGACTCCGCAGGCCTCGGTTTTCCTCCTCCAGCCAATCACCTGGTTCGGAAACGGGAACCTATAGAAGGAGGCATTTAGTTCCACAGCGTTGAGACCTGAGTACTTTAAGTACCAATCGAGAGAAGCACCCTCATTCCAGTCGTAAAGCCAGCCAGATGTACCAACATACACACTTACTGAAGTGTTCCACAATACACTTAAACCCCAGGTTTAACGTGAAGCTTTAGATATTAACGGTTTAACCAGCCACTCCCACTTTTTCCACTTACTTTTAACCAATCTCCACGGTCTTGAGGTTAAACTCCATAAGAGTTAGACTCACTAAAATAAAACAAATACGGCACTGCGGTTGGAGCTTGTCCGTGTTTATATTATTGCTGACCCTCTAATACGTTAGGTGCTAGATAGTTGAGTTTCCGTAACTTATTTGGTGAAGCTCTATGCCTATCCACGATAGCCTAGTGAACGCTTTAAGTAATGTTGTTAGAAGCTTGTTCGCAAGTATCGGTGAAGTAGGAGACCTCCTAAAGTCGCTCAGGGAGGTAGAAGTTTTCGAGCTGAGGGTCCCCTCTGATTCCCCCCCTGTGGTAGCAGCTGGGGACTCTAGCTGGGCGTTAAGGACGCACGCTATGGTTTTGGTCTACGCTGTTCAGTCAGTAGCGATCAGGGTCTCACCAGGGAGAGCTGAGTCTACAGAGCGTTTGGTTGACGCAGATGCTGGCTACTTTATTCCGTCACAACACGTTGGTGACGCTACTGCCGACGAGGTTGTAATGAGAGCTATCCAGTTTATCTCGAAGAGGCTAGAGGTCTCAGCACTAACTAAAGTTTCTGAGGGAGCGGACATCTCCTTATTCGATGGATCTATCTTCTCCTTTCTATGGTACAGTAAGTTTCCTGAGATCCCGAGTAGCCTCAAGTCCTTTAAGAACAGACCCTCTAGGTTTAGAGACATATGGCGGGAGGTAGTCGTAGGAGTGAGGTCTATAGCTACGTCCGGAGTCATTCCTCTGTTTATAGCTAAAAGCGTTAGGAGAAGCTACTACGTAGATAGACTCTCAAGTCCAGACTTACTCCAAAAGTTAGGAGATAGAGCAAACGATTTAGTACTCATAGAGCTGATGAGGAGGATAGGATGGCTCCCAAAAAAGGCTTTAGTGCTTGAGCCTGTCCACATATCAAGCTTTAAGGATATGCCAAGACCTCTTAACTCTCTAGACTTGGAGGACCGATCCCTCCTAGAGCCTCTCATACCCATAACGGTTACGTACGTAATCTTCAACCCGTCAGCCCATGCGTTCCAAGTCACTATTCCTGGTAAGTGGAGTCTCGAGGAGCTTGCTGAGGTCTTGTCGAGGCTCTACCCTTATTCCCACTCAGGTTACCCAGACCCTCTAAGGGTGGCACACAACTTGAGCAAGATAAGTAACCGTGAGCTCAGGTACTTACTCCTCAAGTTGGGTGTTTCGTCGATACCTACTGGGAGGGAGCTCTTAGGTGAGTTTGTATGAGCTTGAAGCCAATCGGGTTGGTTGGTGAGTACTCAACACCAACCGAAGTAGACGTAAAGTCTCACTACCCGGTGTCTCCCGGGACCTACGTCTATATATCGTTTAAAGCTAGAGACCCGGTGAAAGACAAAGAAGAGGTTAGGGAAGTAGTCGGGATTGTCGGCTCAACAGTGTATAGGTCTGTAATACCAATAGTCGTTAGCCAGAACGTAGGGCTTTTCGAGAGCTACTCAAGCGACTTAAAGAGGGAGAGCTACATGAAGGTCCTGCTCGTCGCAGACATCACTGATGGCAAAGCTAAGTTCCCAACGTATCCTCCACCACCTGAAACCCCTGTATACCTCGCCCGTATAGAGCACCTCAGACCGATCTACAGCTGTGAACCTACTAGTGGTGTTAGAGTCGGCTCTTTAGTCGGGTTAGAGTCTCTCGAGATTAGAGTTAGAGTCAATTCATTAACAAAACACTTACTAATAGCTGGGACAACTGGTTCTGGTAAGAGCAACTTAGTCGCTGTACTAGCTGATAGAATAGCTCAAATAGGTGGCTCGGTAGTGATATTCGACGTTCACGGCGAATACGGAGGGCTTACAAGCGAATCCGAGGACGTCGTTGTTAGCGTTTACGATGCCCAGATAAACCTGCTTAAAGTACCGATAGGGCTTCTCGCTAACTTCATAATACCAGAGCCAGCGGCGACAAAGCAGAGAAGGATTCTGAGAAACGCTCTGAAGAAGCTAAACTCAGAGATACTCGAGCAATCCAGGAGCAAAAGTATTCCACCTGCTAAGGCTGTGGAGAAGCTTTACGCTTCCACAGAGAGTTATAAGCACGGGGGAGCACTCGATAAACCCCTCGACCCACCAGTGATGTACAGAGAGCTCCTGAAAGAGCGTATCAAGAGAGAGTCCGATGAAGGCAAGACGGTCGGAGACGTCATAGACAAGGTCGATGACTTCTTCGAGTGGCATCGGGTCAGTCTCGAGAGCCCTACTGTGAGCGAGCTGATGGGATACAGCAAGATCGTCGTGGTGGACGTGTCAGCTCTAGTAGATGACGAGAAGGACTACATGTTGAAGGTCGTGGCAGAGGACATCCTCTGGTCCCTTAAGGAGGGAGCTATTCCACCGACCCTGCTCGTCGTCGAAGAAGCCCACATATTCTTGAATCGAGAGACCAACACGCGGTCAAAGGGGGCCCTCCAGAGGTTCGTGAGAGAGGGGAGGAAGTTCGGCGGGATGCTCGCAGTGGTAAGCCAGAGACCGAGGGCTCTCGACATAGGGGTGGTTTCCCAGGTCCAGAACTTCGCGTTCCTGCGTTTAGTCCAGAAGGCTGACAGGAGCGTGCTAATGGAGCTTGCAGACATCCTAAGTGAGGAGTACGCGAACATCCTCCCATCCCTCCCACCTGGTCACGGGGTACTCATAGGGGAGTGGACGGGTTGGTACCCTGTCTACACCAGGCTGGACCTGCACAAAGGAAAGAGGGTTGGAGCTACACCGAACATCGTCGAGAGGTGGAGACGCGGGAGAGACACCATTAAAGCAGAACAGGAGGACTTCAAATCCCTAGCTAGCGAGTGGGAGGGTGGCTAAAGTGCTCTTCCTTCACGTGTCGGACACTCACTTGGGCTCATCGAAACCCTTGTCCGGCTCCAAGGCCCGCGAGCTCGATTTCTACGACGTCTTCGACGAGGTGGTAGACATAGCGGTCAGAGAGAGAGTAGACGCAGTTATCCACTGCGGGGATCTGTTCGATAATTACGAGCCGAGCCCAAGAACTTACTATCATACCGTTAAGTCCCTCAAGAAGCTCTCTGCCGCGGGGATACCGTTCTTGGTTATAGCTGGGGGGCATGACCAGCCTAAGCGCGCCGAGATGTCGCCGCTGAAGGTCCTCGAAGAGGTAGGAGTGGCGAAAGCCTTGGCCATTAGCGAGCCCGCTACCCACGTAGTTAGCCTGCGCAGTGGTGAGCTCGGAATAACAGCAGTGCCTTACTCACCGCCCAACGCTTTCAGCGGGTGGATCGGAAGGCTCAAGAGGCCGGAAGCCGGGAGGAAGATCCTCGTAGCTCACATAATGCTCAAAGAGCTCAATCTTCCGGAGTCTCACGCCTCTCTAGATGAGCTCAAAGCGGTTGAGTACGACTACGTGGCTCTAGGACACTACCACATGAAGTACTCAATTAGGCGCAATAGTACTCCAATCGTATACCCCGGCTCTACGGAGGCTCAAGATAGGAGAGAAGCGAGCGACGAGAGATTCGTGACTTTAGTCGACTTAAGCACAAGAGAGGCAGTCGTAAGCTGGGTCAAGCTAAGCAGGTTTAGGAGGTTCGTGATAGTAGAGGGGGTCAGGGACCTCGGCGACCTAGACAGAAGGCTCGCCAAGCTGGTTACGGGCGTAGACGAGAAACCCGCGATACTCTACGTCGAGTTCTCGGAGCCGGTAAAAAGGTGGGACGGAGTTAGGAGCCGACTGAACGAGCTAGTGCGCCGCGGGGTTATTCTAAACTACAAGCTATCAGCTCCTGGTATAGCGGAATCTGAGGAGCGAGTTTATGAGGACCTCAGAGAGGCACCGCTCAGCCTAGAGTCCGTGGTCTACGAAGCATCAGGAGACCCGGAGGTCGCAGAGCTCTTGCTAGAGATCATCAGGAACAGTGGAAACAGAGAAGCCGTCGAGAAGATCGTTAATGAACTACTAGAAAGAGAGAGACTCGTGGAGAAGATCGAGAAGCTGGTGAGAAAGAAGTGATAATCAGGAGAGTCGAGCTCGAGAACGTACTCTCACACGAAAAAACTGAGGTAGTTTTCTCCGATGGTATAGTATCGATAGTAGGTCCAAACGGTGCGGGTAAGTCAACTATCGTTGAAGCCATCTACCTCGCTCTGCTAGTTGATGGCAGGCCAGATATCAGAGGGGGGAAAACGGAGTTCATAGTTACCAAAGGTAAGAGAAATGGAAGGATCTCAGTGTATTTTGAGATAGGGGGAAAGAAATACATAGTTGAAAGAAAGTTAGACGTCGACAGCTCTAGTCAGGCTAAACTCTACGAAGTAAATGAAAGTGGAAGAAGGCAGATATCATCAGGAGCTCCAAGTGTAGTAAAAGAAATAGGGAGATTGCTCGACTTAGCCAACTACACCTCTAGTGAGCTACGAGATCTAATTCGCGCCACTATTTTCTCTCTTCAGGATGAGTTAACGCAGATAATCGACGTCCAGGACTCTGAGAGAAAGAAGTGGATACTCTCTCTCCTCGGACTCAGCTACCTCGAGAAGGCTTTAGACAACGTTAAGGATGTTATTAGAGACAAGAAGATCGGCCTTGACGGTGAACTAAAGAGCTTGAAGAAAGTCCTCGAGGAGGCTAAGAATAACTTGAAGAAGCTTGAGAAGGAGCTCAGTAGTGCTGAAGATAGACTAAGTAAGCTCTTAAAAGAAAAAGAAGTTCGAGAAAGAGAGGTTAAAGAACTAGATGAGAAGCTAAACCTAGTCAGGAGCGCTATAGATACAGTAATCGAGTTAAGGAAAGTGTTGGTCTTGAGGAAGCTCGAAGATCTTGAGGGCGTTGTAAGGCGTCTAAGTATTTTGAAAGACTGGAACCCTCAATCGTACGACTGGATAGCCAACGAGATAGCAAACCTAAGGAATAACCTTCGTAGAGTCGACAACGAGCTAAGGGAATTTCTTGAGAAGGCTTCGCAGACCTTCGAAGTACCTATAGACAAGCTTGAGGAACTACGTAGCGACATCGAGAGGAGGATAAGAGCCCTAAAAGAGCAAGAAGGAGGGTACAGGAAGCACTTAGAGTTGCTCAGGGATTTCCTCAACAAGTTTGAGCTCAGTGATAGGTGCCCCGTCTGTGGGTCGAGGATCGACAGTTCAGAGAGAGTTAAAAAGCACTTAGTAGAAGAAGCCTCGAACATTGAAGAGAAATTAGAGGAAGTGACAAGGGAACTCAAGGATCTAGAGGGAAAGTTGCGGCTTATTGACAAAACTTTGAGGAATCTTAGAGAGCTCCTCCCTAAGAAGAAGAACATTGAGGAGAACCTCGGAGAGAAGGAGAGAGAGCTAGAGCAGCTGGAGATGAAAGCTAAAGAATTTTGTACCTCGGTGGGCATAGAGTTTCACGACGTCGATGAGTGTATCCAGCAACTCAAGAAGCTGCGAGAGGAATTTACTAGAGCTGAGAACGAGCTCGATGTGTTGAGGAGTCAGGTAAGAAGTGAGCCTACTCATTCCTTTGCGGACCTTGAAGAGTTGTTCAGTAAGTTAGTACTAGTACTAAATAAGTTGGGGTTAAGACCCCTATCCGCACTATCGATAGAGCATCTCAATCAACTGAGAGACGGGGAACTGGAGAAACTCAGGCGGAATCTTGAAAGCGATCTGAGGGTAGCGCAGGAGAAACTAAGCCGTCTAAGTAGTGAGATAGAAGGGCTTAAGGGGTCTATCGTAAAGACAAAGGAACTCATTGGTGGACTAAAGGTAGACATCGAGAAATACGAAAGAGAGATAAGAGATGCCGAGCGAAAGAGTAAGGTGCTCGAACTATTAGGAAGCTTTAGTGAGAGGTATTTAGGCAAAGATGGAGAGATAGCCAAGAGGTTGACGAAAGCTGTAAGAGAGGGGCTGGAGAAAAGGGCTAACCGAATACTGAGTAAGCTCGAGCTACCCAATATCGCCATAAACGACGAATTCCAGATCTTCGTCAAAGTCCCGGAGGGTGAGGTACCGATAAAAAACGCTAGTGGGGGTGAGAGAGTCGGGGTTTCTATAGCTCTCAGGCTGGCTCTAGCCGAGCTAGTTATGGGGAGGTCTCCTACGACTCTGATACTTGACGAGCCGACAGTATACCTAGACTCCGAGAGGAGGGGGTCGGTGTTCGACATCATAAAAGAGCTGAGTAAGTCCCTCAGGCAGCTCATAGTCGTTACACACGATGACACTATAATCAACATATCCGATAGAGTAATTCGAGTCGAAAAAGCCGGTGGTGTTAGTAAGGCGGTCCCGGAGGAACCGGCATAGAGAAATCGATAGAGGTTCGAGTACGCAGCCTAGTGCCCCTCACATAGAGATCGTAGTCAGCATCCAGGCCCCATACGTGAACTTTGCTATAGTTTCCTAACAAAAACTAGGGATTAAACAAAACGAGAGCATAAAGTAAAGCTATTAAGAAATAAACGAGCACTATACGGGCCCGTGGCCCAGCCAGGATAGGGCGCCGGCCTCCGGAGCCGGAGGTCCCGGGTTCAAATCCCGGCGGGCCCGCCACACCCAGGGGAGGCGATGGTTTGAAGAGCCGTCGTTTCACGACTATCCCTCGCAGTCATGATGCGTTTTTATGTAGAGTAGCAACTCTTAATAGGTTTGATAATAGTTGATGTAGTTCGAGATGTTTCTCAGAGAGCATAAGAGGAGGCGGAAGGTTTCCACAGACGAGACAGTCAGGTACTACAGGAGTCTCTTCAAGAGGTACTTGGAGGGAAGGGAGCTGTCGGAAGAGCTCGTGGATTACGTAGTAAGCCACGAGAACGGGTGGCTTAGGAACGTGTTCAGGCACTACGTTCAGTACCTGTACTACAGGAGGAAGATCCCGCTCGAGACGTTCGGCTGGCTCATGGAGGTGGTGCCGAGCAGAGGCTACAGGGCGGGTGTTAGAGTGTTCGAGATAGATTTAGAGCTATTCGAGGCGACCTTGAGGCACTTGAAGGAGAGACACGACCTCTACTACCTCTACTTTTTGCTGATGTACTACTCCGGCATTAGGCTGGAGCACGTAGTGAAGCTAGTAGCAACCTTTAAGCCGAGGGAGATAGTCTACATCCCCATGCTCGACAGAGAGAGCCCCAGGCTGGTCTGCCCCGAGGGCGGGGGGTTCTGCAGGTACTACCTAGGGCTGACCGGTGGGAAGCCCTGCGAGTGGGTCTACTTCCCGAGAGAGCTACTAAAGACTCTGAGCCTCTACTCTGGAGAGCTCAGGGAATCCGCTACTGTATCGAGATACTTCACTAGGCACGACCTCCTGTCTAAACTCCTTATCACGCATACTAGCATGCCTGCGGCCCTAAGCTTCTGGAAGTGTAGCTTTACGGAGGTACTGGCGACCTCACTCCACGTAACGCACTCTCCTAAGGCTATCCTGTTGAGCAAGAACATCATCTGCTCCCTCATAGCCGGAGACCTCAGGTACTTCTCGACGTACTCTGCGACCTTAGGCGGTATACCACTGCCCATGCTATCACCGTTGCTCAGAACTCTACTTATAAACACTTTGCTCGAAAAGATCATTTTCAGTATAGCAAGAGCAAGAGCTTGGCGTTAGCTAATGGTCACCTACGCCATTTCCCGCTCTAGGTCTTTGTAGGTTTTCCTAGGGTGGGTTGTGCCTCCTACCAGCGGTTCACTGAGGCTACCAACCACTCTACGCAGGGGTCATGGACACTGTTCGAGCCTAACGGCATGAGGCTCGCATTCGGTTCTCGAGAAATCTTACAAACTCAGTAAATCCCTTACGCATTAAAATAGTTCTCCCACCCTATTTATGCTAAGGTCTTAAGAAAACTCAGTTACCTAACTGTGATTAGTTGGATCGAATATTGCTGAGTAATTGAGGAGCGTTAGGGTGACGTAGGTTAAACGTAATATTCGAGTAGGTAGATAGTGGAGGTGTTTGGAATGAGGTTGTGGTCTATTCACCCAAGGTACTTGGATAGGGTAGGGTTAGTAGCACTGTGGAGAGAAGGAATCCTAGCCCAGAAAGTCCTTGAAGGACGTACGAGAGGTTACGTAAATCATCCACAATTAATTAGATTCAAGAATTCTCCCAACCCGTTACTTACAATAGGAACCTACCTCTACCATGTATATCTAGAGGGTCTTCGTAGAGGATATGAGTTCGACTCTCACAAGGTCAAAGTATACGATAATTCACTTACTAGTATTATCCCTATAACAACCAATCAGGTTAAATACGAATTCAAACTACTTCTATACAAGCTCACGCATAGGGAACCAAAACTTGCGCAAAAACTTAGAGATGTAAAGGAAATCCAGGTAAACCCAGTATTCTACGTTATTGAAGGACCTATTGCGGAGTGGGAAAAACCTAAGGATATCCTGCTCGAGGAGTTAAACGAATGATATGTCTAAAATAAATAATAGCTGAACCCGTATGTTGCGACGATTTTAAGCAACTTCGGGTAGTCCCCTAGCTCTTATCAAAAGTGTTGAGTAGTACCTCATTTCTAGACGCGTCTAGTCAAGTACAATTGTTTCGGGTTTCGTATCTTTATCTATTGGTCGATGTAGATAGGAACTCTTATAAGCATTCTATATGTGATGGTACTTGGAAGCAGTTCGGAGAGATGTCAAGAGCTCCCTAGGGGCTCTCCCCGAGACGCTCAAGATGTGGGGTTTAGGGGTGCCCCCGAGTGCCCCGAGCACGTCGAGGTTTCGAGTGGGATACGGGGGCGAGGATAGAGCGATGAAACCAATCGAAATAAACTTGCGTAAGAGCTAAACTTTTGTAGCAAGATTTACACCAGTGTTGCAAACAAGATCTTCAAGCTCGGGTTGGAGGTGTAAACACTAAGTCATTGAGTCTCCTTTTTGCTTGTAGATTTGGAGGCAATCTTATGAACAGCCATACAACTTACGTACTTGACTCATGTGGAGAGCTGTGATGAGCCAATTCATTATAGCTTTAGCTGGAAACTTAAAATTTAGACTCTGCTTTACGAAATGCTGTGAGTAAGGTTTGTGTACCGCTCTTCTCCCAAGCACCGCTCCCAGCTCATTTTGTTTAATTCTTCTTGGAGGGTCGCAAGCATTATAGCTTAATCTCTTCGATGGATACACCCCTACTCTTCCTCAACAGTAGCAGGGAGATCACTATTAGAACCGCAATCCAAGTGATGGAGGAAGCTGCTGCTAACCTCAGGTTTAAGGCTGGATATAGCTTATCGCTGTATAGCCAACCTAGGTATGTGCCGGTTGGAGGATGCGCTCCAGTTCCATGGTATGTTAGGAGGCCTACAAGTGGAGCTACTGGGATGAAGTATGCGGCAGAACCAAAGTCTATCCAGAGCTGAGAGTAAGCCGTGAAGCCTAAGATTAGAGGTGTATAAGACGCTATGGTTAAAGCCCTAGTCCTCCTAGTCACGACTATTAGGAGGGAAAACGCATACGATAGCCAGTAGAAGGTTACTGCTGCCATTAGGAGCCCAGCAAATACCCCAACCGGGCTGTGTGGTAACACAATGAGGCCCCACCTCGCATATGATAGGCCGATGACTGAGACAAAGATCACCAAGACGTAGATGAGGATTGCTATCAGGCTTGCCAAGAAGTCCTCCAGTAGATAGAGCGCCGGTCCAAGCTTGGAGAACTTGGTTATATATCTCATAGGCACAGAGCTACGGTAAATGCTTCCCGTGAGCCCTGTTCCAGCCGCCGCCATCGATAAAACGCCGAGAAAGCTGTATGCTAATCCAGTATTCACCTGTAGAAAAACCTTGGTCCACTCGTCCACCATGGATACCTGCGTGAAAACGAAAACCCACATAAAGACCCAGAACTCTATGAAGCCTATCGACCAACCCAACAACTCGGCGTTGGTGAGCAACTCCTTAAGCTTATATTTAAGATAGGCCGTCAAAACCACTTACCCCAAGGCTAGCTCGTAGATCCTATCAAGAGTTACTAGGTTTGTCAATGGTTGGCCCCCCGCACCTGGCAGTATGCTAAAGATCCCTCTGGAAGTCTCAAACCTTAATAGCGCATTCTCGACATCGCCAGGCACCAGACTCGCACCAACTAGTTCCCTAGCCTCTACTGGGCCATAGACCCTGCCTTCAAAGATGAAGTGTACTTTCCAGTCCCACATTGAATTGATGAGCCACGTCTCGTGCGTGTTTAATACCAATGTACCGCCGTGCTCAGCTATCCTCCTTAACGTTATGCTCTTCTTAGCAGGGTCGAGTTGTTCAAAAGGCTCGTCTAGAAGGACATGCTTGGCACCAGAGGCTAAGGCTAAGGCTGTTGCGAAGGCTTTCCTCTGGCCAGCTGAGAGCTCCCAAGTCTTCCTCCTTCTTAGAATCTCGGTGCTGACGCCAAGAT
Source organism: Thermoproteota archaeon (assembly GCA_030550455.1). Lineage (GTDB taxonomy): Archaea > Thermoproteota > Thermoprotei_A > Sulfolobales > NBVN01 > DRZP01. The sequence continues at coordinate 88,518 of JAUQPH010000004.1, forward strand.
CTTCCAATATCTGAAGTGCATAGTCTAGCTTACCGCCCATTAAGTCCATGAAGACTTTGAGGTGATCATAGGCGCTTAGATATAGAAGATTATAGATTTCGGTTAGGTTTGCAGCTACAAGTCCAGGCTTCCCGTATATTTCATCGATGTTTACACCATCAATTAGGATGTCGCCAGATGTTATTGGGGTCAAGCCTGTTAGTGCCCTGAAGAGCGTTGTTTTACCTGAGCCGTTTGGGCCTAGGAGGAGGTGCTTACCATCAAATACGACACTTATGCCCCTAAGAACAGGCTCCCTCCTCCAGCCATACTTCACAACTAAACCTCTTATGTCTATCATGAAAACGCGCCCCTTCAAGGAGATTTGGCGCCAACTATTTAATAAGGTTAGGTTTTTGTAAAATTATAAAAGTAAATCGTTGTACTCTCAGCTGGGCGGAACTAGAATGAAAAAGAAACGGAGCTTAGCTCTAACATTAGTTGTTCTAACCCTATCTGTTTCAGTAATCTACGTACTAAACTTACCTCAGCCTGAACTTAATGGAACCAACCTTGCAGTAAGCTACTGGCATCAATACGTCATGGAGAATTATAGACCTGAGCCAATAAACCCAGCTGAGTTCGACTGGCACCCTCCTGAGCACTTCATTAGGAATGTTCCGTGGATTAGTTATAGGAAATCTTACTGCGCCTCAACATGCCTTCAGATGATAGCATATATGTATGGCGTTATAGAACACATAGGCTACTTCAACTTCATCACGTGCTTCACATATGGTGCCTACCTTGGTAGGATGGGTGGAACGCTCTTCTTTATACCGGGCTCAGACCCCATAGCCGGGCTCGCAAGGTCCTCAAAGTACCTCGGCTTCAGGTATAGGATGCTCGTGACAGCGGATAAAGATCTCTTCCTAAAGGCGGTCCGTTACTTAATATACAAGGATCTACCAGTAATCCTGCCTGTGAACGCCTCAAGGCTTTATGGTGGTTTCTTCTCCCCGCATTTCGTGCTAGCCGTAGGATACAGAGGCGATGAAATATACATTTATGAGCCAGTTATGGATATAGAAGGCATCCGATATGAAGAAAGAGGCATTCCCATAAGGGCCGAGACCCTAGCAAAAGCTGTAATGGAGATGATTAGGGGCATGGGCTACCCAGTAGCTTGGAACTATGCTCTCATATACTACACACCTAAAGGCGAAATGGAAAAGGATTTTAGGGAGGCGCTTAGAGATTGCGCAGAGCTCCAGATCGGGATGAAATTCGGAGGGGCTACCTCCGCTGTATTTACTGGCGCACAAGCCCTCGAGGCGCTAGCTAAAGCCATTGAAGACGGCAAAATAAGTCCAGAAATGGTTAACGTAGGGCTCAATATGGCAATAGTATACAGAAGAGATAACGCAAACTTCCTTAGGTCAGCATTTCCAGGAGTACCTAAAATATTAGAGGCTGCGAGCATGCTTGAGAAAGCAGCCAGCATCTACGAAGAGGTCATCGAGATTCTCAAGATGGGATACACCATGGAGATAAGAGGTAAGGTCGCAGGGAAGCTACGTGAAGCTGCGAACTACGAAAGGGAAGTAGGTCGCCTATTGGCCTCGCCTTGAGTAATGCTTAGTGAGGGATGCGACGAATGGTTCTATTTCGTAAAGTGTAGTGTTATAAAGTACAGAACGAAGGATACAGCTCTCTACTCACTAGGAAGAGACAAAGAGAAGATCAGGCACCTCCACGGAAAGAGGGTCTACACGCTAATCATAGCAGGAGAATAGCATCAAGCAATACAAACCTATATAGGGGCTGAACCCTTTAACATATGGTTGGTAGCTAAACTACTATCTGGCGTTGAGTAGGAGTTCATGACTCCTAACAATTAACAGTTATAGGATAAAAGTACCGCAGACACTAATACTTAAGGTATTATGCAACTTTATACGTAGATCTTAAGTTCGTTTCAAAGCGTATAACAGTTATTTAAACTATTTGATAAGCGTCTAATCATGTCTACTTTGTGGAAGTATCAAGCATTTTGTCGTATTCTTTATCCATCCCCAATTAAGTACTAAATGAATTATCGTTAATACTAAGAATAAAATACTTGCTACTACATGTATGTTCTCCCAGACACCCCTATTAAATCCTAGGAATGTATTACTAGTTAGAAATGAGCCGCGGACTCGTTCGTGAGGTAGAACTAGCCAGAGCGCGAATCCCGAGATGTATACCAACACTCCAGTGATGAGCAGAAGAACAAAATTAACATAACACACTACGAGTTTAAACGGCTTACCCATGTTGCTGAACCTTTAGGTTATAATGCTAACTAAAGTTAATAGATTTAGCTGTACTGCATTATCTCTCCTTAAGACCTCATAATAGGTATTGCGAATAAACTCGTTTATGAAATCGTGAGTGGCTGTATGCTTCGCTTCCTGGAAACTAAACTCCAAACTACGTAATAAGAGAAGACGCAGGAAATACGATTCATATTAAAGCTTATTTAGTGTAGTCCTTATATGGAGGAGAGTTAGTTGTGGTGGGTACTAAATGAGGGATGAGGCTTTAAGGTGGTTTGATGAGGCTTTATGGGATCTTGATACAGCTAGAATCCTACATAGGGAGAAGAGGTTTAATGCTGCTGCTTTCTACTCTCACCAGGCGGCTGAAAAGGCCTGTAAGGCACTTCTCTACAACGTTAATGAGGCTCCATGGGGGCACAGCGTTAGAGAGCTCCTCGCACGGTACTATAATAGACTCGGTGAAACTCCTCCAAACGAGCTTATGACTTACGCGAGAGAATTAGATAGGCACTATATACCGTCTAGGTATCCGAATGCGCATCCAGCTGGAACACCTCACGAAGCCTACGACGAAGAGACTTCGAGAAGAGCTCTGGAAGCAGCTGAGAGAGTGATTCAATTTGTCAAAAACGTACTTAGATTATGAAGGATTATCGGAAGTCGTTAAGAGGATTTTAAGTAGTTTTAAAACATATGCGGTGATACTTTTTGGTTCTCGTGCTAGAGGAGATTATAAGCCGTGGAGTGATTATGATGTATTGGTAATAGCTGAATTTAGAGAGAGATACCTAGACAGAATAGGAAATATTTTAGAGTTAGTAAGCAACATAAACATAAACGTAGAACCCCACCCATACACTCTCGATGAAGCTACCGAAATGCTTAAGAAGGGGAATCCAATAATTGTCGACGCGCTTTCGGAAGGTATAATCCTATATAGTAGAGAGGAGTTTAAGGAACTTCTCAAACTTTATGAAGAACTTCTGAGAAAAGGACTTAAAAAATCAGAAACCTCAGTAATCGTACCACCCACTACCTAGCTCAAGAGAAAGATAAACAGGGAGAAAAGCTATATCAACTCTCCGTAGTATGGATAACCCCATGACTACTATAATAGGTCCAGGATCTGTCGATGTTTACATAGTTTATAAGACTAGATGAAGTGGGGAGGTAAGAAGATATATTCCTTAACTAAAAGTGTTTAATGCCCTATTAACTGAGGCAACAGCGTTTACTAATCCATAGCCGTAGATTTCGTCATATCCAGAACTCCCTAAGTCTGTGGCAGTTGTTATTAGGATTCCCTTCACCTGTGTTGGTGATAGCTTATCTTTCCCGTCGGCAATTCTTATTGCTTGCATTAGAGCTACGATTGCTGAGACGTGTGGACACGCCATACTGGTTCCGCTTAAGTACGCGTACTTGTTTCTAGGCCATGTAGAGAGTATGTTTACCCCTGGAGCGACAAGATCCGAGTTCTTGTTACTCCAGCTCGGGACACTTAAGTTCTGGTCTATGGCGCCTACAGCTATGACTTCACTGTAGCAGGCCGGGCATGAAGGTGTTGAAGCACCCTCGTTTCCCGCAGCAGCAACTAGAACCACATTGTAGCTGTGCGCATAAAGTACTGCGTTGTAAAGTGTTTGAGAGTGAGGTCCCCCGAGAGACATCGAGATCACATCGGCATCATCACTCGTGCCAGGGGTGTTGTCAGGTCCCTTAGTAGCTTCTACTATCCCCTTAGCTACGTCACTCACGTAACCACCACCGTTGGCGTTAAGAACTCTTACAGCATATAAGACTGCTTTTGGTGTAACTCCGGCTACTCCGAAGCTGTTCAATCTAGCGGCTATTATTCCAGCTACGTGTGTTCCGTGACCGTTCGGGTCATCGCAGTTTTTCAAACTAGTTCCTCTATAGAACGTCTTAGTGTTTCTTAATGAAACGACACACCAGTCTATAGAACCGTAAAGATCTGAATGAGTGTAGCTTATTCCAGTATCTACTACAGCAACTCTGATGGTTGTTTGATATCCATAAGCAGCATCGCCGTAAGTAGTATTTAGAGCCCAAACTTCAGGCGCTTCAACTACTTCCACGTTCCACTGAACCTCACTAGATGTTTTGATAGACTTGTCTTCTTCAACATACTTGACAAACGAGAGAGATTTTAAATGCCCTAATGAGTAGGGAGGAACTTCAGTAACTAACGCGCTTATTTCAGGAATTTCAAGCACTATAGAGCCGAGACTCTCGATAACTGACTTAGCGCGTACGTAATTACCGCTTAAATCAACACCAATAATGACTCTAATACTTGCTGAATAAGCCTCAGCAAACATTGGGAGAAGCACGGACGTTAAGATAAACACTACGGCTAAGCAAAGAAGTTCCCTCATATTGACACCTCGACCGTAGTAGCAGCTACAAAGCTTATATATGTATATATATCAAATTACACAAATTATACCAAATAGTACTCGAATAACTTCAAAACAGCAGATTACGACATCCAGCATAGTTAGCACAAGTTAGTACGCTAAAAGAAAACCACAATGAAGACCCAGTAGAGATATATCCGAACAGAAGTTTCATAATTCTGTAGGTTGTCCACCATCTTGAGTAAGGTCTTGGAAATACAGTAGGTAGATAGCAGTACCCGCAAGAGTTAAGTGGAGACATGACTCGACTATCGCATCGCTTAGTACGGCTTACGTATGGACAGTAAAGAGGGTTTATATTCAACGGAAGGGCGGTCTTATGTCTGGATAACGCGGCACGCTAGAATTAAAATTTAGACTACTTAAAGAGGGGTCTTCTACGACATTGAAGCCATCGCAGAGTAAGAGATCAGCTTACGCCTTCCTTCGGCTTCAGGTATATCTTTCCTCCTATAATTGCTGAGTTTGGTATGAGTACTTTAACTCCATCAGCTTTATTTACTATTGTGAAGAGTGTGGCAACATCTTCTACAACTCCGTCCTCACCTGCGATAACGACTTTGTCTCCTATCTTAAACGGTCTCGCTATGAGTAGAAACAGTCCCGCTATTGCCTGCCCTAAGACCTGCTGTGAGGCGAAGCCTATGACTATGCCTAGGAAGCCGCCTAGAGCAACTCCAGCAGCTCCACCAGCAACTCCACCAGCTATTGCGGCTGCTAGCGCACCTATACCCACGATTCTAACGACGTTCCTAATAGCAGCTGCTGTTGGGTGGTCGTACTTAGCTCTAGTTAGCCAGTAGAATACGTTCGCAATATTAGTGACTATTAAGTAGCCGAATGCTACAGCAATAAGTATTTGAGCGTACACTGAGTACTCAGCTATCTCTATTTTAAAAGACGGTAAGAGGCTAGCAAATACGTACTGCACTATCGCTGATACGACTACGTATAGAACTACGTAAACCACCGTTCTTGTAATAGCTTTAGAGGACTCGGCGACAGGACTTACTTGAGTAGGTGCAGACATAGTGGTAGTCCCACTAATATGCTATATTCTCCAAATATAAATAATCTATAGTCAGTTAGAGACTTCACTGACTAGTTTGATGCTCGCTATGATCTTAGGTCTGGTCTCATAGTATTTAGTGTCGTCCAATGAGATCCTCATTAAATATCCACGAGAATTAATGACTTTACGGTGTTTGATTTAGACAAACGCAAATCTAGAGTAAACAGTTTTATGGTCTGTCAATTCTTGTTTTTGGTGTAAGTGTGTGATCGTAATGTTCATGAGGCATGCTAAAGCTGCTGAAGCCAGACCAGGTGAGAGAGATGAGGAGAGGAGGCTTACTAAAGAGGGAATAGAGGAGGCTGTCTTAGTGTCTAGGTTTTTACCTAAAGTTAAGATAGTATACTCAAGCCCCTTTAAGAGAGCCGTTGAGACTGCTGAGATAATATCGCAAGCCCATAGAGTAGAGTACAGAGTTATTGATGAGCTCTCACCAGGTTACTACCTAAAGGATATCGAGCCGTACTTTACCGATAGGGCGTTGTTCGTAGGACATTCGCCATACGTTGAAGACTTCGTATCAGAGCTAGTAGGCTATAGACCGAGCCTACCTACAGCTGGAGTAGTCGGTATAAGAAAGTCAGGAAGTACGTGGACGATCGAGTTCCTTATTACTCCACTGTACGCTAGAGAGATAGTTGAGAGAGCTCGAGTTTAGTAATTACCAACACCTACTCTAAACCATTCTACAAACCTAGGACTTGGAGTCCATGACTATATTGGGACCCCCAAGTGAGCTTTATCACACTGCTCAGTAGTCTAACCCCTCTATGTTAATAAACCCCTCTCGAAAGTAATGTTTTACTTCTCTAACTTCGCTCACTAGGTCTGCCATATTTTTGATTGTTGATGGTACGTATCGACCTGTGACTACAGCGTGGAGGTTCTTGTTTTTAACAAACCTCTTTAGGGCTCTAGTAGCAGTTCTCTCATCAACTAGACCCATGTGGACAGCAAGGCCGAGCTCGTCGAAAACCACGAGCCTAGGTCTAAAGGTCCTTAGGAGGTTAGGTAGTACGTAAGTTAAGAAGGCATAGGAGGTAGCCATATTCTCGGAGGCCACCTCGTCTTCGTATACACCAGGTTTAACGAACTCTCTAGTTCCTAGTACGTACAGCTTGAGCGGGAGCTTGAGCTTACTTAGTAGCAGTAGCTCACCACTATCACTAGACTTCATGAATACCGCTATAACCACTCTCCACCCACGGCCTAGAGCTCTAACGACAGCTCCGTAAGCAGCAGACGTCTTCCCCTTACCCTTCCCGAAGAATACGAGTAGCAAGCATTAACCCCTAGCTACGTAGCCAACGCTCTCAGCTAACTGAACTAGTTCCTCAAAGACTTCCCTAGGAACCTCGACCCCTAGCTCTCCGGAGACTTCGAAGCGAAGCCTCTCGAGGTCTTTGCTCTCACTCCTGAGGTAGACTCCGGCAATAGCTAGAGCTGTCATGGCGTATCTAAACCTATCTGATAGCTCCCTAACCTTATCTAAGACTGCTGGACCAAGCTTATACCTTAAGTACTGAGCGGTAAGATATCCCTCTAAAGCCAGCTTAAGGGACGGACCTCCCGTCGGTGGCTCGACGCTCTTTAATCCGATATCGATGCCCAGCTCCCTAGACTTCCTCCAGTATAGGTACTGTCTAGCGTCTAGCACTAAACCGGTGGTCCTGATAGTGTCTAGCCCGTAGACCATGTGTAAATACGGGTAGAGCCTAGAGTCTTCAACCTCTAGAACTGCCGATAAAGCAGCTACTCCAATGATGTAGACGAGCCTTGGGTTCATCTTGTCTAAGGTGTCGCTACTCGTATGGTAATACTTATCGGGCCACTGGTTCAGCATAACTGCCGGTATCCCAAGTGATACGTAGACGTCGTGGTCACTCCCAGTCTCGTAGTTAACTAGAGAGAACCGTATGAGTGGAAACTCTGCTGGAGACGAAAAGCTGCCCGACTTCGGAAGAGCTACTAGTAGTTTGCTATATACTGAGGCTTCTAGCTCGCCCATGAGGACTATCGGGGGTCTAACTACGTTTAGAACTGACCCGGTTTTACACTGCCTCTCACCGATCATGTCGAGGTTTACCGCTCCACGCACCTTCCTTCCTTCACTCAAAACTACCTTAAGATACCTAGCTGTTCCGTGGTGCTCGGGCACCCACACGAACTTTAATGACCTCTTGACGGATATCCTTCCCTCTCTAACTGCTAGAGCTAGCGATTTAGCAGCACTCAGTACTCCAACAGACCCACTGACGTTATCGTTAACCGTAGCGCCGGGGTGGCAGTAGTGAGCAACTATGTGGTACTCATCACCGAAATCACCTATAGACGCCTCAACGACTCTAGCGTATGCTTCACTCCTGTAGCCAGACTTAACGTAACCTTTTACTATAACCTCTTCACCCTTCTCTATACTACTTATCATTTCTTCGGCGACTTCTCTCGGTACTGTGAGGGCAGGTACCTTCATGTACTCCAGCTCGCTTTGAGTCGGAAATATGCCAAAGTATGGGTAGGACCCTATCGGTGCGTTCCTCCTAAAGACTAAAAGTGCTTTAGCACCAACTTCGACAGCCTTCATATACGTTCCAAATCCCCAATCCGATGTAAGGATGACGCTATCTCTACACTGAGCTACGTGCTTGTAGGTCGGAGCGTAGCAAACCCTGCCCTCGAATTCTCCTGGGGGTGAGTGAGCTACTACAGCAGTCCAAGCATGCTTGAGTGATGACACCACTTTTCTCTTGGGTTTAACGACTTCAGCGAATCCGTCGACTACAAACCATCCGACGGCTGGAGCTGATGTAGGTGGAGACTCATATCCGTAAGGTAGGTCGTAGACTCTTACGCTTAAACCCCAATCAGTAAGGACATCGCGAATGAAGTTTCCAGCTTCCTCAAGTCCTGGGCTTCCCTGAATTCTGTGAAACCTGGAAAGCTCTTCAGCTAGTAACTCTACTTCAGCTCTCGAGAAGTACTCCGTGAGGACACTAAGTATTGTCAAGTCTTACACCTCGATGCCAAACCTCTTTAGTAGGTTGTAGATAGTGATCCCGATAACCTTATTGTCCTTGATTCTATAGCCTACGTCATTCTCTACTAGAATGGCTTCCTCAGCTTCTTCGGATCCCTCACCGAAGACTATATTGAGCGTGTCGGTATTTCTATCGTAGTCTACTAAAACCTTGTCAATGTTTTCGAGAACGAACACTCTCCTGCTCTCCGACACGTAGACCACCTAGCTTAAGCTTGACCTAAGGTAATAAATCCTCGCAAGGTTGGTTGGCTAACGATGGCGAACACTCTCGCTATAGTTTCCCCTCATTGTGAGTAGAGTAGCAGTATCGAAGTGACCCAAGAGAGGTTCAGATGTCTTAAGTATAGTATATCCGGTTCTAACAACGTGAGACTTGACGAGAGCTACTCGATCTGGTGCTAGCTCGAGTATTCTAGCGTACTCGTTGGGTATGTCCAGCATTTCGAGATACTCCTTCTCACTTCTAAAAACCACCTTCGTGTTTGCTAGCTGTATCACGATTCTGTGTACGTCTTTGGGTGAGTGAGTACTGAAGACTATTCCCATACCTCTAGACCTACCTAACCTAGCTATTCTCGATATGAAGTCGGCTAGTAATTCTACTTCTTCTGCTGAAGTACCCTCAGACGGGAAGAACCTATGGGACTCGTCAAGTACTACGACAGCCGGTCTCGTAGTAGGACCTCCGGACTTCTTCCACTCGTATAAACTCCTTAGGACTTCGTAAGCTATCAAATTAGCGATTAGGAAGTGTAACCCTCGAGAGACAGCGTAGTCGAGGTCTAAAACTATTGGGCTATAAAGCACGTTACTGAGGAGGTCGGGGCTTGGAATACCTACTCGAACACCGTTTAAGCTTACGTCAACGCACTCGGAGCTAGCTATGAAACTTACTGCTCTCTCTATACTATCAAACGTGCTTCGGTGTATCTTTAGTGTCCTCTCTATATCTCTTCTCCTCTCTGCTAGAGCAGCCGATAGATGTGTGAAATTGGATACCTGCCCAATCTCTTGTTCGATGTAGTCGATGACGTGGTGTAGGTATATCTTAGCTTGCCTCGAAAAAATCGGGAGCGCATCTAGGTGCTCAAATAACTGCGTGTAGCTAAGGGCAACTGGGACAACGTCTATCTTGACCTCACCCCAATCACCCAGCCTGACGAGAGCCTCAGCCATTATTTGTCCAGAGCTTTTGGTAACGGTTACGGCTACTTCCGGGTTGATACCGTGATATACTCTCGCAATAGCTGAAAGTCTCTCCTCTATGTAGTCTACAACAGCTCTCGAGAAGTCTCTAGTTGTGCGATTGACCGGTAGGAGAATCGTCATCTTATCGAGTTTCTTCAGAGAGCCTTTAGAGGTAGCTAAGTACACTTTAGAATCAGCTGGTTCAGCAGTAGGTGGCAGAGCTATTTGTGCGTAATCCCCAGCAGCATCCACTACCAGTACTAAAACCTCGGGGTAGTGATTAACCAAATACCACACTAAGTTCTTAACGAACGTCGTCTTTCCGGACCCGGTAGTCCCTATGACTAAGACGTGTTTGAATACCTCCTTGAGGGGAAGTTTAACGGGTATATCTCCACCGGCAATCGGTGTAGAGCCTGTGTGTAAGTGTCCCAAAACTATGCCGTCTTCCGGGAGCCCGACTACTCTCGATACGAGCCCAGTGTTGCGAGGTAGTACTACGGGTGACTGAGGTTCGACCGGTGACATATAGGGCAAACCGCTCTCATCTAAGAGCGGGATCGTTTCTATTACTATGGGAGCGAGTAAGCCTTCCGGGGATACTCCTAAGCTAACTGATAGAGGAGTTTGAAGGTCTGAGGCCACGTCAGACCTCTTTATTGATGTGACTCTAAGCCCCACGGCTTTTACTGTTCTAATGTCGACGGCTACTAAGAGGTTTCCTACGTCGAAGGCGTTTGTATACTCGTAGTACACCTGAGGCGCTACCTCAACGTACACCCTGCTGAAGCTATCCGAAGAAGATGAGAGAGCTCTCCTACTCACGTACCCTACTACTATCCCTAGCTCTTTAGCCTTAGAGTACGCATCAGATATGAGGGAGGATATCCTGCTTACTGGGCTACCCATATGTAAGCTCACCTGGAAATACTGCTAAAACACCCTTCGACTTCGCTGCTAGCTCCACTAGCTCTACCAACTTTTTCACTAAGCTCTTAGATACCCTATCCGCAACGTACAGCCCGTAGGGTACGGAGAGAGCTAAACTAGAGCAGGACGAGTAAACCATAGACAAGAGGTCCACAAGTTTTGATGACTCTAGCTGCTCCGTTACGGCACACGGTATCTCGACTCTACCTAGAGTATACGTGTACCCGATCCCCCCAGAAGTGATGTAGAAAGAGCAGACTTTAAGCTCGTTTTGAGCGGTTATAGGTCCCACAGCAATAGGCTTACCCTCATGAACAGACTCCCATGTCGGAATCTCAGTTCCAATCCTTTTGACAAAGCCTATCACAACCTTACCCTCGCTTATTGCTTTACTAATGTAGTGAGCTCTCTTACTGTTTAAGAGGGCTACTTCGTCCACCCAGTACCCGGGCTTAGGATAAGGTCTTAAAGTAGGAATCAGGGGTCCGTCAATAAGTACGTACTTAAGCCTGGATCCTACTGCGATACCGAGGCCGTATAGCTCTAAAGCTAGCCTAACGTCAGATTCGAGAATAGACGGCTCTAAGTGTGGATCTTCTTCATACGGAATCCCGAGCTCAATGTATCTATCGGTTATCCCGCGAAATGGCTCTCTCAACCTCTTCAGCGACGATATAAAGGGCGGCCCCAGGTATGACTCGGCTGTAATGGACGGGTAGACCGCTAGACCTGCTGGGGAGACTACCGATAATCCGGCTATGCCCACATAGTTACCCCCGATGTATAGGGTAGCTGAAGCAGCATCTACTGCCACAGAGTTAGTAATGAGGTCTGAGTAGTCAACGCTCTTCAGAGTTAGTACCTTAATACCGTCGCTCCCCGCTTCATCTATTTGCTTAAGACTGACTCCACTTTTAGTAATGCTTGCCTCAACTAATTCCTCTAAGAGCTTTACTAGCGTTATTTCCCCATGCCAGTTACTTAACTGGATTAATAACACCAGGTTCCAGGACTGACGAAACTAGGGGTTAGTAAAGTATCGATAAAGTCGATAAGGGTCTGCGATTTATTCATGGTTAGAAAAAAGTCGGAGCTAAATAAGTGGTAATCCTATAACTTAAGGCCTAAAGACGTAGAATAACTAGAGGAGTAGCTACGACATCATCTCACTGTATTGCGTCATAGACTGTTTGGACCGCTCTATACCTAAACGAAGCATTCCTACCGCTTATACTCAGTATTAAATTGGTGAAGCGAACAATACCGGGTGAAACGATAAAGTTAAACATAGTTTTTGTAGTTACTCTAGCCTTATTAGTACTGACTTCGTCACTTATCTTGTTGGTCTATTGGAGGCCTCCTGAGGCTCCCGAGAAGCAGAAAAGGATGGTCATAGAGCCCATATCTACAGAGAGAGCACCAGAACCCCCTTCAACGGATCTTATGCCTCAGAAACTACCATGGATGTTGGAGAAGGGTACTGCAGGAACAGACTCTTTTTACGCTGGAGGTGTTCCGAGAAAGCCCGAGATAGCTCTCAAGGTCAACATATCTGCTAGTATCTCCGGAAAACTAGCTGAAGCCCTTGTCGAAGGCGATAAAGTGTTCTTAGCAGACAGCCAAGGGGTATATGCGTTAAACAAGGACGATGGAAACTTTGTATGGGGTGTTGAAGTATACTCTGATGATCTAGCACATAGGGCTATGCAAGGTCCCAACACTACAATCAAGTGGAAAGCTCTTGGACTCTGGAGGTTCGTAAAAACCTACGGCATCGGGAAATACTTATACGTAGCTACGTCATCTTATCTTGACCTAGGTGATGCCTACCTTCTGGCAATAGATAAAGATAACGGTGAGCTTATATGGAAAGTGAGGTTAGAATCTGAAGAAGGAGCTTCCTCCAAGTCTTCAGTAACATCAAATCTCTTGGTGATCGATGGAAAAGTTTTTGTTGGGAGTGTTGGTCCCGAAGGATACGTTTTCGCTGTTAGCGAGGGTGGGGAGCTCTTGTGGCGTGAAAAGATAGGGGGAAATGTTAGAGGGTTGACTTACGGAGAGGGTATGTTGTTTGCGACATCTGAGTATAGGAAAAAGCTTTATGCCTTCAACCCGGTGAGTGGGAGGCCTCTTTGGATTTATGAGCACGACGCTGAGCTGATGACTCCATCTTATGGAGGAGGGAGAGTAGTTACTGTGGACTCCCTCGGTAGAATTCTGGCTATCTCCACCAACGGAGAACTTCTTTGGAAAAAGCACCTTGGGATAGGGGGAGATGTTGATACAAATTCCTACATAGCGTTAAGCAGTAACTACATATACTCTGTTAGAAGCCTCGGTGAAAGACCCAGAAACCTTTACGTGCTCGACTTCGATGGAGGCATTGTTGGAAACTTCACTCTAGGTGTCGATGAAGACGGAGGTAGACCAGCTTCATCTCGAGACCTCGTAGTTCTTCCGGTGCTAAAGAAGGGCGGTGAGAGCAAGGTTTACTTACTGTGGAGAGGCTTTCATAAGCTAAGTGAATACCACTTTAGCGAGTGCGGTAGTAGTGGCTGGATGCCCAAGGTCAGTATCGCTTATGGTGAAATACTCGTAGTTGCGTGTCCAAGCACTCTATACAGACTAACCGACGTAGTAAAGCCGACGATAGATAATATCGAGATCTCTTACAATGAGACCTTAATCATTAAGGTCAAAGCCTACGACGAGCAGAGTGCTTTACACAAAGTCTTACTCGTTTACAGCACAAACAACTCCCCGTGGAACTATAAGGAAATGGATATCGCAAGAAGGTACTTGATGGAGCCAATTGGAGGATATGGCTTGAGGGAAGAGCTTTATATTACTGAAGTGTCGATAGAGGTCGGCAGAGTAGAGTTTTACGTGATCGCTATAGATAACGTAGGAAACTACCAAGTAACGAACGTCTACGGATATAGAGCTTTCTATCTGGAGACATAATCCAGTAAGCTTAATCTCATTTTACGTGAAGCGCTATAGGGTTCGTTTACTGTCAAGCAGTTCTGAACAGTTCTCTATTCTCTAACTTAGTAGTTCGAAATCCGGTAGTGAGTTGAGCATCCAGCATGTGACGACTCTCCATAGTGTTAGTTGAATACTCTAAACTCTTGTCCGGTGGTTCCTCAGAGTTTTCTCGATTTAAGAGAGACCACGGTTAGTTAGTTCTTGACGTATCTTAGAGCTGAGGTCTCTGAGAACATATAATTACATTACTTGGAGTAGTGAGCGCAGTCTACGTGTATGTAGTAGTCTTCTACCTTAACGAACTCTTCTGCTGGTCCTGGGGGGTTTAAGTACTTAGTGCAGTCAGGGATTCCGGCGTTTTTGAATGCTCTATGCCTGTTTACACAGCTTTCACACTTACCGCAGTGGTACTTTTCCGACTGGTAGCAACTCCAGGTTCTATAAACTAGGTCTCCAAGGATGGAGTAGCATTTAGCTAGGTTTTCATGCTTTTTCAGGTTCTCACGGCTAGGGCTCCATATCTCGAGCTTTCTACTATTTCGAAAGTGGCATATCCTAATAGAGGTTTCGAGAGACTCTATGCATTCGGGACTACAGTCCGGGTACTTAGGCTCCCAGCTATCGCCTCTCGGAGCTACGTCATCGTATTGGGCACCATACACAACGTATATTCTCTCCCCACCGTACTCCTTTAAAACAGTGTAAGCATAAGCCGATGCTATAGCTAGCATCACAACGTTTCTCACGGGGACTACTACTGACGGTGTATAGCTTTCTTCAACGAGTACTCGGTCATCTGTTAACTGCGTGCCTCTCCAGAGGTCCTTCATGAAGGATATGTCGACGACTCTATGCTCGACAACCTCTCCCCAACCTCTAGCTTTTGCTGTTTCCCCTAGGCTTGAGAGGACGGACTTGAGGGCGTCTACTTCAGCCAAACCTTTCTGCCCATAGACAAACGTTAAAGCATGAATTCGGCACCCTCTCGCTAGCCACTGAGCCATGTAGCACGTGCTATCTATGCCACCGGAGACTACAGCGACTACTCTACACACATCCATCTCCCCAAACAACCTGAACTAAGGTTAAAAAACAGAACCCTAGGCTCGAGTATCTAAGTGTTCCCATTAAACAAGCATGAATTAAGCCTACTGCTATCACTAACCAGCTTCCCTCACACTGAAGAAATGAGAGAAACTGAAGAAGACATAACGAGAGTTAGTCAGGTAGGTTAAGTGCTCCTCAGAGAGGTTCTTACCCGTTAATGACTTAGAGAGCCTTAACTTTGGTAGTAAATGGACTACTAGGACCTCTAGTAGGCACCATGCCGGCTCTCGAGGAATACGAAAAGGTAGGACCCGATAAGGTAGGGATAGTCTTAGAGCTCCCTAAAATAATTAACTTAGGGGCAAACGAATACGTATTGAAACTAAAGCTTTACGAAGTATATGGAAGCTGAGGTGCTTAACGGCTGAAGCACCTCCAGTTTAGAGAGTACCAGCTTAATAGCTAAAGCCCCTTATACTGGTAGGGAGATAATAATAGGGGAGCAGTATCACTCCCTCAAGGTAGATGAAGTAATTCGAAGGCTTAACACCAGTATAGAGCTTGGTTTACCGGACGAAGAAGCCAAGAAGAGGTTGCGTGAGTTTGGGAGGAACGTTATTGAGGTAAGAAGAGTAAGCCCCTTAAGAATGCTTTTGAGGCAGTTTTCAAACTTCCTCATAGGTATACTGCTAGTTGCAACAGCTATATCAGCAGTTCTCGGCGAAGTAGTAGATGCTATCGCCATAGGGATCATAGTAGTTGTAATGGGTGTTATGGGTTTTGCTCAAGAGTATAAGGCCGAGAGGATTATGGAGACCCTCAGGCAGTTTGCTATCCCTAAGAGCAAAGTTTTAAGAAGTGGGAGAATAGTTGAGGTAGACTCTGCCGAGGTCGTGCCGGGAGACGTAGTTATCTTGAGGGAAGGAGACCTAGTACCAGCAGACGGGAGGTTAGTAGAAGCAGAGGACCTCGAGGTAGATGAGTCTCCTCTGACCGGCGAGTCGACACCGGTGGAGAAGTCTCCTGATGTCGTGCTACCTCCTGAGACGCCGGTTAGCGATAGAGTAAACATGGTATTTCGCGGGACGATGGTTGTTCGCGGTAGAGGTAAGGCAGTTGTCACAGCTACCGGGATGAGTACTGAGTTAGGTAAAATAGCTAGGGCTGTATCTGAGGTTAAAGAGGAGAGGACTCCACTGGAGAGAGAGTTAGACAGATTTGGTAAGAGGATAGGAGTTGTGATACTCGTTATAGCTGGAATAGTATTCGCAACATCCGTGTTTGAAGGGTACTTAGATATTCTCGAGTCGTTTATGACCGCAGTAGCTCTAGCAGTAGCAGCCATACCGGAGGGACTGCCGGCAATAGCTACGGCAGTACTCGCTATTGGAGCCCATAGAATGGCCGAAAAGAACGCTCTAGTGAGAAGGCTTGCTGCTGTAGAAGCACTAGGTTCAGTAGACGTTATATGTAGCGATAAAACAGGTACGATAACTAAGGGCGAGATGGCTGTTAAAGTTGTTAAGCTACTCAATTCAACTTACGAAGTCCGCGAGCACCTGAAGGGCGGCAGAGTAGATCTAGTGCTAGTAGGTGGAGAGAAAGCCGATGACACGTTGAAAAAGCTTCTGAAGTTCTTGGTGGTACATACGGCTCCTGATGTTGAAGTAAAGCATCAGAACGAAAAGATTGCCGCTAGAGGTCCACCAACAGAGGTCGCAGCAGCTGTACTAGCCCACAGAATCTTAGGAAGGGAAGGAGTAGATACGGCTTTCAAGGAGCTGGAGTTAGTCGACATCAACCCGTTTGACAGGTTTAGAAAGAGAAAGTCCACGGTCCATAGTTACGGAAACAGCTACTTAGTCATAGTGTCTGGGGCACCTGAAGTACTCCTCAAGAACTCTACGAAGATGTCCCTGTGTGGCGGTGAGGTCCCCCTTACTGAGGAATTATACGCAAGAACTATGAGGGAAATTGACGAACTGGCTTCAGCTGGCTACAGGACTCTAGGAGTAGCCTACAGAGTCCTCACGGAGTACACAGAAGACTCAAACCCAGAGGATATCGAGAGAGACCTCACCTTCTTAGGTGTTCTGGGGATCATCGACCCACCGAGAGAGGGTGTTAGGGAGGCTATTGAAGCTGCTAGGAGAGCCGGCATAAAGGTAGTAATGGTAACAGGCGACCACAAGCTAACTGCTACTGCTGTAGCCAGAATGGTTGGGATCGATGTGGACAGAGGACTAGTCGTCGAGGGCCGCGAGCTCGACTCCATGAGTGACGAGGAGTTAGTGAAAATTGTTGACAGAGTTTCTGTGTTTGCTAGAGTGACTCCGGAGCACAAGGCCCGCATAGTGCGGGCGCTAAAGCGTAGAGGATATAGAGTTGCGATGACGGGTGATGGAGTTAATGACGCACCGGCCTTAAAAATGGCGGACGTAGGTGTTGCGATGGGCATTAAAGGAACAGATGTAGCTAAAGAAGTTTCGCAGCTAGTTCTACTAGACGACAACTTCGTGACGATAGTTGAGGCTATAAGAGAGGGGAGAACGATATTTGAGAACCTTAAGAAACCGATCAACTACTTACTGACATGCAACTTCGGTGAAGTTACAGCTCTCTTCGGCTCTCAGCTTCTATTCTTACCACCTCCACTAAAGCCCATACACTTACTATGGGTAAACGTAACGACAGACGCTCTTCCAGCTATCGCACTAGGCCTAGAGCCTGCCGAGCCGGACATAATGAGTAGACCCCCGAGATCGCCGAATGAAGGCTTTATAACTAAGAGAAAGATGGCTTACTACTTAGTGATGGGCTCTATAGTTGGAGGACTAACTCTCGCCATCTACTGGAGGTTTCTAGGAGTCTCCTACGAGCTAGCGCAAACACTAGCTTTTACAGCCCTAGTAACCTCTGAGTTTGGAAGAGCTATTGTTTCGAGAAGTGAAAACACGCCAATATGGAGGATTCCATGGAACAAGTGGATAGTGCCAGCACTACTGGGTTCACTAGTGCTTCAACTAATAGTCCTCTATACGCCACTATCTTCTGTATTCAAGGTAGTACCTATACCTACCCATCTATGGCTTTACCTAGCTACCATACCGCCAATCATAGTGTTAGTAGATGAGACAAGAAAGCTACTTAGACTCAAGATATAGAATTGACCCTTCACTAAGTCGGTCTATAGCTATTCTCACCGGCTAATCTTTATGTAGCTTCAGAGCGGTTTAGAGTAGAACACACCTGTAAAGGACTCGCAACTGTTTTAGTGTATTAGGTCTAAAGGTTTTTGTAGTTTTTCGTGATAATGAGGAGAGATACTTCAAGCCACTTAAAGGTAGAGCTAGATGTGAGCTCCGCGCTGTTAGGCTCGAACAGTGCTCATGACCCCTGCGTAGAGTGGTTGGTAGCCTCAGTGAACCGCAGGGTGGGAGGCACAACCCACCCTAGGATAACCTACAAAAACCTAGAGCGGGAAACGGTATATCTGCTATAGCTAAGTATCTTACGGGCACAGAGTTGACTGAGAGTTGTAGATGGGATGAAGTTCTGGCTGAGGTGAGGAAGCTGTTCTCGGTCGAAGTTGCAGATGATGTTCTGATACCTTCAATCCGCGATATGAAAGTATCTGAGCTCATATCTAAGTTCAGAGAGTGCTTTATAATTGACGTATTAGGGCAGGAGTTAGCCGAAGCGGTAAAGTGGCTTGAGCACGTTAACGCCGAGCTCAACATTCTTTCCGCTAGGTATAGACTATCGGGATATAGTCTTCCCCGCGAGTTCAAGTCCTTTAGAGAGAACCCACTCGCCCACCTAAAGAAGAAGATCTTCATATACGTTTACGACTACGCCAGAGGGAAGATAGGGTTAAAAGAGCTCGTCAAGAAGTCTTCATCCGCAGCATATACTTCGCTCAGGACGAATATGAGGTCAGCGTACCAAGTCTGGGGGTTTTCCGCTATATTAAACTACTTATTTGAAGAGGGCTACGGTATGCACTTTCCAGAGCATAGGTACTTAACGATAGATAGAGCCGGAAAGCAGAAGCAAGGTAAGATACCTCCAAACACCGTTCTCTTTAACCCCAAGAAGGGGTTCATTAGCTTCTTTTACGAAGCCCCGCGACCTCTATCATGGGAAGATAGCGAGGATCTTCGGGCTGTGTGGTCTCTTTATACAACCCTCAGACCAGACATGATGGTGTACTCCGGTAAAGTAATGGACATTGTGGAGCTCGGCTCTAATCCACCTGTTAAGAGGCCTAACATGTTAGTAGAGTTCAAAGAGCTTACGGACTGGTACGAGAGGTCTAGGGATCTAAAGAGCTACTTCAAGAAAAACCCACTTACAGCTGAAGAGTGGAGGAGTAAGTGGTTGAGTGGTCTCTACACGGGTCTAGCAGATGCCCTAGGTGTAAAGAAGAGTGAGATAAGGAAGAGTGTTGAAGAAGGGAGGCCTTTGAGAATTAAGGAGTACAAGCTAGTCCAGGTCTATACTTCTCTCTATAAACCGATGAAAACTTTTCTAGTATCGAGGACAGAGGTGCCTCAGGCTATAAGATCTGAGCTGGAGAACAGCGGAATTGAAGTAGTCGACGGCGTAGGTTTCGACAGAAAGAAGTTGAAGCCGGTAGCAGAGACTATAGAGAGCTACAGCTCTTTTCTCGGTGCCGACTATGTGACTGTAGACCTCCCGGTTAGTACGGTTATTAAGCTAGTAGAGTACGCAGAAAGAGTAGGTCTAAAAGACCTCGCAAATGCTGTAGAGGAACTCTTAAAGAATGTGTAGTGCCTGCAATCAGCATGGTTCTAAAGGGTCTTTAAGACCCCTCTAGCCGCAAGTATCCCCGTTATAGCGGCTCCGTTAATACCTCTCGATAACCCAGCTCCATCTCCTGCTACAAACAATCCCTCGACTGTCGTCTGCATCCAGTCGTCTACAACCGCACGCACGCTGTAGAACTTAATTTCGGGCGCGTAAACCAGGTTCTGCGGTGAGGCTAGACCCGGTAACATATCGTCAAGCCTCTCAACTGCTTCGACGACATCTGTAACAACTCTATACGGTAAAGCCATGCCTATGTCGCCGGGGGTTACGTCCTTTAATGTAGGTTCGACAGAGCTTCTGTCGATTCTAGACCAAGTGCTTCTCCTCCCAGACACTAGGTCTCCTAACCTCTGTATTAGGGGTCTCCCACCACCTAGCTTAGTTGCTGTCATAGCTATCTGCCTCCCGTACTCTACCGTATCTTCGAGGGGGTCGGTCAGCTGGACTGTGACTAGTAGGGCTAGGTTCGTGTTTCTAGATCTAAGCTCCTTGTAGGACATGCCGTTAACGGCTACATAGCCGTTGTATCTTTCAGCTACTACGAACCCCCTAGGGTTAACGCAGAAGGTCCTAACTTTATCGTCGTAGGTCTTTGTGTACATGATCACCTTGGGGTCGTCTATGACGGATACGAGAGGCTCCATTACGTAGTCTGGCACCTCGAGCCTTACTCCTACATCTAGAGGTCCGGGTACTGTCTGCACTCCCAGCTTCTTAGATATTTCCGAAAACCACGCTGCTCCAGACCTACCGGGTGATAGTATTACTCTCATAGCCTCGATTACCCCGCGGTTGGTTACCAGCTTAAACCTCCCTCCGGCAGGCTCTATGTCCGTAACGACTGTTTCGGTTACCAGCTTAACTCCTTCACTAACTAGGTAGTCAGTGAGCTTCTTAGTGAACTCTATGCTTGCTTCAGTTCCCAACCGCCTTTGAGCTGGAGCTATGAGTTTAGCACCTGCTTTAGCCGCCCTCCTCTCCCACTCCTTAACTAGCTCTAGGTTAGGAACTCTCAGAGTATCTTCTGATATTCCGAACTTTGTCAGTATGCTATCTAGATACCTTATCATTTCTTCGGCTCTGCTGAAGCTCTTGAGAAGGACAGCTAAGTCGCCTCCAACTTGTGGATGGAGGTTTATAGCACCACTACTGAATAATCCAGCACCACCTACTCCGTATAGCACGTTGCAAGGTCTGCATCCAGCACAAGTTATTCCTAGCTCTCTAGATGTGTGAGCAGCAATTAGAGGGCAGTACCTCTTCTCCACGCTTCTGCCGGCATCAACAATAATGACGTTCTTTAACCCGTGCCTCACGAGTTCGTAAGTAGCAAATAAACCCGCGGGTCCGGCACCTACTACCGCAACATCGAACTCTCTCAATCTTCGTCACCTAAGTATATAGCGTCTTCAACATCTTCTCCAGTACCGAGTAATTTAACAGGCACTTTTAGTGTTGATTCAACCTTTTCGACCCACTCTCTAACGCTCCTAGGGAGCTTAGATCGGTCTCTTAGACCTCTTACTTCCGGGAAGAGCGCATCTATCTTCGTAATTGCTACGCCAGTCGCTGAGTTTAAGGTTACTGCCCTCTTAGCTAGCTCGAAGTCGAACGGAGCGACTCTCCTAGGTCTACCGGTTACTGTGCCGTACTCTATCCAGCCGAGTTTAGCTGCCTCTTCGAACGGTATCTCACCTCTTAGAGGTCCTGGACCTACTCTAGTTACATAGGACTTGAACACCACGATCACCTCACTTACCTTCTTAGGACCTACTCCAACTTCTGAAAGAAATGCTGATGCTGTTGTATCTCTACTAGTAACGTACGGATACGTACCGTGGTATAGGCTTAAGAAGGTTCCCTGCGTTCCTTCAATTAGTACTTCACTACCTCTGTCGATGTATTCATTGACTTTCCCTGCGAGATCGCAAGTGTAGTCCTTCAGCTCCGGAGAGTCTCTAGCTAACTTAAGAACCCTCCTGACTCTATCGACCATGGCTTCACCAACTCCCTGTAAGGTAGACCCTATAGTAGTTGCGAGGTGGTTCGACGACTTCTCACGTAGGGCGTGTTCCTCCTCGATAATTCCAGCGTTATAGTCTACGCAAAGCCTATCGCGGCAACCAGTCTCCTCGATTTCTTTAAAGAGTACATCTAATCTTATTAGGCTACCGGCGGCGATACCTAGTTGAGCACCTGGATAGATGAACGCCGACGGAACAGACCTCAGCTTCCAAGTTCTCCCTCTGTAAACGACCGTGTGTCCAGCGTTGATGGCCCCACATCTCACAGCTAGCTGAATTCTCCTCTTTATAGCTAAGTAAGCGACTACCTTACCCTTACCTTCATCACCGAAAAACCCGCCGACCACAACTATTGCTGACAGTATCCCACCTAACAAGTTAATTTGAGAAATATAAAAACGACTGGTTCACACCTCCAGAAATCACCACGTTTTTTCTTCAACTCCATAACCTAAGCTCCTTCGTATACCCGAATTCAAAAGAACTGTAATTAAGCTGTAGGGAACTTACGGCAACTACTTAGGCCTCCTCCTTATAGAAACACCTATGAGGATCCTCTCGCTACCGAAGACTTTGACTACAGTCGTTAAGATAGTTGCTACAACTGCTATCGATAATAATAGAGCTAGTAAAGCTATCGTCTCATCCCCGGAAACGGAAGCTACCACTATAGCTAGAGGTAATCCATAAACGGTTGCTCCAAGTAAAGATGCTTCTATACCGAGCGGAACCCCGATAAACTGAGTCGCAATGAGTCCTACGTACAGTACCGCGCCTATAGGGCCAGCGAGAGCTCCAGCTACTCTAGTATCGCTCGAAAGTACACCTATTAAAAGCCCTAGAGCACCTGAAAAGAGCAGCATTAAACCAAGGGATACTACTAGTAGGGATACGCCACTGCTACCCAAGTACGTGACTAAGTCCCATAAGGACCAAGTAAAAGTTGTTGCTCCAGTAGTTTGGTCTACCTGAGGCATAGCTGACATCATATACGAGAAACCAGCAAAGTATATTACGACCATAAATACGGAGATCACAACGGCTCCGGCAATTTTTGCTAGAGCGATAGTTGACCTACTAACCGGTAAAGTCAGGAGCATTTCGAAGGCCTTTTCCTCTTTCTCACTGGCTACAGCCTGTGCACTGTACATCAAAGTCATCATTGCTAGTATTCCGATGAAGACTGCGAACATCATAGTTGAGCCAAAAAGAGACGATAAAGCCTCTAGATTAACGACTCTACCGCCTACCCTAGTCTCGACTCTAGCTACCACTACTTTGTTCAGCTCAGAAATGTTCACTCCTCTCTCTATCGCTACAAGTAGTTTTGCCGTCTCCCCGAGGGCTCTGGCAACCGCAGTCACCACTCCGGCTCTAGCTTGCTGAAACGCTGACGCTCTATCTATCGCTACGTAGCCGTTTACGAATGCCGTAGCGTTTGGGCCGAGAAGAGAAGCTCCAAAACCTCTAGGGATCGAGATAACTACTGAGAATTTTCGAACTCCCTCTTCTATGGTTCTAACAGCTATTAACCTACCCTTAAGAGATGCATTAACAGTATACACGACTCTAGCTGTGAAGTAGTCCTCGTCCTCAACGATTACACCTACTGGAGCCTCAACAGCTTCGCGAACAACTTGCTCTGTGGCCACACCCACCATTCTGCCAAGCGCTACAAAGTATATCGCCATAAAGACTAGCCCCATGATGAACGCAGGGCTCTTGAGTACCGCCATAACCTCTTTCTTAACCAGCTTAGCTAGAGACAATGCTTAGACCCCCCACAGTTTTCACAAATACTTCCTCAAGGTTTCTCGCAGAGTACTTAACCTTTAACTCACTAGGTGACCCCTCTGCTACGAGCTTCCCTCTATACAGTATGCCCACTCTATCGCATAAGTATTCTACCTCGAGCATGTTGTGGCTACTAAGTATCACTGTAATACCTCTCTTCTTAGAGAACTCTGCCACCAGGCTCCGAATCCTTATACTGCGCTCAACGTCTAACCCAGCTGTAGGCTCGTCTAGAATCACTAGCTTAGACCCGGAAGCCAAAACTGTAGAAAGAGCCAGTAGCCTCTTCATACCCTTACTGTACCCTCTAATCGGTCTCTTAATGTCCGAACCTAGGTCGGCAATACTGATAGCTTCCTCGATAGCTTCATCCAGTTCCCTCCCCTTAAGCCTCACTCCCAACATGAACTTTATGAAGTCTAGACCCGTGAGGTCTCTATATGCTCCTGCTTCTTCCGGCAGATAAGACAGAAGCTTACGTACTTCAACAGCGTTTAAAACAGTGTCGTACCCAAATACCTTTACGGAGCCCTTCGTTGGTTTGAGAAGCGTCGCTATTATTCTCAGAGTAGTAGTCTTACCGCTACCATTGGGTCCTAGGAGTCCGTATATTTCACCGATAGATACCCGAAACGTAAGGCCATCAACTCCTAGGACACCCCCGGGGTAGACCTTAGTGAGGTCAGTAACATCAACAGCTACGGAAGTGCGCACACTTCTACCCAGTAGACAAGACCTCTGTAGATTTATGTGCGTAAATAGTTACTATCAAAATGGTCGTGTGCTGTTAATTCCTATTTAACCCGATTGGCTATATTATCTTACAAAAGAAGTGGTTTAAGGTAGTGTAGATGTCGTCCGGTAGTTCCTCTGTTATGGACTACTCAAAAAGAGTTAAGCAACGAGATGAGATCGTAAGGATATCTACTGGAATCAAAGAGCTCGATGAAGCTATTGAGGGAGGAGTTCCTCGAGGGTCCTGGATTGCTATAACCGGAGAGCCCGGCACTGGTAAGTCCATTCTCTGCATGCACTACGCTTGGGCGGGTCTGAAAGCGGGAGACCCAGTTGTGTATGTGACCACTGAAGCAGAGTTTAGGGACGTTATTAGGCAGGCTAGACAGTTGGGTATGGACTTCGAGAGTTACTCGACTTACGATATATCTAGTTCTTGGGAACCTCAGGAACCTCCTCAGATTGTCGTAGTAGATATCTTCGGCTTGCTTAAGGTAGCCAGGCAGCTAAGTGAAGAGCATGGAGAAGAGGGAGCTAGAAGGTATGCTGTACTCGAAATACAGACCCTAGTTGCTGCTATTAGGGAAGCATACAAAATCCTCGGCATACTTAAAGAAGGAGGTAGAGGGGTAACTAAGCACGTGAGGCTAGTTGTGGACTCACTTAGTGCCTTTTGGGCGGATAAACCGGCAATGGCTAGAAAGTATAGCTACGACCTTAAGGTATCTACTCATAGAGAGAACGTGACGGCGTACCTAGTGTCTCAATACGCTATGACCACTAAGAGCACGTTCGGTTTCGGGTTGGAGCATATAGCCGACGGAGTTTTCCACCTATGGATGGAGGACGTCGAAAAAGCTAGGGAGATAAGGAGATACATGATCATAAAGAAGCTTAGGATGACTAACCACTATAGGAAGGCCTTTAGGCTGGATATAGAACCAGGGTACGGAGTGAGGCTTTACTACGAGAAAGACTAACTATTTAAGTAACCTCTATTAACTATTCCTTTAATTTGAGAATGTCTAGAGTACTAGGTGACTGCATTGAGTGACTTAAGGCTCTTAGTCCACGCGTACTGTCCATCAAGTTATGCGTTAGTCAGGTACCTCTTCGATAAAGGTCTTCACGACAAGCTGGAGATAATCCCCCTAAATCCGGGCAATCCTGTGTCTCTACTTAGATTAGTTCCTTCAGTTCCAGCACTAGCTAGCGACGGAAGGATAGTCGCCGTAGATCCTCTTGAGCCAGAGTTTATTGAAGCTTTACTGTTAAACAAGAACATAAGGAACTACGTCCCGATATCAGAACACGAAGTTATCGAGAGATTCACTAGATCAGCTAAGTCAAGCGGTTACATCATGCTCCACGTACTCCTAGGTGGGTTAAGCCTCGACGACCTAGTCTCTTCAGAGTTCACCGATATGGCAACAAGAACATACTTCTCAGGCTTAAGTAGAGACTATATTAGAAGCGTGTTACTATCTAGAGCAGAGGCTATCGAGAGAGAACTTCTCGAGTCGTCAGTTAAGTCTGTTGCTTACAGCTTTATTAGAGACGTCTTGGTTTCTACGGATGTCGATTTAGAGAAGCTTGTTGACTACAGAGTTCTGAAGCTTTGGTCAACAGCTAAGCTATCGCAGGGGATAGTATATACCCCGCTTCGCGAGCTTTTCCTGAATAGCAACATACGGAAGGTGTTAGAGTACATACAAGAGCACTACGATAGATTAGTTAAGTCGTTCGAGAATTTCATCGCAAAGCTCTCATCAGACACCGAAGTCTATAGACTGCTATCCGAGGGAAACGTGAGGCGTAGAGCACGTAGTTCCACTTTCTCTTAAAAACACTTATGAGTCTTCTTAAGCTCTGTAATCTGTTCTAGTTTCCTTGCTGCAGTATGAAGGAGATGGCTATAGTTAGGGACATTATCGGACTTCACACTTTAAGGCAAAAGTAAGGAGATTGGTATTTTAAACACTAATTTAGTTTGAAAGAACTAATAGGATGCAGAAAAAGGCTTGGCGGGAGTGTCAGTGTTTGAGATAGGGATTTCTTATAGGCTTAGGACTAGCGATATGGAGTACCTCGCTATGAAAATGCATGAGCTATTGAGGGAGATGGGGACATCAGAGCTCGATACTGTCTACTTCTCTGAGGTTGTGGGATCTGTCGGTAACGCTTCTGTGGCTCTCTACTTGTCGAAGTCTAACGTAGGTGTTTTAGTAGTTGCTTCAGCTTGCGACGATGAGGGTAAGTGCCTTATTGGTCCAGTAAGAGAGATAGCTAATGTATCGAGGAGAATACTCAAGAGATTAGGGGACTTGATAGAGTTACTCAAAGTGGATTACGTAGTTAAAGCTAAGCTAACGCTAGCGGCTACTCAACGCAATTTAGTAAAGTACTTGAAGATGGCTGGTATTGAGGTATCAGACGGAGGTAGCTACGATGCCGGCTGGTATACTGTTAAAATGTATAAGGGCAAGTATATAGTCTCTATGAAGAAGCTGGACGTAGTCATCACTCTAGTCCAAGAAAAAACCGGTGGCTTAGTTAGTGCTCAACTAACGGTCTCTAGATCGCGGCAGGAAGCGAGTGAACCAGCAGAAGAGGAATTCGTTGACTGCTTTAAAGCCGTCTCTCAAATAATTGCTCACTTATCTAGTTAAAGAAAACCGAGTAACTTACTCGTAACTAGGACTGCTAGTGAGGATACGGTTATTAAGACGTTATCATCTAATAGAGGAGGTATCTCGTAGTGCTCTACGAGGCTAGCAATCAAGGCCGCAACCAGTCCAACGTATCCAGCGTAGTAGATACCTATAGGTAAAGTAACAACAAACATGCCTAGGTTACCCAGCCACGACTTAGTTCTCCTCTTATATATGGCGTTTCTTATTACTCCAGTAGCGGCATCCCCAAAGGACATGAAGGTTAGGGGTATGACTGCGTATATGGGGTTACCGAATATAACCCATAGTAAGAGGAGGGCTAGACTCCACGCAAAGCAGAAGTTTACTTCATACATATTGTCTTTCACTTGAAACCAGTAGAGAAGCTTGCCGGTTCTGTGCGGTATGTAAGTTATTACTGCTAGAATTAGAGCAAATACTGCTGGTACGAGAGGTGAGGTAAACAAGTATGGGACTACGAGCGCAACTACTCCACCGGCCATCACGTGGATTATTTTGCGGTTGTAGTAAACAACTACTCCATCACTTAGCCCCCTTCTTTTGAGGGCTAAGTAGACGTACTTAGTTAGAGCTAAAACCCCCAGAACGTATAAAAACAGAGGCACGGCAATCAAGATCTCGACTAGTAAATTATCTGTGATTATGGCACCGGGCGACAGAGTGGACATTCAAGACTACCATAAGCTTATTTAGGCGGGGTATATAAGTATATTTAAATAATCGGATATAAGTACCAAAGCTTCTTACTAGCGTTTCAGTATTCACACCAATTAGTGTGTACCTAAATCAAGAAAGTATAACCCAGCTTTCACGTCTCCCGCGTTTGTGAAAGGAATTCGAAGGCTGTGTAGTTCGCAGCAATTAAGTAATCACTTAAAACCACCTTACCCACTCACGTACACTTCGACTAGACGAAGTGTTATGTGAGAAGGACAATCACTGTAGTGGAAAGGTGAGTCCGCAGTCGCTAACCAAGGATTAACTCAGAGGTTCTTAAGCATGGTGTAAACAGTAGGTCTTTTTAGCTAGTAGACCGAGTATAGTTAGCTGCCTTATATCTCGCTAATGACGCTACCTGCAGTAACTTAGTAATCACGTAAAGATAGCATACGCATGCCAGCAGTACCACAGAGTACGCTAGAGCTCCCCGAACTACTTGCTCGAGTACGCCACCGATCATCAATAAGAAGATCCTCACGTCTCTAGAAGCTATACTAAGTGAAGGCCTCAGTGCCATAGGGTGGATGCCTAAGTCGAACTGACTTCTAATGTGCAGGTAACTCACTAGTAGAGCCCCACTTATTGCTAAAGTCGGTACGACATTGTCAAGTGGCTCCGGAAGGCATTCACTCGACGATATTGATGCTGATGCTACTATGAGTATGTCAGCGAGTCGATCTAGCATAGAGTCTAGAAATGACCCAAATTTCGACTCCATTTTCTTCGCTCTAGCCAGCTCACCATCAACTCCGTCTACAATAGAGGAGATTTCAGCTACCACACCACCAATAGCTGGCAAACCGATGGTAAAACTTATAGCTGAGAGTACTGATAGTATGAACGATGCTACCGATACCTGGTTTGGTGTTATTGGAAGATTACTTTTTAGTATTAGCTTTGTTATTCTAGTTGATACTCTCCTGTTTACGTACTTAGATATCGGACCATCGGTAGATTTAATAAAAATCTCTACACTAATGGCGTCCCCTATAACAAAACTGAGTAGAGTTATTAAATAGCTTAAAACTAGAGATACATATACAATAGTAAATAGGAAATAAGTATAAAAACTTCAGTTGATCTCGATAATCAAAATGCTATTTCAAAGAAATCTATTCGATTAGTTACCGAACGTAAAGTTGATTTAAAGCTTTATAATGTGTCATGAGCTTACTCTCGATGACCTGTCTTGAGCACATATATACCCATGTCGCTAAACAACATGGTTAAAATGAGTGAAAACAAAGAGTTGCTTACTCAGGTTGAGATGGTAAATAAGTTCCTCATGTGTATTTCTTCGCTTATTTATCATGGTCTTGGAAGCAATTACCCTGGTCTTAATGCCTTGTTCTTCTTGAGGCTTCGAATGCATGGGGTTGACTTACAGGTTGGATTAGTCGATGACACAGAGACATACTTAAAAACTCTAGTTTCACTGGTTGGAGATGAGAAACTGGCTCACCAGCTCCTCAGGTCTATACTACCCAAGAAGAAAGCCTTCGAAGAAGCAATCAAAGTACTTCTGTCATCGCAAAGCAAGGTAGAGCTTGAGATGTCTCTCTTAAACATCATGAGAAAGTATGAGAGAGATATAAGGTCTGTTTGCAGAGAGTTACGCTAGTCCGCTCTACCAGCTTCAAGAAGGTTTAAGAAGGTTGCCTAAGAGGTAACTTCTTCACCCCGATTTTAACTACGAATCCCTCGATATCCCAGGTCTTTACGTAGGAACCTTCCTCGGGGGGTTCTCTAGCAAGCTTTACGGCTCTAACTTCTCTAGATATGTAGTCACCGAGGGAGCTTAGTGCTGCTAGGATGTCTTCAGAGTCCGAATCTATAGTGACATCTATGAATTCTGAGACATCAAGACCCATCTCTTTTCTCATGACCTGTATTCTGCGCACGAGCTCCCGCGCTAACGCCTCCATATAGAGATCTTTATCTACACTCCTGGGTAGGCAGACCGTGATTCCTTCCTCATGGATCGACTCGAAGTCGCTCTCAGAGCATGCTAAAGCATCCACTGCCGTTTTAACAGTTTTAACGTTAGACAGCCTGGATATTACGTCCCTCAATGGCTCTATACTGCGCAGAACTTTATCATTCGATACTATAATGGCCTCCCGCATCGGCCACCTAATCTTTATTCCAAGCTTGTTTCTTAGTGAGGCCAGTAGCTCTACTGCCTTAAGAGCAGTTTTAAAGCTCTCCTCTAGTTCCGGTCTTATTCTGGCTTCATCTACCTCCTCGATCTTAGTTAAGTGAACACTCTCAGACTCCTCGGGTTCGAAGTACTTTATGAAGCGTATCCAGAGGGCTTCCGCTATATGTGGGACAGCTGGAGATAACAGCTTAACTAACCTCTTCAGCACGTAGTAGAGAGTAGCGTAGACTGCGAATCTGTCGTCACCTACTTCACTCCAAACTCTCGGTCTGACTAGCTTTAGGTACGTCCTGCTTAAGTCCTCGACGGTAAAGTCTATTAAGACCTGAACCGCCTTATGGATCTCGTATTTAGACATCAACTCAACAAACTCTTTAGTGGTCGTGTTTATCCTCGAGAGTATCCACTCGTCTTCGACGGACAGTTTACTGGAGTAGCTCGTGAGGTCATGTTTCTTAGGAGAGAACTTGTCTAAGTCCATATACATAGCAGCAAACCTAAAGACGTTCCACAGTATGTTCAGTATGCTAGTTGAAACCTTTCTGACTTCATCAGGGTCGAACATGAAGGACTCTCCGGGTGGATACCTAGAGAGTAGGTAGAGCCTCATCGGGTCAACTCCGAACCTCTTGACCGCTTCTTCAGCATATACTACGTTACCTAAGTGCTTAGACATCTTCCTCCCGAATTTATCGAGGACGTGACCTTGTATGAGGATCTGCTTGTACGGAGCCACGCCTTTATCTATAACCGATGTAGCTAGAAGCGAGTAGAACCACCCTCTGGTCTGGTCGACGGCCTCAGTTATGAAAGTGTACGGATATAGCTTATCGAAAAGATCCTTATTCCTCAACCCATCGACAGACGCTATCCATGCAACACCGCTGTCTATCCAGACGTCAACAACGAACGGCTCTCTAACCCATTTAGAGCAGTCCTGCGTTTTGAGTTCAACCATATCAATCCACGGTCTGTGAACAAGTCTATCGTCATCTACTTCAGGGAGAACTGAAGCGCGGCTCTTTAATTCCTCAATACTACCGATTACGAGTATCTTGCTAGGGTCTTCAGAACACCTCCAAATAGGTAGCGGTGTACCCCATATTCGAGACCTAGATATAGTCCAATCTTTAACGTTCGCTAGCCATGACTCAAACCGACTTCTGTGCACCTTAGGATAGATCTCGACTGAGCTGAGAGCTTCTAAGAGCTTCTCTCTGAGGTGACTCATGGCTATAAACCACTGTCTATCTGCTCTATACACTAGTGGAGTACCACACCTCCAGCAGTGTGGGTATCTATGGACAACTTTTCCCGATTTAACTAAGAGGTTCTTCTTCTCGAGGACTTCGATAACGAGCCTAGATGCCCTGTCTACCGTTAAACCACTAAACACTCCAGCTCGGTCTTCAAATACCCCACTAGAGTTGACTGTACTAGTAATCGGTAGTCCGTACTTAACTCCAAGCTCGAAGTCCTCCGGACCGTGACCAGGAGCTATGTGTACGAGCCCGGTGCCCTCCTCAAGACTGACGAATTCTGCGTCTAGGACTATGTGGCTACTTGCGTGCTCTGCGTGGAGGGGCACCTCCTCTAGCAGTGGGTGCTCATAAGCTAAACCTCGTAGTTCGACCCCCTTTCTGGTATCAGAGCAGCTCCAATTATCAAGTCCAAGTTCTCTAGCTACTTTATCTGCTAACGCTTTAGCTACGTATAGCTTCTCACTTCTTATATCCAGCAGGCAGTACTCTGCATCAGGGTGGACGGCGACAGCCTCATTATCAACTAGAGTCCACGGGGTGGTTGTCCATATGAGTAGGTACTCCCCGTCTTTACCTTTAATCTTGAACTTAACGTACACTGAAGGAGATTCTTTCTCTTCGTAACCCATATCAACTTCTGCGTCGCTTAGAGCTGTCTCACACCTAGGACAGAAAGGAAGCACCCTATATCCTTCATAGAGTAGTCCCTTCTCCCAAGCTCTTTTTATTATGTACCACACGTACTCTACGTACCTACTTCTTCTAGTTTCATAAGCGTTGTCTAAGTCTAGCCATAGCCCAAGGAGCTCGGTTGCGTATAGTTTCCAGTATGTAAGGTAGTAGTCAACGAGCTTGTTGCACTCTCCAACAAACCTCTCGAGTCCCACCTTCTCGGAAATATCTCGCTTGGTCTTTACACCTAGCTTCTTCTCTACTTCTACCTCAACCGGCAGACCCTGCTCGTCCCACCCACCTTGAGCCCAGACATCGTAGCCTAAGACCTTGTGATACCTCAGCACGAAGTCCTTATACACTCTCCCCCTTAGGTGACCGACGTGTGGATATCCATTAGCAGTAGGAGGTCCCTCGAGGAAGCTAAATAGGTCTCTTCCGGAAAGAGCGCGCCACTTACTTGGTATATTCCTCTCCTTCCAGTACTTCCTTACCTCATCCTCTATCTTTCTTACGTCCAGCGGAGGTAAATCAATAGCAGACCCCTACAAAGCTAGATAGATTAACCTAATAAGCTCCTAGAAAGGGAGCTCGATTTCGTTAGCTATGTAACTGAGTTAAATTGAGCCCGATATATGGTAGTTCGGTGATGGATAGTGCTGGATTTAGCCTCCACCATACTATGCTCAGTTTCTGCCTTCATCATTCTCTCTAACTCTATCCTGATGTTGCTAGCTTCTTTAAGTAGAGCTAGGCCACTTGAGCTAAGCCGCAGTGGAGTTCAATCCAAGGTTGAGGTAGCAATAGTTGTACCAGCCTATAGAGAGGGACCTTTCATACACTACGTGATCCAGTCTCTCAAGGAAGTAGACTACCCAAAGAACCACTTGAAGCTAGTTATAGTTGGGGAAGAAGACGACGTAGAAACGTATAGGGAAATAGAGAAGCTGTGCGACGTCAGAAGCGATCATATAGACTGTGGTGGCATAAGGGGGATTTATATAGTTAATACGTCAGGAGAGCGCGGTAAGCCAGCTGCTCTTAATTTCGCTCTTAAGTATGTTGACGCAGACATCGTAGGGTTTTATGATGCCGAGGACTTAGTACACCCAAAGCACGTTTCAATAGCTGTTGAGCTACTCGAGGACAGCTCCGTAGCCGCCGTTCAGTTCGTCCGCGAGGTGGCGAAAATTCCGGGAGCGTTAGGGGAAGCTCAAGCCGCCGACTTCTACTTCTACTACATGGTTTTACAACCTTTCTTAATGCGGTATACGGGGTTGGCTGAGATATGCGGTTCAGCTTTCTTTATTAAGTCGTCACTCTTAAAAGAAACTGGTGGATTCAACACTAACTCTCCAGCTGAAGACTTAGACCTAACCTATAGATTAGGGGCTTTAGGACTAAAAGTTCTGCTGGCCCTACCTCCTTCAACAACTAGACCAATAGCCAGCACTTCTAGCTTGATAAAGCAGAGAGCTCGCTGGATACGGGGTGGGATATTGTCGATACCTACCGGATTCAGTGCCGCACCTAGGTCTATTCCCTTAATGCTAATAACAGGGTTCATGCCCATAACCACTGTAACTTCCTCACTAACTCTACTGCTAGGTGTAGTAGCACTACTCACAGGCTCTACCCTTACGTTGTCTAAGTATGCTATAGTTGCTTTGGTATTTGCTTGTGTGCTAGGTGCTTCATCGGTGCTTGCGTCTAACTTGGGTAAGACTCGTATGCTTAGGTATCTCGCCATCATGTCCTTCGTGTATTACTTAGCTAGCTGGAGGGCTCTTGTCGAGCTATTTACTTCCCCAAGGAGTTGGACAAAATCACAGTCTAAAGCTTGAAACGGATTTTTATCTGAACTTTGCTTTAAAACTTGGTGAGCAAGGTCCATGAGCTCTAGGATAGAAGAACTAAAGAAGCTCTACGAGCAGGCGATGCTGGGGGGAGGTAAGGAAGCTATCGAGGCTCAACACTCTAGGGGCAAGCTTACGGCTCGCGAGAGGGTCGAGCTGCTGGTAGACCCTGGCACCTTCCTCGAGTTAGACATGTTCGTTCGACACAGAGCAACAGAGTTCGGCATGGACAAGAGGTGGGTTTGGGGAGACGCTGTAGTAACTGGGCTAGCTAAGATAGATGGAAGGAGGACGGTAGTCATAGCTCAAGACTTCACATTCATGGGTGGGTCATTGGGGGAAATGCATGCTGCGAAGATAGTTAAGGCAATGCAGTTCGCGATCAGCCAGGGCATTCCCATAGTCTTTTTAAACGACTCAGGTGGAGCTAGAATACAGGAGGGAGTGGACTCCCTTAAGGGTTATGGGGACATATTCTATATGAACGTTATGGCGTCTGGTGTAGTACCGCAAATAGCGGCAATTATGGGTCCCTGTGCCGGGGGGGCGGTTTACTCACCCGCTCTCATGGACTTCGTAGTGATGGTGAAAAAGACATCATTCATGTTCATTACCGGCCCTAGAGTAGTTAAAGCAGCTATCGGTGAAGTAGTCGACGAACAACAGCTCGGAGGTCCGGAGGTTCATGCTTCTAAGTCTGGGCAGGCAGACTTCGTTGCCGATAACGACAAGGAGGCAATATCGATAATCAAGAGGCTTCTATCTTACTTACCGAGTAACAACATGGAGGATCCACCGGTAATTAAGGTTGGCGATCCTCCCGATAGAGACGTTCCTGAACTAGATGAGGTAGTTCCCGAAGACCCTAACGCTCCCTACGATATGTATAGAGTTATAAATGGAGTGCTGGATGCTGGGTCGTTTCTGGAAGTAAAGGCTCATTGGGCTAAGAACGCTATAACAGGCTTTGGCAGGATAGACGGAAGATCGGTTTGCGTTATAGCTAATCAACCTAACTACCTCGCTGGAGTCCTGGATATAGACTCTTCAGACAAGATAGCGGAGCACGTAAGGTTCTGCGATGCCTTCAATATACCCATAATTACTTTCGTAGATGTTCCAGGCTATATGCCGGGCACTAGGCAGGAGCACGGTGGGATAATAAGGCATGGGGCGAAGGTTCTATACGCCTATAGTGAAGCGACGGTCCCGAAGATAACGGTAATAGTTAGGAAAGCTTACGGTGGTGCCTACATAGCTATGGGGTCTAAGCACCTAGGGGCCGACTTTGTAGCTGCCTGGCCGACTGCCGAGATAGCTGTCATGGGACCCGAAGGGGCTGCTGAAATAATCTGGAGGAGAGAGCTTGAGGCAGTTAAAGACCCGCAGGAGAGAGCTAAGCTACTAGCTAAGTTTACAGAAGAATACAGAAGCAAGTTCGCTAACCCATATGTAGCAGCCAGCCGAGGTTATATAGACTCAGTGATCCAGCCAAGAGACACTAGGCGCGTAATCGCAAGAGCTCTCGACATGCTGTCTACAAAGAGAGAAGTGAGAATATGGGTTCCACCTAAGAAGCACGGATTAACACCAGTTTAGCCAAAGTCCTCGCTTTTCAAATAAGACAACTAAAGTTAATGAATGTTTTCGAGTAAACAAGAAGTTAAACCTGCCCAGTTCGATCTCTGGAGAGTTCAAGTAGCTTAGTTGACAGAATAATGTAGCTAGAGCGAGCCCGTTTGTCCCTGGATGCTCACTCTTATTAGTTTGTTTTCGTTCGTAGCTGTATCCAGGGGCTTCCACCTCACCCATACAGATATTGGTATCTGTATGGCTTCATGAGTGGCTGTTGAACCCAACGGCACGGAGCTCCCATCTAGCTTAAGCCTCGGGTGGCTTGGAGCATCGCTCCCATCACCACCCAGGCTTATCAATAAAATAAACATAAACAACGCTTACAAGCATTTCCTAAAAACATCAAGAAGAAAACAGCCCGCCTTAAGAGAGGCTCCTAAACCGAAAAACGTTATCTTCCGCTATACTTAGTGCGAGAAGTCCTATTAGAGTTGACGCGTGGTTGCAGACACGATTTCGCAGCTAGTTGATCATACTAATGCTCGTTGAAGAGATCACACATACCTTCATAGAATGCCGTAACTTTCTATCGGTAGCTCGTTAAAGCTTTTATTTGCTGAATCGACAATAGAATAGTCGCTCTTTGGTGATATCTATGACAATACGTGTAGGCATAATTGGGCAGGGGTACGTAGCATCAACACTAGCGCTAGGATTAGCTAGAATTAAGGAGGGAGAGATAGGCCTTAACGGAATTCCGTTTCAGAACTTTATTAAAAGCTATAGAGTTGAGGATGTAGAGATAGTGTCGAGTATAGATGTCGACGCTAATAAGATAGGTTTGTCTCTTCTTGATGTCGTTAGAATGTACTTCCCTAGTTTAAGTAAAAAATACGAGTCTTTAGAGAGAGTTAGGGTGTCCCCGGGTATACACCTCGGGAGCACTAGAAACCTCCCCATAAAAGCCGTGGGAATAGAGAGCGAGGTGGGTCTAGAAAACGCTATTTACGAAATAGTGAATGAGTGGGACAAGAGTGGTGTAGACGTCTTAGTAAACCTTATTACGACTGAGTATTCAGAGCCCTTAGAGAGCTTTCACCACTTACATAAACTAATCAGATCTAATGAGTACGAAGGTCTTCCAGCGACTTACGCGTATGTATATGCGGCAGCAGTTTACGCCGAGACTGTGAAGCCGGTTGCGTTCATAAACGCTATTCCTGCTACAGTAGCTAGAAGTAGGTCGATCGTTAGAGCATTCGAGGAGAGAAACAGCATTGTTCTCGGGGACGATGGAGCTAGTGGTGCTACACCACTAACTAGCGACATCCTGGAGTATCTAGCTGAGAGAAACAGGGTTCCTAGGGGGGTCGTGCAGTTTAACATAGGTGGAAACCTTGACTTTCTAGCACTTCTGGACGAGACTAGAAACAAAGCGAAAGAAAAGACCAAGAGCAGCGTAGTATCTGATGTTCTAGGCTTCGAGGTGCCAACCTTCATTAAGCCTACCGGCTACGTGGAGTACTTAGGAGATAAAAAGTTCGTGTCTATGCATATCGAGACCATAGGGTTCAACGAGTCAATCGACGAGATAGTTGTGAATGCGAGGATAAACGATAGCCCCGCACTAGCCGGTCTTTTAGTAGACCTCGTTAGGCTAGCTAAAATAGCTCTTAACGCAGGGTATAGGGGGACTTTATACGAAATCAACTCTTTCTATATGAAGAGTCCGGGACCTGAGGGATCAAAGTCTATATCTAGGATAGTAGCCTACCAGATTCTCGTGGACTGGCTCTTGAGAATGGGAGAACTAACGAGATTACCTAGGTACAGCGTACACAACTTCATTCCAGAGCTTAAGAAGATATACGACCTATAGTCACCATGATTCGAGAAGCAATAGTTCTCGCAGCTGGATGGGGGAAGAGATTTAAAAGCTGTGAGCACAAGCTACTCGCTAAAATACTCGGATATCACCTGATCGAGTATCCGATAAGAAGTATAGCGTCTGCGGGGTTACGGAGGATCCTAATAGTAACTAATGGCTTACTGCTCAAGAAGCTAGAGCGTATTGTGAGAGAAGTAGAGAAAGATGTTGGTGTAGAAGTAGACTTAGTATTAAACAATGAGGTCAGTAGAGGTAATGCTTACTCACTAGCTTTAGGGCTAAGCTTAATAAGGGAAGAGCTAGCCCTAGTTACAGTTGCTGACCATATCTATCCCTTAACTCTAGTAGAAAGGTTACTGAAGGGATACAGTGGAGTGTCCCTCGGGGTTGGTGGAGACAGAGAGCCGAAGCACGTTGAAATATCAGAAGCTACACTCGTGGAAATAGGTGCCGATGGAGCTATAGAGGACATAGGTAAGAACCTAAAGTCGTGGAGCTATGTCGACACAGGTCTACACATAGCTTCGACAGATCTACTGAAGTATACAGGATGCTGTAGATACGAAGGTGAGCTAGCGTCACTATATAAGTGCTTTTCGAGAGCTACACGCCGTAGCGCAGTTATAGACGTCACAGGTAGCCCATGGAAAGATATCGACACGTGGGATGACTACATAAGCGTAGCTCAAGGAAAGGATAGAGTAGTTGCCGCATTCGCTATTGAGAGCTGGAGGAAGTAGGGTAGTAACATTTAGCGGTTTTTAGGCTCGGTTCTTACGGCTCCTCAACTCCCTCCATGGTCTGTAGCACAGTGAATACCAAAGCCTCTCGATCCTATCTTTGTTGTGCCTGTAACTGAAAGCCTCTATGAGCTCAGCGAAACTTATCCTAATGCTCTTGACTAGAGCCACATCGTCTTCGTAGCTACAAGTTAGTTTCGTAAATAGATCACCGTAGTTTTCCTCGATAGAGTGAAGTGGCACTTCTTCGTACCCTAAGCTACTGAACAACCTTCTTGATCTATAGTTATCAGCTCTAGTCGTAGCTACCACAATATCTGAACCCTCGGCTTCGAGCACGTGTTCCGCAGAAGATACAAGGACCAAACCTATTCCTCTACCTCTGTGCTCCCTCTTAACTACGACGTAGTATATTACACCCATTTTGTACCGGGGTTCCAAACTTAGGGAGTAAAAGAGAGAGGCTCCAAGCGGAGCGTCGGATAACACCACAAGACCACGGCAGTAGCCTTGCTTAAAGCAGGCCATAGCGTAGTGTGTCTGCCAGCTCCCCATTCCTTCCTCTATGAGCTCGGCTATGCTTGAAGCCACGGTAGGTTCTGATGAATCTACTTCAACTACCAGTAGTGAGCTCTCGCTCACCACCGGTTCCTCCTCTATATGTAAAGCCTACCTTATATGACCTCGGCTTTAGGACAGCTTTAACCCTCTCAAATATTCTAGCTGGATCGTGATCCCCCGTTACGAGGACGTCTAGAGTAGCGTATCTGTACTCTACCCACGTATGTATTACTACGTGAGCCCCTTCAAGGACGGCGATTACTGAGACACCCCCTTTTTTGCCACCGAAACTCCACGACTTTACATCGACTACATTTATTCCTTCTTGCTTTAGTGCTTCCAATACAGAGTCGACTAGGATGCGCTCATCTCCCAGTAGGCTCGGGTCAGCATCGTATAGGTTTGCGTAAAGGTGCCTACCAACGGGTAAGTAAGCTGATGAACCCCCCATAACGTAGACCTCGAATCAGCTAGCACTAGCTGACTTAACTCTATACATCTTCTTTAGTATGGTATATAAGGTTACTGCTATTGTCGCCTGAGGTGGAGAATCACTCGGTAGCTCCGGGATGGAAAGTGTCTCCGCCGGGATTTCGCTTCTCCCATGCTCGTCACCGGTAAAAACGAGTGCGTAATTGGACTCTTCAAGCTCGACGTCTTCTAACCTTCGGAGGTCGCTCTGCCCCGGGACAACTAAGTATATCTTATCAAAGCTGAAGTACTCGAACACCTCCTTGATACCTGATAGTACTACTAAAGGTTTACCATACCTTAGTGCGACCTTGTACGCCTCCGGTACTCCAACTTGAGATGCGAGGCCAGTGGACCTAACGACTACGAACATGCCGACGTTAACTCCCTTAAATCCATATGCTACCCTAACTGACTCCACTAACCTGTGAGGTGACGTTACTCCAGAGAGCACGATCGTTAGTGGCAGAGTGCTCCCCCTATATGCTTATCCGCTGATTAAACTGGTCTTTTCTACTTGTATGCCTCCCGGATAGGTACTTCTCTATAGCCATGAGGAAGTCGTTCATGTTAACAGCTTCAGCTCCGCGCCTAATGGCATTGTAGCCTGCTTCAGTACAGATAGTCTTTATATCTGCTCCACATAGTCCTTCAGATAGCTTTGCCAACCTCCAGAGGTCTACGTCACTAGCTAAAGCCATTTTAGATGTGTGAATCTTGAATATTTCATACCTTCCGGTAACGTCAGGAGGAGGTACTTCTATTAGTCTATCGAATCTCCCAGGTCTTAGGAGGGCTGGGTCAATGATATCAACTCTATTAGTGGCTGCCATGATCTTCACTTTATCGAGGGGGTCGAAGCCGTCGATTTCTACGAGGAGTTGAGAAAGTGTTCTATGTATTTCCCTCTCTCCGGAAGTTCCTACGTCAACTCTTTTTGCTCCAATAGCGTCTAACTCGTCAATGAACACTATCGCCGGTGCCTTGCGTTTCGCTAGCTTAAACACTTCTCTCACTATCCGAGCTCCCTCGCCCACGAATTTCTGCGCGAGTTCTGATGCCGCTAGCCTAATAAAAGTGGCTCTAACTTCACCCGCTACCGCCTTAGCTAAAAGGGTTTTACCACAACCAGGGGGTCCGTACAGTAACACACCCTTAGGAGGCTCGATACCTAATCTAGAGAAAAGCTCGGGTGACTTGAGTGGAAGCTCAACAACTTCTCTGAGCTCTCTAACCTGTTCGTGAAGACCACCAACGTCTTTGAAAGTGGTCTTAGGTCTCTCATCCACCTCCATGGCCTTCACGTAGTAGTCTTCGACTATTGGAAGAACTTCGACTATTGCTGACCCTCGCTGGTTGAGTGCTACATGAACGCCCGGCTTAAGCTTCGAAGTGTCGACGAAGCCGCTGACGTTAACGACTAGAGTAGGTCCGGTACTGCTCCTCACGACAGCTCTTCCGTCTTCTAGAAGCTCAAGTAGGACTGCTTCTACGAGAGGGGATGCCATGAGCTTATCTATTTCTCCCTTATAGTAGTTGAGCTCCCTCCTCAAGAACTCGACCTCGGCCTCAAGCTGGTGGACTCTTTCTTCTAAGTATTTAGCGTATTCGAAGATGTTGGTCTTCTTATCGCTGCTTATATAGCTCAAGTACTTTACACCACGTGAGTACTAGCTACAGAACTTATTTATAAAGATGGAGTTGCTAAATGTAGTATAGCTCATCCCATTTAAAGCCTTAGTAAGAACTCGGAGAGGCTGTGGGAAACTGTCTCCCACCGTATATCTCGAGGCATAAGTCACTCTTTAAATCCTTAGACTGAGGCCACCTAGCGTAAAGAGAGTGGTCTTTCACTCCTGCGGCGTCCAGTATCTTACCGACTATGAAGTCTATAACGTCACGTAGCGTACTAGGCTTAGTGTAAAAGCCTACTACTGCCGGAACTATCACTACACCCGCTTTTGCAGCCATGTAGAGTGACTTGAGTTCTATCACTCCTAAAGGCGTTTCTCTTACGACAGCTATGACTTTCTTACCGAGCCTTAGGGCGTTTGTTGCCGCTCTAATAACTAAGTTATCCGCAAAGCCGTAAGCTATAGCGGAGATAGTCTTGATAGTTGCTGGAACGATAGCAACCCAATCTACGTAGACTGCGTAGCTAGAGCTCGACAGAGGGGCGTCGAGCTCGTCCTCCCAGTAAACCTCTTTAGCACCTAGTTCACGGACTTTAGAAGTAAAGAAATCAGGCGAGACGCACTCGCCTTCAGCTACCTTCATAGAGGCTCTCGATATTACTACGTCGACGCGGTAGTTCATCGAGTTCAGTACTTCGACTAACCTAAGAGACAGGATTAAGCCACTGCTCCCGGTAACTCCGACCACTACATACATTAGTTAGCACCCCAAGTTTTTCCCTACAACAAGCTCAGAGCACTTATTAAGTTCGGTAACCCAGTGTCCAATAGATCCTAGGTCCTTAGAGCGAACGAGGAAGTTCTTAAAGAGGTATAACTATATACGAGAGTGAGACTAGAATTGCTGGTACTAATATGGCTAGGTCTTTACTGGTCACTAGCTTTGGTCTAAGAGGTGGGGGGATGCCGTGTATGTATAGAGCTTCAGCCATGTGTCTGCTGTTAATGATCGAGTCTATCATAAGAGGCTTAATTAATGAAGCTATGTTCTTTTTACCTAGCTTGAGTCTCGCTACTACGTAAGCCTCCGAAAAGTTTATGAAAGTTATAGGAAGTAGTGCCATAGATACTGCGAACACTTCTGAATAACGCTTTAAGCCCATCTTCAGGAGTAAGTACTTGATCTCACCTACAGTTAGAAGCTGAAAAAGGAGCGTGAGGGCTAGAACTATCGTGGCCACTCGAAGAGCTCTTAAGCCCATAGTAACAGGTTCTGCGGGATCCGACCCTAGCAGTATTGAGACTAAATTTAACGCGAAGCCTAAAGCTATAATCATACCTACGAGCTTGAGAATGCCTACTAGCTTTCTACTACCCGCTAGGTATGTCGCAACCACGGTCTCGTAAGTTAGTGCTAATAGAGTCTGTACCGTCGAGATCTCGAGCCCAGGTGCTACATACGGTAGCGATAGAAAAGAGATAAGCAGTACTGGAGTAAGTACTTTAGCTAACAACCCGAATTCTTCCGCCTTCTTAGACACTACGAACGCATATGCGAAGTCTCTCAATAGCGACATTAGAGTACACCAGAAATGCCTAGTTCTCTACACTTTTCGGCGGCCTCGAAGACCTCAGGGTATACTTCCTGTTTAATAGCTACTAGACGACCGTCCCTTAGTTCGTAAATTCGGGCCCTCGGCATTAGGGAAACAGCCTCTTTATTACTTAATGCTATAACTTTCGGAGTCTCTATTTTCGCTAGAACCTTAGCTAGAGCGAGCCTATCTGCGTAAGTCAATCCAGTGAACGGCTCGTCCATGAGAAGTACCTGCTTATCTCCAGGGGATAGGGCTATGGATATGGCAGTTCTGATAGCCTGACCCCAAGACAAGTTAAAGGGCGATGTAGAGAGATCTAAGTCGACTCCCAAGCTCCTCATAATCCTGGTCCCTCTCTCTACACACTTGCTTCCACCTCTACGCTGAAAGCAGATGACTCGCAGCTCCTTGCCTAGACTATCTTCCGTAAAGAACAGGTATATGTTTTGCGGTAGATAAACAGCTCTGAACTCTGAAGACTTCTCAATTCTTCCTCTCATAGGAGCTAAGTAGCCAGCCAAGATCTTGAGTAGAGTGGATTTACCGCTTCCGTTGCGACCGTATACGACTATGTTGTCGCCTGAGCTAGCTACATCAAGCTGTACCTCCTTGAGGATCCAGTCGCTGCTTCTTTCGTATTTAAACCATATGTCTATAGCTCTAAACACCTTTTCTTTGTGTAAAGCGTTTTCACCATTCTCTTTATCGCTACTTAGACTTGCGTCTGATATAGTAGCTAAAGAAGTCTTCCTAGGGTACTTCAGTTGCTCGTGTTCTATGGGAAATAAAGTTCCGTTCTTTAGAAGGTATACCCTATTAGTAAGGTCTAGCAAACTCAGAAACCTGTGTTCAAACACTACGACCGCCTTTCCCAAAGACTTTAGCGTGATTATTACCTCTCTAACTTCTTCAAGACCTTCATCATCTAACCACATTAACGGTTCATCTAGTACTATCACAAGAGGATCCCAGAGCATAGCCTTAGCTATAGCGGCTCTCCTTAGCTGCCCACCGGATAGCTCAAAAAACCTTCTCTCTAGTAAGTCACTCAGCTTAAAAATACTTACGACCTTCCTAAACCATCTCTCACCTTTTGTCAGCCCGTGTATAGCTATAGAACTGTAGTAAAGGTCGGTATGCACAGAGTGTTCTATGAAGTGAGTGTATGCGTTTTGATTAACTATCTGTATTAGTCTCCTAAGCTCGTCTATACTAAGTTCGTTAAGACTTCTTTCACCGATTACTACCGTACCTTTCCTCTCACCTCCATAAACTAGTTCACCTATCCCAGTAATTGAGCGGAGAAGTGTCGTTTTACCTGAGCCGCTCGCGCCTATTATGAGAACAACTTCACTTTGATTAGCGGTAAGATTAACTTCACGTAAAACCCAATCCGGTGAAGTTGGATAGCGGAACCAGAGGTCTCTTACCACGAGCACGTTCTTCCTTGTAGACTTATCTTCTGTTAGACGCAACTTAGAGCCCTTAGCGCTGGGACGGTACCGTCCACCGCTTCTCTACACCTAAAGCTTTAGACACAACTCTAAAGACCTCTAGAGCTAGAGCTCCTACGTAACTAGCAGCTATTAGATTAAAGACAGCAATATGCGGAAGTATAGCGATAGTCGTTCTATACGCTTTCTCGAATGTAAACCCGTACGCCATAACCATCCAGTGAGGTGCTATTAAGTAGTTTAATATAGACATTATGGTAACACGCCCCAGTATCCCGAAAGCTATGATTAGTGGGTACGACTTTATACACTTTTCCCTTGAGCAGAAGCGTCTGTAGCCGATGACTAAAGGAATTAGTGTCGATAGTTCAGCAGCCACCTTCATCCCCGCACCAATGAAGTCTGCTCCCAAGAGCTGTAGTCCAATATAGATAATGGGTGTAACGGATAGTAGAGCCCTTAGTGAGTAAAGCGCTAAAACCGCAAGTGGAATTCCCATTGCGTCAAACTTAAGGAATGGTGCCGGCGGATATGGAAACTTAAAGAGGAATAGCACGAGTGAGAGAGCCGTTAGAGCAGCACTAATAGTGAGACCTAGGAGACTTCCGGGACCCGCTAGCGTTTTAGAGCTCTCTGTGCTCATGGCTTTTCCTCACCAAGGTATTAAAGGCGAAAATTAAGCAAAACTAATGTTCGCTTCCCCATCTCTTGGGGGGCTTATAAGCTGTTCTACATCGAGACGATTAAGCGAAGGATCTCAGTGGGTAACTAGGGAGACTAATTTTTGAAAGTTTTTCGATACCTGCTCGGAAACCTTTTCTAGCTCCATAGACTTAACCTCTGAGATACGTTTCAGTAGTGCTTCGAGTAACTCGGGACCCAAAGTTAAGCCTCTATAGTTGTAAGGCCCATCTGATTCAGTTAAAATGAACTCTATGGGAGTTCTCTCCAGTACCAACCCATGCTTTTTCTGAATCAAGAGAGCCGGGTTTATTCCTATAAAGTAACCTTCACTAACGATTTCATCGACTAACTCTAGGGGACCTGTATACCAGTGGAAAACTGCCGCACGCACTTTGTATTTCTTTAGTAAGTTTAGGGTATCTCTCCATGCTCCAGCAGCGTGAACACTCAGACCCAGACCGTAGTCTCGAGCTATCTTCAGAAACCCCTCGAATACCTTGATTTGCAACTCGAAAGTCTCCGGGTGAAAAGCTTTATCGAGTCC
Organism: Thermoproteota archaeon; assembly: GCA_030550455.1. GTDB lineage: Archaea > Thermoproteota > Thermoprotei_A > Sulfolobales > NBVN01 > DRZP01. The sequence continues at coordinate 133,426 of JAUQPH010000004.1, forward strand.
TACTTCACCTAAGAACAGGACGTCATGCTTTATCACAAGCTCTTCTATAGAGTCGAGTATGCTATTTATATCGATTTGCCCAACGTTCCAGGGGTGGACTCCTACAGCAGCGATAACGAACTCGCACTTCTTGCTTAGCTCTACCGTCTTCACACTAGAGGAAGTATCGTCTGAAACAGCAAGTAAGATATAATCCCCACTACAATACCTCGTCCAGCCTTCACCATACTCATGAAGGTGTACATGGGAGTCTACTAGTGTGCGCACTTCATATCACCAGTATATCAAGACCTTCTTAAACATAATAGCTATATGACACTTTAGACGACACTTTAATTTGAACTGTTTACTTATTGTTTAGGAGCTGGAATGCTAGGATATGCGGCAATCACTGTAGCATCGATAATGTGGAGTTTGAATCCTGCTGTAGTCTCGAGGTTTAGGGCTTTCATAAAACCGTTTACCTACACTGCTTTGCGTGCGGTAGCAGCGATACTGTTTCTAACACCTGTAGTAACTCTGGGTGGTATCGGTATACAAGACGGTTCTCTGAGTGCTTTAATAGTGATTGTGTTGTCTGCTATAATAGGACCCGGCTTAGGTGATGCACTATATACTAAGTCTATACAGCTTATCGGCGGCTCTCTCGCAGTTTTGATCAGTTATACTTACATCTTCGTAGCCCAAGTCATAGCAGCGGTGGCGATAGGGGAGCCACTAAGGTATACACTAATCGCAGGCTCCATGACAGCGTTTGCTGGGATAGCTGTAGCATTACTAAGGAGTGAAGAGACTAGCAAGCTCGACCTCAAGGGTCTAGCTTGTGCCGTAGGTGCAGCAATACTGTGGGGGGCGGCGACAGTTATGATAAAGATTGCTCTAGCGTACGCCGACACTCTATCTCTAACGTTCGTTCGGCTATTAGTGATAGCAATAACGTTCTTTCCGTTGGGGCTAGCGCTAGAGGGTCTACCTCCTAGGACACACATGCGACCTCTATTAATAGCTTCATCGATAACTGGAGTCCTGGGGTGGGGTATTGGAATGTACCTCTTTGTTTACTCGATTTTTGCCATCGGAGTTTCGGCTACAGCTATCGCAACAGCACTCACTCCGGTTCTCTCGCAGATGTCGACTAAGCTCATAGCTGGTGAGAAGCCAAGGTTAAGGCAAGTACTGGGAGCACTCCTTATCTCTATAGGAATATTTCTCTCAATGTTTTAGTAGCATGCCTATAGAGCAGTTGTTCTCGACTTAGTGCGTATAATGGCTTCTGAGTCCTTGAGGACATCAAGTAGTGCGCACTTAAGTCCGTCGAGGTTTATTCCCTTTAGCGCTGAGATCTCGACTATTCTGTAAGGCCATAACTCGCGGCTTAATTCTGGTTCAACGAGAGACTTCAGTTTGGTTACGCTATGGACATCAGCGAGGTCTAACTTATTTAAAGCCACAATAAGTGGTCTACCAACGTATCCTATACTTACGAGTATCTTTAGCGATTCCTTAAGTTTGACTCTGAAGATGTCCTCTTTATCTGAGACATCCATAACTAAAACAACAGCTGACGACGTCGAGATCTCCTTTAAAGTCGCGTAAAAAGCTTCGACTATTTCGGGAGGAATGTCTTTTATGAAACCAACTGTGTCTATGAAGACAACCTTCAACTCTCCGAGGGGCACCATCTTGGCTTTTGTTGAAGTTGTTGTTAGCAGCTCTGGACCTGTAGCCCTGTTTTCACCGGTAAGGGCATTGAATAGCGTAGTTTTTCCAGCGTTGGTGTATCCTACTATTGCGACGTGAACTAACCCCCTCTCCTCTCTCTTTCCTCTCTCGTAGTCCTTGATCTTACGAAGTTTCTCGAGCTCTTTACGCAACTTACTCACTCTTTTTCTTACGTGCGTATAGTAAGCGTCAACTGCGTATCCTCCTGGACCTAGAAAGCCAGGTAGCTCACCTAGTTTAGCCCTATTTATCCAGTCCCTCAGTAGTGGTATCTGGTGCCTAAGCCTAGCCATCTCAATCTGTATCTTAGCTTCCTTGGAACCTGCGTGTTCGGCTAAAACGCTGAGTATAAGCATAACTCTGTCTTCAACTAGAATCTTCAACTCCTTAATTAAGTAGCTCACGTGCCTAGGACTAAGGACGTCGTAAATATAGGCTCTATCGAAGCGACCCTCTCTTAACTTGTCTTTAACTAGCTTTAGCCATTTAGGTGTGAGATAGGTAGAGGTAGAGACCCTATACTTATTCGGGAGCTTTACAACCTCAACTCTACTGTAGAGTACTCTAGCTAGCTCTAAAGCTTCAGCTACATCTTCTTCTCTTGCTATGATCAGCGCAGAGCTCAACTACTTCTCCCGCTTTTTTAAGGAGACAACATCACCTAGAGTTAGTTCCTTCATTTTCGCCGGATTCGGCAACTGAGCTTGTGCGGAGTCTACTACTGGCTCAAGCAACTTTATCGAGAGAACACTCTCCAGCTTTCTAGCTAGTGCTATAGTGGGGACCAGTCTCCCAGACTCTATTCTCTTTATGGTGTTTTCGCTTTCCTTAACCATGTCTGCCAAAGCTTTCTGAGTCAACCCTAGCTTTTCTCTAGCCTGCCTTACTCTATCAGCGTAATCTGGGACAACCTCGTATTCGTCTAAGACCCTCTCCTCGGGTTTCTTGTCACTAGATACCCTAGGTCTGCGCGTTTGAGCTTTTGTTGCCTCCTCTATTTCCCTTGCTACATCACCTCTAGCAAGCCTACTATAGCACGATTGACACACTGAGAGCTTTACGTTTTCGACATAAATCACCTTCATCTCCCTCCTCAACACCAGTCTACCGCACATTTCGCAGTACCCGTGGCTCAACTGAAACCCCTAACGTACAGTATACCTTCAAGATTATTATTTACATGCTTAACCGGTATAAGCCTCTGCTACAGCTTCGATTGAATAGATTGAATACATCACACCCGGCTTCTCCTAGTCTACGCTAATGCTAAACCCTTATTAAGGTTAGATCATTGCTAACATAAGGTAGTCTACTGAATGAGGAAAGCGGTAGCAAAACTAGTTAAAATAGTGGGAGTACTTGCGGCATGTTTTCTGCTCTCTTCAGTTATTGTAGTGTTCTTGAACGTACCTCATGACGGGATCGGTGGTGAACTAAGAAAAACGTGGGAAGATATTAGAGGAGGTTTACAAATAGATTCTCCGATAGCAGTCTTTGAAGGTGTAGTATCTCTAGGGTTGTTTCTCTTCACGATCGCTGTTATCGCTTTAGACATGAGGTACAGGTATTTTCTCGCTTTACTAGCGGTTTCAATAATAGTCTTTCTTGGGGTAACACCACCCCAGAGGTTAGTAGAAAGCGTTGATTGGGCTCTTATAGTCTTCTTAGTGGGATCTATGAGTTTTGCTACAATACTAAGAAAACTCGGAGTGTTTACATACCTAGCAGCATATATAGTTAAGTACAGTAAGGGAAACGCACTCATGCTCACTGCTCTCTTGTCCACACTAGCATGGTTTACAGCGATGGTTGTAGATGAGGTTACGAGCATAGTGTACATAGTAATGATCGTGCTAGAGCTCGGGCGGCTCTTGAAAATCGAAACCGAGGACCTAGTTATCCTATCAGTTCTCGCAACTAATACCGGTAGCCTCGCTCTTCCCGTAGGTAACCCTATAGGAGTTTACGTAGCGTTTACGTCCGGCTTTACAGCGAGGGAGTTCGTAAGGTACGCCCTACCTCTCTCATTTCTCTGCTTTATATCTACGCTACTCATATTCTCTATGCTTAAGGTAAGATACCTTAAGGACCTCGAGAAAGCTATTGCTTCACGGTCTGACATGCTCGAGGCATTCATTACGGCTAGAGTAGTTGACGTATCACCAAGAGAGAAGATGGCGAGAACCTACGGTGTTGTGTTACTCATCATGTTCTTAGTTACTGTTTCACTAAGCCCAGTTCTGGCTGAAGGACTATCTGCCTTCGCAGGTTACCACATAGACCCCAACTCTCTACTAGCTCTCACACCATGCCTCTACATAGTACTCACGCTCCCCGTCGTTGGAGCTCCAGAGCTTGGGGAAGTGCTAGCTAAGGGTGTCGAGTGGCCGTCGCTCACGTTCTTCATGTTCTTGTTCATGCTAGGTTACAGCTTGACATGGAGTGGAGCTATGGTGAAGGTTGCGTACGCTACGATAACTCTTTCTCAGTCGATATACCCTGGTCCGCACACTGTTCTCGTTATCCTGCTAACAATTTCAGCTATTCTTAGTGCGTTTCTCGACAACCTATCCCTAGTAGTAGCTCTAATACCTGCTGTTAAGCTAGTGGCTCAAGTTATGGCGTTTAAAGAGATATATTGGTCAGTACTGTTCGGTGGAGTCCTCGGGGGCAATCTCACCCCAGTTGGCTCAACAGCCAACATAGTCGCAGTATCTATAATCGAAAGAAGGCGTAAAACGAGAATCAACTGGAGTAATTGGTTAAAGATATCTTTACCAGTATTTGCCGCACACATAGTTATTGCTTCAACCTGGAGTTTCCTAGCGCTCTAAGCGAGCATCTCAATTATGCTTGCGAAGAGCAAGTAAAGTCTCTCAACTCCACGCTCAGAGTAGGAGAGGCAGGAATGAAAGAACGAATTTACCACGGCTAAAACCTTTAAGATCTCTTCTCCGTATTTTAGCCTTGTGTAACTGTTTCGGTTTTCATTTCTGCTTGTATCTGTTGATGTGATCGAAACATAGTGATGTACATGGATGTATCTAGATGGGAGTTGAGAGCCGCTCGATGCCCTAGTTGACGGCTCTCCCGAGGTACACCAAGATTTGGGGGTTAGGGATACCCTGGACGCCCCCGAGCCCGATGAGAACTTGAGCGGAATGCGGGGAAAGAGGGTGAGGCGATAGCATTACCTACATAAACCTATACAGGAGCTGAACCCCTCCATATGTAACTTGCCGCAACTATTGTAAGACGTTTTTAGGTACATTATAATACCATTCGTGGAACGGTGTGAGATGTTCGAAGGGGTTAATAGAGAGGAGCTAAGGTATAGGATGTGGAAACTAATGGAGGAATCGGGTGTAGCTTCTTTTCCTAGACCTGTCTATGGCAGAATACCGAACTTCGTTGGTTCGGATTCTGCCGCAATGAGGTTAGCTGAAACCGAGCTATTTAAGAAGGCTGAAGTCGTGAAGGTGAATCCAGATTCTCCTCAAAGAAAGGTTAGAGAGCTTGTTCTTAAAGCCGGCAAGCTTTTGGTTATGCCTACTCCTAGGATCTCTGAGGGGTTCCTCCTTCTTGACCCAAGAAGAATACCTAGTCGGCTGTATAGTGAGGCCTCCACCATATCTGGCTCCTTTAGGTATGGCACTAAGGTCGAGCCAAGCCGGTTGCCAGAAGTGGACCTAGTTGTCGCAGGCTCAGTCGTTGTGAACAAGTACGGGGAAAGACTGGGTAAGGGTGAGGGTTATTCGGAGATAGAGTATGGAATACTGACTGAGTACGGTAAGCTGTCGGAGGGTGTTCCAATAGTTACAACAGTTCATGACGTGCAGGTCGTAGACTTCAGAATCCCTCTAGCTCCTTGGGACATAACTGTCGACTACATATTCACTCCAACGAGGACGATAAGGTGCGAAGGCGAGAGAAGGAGACCAAGAGGGATTTTATGGGACTACTTAAACTACGACAAGATTAACGCCATCCCTATATTGAGGGAGCTAGCTAGAAAGAGACTTCCTAACTCTAAGTAACATGATGTTAAGTCAGTTCGAGACTAGCAACTCGTGAAGGGTTTATTATTAGTTCTTATAGCGTCTTCGGAAAAGCTCTGCTGGCAGCAGTAGATCAAGAGTTTTCATTACTCCATTGCTGGGTCTCTTTGAGGGACCCACGCTCCCAGCATAAGTATAGAGACACCTGATCTACATGTTCGTAGCTCTAACGTCGTCTCTATATCTACATATTTCACATACCAGACGAACGACTAAAACTACGACTAGTGCTTTAGAGTAAGCCTGAGGACTGTGAGCGCAAGCCCAAAAACGGCCGTAATTACTATGAGTATGCCGATCGAGGCAGGGTCTATCTGGGGGTTAGCTATTAAGGGTAGTACTCCTAAACCCCCTATAGCACTAAAGGCTAGTCCGGCACTTAGTGCGCGAGTTCTAGCGTCTCCCGACGAGCTCTTGGCGAGTAGCACGTTTACTGAGGTATCTACTACTGGGTATAGAGGTAGTTGCCACACGATTATGGAAGCTATTCCCTCCAGGAGTATGAACGCCCAGTAGCTTACCGTGTATAGAACAAATGAGGTAGCTATGAGAATTCTGGGGTCGTACCTATCGACTACGTATCCTACTGCCAGCCTCACCGGAATCGAGAGAAAAGCAGTTAGACCACCGTAAAGGATGCCGAAGGCTATGTACTGCGACTCCTCTGTAGCTCCACTCATTATTTTCGAGATCTCAGCACTCAGCTTGATGGGGGCAACAGCGTAGTAAAGCTCTCGACAGAAAACCAGGAGAGTATAAGCAGCAATCACGTATCCAAGGTTGCGTATCCAGGAAGCTCTCGGCTCTAATTCTCCAGTATCTCCGGTATCTTCGCTTTTAGGGTAGAATGCGTAGAATATAGCGTAGGTTGCTGCGTACAGAACTGAGCAGAAGGCGAACACTAGTGTAGGTCCACCTGCGTAGTGCAGTACCCCCATGATCGATGAACCAATACTGAAGCCAAACCCGGTACCTAACGTAAACAAGCTGTAGACCTTTCCGAACCTCGCACTGATTCCTGAGAACACAGCAGTCATGACTAAGGGCCAAGTAATCGCCCATGCAAGTGACGTAGTACTGAGGATTAGTGCTAAGCTTGTTGGGTCTTTTACCGTAATTGATACAGCCAGCGGCACACTCCCGAGAGCTCCAGCTAATATGCTGTTTCTTTTCCCAATAGACTTTGAAAACCTTGCGGCTACTAAAGCAAAGAGCACATAGAGCCACTCTAATCCTGTTAGGAGGAGTATAGAGTGTATACCTCCGCCTAAGTCTACCCCTACGTACCTACGAGTGAATGAGAAGTATATGCCCCACATAATGGTGTTTAAGGTAGCAGCTATTGAGTAGAAAATCCTCCACATACCAAATCCACACGAGCTACAGTCGCGAAATCTTCACGGGTGGAGGACCCGGAGTAAACCTTCTCTTGTGTTCGTTCATAGAGATTCTCGACACTATACTGCTTACAAGCTTTTGCTCTACACCGGTAATCCTAGAAATCTCTTCTACACGCATCCCCTCATCTACGTAGAGATACAGCACGGAGTCTATAACGTCGTAATCCGCACCGAGCTCATCAGACGCCCTATGCCCCGGCCATAAATCTGGAGACGAAGACTTCCAGACTATGTGCTCCGGAATCCCTAAGTAGTCACCGATTAACCTAACTTGAGTCTTGTAGAGATTTACTAGAGGGTAGAGGTCGGCGGCTCCATCACCCCACTTAGTGAAATACCCCAGCAGCCACTCGGACTTATCCGAGGAAGCTAAAACAAGGGAGTTAGTCTTATTGGCTAAATAGTAGAGCATCACCATCCTTAATCTAGCCTTAACGTTTCCCCTAGCTAACTTCGGAGATGACTCGTAAGAGTCGCCGAAAGACCTTAAAACGAAGTTGACTCCTTCAGTTATATCTATTCTTAACGGCTTCAACTTCAGTATTCTCGCTACTTCCTCAGCGTCTGATATACTCGATGGAGAACTCTCTCTTTCAGGCATGATAAGCGCAGTAACCCTATTCACCCCCAAAGCTTTCACAGAGATTGCAGCCAATACAGATGAATCTGTTCCACCGCTAAGACCCAGGACAACACCGGACGACCCACTTCCTTCAACGTAGCCCCTAATGAAGTCCACTATGGACTCGACGGTTTTTTCAGCGTCAACGCGTAGGTAGTCGGGTATCTTGTACCTCATTGAGTAGCCCACAATATGACTCCGCAGAGATAAATAACCTGTACTAAGTTAAGGAGCCACGTGCGAAGCACCACTTAACCCTAAGTACGGACCTGGTCAGCATTTTACTACTGGGATTACTTAACTGACCTTCTTCCAGCTCTAAAGGGCGAGGCTTTCTGGCTGTAAGAGTAGCCGTGAATTAGGGGTTGAGGCTCGATCCGCCTTAGAAAATCCGAGCTGACTTTAACGAAAACGGCTTAAGGTCTAGGTGACCACGTTATGTTGCTCCCGTATTTAAACGTCCTACCCAGAAGGTTGAGAGGGGGTCAGCTGCAGTAACTCTTTTGAACCTCATATAGAACGAATGTGTTGGGTAAAGGCATGAAGGTTATCACCACGGCATTCCTAGGTGACAGTAGCTCACAGTAAGATTCTTCAGAACCTCCGAACTGTAGGTATGCCTTGGAGAACTCTTCGAACAGCTCTCTAAACTTACTTACTTCTACGTAGTTAGCTAGTGCTATGAAGAACGCAGCTACCGCTATATCCCAACTACCCAGTTCATACTTAAAAGGTGTAGACTGCTCAGCGTCTATAACATAAGGTACTCCACTACTTACTAAGAAGTTAGTTGGCTTGACGTCTCCCATGCTGAAACCCTTACTATGTATCTCAGCTAAAACCCTCCCGAGTATTACGACGTCGTCTAGCCTGTCGCATTTGAGAGGTAACCCATCGATAAACTCCCGCACGACAACGAGTTCTTCTTCGTCAACGCTATAGATCTTAGGCAACCGAAAGCTCTGCCACCCGCTGTACTCCATAAACCGCTTTTCACGCTTAAACCTCTCTCTTGGAGTAAGAGCGAAGGGGTAGCTAGCTCTGAGTAAGATGGCTGGAGGCAACCACTTCAGTAAACCGATCTCGCTAGTAAACCTTTTGACTACTACCTTCGTCCCACCAAGGTCCCTAACTTCTGACTGCGCAATTAGTACGTCTAAGCTCTCCATACTGAGAGCCTTCTTGAGTTCCGCAATAACCTTGTTTAATTCGGAGGAGATCTCTCGAACGAAGGACATGATGCCCCCTACTCGTACCTTAAGGCTACTGCGGGAGGTATTCTAGCTGCTAAATACGCAGGAAACGAGCCCCCAACGAGGCCGACAGCTATCGTTAGCCCAGCAGTCGATGCGAGACGCTCGAACGTTATGTCGGGTCTCGCAGTAAGTACTAAGCTAGCAGTTCCAGCCCTAATCGTCAAGCCTGTACTAGAGAGTGCGAAGGCACCGACAATACCTAGGGTTATTCCGATCGAGGCACCTAAAAGACACATCACGAGAGACTCCGATAGGATCATGAACACCACCTGGCGGTTCGTGAACCCGACTGCCTTCATCACACCTATCTCCCTAGTCCTCTCTATTACAGAGGTTATCATCGTAGCAGAAACTCCAGCTACGGCAACAGCAAATGCGGAAAGCGAGGTCACGTAGTTAATGAAAGACACAGCTGTTGTAACACTTGAAACAGCATCCGCTATTGCGGCAAACGAGACTAGCTCTACGTTGCCTCCGTACGACCTCCTCATCTCCCTGAGGAAGTCTCTCACAAACTCAGAGCTCCTCAGTACAACAAATATACCAGACCACTTTTTAGCTCCAAGTATGGTCCTCCCCGCTTCCGTGTTCACTATGACCATCTGGTCCGGGCTGAGTAGGAACGCCCCACCGTACTCCTCTAGTACAGCTGAGACTACGAAGCTAACGCTTTTAATGTTCTTAACTCTCCCTCCTTCTACCTCGGCTATATATAGGGATAAGACATCGCCGACTTCCAAGCACCTAGTGTCGTCTGATATAGCTACTTTGTACCCGATTATAGCGCTCACTAGGTCGCCTTCAGGTGGGACGTCCCCTTCCTTAACCTTAAGGTTACCCATAGCTCTAAATATTATGCTTGACCTGATTGCGTATACATAAACCGAGATATCGGAACCACACCTTCTGGCAACACCCTGGAGGGTGTAGAAAGGTTCTGCGGCTTCTACGTACTCAAAGGATCTGACGAAGTCTAAGTCTTGCTCTGATAAGTCGTATGTTCCCGAAGGAAACACTACGACCACGTTTTGACCTAGAGACTGAAGCTCGCTTAAAACGTAGTTTGAGTAGCCACTAACGATTGACCCCATCATTACCATGATTAGTGGTCCAACCACTATGCCGGATATAGTTAGTGCTGACCTAAGCTTCCTCTCCCCCAAAACCTTGATGGACATGCTAACTGAGTCAAGTAAGAAGCGGACTGCGCTCACGGAGGCGGCACCTCGGAGGTGGTTTTTAGCTTTCTGTAGTAGCTTGATGCGACCTTATAGATTATGAACGCTACAACTACCAGAAACCCTGCTACCGCAGCTATAGCTACCCACCTCTCGGTAACGAAGAGCTGCTCTGCTGGAGTAGTAGCTGGAGTCGGTGTCGTAACAGCACTAACTGGTAAACTATACGTGAAATACTGTAGCTCGTTGTACGCATTGTAGTAGAATAGAGTTAAGTTCACATCCCTAACAGAGGCCTGAGTCACTAAGCTCACGCTAAAAGCTCTTTGAGCTCCTGGCTCTATATCACCTATGAAGCTCTCAGCACACTCGTTTACGTGTGTACAGATTCGCACACCAGCTCTGAATGCTGTTGCTGAACCGTAGTTGACTACTACTCCTGATGCGCGAATAGTTCCAGCAGATACTACCGCTCTCGTGTCTCTCAGTACTAGATCTACGAACGGCTCTACTACAACGACTAGCGTTGTGTTAAACATCTTCGGCCTACCACTAACGTCCCTATATACTACTCCAACAAGTAAAGGCACTGTACCGTAAGAAACAACGGTTTGGGCCCCTGTGACGTAGACGCCCATCGGGTTGTAGACGAGTGTGAGAACTAGCTCGACATCTCGATTCGGGTCTATCTTATCGACGTAGTTTACTGCGGGAGAAGCTATCAATACCGGTAGCTGAGCAGTCGGATAGATCGTTACATAAACGTTGTATGCTGGACTACTACCAACGTTTCGAAGCTTTAATACAGCTTGCGTAAATCTTGACGATATCCGCAGAGTACCGCCATCAAGGTACGCTTCAACGTATCTCGTACTACCAAGAACTGTTAGAGGTACCTCGAACTTACACTGCCTAGGCGTGCCCCAGCTATCGATGTAGTACAGTGTAGCGTTGGCGACATATGTCCCAGTAGCGTTTACAAGTAGATTCAAGGGAACTACAAAATTGATCATGTCTCCCCTACTATGCGAGGTGGATGTAGCGGATACTTGCTGCAAAAGTTGAGTTAGGACGGTCTGCTGAAGTCTCCCCGTTCCCATCAAACTTTGAATAACTTGTTGCGAGATCGGGGGTAGCCTCACGGTACTGGTGTTATCTATCGAGCTGAAGACACCTCTCGGAAGCTCTAGTTGCAGAAACACACCGGTCATGCCGTCAACGAAATTATTTCTAACTACTAGGTTTAGTAGTGCTCCATACGTACCTGGCTCAACAGATCCCTCTAGCCAACTGGTGCTAACAACTTCTACAGCTCTACTATCGTCTACTACAGCTATCTCTACCTTATGCTCTACTGCGACTCGAACTCCCGGACCACCCGATAGGACTACGTAATCTAGCCTCATTACAGCACTATAGGTGCCTGGAGCCACGTTACCTACCGTTACTCTAAATCCAATGTTAACAGAAGAGTAGCTCCTTATAGGACCATCTATGTAAGCTATTGAAACACTCCCCCTATTCCCCCTAAATCCTTGAGGTAGGTAGAGTTCGACCATTACTCCAGTAACACTATAGGGAATTCTATTAGCTATAGTAACTACGTAAGTAGCGTTTTCAGTATTAGGGAAGACATTGTAATTGTTTAACCAACCCCACGATATCGGCACTAAAGCACCTCCGTACTGCTCGAAGGGTTCTACGTAGAGTTGCACTGAGTAGAGCTTCACGATCCTTGCGTTAGTTCCAAAAGCCGTCATATAGTACTCTAGACTCACGTTGAGCCATAGGAATCCTCTTGTACTAGCAGGGATATCGAAGTAGAGCACGATAGAGCAGGTCCCTCCCTGGGGTAGTCTAGCTGCGCACGCAGCTGAGTCGACTATCGGAGTAAGCAAATCAGACCAAGCTCTAGCAGATACGCTTACCGCATCGTACCTACCGAGGTTCTGAAAAACTATGGTTACTGGTACGTATCTTGAGTTAGGGAACGCAGGTACTGGTTGCTGCACGCCCCAGAAGACCTCGAGTAATCGAACGTCCGGAGTGTAGTCCTCTAAGGCTTCTACTAGGAGTGGGATATATAGTACCTCAGTATTGTATAGGGAGGCTCCAGCGATGGTTTTTACGTACTCGACTTCGAGTTCTAGTGTATATGTGGAGGGTTTTACATCGTCTTGAATCTGTAGTACTACACTTAAGGTGCACGTTCCCCCGCCAGCTAGAGTAACTCTCGAGCAATCACCCTCTATGCCTAGAACCTTTAACCCTAGCGGAGTTACGGTTTTAATTCTCGTTATGCTTATAGGTTCCGACCTTCGGTTTGTTATTAGGGTAGACACTCTAACTCCTCTTGCTGTAGGAAGAAGTGGTGAAGGACTGCCTCCGTACTCGACCTGAGACCAGCTTACAACTAAGTTGTTTTCGTAAACTAGTGGAAGTTCGACATCAATCTTCCTAGAGGCGTTGTAGAGCGATTGACCGTAGCGCACTAGAGCAGTAACGAGAAGCTCTAGTTTTACTGAGCCATCAACGTCGTCTACCTCCAGCGTTGGTAGCCTAACCGTGAAGGAAGAACCGTAGGGTACAGGCTCCCTTACAGCAACGGCTGTCACAGTACTGCCATCGGATAGTCTAGCGTTTATAGGCTTTACGTACACGACGGTGCTAGCTAGGCTCTCTCTGGTATACGATATGAACGTGATATACGGTGTTAACCTACTCGAATTACTGTACGCTAATCCTGAAACCCAGCCAGCACTTAAGACGTCGACATTAAGAACTGGGCTCTCGACGTACAGTACTAGGCTATACGCTAAGTCTTGCCAGAACGATGACCCAGCTATCTCTCCTATAACCTCAACAGTGAGGTTAGCTCGGTAGGTACCTCCATCACAGAATACGTCTATGTTTTTGAACTCGAGAGTGACTGTAGACCCGTATGCTACTGTTGCGCTAATTGCGAGAGTCTTACTTACTTCGTCGATCTTGAAGCACTCTGGTAAGTGTAGAGTAGCCTTTAAGCTCCTAATAGCTACACTAGGGTCGGAGTTCCTCATGTGTAACCTCAGCGTATTGCCTATCGAGTGCCCAAAGGCCTTGCCGTCAGCCCACCCGTAGCCTACGACCTCGAGATTGGGTGTCGGTGGCTCAACCACTCGAGTACGCACATAGAACTCTATCGTAACAGCGTAGATAGTTCCACCTGAGTTGACCAAGCTGTCCAGTAGTACTCCGAGGCTATACTCACCTGGAGCAACCGTCCTCGGAATAGAGAGGCCACTAAATATTACGGTAGACCTACTGAAGGAGCTTATGGCAACGTTACTCACCGTTGATTCTCTAGGTTCAAGTATTTCTGAGAACAGCTTCACTACACTACCGTACAGAGACACGTAGTCGTAGTTCTCGATAACTAGAGTTAGAGACAGCCTAGAGCTTCCTGGATAAGCTGGACCGGGGCTCCAGTAGCTAGCGGCTACTCTTACGTCAATAGACGGGTTCTGTATAGCCATGGGGATGGTGTATGTCTGTGTAACCCAGAACTCCGATCCGTCTTTAGTTACTAAAGCTTCCAGCGTAAGCTCTGCTACAGCAGTTGAGCGACACTCTACAGTTATGTCACTGAACAAGAGCTCGAAAACTTCACCGTAAGCTATAGGTCTGTTCACGTAGGTAACTATACTCGAGCTTCCGTTTGACGACCTAGCGCACGCCGGAAGCCCTAGCCTCGCCACTATCGAGCTTATTGTAGCTGAGTCATCTAACCTAAAAATAGCTCTATAGTCAGAGCTTTTACTTCCGTACGGCACTCTAGGACCGACCCATCCACTACTCACTAGTTTCAGCAAGAGCTGTGGAGGGTTGCTCACTAGAACTTGTACTTGAGTAGTTGTTGAGGTATCGTAGTAAACACCGTCGTCGGTAACCGCAGTAGCATTTACTTTAACTAGAATAGTGTATGGACCTGGATCCAAGTTTCTACTTAAGCTAACCCCGGGAACGACCACAGTAAGAGTTGAGTATCTACTTACCGCACCCAGGGACCTCCTGATAGCCCTAGGGTAGAAACCCTCTGGGAGCTCTACGATTATCGATGCTGAATCTATTCTAACATCGTTTACTCTAAAGACTAGGTATAGATTTGTGCCCGTGGTTCCCGGGTAAGCTTCTGGTGACCAGTAGGCATCCGATAGCTCTAGCTGAAGTTTCGGGTACGGGCTCACGTATACATACACTTCAAGCAGTTCAGAGACTAGAGAGGTTCCCACCCTAGCTGACACATTCAGCTTCGCAGTATACGCAGTGGGAGCTACCGACTTATCGACGTCCACGATGTAGTTGAAGTAAACAACGTCTCCGTAATACACGTAGGCAGCAATAGAGCCGTTGAGGTCTCTAGCCCCTACACAGCGGTACTGAACTGAAAAACCTGCTGGGAGGTCTATACATCCGTGAACAGACCGAGCTGGATCAGCTCCTAGATATCTTACACCAACTACTAGCCTAGCACTAGTAGAACCAGGGTATACACTCCCACCTGTTGGTGACCTAAAGCTAGTACTCTCAACCGAAAAAACGTTGGTCTGTGAGATAGCTGGAACTAGAGGTGAAAACAGCGACAGTAGCGTGAGTACAGCGATGAGCCCAACGCACTTCCTAATACATCATCACCGTTAACTTAGAAGTGGAGCAAGCTAATATCTTCAACTAATCGTGCTAAAGCATCTGCTGTTTTACTCTAAGGTGTAAGGGCTGTTTCATCTTGATGTTTCGAGGAAATTCTTATGAGCGTTGTCTCTGTCTGTTTTTGTGATGAGTGGTTAGTGAATGAAGCATTGCTCCGAGTCGCTCGGGACTAGAACTAAGTGGAGGCCTCGTGCTGTTTAGCTCGACAGCTACTCATGAACCCACGCGGATACAAAGTCCTCGTGGAAGAGGTGAGAGTCCCTAGACGTAAACAAACAAAAACAAATATCCAGGGGCGAACACTCGTAGTGGTGTATAGAGTGTCTGGGCTATTAGATTACCCAGATGAAGTGAGAACTCATACAGCTCTCCACATTCTTAAGGGAGCTGTCGTGAGAGTCTTAGGTAGAGACGCTATGTGGACTGCCTCGACATATGTTGAAGGAAAACACGGCAGGCTCGTTGTTCAGTTCTCTAGAAAGCCGTTAGATTCCGAGCTCAAGGCGATCGAGGAACTAGCTAACACCAAGATAGCGGAAGACCTCAAGGTCGAAGTAGTGAGAATGCCTAGAGAGGAGGCGGAGAGGGTCTACGGAGAAGTCATTTACGACTTATTCAAGGTCCCCGAAACAGTGAGGGAGCTCTACATAACGATCGTGTACGACACAAGCGGTGAGATATGGAACATAAACGCCTGCAACAAGCAGCACCTACCTTCAGCTAAGCTTATAGGTAGGATCGTGCTCGGAAAAGCAAGATTTCGTCAAGCAAAGAACCTACTCGAACTCCCCTTTGACATAGAGCCGTAGATCCCTCAACAGAATCTCTGAGTATCTTCAAGACCTTTGCCGCATGTTGACACACGCATCATAAGTTACTCTTAATACCTCAGTTTCCCGTCCTCTGGTTTTGTAGGTTTTTAGAACGAATGCGTCTCAATTCCGCAGTTCGCTGTGGCTACCGACTACTCCACGCAGGGGTCGTGACCACCGCTCGAGTTCGGCAACACGTAGCTCAAATCTAGTTCTGAGCACTATGTCTTACATTCTGAATAAAATGGGGCTGTAAAACCGCAATAAGCTTTATACATCAAAACAACTACCCTACCCTGACTATAGTGCCGCAGTACATACATTGAAACTCTAGGGGGTCGTCTCTTACTTTCTTATGTATGGATTTCACCGGTTCTCGCTCCTTATTAGTAATGCAGGTAGAGTTCGGGCACTTCAGTACCTCTTCCACTACATCCGGGACTGCGACCCTGAACTTCTTTCTGACTTCGAATTCTTCGACTATGTTTATAGTTGCTGTTGGAGCGACTAAGGCTATCAGGTTCAGCTCTTTGGCGTCAAGAAACTTTCCCTCTATCTTTATTACGTCTTTTCTCCCGAGCTTCCGACTTTCGACGTTCATAAGTATAGCCATTCTGTAACCCTCTCTACCAGTTATACCGAGGATTCTGAGTACCTCTATGGCCTTCCCTGAGGGTATGTGGTCTATGACTGTACCGCTCCTGATCTTAGAGACCGTGAGTGTCGCATTACTCATAGCTCACCACCTAAGATAAGGGATAGGAGTGCCATCCTAACTGGGACAGCTAGAGAAGCCTGGTAGAAGTAAGCTGCGTAGACTGTGCTGTCTACCTCTAGTGCTATCTCGTCAACCCTCGGTAGTGGGTGTAAGACCTTGAGTCCGGGTTTTGCTCTCGAGAGGAGCTTTAGGTCTATAGTGTAAGACCCTCTGACTTTTGCGTATTCTAGTGGGTCAGGAAACCTCTCCTTTTGTATTCTGCTAACGTAGACTACGTCTACTTCATCTATTATTGGATCAAGCGACTCTAGTACTTCGTACTTGAGTCCAAGCTCCCGCACTTTTGTTAAAACCTCCTCGCGGGGCTTGAGTTGCTCTGGTGAGACGAGGTAGACTGCGCTCGGCTTAAACCTAGTGAGACCATATAGGAATGACGTGATAGCTCGTCCGTACTTCAGATCACCAACTAGAGCGTACTTCAGCCCGTCAACAGTCCCGAAGAGCTTTTGAACTGTGTAGAGGTCTATCATGGCCTGCGTTGGGTGGTGCTGCCACCCATCCCCTCCGTTGATAACAGGATTTACCGCTATCTCAGCTGCAAATTTGGCGGCTCCTTCGTACTTGTGTCTTATGACTATCAGGTCGCTGTAGTAGTCTAGCATTCTAACGCTATCCGCTAGGTTCTCACCTTTTGCCGTACTTATCGCCTCCTCACCAGAGATAGATATAACGTCTGCGCCAAGCCTCTTAGCAGCTACCTCGAAGCTAAACCTAGTCCTAGTAGATGGCTCAAAGAAGGCTAGAGCCACTACCTTACCTTTAAGGGACTCTATCTTGGACCTCGCGTACTTCTGGGCTTTATCAGCATACTCAAATAGAAGCTCTAGCTCTCTTCTTCCAAAGTCGAGGATCGATATCACGTCTACTCCTCTGTAGGGGTTGTCCACGAACCCACACCTACCTACTAGTTTAAGCCTTTAAGCTTTATGGGAGGTTGAGTTACTTTTACGTGATTATGTCCTTTAAGCAGCCTTGCTCTACGCACTCCCTTACTTCCTCGGCTAACCTCCACCCCATGCTGATTGGTTTACCGAAGTATAGCTTCGAGTACTGGCTTCCGACCCCCATGTAAACGTTAGTTCCTCCACCGATCCTTAAGGCAACGTCGTATACGACTACGTCTAGGTCCTTAGTGACTATCAGCTGAAGAGTGAACGGACCTATGACTCCGGGTGGCTCGACTTTCTGTGTTGCGTTAACGAACGCGTCTCCTACTTCAAAGAGTCTTTCCAGCATACTCTCTCTTATAGTTGCGGGCTCGTGTCCTATCTCGACCATTTCGATGTCGACGATGTCTCCGATCTGTAGCTGAACATCTGCTGGTAGTCTAAGCACGCCGTCAAGGTTCGTCTGGATCCTTCTGTCGATACTAAGGAGCTCAACTCTTTTCCTAGCGATAGAGTGGAAGTAGTTTACATTGAAGTGGGCCCCAACGACTAACTCCTCTACAGATGCTCTATTCATATCTTCTTCCCTGATGACTCCCCTGTTCGCAAGTCTAGCGATCTTTCGCTTAAGGTCATCTCCGTCTATAGCAACAAAAAACCCCCTCTCGACCCTCTTTCTCGCATGCGGGATCTTCACCATGACCGGTCTATCTATATCACTGAGATCCCTAAAGACTCTTGGCCTCCTGATTCCAGCTTCGTCGAGGAGCCTGTAGTAAGTCTTGTCTCCAACTCTTTCTTCGTATCTCAGCAGGTACCTGTTGCCAAACACGGGCACCGGAAACTCTCTCTCAATACCATCGTAGCCGACGTAAACGGCGAAGCTTCTGTTGGGAACAAAGATTGCTGAACGCTTTCTGAGTAGCTCTACGACATTTGGTCTTAGTACATCAGCAAATTTGTCGAGCAGGATGATTTCGTCGATCACTCTGCTGAACCTAGTGTACGTCTTCTCGCGCCCCACTTGACATACAGCTATAGTACTAAATCCCAGGTCTTTAGCGCCGTCGAAGACGTCTAGAGCGGAGTGGCTGGCGATAGTCGCTATACTTACTTTCTCTAACTCATAGCCCTCGAGCAATCTCTTGGGGTCATATTTCAACACTCTCACCACTCCTCCAGCTGAGCTCTATCCTAATAGACCCGGTTCCCTCCACTATTTCTCCTAAGACCCACGACCTGAACCCCATCTCGTTTGCGAGGCTGAGTAGGGACCCGACCTTATCCCTTGGGGTAGTAAGGAGAAGGCCAACACCCATATTGAAAACCCTGTAGGCCTCGCTCACATCGATGTTACCGTAGTATAAGAGCACCTCGAATATCTTGCTTGGTTTCGGCGCCCTCAATATAGCATCTAGGTCGTTGCCTAAAGCTCTCTTCATCTTAGACCAACCTCCACCAGTAACGTGGGTAGCGGACGATACGTAGTTGAGTTCTATAGCCTTCAGCAGGAAGTCGTAGTATAGAGCCGTAGGCTTGGTCAGCTCGGTTTTTAAGTTTACCCCGTCTACTACCTTATTGTAGTCCCCTATTCTTTCTTCAACTACTTTCCTCACAAGACTGTACCCGTTTGCGTGTAGTCCCCAGCTTTCCAATCCAACTACGAGGTCTCCCCTGTTCGCTCGGTTAGTGAACTCGTGGGCTGCTATGGCTACGACAAAACAGACTACGTCCACCCCATTTAGTAATCCTGGGAGTACTGCGGTCTCGCCTGAGACGATGGGTGCTCTAACGGCCTCAGCTGCTTCCACCAAGCCGTCCATGACTTGCTTAAAGACGTCCTCGTCTGCCGTCCCCATGGCTACGTAGTCGGAAATAGCGACTACTCTACCACCTCCGCACGCTACATCGTTTGCGTTCATAGCAACACAGTCCCAGCCAGCAACTCTCATTGAACCCAGCTTCTTGAGTACTAGGGTCTTAGTCCCAACACCATCTACGTGCACTATCATCCTCTTCCCGATAACGTCTATGCTTGGAGCAAAGCCTGAAAGTCCATGAACTACTACACCTAGCTTATTAGCGAGAGTCTCGATAGCGTTTAAAGCTATTTGATGCATGCCTCTATGTTTCTTGAGGTCGACTCCCGCTTTAGCGTAAGTGAGGTTCTCCACTGTGCTCTACCTCGAGATCTTCTTCTCTAAGTCGAAAGCCCTTAGTTCAGAAAAAGGGTAGCTACACGAGAAACAGCCGTGGCAAACCTTAGGTAGTCCTACCGACAGCTCTAGGTTCCTCAAGCTGATGTAGGCAAGCGAATCGGTCCCAAGAGATCTCCCAACTTCCTCTACACTTGTCTTGCTCCATAGCAAGAGCTCTCTCCTGGAAGCGACGTCAATACCCATATAGCAAGGGCACGTAAAAGGGGGACTAGCGATCCTCACGTACAACTTAGTAGCACCTCCTCTTCGAAGCTTATCAAGTAGGAACCTCATGGTAGTACCCCTCACTATGGAGTCGTCAACTACAACGACTCTCTTGCCTTCTACGACAGGTCTCACGACTCCGTACTTGATCCTCGACAAAACATCGCGTTGGTCTGGAGCTGAGATGAAGACTCGCCCAACGTACTTATTGACTATTATTCCTTCAGCTAAGGGTATCCCACTAGCCATACTGTAGCCTATTGCCGCTATCCTACCACTGTCTGGAACCGGTACTACGACATCTGCTTCTGCCGGTGCTTCTCTAGCTAGATACCAACCCATCTTAAGTCGTGACAGGTAGACGCTTACTCCATTAAAGTAAGAATCCGGGCGGCTAAAGTATACGTATTCAAACACGCACGGAGAGGGGTCCGGAGCTACCACGGAGTCGGTAACCTCTAGAGCACTACCGTCAAAAGACAGGATTTCTCCAGCTCTGACCTCCCGCCAATCAAGATCTAGTACCTGAAGGGCCGCAGTCTCGGATGCTACATACACTTCTTTGTCTACGTAGGAGTAAGCAAGGGGTCTGATCCCCCTAGGGTCTCTAGCTACTAGAAGTCTAGGCTCTGACGTTAGAGCAACCAGACTATAGGCCCCAATAACGTACTCAGGGAGTCTCTTCAGAGCTTCAACTACGTCCCAACCTTCGTCTTTAGCTAGAGCATAAACAGCGTAAGCCAGCGCTTGCGTATCGTTCTCTACGTAGCTGGGAGTGTACTCTGGAGCCAAACTCCTAGCTAAAGCGAAAAGGTCTCGGTAATTTGCTATGTTGCCGTTAAAGGCTATGGCTAACTTAAGCCTTCCACCGCTAACAAGCTCCGGATGAGCTAGCTCCCACCCGTACCTTCCGGAAGTAGAGTACCTCGTGTGTGCTATACATCCAAACACCTCCCGCTCTTTAATGTTTGAGTTACCTAAGACTTCCTCATAAAGGCTTAGAACTAGAGATCCTTTCTTTACTACCTTGATATCTCCTGAAACGCTAGCTACCCCTATACCAACGGACTCCTGCCCTCTGTGCTGCAACTCTATAAGTAGGGATAGAGTCCTCCCAATAGCGCGACTGTAGCTAGCGCGATTCCCAGAAGCGTAGGCAGATATCCCACACACGGTCTCACTCCAGAAGTTCACTTAAGTTGCGTTCGTAGATGTCCCTAAGCTCATCCAGGCTTTCTTCGACAACCGCTTGCTGATTCGCTCTAACGACGAAAAGTTTCTTGCTAGTCGTTCGGCCGACGACTGATACCCTAACACCCAATGCCTCGGCAAGGTTTAGCGCAACCTCAACTCTCTCTTGAGGCACTTCGACCACGTACCTGGCTTGGCTCTCGGAGAATAGAACCTCATCTATTCTGGTACATCCCCGACACACTACTTTCTCTACACTCACGTCTACACCTACGTCTCCGAGTATAGCCATCTCAGCTAAAGCTACGGCTAATCCACCTAAGCTCACGTCGTGAATCGAGAGAGCTACATCATTCTCGACCAGCTTGGAGACGTAGGAAGCGTTTCTGAGCTCCTGGTTGGGCCTGGGGATAGGTACTTCGCCAACCTCTAGTCCGTGAACTCTCGCGAGGTACTCAGTACTACCTATTTCCGGGAAGGTTTCTCCAACCAGCAGAACTGCTGACCCCTCTTGCTTAAAGTCGAGGGTTTTGACTCTTCTAACGTCCTCTACGGCCCCTATTCCCACTATAGTGGCTGTAGGCTTTACCTGCCTCCCCCTAGAGTCCTCGTTGTAGAAGCTCACCTTCCCCCCAACTATCGGAACTCCGAGCTCTTCAGCCATCCAGGCGACACCCTTCACCATCATCTCAAAATACCAGAAGTGTTCCGGCCTCTCAGGATTCCCCGCGTTTGGCTCGTCAACAAAGGCAACTGGAGTCGACCCGACGGACACCAAGTTCCTGTAACACTCTGCTACACTGTTGGCCGCTCCTCTAAACGGGTCAATGGAGGTATACCGAGGGTTCGCATCCCCCTTAACTGCTATCCCTCTTACATCCTCGGCATCCAGTCTTAGGACTGCTGCGTCTCCGTATCCGGGCTTAACTACCGTTCGCACTCCAACCTCGTAGTCGTATTGTTCGTATATCCACTTCTTCGATGCTATATTTGGTGATGAGAGTAGGACCCTCAACGCCTTGGATACCGGTACTAAGGGAATAGAGCTTACGGGACTTACCAACTCTACTAGCTCCTTGGGGGGTCTCGACACTCTATAAACGTCTCTTGGTCTCGCTAACTCTCGAGCTGGAACATCAGCAACGAGCTTACCCCTAAAGTACACCTTGATCCTTCCACTACTGTCGAAGGACCCTAAGACACTACTTGGTACATCATACTTACCTAGGACCTCTAGTACTTTACCGAGGTGCTGTTTGTCTACTACCAACATCATTCTCTCCTGGCTTTCGGAAACGAGCATCTCGAGAGGGGTTAGCTCAGCCCTGAGGTGAAGGTTGTCCAGAAAGATCTCTGCGCCCAGCCCGAAATCCGCAGCAGTCTCAGCAACAGCCGTAGTCAGTCCTCCACCACCAAGGTCCTTGATGAACTTTACTACTCTTTTTTGTACTAGCTCTACGATAGAGTCTATCAAGACCTTCTCCATCAATGGATCGGCTACTTGCACTGCTCCAATATCTCTACCTGGCTCGTCACTCAAAGACTTTGAGGCAAAGCTACTGCCGAGAAGCCCGTCCCGCCCAGTGGGGTTTCCCGCAACTAGTATTACGTCACCGGGTATAGGCTTACTGTTTAGTAAGTCCTCAACTCTGATTAAACCAACGCACGCTACGTTAACCAAAGGCTGAGTATTGAATGAGGAATCAAACCACGTGTCTCCCGCTACAGTCGGTACCCCGATCCTGTTGCCGTAATCGCTTATACCCCTAACTATTCCCTTTATAAGCCACTGGGCTCTACGGTCGCTTGGATCGCCTAAGTAGAGCATGTCGAGTAGAGCTATGGGTTTAGCCCCGAGCGTTAGAATGTCCCGCACAACGCCTCCTATACCTGTAGCAGCACCGTTGTATGGGTCCACAGCGGAAGGGTGGTTGTGAGACTCTATCTTGAAGATTACAGCTATACCCGGGAACACCTCAACAGCTGGTGCGTCTCTCCCCGGTCCGATGAGTACGTTTTTACCCTTAGTTGGTAGTAACTTGAGGAGCCTCCTACTACTTTTGTAAGAGCAGTGCTCACTCCACTGGGCTTCAAACATAGCGAGCTCCTCAGCAGTGGGTTCCCGACCTAAAACCTTCCTTATCTCGTTTATTTCCTCAGTAGTTAAGACCGTAATCACCACCCGGATTTGAGTGAGCGAGATATGCTCCTGAATATCAGCTCCCCGCCGGGTCTGAACCCGCGAGGTGTGAGCAAGGGGGTCACCGCACGCTCTGGGTGCGGCATTATTCCGAGAACGTACCCGTCTCTAGAGCCTAATCCAGCAATGTCGTAGGAGCTCCCGTTAGGGTTCTGTTCGGGTATGTAGCGGATTATCGGGTACGAGCTATTGAGCTCTTTATACTCATCACTACTGACATAGTACCTACCTTCACCGTGGGCTACGGGCATGTGCACTTCGACACCGTCTTCAGCAAGTTTAAGCCAGGGACCGCGTGGCCTCTCGACTCGCAGTCTTACCCACCTACAGACGAACCTCCCGTGTTCGTTCGGTAAAAAAGCTCCCCTCAATAGACCGGCCTCTACTAAGACCTGGAAGCCATTGCATATGCCTAAAATCGGGATACCTCTTGCGACTGCCTCTGATAACCTTGCGACTGCCTCTGATCTAGCCGCTATAGCTCCAGCCCTAAGCCAGTCACCGTAACTAAACCCTCCTGGGATGACTACGGCATCCCAATCGTTGACGGACTTGAAGTCTTTATGCCACACTACCGTTGCTTCTACTTCCGGGGCGACCTCCTTAAACGACTTCACGACGTCTTCATCGCAGTTAGTCCCGGGGAACTTCAGAACAGCTACCCTAGGAATAGACGGTCACCTCGATGTCGTGTATCACGGGGTTGTATATCATGAGCTTGTCGCATAGCTCTCTTACGTAGCTAGATGCTTTCTCACTATCTTCAGCTTCTACCAGCAGTGTGAATTGTTTACCTATCCTCAACTCCTTAACTGCTCTGTACCCATGCTTCAGTATGAGGTCTCGGTAGATAGTCTCGGCTTCAGGGTCCTTGAGCCCCTTCTTGTAGGATACTACAACAACTACTCTATACAGCCCCATGGAGACCACCCTAGCTCTGCTGGCACAATCTGATGATTCTAATCGCTAGGTAGGCGGCGTTCTCGGCGTTATCTATGCCTACGGTCGCCACCGGAACCCCTTTAGGCATCTGGACAATGCTCAATAGAGCATCCAGTCCTCCAAGCGATACATTTAGGGGAACTCCTATAACTGGGCGCTGAGTTCTAGAAGCGATAAACCCTGGAAGGTGTGCTGCCAGTCCAGCCATTGCGATAAACAAGTCTGCGTCTGAAGTCTCTACGTACTTCTCAAGCTCCTTCGGGTTTCTGTGGGCACTAAGTATGACGACCTCGAAATCTACTCCATGCTCCTTGAGTATAGATGCTGCCCTCTCTGCGTACTGCCTATCTCTCTCACTACCAATTACAATAGAGACCTTTCCTCTGCAAGGCACGGTCTCACCTACTCAGCACGTATAGAGATCGTCTTAGCGGCCCTCCTAGCCTTACTTAAAGCATCTTCGACAGAGCTACCCCTCGCTAGGACCACTGCTACCCTCCTCCCAGGGTAAGTATATGGCTTTCCGAATATCCTAATGTCTACACCCGGGATCCTAAGGGCTTCTTGAAGACCGCATATCTTAGGGCTCCAGACGTTGTCTAAGTCCGTGTATACAGCCACGCTCGCTCCATGCGAGATTATCTTCGGTTTCGGAACCGGGAGCCCTAGGACAGACCTAACATGGATAGCGAATTCGCTCAGTTCTTGAGTTACTAGAGTCACTAACCCAGTATCATGAGGCCTTGGAGCAACCTCGCTAAAGAGTACTCTACCGTCTTTAGTTAAGAATACTTCGACACCGAAGATCCCCACACCCCCCAGCCCTTCTGCTACTCTTTTCGCTATCTCCACTACCCGACTTAACGTAGTCGGGCTAGATAGCGGAGGTTGCCACGACTCTACATAGTGGTACTCACCGTATCTCCACTGCTCTATCGGTTCACAGACTTCAGTAATAGGTTTACTGCCGTCTAGGTACCTATATGCGAGGACAGTGTACTCTAAAGCAAGGTCAACGAACTCCTCGACTATCACCCTCCTGCTCTTCCCTCGAGAATGGGAGGTAGCAAAGCTGTATGCCTTAGCGATAAAGTCTTTCGACAGTGACGATATTTTAACGTGTCCGTGACCACTACTACTCATTTCAGGCTTGATAAGGCACGGGAGCCCCACCTTCTCGCAAGCTTCAGCAACTTCCTCCGGGTTTTCAGCAAACTCGAACTTAGTAGTCGGCAGACCCAGAACTCCAGCAGCGAACTTCCTCAACTCCAGTCTATTCATAGATATCTTAACGGCTCTCGCGTTTGGGACCACTAAATATCCCTCGGACTCTAGCTCCTCGAGGGCCTCTGGAGATATAGCCTCGATCTCCGGTATGACAGCATCGGGGTTTTCCCTCCTAACTAGCGACTTGACAGCCCTCGGGTTTGCCATGTCTATAACGTACCTTCTATGAGCTACGTGCATAGCTGGAGCCCAGTCATACCTATCGACAGCGATGACTTCAGCTCCCAGTCTCTGTGCTTCTATAGCGACCTCCTTTCCGAGCTCTCCGCTACCCAGTAGTAGCAACTTTACCGACCCCTCGAACATAGGTGACCGAATACAGTCTCGAGCCAAACTCCTCACCTCAGTGGAGACAAAAGGGGGCTCGCCACCACTCCTTCACCGGGGACCCACACAGTGAAGAACTCCCCTATAGTCCCCCTATTCTGCTTACTTCTGTAGACAGTCCTAACTCTCTCGGCTTCCCTAGTTCTCTCGTCTAGTAGCCACTTAGAGCCGATATCACTCCTATAGTACAAAAGCCAGCCGTCCATGGAGGTTATGTAGTTCACAGCGGTCTCCGAAGCTCTATACGCTTTTCCGTAGTCCTCCGCAGAGCAGACCACTTCGAAAGCTCTAGAACCTTTAGTATACATTAGACCATCGGGTCGTAGCTCGACGCTTGCATACAGGAGGTGGCACCCAAGCTCTCGGATCCTTTCTTCGTCCACCGAGACTGGGTGACCGCTTCCTTCATCTCTAAAAGCTGGGTAACCGACTGGAGCGACGGCCTTCACTATGCTTACACGGCTGTCCAATACCTCAAGCTTAGCGCCGCTCAGAGAGCCTCTAGCTGCTCTATCTACAACTTCGAGAAAGTCTGACTGAATTCTAGGTATGAGGCAAGGTAGTTCAGGGTCTCCGAACCTACTGTAGAACTCTATGGCTGTAGGACCCCAGAGACCAGTCAGCATCATCTGTCCCGCAAAAGCACCTGAGCACTTCTCTTTGATTTCATCTTGAAGCCTCCTGATTACCTCTCCAACTATTTTCACCGTTACTTCGTATTCTTCTTGAGTTATGAAAGGCAGAGAGTATCCAGGGCCTGATATACTTCCCATGCCACCTGTTTCGTAGCCTAAGTCTAGCTCGTATGCGTGCGGGTAGTCTTGTACGAGTGGTAGTGGGAGAACGCAGCTTCCGTCAGTTATTACTTGGGCGGTGTACTCTACTCCCTCAACTCTCTGCTCTACGAGAACTTTGTAGTCTGAGTCGTAATGCTTGCTTAAGTCATCGAATGTTCTTAGTACGGACTGGTTTTTAACCTGCTGCTTGACTTCCGAAAGAAAGGCCTTAGTATCCCTGATTACTCTAACACCTTTACCTCCGACCTGCCTAGCTGGCTTTACTACAACATCACCAGCGTACCTAATAAACTCTTCAGCATCACTTAGAGTCCTGAAAGCAGCGAAGTGCAGCCTCCCGGGGATCCCGTACTTCCACATTAGGTACCTTGCGAAAACCTTGCTCTTCTCTATCATAGAGCACTCGAGGGAAGCCCCGAAAGTAACGTAACCCTTCTCCTTAAGGTAGTCTACGACACCGTGGAACTGGGGTTCTTCAGGACCGACGACAACTAGGTCCGGTGATACCGACTCAGCAACCGCAGCAACAGACTCCGGGAGGTTTGTGTTAGCAACGAACAACTTACCTCCGGTTGCCTCAGAGTCCCTCTTTAGACCTGGGTTTACGTAGTCAGCAACTACGTAGAGCCTAACAGTGTTTTGAGAGGATATCAGTAGCTTAGCTAAAGCGTGTTCTCTACCACCACTCCCAACTAGCAAGACTTTCACTGTCTACCACCGATGACATCTCTTCCGAAGCAAGCGCAGCAGAACTTCATTCCAAACCTTGACGCAGCACCCTCAATGTCGCTATCTTTAAGCCACGAGACGCTATCTACATCTAGGTACTTCTCGATTACTGAGCTGTCCAGATGTGCTGAGATCAGGGAAGTAGGGTCTAGCTTAATGACTCCGTAGGGGCATGTTCCGACTAGCTTTGGTGAAGCTAAGAGCAAGTGTAGCTCTCTAGCACCAACCCTATACCTAAGGACTTGAGCAACCGTCTTGAGGGTCGAACCCGTGACCATGCTGTCGTCTACTACAGCAACTCTCTTTCCTCTAAATACGCTCTTTACCGGATTGAGCTTTAAGTGTATCGAGATCAGCTTCTCTCGAATACCTTCTTTAAGCATAGAGCGGCTTCTCTGCGCTGTGCCTACGAAGCCTATCTCGTAGGGAGCTCTAACGACTTCAGAAAGCCCTAGTGCGTACGGTAGTGCTGTCTCGGGAACACCTGTGACTACGTCTACCGCACTGTTTAAGTACTTTCCTAGTTCTCTCCCGAGGTACTTCCTGAACTCGTAGACGCTTACACCATCGACGGTAGAGTCGTGTCTTGCTATGTAGAGTAGCTCGAAGAGGCACAGTCTACACTTAGGTGACTCCCCGGACTTGAACAGTCTTACCTGCTTTCTATTTATGTAGACACCTTCGCCAGGCGATAGATGCTTTCGGATGTCAGCATCTAGTACCTCTACTGCTGAAGTCTCGGAGGATGCGACAACCATGTCGAAGCCGTACCCACCGATAGAGTAGGGGGTGAGGCCGGCACTAGACCTCCATACTACTAGCTCACCCCTAGACGTTAGGGTAGTGAAAGACGGTACCTCTTCTTCAGTAAACACACTTAACTGCTTCGATAGACTGAGGTGGGGTTTGTCGCTTCCGAGAGCT
Organism: Thermoproteota archaeon; assembly: GCA_030550455.1. Taxonomy (GTDB): domain Archaea; phylum Thermoproteota; class Thermoprotei_A; order Sulfolobales; family NBVN01; genus DRZP01. The sequence goes on from JAUQPH010000004.1 coordinate 161,648, forward strand.
CTCTCTACTGCCTCCGCTAGCTCAGCTAGGTGCTTGCTCGACCTGTCCGAAACGGTTATAGAGAATCTTCCCTCTACGGTGTAGTTGCTCAGTTGCCTATCGTCTAACCAGGCAGCTACAACTAGCTCACTATTCTCTAGACCTCCCACACTCGATTCACTGTCTCCACAAGTAACACTATCACTACGCCTCCAACATACTAGCTTAGTAGTGCCTCCTCTATGAGCTAGAGCGGCTAGACCGTAGTTAACGAAGTAGAGTAAGTCCCAGCCGGGCTCGAATGCTAGTATCGACAGGATACCCCCCATCATTACTACCCGAATATCTTGGTTGAGAGTACTACTTCCCATCGGAGACCGAGCCTGGTGGCTAGCTCTTGGTAGGCCTTAAGTAGCAAGTCTGTGTTTTTAGTCTTTCTAAATACCTCCTTATCGAGGTGCCTCCCATTCTCGTCTAACACTCTAAATGTGTCTCCAGACACCTCGTCTGCTAGAAGGAGCTCTCCACTCGAGTTAAACCCGTACTCAAGCTTTATGTCTACTAGCTTAAGTCCAGCAGACCTAAAGTGCTTACTCAAGACGTGGTTAACTAGTATAGATAGCTCGATGATCCTACTCAACTCTCTAGAGGTTAATATGTTAGTCCTGAGTATATCTTCTGGGAGTATTAGAGGGTCGTGGAGTGAGTCGTCTTTATAGTGGAACTCTACGAGTGGAGGTACGAGAGGATCTAGCTCACCGTAGAGAGGCATTCTCTTGAGGAGTGAGCCGTAGGAGTAGTTTCTAACAATTACTTCTACTGGAACCATCTTGAGCTTCTTAGCAGTTATACTCCTAAGACCATCGTATTCAACGAAGTGAGTACTTATCCCAGAATCTTCGAGAACCCTAAATAGGTGAGCAGAAACCAATGCGCACAAAACACCCTTACCAGGCACTAGAGCCTTGTAAGCTCCATCACCAGCTGTAACTTCGTCCTTAAACTCCATGACTATCTCTTCAGAGCTTTTAACGTAAACACGTTTACTTTTTCCATCATACACGTGTTGCGAAGTCATTTTAAACCCAATTGCACGTATTTAAGTTAAATATATAAGCACGTCTCTCAAGGTTTAAACATGAAATATTAACAGAAATACGTTAATTAATTTGTTTTCAGCGTGTTTTTAACTTAGACATGTATAAAGTCTTATGGGGTGTAGTGTGGTATCCGAGCTGTTAGAGGGGTACGACCTCGATAGGCTTACGATAGCTACTCTCGCTAGTCACAGCTCTCTCCAGATAGCCCATGGAGCTAAGAAGGAGGGGTTTAGTACTCTATTGGTAGTGACAGAGGATAGAGTAGGGTTTTATGGACAGTTTAAACATCTCGTAGACTACTTCATAGTGGTTAGAAGGTGGAGTGACCTATGTTCTCGAGAGGTTGTTGAAGAACTCCGAAGTCGTAACTCGGTCTTCGTTCCCCACGGCTCTTTCGTTGAATACGTCGGTATGGACTGTGCTACCGGTCTCAGTGTGCCGATCTTCGGGTTGAGGAGTTTGTTTCCGATTGAGGCAGACCAGCACGCTAAAATGGAGCTTCTGAGGAGCGCCGAGATTCCAACACCCACTACCTACTCACTAGATAGTGAAATAGATGGGCTAGCGATAGTTAAGCTCCCCGGGGCTAAGGGCGGGAGGGGCTACTTTATAGCCAGTTCGCGCCAGGAGATCGCCGAAAGACTGAGAGCCTTAGTCGATAGAGGGTTAGTTAGTGACGTAAGTAAGGTGATCATTCAGGAGTACTTGGTAGGAGTAACAGCCTACTTCCACTACTTCTATAGCCCGGTACTAGAGAGGCTTGAGATAACTGGTGCGGACATAAGGTATGAGTCAGACGTAGACAGCTTAAGGAGGATCCCCATAGAAAAGCTTAAGGAAATCGGGGTAGAGCCTACTTTTACGGTAGTTGGAAACATACCGGTTGTACTAAGAGAGAGCCTACTACCCGCTGTCTACAGTTACGGTGAGAAGTTCGTGAATAAGACGAAAGAGGTCCTACCTCCCGGAGTCGTGGGTCCATTCTGCCTAGAGGGTGTAGTAGATAGAGATGCGAACATAAAGATATTCGAGTTCTCCGGTAGAATAGTAGCTGGAACAAACCTCTACGTGAACGGAAGCCCCTATACGTACCTCTACTGGGACGAACCCATGAGCGTCGGCAGGAGGATCGCTAGAGAAATAAGGCTCGCAGTCGAAAAAAACCGCTTAAGTAGTGTAATCACTTAGACAGCCGCAGTAACCTAGCTTATTACCTCAGTACCTAGCTAAAATAGGTGTAGTGTTTGGATGAAATGCTTAAAGCACAGCTTAAGCTGAGCCTCGAGGTACTCTCTAGTACTCTAACGTTTCTAGCTTCTCCCCACATGGCTGAAACGATCAGGCGGTTCTGTCAAGACAAAGACTTCTACGAAACACTAAAGAAGGTTACTAGTGCCGTACAAGCAGTAGAATACAGTTGCTACGGGGTGCCGAAAGCCGAGATGGTGAAAAAATTAGTTAGTGAAGTAAAGAAGTGCTCTGACTTAGAATGCGTTAGAAAAGTTGTGGAAGAATACGAAGAGATACTTGGCATATCGCACACACAGTGATGTAGTAAGCTAAAGACGAGAGTAGCTACCTCATAAAGGGTACTACTCCGATTATCTCAATTCCAACGGTGATATCGGCATCGTTTATGTAATACGAGCCACTCTTCTCGAAATAGTACGGATCCTGAATAGCTACTACAATCCAGTACTTACCAGACGAGGGTATTGGTATGTATACTGATTGAGATACTTTAGTGAAGTACTTACTTCTATCAGTGTTCGTTACTAGAGTTTGGTGATAGTTGCAGATCTCTTGGTACCTATACTCTCGAATGATGTATTCGTTACCCTTCTCGTCTACGAGTAAGATCCTCATCACCCAGTCCGTCCTGTCTATGTCGTTTAGTTGGCTTTCATCAGGGTATGAGTTATCATGAAATATCAGGTTAAGATATAGTGTTACCCCTGCGTATTTACTACCATCAATCGAGCCGTCGGGGTAGCCGAGTTCGTATCCTACTCTAAGTAGCACAAGCTTGAGAGGTTCTGTAGAGTAATCAGACAAGTCATCTGTATCGTTTATTGCCGATACACTACCATAGTGAGCGTCTTCAGATATGAATATGATGTCTACGACTCCGTTACCATCTATATCTCCGAGGAATAAGTACGGCTCATAGCTTACGCTCTGCCCTTGACCTGATGGAGCTCTCTGGTAATATCCTAGATAACTAGCGACACCATCGATATACACACTCCACTTGAGTACGGTACCGTAGTACCATACTCCAACAGCACTTGCGATATTGTCGCAGACTCCAGGTGTTGAAGACGAGCATGCTATAACATTTCCGCTTTCATCGAATACCCTTATTGTACCTGTGAAATTGTGTATCTTCACTCTAAATCCTTGCTCAGTTAGCGGCAGTACTTCCTTGCTAGTACAGAGCTTTTCTTGACCAGTCATTTTTGGCCCAGACAACAATATCGAGAACCTAGGTGGCGCTGTCGAGTTGGTTAATTGCTCCTTTAACCAGCTTGGGTCATAGCCGACAACGAGAACTCCGAATGGCACTCTATTATCTTTTGTACCCTTACACGCGGTAGTCACGTACTCGTTGAAGTACTCGTCTTCCCTGCCTCGCGGCAATATTAGAACGGTTTTTCCTGTAATTCCCCTCTTGCCGCTACCTCCAGGATAGGGCTTAGCTATGAGTTCTGGGTCGATATCGAACTCCTTACCTAAATCGTTTAGGTTTCTGAAAGAAAAGACTATAGGTATTATAACTGTCGCCTCACTTGGTGGAGCCTCGAATTCGATCTTTTCTGGAAACACGAGAACTCCCGACTTCGTTATAGCGACAAGCAGGTTGCCCCGACCTACGTGGTGCGAGCACTCGGCATCTACTCCCAGGCTTTCGCACGGGTCCCCGCTGGAGAGCTTAATGACTCTAACAGCATCATCTAAGACTACTAAGTACTCTAGCTCTACGGGTTTACTACCGAGGTTCTTGAGTCGGATGACTTCCCCGAGGACTACTGCCGCAAGTCTAGTTACCTCGTGCTGGTGTACGTAGTCTAATATCCTGTCCAGTCCAGCTACAGAAGTAGATGCCCTCCTTTGTGATAGTATGAAAATAGAGGTAAAGGTAGATAGAGCTACTGCCGCTATTAGTGTAACTGCTAGTAGAGTAGATATAGCTCTCCTCATATTCTAACACCCAAGACTAAACCCAAATACTCTATGCCTAAAACGATGTCCGCATCGTTTCTCGTTTCCTCCCGACCGTAAGGGTCGAATATGTCTATAGCAATATACAGGTTCTTATACCCTATCTCAGCTGGTGAAGGAATGTAGAGAAGGAAATCCTTAACTATATACGAGAAAGTCATAGGTTTGACAGTTCTATAGCGACATAGCTCAAAATAGCTTAAGCTTACTGAGTACACGTAGCTCGATTTCTCTGGGTCATACAGACCTACTACAAGAACTATTCGGTTGTCATTATCCGTTATGTCGTCTGCGGAATTATCCCAGAAAACAAACCTCATACTTATTACTGCTGTAGCGTACTTCGTGTTATTAACTGGAGTATCCGTAAGAATAAGCCTAATAGGTCTCGTCGTACTATCAACAGCAGTTACCGTAGTTCTAGTTGATGTCGTAATTACGTCATTTACTTGCGAGCTACTTCCAGTTGTAAAATCTTGTGTTACAAAGAAGAACTCTGGGTAGCCATTCTCGTCTAAGTCTCCCGTTATGTAGTACGGGTCTAGGTCAACATTCGCGCTAGGAGATGTAGATGAAGCGACGTACACCGAGACTCTTCCTGCTGTACCGGAGACTTCGGCCCAGCACTGCTTCCCAGTATTTACTAAGCATGGGAATATCCCAGGGGACGCTAGTGGTGAACCACTTACTTCTACTTTATCTCCACTCACTATAGAGAGGTTCTCTATCTTTATTCTAAACCTTAGTGAACCAGCTTTCGAGAGGTTTAGGTCGCAGGTGCTACCAACAGTTAACCAGCTATTAGACCTTCTACCGTATGCTCCATAACCTACTAATAGAATGTTCCAAGCGCTTGGGTCGGCCGGGGACCTCAGGGCTATAACTAGTGAGGCGTTAGCCTTGATGCTCACCCTAACATTAGACATGCTGCATGCTTCTAGTTTCGCAAGAGCTGTTGACGAGTTCATCCTTAATAGGTCTATACTCTCTATGTACTGCTCTACGGAACTCACTACCTCCGGAGTAAATAGGACTTTCTGAGGAACAGCTCGAGGGATTAGATAAGGCACAGTAAGCTTCGGATCTCTTACGAAGATCTTACCGTCAGATGAAACTATTCCAACAAGTATTAATCCGTCTCGGCAATTAAGCGTGGACATTTCGCCGGGCTGCATCGTTGTCTTAGTAGTGAAGCATGCGGAGTCTATACCAACTTTAGATAAAGTTATGGACTCAGTGCGCACATCGCGAAGTACTAAATACTCTATTACAACAGTTGAGCTACCGGTATTTAGAACGTAATAGCCACCTACCATAGGGCCTATAACAACTTTGTTACTCAAGTATTCGTCTAAAACCCTCAGGACAGGATCTGGAGATACTGTAGGTGGCTTCAGCATGTTCGTGTAAGCGTAGAGAGCTACTGCCGTTATTATCGCAACAGCTAGTGCTGCACTTACGACACCACCTACACCCCGCCTAAAGCGCTGGTCGAGACCGAGCCTCATCGTTTCACCTACTCGTAAAGGAGTATCGTCAAGGACTCTATATAGATTGTTATGTCTACATCATCATAGGTGTTGTTGTTGAGGTAAGGGTCTTGAATGATTATGAAGACGAAGTAGTTCTTTATTCCGACGCTGTCTTTCGAGGGAATAGGTATGAAGACTAAAGAGCTTTGAGCCTGAGCAGTCGATGGGTAAGTGTCCTCGTAGCGTGTGAGCTCTCGAAAAGTGAAGCTTCTATACGAAACAACCCTGTTTTCGTCATCAATTATTCCGAGGATTATTATAGGTCGGTCCACAGTCACTCCAGCGAAGTCGTTTCCCTCGTTATCGTGGAACCTGTAGTTTAGCAGTAGTAGAACAGCCTTAGTGTTATTGTTGCTAATTTCCATTCTCTTATAGACTAACGCCAGAGGTAGTTGAGAGAAGTCCTGGAGAGGTGTAGAACCTGGGCGGTCGTTCGGCGAACTCGCCAACCCATATACGGCGTCTATGGTAGTAAACAGTAGGGACGCTCTCCCAGGTTCACCAACAGTGTTCATAAAGAGGATGTACGGGTAGTAGCTTGTGTACCTGTATGAATTTGTTTCAAAGCAGTAGACTTCTACTCTATCTGCTATACCTATCATACTTATTTTCCCTCTGCCTGATCCACCAATAAACGTGTATTCACCCACGTCTTGGTCAGGCTTAACTATCCACACCCCACTTCCGAACCTACTCGTATCCCCAGCGATGCGGATAATGCCCTCTCTTGCGGTACTCCTAAACCCATAGATCTTCACTCTAGTAGCAGGAAGGTTCGTGCAGAAAGTGTTTCGGTTTCCGTTTAATGTGATGGTCATACTTGTGTCGCTTGTGATGAGTAGTACGTACTTAGAGGGATCTCGGGGGTCGTATCCTAGAAATACATTTCTCACTTCAACATCAGACATCGATATTTCAACAGAGCTCAGTATTCTTTGGCTGACCCATCTACCGGAGGCGGTTCTAATACCTTCTAGGAGTGAGTTGAAGCTGTCGAGTAGTTCAAGCCTCGAGGGATTAAAGCTGTTATCTGGTTTAGCTAGCACAAAACCAGAGCCACCCAACATGCTCTCAATATCCCATATGTTATCGAACCTCTCGACTGGTATTATCTGATGGGCCTTAGGTGGTAGAACGCGGACTTCCTCGCCTACTGGACTAAGCTCACTTATTAGAGTTGTATTGTAGAGCTTAGCAGAGTACACGCGGGGTTCTGTTGTAACTACATAGACGCTACCTATACGTACTCTAGAGCAATGAACACTCCCGAGAAGTGTGCTTACGTACTGGTAGGTACCAGGTCTTAAGACTTCCCTAGAATTTAATAGCCTCAGTATAACTCTATCATTATCACAGGTGGATAAGGCATAAACTCCCTCGATTTCTACTTCCTTACCGCCTCTATTATTAATTATGACGTGTAGAGCGTCAGTACTTATTACTGCTATAGCATCGACTTCAACGTATCTCGCTCTATCTTCTACTTCTATGTAGCTAAATGCCTTAAGTTCTTGTCTTGCTTTATTTGAGTAAGTATAGAAGAAAAGTGTTGGAATACTTAAGGCAATCGCAGTGAGTGTTAAAATGATTACGAGCAGATTCGCTATACCAGTCTTCAGCTTCAGCTTAAGCTCACCTCATAAATTCGCACTACGTATATTCTCCCATCGTGCTCTATCCCTAGATAAACTCTAGCAGTTTCTGGAGCGAGCCCACCAAGTTCAACTCTGATTATCGTATTCTGCGTTCTATAGCCCGCTGCTGGATTTGGGTAAGGTATTTTTATTAGTCCTACTTGCTGAGGTATTTGCCGCTTTAAAAAGTCGTAGAGAGGTATTAGACCGTCTTTAGTCCAAACTAAGACTTCTTTAGACGAGACGTACTTATCATAGTAGGAGCAGCTAGATACGCAATCGCCGTCGCCCCCATCGCAGACAATCCCGTTAGTGTCACGGGGTTCTACGTAGACGTATATACTACCACAGTTAAGGAAGCTGTTACCGACACTCAACATAAGAAGAAAGTTTCTCGGAGTTCCATCGAGTCTACGGAGCAGTAGCCAAATTGATCTGCTCGTGCTGTCGTAGGCAATTAGCCTCACTACTTGGTTGGCTGCTTCGTAGTTGACTAAGTTCGCTAGTTCTACTTGTTGAGTATATGACGAAGTAAAGCTTGAGAAATATGCTAGGATCGACATACCTATTACTAATGCGGCACTAGCCATTAGCACTTCGGTGAGAACGGTACTCTGCGCTCTCTTTATACGTTCCACCCCACCTAGAAATACATTCTACTTTTATAAACGCTTATTACATTCGCCCATTAAAATAGTAAAAGCGAAAGTAAAAGCTCTCATCAAGTTCGTGGTGAGGACCCCCCATGGGGAAATTCCACGCAAGAGACGAATCTGGGAATTAAATAATCACGTTAAGTGGTCAACTAACAAGTCCATACTACTTACTCACTCTAGTTTCCAGAGCCACAGCCCGCCGTGCTTTTCTCTAACTAGTTCTGCGCTACCTACGAGCTCCATTATGAGAACTTCAGCTACGAACACCTTAGCTTCGACTAAGTGACCGGAGTACGTAGAGCCGTCTCTTTTTCCCACGACGGCGTGTACGTGAACGAATGGTTCTCCTTCCTTGATGCTGATGTTTCCACTAAGGTTTGTTAACTCGACTTCTTCTTCTATCTTTATGTACTCGTAGACTTGCTTCTGCTGGTCGTAGAAGCCTAGAGTGCACTTCTTTAAGGCACCGATAGCGTTTACAACTCCGGTTTTGATGTTCTTCTCTTTAGCGAAGCGAGTTAAGTACGAGATCAGTTCTTCGTCTTCGGGCACTCGGAATAGGTAGATGGGTCCGGGTTTGAACATCTACGTCACCGTTGATTATGCGTGATTAGCTATATATTCTCTTACTGCTCTTGATCGAGAGACTTGTCTTGCTAAGTGTTCTTGGACTGTCTATGCCTCTTCGGGTAGCTTTACTACTTCCTCTAGTAGTGAGGTAAAGCTCTTCACGGGCTCTTTAGGGCCTGTAAACTCTATGATCACCTTGTCTACTCTGTCTGTTGTCGACTTAACCACGTTCTCTATGTAGTGGCGTATGTCCTCGAGCTCTCGGACTCTAGTGTTAGGGTCTACCTCTACCTGAAGGAATACCAAGTACTTGCCGGGTTCTAGCATTAAGGACTTAACGTCGTTTACGTCTATCACTCTAGGGTCGGATAGAGCCACCTTAATAACTCTACCTACGACGTCTCGCGGTGCGGAAATACCGATCAAGCTGACTACGTACCTGTAGCCTAAGCTTGCGGAAGATACTGCGATAACTGAGGCAACTACGAACGCTCCATAGCCGTCTATGAGAGGGTTGCCCAAGGCTAGTGCTAGTAGGACAGCTGAGTCACCAGTGACGTCAGCAGCGTTTTCCGCAATAACTGCTAGAAGTGCTGGGTGTGACCTACCCTTAGACTTCAGTACGGCATCGACTAGAACGACTAGGTTTACAGAGAGCGAGAGAGCTACGAGCACTAGTGAGAGCTCTGTGACCTCCATGGCTGGGTTAGCCAGCTTCCTCAAGCCTTCCTCAACAGCACCTACGAGTAGGTAGAGAACGGCAACTAAGATAGCGGCAAAGCCAGCAACATACACAGCCCTTCCGTAGCCAAAAGGGTACCTGAGTGACGGCTTTAGTTTGATCGCTAGAGTGCCGGCAAGTATTAAACCTGAGAAGATCAGGTCGGCGAGAGAGTGGAGGAGGGAGGCATTAACAGAAGCAGACCGTGAATTAACGCTCGCTAAATACTTCAGTAGAACCAGTAGCACGTTAGCCGCAAACCCGACGTATATAGGTCTCAACTTATACCAGTAGTAGTTGCGTAGGAGCTACCTATAAGCATTCATGAACACAGCTCTCGATAGCTCTAGTTTAAGCCCAAAGAAACTAGGTAAGCTAGCTATGGATAGAAACTGCTTCAGTAAGCTAAGCTAGGTTAACCCAGATCTAGTCGCCTTTCTCTACTCGCAGTTTTTCCTTAAGTGTCGCTTGAGCTGCCGCAAGTCTAGCTATCACTACTCTAAACGGAGACGCACTAACGTAGTCTAAGCCAGCCTTGTGGAGGAACTCTATAGACTTCGGGTCTCCCCCGTGTTCACCGCATATTCCTACCTCGAGGTTGGGGTTAGCCTCCTTACCCTCTCTCGTAGCTAGCTCAACTAGCTTACCCACACCGTGGGTGTCTAGAACCTCGAACGGGTTTTCTTTAAGTATCTCGAACTCTAGGTACTGAGGCAAGAACTTGTTTTCAGCGTCGTCCCTACTGAAGCTGAAGGTAGCTTGAGTTAGGTCGTTCGTACCGAAGCTAAAGAAGTCTACTTCCTTAGCTATCTCTCTAGCAGTTAGACAGGCCCTCACAGTCTCAATCATAGTCCCGACCTTGACTTCGAGCTCTACACCGTACTCTTTCTTTACATCCTCTAGAGCCGGCACGATGGCCTTCTGCTTAACGAACCTGATCTCGTTAACGTGGGCCGTTTGAGGAATCATGATCTCGAGCACTGGGTTGTAGCCCTCGAGCTTTAGTTCAACAGCTGCTTCAACCATTGCTCTAGTAAGGTAGTAGTAGATCTCTGGGTGAGTTATACCGACTCTAACACCTCTATGACCGAGCATCGGGTTGTGCTCCTTTAGTGTTGAAACCCTCTTGTAGAGCCACTCAAGACCTCTGGCCTTCTCTTCAAGCTTTAGGACGCTTGCTTCATCTCCTCTGCTTCTAGCTTCAAGAATGGCCATCTTCACTTCGTACAGCTCTTTTATTACTTCCTCAGGAGCCGGCAGGAACTCGTGTAGAGGTGGGTCTATAAGCCTTATTACTACCGGTAGACCGTCCATAATCTTGAGCATCTCCTTGAAGTCAGACTTTATCATCTTCGATAGCTCTCGGAGGTACTTCTCTCTATCTTCCCTACTCTCTGAGAGGATAACTTTCCTCAGTAGCTCTAGTCTCTCCGGCTTTCTAAACATTCTCTCTATCCTCAACAGCCCTATGCCTTCAGCACCAAACTTTCTAGCGATAACGGCGTCTTCAGGTACATCAGCGTTAGCTCTAACACCAAGCCTCCTAAAGCTGTCGGCCCAAGATAGTAGCTCCTCTAGCTCACCCTTAACTTCAGGTGCTACAGTAGGTACCTCACCTAGGTATACGTACCCAGTGTTACCATCTATAGTTATCCAGTCACCTTCTCTAACCACTACATCTCCTACAGTAAACATGCGGCTTTCGTAGTCTATCTTAATGGCTTCAGCACCAACAACAGCTGGCTTACCTATACCTCTCGCTACTACAGCAGCGTGAGAAGTGAGACCGCCTCTAGCAGTTAGAATCCCTACTGAAGCGTAGAAGCCGTGGACGTCGTCGGGCTTAGTCTCAACTCGAACGAGTACGACCTTCTTACCCTTTTTCGCCCACTCAACAGCTCGATCGGGGTCGAAAACTACTTGACCACTAACAGCACCCGGGGATGCTGCTAGCCCCTTGGTTATCGGTGAAGCCTTCGCCTTCGGGTCTATCATCGGGTAAAGTAGCTTCAGTACTGCATCTGGAGAGACTTTCAGTACTGCCTCCTCTCTAGTGATTATCCCCTCTCTCGCCATCTCGACCGCAGTTCTTACTCTTGCTAGAGGCGTCATCTTAGCTGCCCTATTCTGTAGGAAGTAAAGCCTCCCCCTCTCGATAGTGAACTCTATGTCCATAACGTCCTTGTTTATCTTCTCCAGCTTCTTACCGGCATCAATAAGCTGGTCGTAGAGGTGGGGCATCGAGGCCTTGAGCTCGTCCAGGCTGAGCGGAGTCCTAATTCCAGCTACTACGTCCTCTCCTTGAGCATTGGGGAGAAACTCACCATACGGTACGTTCTCACCTGTAGCTACATCTCTCGTGAAGTACACACCTGTCCCCGAGTCCCAGCCCATGTTTCCGTATACCATCGTAACGACGTTTACGGCAGTGCAGTCAGCTATGTCTGGAGTTATCTTATTCGCTATCCTGTAGAATATCGCTCTAGGGTTCATCCACGACCTAAAAACCGCTTTAATGGCGAGCTCAAGCTGCTTCATCGGGTCTTGAGGAAACTCACCCCAGTTATCTCTTATGATCTTCTTGTACTCCTCTACTAGCTTCTTGATCTGGTTTAACGACTCTTCCCATAGCTTAGGGGCTACGTCCTTCGGTGGTTGAGCGTCTAGCCTAAGAGAGTACTTAGGGTATACCTCCTTGATAGCAGCGAGCTCGTCTGAGTACTTCTCAGTTGCTAAACGCTTAAACTCTTCATCTGCTTTCGCAAACGCTTCATCGAATAGCTTATCGCTTATCCCTAGAACTATGCGACCAAACATCTGTAGAAACCTTCTATAAGCGTCATAAGCAAACCATTGGTTACCGGAGGCTTCAGCGAGAGCCTTTACGACCTCGTCGTTGAGACCTAGGTTTAGAACTGTGTCCATCATGCCCGGCATTGAGACAGCAGCACCAGACCTAACGGACACGAGTAGGGGGATACCTTCAGTAGCACCAAACCTCTTTCCAGAAACCTCCTCAAGCCACCTCATGTACGTCCTAACTTGCTCCATCAACCCTTCAGGGAGGTCTAGAGAGTCTATGATAGCCCAAGCCCTCCTTATCAGCTCGTCTCTCACAGCTGGAGGCGGGTTACGCTCGAGCTCTTTAACGATGAGGTCCATATCCGACTTCCTAGGAGCGTAGAAGTCGCGGCATGCCTCAGTAGTTATCGTAAACCCGGGTGGTACGGGTAGCCCCATTTGAGTCATTTGAACTAGAGAAGACCCTTTACCACCTAGTAGCTTCTTATCTCTCCAGTCTCCCTCATTAAACGTGTAGACGTACTTTTTTACCGCCACCTACTACCTCACCAACACTGGAGCAATTAAGAATATTTAAATTAATCACTGATGAGTAAGTACGTAGCTACCTCACTAAATCTTTTCACGAGTTTAGGGTCCATACCGTTTTCTTTTTAAACGAGCTGCTTAGTGCTTATTGAAGGCATGGGTGTGTCGCATGAGGGGGGTTATCCACGTAGTCCTACATGGATACTACGTTCTCCTTACTCTCACTTTTCTCTATGGTGATACTATAACCTCCAGGGGCTCTTGGCCAGAGCTAGCGACTCTTCTCAGAGGACTGCCCCTAGCTCAAGTCGCTATTGCCGTAGCTATATTCATGGATACCTCTAGAGCTCCCGACTGCGATATCTCGTGTAAAGGTACTATCTTAGGTTACGTTGCCTACTTACTCGCTAAACCCTTCGTGAGGTCGCATAGGGGTTGGTATCACTCCGTCTGGGCTGCTGTATATGTAGCAGGTCTTACCTCAATCGTAGTTGCTCTAGTCGTGCACACTCTATCGGTTTTCGCAGGCTACTTCGGCGTCGTCTTTCACCTATCGACTACCTCAGCCGCTTATACAGCGTTCTCAGCGTCTCTTCTCTCGTACTCTCTTCACTTAGTTGAAGACAGTCTTACTAAAAAGGGTGTCAACTGGTTCGGTTACAGGATCAAGGGGCCGGTATCTACAGGAGCAACAGACGTACACTACGCGTTTCTACTGATAGCTACTTCAGCTAGTAGTGCGGTAGCTACCTACGTATTGGTGAACTCAGCAAGTATCTCAGCACTAGTAGGTCTACTAGTGATACTACTGGACTTTACTCTCCTGATCGCACTCCGCAGTTGACCTCCCTGCCCTAAAGGACTAGGCTTTCGGGATTATAACGTGGTACACTAGGATGCTTCAGAAAGCAGTTGACATAGTATGGGAGAACAATCCCGCAACTATCCAGAAGAAGAGGTAAAGATTAGTGTTAAAGTAGGATAAAAGAATAAGGTCTCTAGAGTACCTATTGACAGGAAGTTCAAGAAGGTGCTTAGATGTATACCGCTCGCCGAGTGTCCGTACGCTAAGTACTGGGTTGATAGTGTTATCAGAACTGCTTAGATAAAGCCTGAAAATGAGGAATCATAATTATATCTTAGTATCTTAGTAGATTTAGTTTTCCTCTTTCTTCCAAACCAATAGACCACCCCATCGATTGCCCAACAAGTTATCGTGCTTATAGGGTGAGGAGGCAGAGCACCTTATAACCTAAATAGTGTGGTCTTACCTCCTGGGGGTAGGATTAGCATGAATATATCCCTAAGATGAAGAAGACTGTTATTCCGACTCAATAGTACTACTTCAACTCGTGTTTACCGGAGTACTTTATCTATACGAACTCTGGTCTTCGTGTTCCTATCTCGAGCCCTTATAAACTCTTTCGCCAAGCTTGTTTAAAGCAAAGACCGAGAGGCTGCTTCACTAGGTCATCACCACAGTACTTAGTACCGCTGAAGTTCATAGTTAGGAAGTACTTATAAGTGGTTTAAACCACTGAAACGTTATGAAAACGAGAGCGTACGTAAAGGAAATTACAAAGCTACTTATATCGAGCTAACCGAGGGTCTATCCATGCCTTTACTGACCGTCCACAGGAACGTTACTGAAGCTACTATCGCTAAACTAGGAGTCGAGTTGCAGAAGGAGTTTTCTAACGGTCTTCTTGAGGGAGTAGCCGATTCCGACAAGGTCCCAGATAGAGGGTTAAGGTATTGGGTAACAGCGAGAGGCCGTGTCAGAGTTTATACTGGTTATGCAAAGCACCACAGCCCTCTAAAACCATCATAGAATACTACTTCAACCTATCCCTATATCGTCTTAGGAAAGGCAGTGGATTTAAGGCAGGGTTCATGCTCGGGAGAGCGCTACACTACATCCAGGAAGGAGCTCCCTGAACATATTCGGCAATCTGAGGGATATTTATCCACCTACCACACCTAACCAGGCTTAAAGAGGCTACGAAAGAATTAAAGGATTGAAATTCCTTACTGCTCGTCTCCATAATACTTGATCGCTGATGAGGGGCAGATTTTCTGGCAACCCCTGCACAGCTCAACGCAGTTATCCGGTTTAACCACCACCGGCTTCCCGTCAGCGCCTAGGCCGAACACCCCGTGCGGGCAGAAGTTATAGCATGTTAGGCACCCACTGCACTTCTCGTAGTCTATTACTGGATACCAGTTCCTAGTCAAACCTAAACACCTCACGCACTAAGAGCTTCCTCAATAGCCTTGATGGCTTCCTCAGTACTCATATTCCTTATGTCAACACCTCTAAACTTAGACTCATCGAAACCCAACTCTCGGAAAACCCATCCAAACATCTTCCGCTGCATTGCTGGATCGCAGCCAGCTACCACAATCTCTCCATCCAAGTTACCACTCAACAACGCCCTCCAGAAGTTATCGCCGTCGGTTGCGCAGAGTTGCGGGTGAATCACTACGAAGTCAACTTTCTTATTCCTTCTGAAATAGTTAACTACTTCAAACACATTCATCTTATGAAATGACGGACACGTGCCTTGACAAACACAAACGATTAAACCCTTCGTATGTACTATCACCTCATGAAATATATGCGGTACTCATATATAAACCCTACTACACCATAGTGCTCGATCTAAGGGTTGAGTTATGAAATAGCCTCTTGTGCTTTTAATGATTAAACCAACTATCATTAACGCTATTACAATCTTTGAAGAAGGTATCTATTTTCAAAAAGTATAAAAAGCACTTAAAATAGTGATATACCAAGGGGTTTAAATGAGAGAAACCCGGTTTTAGTCTTAGTTCTGCTGACCTTAGCTTTAGGCCTAATGGCGCCTTCCGGAACAGCTCAGCTTAGGCAATCCACACAAGTGAGTCCCACACTAGAAAACTTCACGGTTACTTCAGGCGGTAGCCTCACGTTCACAGTCACCCTGCTTTCAGATGGTTTTTCCAGCCAAGGGTTTGCCCCGCTCTTCTTACCACCCACTTCAAGCCTCGTGAAACTGTTTAGTTTTTCATATCTGTTCGTATTGGTTGGTATTGATAGAGACGCTTATAAACACCTTATTATAGTGATATACGTGAAGATACCTCGATGAGGGATCGAGAGCCGCTTGATAGTGTAGATGGTGGCTCTCCCCGAGACATCTAAGATGTGGGGTGCTAGGGGTCGCCCTGAACGCCCCCAAGCCCGATGAAAACCCGAGTGGAATGCGGGGGAAAGAGATGAGGCAATGAAATCAACCAATATAAACCTGCATCAGAGCTGAACCCCCTAGAGTAGCGAGATGCTTTAGCTAGTTTTCAAGATAGTGTGGAGAGCCGTGTTCATTGATAGATTTACTGAAATTCGA
>JAUQPH010000015.1 GCA_030550455.1 Thermoproteota archaeon
TTCGCCATTACTCCCACTGTTAAAGAGGGGTGGATACTTAGAGTCAGTCCAGATCTAACGGATATCTACATTAGAGTTACCGGTGAGCCACCAGTAGTAGTGCCGATAACTATGCAGGATATACTTCCCTACTCGACTCCTGTTTACCATATAAACAGCATGATGCAGCCCTGGCTCTACACTAAGGCACCAGTAGTTGGCGTAGCTATAACAGCGCGAATGGCTCTACCAGGCTCAGCTACCGGACCCACGAACTTCGTGGCACTAGAGCAGGCAACTAGATTTGTGGTCGAGGTAGCCAAGGACTTCACCATGGGCAAAGCAAGGTTCTACGACCCGGAGGAATGGGAGACCATAATGAGGATCCACGGACCTGTAGCAGACTTACTCAGGAGAGGTACGCCCAAGTAGTGGAACCCATGAGACATGTCGTCGGGCTAATTAGAGTAGTCACGCTAGAGGACGTTGAGGCACTAAACCTACACGGTAGGATCATAGAGTCAGCGTTTCCCGAGCTGAAGGTAGTTAGTAGGAGTATCGAAGACCAGCCGATGGGTGTATACAATCGCGAGTCCGAAGAAGCAGCTAAGCCGAAGATACTGAGGGTAGCTAAAGAGTTTGAAGAGGAAGGAGTTGAAGCGGTCATCGTGAGTTGCGCAGCAGACCCGGCAGTTAGAGAAGCTAGAAAGCAGCTGAAGATCCCGGTCATAGGTGCGGGGTCTGCGGCTGCCTCAATAGCGCTGGCGTGGGGTGAAAAAGTCGGTGTTCTGAACCTCACGGGAGAGACACCTGAAGTAGTTAGGAGGATTCTGGGAGCTCACTTA
Source organism: Thermoproteota archaeon (assembly GCA_030550455.1). Taxonomy (GTDB): domain Archaea; phylum Thermoproteota; class Thermoprotei_A; order Sulfolobales; family NBVN01; genus DRZP01. The sequence continues at coordinate 825 of JAUQPH010000015.1, forward strand.
GTAGCTGAAGAGAGACCTATGGGCGTGAGGACGACTCTAGACTTAATGACTGACTGGGGTAGGGAGGCGGCTCTAGCTGCTCTAAAGAGGCTAGCTAAGAGAGACGTTGAAGTTATCATGCTGGCGTGTACCGGGTACTCAACTATAGGCTTCGCTAAAGTTGCGGAAAGCACTACTGGACTACGCATTGTTGACCCAGTAGTAGCTGCTGGTGCAGTGACTCTAGGTATCTTGAGGCAGAAGGTCGTAGGTGGTGGCAGGTGAGGATTAAGGTAGATGAGAAGATAGCGGAAGCAGCAGTTCTAGGGGGGTCGTTCTTCGGTGGAGGAGGTGGAGGAGACCTGAAGACGGGGCTAGCTACTGCTAGACTAGCTGTAGAGCTCGGAGACCTCTACGTAGTCGGAGTGAGTGATCTACCTAGAGATAGCTTCGTAGTTACAGCCTCACTCGTAGGGGCCCCAGCAGCTGGAGAGAAGTACGTGAGACCTACCCACATGATTAGGTCTGCAGAGCTCCTCCGGAACTACGCTGGAATAGAGATTGGAGGTTTCATATCCTCTGAGAATGGAGGTGCTTCAACAGCTAATGGCTGGATTCCGGCCGTAGCTCTCGAGGTTCCCGTAGTAGACGCACCCGCTGACGGTAGAGCCCACCCCACGGGCGTTATGGGGTCTATGGGTCTGCACAAAGTTAGAGAATACGTATCTATTCAGGCAGCCGTCGGCGGGAACAGGGAGGCCGGGACTTACGTTGAGTTGGTCGCCCGCGGGTCTCTGGCGAGAGTAGATAGGTTGGTTAGAGAAGCCTCAGTTCAGGCGGGCGGCATGGTTGCTGTAGCACGTAACCCGGTTAGCCCAGAGTACGTTAAAGAGAACGCTGCCGTAGGGGGGTTGACCAAGGCCATAGAGGTGGGTAGGATTATCCAGAAGCATTACGGTGATGCGGAGGCTATAGCTCTTGCCGTGATAAAGCACATAGGCGGTGGGCAAGTGGTCGATAGGGGGACTGTAGAGCTCGTTGCTCTAGAGACACGAGGAGGCTACGACATCGGGAGAGTAGTGATAAGAGGGGCTTCAGCACGTTACGAGATAACTTTCTGGAACGAGTACATGACTCTAGAGGACTCCGGTGGTGTTAGGCTTGCCACCTTTCCAGACCTCATAGTCACGCTGAGCGTTAAGAGTTCCCTACCTCTGACTTCAGCAGAGATTAGGGAGAGCGATGAAGTGCTAGTCGTGGTTATACCTAAGGACTTCGTGCCTCTAGGTGCTGGTGTTAAAGATCCTGAGGTACTGAAGCAGGTAGAGAGCGTAGTAGGTAAGAAGCTATGGTGAAGTCTATGAAGAGAGTTGGATTGGTCACCATAGGTCAGTCTCCTAGATTAGACGTAGTACCGGAAGTCGTTAGAGCTCTCGGTGATCTGGATGTAGAGGTTGTTGAGTGCGGGGCACTAGACGGACTCAGTAGGGAGGAGATAGCCGCACTAGCACCTAAAGAGGGTGAGTACCTCTTAGTCACTAGGCTCAAAGACGGCACAGAAGTCAAGGTCTCGAGAGAAAAGATTATCGAGAGGATGCAGAATTGCGTAGATAGACTAGAACAGCACGTAGACGTAGTAGGTCTCTTGTGCACTGGTGAGTTCCCAGAGCTTAAGTCGAGGAAGGTACTTATAGAACTGTCTGACTTGTTGCTGAAGGTAGTTGAGTCTCTTAGAGTTAGCAAACTAGGTGTTGTAATCCCGAATCCAGCGCAATTAGAGCTGACTATGAAAAAGTGGAGCTCAGTAGCTCCGGAAATCAGAGTAGTGAGTGCGTCCCCCTACACGAGCACTATAGAAGATATAGTTAGAGCTACGGCAGAGCTTGTGGACTGCGACCTCATAGTGCTAGACTGCATAGGGTTTACTACCGAGATTAAGAAGGCAGTAGCTAGAGCTACCGGTAAGCCTGTTATACTGCCGAGAACCTTAATAGCAAGAGTTATGAGGGAACTACTAGAGGTATGACCCAGAGGCTAGTCTAGGAAGACTAACTAAGGTATTGAGTACTTAAAAAGAGTCGAGGCGATCATAGCTTGTACTTCGCTTCTCTAGGGACCGTCCCACCTCTTAGATACCAGCCTAAGTCAAAAACCGAGCGTACTACGACGTCTTTTTTCCTGAGCTTAGCTATTTCCTCGCAACTCGAGGTTGTTGAGAGACCTATAGCGTATACGTACCCATCCGGTCCGATGACTGAGACCACCTCTCCCAGCTCTACTGGCTCGAAACAGGACGCTACAGACTCAGCTAGGAGGTCCCTACCATAGAGTATTACTTTAATACCTTGCTCTATAGCCTTTACTGCTCTAATCGGGTGCCCAAGGAATTCGTATATTCTCTCCACGAGTACGTGTGAGGGAATGAACTCGGGCTTAGCAGACCTCAACCTCCCACCATACATTCCCGCAAAGTAGGGTATCCTCCCACTCCTTAACACAGCTTCAACCGCTTCCAGTAGCTGGGGTTTAACTAAGTAAACCTCAGTAAACGACCCAGAGCAGTACATAGGTGTATAACCTTTTACAGCTTCAGTAGCTTCCGCTCCGTAGAGCCTGCTGATGTGGCTTAGTACCTCGTTGCCTCCCAAAGTACACTTCACTTCATCTCTTTTTCGAGTACGCATACGAAGAACCCCTCGAATCCGTGCTTATGTGGGTAGGTTCTACCACATAGCTTGAGCTGCTCAGGTAGCTCAACTCCGAAGTACTCTGTGACTCCAGGTTCGAAGTCTACGGCGGTTGAGGTCCTCACTACTCTGACATTACTCAAGCTCTCAAGGACTTCTGCTATAGTGAACTCGTTCTCCTCAGGAGCTATCGAGCAAGTAGAGTATACTACCCTGCCTCCGGGAGCTGTCGCGCGTATGGTTGCCATAAGTAGTTCTACCTGCTTCTTATGGGCTCTAACCAAGTCTTCAAAGGAAGTCTTAGTCTTTCTAGATGGGTCGAGCTGGATTATGCCTTCACCTGTACATGGAGCGTCTAATAGAGACTTAGTGAAGTACTCCCCGAAGATCTCGGGAATTCTTCTGCTGTCTACTCTAATAGCTACTACGTTCTCTACTCCCATTCTCTCCAGGTTAGTCCTAAGAGCTCTAAATCGCTCTCTACTGATGTCGGTCGCCACTATGAGGCCTTCATTATCCATTAGCTGAGCTAAGTGTGTTGTCTTACCTCCCGGGGCTGCCGCACTGTCTAGAACTCTATCTAGCTTACTCGGGCTTAGAGCTAGTGGTGGAATAAGTGAGGCTACACCTCTATACAGGTAGTAGCCTCCCAATAGGAACTCGTGTGTGGCCCCCAGAGAGACTCTACCAGCTCTTACTACAATATAGGAAGACCTATCCCAGGGTATCTTGGAGAGCTCGTACCCGAGCTTTTCTAACCTCTCTAATACTTCCCCTACCGATTTAAACCTCAAAGTGTTGATTCTAATTGCCTTAACGAGGGGTTTCTCGAAAGCTTCTAGTAGCTCAGTAACCTCACTCCAGTCTCCGAATATCTCGTGGTACCTCACAACCATGTACTCTAAAAAGCCGAACTTCGAGGCGATAGCTCTAGCTCTCTCACTTACAGCCTTCATTACCTTCCTCCCGACTTCCTCCAGTAGTTTAGTATAGCTTTGAGGCATCCTGCGTCACTGAATGCTGAGCTAGCCACAGAGATCATCTCGAACTATAATAAGTTTAACACATGCTTAGCAACGCTTTCAGGCAACTAACTCTTAACCTCAAACACTTAGCTATCTAGGGGTCACTGTCGTGGGTAGTGCTGAGTTCGAGGTTAAAGTAAGGGTTAGCGATATCGACTTGGAGAGAGTGTTTAGCAAGCTAACTTTACTCGGCTTCACGAAGGAGGGAGAGGTGTTAGAGGAAGATCACTACTTCGACTTAAGGGGTTGCCCAGGGTATAGGCAGGGTACAGTCCTCAGGTTTAGGAAGGTATCTACTGGATCAACTGTCGAATATAGACTGACGTATAAGGGAGTTATAGCGTACGAGGGTATTAAAGCAAGAGACGAGCTCGAGGTATCACTACCCGACGACAGAGTCCTCGAGGTCCTAAAGCTAGTAGGGTTTAGAGATTTAGTCGTAAGAAAGAAGAGAACGTACTTCAATAGAGCCGGCTTTAAGGTCTCGATAGATGAAGTAGAGTGTCTCGGGAGGTTCCTGGAGTTTGAGGAAGTAAACCCCCCATCGGTTGAGAGCTTTCTAGCTAAAGTCAGAGACGTCCTCAACTCACTAGGGATACCCTCAAGCAAGCTAATAACGGAGTCATACCTAGAGCTCTACTTAAGGCAAGGATGCTATACGTAATAGCTGAAGGTTAGCCCTTAACTTAATCATAGAGCGCGGTCTTTCAAATACAGAATTTCTCGGAGCTACGCATTTAACGTACGCACCTCACGTTTCTATCACACCCTATCTTATCCTTTTATCCTATCTTATACGCACTAAAACCTGCTACAAACTATGGTGAGAGAGGGTAGCTACTGGGGTCGTTCCTCTATGTACGAGGTCTTCTGTCTAGCTTAAGCTCTCTCAGGGTTCTAAGCACTCTGTACTCAAACCTCTTCATGTATAGTGCGAAGATAGCTATCAACAGGGATATCAGTCCTACTCCACCCGCTGTTACACCTAATAATGCCCACACGTAGTGTTTGACTCCATAGAACAGTAGCTTGTAAGCTACGTAGCCGATTATAACTACTCCTGGTATTAGGGCTAGCGATGACGCTAGAAAGAAGAAGAACGTTGGGTTATACTTAAGCATGAGCCTTACTGCTGTAGTAGCTATCTGCAGTCCGTGTACCTTTCTAAGCTTGGGTCTCCCAATTCTCTTCCTATAGCTTATCTCTACCTCACCGATCCTGCCACCAGTTGAAGCTACGTGTGCAGCTATCTCGACTTCAACACTAAAACCCCTGCTCTCAAAGCCTACTTCTCTAGCTACGTCTGTCCTCAGTAGATACATTCCTGAGCACACGTCCCTGAGCTTCGTCCCGAAGAGCAGGTTGAAAAGCCATGTAATCACTAAGTTACCGAATCTATTAACTCTCGGTATGTTCGCTCTATCTCTAACACCAATTACTTCGTCGTACTCGTCCATACTCTCCAGTAACTTTTCGATATCTTTAGGGTTGTAGGTGTAGTCACCATCCATAACGACTACGTATGGTGTTCTAACGTACCTGAGACCCGTCTTAATGGCGTCAGCCTTCCCCCTACCATCCTGGTAAGTGACTTCAACACCCATGCTCTTAGCTATCTCAACCGTCCTATCTGTTGAGTGCCCGTCTACTACGAGTATGTTAGTGTAACCTTCACTCTTGAGTTCACTCAACACTAACCCAATAGCCTCCTCCTCCATAAGTGTCGGTATAAGTACGGTAATTTCCTCCTTCGATACGGGCATGGCGCTAACCCCTAAGCTTAAATAGCTGCAGGAACGGTATAAAAGATTTCTTTTCGCTAAGTTCTGTGGGGAATAGAACCTTCTTAGCTACTACTTTACTCAATGTAAGGACAGACCCAGCGTAAACCTCGACTTTTCCTTAAAACTCTCGGTAAACTAACTCTAGTAGCATATCTACTGCCAGCTCTAACCACAAGCTCGTCAATCTTGTCCGATTGAAGTCTAACGACGTATTTAACTTCACCCACGCTTAACTCGCTCAGCATGTAAGAGGAGGATCTGCTAAACTTCAATCAAGGCTACAGAATGACTCGCTAAGGAGGAGATATAAGCTTTCAATAAAGATGAATCAACGTTTTAGCGCGGTAGCTAGCTTAAGCCTTCCATTAAGTAATGCTCTATCTACGGCGTAAACTCCTTACTCTTTAAGTAGAGATTTCGGGAGGGTATTTGTCTTGGCTTATATGCTTTTTGAGTAGTGTGGTTTGGAGAGGTAAGTGGTCTGGAGTGACGTAGTTCGAGCAGTATATCCGGGTAGGTTTCAACCTGTTCACTTAGGTCATGTTGAGGTGATTAAGTGGGCTCTAGATAGAGTTGATGAACTTATTGTAGCTGTTGGTACGGCTCAAGAGTCCCACACTATCGTTAACCCGTTTACTGCTGGCGAGAGGGTTTTGATGCTTAAGCTTGCGATAGCTGAGTTCGGGCTTGACTTGAGTAGAGTTTACATCATCCCCGTTCCCGATATACTGATGAACTTTGTGTGGCCTTCTTACGTCCAGCTCTACGTACCTAAGTTTAAGTATGGAGTAGCTAGAAACCCGCTGGTAGTTAGGCTTTTTAAAGAGGCTGGCTATGACGTACTCATACCGCCTCCCTATGAGAGGGGGAGGTACTCTTCGACTAAGATCAGGAGGCTCATGGTTGCAGGTGATGAGAGCTGGAGGTCTTACGTACCGTCTTCAGTAGCTAGGTTCATTGACGAAATAGACGGAGTTAAGAGGATGAAGGAGGTTTTAGGTTCAGACTAGGGGTCGCTATTGCTCGTTATAGACGGTTCTTTTGGTGAAGGTGGTGGTCAGATACTTAGAACTGCCGTAGCTCTATCGGCAATAACTGGTGTAGACATAAGAGTTGTAAATATAAGAGCTAAGAGGCCCGAGCCCGGGCTTAAGAGGCAGCACTTAACCGGTATACTAGCGGCAGCAAAGATATGTGGTGCTGTAGTAGAGGGGGCTTCAGTAGGGTCTACTGAGGTATTGTTTAAGCCGGGCACCATTCGTGGTGGTAGCTACACCTTCGATGTAGGAACTGCCGGCTCTATTACTCTAGTACTGCAGACTCTACTGCCTATAATTGCCTTTGCGGACTCCCCGATCTCCATAGAGGTAAGAGGAGGTACTGACGTACAGTGGTCACCACCGATCGACTACTTTAGATACGTAGTAAGACCTCACCTCCAGGGAGTAGGCTACGACTTCGTAGTTGAGCTAGTGAGGAGGGGACACTACCCGAGGGGAGGTGGGCTAGTTAGAGTAAGAGTTGATAAGCCTCCGAAGTTCTTCAAACCCGTAAACAGGGTAGAGTCCGGCAGGGTCCTCAGTATAGGTGGGGTTTCGCACTGCGTTAAGCTACCTAAGCACGTAGCTGAAAGGCAAGCTAGAGCAGCTGAGGAAGAGCTCTATAAGTCCGGCACTAGATCTAGCATAAACATAGAGGTAGAATGGTACGACCCAGAGAGAGACCCTCACTTAGGTCCAGGGTCCGGAGTAGTTCTGTGGGCTACAACTGAGAACAGCATATTGGGTGGTGACTCTCTAGGTGAGAGAGGGAAGCCGGCTGAAGCGGTCGGTAAAGAGGCTGCATCTAAACTCCTCGAAGACCTCTCAACCGGAATGGCCTACGATAGACACATGGCCGACATCATTATACCCTACCTAGCTCTAGCCGAAGGACCTAGCACAATCGGTATATCCAAGCTAACACTTCATGCGTTCACAAACATGTGGCTAGTAAAGAACATGCTCGGAGTGAACGTAGAGCACGGCAACGAGATAAACGCACCTACGATAGTAAAGATAATGCCTAGAGCTCGGGCATAAAGAGATTTAAAGCCCGACAGTAAAGCTTAAGAGGAGTAATGGGCCCGTGGCCCAGCCAGGATAGGGTGCCGGCCTTCTAAGCCGGTGGTCCCGGGTTCAAATCCCGGCGGGCCCGCCACACCCCACGGGAGACGATGGTTTATAGACCTGTCGTTTCATGGTAGCTATAGAAAACCATGAAACGATCAGACAACGTTACAGCACGATGATATCAGGGGAGAGTTAGCGGATGGGAAGAACTCTTCTATAGCTGGTGGAGTTGCAGTAGGAATCGCTGCCTCATCTGTGCATCGATACTGAGAGATGGTTTGCCTATTAACGTAAAGCGTTAAAGCGGTTAAAACTTAAGGAGTTCAAGACCTGAGTCTTTAGCTATATTGAAACACGGTACTTAAGTCACAGGGTACGACTCAGTATAAACACCATAAGTACATTCTCGCCTTGAGTGCTAGGTATACGGCTATAGTTACAGCAAGATCCCGACTACAGCGTTGAGTACTCAGCCATACGGTAGCGGGAGGCTCGCACTACCACAAAGGGACTAGGCTAATCTTTAGCCAAAGACGGAGACGGGCAGTTAGGCTATGTCCCCTATAGCGAACTTCGGCCCTCTCCCTCCTCAGCACCCTTAGGGCTACTCCGTACAGGAACGACCCGACTCCAGCCGCGGATGTCAGCCAAAGACCCCACGAGACTAGCTTCCAAACGTTTAACTATGGTCCCCGTAGGCTAAGAGAAAGACTTTTTAAGAGGCACTCCGCATAAGGCCAACTCTTTCCCACTTCAGGGCCGTCGATCCCTAAGCGCAGACCTGAGGTCTTCTTTATTAGTTGCTCTACTGTACTTTCACGTGGTGTGAGTGTGAAGAGACTCTTCCTTGTGGTGCTGATCTTAGTTGTAGCTTCCTTGTCCATAAGTTATGCTGTTCTTCAGAGCTGGTACAGGCTTGCCGAGGTCGTCGGTGTCGTGAAACCTCCTTCGATAGCGCTAGTTCCCGTAGCGGTTGACCTTGGTGCACTGGGAGCTAGGCAGAGGTTTGCGTCTAACTTCAACACTTCACTGACGTGCGGTACTAAGTGCAACGTCACCAAGCTCATAGTGGCCGTACCTAGGAATCCCGACGAGTGGTACTCCATGGCTAGCGCCTTCTGGGAGCTACGCTTTTCAGTCACGATAAACCTACTGACTTTCTGCACTCCTTCTAGTGCTCCAGGAGCCATCGGGTTATGCCTCCCCGAGATACCCCTGGTAGTCGACGGCAGGTCGACCATAAATCCTGGCTCTGACTCGGAGTACTGGAGGTTTGAGCACCAGGACGACCAGTACTCTTACTACTCCTTTAAAGGTGTAGGGAGCAACCTTTGGAGGGACGGCAGGTGGACTGC
>JAUQPH010000012.1 GCA_030550455.1 Thermoproteota archaeon
GAGATGAGGCAATGAAACCAACCAATATAAACCTACATCAGAGCTGAACCCCTAAGCTGACTAAATCCCACACCACAAACTCAGAAGCCTACAAGAAGTTCTTAAAGAAGTTCCCTTTAGATCGGACCACCGAGGCATCCCTCTCTAAATATAGTGGGGGCTCTTTCGGTCGGTGACAGTCAACAGACTATTACTTTGATGAGGTGTCTCCACGTCTTAGGCATCGCCCCCGGCTCAGTCATGGTGTCCTTACCGATGAAGTCTGTAGCTTATGCGGAAGCTCCTCTATCCTTCTGGTTCCAACGTCTCTGAGATCTTGCGAAGCATCCTTAAATACGGAGTCGGGAGAGTCCATTAAAGTGTGTAGGTCGAAGCTACAGTAGTTTGACAAGTGTAGTAAGAAAAACACCGTAGAGTGTCTTCCTTACTTTCTTCTAGTCTTCCTGACTAAAAGCGCGAGGACAACTGAGATCAGTAAGACTGGTGCGAGGAGTATAGTGAGTGGTGTAAGCTCTCCTCCTCTTGTTTCCGACGTTGCCGTCACTCCCTCAGTTCGCGTAGTTTTCTCTGTTGTTGCCGTAGTCGTCGTAGTCTGTGGTACTAGTGTAGATGTTGTAGGAGTTAGTGTAGGAGATGGTGTTGTTGAAATCGGTGTTGTAGGGAAGAGCTCCGGAAATTTGTAGTCCAGACTAGCGGCAACGAGAGGGAAAGGATCTCTGTTTGCGTCGTCTAGAACGTGCGGTTCATCCCCAACGCCATCTCCGTTTCTATCCGGACCGCTGTAGTTACTCCAATAGTTGCCTAAGTAGCTAACGTACTCTTTCCCGCGGTAGAAGTACTTTAGTGGCTCTAGCGAGAACCACCTCTGGCTGTTCCCCACTTCACAAAGGACGCACTTATAGTTGTAGGTATTGGACAGGAAGTAGTTTAGGTATATTGTGTTGTTCGAGGACTCCTCTAGGTATATTCCGTAACCGTTGCCTGCTACAGTATTTCTTGCTACGGTATTACTCGAAGACCCAAATAGGCTTATTCCGTAGCTACCGTTCTTTACCCTGTTCTCTACTACCAAGTTACTCGATGATTTATCTAAGACTATGTTGTGGTTATTGCTTACTAGCTCGTTGAGAGCTACTAGGTTACTCGAAGAATTTACTAAGTTCAAGCCGCACTGGTTACCCGCTAAGGTGTTACCGATGAGGGTGTTATTAGAGGACTCGATTACCGTAATGCTCCAGTCGTTACCCCTAAATGTGTTGTTCACTACCGCATTGCTAGTGGTCTTTTCAATGCGGAGCGCCTCGTATGCGTTATCAGTGAACGTGTTGCCAGCTATGGTGTTGTTTGGGGACTCTACGTATACTCCGACCTCTATGTTTCCTTCTACGATGTTCCCAAGTATAGAGTTATCTAGGGAAGCAGGGATATAGAGTCCGATCACGTTCCTTGAGATAGTGTTATTAGCTATCGTATTGCGGCTAGAGGGCCACACTAGGATAACGCCCCACCTGTAGTTTACTACCTTCACGTTCTTGATCACCGAACCCGAGCCCTTCACTTCTACACCAGCACCTTCGCTAAAGCCGGAGACCGTGAAGCCCCTCCCGTCAAGCACTACTCCATCGGACACTATACTAATACAGGAAAACTTGTTTTCACTCACTCCAGAAACGTCCTTCTCCAGAATGTAGTATCCTGGCTTATCGATCTTCAAGCAGCTCGATATACCTACTGCGGCTACGGCCGTAGAGTAACCATGACTGAGCACAGCAGCAAAAGACACTAGTAACACCATTAGAACTAAGCCCACCAGAAGATAATCCGCAGACTTAGAGTACAATAGTTTTACCCACGGATACGCTAGCCAACCCTTATAAACTTATGTCAAAGCGCATGAAAACCCCAGCTTACGAAGCCAGTCGACCTTACGAAGTTCGGATTTAACAATAGTCGATATGGTATGATGTCGACTCTAAGCTTCATAAACCTAGAGACTCCTTTCACTGTCTCCATATCATCGGCTTCCATCCTTTCGCTGTGACCCCTACCTACAGCTCTCCCTCGTAGTCTACCTTGGGTTCACGACTGTGGGAAAACTTCAGTCCTAACCTGCCAGAGGTATATGTTTATGGATTCGACTAGTTCTCACATATTGACGTCTGGAAGTGCACGGGAAGTTGAGCTCTGCTTGCAGATACTAATACTACAGCTCCACTACTGCTTTAACCCCCACTGAAGACCGTCAGCGTGGTTTAGAGGCTAACTCACCGAGCACCAAGGTATTTACGTAGTAAGAGCTTTGATCTCGAAGTTACTCGACGCTGTGTAACTGATTTCCAAGAGGGTTAAGCTGGGGAGATCATAGTCCACGTTCTCCCCTGCTTAGCATACCTGCTCCTCACTTCCTTGTAGATGTTCATCACCTCCTTTAGGAAATCTGTGTCTTCGAACAGTATCTTTCCTTCTTCTAGTATCTCGATAATGAACGTGCTTCCTTCTCTAAGCTTTTTAAGAAAGCTTTCTGTGTTAAAGCCTATTGGATGTACTCTCGCGAAGCCGATGTTACGGAGTACCGCGAAGCACTCTCTTGGGTCTCTAGGGAGGTCGTCAGCAACTACGAGGACGTCTATATCGCTCCAGTCCGTATAGTCTCCTCTCGCTCTAGACCCAAACAACACTACCAGTCTCAGCTTTAGCTTACTTCTATAGTTTTCTACTAGGTTGCTTAACTCACTTAACAGTAGACTTCACCCAATCAATTATCTTACTCATGCACGAAAGACATCCTTCCGCATCCTCCTTCGTGTAGTAATCCGATGGAGTTCCTTCATCGTAAACGTCTGGGTACCTTGATGGAATGTAGTGCTTGTCTAAGTATAGAACGCACTGCTTGATCTCTTCTGGAACCTCGACCTGCGCCTCAGATAGGAGGAACAGTAGCGAGTGTCCTCTCCTCTCTTTGTGAAGATAGTTTAAGAGAGCTTTAATAGCCTTCTCAGCAGCTTGGTGAGACTCAAAGCATACTTCTTCAAATATACCTTCACGGTAGTTAGCTAAAGCTGACATAGCGTTTCTCTCTGACTGCTTCAACCAATCCCTAAATCGAGAAACCATATTTACCGCCGCTTAAGCTACTCAATGTTTAATAATCTGGACAGCTATTAAAATAAACCACATTACAGTCCCCAACATATTTTCGACGACTAATCAGTTCCATAGAGTGGTTTACCATCTTCACAACCCTTGAAGACTAGGCCTTTACTGGAGCAAATAATCTAAAATTGTCTACGCTCTCTGTGAAATTTACAGAAGTACAGCAGATTTCCACAATGCGTACTACGAAGCGAGCTTTTAGTTTTTACGTAGAGTCAGCAGCGACCAAGGTTTACGCTGTGGAGCGCTATGGAGATAAGGAGTACTGCGTGATTTGTTTGAGCAGTACGTTTGAGCACATGGTCTGCGACTTAAGAAGTGTCAAGACTTTAACGCAGAGTATTTGAATGATATCAGTAGGCACCATGTGCTTAATAGTTTAATGTTGACTAGCGAGGAGGTCTGCACTACCGTACTCTAAATAAGAACTATGTAGCGGTGAACAGCATACTGATGGCGCAATTGCGCTAGGGAACACCGTAGAACTCGTTCTCAAGAAGCTATTCAGAAATCGATTCAGCCAGATGTAATCGCTTCATGAGTGCTCCACTAGGTGCGTACTCCAGTGGTAAGCCGTGGTTATAGATAGACTGTCTGTATGTTGTTTAGTTTTTGGTTTTTCTAGTTATCTGGGTTACTTTAAGGGGTTTCGGGAATCAGCGCAAAGGTATATAGACATCTGCGTGTTTTAGTAGCTGGGAGCCTGTGAGCTGATGAGCCGTTGGCGAGGGACGAGGCTCTGTGAACCGCTCTTCGCCGATGGCCCTGGGGAGTATAGCGACCCCCTGGAGCCGTAGGTGGGGAGAAAGGGGATAACCAGGTGGGATGAACCCGTGCCCGAAAAACCAAAAACAGCTAAAACAGCCAAAAACCCTAGCTAACGGACACGGGCAATCACTCCTAAACTTGTACAACACCTCTAAGTTTGATGAATTCCACATGTGTTCGTGAACTTTGGTAAAGAAGTATAACGGTGAGATAATGAGTTACTTAGAGTTTCATGAAGAATAGAGAAGATGTAGCGTGTAGAAACGGAAGGTCCTAGTCAACCCTTCAGTTTATTTGCTTAGAGGAAGTATGAAAGAACTGGGTAACTAGCCGCGCTTGCTGAAACTTGTTATTCCTATCTCAACTAGAGAGCTGGGGGGTGAGTACTAAGTGAGTAAGAAGACTAGAACCAGTAGCTTCGGGTCTCCGGGGAGGGTCTCCCATGATTCCACCCCCTTCTACACTAGGAGGCTCTACAGCGACGTAACACTCCCGGAGCCTTCTCCGGAGGACTTAGTGGAGAATCTCGTTCCTCCAGAGTTCCTCGACAAGATCGTTCTAGGAGATGCTAGAGAGGTTTTGAGGAAGCTTCCAGATAGGTGTGTTCACCTCGTGGTTACTTCTCCACCCTACAACGTCGGAAAGGAGTACGACGAAGACTTAACGCTCGGAGAGTACCTTGACTTCATAGAGGAAGTCATGAGGGAAGTGTACAGGGTCTTAGTTTGGGGTGGTAGGATCTGCTTTAACGTAGCGAACCTGGGTAGAAAACCCTACATCCCGCTACATGCCTACATAATACAGAGGCTCGAGGAGATAGGGTTCTTACTGAGGGGGGAGGTAATTTGGGATAAGGGAGACGCAGTAAGCGGGTCATCAACTGCTTGGGGTAGTTGGTGCTCTGCCACGAACCCACTACTGAGAGACCAGCACGAGTATATCATAGTGGCATCGAAGGGTGACTTCAGGAGGAATAAGGGGTATAAGGAGGATACTATAACTAAGGAAGAGTTCCTCGAGTTCACTAGGAGCATCTGGAGGTTCCCACCTGAGTCAGCCAAGAAAGTCGGGCACCCTGCACCGTTCCCGGAGGAGCTACCGTATAGATGCATTCAGCTCTACACGTTCAAGGAAGACGTGGTACTAGATCCGTTCGTTGGGAGTGGTACTACCTGTGTAGCAGCTTTAAAGGTGGGGAGGCACTGCGTAGGGATAGATGTTGACGAGAGATATGTTGAGATAGCGAAAAAGAGATTGGAGGAACTCTTAAACAGGAGGACATCTTCGGACTAGTTTACGGAAGCTTGCTTACTGGCTCAAGAAAGTAGTTCGCACCGTTTTAGTGGTTGCTGGGTTTACGTACTACTCTAGTAGTCTCTTTAGTAGCTAGGGAGGAAAGTTAAGATAAAAGAAGTAAGGTAAGTTTAACCTGAACCACCTATAGTTACCCTAAGTCCTAGTTTCTCTATTCTCTCTTTGATGTAGTTTAGCCTGTCTTCAGATACTCTTTGGACTGATGGCATCTTATACTCTAGGCCTAGCCTCTCGTACTTCTCTTTCACGTCGTGGTAAGGCAATAGATCTACCCTAATCACCTTGCTTAAGTTAAGTAAGCTAAGTATCTTTTCTATACCCAATACGTTTTTGTCCGTATCTGTTATAGTTGGTATCACTGGGATCCTAATGATGACAGGTTTGCCTGCGGAGTTTGCGTACAGCAGGTTATTCAATATGGGCTTATTTGACACACCTGTATATTTGGTGTGCTCTACGTCGTCTGCTAGCTTTATATCGAAGAGGAGTAAGTCTACTAGATTTAGTACCTTCTTGAATACCGAAGTTGGAGCGTAACCAGAGGTTTCTATAGCTGTATGCACTCCTCTAGACCTACAGGCTTCCAAAAGCCTCACTAGGAAGTTGGGCTGCATGAGAGGTTCTCCTCCACTAAAGGTAACGCCTCCCCCACTAGCGTCGTAGAAAGGTATGTCTCTTTCTATTTCGTTCATGACCTCCTCTACGGTCATGACCTTACCTACTAGCCTTATGGCAGTAGTAGGGCAGCGTCTTGCACATGTACCGCAAAGCTCGCAGAGCTCTCTATTAAATCTAATAACTTTATTCTCTTCGTCAAACAATAGAGCCCTCTTTTTGCACGCTGCTAAGCACGTTTTACAGCGAATACACTTATAGGCCAGGTAGACTAGTGAGGGCCTGGTGGTTAGACCTTCTGGATTTTGACACCACCAGCATCTAAGTGGACAACCTTTAAGGAAAACCAGTGTCCTTATACCTGGTCCATCATATAGAGCAAAGCGCTGTATATCAAATACTACTCCACCAACGGATTTCACTTTACTCGCCACCGCGTTAGGATGCTAGAGCTCTCTGTGTTCTGCTCTAGCAATAATTTCATCCTGCAAACCCTTAGGTAGCTTAACGAAGTAGTCACTATAGCCAGCAACTCTCACCATTAAGTCCTCAAAGTCTTGAGGTCTCTTCTGCGCTTCACGCAGTAAGTCTACGCTAACTACATTAAACTGTACGTGGTGTCCCCCCATCCTGAAGAATGTCCTTATGGCCCACGCCAGCTTCCTAAAGTTTTCCTCGTAGTCGAAGAAGTCTGGAGTTAGTTTAGCATTTAGTAGCGCTCCACCAGTCTTATCCCAGTCTACCTTTGCCACAGACTTAAATACTGCGAGAAGACCTTTACGGTCCATGCCTTGTACTGGTGACACACCCTCCGAAATAGGGAAGCCAGCTCTCCTCCCGTCTGGAGTAGCACCAGTAATCTTCCCGAAGTAGACATGTACTGTCGTCGGTAACCAGTAAATGTGGCGAGTAGCACCCCTAACCGGAGTCAGTGGGTAACTCTCCACTATCTCAACAAGTGATTCGTTTAGTCTAGTGGCTATTGAGTCTACGTAGTCATCGTCATTACCCCAGTGAGGTGCTCTGTTAATGATAAACTGCCTTAACCATTCGTAGCCTTCCCAGTCTTTCCTTAAGGCCTCCAGAAGCTCGTTCATTGTGACAATTTTTTGTTCAAACACGACATACTTTATCGCCGCTAAGGAGTCAGCTACTGTTCCAAGGCCCGCCATCTGTATGTACTGCGTATTGTATGTTGCCCCACCTGCGTTGTAGTCCTTAGCGTTCTTAACGCAACCTTCGATCCATAGGGAGAGGAATGGCACCGGTAGCTCATCGGCGTACAACTTCTCGATGAAGTCGTTTCCACGCATCTTTATATCTAAAAAGTGCTTGACTTGCTTTAAGTATGCTTCCCAGAGCTCTTCAAAGCTATTGAAGTTTCTAGGGTCTCCCGTCTTCAGCCCTATGCTTTTGCCGGTCCTCGGGTCTACTCCATTGTTTAACGTTATCTCTAAGACCTTGGGCAGATTGAAGTAGCCTGTTAAAATATAGGCTTCTTTACCGAATGACCCGGACTCTACACACCCACTGGCACCAGCTAGGCGCGCATCTCTTAAGCACTTCCCCTGCCTAAGCATCTTAACGACTATTCCGTCATGATTGAAGAATGGTGGCTCCCCGAAACCCCTAGACGCCATCTTCAGTGCTCTTACTAAAAACTCATCAGGTGTTTTTTCCGACACTTGTACTGCGAGGTTCGGCTGTATCGTCGGCATCAGCTCCTCGCGTGCCTCAATTATAAGATAAGAGACCTCATTAACGGCATTCTTCCCACTCTCGTCTACACCACCGAGGTTTATCTTAGAGAAGTCATTATACGTGTAACTCTCTTCAGCTGTAACACCAACCTTCGGTACAGCTGGCTGGGCCTCGAACTTTAAGAAGAAACACTGGAGTAGCTCCTTAGCCTTCTCTCTCGTGAGCCTACCTGTCTCCAGGTCCCTCCTGTAGAACGGGTAAAGCCAGAGGTCGAGCCTGCCGGGGCTAAAAGAGTCCCAGCCGTTGGCCTCGTATACCACACCTACATGTATAAACCAGTAGTGCTGTAAAGCTTCCCAGAAGCTCTCTGGCGCATGAGCTGGAACTTTCTCACATATAGCGGCCATCTGAAGGAGCTCATTTCTTCTAGCTGGATCTCTCTCGTCTTCAGCCATCTTCTTGAGCTTCTCGGCATATCTCTTCGCATAGATCAGTATCGCGTCAGCCACTATATCCATAGCCTCTAGCTCAGCGAGCTTCTTATTGTATTCAGGGTCACGCGGGTCTAAAGAATCTCTAACTCTTCTAATTTCCTTTTTTACGTCTAGTACACCCATCTTGAATATTCTCTCCCCTCCGCAAGTGTGACCAGGAGCCCTCTGCTCCATAAATTCTGTGAATATTCCAGCATCGTAGGCATCAAGCCAATCGCTAGTCATTGCATGAAAGAGTTTCTCTCTTATAGTCTTACCCTTCCAATACGGTATAATCTCCTCTTGGTAGATTCTAAAGACTTCGGGGTCGACTCTATAGGGCATTTTCTCTCTAGAGTTCAGCACCTCTAAGTCCTTAACAGTATGGCAACATATCTCTGGAAACGTCGGAACTTCCTTTATCCCCGTACCTCTCAGACCCACGATCAGCTGCCCATCTTCAACTGGTAGTGAAACATTCTCCATAAGGTACTTAAAGGCTAGAGCCTTCTTGACTGGAGTAGGCTTACTGCGACACTCCAATTCCTCATCGCATTTCTTGTAGAATTCGGTGATGAGTTTAGCTCTCTCAACTGAGACCTTTACAACAGCCCTACGGGTCTCTTCTAAGAGCTTGAGAACTCTGGGGCTAGATGGTCGAACATGCCTTCTTATAAGCTCTTTATCAATACTCTTTTCGAGAGGGACCGACACATTACCACCTAATAGGTCGAGGTTCTATCCTATCTAAATAGACCTTATCCGCTAATATGCTCTCTCTAAGTAACTTTAAGTAAGTCTTCTGCAAGAAGGTAATTTTAGTAGAAAGCTATACTAGCAGATCTTTCCTTCCAGAGGTTAGCTCAGCTACAACCGTATCTCAAATGCTAACTTTGTCTAAAAACTCTCTACATAGTATCTATCACTACGACCTGCCTCAAGGGCTTTCACTGTACCTGAGCTTTAGTGTTCGTTTGGGTAAGGTATAGCTATTGTAAGTATGCTATCTATATTTTGTTAAGTGAATCATGGGCTTGGTGATTAAGCTGGAAGACATCAGAGAACTCTTTCCAGCCATCAGTAAGTTTAGAGCTTACTTAGATACAGCATCAGTTGGACTGGTGCCCCGGACAGTCCATAAGGCGCTAGTGGACGTCCTAGACGTCCTAGCTAGCGAGCCTCTTATAGAGGAGCTCGTCGATAGCTATGTCTCTCACGCTAGGTCGGAAATCGCTAACCTAATTAACGCAAGCCCGGAGGAGATAGCTTTCACTACTAGAACTACGGAAGGTTTAAAGAACGTTCTTAGGTCTATAAATGTCGGACCTGGTGATACGGTCGTAGCTGTCGACATGGACTTTCCAACAGTTACATCTCTTGTCGAATCTCTTTGTAGGGTTAGGGGATGTAAAGTAAGAGTCGTAAAAGGGAAGGGGGTCTATACTACTGAAGACTTGAGGAAAGCTATAGATAACGATGTGAAGTTAGTGGTTATCTCTTCAGTTCAATGGATATCGGGTTGGAAAGTAGACCTTAAGGAGCTGAGTAATGAAGTCCACAATCGTGGGGCAACAATAGTTGTTGACGGAGTCCAGCACGTTGGTGCGTTAAGTCTAGATGTACGAGCTGAAGGCGTAGACGTTCTCTGTGTTGGAGGTGAGAAGTGGATGCTGAACCCCTACATAGGCACCGGTTTTATGTACATCAGGAGAGAGCTATTAGAAAACCTAGACCCATACCCGTACGGAATAAGGAATAGGGAAACACCGGCTGGTGGTTGGGGAACGTATTGGGTGGACCCAAACAAGGATCCCTGGACTCTTCCCCCAGTTGCTAAGAACGCCCAAAAGTTTGAGTGGGGTGGCGGCCTGAACCTATTTGTAGTCGCTCTATTGGAATCAGCTAGAACTATAAACAGGCTCGGGGTCGGTAGTATTGAGAATAGAGTTCTAGAGCTCAAGAACTACTTGTGCGATAGACTCTTAAGTGAGGGGTTCACTATATACGGTCATACGGAAAACAGAAAGCATTGGTCAGGTATAACTCTAGTTAAAACCGGGCTTAGCTACGATAAAGAGATTGAACTAGTCGAATCACTTAGAAAAAAGAAAGTGGTCGTATCGCGCAGAGGTGCCTTAGGAGTATCGGGAGTTCGAGTATCAACTCACTTCTATAACTCGAAAGAAGACATAGACATATTTATAGAAGAGCTCAAGAGAGGAGTCAAGAGCTTTGGCTAGGCTTCGTGAGGAGGTTGATAGTCGGGGCTGTTTTCTTCTTGATGTTTTTAGGAAATGCTTGTAAGCGTTGTTTTTCTATGTTTATTGGAAGCTCTGGGTGGTGATGGGAGCATTGCTCCAAGCCACCCGGGCTTAAGCTAGATGGGAGCTCCGTGCCGTTGGGCTCAACAGCTACTCATGAACCCATACAGATACCCAGATCCGCGTGGACTAGGTGGAAGTCCCTGGATACAGCTATGAACGAAAACGAACTAATAGGAGTGAGCATCCAGGGACAAACGGCTCAAGTAGGCTTTTAGTGAAGTTAAAGGAATACCCGTGGTTTCAGTGGTTTTTTTATTTTCCTTAGTCTTACTGCGGTAGGGCTTAAGTTAACACTGAGAGTGCTTGGAGTTCTTTGAGTAGTCTAGAGGTTCTAAACTTCTGTTTAGACGCAGTCTCGGGGGTTTTAGTTAGAAAGGTTCGGTGGTTGTTTCTTTTCTTTAGGTTTTGTAAATCTCTCTAGGATGCTTAGAGCTCTTAATGCGATTAAGTCAAGCAAGGTTTATAAACCGATGAGTGCGTATGGATGCTTTTGTGACCCTGGGCTTCCGAGACCTACGGCAGACCGTGGGAGGGGGCTCAGGGAAACCGTGGTGACCCGCCCCAGGAAGACATACAGAAACCTAGGGCGGAAAACGGTTAACAAAGTCGCAGAAACCACTATTAACCCCGCAGTTAGCGAACTCTATGAATACATAAAAACTCAGTGCGGTCTCCATGCGTCCTTACCCTACGTTACTCAGTACCGTAGTTCAGAAAGATGAAGGAGCCTCTGGGGGGGCTTAAGTTCGGGAAGGCTTTAGTAGTAAACCTAGATGCTTGGTTAAAGCTCTAGCTAGTTGCTTTAAGTTAAAGAGCTTTCATGCGTTATAGAAAACAGTACGGGATTAGCCTATGGTTAGAGCTAGGGACATCGCGAGGATCATCTTAACCTCGTTTTTAGGCATATCTGTTTTAGTCGTTGTAGCTAAGTACGTCCTATCAATAGACATTCGTTCAGCACTCAGTAGGGTGACCATGGTGCCTATCGAGGTCCTGGCTCTAGCTCTACTTGCTAGAAGTGTCGGACCAGTGCTACACTCTACCCAGTTCTACCTACTACTAATATCGTGTGGCTACAGAATGAGCTTTAAGAAGACCGTACTTGGGGTTTATAGTACTTTAGCACTTGAGTACGTCATACCTATAGGTGGAGCCACTGAAGTTGGGAGGGTAGCTTTCTTAGTACGCGAGGGAGTTCCTCCTGACGGTGCCGTTCTAGTGACTTTCTTCCATAGACTATCTCACTCACTGTTTACAGCTCTCGAGCTTGCTTTAGTATTGCTACTCACGCGCAGAATAGACGGCCTAATGCTCTGGCTGATTGCGGCGACTTCAGCAGTTAACGCAATTAACTTAGCTGCTCTTACTTCAGCTAGATCACCTAAGGTCTCGAGGCTCTTAGATAAAGCTGTATCTAAACTCGGGTTTAAGTCCCCTAATCCTAGAGCCTTTACATACCCTAGGCTCAATTCGCTAGCTGCTGTACTCACTGTGATCGGGCTCGAGAAGCTGTCTATGGTTTTTAGTGGGCACCTGATCTTATCGCGGCTAGCGGGCTCCATCGGCTTACCGCAGTCATTCCTTCTCTTCGATATCCTACTCGCTACGTTCTGGCTTCTACCGATAGTTACCCCCGCAGGAGTAGGTCAAGTAGAATCAGTACAGCTAGTAGCCTCCACAGCGATGAACATAGATTCCGGTGTAGCACTATCAGCCTTCATTCTCTACAGGCTGGTGACACTAGTAGTCGTACTACCGCAGCTCCTAGTAGCCCTAGTTAAGTACGGGTTAAGCGTTGTATTAGGGGAGCTCAAAGCTTAGGAAAACCCGCTTGTGCTGAGAGCTTGCGGTACGGCAGGTTACCTCAAGCTCCTTGCTGCTTCAGTAGCTCCCCGACTAGCTCATCTAGGTCTCCGTAAGCAACTGCGAGGTACTTATCTGATGCTCCATAGTAAACTACGAGCTTGTTATCTAAAACTACGTGACCGCAGGAGAACACTACATTTATACCTTCAGTTTCGTACCACTCTATCGGCTCGAGTATCGGGTACTCGAGTCTCGAAATGATTGTCGTAGGGTCATCTCTATCCAGTAGAGCTGCGCCCAGTCTATAAGCACCGTCGTACGCAGATCTAGCGTGGTAGATCATTACCCACCCCTCACTTACCTCGATCGGAACACCGGCTATACCTACTTTATCACTATCCCACATGCCCGGTCTAACTCTAAAGAACTCGAACCCCCTAAGCCAGTACCCTCTAAACTCGAGGTTATCTAAGAAGTCCACCCAGATATTGGGAAAGAACCTGTGGAAGATTACGTACTTACCTTTCACTCTCCTCGGGAGCAGAGCAGCGTTCTTATCCCAGACTCCGGGAGGAGATATGGGAATAGGTTTCGACCACCTGTCCCACCTACCCTCAACGAAGTCTGATACACTTATGCTAGTTAGAGCTACTCTAACGTAGTCGTAAGCATCACCTACAGCCGTGTACAGTACATAGACAATACCGTCGACTAGAGTTGCTCTCGGGTCTTCACAGCCTACTGGTCCGACTCCGTAGACAACTCTTTTTTCGAAGAACTCTCTTGGTACATATACGGGGTTTTCCGAGACGTACTCGAGCGTGAAACCATCAGGTGAAACTGCTAGCCCCATTGTCGACTCGAGCTCGTAGGATTGAGCTCTAAACAGTATGTATACCTTACCACCTAGAGCTAGCGCTGTCGGATTGAATACTGCGAACTCCATGAAGCTCCTCGACGGATCGGGCCTTAGGATAGGGTTCCCACTGTACTTAGTGAGCTTAAACACTCTAACCACCCTTGAGGACGTACTTCACTAAAGCTTCTCCATCAGCTTCTGCTACAGCTACGTACCTATCTGCTGCCCCGTAGTATAGAACTACTTTACCGTTACTATCCCTAAGAGCACCCGATGGAAAAACTACACCCCTCAGAGGCTCCGAGAAAGTAAGCTCGTACTCCAGTGTTGGCGATAAAAGCGGTTTCTTCGATATGCCTACAACTCTCGATGGGTCGTCTCTATCTAGGAGTAAGGCCTTAACCCTGAACTCTCTGAAGTGACCTCCTTCGTAGACTATATCAGGCACTAGGAGTAGCCAGTAACTATCTAGCTCTATAGGTGGTGACCCAAGCTCAACGAACGGTTTTTCAGCCGTCCCCTGAAGCAGGATCTTGGCTTCTACTATAGCTGAAGACCAGAACTCCGGGTCGAGTAGGTCCTCGAGCTTACTGAACTTTACTAAGACAGCTCTAGATGGTGGAAGGTCGGGGTTGATAGTGAGAGCGAGTAGGTACATCCCGTCGTACTTCCTTGGGAAGATGAATCCTGCCTTAGAGTTGTAAGGGCATATAGGACCTAACTTAGCGACTTTACTGAAGTCTTCCGAAACAGCGAGCGCTAGGTGTACTGTATCCGGTCTGGGTGGCATGGAAGAGACTGCCGTATACGTAATATAGTAAACTCCGTTTACGAACGTAATCCTCGGGTCCTCAGTAGCGTATGATTCCCAAGGATACTCGGGACCGAATAGCATGCGCCTAGAGTGGAACTCGAACCCGTCTTTAGACTCGGCGTAGAAGATAGTCGACAGCTTGATGCTCTCATGCGGTGACCTTGGGATGGGTTTGGAGATAGCTCTATAGAGCATGACTACCTTGTTGGAGTAGTAAGTAACAGCAGGGTTAAAGACTGCTTCAGCCTCTAACCAATTGCGTGCGTTGGGAATCAACACTGGGTTATTTAAGTACCTCCTAAACCGCAACTCAGCGATCCCAGCAGCGACTCTGGGTCAGGGTGTTTTTAAGGATACACATTCTTGCTCTCAGGAGGTTCCACTACCCGACCATGAAGAGCTTCCCTCACTTCCCCGACGTTTACTTCACCTAGAGCGACGAAGTAGTCTGAGGCTCCATAGTAAATGAGTAGCTCTTCACCCATAACAACAGCACCAGTTGGATACATAACACCCGGCTTTGACTCTGGGTACATCTCGTACCAGGACTCCGGTTCAGCAATAGGTACGTCAGGTCTATACAGTACTCTAGCTGGGTCCTCTAGGTCTAACAGCATAAGCCCTATCTTGTATCGGTAGCCATCCGACACATAAGTAAAATCGGAAGGTTGAAGTCCCTCTGAGTAGTAGTAATCGTCCCAACCAGATACACCATAGTAAACCAGTAACCACGTACTTTCAAACTCGACGACAGCACCAGCACCTATCTTCCTACTGTCCCAAAACTTTGGTCTCGTCTTTATCGCTGGCCGCCCCCACAGGTACCTACCCCGTGTGAATTCCGATAAGTCCTCAACTTCATCTATCCAGATGTGGGGGAAGATTCTGTGGAAGAAGACCCACCTACCTCTGACCTTCTTGGGTAGCATCACTATACTCTTGTCTGTCTGATGTGGGTGGGTGACAAGAATCGGTCTACTCCACCGATCCCAGCGGTTATTTAGGAAGTCGCTCAAGCTTATCCAGCTAATCGCCCCCCTCGGAGGGTCTACCCCGTTGTAGGCTACATAGGTAAGGTATATGGTACTACCTACTAGTGATAATCTAGGGTCTTCAACACCGAAGCAGCTACCTCCAGAGCTATTGGCAACACTCTTTTTTAGATAATCGAGTTCTCCCAGGTCTCTGAGGTCAGCGTGCTCACCGGCAACGGATGGGTGAACTTCGAAGGGCTCTCTTGGGATGTATACTGGTTCGTCTAGTCTCTCCACGACTTCACGTCCTTTACTAAGTACTGCGAGTCCGAGAGTAGATACGCAGTTCCTCGATATCTGCCTGTAGAGCAGGAAAACCTTGTCACCCAAAGCAAATGCTGCTGGATTAAACGTGCCACCGGCTTCCCAGAAGTTGCCTAGCCGAGGTTCTATCAGAGGGTTACCAGGGTGTCTCCTCAAGGTAGGTGACTTCATCTCTAAACCGCTTTTAATACGATTAATTATTAAAGTAAGCTACATCACTCTACAAAACAGTTTTTGCTTTAAACTCTCGGGCAACCCATACTTTCATAAGTAATACACGCTGTGTATTACGTAGACCCACGTTAATACCAAACTAACTACTGTAAAAACAGTGAAGTAGTTGCATAAAGTAGAAATAGCACACGTAGATAAACGCATAAGACAGTTACTTAGGTATCTGTCGGAGCTCGAAGAAAAGTACTCTATAAGGAGCTCTAGACTACTGAGTGAGCAGAGTGTAGTAAACGTCCTTATGTCAAGATCTGATGAAGCTAGAAGGGATGTTGAGCGTTGGATAGCTCTCTACATAGAGCTAACTAGGTTGAGAGAGTTAAGAAGCTTGTATGCTAGTATTGGTAAGACTCGGTAAAGACTTTAAATGCGGAGACTGGAGACCTCGTTATTCAGCTCCTTATTTGAGTAATTGAGCTCGCAATTTTGTACGTATTGAATAGCTACGTCTTAACTGTAGATGAAGGGGTTCAGCTCTGATGCAGGTTTATATCGGTTGGTTTCATTGCCTCATCTCTTTTCCCCGCATTCCGCTCGGGTTTTCATCGGGCTCGGGGGCGTTCAGGGCGACCTCTAGCACCCCACATCTTAGATGTCTCGGGGAGAGCCACCATCTATACTATCAAGCGGCTCTCGATCCCTCATCGAAGTACCTCTACATATATCAAGGTGTTTATAAGCGTCTCTATCAATACCAACCAATACGAACAAATATGAAAAACTAAACAGTTTCACAAGGCTCTTCTTTCTCTACTACGTAAAGAGCTTGCTACCAAATAACTTGTGCTAGCACTTTAATACTGGGGACGCTACTGAGGGTTAAGTACTCCTACGTAGCAGGTTACGTCTTAACATACTGGGAGGCTTCTGAACTCGCTAGAGCACGCGATAGCGAGTTGAGAGCTGTTGAGCTAGTTGTCGATATGGGTCTCAGCAGGCTCACAGCTAGGATTACAGACTCAGGTGTAATTTTAGGCGAGTCCCACTATATTGGGTTTGACGAGCTCTCGACGATTGAGGAGGGATTTGCGTATAAAGTGATGAGCGATAAGCTTGTGAGAATCGATATGTTTGAAAACAACAATTACTACAAGCTTAAGCCGGTAGCACCACGTAAAGCTCCAACTCTCGAGATTAACGGAATACAGATGCATAGAGCTACTTACGTTGACCCATGGACAGACACCTTACTTAAGGTATCTACTCTAGGCAATATCGCTGGTGCTGACGTTCTAGACGTCTGCACGGGACTCGGCTATACCGCTATTGCTGAAGTGAAGAGGGGAGCTAAGAGAGTAGTAACCGTTGAAGTAGACCCGAACGTGTTGAGAATAGCTCAGTACAACCCATGGTCAAGAGGGCTTGAAGACTCTAGGATCGAGATAATCCTCTCTGACGCAACCGAGTACGTGAAGAAGCTTGAGTCAGAACGGTTCGACGCTGTTCTACACGACCCACCTAGAGTCAACGTAGCTGGAGAACTCTACAGCCTAGACTTCTATAGAGAGCTTTACAGAGTACTTAAGCCAGGCCGAAGGCTCTTCCACTACGTTGGGGAACCTGGTAAGCACGGGAACGTAAGCTACCATAAGGGAATTAAGAACAGGCTGGAGGCCGCAGGCTTCACGAGCATTAGATGGATAGATGAAGCAAAAGGGTTTCTAGCGGTTAAGCCGAAGTTCACTTAAGAAAGCCTAGTATCTAGCACGAGACAGTTCTCCGTATACTAACTTCAGAACTACGTCAGAAATTAATCTACGCTACTAAAATAGTGAGGGTAAATAGATTGAAGGCTCTTATCACCGGGTTCGAGCCTTACGGAAAGTATGTTGAAAACCCTTCTGAAGTTGTTGCGAGAACTCTACCTGAAGTAGCCTCTAGAGAGTTACCTGGAGTAGAGCTCGTGACCGCAGTTCTCCCAGTATCCTTTAGGAGAGCTAAAGAAAGACTATTAGGTCTACTCAGAGATGAGAAGCCTCATATTTACTTAGGCATCGGCTTAAGACCTGGAGCTACACACATAGCAATCGAGAGAGTGGCCATTAACTTAGCAGACGCTAGAACGCCCGACAACGACGGAGAGCAACCGATAGACGAACCGATAGACCCGGAAGGTCCCGCAGCTTACTTCAGCACTCTACCAGTGAAATCAATAGTCAAGGAACTGAGAAGCAAGGGTATTCCAGCCGCTTTATCCAATAGTGCCGGCACTTTCCTATGTAACTACGTAATGTATCTAGGTCTTAACCACTCATTCAGGTACGGGTACCCGATGAAGTCAGGCTTCATCCACGTACCCTTCTCGCAGCAACAAGTTAACACTGTAAGAAGCGATTGGGCGGGTATTCCCCCCAGCTTAACTCTCGACACCATGGTTAAGGCTGTAGTGATCGCACTTAAAGTAACCATAGAGAGGTTAAGTATAGGTGACGAAAGGATTGCGTTATAATGCTCTAGTATGGGGCTGACTTCAGAGGGTTCGCAGCTACCATCAGCTTCCACAGCCGTTGTACCGATAATTGCGCAACGAAACACTCACAGTATTTTAAGGTCTGCGGTAGTGTCAAACCGGTCGATGTGTTTAACTTGTTGGTAATGACAGCAGGGTACTAGACCTCTAGTGATGTGCTGAGGAGGTCTTCGAAGGTCTCTCTTCTCCTGGTTAGCTTGACTTCACTCCCGTATACAACAACCTCTGGTGGCCTAGGCCTGAGGTTGTAGTTCGAGCTCATAGAGTACCCGTAAGCTCCTGCGTTCATTATGGCGAGTACGTCACCTTCCTCTACCTCTGGTAGCTCTGCTCCGATTGCCAACACATCACCGCTCTCGCATATATTGCCCACTACGTCTGCCCTCACCGTCTTGGGCCAGTCCGCCTTAGAGACCGCTATGACTTCGTGGTGTGCTCCATAGAGTGCTGGCCTGATTAAGTGATTCATACCTGAGTCTACTCCGACAAACACTTTTTTCAGTCCACTTACTTCAACCTCCTTGACGTCCACGACTCTAACTAGTAAGACCCCGGCATTCCCCACTATGAATCTACCAGGCTCAACTCGTAGCTTAACGTGCCCGTATCTCATCGAAAAGCCTTCTACAAGCTCTGCGAGCTTCCTACCTAGATACTGTAAGTCGAGGGGTTTCTCGCCCGACTTGTAGGGAATGCCGAACCCTCCTCCTATATCCAAGAACTCTACGCTAGTAAACTGAGAGGCAACACCGATTAGAACTTTTGCCGCTTCTAGAAACGGTTCTGCGTCAAGTATTCCTGACCCTATGTGAGTGTGCACTCCAACTACCCTGAGCCTATAGTCCCTCACCAAGGTTTTAACCTGCTCTAGCTGGTTCAGGTATATACCGAACTTAGTTACCCCACCAGTAACTGCGTACTCGTGGTGACCTGCTCCAATACCCGGATTAATCCTTATGGATACTTCTGTCTCTGGAAAAAGCCTCCCGTATCTCCTCAGCTGAGAAACAGAATCCACGTTTACTAGAACACCGAGCTCTCCGCGTACGAACTTCATCTCTTCATCAGCTACATTGTTTCCAGTAAACAAGATCTTCTCCCTCCTGAAGCCGAGCTTCAGCCCGAGTAATGCTTCCCAAGGTGAAACAGCGTCTAAGCCGGAGCCAAGG
The DNA here is from genome assembly GCA_030550455.1 of Thermoproteota archaeon. Classification (GTDB taxonomy): domain Archaea; phylum Thermoproteota; class Thermoprotei_A; order Sulfolobales; family NBVN01; genus DRZP01. Next base: position 18,996 of record JAUQPH010000012.1, read on the forward strand.
TCTCTGAGGGTTTTAAGTATCTCGACGTTGTTGTTAGCTTTACAGGCGTACATCACCTCTAAGTCCCTATAACCTATCGATTCCACCAGCTCTTTATAGTTAGAGACCACGACCTCTTTATCGTAAACGTAAACAGGTGTCCCAAAGGACTCAGCTATCTCCTCAGCCTTGAGCAAACCTATGTATAGATAGCGTCCACTTACTCCGATCAAGATAATACCCTCCGGAACTACTTGTAGAGAGTATAATGCTTTACGGACTCTTTAAATTTCTCGGACTCCTCGTCAGCAGCGGAAACGAAGTCGTCTAGTTCTCCACTGGTCACCACACTCCACCAGTCGTGACCCCCGAGCAGAAGGTCGACGTAGAACATACCATCGGTTTTCGTGAAAGTGAGATGGTCGGGGTATAGTTCGTAGAGAGTCCTCAGTATGCTTAAACCTAGCCTAGTGACTCTAAGGCTCTTTCTCTCTATTACGTGTACAAAGACTCCCCCACACGTAGACCCGGAGTACTTCGAGAACTTAGGCTTGAAGTATGTAGGGCGAAAAACTATCCCGGGAACATTGAGGGAATTCAACCTCCTAGATAGCTCTTCAGGGTGTATGAAGGGAGCGCCAAGTACTTTGAACGGTGTGTAAGTACCCCTACCCTCACTTACATTCGTTCCCTCAAGAAGTGCTAGAGACGGGTAGGTAAACACTGTCTCCCTATCTGAAATAGCCGGTGATGGAGGTACCCAGGGTAGCCCTAGGTCACCGATGTCTAGAGATCGTGAGTAGTTGAGCATTGTGACTACCGAAACGTCTAATCCTAAACTCTTCTCCGCGTTGTAGTATAGCGATAGTTCACCTATAGTTAACCCGTAGCGAACCGGGAGCTCTGAGTAACCAACGTAGGACCTGTAGCTACTCTTCAGTATGGGTCCTTCAGTTACCCAGCAACCGAGCGGGTTGGGTCTATCTAAGACGACTACTTTCGAAACTCCGTAGCGGGAGGCGTACTCCAAAGTCTGGAGAACTGCTGTTACGTAGGTATAGAACCTTACGCCGAGGTCCTGAATGTCTATGACTACAGCATCTACCTCGCTTAGTGATTTAAACCCCTCTTCTTTACCGTAAATACTCCTAGTCACTAGACCTAGTACACTATCGTACGTATCCTCAAAAACCTCACCAGGATCCCCTAAGCCCCAGTACCCGTGCTCGGGAACTAAAACAAACTCGATGTCAAGCCCCCTACTTCTAAGCTCATTGACGCTGTAGGTGATGTGAGATGTGACAGCGCTTTGATTACTTAGTATAGCGACCTTCTGTTCTCTAAGACTTCTGTATAGACCTTCAGACAAGAACCTGTCAACACCTAAAACAACACTACCCACAGTCGACCCCAGAGGCTGTAGAGCCCTTAGGTAAAGAATGCTGAGTTACTTACTTCTTTCTTTAACGTGTTAGTCGTTATAGACAGCGAGCTATCGAATGAAGCTAGGCGAGTGAATTATCGTTATAACCGCGCGCCTTAGATGAATTAGGGGCTTGTACTGTATTGCAGTGAGTTCCGCGAGCTCTACGTAGAGGGTGAGGAAAGAGTAGACCTAGGGGTAGTAAGAGTCATTCTCAATAGAGTCAGCAACGAATTAGTCGGGGTTTCAGTAAGATACGATAGTGTAGAAGTGTTTCAGGGCACTATAAGCGTTCCCAGCAAGAAGCCGGTGGCTATCATGCCACACCCACCGAGTGGCGGAAAGTACGGTGTCGAGTGCTTGCTCACCAAGTTCTATAACGACATTTACGTCCTTCCAGGTGAAGCTACTAGCGTATACCAGCAAGTTCCGCTTGACATAGGGCTTTACTGTGGGAACACTCTGGTCACCGTCGTACCGATAAGACCTAAGTACGCCCTCTACGGTCCGTCAGACTTAGGTGACTTATGTAGGTACTCTAGTAGCGATATAGTCCAAGATTTAAGCCCCTGCTTGAGGACGCCCATAAAGATAAGGCTCTCTAACATTAGTAAGACTGTCGTGCGAGTAACAAAAGCTGTCATACCTTTAAAGGGCCTCGGCCTCTATATTTCACCCGAAAGGATGCCACTTATAACCTCAGCTAAGCTAGTGACTCACAGTCTGTCGTATGCTGAAGTAACAACAGAACTCCTACCGTCTCTAGAAGTTGAGGGTGTCTCCAAGCTACTAGTGGAGCCGTCAATAGCTACGTACATAATGAGGTATGGATTGTGAGAGTACAGCAACTTAAGATGCCGTGATGCACACTCTTTTGGTGATAGTACCGTGTTTGAAGAGATCACTAACTGGATTCGAGAAAACGCTTACTTAATTTACCGCTATCTAGCGGCAGTTGCGACCGTCTTAGTGTTCTATTACGCATCTAAGATCGCCTCGAGACCCATCGCTAAGTTAAAGGTAGAAATGAGACCGGAAGTAGTCCACAACCTAGAGAGAGGTGTTAGAGCTGTAGTTCTTGTCATAGGAGTTCTCACGGCACTCTCGATCGTGGGGATAGACCTCGGTGGTTTCTTGATAGCGGCTGGATTCACAGGGATCGTGATCGGTTTAGCAGCACAACAGACCCTCGGCAACTTCTTCGCCGGACTGGCTCTACTCCTCGAAAACAGGATAAAAGTAGGAGACTCTGTGAGAATAGGAAACGACGGGGGTGTAGTAGAGTACGTAGGGATAATGTCGACTAGAGTGAGGTTATGGTCCGGTGAGGTACTTACCGTTCCGAATAGCTCCGTAATGGGGTCTTCAGTATACAACTTCAGTAGGTCTATCGCAAGAAGAGCCGAAATCAATGTAGGCATATCATACGAGTCCGACGTAGACAAGGCCGTTAGAGTCATTAGGGAAGTACTGAGGAAGAGTGAGCTAGTTCTAGCCGAACCCGAACCATCAGTACTTATCGACTCACTCGGTGATAACTCAGTGAACTTAAGAGTGCTGTTCTGGGCACCATCCCAGGACTTCTGGGCAGCTAGAAGCTTTGTCATCAAGGAAATAAAGAAAGCTTTAGAAGCCGAAGGGATCGAAATACCACTTCCACAAAGGGTAGTGAGATTGATAGAGCAAGCGAGAAATCAGGTGTTGCCTGTGGAGACCAAATCACGTTCTTCTCAGGATTTACAGCACTAAGAGAGAAGCTGTGATAAGTTTCTACCGAGTTACTACCTTAGCCACATATATGTTGTCCTCGTTGCTTACCACGGTTACACCTACCTGAGACCCGGGAGTGAGTCCTTCAGCACCCAGTACTGCCATAACCCTAAGTCCCCTGATGTCACTAACTAGAGTCTCACCGATATGCCAACCCGGGCATAACACTATAGCCTTAACTTTCTCACCAACACTATACGGTGGCTCTATTCTGGACCTTCTCTCCATCCCTATCTCCTCTGGTTCGACTATCAACCTATAGCCCGTCTCCCTCTCGAGCTTCTTTAGCCATGCGTAGAACCTACTCCAGGACCAGGCCCTAACTCCAGCTACCTTGCGGCCGTACTTGTGGGTCTCGTACTTCTGGATTAGGACTCCTGTGGGCCAGCCGCTCCTTCTTCCAGCACCGTGCCTACGGGCCCACTCTATTAGTGCCTTAATCTCGACTTCGTTGTATCCGGGCACTACTACAGGCGTTAAGACAACGTCTATTTCGGTGTTCTCAAGAGTCCAGGCCGCTAGCTCTAGCAGTCGAGCAGGATCGTACCACTCGACACCAACTAGAGAGACGGCGATATCTCTAGATACAGCATCTACGCTTAAGTTTATTCTATCTAGACCAGCATCCTGTAGCTTTATAATGATCTCTCTGCTTAACCCCCCACCATGCGTCTCTAGCGCCACTCTATTAACATAGCCAGAATCCTTAACCAACTTTATGAGCTCTGGCAAGCTAGGGTGAGTCAGCGGCTCACCCACTCCGTCTAGTAGCACCTCAACACCCCGCCCCTTAACTTTCGCTACTTCAACGACCCACTTCGATAGCCAGTGTACTTCCACTAAGAACTCTGACTGCCTATATTTACTCACGGGTCCAGCGTCTACACTACAGAAGATGCAGCTGTGCTGACATAGAGTGCTCGGTCTCACCTGGATAACGTTAGTGCCCCTATCAATAACGCCGAACGCTATATGTCCAATGAGTGGCACCGGGTCTGAAATCTCATATACAGGTCTACCATAAGATTGAGAAACTTTTTTAACTCCTAGCTCACGGCTCACCTAGCCCTCCCCAACACTCTCTACTTCAAATGGCACCAATAACACCCACGCCTTACTTTTGAAAGCTTGTGAGTGTCGAAGGCTGAAACCACCATCGAATATACGGTTGCGGTAGATTTTAAGTTATCGAACTACGTGACAATAATCTGAAGGGAGTACGTAGTGGGATCAGATAGTGATACTCGCTCAGTTTAATGCTTCAAGCACTCTCAAACGTACGACCTACTCAGCCTTCTCTACGGTATAACCTAGGAGGAGTATGAGGGAGTGTAGAAGTCTGGAGGTGCTGAGTACTGTCGTAGCTCGAGCTATGTAGTCTGCTCACAGCACTAGCTAACTTGCCTGACCCGAAGGTCAGCAAGTCTTGAGAACATTTGTTATCTGTTATCAGAGGATATTAACCTCTGTACATAGCACTATTGGTGTAAGGCGGTGCTTTACGCTAGAGTTATGAAGTTCTGTATTACTATTTTCTAGGGGGAGGTCCTTGAGCTTCATTAAGGACATTAGGAGAGTGCTTATCGAGGGAAACGTCCTCATAGAGAAGGAGTGGGAGATAAACATGATCGTTGCCTGTCTTCTTGCTAGAGGACACGCCCTAATCGAGGGTGTTCCCGGAGTAGCTAAGACGTATACAGCTAAGTCTATAGCGAGACTCCTAGACTTAGGCTTTAGGAGGATCCAGATGACTCCAGACCTCCTTCCTTCCGACATAGTTGGATACTACGTTTTCGACCAGAAAACTGGGGAGTTCAGGCTTAAGAAGGGCCCCATATTTACTAACATCCTCCTCGTCGACGAAATAAATAGAGCATCCCCCAGAACTCAGTCTGCTCTACTAGAGGCTATGCAGGAGAGACAAGTGACTATAGAGGGTCAGACCTTCGGGCTTGAAGAACCCTTCATGGTTTTAGCAACTCAGAACCCGATCGAGATGGAGGGAGTGTTTCCTCTCCCTGAGGCCCAAGTAGACAGGTTTCTAGCTAAGATAGTCACTGGCTACGTTTCTCACAGAGGTTTCGTTGAGATGCTTAAGAGAGCCCACGAGATCGAGGCTGCGATCGAGAGCCTTAAGCCCGTGATACCGAGGAGCCTACTCCTAGAAGAAATAGAGAAAGCAAGTAAGGTTAGAGTAGACGACTCTGTTCTTGACTATATAGCTTCGATAGTCGAGGAGTCTAGAAAACACCCAGCTGTTAGGCTCGGGGGTTCTCCTAGGGCCGGGATAGCCGTTCTAAAACTAGCTAGGGCTTGGGCGTACCTCGACGGGAGGGGGTACGTCATACCTGACGACGTCAAGGCTGTTGCCGCCCCAGCCCTCATACACAGGATCATACTGAAGCCTGAGTACGAGCTCCAGGGAGTAACTCCCGAGAGGGTAGTGAACGACATCTTGACGAAGGTCCCGGTGCCGAAGCCTTGAAGGCTATCGCTGCTGTAGTAGCTGTTCTAGTAGCTGTTCTTGCACTTACTCTACCGGCACTAGCCGACGCTCCAAGACACACCCCCAACTTCCCGGTCAACTCTACCTCAGTAGACTTAACGAGCCTAGCTGAGGTCCTGAAGCTAGTAAACACGAGTACTCTATCAGTCGAGACCGTATCGCAGCTAGTTGAGGAAGGAGCCATAAGTCGAGAAGAAGGAGCTAGACTCCTTAAGGCTCTAAATACTACACTCGATGAGCTCGAAGGTAGAGTAGACCCCTCTATACTCAGTAACATAGAGAGGCTTCTGAACTCTAGCGAGGTTAACCCAGAAGAGCTGAGGGATATAGTCCAAACCCTGGTCTCGCTACAGGAGTCCGGGCTCTTGGATCCACATGACTTCATCGCTCTAGCAAACATCCTGGCCAACGCCTTTAAGAGGCTAAACCTAGACGTCCCAATAGAGCTAAGCTACGGTATCCTACGAAGTTTGAGTAAAGCGATAGAAACCCCTATCCCGACCAGGGGAGAGGAATCCGTGTCCACCGAGCTCTCGATCTGGAGGTTCCCTAATATGAGAGTTGGCCTTCCGTCTATACAGCAAGTTAGTCTTCAAGAGGGGTCGACGTGGATAGCGGTATTGCTTCTCCTGAGTTTAACTACAGCACTGGTTTTAATCTATTGGAGGAGTCTCTACAACTACGCCTCGAAGCTTAGTGCTAAAGTCGGTGACTTAGTGAGACGTGAAGTAGTTCCGGAAGGAAACGACGTATTGTCGATCTACTGGGCTTCCGTCCGCTTGGTCGAGAAAGTCAGTAAAGTCAAGAAGCTGGACTATCTAACCCACAGAGAGTACCTTAACTCTGTGGCACGATCTTCCCAACTGTCTAGGACGAGTAAGCTCATCGAGTGCTTCGGGGAGATCACTAAGCTTTACGAAGTGAGTAGGTTCTCGCACGAATTCGATCCCAGTGCGGTAGCTAGAGCTCGGCAGAAGTTCTCTGAGTTGGTGAGAGCACTTGGCTAACTTAAGGTACGTACTCCTCTTGGCTACACGGGTCGTCCCCGGAGTAGTGTTTGTGGACGTCATCAAGTCCGCAGTTACCGCATTGCCGAAGTTTATCTCCGAGCCTACGACGCTAGCTCTCCTAAATCCCGAGCTTCTCCTAGTGCCGATCTCGGGAGCATTAGCTCTAGCTACCGTGGTTACAGGTAGCATTACGTGTTACGCAACTACATTAGTCGCACTCATCTTAACGAAGCTTCCGACGGGTTTCAGTGGACCAATCGAATCCCACCAGACCTGGGGTGGCTACAGGGTCGGTGTTGATGTGCCTTGGATAGGTATCGTAGGACTCATGTTGCTCTTAGTGGTAGATTCGTACGCTACAGTCTTCAGAGCGGGTGCTTCGGTATCGGCGAGACCAAGCATTCGGGCAGTAGCGAGCGCAACTACTGTTTTCCTAGCACTCTTAGCTCCATTTCTAGCTGCTTCAGCAGCCTTGAGCATCTACTTCTCCTCTATCATAGGGGCCCTCGTAGCCTTTGCGAGTGGAGTCGAGTCGTCACCTCTCCACGTTCTGTCCGGTTCCTATGTAGCTTACGTAGCTATAGCGGTCACCGCTTTCACTGTGCTCGTCAAAACGATGAATTCTGTAGCAGAACTCGCAGCTCTATTCGTACTTCCCTCTAGGAAGCTCTCCCTCAAGGTCTTACTTGACGATTCCGACATAAACAAGGCGTTCAGCCCACCTTTAGCCGGGACACTCCTAGGTTTAGCGACACTATCGTTTTACCCGGTCGTACACGCTCTCCTCTTCGAGGTGTTATTCGAGGTCCCGAAGGAGGTAACCGCTAGAATCGGGTCACTAGCCCCGGTAGTTTTTGGCGTAATCTCGTTTCTAGTAACGTCACTCGTAGTTTTCTCCTTAGTCGGTAAGTCGCTAGTGTTCTCGCATAAGAGGGGGATAGCCTCAACGGTTATCATCTTCTCTCTTGTTTACGCTAGTGCCGTTAAGTTGAGCCTTCAACACGGGTCGGACTTGCTGAGCTCTCTAGTAAGACCCGACTTCGCGGGAGTAGTAGAGCTCGTAGGTAAGACCTACTCGAACTATGCGTACTACGTACTGGCTTTTCTAGAGTCTATACTCAGGTTCTTGGGTGTCGCACCATGATTAGGCTTAGGGTTCCTAAGATAAGGGGCTTTCTACCCCTCCTAGTTCTAGGGATAGTAGTGCTAGTCGTAGCCATTCAGGTGCTGATCTGGTCGATAGCTTACATGGAGAGAGCGATGGTGGCTACAGCACTCATGAGCGGCTTAGTGGGTTTCTCACTACTCTCGGCTTCTCTATACATACTGAGGCTGGCTGCGTATGCCTACGGTGTGGAGGCTGGAGGTAGTTCGGGAGGTTAGGCTAGTATCCTTAGGGCTTGCGGCACTCCTCGTATTAGTGGGCCTCATGGCTCTAGTAGAGAAAGGACCTCAAGTTCCAGCGATACCGATCGGTCCGTCTCCTCTCAGCCCTCTTTCGTACGGAACCCAGTCTCTTTACGAGATCGCTAGGTCTACCTATGGGACGGCTATAATCCTCAAGCCCGAGGACATCGGTAGTTTGAACTCTAGCCGATGCCTATACGTCATAGTCTCTCCCACTATCCCTATAGGCGCGAGTAACGCAACAGAGCTAGTTATGTCTCTGAGGAGGAGTTGCGAAGTTATGGCAGTTCTAGTAGCTGATGAAGACACTACATCCAACGGTCTGCTCGAAGCTCTCAACTCTACGATCAGGGTAGTGGGAAACAGAGTCGGAGTTCCCTACGATGGTAGCTTATCGTACTATCCGAAGGCCACTATACTCGTAGGTGGAAAGAAGTTTGTCGTGTCTCTCGACTTAGCATCGGAAGTTGTGGGAGGTAAGCTCTCGGGCTACACTGTTGGCGTAGCTGTAGAGGCGTCCCAATCTTTTAAGCTAGTGGGAGCTTCTCCAACACACCGAGAAGAGGTGCTCTCTGCTAGAGTAGTTGCTGTAGCATCTGAAGAAGTAGTCGACGGTATTCACGTTTACGTATTAGGAGACGGCTCGATTCTACTAAACCAGGTACTTAACTCAGGCGACAGAAGCTACAGAGAGCTCGCTGAAGAACTCCTCAGATATCTCTGCGCTGGTGATAGAGAGTGTACTGTAGTGTTTGATGCGATACACTACTCTCTAACCAACCCGTACGTAGTCTTGAGTAGTGGAGCTCAAGCACGTGACGTCATCGCGAGCTTCTTAGACGTTCTCTACGTATCTACTGCTGCCTTCTTAGCCGTGCTCCACCCGGCGGTGTGGTTTCCTGAGTTACTAGAGTTAGCGAACTTTTACCTAAGGCTAGTGGTGTCTTCACCTATAGCATACGGCCTAGTCCCCTTACTAGCGTTCTACTTCTCGCGACTCCTTTACGCTGGAGAGCCTGGAGTTAGGGATAGACCAATGCCTGAGCAAATCGAGAAAGACTTGTACATAGCTCCCGACATTAGGAAGTCCGTGCTTAGTAGAGCAGTAAAGCTTGATAGTAGGGACTTCGTAAACCTCTACAGCATAGTCGACTTAGTGGTTTTAGCACTAGTAGGGGTTAGGCTATCCGACGAGTCCTTCCCTAGAGTAATGAGTAGCTACGTAGGTACCGAGAAAGCTCTCGAATACTGGAAGAGTATGAACAGGCTCTACAGAAGAGCTACCGGTAAGTCTCTTTGGCCACCCGTAGTCTTCTGGAGGAGGGCTGTTCTGAGGTCTCTAGATGAGAGTGAGTCCATACTGAACTCACTAGGTGAGTCCCTCACTAAATCACTTGGAACCGAGTACCTCGCGACTATAGACTATAGGGGGTAGGCTTGGAGGCTCCAGTCAAGAGAACCCATAGACTTGCTCCATACTTATTCATCTGCCTATCTCTTACAGTAGTCGGCGTACTCTACGACGAATCCCTCATAGCCTACTCCCTAATGCTAGTTTCTGTAGCGATCTTCATGAGGTACTACGCATCCCTTTCGGCAGCCGCCGTCTCGAAGCTCACCGTTGTAGCTAGGTCTAATTCGGCAACAGAGGCTTCTGACGTGTTAGTCGAGTACGAGCTGAGGAATAACACAAAAATACCTGTCTTACTAGGAGAGTACAGCCTCTCCTATAGCCCCCTACTTAAGATCTCCGGTACACCGAGAGCCGGGGTCCTGCTCATCCCACCTTCCTCGAGCACTAAGCTAGTCTTCGCTTTCGGTGGGCGGGTGGGTACGTATAGAGTCGGTCCACTGAAGGTATCTGTTAGAGACCCCCTAGGGCTCTTCCGGAGCGAAGATGTGGAGGTATCCGGGGAGCTGAAAGTAAAGATTCTACCTGCCATCGAGCCGGTAGTAGTTAGAAAGCTCTGGGTTTCAACTAGGAAGTCGGGTCTAGTGAAGACCAAGATACCGGGGGAGGGAGTCGAGTTATACGACGTCAGAGAGTACCGCCCCGGTGATGAACTAAGGTACGTCGTTTGGAGGCTTTTTGCTTCGAGGGGGATGTTGGCCGTAAAGGAGATGGAGAGAGAGTCCTTTCAGTATGTCGTATTCCTAGTGGACTCGAGTAGAGATATGTGGGTAGGTCCCCCAAGGCAGACTCCAGTGGAACACTTCTCGAGAATTGTGGCCTCGGTTTCCTACTACTTATGCCGCAGGGGCTACAACATCTCGGCAATAGTGTTTAACGAAAAGAAAGTATCTTCTTCCGGGAAACCCGCGAGCGGTTTAGAAGGACTCCGCAGGGTTTATAGCACACTCGTCGACCTTGAGTACGAAGAGGATTCTGCTAGTGCCGTAGACCTCGGGGAGGTAATCAGCAGGGTCGTTTCTTTAGTACCTAGGGAGAAAGCCATAGTCTTCTTATTCACAAGGCCTTCCGGGAGCTGGAGGGGGGAGTTCGTAGTCAGGCTCTCCGAAACTCTTAAGTCGAAAAACCACGTCTTCTTCTTAGTAGTCCCGTTAATAGTCGGCTACGAGACCACCGGGTTACCGCCTTGGGCCAGAGGACTCTACCAGCTTAAGCTATACGAGGTACTTAAGGAGGACCTAGAGAGTGTAGCAAGGCTCAGAGCTCAAGGAGTTAAGACCGTAGCTGTAGACCCAACGTACGCTCCACTGCGAGTAGTCAGAATAGTCGAAGAGCTGATCTAACCTCATAAGGGGTACTGCCTCTTAGTGTTTACACCGAGTGTTCTACTGTAGGTGGGGAGATCAGCACTTACGAGCTTCTACTATTCTTGCCTCCGCATTCGATGTCTACTTACATCACGTAGTCAGCCCTTCCACGCTTCATCAAGTCCTCAGAGTAGCTAGAGTTATTAGATAATTAAGCGTTACACAGTTGGTGATGAAGCCGACGTAGACAGACTAGTGACGAAGGGTTGATATTCTGAGTTTTCTCTTCTATAGTCCCCGGTGCGCTCAAACTTATGGTGGTGTACTTACTGTACTAGGTGTAGCTAGGAGAATAGCTCTAGGGTTCTGTACACTAGTATGGATAGAGCTGCGGCCACAAGTATTAAGTATAGAGTTACGCCGACTGTAAACTTCGTGCTTCTGCTTTCTTGATATATGACCGCAATCGTCGGGAGGCAGGGCACGTAGAACATAAAGAAGAAGAGTAACCCAACTGCCTGCTGAGTCGTTAACCCTATGGCTCTAAGGGCCTCTGCTTCCTCAACTGATGAGAGGGCTGCTATTGATGTTATAAGGCCTTCTTTAGCTACCGTTCCATATAGTAACGCGAAGCCCACTTTCCACGAAGACTCCGGTTCTACCTCGTAGGCTAACTCAGCGAACTTCCCGATGTAGGAACCGACCAAGGCAGCGTAAGACTGAGTGAGGTCGGGGGTGAGTCCCGTTGGACCTAAGCTAACCATAGCCCAGCTCGCTAGCGCTAAGACGAATATCACTGTTCCTGCTTTAACCAAGAAGTGCTTGACTCTTATCCAAGAGTTCCACCAGACCACTCTAGCGCTAGGTCTGTGGAGCGGTGGTATCTCCATGATTAACTCAGGACTCTCCCTTACTTTAAACACTATCGTCCTCAGGAGCTTCGATGTGAGTAGGTAGAGAGCTATGGATGTAGCGTAGAGGGTCAGCATGAGGAGCGACTGAAGGACCGGTTGCCCGGGAAACAAGTACTGAGCGAAGTACATCATTACTACCAGCCTGGCTTGACAAAGTATGAAGGGTACTGAACCGACTACTTGGAGCCTTTCGTACTCGTCTATCGAGACCCTAGACTGAACTACTGCCGGTACGTTACAGCCTAACCCAACTACCAACGGGTAGAGAGACCTACCGGAGAGCCCGAAGACCGATAGAAACCTGTGGAGCGAGTGAACCATTCTCGGCCCGAGACCACTGTCTTCTAGCACTGATATCAGAGAAGAGACCACTAAGACTAGTGGAGCAAAGCTAAGTACTAACCCCACGCTCTCTATAATACCATCCGCCACTACTTCCGCCAGGAGCTCGCTATAGAGACTCAACGCGTTCCTCACAGCATCCGCAAGGTGGGTGAAAGCTAACCTCAGGACGCCCACGAGGCTGTACGTCTCCAGTGCTTCTGCTAGAGGTTCTAGACCTGCGGACCTCATGAGTAAGTTTAGTGGAAACCCCGTGTTAACAGTGAATGCCACTAGGAAGACTAAGAATAGAGTAGCGAGTGAGAGAGCTGGACCCAGCCGCGGGTCTGTAAACAGGGAGTCTACGTACTTAGAGAGCTTACTCTCCTTTAGAGCAACTCGGACTACTGCACTCTCTAGAACCTCCGTAGCCTTCTTGTACCTCGCGTAGACAGCTAAGTCTTCAGGATACAGCCCGTAGGCCCTCTTGAACTCCTCTCTCAATCTTTTCGCAAGCTCGACTAACTCCGCATCTCGAACTACCTTGGCGACCTCATCGTCTCCCTCTAGTAGCCTAAGAGATACCCAGCGGCTTGACAGCCTCCTGCTCTCGAGTCTCTTCTTTACCATAGGCTCTAGGGCTTCAACGTAAGAGTTTAGAGGACCGTAGTCTACAGCTACACCACTACTAACTTTACTCCTTGTAGCTACTTCGACTAAGACCGACATCAGCTCGTCAACACCCTCTCCAGTTATCGAGGAGATGGGAACTACCGGGACTCCGAGTCTAGCCGACACCTTACTTACGTCTACGTGGAGACCGGACTTGTGTACTACATCCCACTTAGTTACTGCGACTACGAGCTTAACACCCATCTCCGCTAGCTGTAGCGGGAGGTAGATAGACCTCTCGATCACTAGAGGGTCTACAAGAACGAGCACTACGTCGTACTCTCCCTCCAGCAGGAACTTCTTGGTTATAGCTTCCTCCGGTGAGGTAGCTGCGAGACCGTAGATCCCCGGGAGGTCTACGAAGCACAGCCTCACCCCGCGGTACTCTACGCTAGCTACCCTCTGCTCAACGGTAGTGCCGGGCCAGCTAGCAATCCTCACTACCTCACCGGTGACGTATGTGAAGAAAGTAGATTTACCTGTAGACGGTTGCCCCACGACAGCAACAGTTATGCCGCACTCTCCTACCGAACTAGCTCGCAATGGCTTAACGTCTCCGCAGTGTTCCACTACCTCCTCCCTTATATTGAGGTGTCTACGGCAATTAAGATTTAGACTCGTCTAAACTTTTGATACGCATACCACTCTCATCATGAAGAGGCAGACATCGGAGGTTCGCTCTCTCGATGTACACGACTAGAGAACGCCGTACTGGAGACTCTCGCTATTACTGCCTGAGTTTATCGCAGAGCTCCGCAAAGCTGGAAGACTTGGAGAGTACCGCTTATACAGTTAAAGGCCTAGCCCTTTAAAGTGAGAACGTGCGTGATGTAGAGCATACGTCTTTGGAGGTTTTGTGAAAGACTACAGAGATACTTTGAGGATGGCCTTGAGCTATATTAAGTGGTTTTGAACTAAATGCGATTAGCAAGTTCTTATATTGTTCGAAAAATAGCCTTTAAATAGGGTGGTTGTCAGTATGTCCAAGAAGCTTTGTGAACCCTACGCTCATCTACTTCACAGACTTCTCGATGTAGCTATAGAGAGACTTAGTGGCGAGCTCGTCTCGTTCGTCGTGTACGGCTCTGTCGCTAGGTGCGAGGCCGGTAGGGAGAGCGATATAGACGTTCTTATAGTCTTGGAGAACCCTCCTAAGAGTAGGCTGAAAAGGCAGGAACTGTTTATGTTAGTAGAAGAAGGTGTTGAAGAGGAGGTCGAGAGGCTTAGATCTCAAGGGTATAGTGTCGATTTTTCGCCTATTATAAAAAGCGTTAGCGAGGCGAAGAAAGTATCGCCGATCTACCTAGACATGGTTGAAGACGCTGTGGTACTGTATGATAGAGAGAACTTCTTTACGAACATTTTGAACAACCTCAGAGAGAAGCTCAAAGAGCTTGGAGCAGAGAGAGTAAGATGTGGTAGAAAGTGGTATTGGAGACTCAAGAGAGACTACAAATTTGGTGAGGTAATAGAGCTATGAACAACGTATCTATGGCGCAATCCTACTTAAGGCAAGCTGAGGAGAGAATACGCCACGCAAAGGAAGCACTTGAAAGAGGCAACTATCCGTACGTAGTAAGGCAGTGCCAAGAGTCGGTCGAACTACTTCTTAAAGCAGCACTGAGGTTAGTCGGTGTTGAGGTACCGAAATGGCATGACGTAGGACCCGTTCTCAAAAGAGAAGCGCAGAGGTTCCCCGAATGGTTTCAAGTCGAGATACCCGCACTAGCGCGCATATCGAGGAAGCTACGTAGAGAAAGAGAACTCTCTATGTATGGAGATGAGGAAAGCGGTATTCCACCCGACGAGCTCTACGATAGGTCCGATGCGGAAGAAGCACTCAACTACGCATTAAACGTCTACAGCATTGTACTTAAGCTAATTCAGCAGCACAAGACCTAAACCGCACTTGTTCTAAAGACTTAAACTCATACTACTGTAGTCAGCAGCTATGTGTTAACTTAGAGAACACGAGTACCTCTTAATAACCGTGTAGGTAGTATACGTCGGGATTACGGCACAACGTCGTTAACCGTTCTTATCCTAATCTCACACACATGTTTCAAATTTACCATCTCGATTCGAAAGTTCTTTTAGCTTACTACGTGAAATAAATTAAGGGAAATAAAATTAGAACAATTTAATCATAGTTTTAGGCTTAGCTAACCTGAATAAGAAACAGCCCTACTTACCTCACTCTATATGTAGCAAGATCTCACCATAGCTAACTCGGGGTTCGGGTTTCATGTTGTTTGATGTGGTTTGATATCGACCCTTGGTTTCATCGACCTTGGGGCACCTTTCATCGGTGCCCACGTCATCGGTCTCCACCCGTTCAGGGTAACCCCTACCCACAGCTCCCCTTCATCTAGCTCGAGTTCACAGCTGTGGGGAAACCCCCACATTTTGGCTTTGAGTACTCATCCACTTGGGTCTTTACCGTGCACCCGCATCGTGGATGAGTTCAACCCATAGTAAAGCAACCACAATCAACCCTTATAAACCTATATGAAACCCGAAACAGTTGCGATAGGCACTGAGTAGAGCTGGAGAGCGGTAAAGCACCCCGCATTTAGGGATGTATTTGGACCTGAGAGACACTCTCCATTTTACTTGGATCCCTCAACTATCTTACTTCGATAAGGCTAGAGCTCTACTCCACGTAGCTCGTCTACTACGAACACTTCGGTAAAGCCTAGCTCTTTCAGCGAGTTCTTGATCCTCTCAACGATTACACTCATTAGTGTGTGGTTAACGAACTTGCAGAACCCGCAGTAGGGGTCGGAGCCTGTGAAGTCTATGAATACTGCGATCTTGCTACCGTCTCTAGATATCCTTACTTTCTTCACTAGTCCCGACGAGACGACGTCGACATCGAATCCTGGAACTTCGACTTTACTCAAA
The DNA here is from genome assembly GCA_030550455.1 of Thermoproteota archaeon. Lineage (GTDB taxonomy): Archaea > Thermoproteota > Thermoprotei_A > Sulfolobales > NBVN01 > DRZP01. Next base: position 34,620 of record JAUQPH010000012.1, read on the forward strand.
ACCTTCCAAACCCTCTCGACGTTCACTTACTACCTCCTATTAAAGTGTGTTAACTATATAATAAAACTACCCAACTATGTAGTTCGGGTTTC
>JAUQPH010000005.1 GCA_030550455.1 Thermoproteota archaeon
GAATCTAAAAGATAGAATTGAAAGCTTATCCCCGCACCGGAACCGAGCCACCCGCCCATCGAGAATCTAAAAGATAGAATTGAAAGTAGCGTTATGGCTTAAGTTAATGCCATTCCTACAGTCCTCCAGGAATCTAAAAGATAGAATTGAAAGGGAGCACGAGGTTCTTGGCGACAAGCTTCACCGCCTTGGTACCCGAATCTAAAAGATAGAATTGAAAGAGCTCGGTGCTAGAAAGCTACATGTCTTCAGGGTCGTTCCCGCGAATCTAAAAGATAGAATTGAAAGATCGTGACCCCGGGGATGGTGCGGCACGCTACGGCGGAGAGGAATCTAAAAGATAGAATTGAAAGTTGAGAGCTGGCTCCTCAGCTTGACCACCTCGTCCTCCCAGGAATCTAAAAGATAGAATTGAAAGAATATAGTTGGTATCGTATAGAACCTTGAACACCTCCTCGAGAATCTAAAAGATAGAATTGAAAGCTTAGCCCTCCATACCTCGTATAGCGCGAAGAGCTCCAGCGGGAATCTAAAAGATAGAATTGAAAGAATATAGTTGGTATCGTATAGAACCTTGAACACCTCCTCGAGAATCTAAAAGATAGAATTGAAAGCTTAGCCCTCCATACCTCGTATAGCGCGAAGAGCTCCAGCGGGAATCTAAAAGATAGAATTGAAAGCCTCGAACTCCCGCTGAGTGACCAGAGACAGTAGCTTCACCAGAATCTAAAAGATAGAATTGAAAGCCTCTCTGGCGTCGAAGTCATCCCCCTGTATGGTGTAGAGAATCTAAAAGATAGAATTGAAAGGTTTGTTCCGGAGGTCTGCTGTAGTGTGACCTTTATGCCGTAGAATCTAAAAGATAGAATTGAAAGTGTCCAGCCTCACCCCCTTCACCCTCACGAACCTGACGAAGAATCTAAAAGATAGAATTGAAAGATCGGGGGATTGACTCCATACTACCCCCACCATAATAGAATTTCGAATCTAAAAGATAGAATTGAAAGGAAATGCGTTAAGTTTAGAGAGAAAATCGATGAAGTGATGAAGAATCTAAAAGATAGAATTGAAAGTTTTTTCTTAGATCATTTGATAATGCTTTTACTACTTTATCGAATCTAAAAGATAGAATTGAAAGCCTTCCTCCTCCCGCTAGCTACGTCCGCTAGAACCGCTTGAATCTAAAAGATAGAATTGGGTGACTCATGCTACTTGTTTGTTTATCTGTCCTGAGTGTGGCTATCTTATGGTGGTAGTGTCTTCTTATAGATGTGATGTGTAGTGCGTTGTTTAACGTGTTGTATGGAACAGTATGCTTAGACTAATAGCCTGCAGTAATACCATAATACCGCAGCATGCATCGAGTGGGGTGGGTATTGAGCTAGGGTGAGGGTCCGCGATCTCAGACTTCCTGCTTCCCTCGATGGGGGTCTTATCGACCACGTTCTAAGTTACGTAATGCTTAAAATAGGGGGTACGTTGGTGTATTTACTCTCTGTGTTGTTAGAGAGACCTCGAGTAAAGTTGTTGAGGTTGTTACGTCGTACTCTACTGAGTGGTTCAAGAGGGGTGCCGCATTCACTATCATACTAGAGCTAGAGAATTTAGAACCCGGTGTAGTAGGTACTTCTACACTAAGTTCGCAGCAGATAGCGCGAGAAGCCTGTAGAGACACTAGAGTTATAAGTTGCGAATAAGAAACAGAAAGGGAGAGCAGTGAGTAGGTCTAGAGCTAAGAGAACTAGGTGCAGACCCCGAAGGAAGAGGAAGAAGAGAGATTACGAAAAAGACTTCTTCAGGTATCTAGCCTTCGCCTATGCCTTCGGTCTGCTTTAGCACCGTAAAATTCTAGCCTGAGGATATTCCGTTACGAGATAGAGAAGTCCGTCAAGTTTTGAAAATCGAGTGAACAACCGCAAGCAGACAACTACAGAGAACTAAGTTAATCCACACATCAGCGATTTTACACCAGTGCTACGCTACCAACCACACAGCTTGACGCACTTATGAAATAAGTGAAAGTAAGTGAACAACACCCCTCTTCGCCACCAGCTCCAGCTGCCTTTCAATACTCTCGAGTAAAGTTACGGTAGCTAAGAAAACTAAAAAATACGTAGTGAAATGCTAAATGTACTAAGGTTACTGAGGAGATGAGTGCTTTGCTCTTGCGGAATCAAGTTTCTCCACCTATAAGCTGGTGAAATCCCTACTGAAGGAAAGCAAACTGCGTCCCAAATCCTCCTTCTAGAAGGCTTAGGGTAACACCCCTAAGATTATCTACAAGACCTACCCTACATCGAGAGAGCTGGAAATGAAAGGCTGTACGTAAAGTAGTTCATCGAATTAGTCACGCAGTTAACCTCACGATTAACGAGGTAAGCAGTGCCATCTACGACACCAGCAGCCTCCACTGCTACGGGATAAGACTCATCGAAGTCATGCTTGTTCCCGTAGGGACCATAAACATAGTAAAAGAAGCTAAGAAAGCGAGCATGATCTTACGAAGTTGAGTAAGATAGGAGTGGTCTTCTAGTCGCTCACACTAATGAGAGATCTATCCATAGTTAGAAAACGTAGTCTCTAACGCCTAAACCAATGAACACATTCTCCACACCAGCCTACGTGAACCTCTACATCGCAGGTAGGCTCAAGCAGAAACACTTATAAGGACATCGATAGTACTCCACAGATCACACAGTGAGCCTTATACTATCAACAGAACAGCTAAGGTGTTCAAAATAAGGTATAGCAAAGATAAGAAACCCACACCAGCGCTGATAGGGTACGTAAACCTATACCTCAACAAATACTACCTAGACCTGTACATAGCCAAGGGCGTGGACACAGGAACACTACAGGAAGAAACACTTGCGACAACACTCGCACTAGGAATAGGAACATCGAGAACAACAGGCTTCGAACACACCAAAATAACAACACCGACATCCGAGGTTCAGCTCTGATACAGGTTTATATCGGTTGACTTCATCGCCTCATCTCTGTTTCCCCACGCATTGGTCTTGGGTCTGCGTTACTTTTGGGAGCGTTCAGGATGACCCCAGGCACATCACATCTTGAGTTCCTCGGGGAGAGCTGTCATCTCGAGTCTCATAACGGCTCTCAACCCTACATCGAGATGCATCCACGTACCGCTACGCATAGAGTATTTATAAGCGTTTCTATCCATATCAACGAATGTGAGGCATGCACCTATGACCCGGCATCCGGCTCCTGACGAGGTTCAATGGGTTTTCCGAAACCAACCATGAAAACTTATAAAAACCCGAAATAGAAGAAAGAACGAAGCAATCAAATACTGAAAGATTTAGCTAGAGTATGAGCGTGTATGAGCAAGTTTGAGTTAGAAGAAGAGCTGGATATTGCCTATTGAATTCTATCATTTAGAGTCTACAAATATAAATTTATTTTCAATGAATAAATTAAGAGAATTTTTAGAAGAGAGAAGAAAACAGCTGACTATACGCTTATGGAACCTGTAAGCATAGATAATCAATTAGCTATACTCTATATTTTACTTGCAATGAAGGAAATGTATTGGGATCAAGATGGATTTGTGTGGAATAAGTAGAAATAGAAAAATTGCTTTAGCCCTATTGACTTTAGGAGCAATAATTATAACAGCAGCCTTATTGTACAATTTAAGCCAACATAAAGAAGAACCTGGACCTAAGCTTGACCTAGAGGCACCGGAAATAAAATCTATAGAGTATAAAGAAAAATTAGGTAAAGGAGAATATCAAAAAATTTCTATTTTAGTCAATGAAAAAAATCCTTCCGACTTTGCAATCTTAAATTTAAACAAAACTTCAATTGAACTACCTCTAGTAAAAGATTATGGCAATGGAACGGTTGTTTATGAAAAAGGCTTTGATCCTTCTTCTATTTCAAATGAAGAAGGAAAATTGATTGGCTATGTTATCGTTTCAGATAAGTTTGGAAATAAAATAGAAAAAGAAATAAGCTTTTATTCTAACTTAGAAGCACCGGAAATAAGAAATTTAAATATAGAAAAAATTTCCTTGGGCGAGTACAAAATTTCTGCTGAAATATTAGATGATAGCCCAATAGAAGCTTACATTGAATTATTAAACGGAACAAAAATACCTTTAATTAAGTATGATAACAAATATCATGCAAATATTTCAACTTTACAAGATCTAGAATTTTCAATTAAAGCGAAAGATAGATACAATTTAACTTCTTCTTTAAAAGGAGAAATTAAGCTCTCTTTAAGAGATAAGTTTGAAGCATGGCTTCCTCCTGAATTCGATAAAAAACTTTGTTTGAATCTTTTTGATTCAAGTAAACTTGTTAGAGAAATTTTTGAAAATGGAAAATTAAACGAACTAATAAAAATACTTAGAATTGCCAACTTGAATGGAAGTGCAATTCCAAAAAACTTAGCGTACCAGCTTTTGGATCAAATAGAAAGAGATTACAGAATTTTTAGCAAAATACCAATCGCCTCAAAAACTTTTGACCTTATAGAAAAAATTGGAATCTATAACTTAAAAAATAGAGGAAGTATTTATATACCTGGAAATTTCTCCGCAGCTTTATGGAGAGGATTACCCGAAGACTTAGAAGCCTTTTCTTATTTGCTTAAGACTGATGAAGCTAGTCCAGAAGTTAGCCAAGAGCTTTTTAACTTCCTTCCCATTTGGATAAGGGGAAAAGAATACAACGTTAAATTATGGGACGACGAAAATGAAATACCAATATTAATTTACACGCTTGGAATTGATTTAAAACAAAGTCCCTATTTAATAGATTACCTTAAAAGTCCTCATTCAAATCCAGAATTTATTCAAGGATTGCATAGACAAAGGAATTTTATTTTGTACGATATTCTGGGATTTGATCCTGCAAATCAAACTGTAAGATTAATTTATGTTAAGCCAGATATGGACTATTATTTCCTATTCTTACCAACAAAAAAGATTGTGGTAAATGGAACAGAAATAACTTTTCCTTTATTACCTTTACTCAATAGAACAAAGATGAAAGAGTGGTTTCCTTCAATGGAAGATAGAATGATAATATATGCTTGCCAATATCATCACAAGTTTACTGAATTTAATGCAAAAACTGGAGAAAATAGATGGCTTGGCTCAGGTGATATGCCATGGTCAGTTGAATATGGAAGAAAAACTTTGTTGGATAATCTAAACTTAGTATGGAATGGAGGAAAATGGGGAAGATTCGAAGGAAAACTTATTGATAGAATAATAAAAGCTTATACTGATAAAGAATGGAAAAGCTATGAACCGAAAGAAATTCCATGGTTTTGGGCATGGGAAATGAGTGATTATGAAATTGGAAGAGAGATGTGGATTAATAGGATAGATATAAGTCAAATATATCCTGATTTCAAAAACACGGCAATAGAGTTTCTAGCCAATTATGATCCAAAACTTGCAAGCGATGTGATAACAGATTTGGGTTTAAGATTTTCTGGTGGTTTAGTTCACCTAGATGGTAAAGCTAAAATACACATTCCTCATCAGTATTATCCCTATTTATATATATTGTATGCAAAAGCCTTAGGTTATGCTGGAACAGAAATTTTAGTTAAGGATCCTTCTAACCCATTTTACCATGAAGCAATGGCTGGAGTGGTTCCTAAGTACTTACTTGATTCACTCCCAGCTGGAAGATATGCTCCTGGAAAAATGATTCATGAATTTATCTATGGTTATGATACTTCAGGGAGACCATTAAAATTCATAGCTATATTACCCACAAAGCAAGATATAGATTTCTAAAACTAGTTTAAGTGCACAAATAACTTTTTCCACCATAATAATAAATAGTTCCTTTACTTACACATTCATTATTTGTTCTATCAATCTCATACTTACAACAATACTGATCTTCACAGTCAGAACTCTTTTCACAAGGTTTACATTTACACACCCCATTATCACATATTGGTTTTACATTATTAGAACAAGGGGCACAATCTGAAGAGAAATAGCAGCCCTGGCATATACACGTATAATACTTATTTGTTCCACAATTTTCAATAGCCTTACAAGCTTCAGTTAACGACTCAGAAGCGCTATAATAAGCTCCGACCACGCTACACCATTCACCGATGACCCAACAAGAACACCATTTCCAATTTCCATTATCACAATATTCTTTACTACATCTTTCACCTGGTCTTGGATTATCAGCATCTCCAAAATTTCCACTATCAACACATTCACCACGATAATTCACACATTGTCCTGGCTTACAAACATTTATACATCTATAATTTGATGTATTACATATTTGTCCTGAAGGACAATCTGAATCGGAGCAGCAAAAACCAGATGGTTTGCTATCTTTCCATACCCATTTTGATGACTCATAAACACAATAGTAGGTTGTTCCACCACAATCAATACTCTTCCCGCAATTATTACTATTACACTCATGCGCTGTTCCTCCAACACACCCTAAGTAAGTACAAAGGCTATCCTTGACTAAATATGAAATTCCTACTTGGCATTGTATGTTACAAGTATTAAAACTGCATTTACCATTACTACAAGTGGATAAATAATAGCAAGTACTTCCATCTAAATAGTAGGAACAACAATCGCTACTACTTTGACAACTACCACCCTGAGGCTTACAGGAGCAACAAGAACAATAAACACCATTAAAGCAATAATGGTCATCACAACTGCTCTCATATGTTCACTTGGGCACGCAGTTCCTCCATATATGCTAATTGCGAAGCAACTCTCTACTAAAGAACAACAAACACCCTTTCAGTCCTTTCTGATTGCTTCACCAGTGTTCTCTACACGCTAACTAGGAGCTCAAACTTGGTAGACCTTCAAGTTTTTCTAATTGTTTCCTGTAATTCTTGTCTCGGAAATCTATTAGCTCCCTTTAGATGCGGGATGATTCACGGTATCCATTCCTTCACTTTTTATAGCTTTAAACATAGGTCCTCCAGCACATATTTTCTCAATCCTAGTACTTATGTAACTATGATCTCTTAAGAGATTTAGGGGATAGTCTTTGTCTACCCTGCGTCTATGTTGTGTTTCTTCCTTATTTTCTCTAATATCGAGAGTGGGATTCTAACCGTGATTCCCGTTCTCCCATAACTCCTGCCCGTATGTCTAATGTGTCCCTAGTCTCGTACTCCGTCCTCGATAAAGCTAGAGATGTTCGAGGAGCGTGCCCTCTAGGTGGAAGAGGGAGTAAAGATATACGGCTAGAATTCTGAAGTAGGGACCACTATAGGCATCTTATGAGGTTAGCTATAGACAGCTTATCCTCACGTACTTTTCGACGACTTACTTCAGCTTTGGTGCTAGGTCTCTTTTTCACTCTACTCCGCTCCCCAGTTCGGTTAGTAGTTCTCTGATCTCCTCTAAGTAGCTCTGCTCCTCCATCATCCTCCACATGATGTCTGGCGTATTCACTATCGTCACTTCATAGTTTTTCGTGTAATTCCTGTTCGCATCGCTTATGGTCTGCTCCATGCTTCGGTAAGGTGTTAGCCGAGAACCCAGGCATCCAGCCCCTAACTAGGTTTCATGAACTTTCCAGACCTGGGTGAAAAGCTTAAAAAGCTCAGTCAAAGAAGTCACAAGACAGAAAGTAACTAGAAAAGACTGAAAGTGATGAAGCTCGAAAGGTCGGAGTGGTGAGGAGCTCGCGCAGGGCTGATGTGGGTGGTTTGTCGCTTGCTTGGGGATGAGGAGATCTGCCGCTGTTGATGTGTGATGCTTAGAATCCCCGCCTGACCCGGTATGGGTTCTCCTCTAGCTTAGCCTGGCTTCACTCTTCTTTTCGATTGCTTCTGTGGGGACTGAGTTGGTAGTTTTCTCCTTGTTTTGCTGCTGGCTTGAGTTGGGTTCTTCCGTAGCTTTTTTGCTTGCTTGGTTTTACTTTGTAGTGGATGTAGGGGTTGGATGAGTCGGTAGTTAGGAAGTACCTTACTGCTGGAGATATAGCTGAGAGAGTTAAGCGTAGAGCTGAGAGAGAGGTTAAGCCTGGAGTGAGGCTTCTGGACTTAGTGTCTACACTAGAGAACTACGTAGTAGAGCTTGGGGGTAGACCTGCCTTCCCTGTTAACGTCTCAGTTGACCACGAGGCAGCTCACAGGACTCCTTACGCAGATGAGGAGAGTACGATACCGGAAGACGGTGTGGTTAAGGTTGACGTAGGTGTTCACGTAGATGGGTTTATAGCGGATACAGCTATAACCGTAGCACTCTCAGAGAAGCACAGAGACCTCGTGGAGGCAGCTAGAGAGGCCTTAGAGAAGGCGTTGAGCTTTGTTAGACCGGGAGTGCGTGCTTCCGAGGTTGGAGCAGTCATAGAGAGAACCGTGCGGAGCAGAGGCTTTAAGGTGGTTAGAAACCTCAGTGGACACAGTCTAGCTGAGTACACAATACACGCAGGTGAAACGATCCCGAACTACAGAGACCCCCTAAACTTCAGCCGCCTCAAACCCGGAGTAGCGTACGCAATAGAGCCTTTCGCAACTACCGGGAGTGGAGTAGTACATAGTGAGAAGAGAGTAAGTATATACGCCGTCAAACCCTCCACAGTCTATAGAAACACCTCGGAAGAACAGCTCATCGAGGCGATAACCAAGAAGGTTAGAACACTACCCTTTACTGAGAGGTGGTTCCCGGAGCTAGTCGCACTACTCGGACTCGAGAGATTCCGAGAGACACTAAAGACGTTAAGCAAGAAGAACTACCTCATATCCTACCCAGTACTAAGCGACACACCCGGAAGCTACGTAGCTCAGTTCGAAGAAACCGTTTTAATACTGAGCGACAAGTCGGTAATAGTAACAACAAGCAAGAACACACCATAAATACAGTTAAACACACTACCAGCAGTAAAACCTAGACCTACACGAGAGTAAGTAAGGTAGTACGAACTGCGGAAAGCAGCTGTAGAACCCCTCAAAACCACTACAGATACTCAAACACTCCCTCCCCACTTCGCAAGTAGAGACCTATTTAAGACCGAGAAGAGCTTAGAGAGAGTTGAAACCCTCGTTACTACAGGCTTTAACTCAGAGAGACAGTGAGATATCCAGCTCGCACCACCACCAGCCACTAAGTAAACTGTCGGCAACCTCTCCTCAACCTGCTTGAAGTTCTCACATATTTCCCTAGGGGACTCAGCTGAAGTAGGTACATAAACAACTACAGCAGCATCAAAGTACTGCTCAACACCGTCAACCAGTAAGGTTTTCACTACATCAGAAGACCTAGAGTCTCCACCAAAGTCTACGGGGTTCCCCCCACTAAACTCCCTACCTACTGCGACCTCAACCCTCTCCCGCAAGTCACTACCAACCTGAGGTAGAACTACACCAACACTCTCTAAGTGCGAAGCCACTAAAATCCCGTACCCCCCGGAGTTCGTAACCACTAAAACCCTAGAGAGAGCCTTCCCAACTCTCAACCTCCTCAAAACCTCAACTAAAGATACAGCATCCTCGACTTCATCAACTAGTACAGCACCCGACTGACGAACAGCAGCCTTGAAGACCTCGTAGGGAGCTGCCATACCTCCAGTGTGAGAAGCAACAGCTCTAGAGCTAGCCTCACCCCACCCACCTTTAACGATAGCAACAGGCTTAACGTATGAAAGCTTCCGCAGAGACTGCAGGAACCACCTCCCATCTCTAACCCACTCAACATAAGCGACAACGGCATCAGTATAGGGGTCTTCAGCAAGCTCCTCCAGTACTTCCTCAACACTTACGTCAACACTATTACCAACACTAACGAAGTAGCTAACACCGGAGTTAAGCTTCTGAAGCTCGTACATCGCAACACCCCCAACAGCACCACTATGAGATACTACCGCAACTCTCCCAGGAGATGGCATAACCTCTATACTAGCGTGAAGCTTGCTAGGGCTAGAAGTTACACCTGCTGAGTTAGGTCCTACTACCCTCATTCCGCAGTCAATAGCACTAGACCTCACAAGCTCCTCTAAGTCACTCCGCCCCCTCTCTCTAAACCCGGCGGAGACGATTACGGAGACTTCAGCGTCCCTCTTACACAAGTCCCTAACTACTCCAGGAACCTGAGGTGCCGGCACGGCTACAACACCTAAGTCTACTTTGTCCGGGATCTCTCGAGGAGTCTTATAGCACTTGAACCCCAAGACCTCGTCGTACTTAGGGTTGACCGGGTAGACCCTCCCCTCAAAGCCGAACTTAACGACGTTTCGCAAGAGCTCGAAGCCTACTTTTCCCTCGATCGGTGAGGCCCCAACTATGGCTACAGACTCGATACTGCGTAACCTAGAGATAACACCACCAGCCCCTATGGCTACTCCCAGCACGATAGTGTAGCTATAGATATATGCGTAAAGCAATAAGTCAAAAGCTTATTAGAGCAGCAGAAAGCATACCTTGGTGGTACCTACGGGAGGAGGTAAAGCTAAGAAGCCTCTTAGCGTAATGGATAAGGAAGCCAGAAAGAAAGCCAAGGAGGTACCGAAGAAGCCAGCTAAAGAAGAGAAATCAGCTAAGAAGACTCAAGTAGAACTTGGAATAAGCGACCAGCTAATAAAGAGAGCGAGTAAGGTAATCTCTGAGTCAAAAGTAGTTACACCTTCCACACTAGCCTCAGCTCTAGGAGTTAAAGTAAGCCTAGCTAGAGCCTTAATGAGAGAAGTAGTGAAATCAGGTGAAGCTATCTTAGTAAGTAAGCACAGAGGGTTCTTAATAGTTAAATCTCCCAGTAGCTAACTAAGAGAAGACTTCTTTAAGCAGTCAACGAAGGCGCTGTAGGGTCCGTTAGTACCTACAGCTGTTGGAGCACCGTAGTACCTCGTAGCACTATACCCCAGAGACTTCAAGCACTCAACTACTTCCTCAACTCTAGGAGCGTTAACCTTGAGCCTACGCGCCATCTGGACTACGTCGTAAGGAACTAGAGCCCCACTTTCTGCTTCAAATAGTTGGTACTCGAGTAGCTTAGAGAGCTTACTAGCAGAGCTCATATAGGAGAAGCTAGGTAGTGCTTCTCTAGCTCTAAGAACGTGCTCTCTAGAGACCAGCCTATCTATCCACATAGGACCCACGTAGTCCAACCTACTACCGCACACCCTACAGGTAACTTCGTCGAACCAGTGAGCATACTCTCTAAACCCACAAACACTACAGTACTTCAAGTAACCTACACTCTTAGATAGCATAGCGTCAGCTGCTGTCGCACCCCTCCCCACTCTGTAGAAGACCCTGATGAAGTAGCTACCTATAGCGTAAGCAACAGGCTCTATAAACCTATCAAGCTCACTAGCGACTCTCGCAGCGTATCCAACGAGAACTCGTAGAGCAACGAGCTTCGGGACATCGGTCAAGATGAGGTGGCACCAGTACCTCCTACTCCCAGCCCACGGTCTCGCACCAGAGAGAGAAGCTAGGTCTGTCGCAGTAACACCTAGGAACCCCCCACTCCTCACAGCCCAAGAAGCTGCCCTAAGGAACGGTGTTGGAGAGCCGTACGGGTCGACGTCGATTACGTCGAGCTTCACGCCCGACTTCTTAAGTCTATACATAACCACGTTAGCGTCATCATTTAAAGCTTCAACAACTCCCTGAAGCTTGTTTAGAGATACGTTCTTAGCGATTAAGTCGTAAGCCCTCTCATCGATGTCGTTAGCGAAACACTTAACTACACCAGTAGCTTCTACACAGTAGCGTAACGCCCTAACACCACAACCGGAAAGTGCATCAAGTACTGTAGCATTCCGCAGCTCTAGAGTAGATACAACTAAGACACTAAAGTCTCTACTAAAAACAGCTGCTGGATTATAAAAAACCGGAGACCAAGCAGGCTCATAGACACCGTCAGGTCTTAAAAACCTACTTAAATCGTAAACCAGCAAGCGAACCTTACCCTCATTAAGCTCCACTAGCTCCCCAGGGCTAGACACTCCCACCGACCAATACTGAATCATTAATAGGAAGATATTCACTACACCCCAATAAAAACCACAGTAGAGACCTACAAAAACCTAGCACACTAAAACAGTTGTGTACCCTGCGGTTACTTAGAAGACGGTCGCTAGAGCCTAAAAGCTTAGAGTAGTTCGTGAAGCTTAAGTTAAAAACACCAAGGTCTGTTTTAGCTATTTAGAAAACAGTATAGTTTAGAGGAAAAGCGAAGTCTTGTTAGTCTAACTCGGGCTTACTTAGTCCTTTCTCTTCTTCCTCTTCCTTACCCTTCTTCTCTTTTTCTTCCTTCTTTAGTGGTGAAGCAGCTATTAGGTCGTCAACTTTCAGTATAGCTGTAGCTGCCTCTGTTGCTGCTTTAATCACTTGCTTCTTAACGGAGAGTGGGTCCACTACCCTCAGCTTCCTCATGTCTTCAGTTATCTTACCCTCGATAACGTTGATTCCTGCGTACTTATTGCCTGAAGCATGCGCCTTTCTGAGCTCCATTAAGGTCTCCAGTGGGTCCATACCGGCAGACTTCGCTAGAATTACAGCTATCTCCTCTACTGCGTCAGCAAAAGCTAGAACGGCCAGCTGCTCTTTACCACTAACGGTTTCAGCCCACTTCCTCAGTCTCATAGCTACCTCTATCTCTGGAGCACCACCACCTGGTAGAACCTTAGGCTCCCTAAGAACGTTTCGCAGAGCGTTTATAGCGTCGTTCAGAGACCTCTCTGCGTCATCCAATAACATGTCGTTAGCTCCACGCACTAGTATAGTAACTGCCTTCGGGTTTCTACAGCCCTCGACGAACACCATCTTGTCGTTTCCAACTCTTCTCTCTTCTACTAGTTCAGCGTACCCTAGGTCGTTCTCACTAAGGTCACGAACACTCGTCACGATCCTTCCTCCTGTTGCTCTCTCTAGTTTCTCCATGTCAGACCTCTTCACTCTTCTAACAGCTAGAATACCCTTCTTAGCTAAGAAGTGCTGAGCAACATCGTCAATACCCTTCTGACAGATAACAACATTAGCACCAACAGCAACTATCTTATCGACCATCTCCTTCAGTAGCCTCGTTTCTTCGTCTAAGAACTTCTTTATCTGGTCTGGAGACGTGATGTTTATCTTAGCGGTAATGTCTGGTTTCTCGATCTCTAGTGGTGCGTCTAGAAGAGCTATCTTAGCCTTCTCTACCCTCCTAGGCATTCCTGGGTGGACTACCTCCTTATCTAAGACTATCCCCTTAATGAGGCGAGTCTCCGATAAGGAAGAACCCTTCTTCTTCTCTATCTTTATGTTGTCTGACCTCACGAGGTAGCCTCCTTCAGGCCTCTTCTCGGCGACTGTGGTTACGGCATCAATTACTACATTAATGAAGTGCTCTACTACGTCTGGAGAAGCTATGTACTTACTAGCGAGAGCAGCGTAAGCTAGCTCTTTAAGTATCGGTCTAGTCTTCTCTATTCCCTCCGGAGTCTCGAGGTCTACGCTTACACTATCAGCAACCTCCTCGAGTATCTCAGACGCTTTCTCAGCAGCCTTCTTAAACCCCTCGATGATGATCGTGGGGTGGATATTCTGGTCGAGCAGGGCCTCAGCCTTAGATAGCAGAGCACCAGCTAAAACTACAGCAGATGTTGTACCATCACCTACTTCAGCATCTACAGCCTTCGCTGTCTCCACAAGAAGCTTAGCAGCCGGATGCTGGACCTCCATCTCCTTAACTATAGTAGCACCATCGTTTGTTACAGTTATATCACCGAAGCTATCAACAAGCATCTTATCCAATCCCTTGGGACCTAGCGAGCTCATCAAAACCTCAGCTAGAGCCTTAGCTGCCATAATGTTGTTCCTTAGTGCTTCACGACCGTACGTCCTACTCGCACCCTCCTTCAGGATTAAGACGGGAATACCGTAGGTCGACATATGTCACACCCCATTAGAATTACATTAAAGACTTCTATTTAAGCTTTTATCAAACCTTTCAGATATCCGCAACACACACCAGCACTAACAGCTTTAAGTAGTTGCTTCAGGCTTCACAACCGCTTACATCGGTCAATACTCGTGAAGAACTTGACAATGCGGAAATAGCCCAATGGAGAACAAAAGCTCCCCAGGGCTCTCCCCGAGCTACCCAAGGCGTGGAGTACTTAGTTCACCCCAAACGCCCTCGAGTTCGACGAAGTCGCAAGCGGGATGCGGGAAAACATGGGTGGGTAGCAGCATCACCTACTATAAACCCGTATAGGAGCTGAACCCCTATAGGTGACTAGAGAGTTGTCACTATACTACAGTTACTTCTCGAATACCTAGCTTTTTAGTTAAGTAAGCTGCGAATTCTTCAGCACCATTACTTCGAGCTTTCACTACGTAGACTCTACTAGGTCTTACCTGGGTTACGTAGTAAATTAAGCCCCTAAAGTCAGAGTGGTCACTAAAGGCTACATGCCAAGTACGTGTAGTTAGCTTTCTAACAGGCTTTTCGAATTCCCAACCACTCAATACAACGGAGTTCGTACCTCGCGGTACTCTACGCTGCGCTCTAGTTGTGTGGTCTAAGTACACATACCACCCGTCCCGCATTACTTCTTCGGCTTCTCGACTACCCGCAAGTAGGTAGTCACCTACTCTACTCCCCAAGCTCTCCACCTTCTTAGTCATCATGTACACCTTAGGGGGCAGTACGAACGGTGCGTCAATACCACCACTCCTAAGTAACTCCATAACCTCGTTGATCTTCCCGTAGTACCCGTAGATGTAGACACTACCCTCCGAAAGCAACTGCCTAACTAAGTCTACTAGTAGTACCTCAATTACGTCATCAAACTCTCTCACGTAAGAAGGCCTACCGTATACGGCATCTACGACTAGAGTATCGGCCTCAACTATCGGAGTGCCGACCCCAGGCTTCTTGAAGTCACTACTATACAAGACCCTACACCCTCTCTCAGACTCTACAAGAACTTGAGCTGTTCCAGGTATGTGGTGGCTCTTGACGAGCTCTACGTATATATCACCTACCTTAACTCTAGACCCGTAGCTTAACGACATCGAGCTCCCGATTGAGTACCCTAAGACCGGGAGCCAGCTGAGTGTGATATGCGTCCCGAATATCCTATACGAGCTCCTAACACTTGAAGCCAGATTCACCGTATGGTCGCTGTGTACATGAGTTACTACTCTAACTCTAGTTGGAACATCTCCATGTCCGTCTATGACAACACTATTTGAAACGATTATCCCCCCATCTTTCTCGATTCTAACACTACACTCACTCAATACGCACCAACTCCCCCCTACACACTCTACTAGTAAAGCAAACACTAGATTTTTAAAACACTAAGAGACATAGTGTAAACCTCTATCCTACTACTCTACCGCAGTAAGTCGACCTAGAGGAGTTCAATACTGCTTCATCAACGCATTACTAGCAGTCTGCGAACTAATGATTCCCTAGCTTACTTCCAGTCATGACAAAGTAGCTTCCCACAGTTCTTTATGAGCCACTTAGCCAAACCTCTAAAAGCCTTCGCCCTATGGGAGACCTTGTTCTTTTCCTCAATACTCATCTCGGCAAAAGTCTTAGTGTAGCCACTCGGTATAAAAATGGGGTCAAACCCGAAGCCCCCGGTACCTCTAGGTTCTTCCGATATAGTGCCGTATACTACTCCTTGAAAGAGCTTCACACCTCTAACTCTCGGGGCGGCGAGAGCTATTACTGACTTAAAGACGGCGTCCCTGTCTCTCACTCCCTCCATTAACTTCAGAATACCGTGTATTCCTATAGTCTTGTATACGTAGCTACTCAGCGCACCTGGAAACATCTTTAGCTTCTTAATGTAGAGCCCGGAGTCTTCGACTATGACGGGCTTCCTCACTGTAAGGTAAGCTACTGTAGCAGAGTATAGAGCTACTTCTTGAATGCTTTCAGACTGTACTTCAACCTTTGGTATGTCTAGTGGGACTAGGTCTATTCCATGTTCTCTAGATAGATAGCTAAGCTCTCTTATCTTTCCTTGGTTTCTCGAGACTATGTAGAGCCTCATTTCAAGCTACACCGATATCAACTATATGATCCAGACTCTGCGGTAATATACGGAACCGATTAGCTCTCACTCACACACGAGTAGTGAAAGCGAAGAGCGTAGTTGATATAGAAAGAGCATTACAGTTTAAACTTACTGCAATGCTTTTAAGTAACGTAAGCAACCAAATTTAAGGGGTAGACTTGGGGAAGAGAAGGGAGGTCAGCGAGCCTGATGACAGTAAGAAGGAATCGAGACTTAGTCTAGATTTCAAGGTAGTTTATGAAGACCAAGAAGTACTCGTGATAAGAGCACCCACAGAAGACGAGCTAGTAAACATAATACTGAGACTACTCAACGAGAAGCCAATGAACATTAAAGAGATACACCAATACCTACCTGGAATCGCTAGTGAAGATAAAATAAGGAAAACACTAACTAAGCTAGTGAATGAGGGCAAGGTCTACGTTCTCGAAGACGGCCGCTTCATAGTGGTCGGAAGATAAGCTACGAGGTGCAAGCGTTGGCTGACCAGCAGTCTTTATCGCAGAGTACTGCGTCGAAACAGCTTACAGAAAGAGCTAGGTGGGTCGAGAAGATAATAAAGTCGGCAAAACAAACCTACAAGCTGTGCCCCTACTTCGATAAGAAAACGAGTTCCTGCTTTATTAAGATGATGAAGTCTCAGAAGAAGGCTAAGTGCGATAGAGAAGGTAAGTTCGATACGTGCCCAGTGTTCATAGACTTCATAGGAGAGCAGTACGATAAGCTAGTTGTAACTCAAAAAGTACTACCTCAAGACTTCCGCGACCTACAGCTAATCATATAGTACACGAAGAACCTTGAGATACTGGTTATGGTCTGTCTAACTCCTCGTTGAAGTACGCATTAGCTACTTATAACTCTAGAGGAGCAAGTAAGGTGATAGAACGTGATGAGAAGAGGGTCTGGTGATCTATGAACGCTGCTGGAAATGCTGAACTCTCTGAGCAATTACGGAGTAAAAATGCTTACTCATCAGTCATTCTCGTTCTGGGTGCGTGGCTAGCTCTATGCGGAGTTCTTCTTATAACTAGAGTTCTAAACAGGTTTGGAACCGTGAGTAATAGAGAGCTGTACGATGCCGCAGCTCTCAGCTCGCTAACCGTATTCATTACTGTATTGATAGTAACTAGCTTTCTTAAGGTAAGAACGAAGGAGGCCGTCATGCTCTCTTCAGCACTACTCGTAGTTACGTACTACGCTAGACTTCTCTACTTACTTCAGTCGGAGAGAGGTAGTGCGCTGATACTACCTTTGTTCAACATAGTAGAGTTCGAGAGAGTGACATCAGGAACCGTGACTTTAGACCTAGGGCAAATAGGTCTCTACACTCTACTCTACTTTCTAGCTAAAGACCCATCAGTAAGAACCTATCTAAGAAGAGCCTTTACCCCAAGTAGCTCTCGCTCATAGTATCAACTAGAGAAAGCTGAAGCCTCACGCAATTGTTTCAGTTTTCATGTAAGTTATTCTACCGTGGATTGAGCTCGCCCACAATGCGGGTACGTAGCAAAAACCCGAGTGGGTGGGGCATCCAAAGCCAGGATGTGGGGGTTTCCCCACGGTCATGAACCCGAGCTGAATGAGGGAGAGCTGTGTGTTGGGGTCACCCCGAGCGAGGGAGACCGACGATGTGGGTACTGACGAGGATGTCCCGAGGTCCGTGAAGCGAGGGGTTGACATCAAGTCACGTCAACCAACACGAAACCCAAACCCTACTAAATAGTAGAATACCGAGGATTAATGTAGTTTAAGGTATTCTCGTAACTCCTACTTACGAATATATAGCGAGAGTGTAGCGTGGTGTGTGGGAGCTAGTGTTGCTTAGTGAAATAATTAGGAAGTGCTCTGGAAACTCTATATGTGTAGTCGAAGGCTTTAAGCTACTGCTGGATAGAGGCTATACTCCAGAACCTGAAGAAGTCAAGTACGTCTCGGCTTTAATGGGGGAGCCTACGAAAAAAGTCGATACCTTTAAGAGTAGGTACATCGACGTCTTCACTCGTCTCTTAGAGAAGAACTGCTACTACTTCGACAGTAAGTCCTTATGTATATACTCGTGGAATCCGAGAGTGCCGGTTAGGTACTTCCCAGTATCACTAGATGCTACTGGAACAATCGTACTCCTAGATGAGAGCGAGGTGTCTCTAGTAGCGTACCCAACCCATAGGACCTACGACCTAGAGGGCAGAGGTGTAGAGCTCCCTGACCCCGAGAGAGTTGGAGTTGCTGAAGTAACGTCTCGAGTTGATGGATACCAGATTACCTTCTACTTTAATCCCTTACTAGATAGGTGGATCCCAGCCACGAGGTACTCTCTCCACAACATGAGGTATGTAAAGAACAGAGTAGTAGTTGGAGACTTAAGTAGTGTAACAAACCCTTACGTAGCTGCGGCAGACTATATAGCGAGTAGTGAAGGTCTCTACGATAAGATCAGGCACTTGAGGGGTTGGACTCTCACGTTCGTTCTCGAAGCTCCAGAGCCTGCAGTAGTTAAACCCAACATAGAGCTATACAGCTACGAGAGCTTCAGGCTCTACCTAGTAAACGCCCGCAGCCCCGAAGGTCGCCTACTAACAACGCGAGAATCTTCCCAGGTAGTGAGCTGGAATAGTGTTCCAATAGAGAAAGTCGAGATAAATACTGCGTCTGAACTTAAGAAGTTAATAGACACGTGGACTTGGGATATTTACCGCAGGTCTAGGTTCATAAGGTTTCTATCTCAAGACCAGGTAAGACCTTACACGATCGAAGTGAGATCTAAGCTATACGAAAACGCTGTACTAATTAAGTACTCATCGGACCCCAAGTCACTCCTAGTCTTAGCTTCCCACGGACTAGATAACGAGGCAGTAGAGCTATTGGTAGACTACAGAGATATGAAGAGTGTCGGTAGAGAGATATGTGAACTGTATAAAACACTCAAAAAACTCGTCTCAGAGACTCTAATTCTTCCAGTCCTTGAAGAAGCTATGAGAGATGCGGGAGTACCTAGGGACCTCTTCGGAGAGCTAGAAAAAGCTAGGCGCTCGGGAGATATAGACAGATTCACTAGAAAGCTATCACTATCTCTATCAGGTGGAAACCTGTATGACACGAGAGAAAAGCTTAAAGCTTTTATAGAGACTTTAACCAAGCGACGAGGACCGCAGGCAACCTAGGGAGTTTAAAAAGTGTCATCGAAACAAACTATGTAGTGGTGGCAAGAGTGTGCGGTATTATAGCAATAGCAGCTAGCGAGAGGAGAAAGGACCTAGGCTTGCTCTTAACGGAAGCTCTAAAGAGGTTGGAGTATAGAGGATATGACTCGGTGGGGATAGCCGTCATAGACGGTGGTGATCTATACATAGCTAAAAACGTGGGGACAGTCGAGTCAGTAGCTAAGTCTGAGGACTTCGCAGCTTTCTCCGGTAGCGTCGGCATAGGCCACACTAGGTGGGCCACGCATGGAGCGCCAACTAGAGAGAATGCTCACCCACACGTAGACTGTACGAAGAAGATAGCCATCGTTCATAACGGGATAATAGAGAACTATGCTGAACTTCGAGATATGCTTAAGAGCAGGGGTCACACGTTTACTAGTGACACAGACACAGAAGTCATACCTCACCTCATAGAGGAGATCAAGTCTAGTGGATTAGATACTTACTCAGCGTTTAAGAAAGCCGTATCAATGCTTAAAGGAACTTTCGCTATTGTGGCTATAGACAGTGATGATGCTAGAAAGATATTTTTCGCTAGGAGAGTATCTCCACTAATAATAGGAATAGGGGTCAACACGGTTCTAGCCTCAAGCGATATTGTGAGCATACTTCCATTCACTAGGAACGTAATAGTGCTTAACGACGACGAGTTAGGGTACGCCGAGCCCGGCAAAGTGTTTATTGAGGTAATTAACGGTACTCCTGTAGATATAGCGAGTAGAGTACAGCGAGTAGAGTACAGCATCGAGGAGTTTAGCAGGGGACCGTATGAGCACTACATGATTAAGGAAATCCGCGAGCAGCCCTACGCTCTCTCACAGACTATTTCCGGTCTAGTTTCT
Source organism: Thermoproteota archaeon (assembly GCA_030550455.1). Classification (GTDB taxonomy): domain Archaea; phylum Thermoproteota; class Thermoprotei_A; order Sulfolobales; family NBVN01; genus DRZP01. The sequence goes on from JAUQPH010000005.1 coordinate 20,072, forward strand.
GCTAGAGACGAAGTGGATAAGTCCATTAAGATCCTTAGAGATTCGAGCACTATATACATAGTTGGAGCCGGTAGCTCGTACCACGCCTCACTAGCTGGTGCTCTCTACCTTAGATACCACGGATTTAAGGCTCATGCTGTAGTAGCCTCAGAGGCTAACATACATCTCCGCGGATTAAGGGCAGAAGATGCTGTAGTAGCTGTGAGCCAGTCTGGAGAAACTATAGATACTCTACTAGCGGTTAGAGAATCTAAGAAGAAGGGTGCTAGAGTTATAGCGATAGTAAACAACCCACTCTCGACAATAGCTAGAGAGGCTGATACACACATCTACATGAGGTCTGGACCTGAAATATGTGTCGCAGCAACTAAGACGTTCACGTCTCAAGTCGCAACTCTCTTGTATCTAGGTTCGACTCTAGCTGACGATAGCTTGCGGACACCGAAAGCACTAGAAGCCCTTAAGAAGCTACCCTATGTTGCGGCTTCTATCATCGAGTCTACAGAAGAGAGAGTGAAGGTCTTAGCTAAGAGGATGTCGAGCGCTCAATCGGCCTACTACCTAGGGAGAGCCTTCGGATACCCTATCTCAGCTGAAGCCGCACTAAAGATAAAAGAAGTAGCCTACGTACACGCCGAAGCATACCCGGCTGGTGAGTCTAAGCATGGACCGATATCGCTAGTAGTCAACGGGTTCCCGGTTGTTTTTACAGTTATTGGAGAACTAGACGAGCTAATAGAAGGCAATATTGAAGAGATGAAGTCTAGAGGTGCGTACGTAGTAACAGTTCTCCCAACGAACAGAGTGACTCCAACGATAGTGAATAACAGTAATGAAGTCATACAGCTACCTCAAGTACCACTAGAGGTATCACTAGTGACTTACGTAATACCTCATCAGCTACTAGCTTACTATACAGCACTTGAACGAGGATATAACCCAGACAAACCTAGAAATCTAGCGAAAACAGTTACAGTGTTCTAAAAACCCTACACTCCGTGTACCTGGACTATAACCGTTCTTCTGCGAGGACCATCAAACTCTAGAAGAAGCACCTCCTGCCACGTACCCCTCGCTAGTCTACCCTCCAATACTGGTAGCACTCTAGATTGACCGATTACTAGAGAGGCTATGTGAGCGTGAGCATTGTCATCTATCTCATCGTGCCTCCAGCCAGCTCCAGCTGGGAAAACCTTCTTTACCCAAGCAATATAGTCTTCTACTATTCTTGGCTCATACTCGTTAACTGCTATAGCAGCTGTAGCGTGAGGAACAAAAACGAGGACGTACCCACTTCTAATACCAGACTCGCGAACTGAGTTCTCAATAAGCTCAGTTATTCTAATAACTTCGAACTTACTTCTTGTCTCAATAGAGTACGTTTTCGAGTGTACTCGATAACTCACATTCAACCCAAGAATACCTTTAAGTAATATTTTAAGCTACGCTTTCACTGTCTGAACAACCCATGAAGACCGAGCAGCAGTACGTGTTTCTAGCTAAACTACGGTGACTTTACGCAAAGTCCTCAGAAGGAGTGTTAATGACGTAGTTGGTCAGTGTTGACTAAGAGCTAAATAACCTAATTAAAAGAGTTATTGCTATAATACGCTTTAGGTGTAGTCACTCCAAAAGTAAAAGACTTCGTAATATCTTATAGCATCTAGAGGTGCTATTTAGTTCATTGGTGATTTAGTTCAGCGTGCTTATTAGAAAAAGAAGTGGTTAGGACTATGAGCTATATTAATGAGCCTTATACAGTACTAAGAGACGACTCTCGATACCACCCGATCGACCTAGAGTACCTAGACGACGTCATATCAGGAATAGTGTTCATCAACTCGGTGCTAAGTATAACTAACTCCCTCGGATATAGTGAGCATTCAGAAGAGCTTGTAAAGATCCTTAAGGAGTACATCGGGAAGTTCATAGAGACTCTATCAATTGAGGGAACCTACGTACCCGGCCTCGCTTCTCTTTTAGCTACAAAGTTAAGTAAGAACCTATGGGAATTAGATACGTCTGACAGCGCCCTCATGGAGTTTTTAAACATGTTAGTTGGCTATAGAATCGAGCTCGCTAGAGGGAACCTGGGAGCGGAAGACTCAGAAGAACTGCTTAAAGCTGTTTGCTACTACCTACGCATACCTTCGTGCGAGGAAATAAAGCAGTACCTACAGCCACTAACGCCTCCACTAGCGCTTCAAGTAGCTCTAACGAGTCTAGCCCTATCTGTCGGTGGGTTAGGTGTCTAAGTTGGCAATACATGACACAGATATTCTCTCTGAAAAGCTTATTGACGTAGTGATTAGAGTAGCAGTAGGATTCAAAGTCCGAAACTTCAAGCTAAAAGCAACTTCTTCAAGTTTTGAAGAAGCTGTATCTAAAGCTATCGAGTATTCGTCAAAGCATATAGTGCGAGTGATTAACAAGCAGTTCTACTGTAATCTATGCGGAAAAGGTCCATATACTCGTAAGGGAATGTACTTACACCTCTTGAGAATGCACAAGTACGAAATCAAGAACATGGTGAGAGAAGAGCTTAAAGAAATAGAGTCCACAATAAACAGCAACTAAGAGGTATACCTTAAAATCTAACTTGTAACAAGCAGAAAGCTAAAACTAAAAGAGCTTGTTTTACTCACTCACTACTGCCTCTCTACATCAGCTACTATCACCTCTACACCTAGCCACCTCTGCTCACACCTGTGAATACAGCTAACGCAGTTGGGGTAATAGCTATGCGGTAGCAGAAAACAAGCAGGCTGAACTCACTAGTAGGATAAAGTATAGTGGAGCAACTGAGCAGAAGTGGGATGGTGCGACGAAAATGTTCCCTTGTAGACGTCAACCCCTAGAGCCTGCTTGTTAGCGGCGGATCCCAACTTGAGGGGGCTGCGAGGCCTCGCGGACCTCACTGCCCCCTCAACGCGGCCGGCTTAACTTCCGGGATCTGACGAGTCCGGGTGTTTCCCGACCGCTATGGTCGGGATCCGCCAAACACTTATTGAGTGCCAAGTTTTTAAGCTTTACATGGTCATACGCTACTCGACCTCTAGGGACGTAGAGTGGCATAGTGTAGGACCTTAGCTATGGCTAAACCCTATTTCTATGTTAAAAGAGTTGTAGGCTAGTGACACTGGATCGAGCATAGTAATTGCTTTTGGAATACGAGAGCGAGTAACTGCCGAAAGCTATATATGGGTTTGTAGGATATGTGCGACTTTATAAGATACTACAGTACGTATAGATTTTCTCTGGTGTAGGATGACCAAGCTGAACCTCCCCCCGCCTAGTTGCCGCGAGAATTGCGACGTTAACCTCGCTCTCGAGGAGTTCCTAGCGAACCTAGAGGCGTCCGGAGCCTCGCAGAGTACAGTTAAAGCACATAGATACGCTATCAAGGACTTCATCGAGTACGTCGGCAAAAACTACGTCAACGAGCTGACTCCTCAGGATTTTACTTCTTGGAGGATTAAGCGCTTAAAAGAGGGATTTAAGTACAGTAAAGGAGATAGAGAGTCGAGTAGCTGGACTCTATACTACTACTCTCTCTACGTGCGCTCGTTTCTAGCGTGGCTAGGAGTTCTTAAGGACCCCCTCCCATCGGTCAGTAAACCTCGGAGGAGGAGATTACACACTACTCTAACACGAGACGAAATAAAGAAGCTCGTCAGTGCGTCAAGAGACATCATCGACATACTGATAGTGTCCCTACTATTAGAAACCGGGCTGAGAGCTAGAGAAGCCCTATCCCTAAAGAAATCTGATATCGACCTCAACAAGAGGGAGATTAGAGTACTTAATGCTAAGTTTGGTGAAAGTAGAATAGTGTTCGTAGGTCCACTCACATACGAGGTTCTATCTAGGTACTTGCCTCTACTACGAGATGATGATAGAGTGCTTCAGTTATCATATACAGGTCTATACAAAAGGTTGAAGAGTCTTGCTAGAAGAGCTGGAGTAGACGTGAGAAAGGTTAGACCACACGTCTTTAGACACACATTCGCTACAGACTCTATTAGGCGGGGTATAACACTCCCAGCTCTGCAGCTTCTCCTCGGTCATAAAGACATAAAGACTACGCAGATATACCTCCACTTAGCGGTAGAAGACATTAAGAACATGTACTTCAAGGTATTCTACAGCAATCAAACTCCTCAAGAGTCAACTACTTAGTGAGCAAGAGTGCACAGAGAGCTCGCACGGTGTTCAAGCCCTTGAGTAGCTACTTCGGTTTTTACAATTGCTCACGTTGGTTGACGCATGTAGAAACACTTGTAAGTACCCTATGCTTAGTGATGTGGAAATAACTCGAGGAAGACGAAGGCCCCTTAGGGCCCTCCCGGAGTTATTCATGCTGTGGAAGTTTAGGAGTACCCGAGTTTGATAGTGTCTTAAGCTTAATGTAGGGAATAGGGACTCTGAGCGGTGACACCAGCCAATACAAACCCTACAGGAGCTGAACTCCGTTAGCTTGAATAGCTTAACTTAAGCACATAGTCAGTGCTTGCACCCTATATCATCAACTCAACTCTTCTTCTATCATCACTCTGCGCTAGCTGACCAAGCTATGAATTACTGATTGAATAGTTATATTTTCTCGATGGCTTCATGCTTGTTCTTGAGGTCGAGCTTAAAGTAGACTTATATTTATTTCAAAGAGGTTTATTTGGTGTAAGCTTGCCTAGAGTTCTAGCTATATCAGGAAAAGAACTCGAAGAACTTCTTAAACCTGAGATCTTAGTGAGTGAGATAGAGAAAGCCTTCGTTCTGTACTCTAGTGGGTCAACAGTAACTCCACCCAGGACTGTAATGTGGGTTGAAGGTAATTGGTGGGGCATAATGCAGTCGTACGTACCGAACTACGGTGTAGGTGTTAAAGTAGTGAACGTTATTCCATCTAATGTCGAGAGAGGTCTGCCTACGATACAGGCAATCGTTACTTTATTCGATCCACTGACTGGCACACCCCTAGCTGTGATCGAGGGTGGAGTGCTTACAGCTCTTAGAACTGCTGCCGCAAGCGCTGTTTCAGCAAAGTACATGGCCCCAGAAACTAGAGGACCGATAGCTATCATTGGAACTGGGTATCAAGCCAGGTACCAGCTAGTGTTCGTCTCCCACTTCTATAAGGCAGAGGAAATCAAGATCTACGACATACGAGAAGAAGCAGCAGAAAGTTATAGAAAGTATGCTGAAAATCTCGGCTTTAAAGTTACAGTTTGCCGATCTGCTCGAGAAGCTATTGAGGGAGCCGGCGTAGTGATAGAGGCTTCAACCACTAGAACACCAGTAATCGAGGGAAAACACCTGAGGTCACCTGCTCACGTAATATCGATTGGGGCTCACGTAAGGGACGCTAGAGCCCTAGACGACGAGGTCATTAAGAGAGCTGAGGTCGTAGTAGTTGATTCTAGAGAGGCGGTAATGCTGGAGACCGGGGACATAAGGATACCGATCGAAATAGGAATATTGAGTAAAGAAAGAGTCAGTGAGCTAGGGGAAGTGGCCTCAGGTAAGAAGCCCGGCAGAATTACGAGAGAGGGGATCACTGTATTCAAGAGCGTTGGACTAGCTATCCAGGATGCTGCAGCAGCTGCTGTAGCTTATAGGCTAGCTCTAGAGAAGGGCTTCGGTAGGTTTATAGAGCTTTAGCCACGCGTCCAGCTCTAGATAAAGAACATCTTTTTTATGATCTCCAAACCTAAAACAACTGAAGCAAAGACTATCAGCGACGCTATAAGCACACCGATCTCTATGGCAAGTAAAGACTTAGTTCTCGAAAGCCCTAGTAAGTAAGCTACTAAAGACCCTGTCCACGCTCCTGTAGCTGGTAGTGGAATAGCTACGAATAAAGTTAAGCCTAGAAGACCGTATTTCTCGACGCTCTTCGACTTTCTGCGAGCTAGCTTGATGGCTCTTTCGTATATTCTCCCGATCACTCCACAGCGCTTAATTATGGTTCTCTCTAAGTACCCTAGCGTATATAGTACAATCGGTGCTATAGCGAGATTTCCTATTACCGAGATGATAGAGGCCAATAAGAACTCGGCGTCGCTAGGGAGAAGAACTCGTGCTAGAGGTATAGCTCCCCTGACCTCACTTACTGGTGCCATACTGGTGATGAACACTATGATGTACTTAATAGCGTCTCCCATGTTTGTTCCTAAACGCTATGCTTGCCAGTAAATTAAGTACCTAGTTCAACTAACGATTTTAGCTTCTTATTAGCTTTATAGGCTGTAAGCAAGAAAGTCTTAGATGGGCATCATGAGCAGAGAAGACATCTTTAGAGTCAGGATGTTCAAAGAAGTAGGGTACTCTAGGCAGGTTTGCGAAAGCTGTAGAGCCTACTTCTGGAGTAAAGTCCCTAGGAAGGATTGTGGTGACACACCTTGTACTGATTACTACTTCGACGAGATTCCGATTAAGAGTCCTCCACTAACCTTACATGAAGTCAGAGACAAGTTTCTAAAGTTTTTCCAAGAGAGAGGACATGAGGTCATAGACCCCTACCCCGTAGTTGCTAGATGGAGGGAGGACCTATATTTAACGATAGCGTCTATAGCGGTATTTCAGCCTCACGTAACTAAAATGATAGTGCCACCACCAGCTAACCCCTTAGTCATAGCTCAACCCTGCATCAGGCTTGAAGACCTCGGGAACGTGGGCTATACCCTCGGAAGACACTTAACGAACTTCATAATGGGTGGACACCACGCTTTCAACTATCCCGACAAGTACGTCTACTTCACAGATGAAACAGTAGAGTTCGCTGTAGAGTTCTTTACTAAGTACATAGGTGTCCCAGAAGAAGAGCTATCGCTAAAGGAGTCATGGTGGGAGGGAGGTGGTAACGCTGGTCCATGCTTTGAGGTATCTGTTGGAGGTCTAGAGGTAGCGACTCTCGTGTTCATGATGTATGACGTAGTCGACGGCAAGTATGTGGAAATGCCACTGAAGATAGTGGACACCGGGTACGGAATCGAGAGGATCGCCTGGCTAACTCAAAAGACTCCAACAGCTTTCCATGCTATTTACGGAACTCTCGTTGGAGACTACCACAAGGTCCTGGGGATCGAGGAACCTCCTCCAGAGCTTCTGCGAGTCGCATTTAAGAAATCTGGAAAGCTAGACTTGAGAGACCCGCAGCAGTTTGAGTACCTAAAGAAGTCTGTTGGCTATGAGCTCGGGATGCCTGAGAGCGAGGTGTCGAAATACTTAGATGGGGCTGTCTTAGTGTACAACGCACTAGACCATGTAAAGACCGCTCTCCTCATGCTATCCGATGGTGTAGTTCCATCTAATAGTGGTGAAGGGTATTTAGCTAGGCTGGTCTTGAGGAAAGTGTTTAGAATACTGTCTAAACTTGATGTCAGTATAGACTCCGCATTAAAGCTATTTGATCTGCAGATACATCTGTGGAGAACCCTATACCCGAGGATCGATATAGCTAGGGACTATATCCACGACGTTATTAAAGTAGAGTACGAAAAGTTCCGAGAACTAGTCGAGAGAGCTCCCTCTGTAATCAAGAGGTACTTAAGCAGAGGAACACCGGGTCTAAGCCTCGAAGACTACGTAGAGCTCTATGAGAGCCATGGGTTACCACCTGAGCTAGCCGCTGAAGTATCTACTAAACTGGGTTACCCAGCCTATGTACCTAGAGAGTTTTACTCAGCTTTAGCGTCAAAGCGCGTGAGAGTTCCTATCAAGAAAGCCGAGTCTCTCCCGATACCGAAGGAAGTGTACGAGAAAGCGAGAGAACTACCAGCTACTAGAAAGCTGTTTCACGAAGATCCCTACTTAAAGGAGTTTAATGCTAGAGTCGTAGATGTAATAGGAGATTATGTGGTCTTAGACCAGACAGCCTTCTACCCCGAGGGAGGAGGTCAGAAGCCGGATAGAGGTATAATAAGAATAGGAGAGAACGTCTATGAGGTAGTAGACGTACAGAAAGTTGGTGACGTGGTCTTTCATAAGGTGCGTCCTACTCCACGAAACCCATCTAGAGGGCAAGAAGCTTATGGTAGAATAGACTGGGACGTGAGATACTCACACATGAGGCACCACACAGCAACTCACATCCTCTTAGGTGTACTAAGGAGAATTTACGGTGACCACGTTTGGCAAGCAGGAGCTGAAAAAGAGGAAGTTAAGGGTAGGCTAGACGTAACCCACTTTAGGATGCCTACAGATGAAGAACTGAAGCAGATAGAGAAAGAAGTGAATAAAATAATCAATGAGGCTAGACCCGTAGCATCTAAGGTTATGCATAAGTACGACGCTGAGAGAATCTACGGGTTCAGGCTTTATCAAGGGGGAGTGCCTCTCGAGCCAACTATTAGGGTTGTAGAAGTAGAGGGTATAGATGCTGAAGCCTGCTACGGTACTCACCTCAGGAATACCGCAGAAGTAGGTGGCTTTAAGATCATCAACGTCGAGAAAATACAGGACGGTGTCATAAGGTTCGAGTACGTGGCTGGACCACAGCTCGTAGCGTACGTCAACGATCTTGAAGAAAAGATAAGAAGTGCGGAAAAGCTAGTAGGTGGAGAGCTACTTGAGAGAATCCCGAAGTTTCTGAAGGAACTAGAGGAACTAAAGAAGACTCTCACGCGGTACAGAGACTTCTATAAGAGTTCTTTAATCGATAGTATAAGTAGGAACAAAGAGGTACTAACAGAGAGCTGCTCAATGTCCGTAATACTCACTGAGCTGTTTGATGAGAGGCTCTTAACAGAAGCACTCAGAGAGTACGTTCGAAGCGACTCCAGTGCTGTGGTTGTAGTTATCTCAAGCCATGATGGAAGAACTCGAATAGAGATCTCCGAAGGAGCTGAAGTATCCGCAAGAGTCGATGCTGTTGACCTATTAAACAGTATTGCGAAATCCGTAGGAGGGAGGGGAGGGGGTAAGAGAGACCACGCCATCCTAGTTCTAGATAGAGAGCTTCGAGAGAATGACATAAGTAAGATCAGGAGTGCTGTCGCTAGTAGAGTGAGAGAGCTTTGCTCAATCCGCTAAGAAGCGAGGTTATAGAGGCAGCTAGGGACTATAGGTATCTACTCAATAGAGGGTTTCCGCAAAAAGCTTCACTCGACTTTATTTCAGCTAACTACAACCTCACAGCAGTAGAGAGGAATCTCTTATTTAGGTGCGTACACCGAGCTACTGATTCAGAAGTTGTAAAGAGAAAGATCGTCCACAGTGTGAGAGACCTAGAGCTAGTCATTGATGGGTATAACGTTATTCTGACCATTACTTCAGCTATAGAGGGACTACCGCTTTTCCTATGCGATGACGGGTTCCTCAGAGACCTTAGAAGTAGCTACGCAAAGAACTTTGAGGCCCCTACGGTAAAAGAGGCCATACACTACGTAGCTAGAGCTATAAGCATTCTCGAAACCAAGAGCTCTCTAATAGTTCTTGACAAGAACGTAAGTTGGAGCGCTAAACATGCTGAGCTTATTAGAGAGACTTACGGCATTAACGTTACCATGGCCCCTAAGGCCGATATAGCCGTTATAGGTTCCGGCAAGGTGGTGAGCAGTAGTGATTTCGTAATCCTGTTAAGGTCGGGGAGGGTATACGACTTAGCGCAGTTTGTAGTCAGGAACTTCTTACCGAAAACCGAAGTAATAGAGCTACATCACTTACTTTAGTCACTACTTACGGCTCAAGTCTCGAGCGAGTAAAGAGGAAACACGATTACGATCTACTCTAGAGCTACGGTGATTTCTCTAAGTAGCTTTAGAGGAGTCATTAAGTATACTACAAGCTCTCCTAATAATCCTAGTTGAAGAGTAGTCATTAAGTCTATCTTTAACCCTCGCTACCTTCGTTGAGGACAGACCTCTCTTTTCTAGCTCCTTAACTAAGCTAGCCTCATCAACGGGTTGGTCCGGTCCTAAGAGAACTATGTCTGGTCGTATCTCTAGTAGAGGCTTCAGGTAGTCCTCTAGATCACCCAGTACAGCCCTATAGACAGGCTTTAGAGAACTAACCACTAGTAGTCTATCCTGCTCACTCATTACCGGTGACCTGCCTTTATTTCTTAAAACATTAGCGTCTCTCGAGATAACAACATATGGGAGACCTAACTCGAAAGCTTTATTCAAGAAATATATATGTCCTGGATGCAGTATATCGAATGTTCCAGCGACTAAGACTTTGTAAGTATTTGGCTTCTTCCAGCTAAACTCAGTTAACCCGAGCATTCTAAGTGCGTCAATCAAGCCCTCAGCGTAGGCCACACACGAAGTCGACGTTAAGTAATCTCCCAGACTTAAGTAGTACTTAGCGTCTTCTAGATAGAGCTCAGCCAGTCTGATGACCTCGTTTACCTCCTTAGACTGAGAAACCCTAGTTTTCGCTTCTTTTAATGCTGATTCCAGCGCTCCTATATAACTCCTAACTCTAGCGGACTGCTCACTCAACTCTACACCACCTAGAGCTAACTACCTTCATCATCTCTACTTCTATAGGGTGAAGCCTGGGGGATGCGAACACCAGTGTTTGAGGCACCACTTCTACCTTTAGCATGAGTATCCTTTTAAGTTCGCCTACACAAACTATGAAGTCTGGGTAGCCTAGGGATGCCACAACGGAGACCAATCTATCGTCCCTTACGACACCCTCACGCTTAATCTCCTCAATACTCTTCAAGATCTCGATTGCTTCAGAAGCTCTCATCGCAATTCCTTTCTCTCCATCGTATTCTAGTAAGAGCAGTGTGTGAAGATTTAGAGAATCGTTTGCCTTGATGACGTCGTAAGCGTATTCATAAACTATACCATCTTTAGGATACACGACTGTAGCTATCTTACCCATTTTGTACACCATTAGTCCACTCATCGAGAGAGCTGTAGGTACTATACTAACACCCGGAATAACATGAAACCTGAACCCACGTGCGTGCGCCTCAAGGAGGAGAGTTACGTGAGTTGTCGCAACTAGAGGATCACCTGGTACGAGAAGAACCACTCTCTTACCTTCTTCAAGTAGATCCAGGATAACTCTCCCAGAACCTTCTTCTAGTTCTCTCCTAGATACCTTAACGAAGCTCTTTGCCAACACTTTTTCGAGACCTTCTAAATCTACCTGCCCCGTGTACGTATCTACGAACACTCTATCTGCTTTAGCTATGGCCTCGAGAGCCTCTAGAGTTAAGTACTTGTAGGACAACCCCATTCCAACTAAGTAAAGCTCTCCTTTCTTATCTAGCACACCGTCCCCTGATTTAAATGCTAGAATCGTAATTGAGTTTACTAACATTATCTACTAGCATAACCCAAAAATCTCCTCAAGACCTCGAGAGGACGTAGAGGACAACTAATTAAATAGGGATAAACCTTATTGAGTAAGTACCTAACTCAAGTAGGTAGCTACTAGGGTTAGCACTTAGGTTTCTATATTTAGACTGGTACGCGTAGCTATGGCTCCACTTTCTCGACTGTTTCTTCAGTTACTTTCTTTAGTTGCTTTAAGTACATCTCGACTAGCTCTTTCGTCGTTGTCGCATCTTCCGGACCCTTGTCATCTCTCCACCTAATGAACCTCGGAAATCTAATCGATATGCCGGCACCCTTCTTAACAGCTCCTCTGCAGCATGTATGTTGAGGTGATAAAGTCAGTTCTGCTCCGAGCACCTCGATAACTAGTGCTGGAACAGTCCAGACGTCGGGTTCTACCTCTGATACAACTCTAGGGTGTTTGTGCTCGATAACGTAGGGCGATATGAGCTCGTCTAGCTTACTTAAGTCCTCGTCTGTAAAGCCGGAGCCAACCTTGCAGACCGTCTGGAAAGTATCTGAATCGGGGTCGTAAGCAGCTACTAGCAGTGCCCCTATTTTACCACCCCTCCTCCCCCTACCCTTAAATGCCCCTACGACCACCAAGTCGACTGTGTCGATCATCTCACTCTTGTAGTCTCGCTTATACTTAATCCAAAGCCAACCTCTAGCACCAGCTTGATAGATGGACTGCGCGTGCATAGCTTTCACCATAACCCCTTCCGCTCCATCTTCTACAGCCTTCAGAAAGAACTTCTCAAGGTCGGAGGCGCTCGTAACAGTTATTGCCTCTGAGAGCCTGAACCTCTCGTTTTCCGCAATTGTCTTAGCTAAGACCTCTCTTCTCGTCTTTATGGGCTCACCTATCAGGTTTACTCCGTCTACGTATAGAGCGTCGAAGAGATAAACAGCTACTGGGTACTCCTTTACAGCCTCGTGAATATCGTGTTTTCTCTTTCTGTGCATAAGCTCTTGGAAGGGCCTCATAGTACCTGTCTCCGGGTCTATGCAGACTATTTCACCTTCAACTATAGCCTCGTTCGCTTTAATACTCTCCCTGGCTAGCTCGACAACATCGGGGTACTGGTGGGTTATGTTCTCTAGTCTCCTCGAGAATATTAGCACCTTATCTCCCGCTTTATGTATTTGAGCCCTCTCGCCATCGTATTTATACTCGACTAAGGCTAGCCCCCCAGTTTTATCCAGTATTTCCTGGGGGTCGCTCAGTCTCTCTGCTAGCATAGGTCTAATCGGTATACCGGGTGTTGGAGCTATACCTCTGAGACCGTCTAACCCCTTCGTAGCTAAAATTTTCGCTACGTTTCCTAGGTCTGCTCTTACGTTATACGCGTACTCGACTATCTGCCTATTTAGGGACGAGCCTGTAAAGGTAATTGAAAGGGCGTCCATGATCGTAGCGTCCCCGATTCCGAGTCGGAGTCTTCCCTCCACTAGTCTAGCTATATACTTAGCTTCTAATGGTGTCGCCTTGCTAATTAGGCTTGCTATAAGGTTTATCTTAATGTCCCTGCTTCCCTCACCAACAGCTAGAGCGACCTTAGCTAAAGTATCGTAAACCTCTACTACCGTGAGCTTCGTAACTTCAGCTTTCTGAATAAACTTCGATAACCCTCCTAGAGCCTGTGTTGACCTAGTCGACTTTAAGTACTCAGCCACCTTTCCAGAATCCCCCAGTTTTACGTATAGTGCCTCTATGTCACTCTCTCTCACGCTTAAGGCTTTAGACATGGCCTTTATGAGGAGTTTCACTCCAACCCCTAGTTCGGGTAGACCTGCCCAATCGGGCCATAGCCTGCCCTGCAGTAAGTATATTACCTTATCGATAACGTCGGGCTCGGACTTCTTAAAGAGGTCTACAAGTATTGAAGTTAGCTGCGTTCTGCTAGTAGTACGCTCCGCACTATCTAGAGCTTTAACTAGGACCTCAAATAGCATTCTTTCCCCGCATAAGCTAGCTTTCGAGAATTAAATAAAAATCACCTACTTTAAAACATCAAGTAGATAGTATTCTAGCTGTAGCTCGTTAAAGGCAAATCGGCTTTACCTTCCCAGTACCAGTAGGTAGAGCCAACGCCCTCAAGTAGGTTTCTAATAGGCCGCAAGCACTTAAGTGCTTGTGGATTCCTTGTAAGACTATAGTGACTGTCCGCAGGTTGTTTAGTTTTCGGTTTTTCTAATTATTTGGGTTACCTCCGTGGGCTTCGGGAGTCGACCTAGAAGTATATAGATGACTGAGTGTTTTAGTAGCTAGGAGTCGGTGAGCCGTTAGCGAGGGACGGGCTCTGTGAACAACTCTTCACCGATGGCTCTAGGAAACCCGGTGAACCCCGAGAGCCGTAGGCGGGGAGAAGGAGTAGCCATGTGGGGTGAACCTGTGCCCAGTAAATCCAAAACAACAGAAATAACTAAAACAACCACGTTGATGGGTGCGGGCAACCACTCCTAATACTCGAAGCACTAACTTCTGAATACTCTAAACACTCTTCAGAGCTCTGGCGAGAAGCCTATCACCCTCTTAGAGTATTCTTAGTAGTTCCTCACAGCTAGAAACAACTCTGGATACTACAACCCAAGTATCCAAGGGCTTTGAATAGATCGAGTAAACATGCTTTGCGTAAGACCTTATGACTGAACTAAAATCTCCTCTGGGAAACCCACCTATTGTTATCGGTAAACCACCTTCCAAAGACTTGCGGCACACCTCGATAGGTTTCTCTCTGATTCCTTTTTCATCCAGTAATATGACTTCATCAACCCCGAGCTCCTTGAGGAGGCTTGGAAAATCCATTGCTACAGCCTGAATCAGGGGCTCCTGAGAGTTCGGAGGAGCCTTCCCGAACTTAAGCACCTGCTCCATTAGTCCTAGAAACCTGAGGTAGTTTCTCGGTATTTTAGTTCGCGGGTTTACGAGAATAGTGTAGTCGTTGATAGTGTGAACTACGAACCTCAACTTACCTTCTATATTTAAAGGAGATGAAAGCGCTTCCAGTAGCGAGAAGTGAACTATGTCTGGCCTACCGCGCTTCTCCTTATCCCGCAATTTCTTCATTGCGTGGTAGTGTAGAGATACATCTAGTAATGTTTCAGTAGGGTTCTTACCCCTGCGAGCAGCCCACTTTTTTATTGATGGATGCCAAGCTATTTCTCTTGGAACGAGCTCTAGAGAAGACTCTGCCAGTATAATAGTCACAACGTTTCTTGAGAAACTCATTTTCGATGCCTACCCTTACCGGCTTTTCTTCGAAGAACAAAAACGTGTCCACGTACAGTAACGACTTCTGCTTTAACTAGCTTAGCTACCTCACTTGCTACATACTTCACATCGTTGCCTGAGCTAGTGAGATACGATTTTAGAACTCGAACCTTTATTACTTCACTTTCTTCAAGCCTCCTATTTATCTCCTCGATTAAGCCGTTATGTACTCCACTCTTACCTATTCTAAGGTGTGGTCTACCGTGTATCACTCTAGCTGTTTTTCTGTCTTTAACCACTTACTCTATCACCACACAACTAGACTCTGCCTAATACACTATTAACTATAGCATTCCTAAACTAGAAACGATAGAGCAAGCGAGAGTATTGAGAGAGGTAGAGGCATCTTAAACAGTGTCCTAAGGGCTTGATCTAGCCTTATCCTCCCCATAGAGTACGCTACTACAACAATCAGCGTCAGAACTACTACGTACTTCACTAGGGACGCTACTACGTTTAAAGCGTCGGGTAACATAGGTGGTACAGGTATTAGCAGGTTCGAAAACACTAGTACGTATAGTGCTAGCTCTACTTCGTGAAGTAGGATCGCCATACCAAGAGCAGGACCGCTTAACTCAGCTAAATAACCACCAGCCACCTCCGTTTCAGCCTCTGGAATGTCGAACGGCTTCATCATAGCTTTAGAGAGAACAGCTATGGAAAACGATATGCCGGCAACAGCTAGTACAAGTACTTGAACGAGAGAGCCTAGAGGCTGGTTGAGCTCGAGTATCCTCGGCTTACCCAAGGCTTCATATAGAGAAAGACTGTAGGGAGACAGTGTGCGCACCATGGCCAGTAGAGACAGAGCTACTGCTGGCTCAAATACTAGCATCATGGTGGTGTATCTTACTCCCCCGAAGCTCGGGTATGGCGATACACTTCCAAAACCTACTATAGCAAACGCTATAGAGGCATACAGCGTTAAGTATATAAACAATAAGATGTCGTAGCTAACTCCAAACGAAAACGGTGATAGAGGTAGGAAGATAGTGCTAGTCGAGAGAGCTGCTATACCCAGTGTAAGCACGTACACCAGTAGTTTAGCCGGACTGTAAGAACCTGTAACTAACTCTTTAACGAATAACAACTTGTAGAGGTCGGCAAAAGGCTGTAGAATGCCTATTGGACCAACGTACTTAGGGCCAACTCTGTTCTGCAGTCTAGCCACAAGCTTACGCCTATACCACTGCGATAGCAACCCTAGAACGGTTAGGAATAGTAAACCCGGATAAACTAGTGTTGTAAACAGCACCCTCCCAAAGACTTCAATAAGGTCCATTTCTACACACCCCCTCTTGATACAATAGCTACAGTAAGTAAGACTAAAAGTAGCAGTAAGTAGGGAAGAGAGAGTGAAAACCAATCATTGAATACCCCTGTCTGCACATAGTTTATTATCGTCGTATACAGTCTTTCTAAAACACTCCTAACCGCCCAGGAGATCTCCGCAATACCTATGGAGAAGTGTGCCTGGGGCTCTCCAGAGAGATACACCTCGGTCTTTCTAACTCTGATTTTAGTAGCTAGAGGTAGCCATATGACTAAAGACACTAGCAAGGAGACAGCTGTTAATAGACCGATCAACGTTAAAGCATCCAACTTACCCACCCGCCGATAGCTGATACCCTCTAACATACTCTAGGAAAGAGCGAATAGCTTCACTTATGTACTTATCAGCGTAAACGACAGACTCAGAAGCCTTATCGAGTAGCCCTCCAACGACAAGTGGGTTTAAGGCTACAAGTATGAGTAGTAGAGGCAGTAGAGATACCCAAAGTGAGAGCTCCTTGAGTTTAGAGGCTTCCGCATTACTAGGTGGTACGCTAAAAACTGTCGGCTGTATCACTTTGAAGTAACCTAATAAAGCCAACCCTGAAGATACAAATAAAACAGCAACTAGGTCAAAGCGGCCAGCCTCGATAAAGGCTTGATATAGAGCGAACTTACTAAAGAATCCCCCAAGTGGAGGTAGACCAACGAGTGAGAAGCTAGACATAACTATCGACGCCCCCACTATAGGGTTCAGTCTACCCACTGCCTTTAGGTCAGACACGCTTCTAGTCCTAGAGATCTCTATAGCTACTCCTACGCTCATGAAGAGAAGAGCCTTACCCGCAGCATGAGCGAGTACGTGGTATATAGACGCTCTAACTCCTAAAACTGTCCCAAGAGAAAAGCCTGTAAACACTAGTCCTAAGTGCATTATAGTGCTATATGCGATAAGCCTCTTAACATCCCGCTGTATTATCATCATTACTGACGCAAAGATCGCTGAGATAGCTCCAACGGCAGATAGCACGATCTTGAAGTAAGGAGATAGCTCATAGAACGTGCTGAGCGGGTCGTAAACCCCGAATATGGTGTATAAAAACCTCATCGAGGCGTAAGCGCCTGCGTTGACTACTAACCCAGATAGAACAGCTGAGATAGGTGTTGGTGCGGCAGGGTGAGCGTCTGGAAGCCAGAAGTGGTTTGGAAACACTCCAGCCTTAAACGTAAACGTCCAGAGTGAGAGAGCTAGTATTGCTACTACCGCACTAGTGATATTTCCCCACACGAAGACATCAGTAAACTGGTAGAAGTACCTAAACAGAGGTCTAGAGGTTGTAGCAATAAACCCCATTGCAAGGTTCCCAAAGCTGGAGTAAGCTAGTACAGCGGCAACGAAGTATATTAGTCCAGCTATAGCCCCAAAGAATGCGTACTTAAACGAGGCCTCTACAGCTTCCCTACTGCTCCTATAGTATGCTACAAGACCATAGCAGGTTATACCCAACACCTCCAACATCACGAATAAGTTGAAGACGTCTCCAGTATAGTATATCCCGATGAGTCCGGCCTCTAACCCTAACAGGAGTGAGTAGTAGTAGGGAGTGCCCGGATCGTCTCGCAAGTACCAGTAGCTGTAGGCTACCACGAAAACTAAAATGAGAGCTGTATATGTTGCTAGCAGAGATGAGAAAGAGTCTACCTCGTAGACTATCCCAAGAGGTGGTGGCCACCCACCCATTCTATACACAACTGGACTGCTTTGGTTCACTACGTAGAGGTGAGTATGTAAAGAGAGAGCAAAAGCTACAGTAGTCGTAGCTAAAGCTACTCCGTGAAATACCTTCACTGTCTTTATCCTTAGATAAGCTAGAGGTAGTGCGAATGCGGTAGCAACCAGAAGTGCTGGAGTAACTCCAACTGAGTGCAACACGTTCACCCTACTCAAACACCTTGAGAAGTCTTTTCTCGAAATCCTTGAGGATGTTTTCGTATGTTACCTCCGGTTCTAATCCTACCGCATATATCCAGTGAACGTAGTATTGAGACTTTTCCGTATCGATATCGACGACCACCGTACCCGGGGTATTCGTTATCGAGTTGGCACATGCTACTATAGTGTACTCGTTTTTAGCTCTATACGGGACTCTCACGATCGCTGGCTTTACAGGCATGCTTTTGCTGAGTATTATCCTCGTGACCATTAGGTGAGCCTTAAATTCAGCTATAGTAAGGTAGTAAAAAGCGTATGCTATCAAGTGTATAAACCTTCTTAAGCTCAGAGCTTTCTTCGAGTCCTGAACCACGTATTTCGTTACTACCAAGCTTGTTCCGATAGCGAGTGCTATACCGATGGCTATGTCGTACGGAGAGATACTGCCGCTGAAAACTATGTAGACAGTAAAAACGAGGACGGCTATCGGGATGTACTTCCTCACACCCCTCACCCCCTAAGTTCCTTTATCTTCCTTGAGTCGAGGGTACCGTAGAGTCTATACACCTGTAGAGCTAGAAAGATCAAGAAGAGGTTTACAGCTAATCCTATAACTATAGCTGTAAGAACTAGCGCTTGCGGGAGGGGGTCTACAGCTGAGTAAGCTAGATTGAGTAACTCATCTGGGTTGGCGTCAAGCTTTAATAGAACTGGAGGCACGGAAAACACTCTAAAGCCTATTAATATGGCCAAAACATTTAGGCTGTCACCTAAAATAGTTAGTGAAATTATCTTTTTCGTAATGCTGGGTCTGGCGACAATACCGTAGAGAGAGATAGCTGCTGTTACAAGTAGGTTGTACAGAGTTAACACAATTAAAAATCTCTCTATAAAGCTAGTGTCCATGTTCCTCACCCAATTGTTCTCTAACTACGTCTTCCCGCAACGACAGCAGCATGAACACTACGAAAAAGCCGAAGCTTACTGCTAGAAACTCCGCTAAGTTAAACCATATGAGAGTCCCCGAGATCAGCTGGCTCTGAATGTGTGTGGGAAAGGCGAACTCCGAGTCAACCTTTACGTAGTTCTGCATCAAGTAAGCCTGAACACCCGTTAAGGCATTGAAAACTACGGGAACAAATACTACTGCGGCTATTGCTAGTAACCCTACTGTTCTCAGAGCAATAGCCTTAGATAAACTAACTCCAACTCTAGCGAAAGACGATGCTGAGAACACTACAGCCAGTAAAACCGATATTACAGCTAGAGCAGCTCCAGCTTGAAACCCTCCTCCGGGAGTTAAGTGCCCGTGAGCAGCTACTGAAACCGCTATAGCTATATTTATTGGTATGAGGAGTTTAGTGACAACTTTAACTATGATGGATAAACCTTTCTCGCTTCGGATACTTGGGTAGCCTACGCCTCTATATATAGCTAAAGCAGCAATTATCGCCATATAGAAAACTACTGTTTCGTAGAAGGTATCTATACCTCTAAAGTCCCAGACGATGGAGGTCACTGCTTCAGGTGATAAAACTGTCAACTCTCGAGCAAGCGGGTTGTATGCGAGCGTGAGGAAAAGCTTCGCTAAGTACCTAGTGTCAAGCCCGACTAGCCCGATGGCTTCTAGGTAAGTGGTTATGTAGGCTAGGACGGATGTAGTTAGAACTATAGAGAGCAAAACTATGTACTTCCTCATTTTTCCTCAACCTTCTCGGTTTTTCCAATTAGGAAAAGAATAGCCGCCGGATACAGCCCTACCGCTACAGGCAAGTAAACCAGCACTATGTCGGGTGCCCGAAGTAGGTATAGTACTGCGACATACGCAGTACTTTGGATCGCTGAGAAGATAACTGCTTTAACTAAGTCTTTTTCTACAACTGCTAAGTAAGTGAAGACTAGGCCGACCGTGCTAAAGAGTGCCAGCAGGATTAGCGTAACGTCCATAATCACCTACCTCTATCTTCCTCTAGGTGGTCTGCGATGATCGGCTCTGGTCTAGAGACCGACGTTCTATGGGTTGCTCTAGCAAGAGCGTGAGAACCGGCAGGAGCTAGTATAAGTAGGACGAATGCTGCTACCACAAGAGAGCCCCCCATAAAGAACCTCCACTCTCCTAAGTCTTTAGTCGAGAAGGAGATTAGGGCGAGACCCAGCAGAGGGTAGAACGTCCCACCAATAGTGCTTACCGTGGCAGCATGTAGTCTTAAATAGAAGTTTTTGAATCTGTTTAATCCAATAGCACCTACTAAGTTAATAAAGGTACCTAAGACTAGCAGAGCCGCTCCCACATACCTCACTATCTCTTCAATCACCTAGCTCACCTCTCTCCAAGTATTTTGCTACATAAATGTCTAGAGCATAAGCCCAAAGCACTAAAACTACTGTACAAGCTGTCATTATGGGGGACCTAATCAAGAGTCCTATAGCTCCAAAAAGTATAGAGGTAGAGTAGAAGAATACGTCGGCCGCTAGCACTCTATCAGATATAGTTGGACCTCTATATGCGACTAGTAAATAGAGAGCGTAAGACAGTGAGAGAACCGGAAGTACTACGTAACTAATTAAGACCTCGATGAGGCTCACTTTGAACCACCCGAAGCAATAGTGGATAGACTAGATTCTCGTGAGGTAAATGTACTGTAATCCGCTAATTCAAACGCCTCAGTAGTTATGTAAGCCTTTACCGGACATACGAAAACGCATTGATAGCAGAAAATGCACTTCCCATAGTCTACTACGGGAAACACCCCCCTCGGATTATGCTTAAGTGGTTCTGGAAGCTTTTCCATAACTATGGCATTTGCTGGGCAGTCTATAGCACAAAGAGAACAGCCTATGCACTTCATTAAGTCAGCGTACTGCCTTCCCCGAGATCCGGGAGCTACCGTCACCTCTCTAGCTACTGGGTACTTAATCGTCGACGGCCGCCTAGTTAGATTCGCTATGGCTTCCCTAAGTATGCTTAACCTCGTCCTACCCACCTCTGGCGAGTTCTTTGAGGCTTACGTAAGCTTTTCTACCACTCTTTTCGTCTACGACTACTACGCGCTCTGTACAGGAAATGCAGGGATCGTAAGACGCGAATATCACTGGTACATCAGCTAGTCTATGACCTAAGTAAGTAGATTCAGTGTTTAATATGTTCAGAAACGAGGGGGTTCTTATCTTTACTCTATAGGGATTCGAGCCGCCAGTGCTTACGATGTGGTAGAGGAGTTCTCCTCTCGGGGCTTCAACTCTAGAGATAACTTCTCCCGGCTTAGCAGCTCTTGGGATAGTCTTCGGCACGGCCGGTCCTTGAGGTAGTTTCTCTACAGTATAGCGAACTATGTTAACAGATTCTAGTGCTTCATCGAGACGTACCATCATGCGGGCCCACGAGTCTCCCTCATCGCGATACTCTACGTTAAAGGGTATCTCAGAGTAGGCAGCATATGGGTCGTCAAACCTGACATCAGATTTAACGCCTGAGGCTCGAAGCGTTGGACCTACTACAGATAGCCGAATCGCGTCTGACTTACTTATCCTACCGACTTCTGATAGTCTTCTTATGAGAGTGTAGTCGCTTTCGTATACTTTCTTATAGTACTTAAGCCTCTCCTCGATTTTCCTTAGTTCATCCAGTATTCTAGCCCTCCTAACTTCGTCTACGTCTCTCTTGACGCCTCCAAGGACGTGAATGTCCGCGTGCACCCTGCTCCCAGTTATTAGTTCCTTAAGGTACATCACCCTCTCTCTATCCCTCATCATCAGCATAAACAAAGTATCAAAGCCTACTATCTCAGCCATAACAGCACAAATAAGCATGTGGGAGTGTATCCTCTCGAGCTCCATAACCATGGTTCTTATGTAGTTAGCTCTTGGCGTAGGCTCTACACCCATAAGTTTCTCAACACCTTGTACGTACGTCTGCGTGTGCACGGCATTACATATTCCACAAACTCTACCAGCGATGTACATTCCCCGTATCCAGCTGTTTTTCTCTAGTAGCTTTTCTATCCCCCTATGATTATATCCGGTTGTGACAGCTACTTCAACTACCTCTTCACCATCTGTTTTAACTTTCAGCATTATGGGTTCGTGAAGAGCTGGGTGCTGTGGACCTATCGGGATCTCGACTATTACCATATCTTACACACCCGAGTCTTTTCTTAGTGGATAGACTCCTTTAGCTACTACATCTTCAGGTACCATAAAACCTCTCCTTAGGTTTTTGTTACCCTCGAAGACTACTCCCATTAAGTCGTAGGTCTCAACTTCGCTCTTAGTTGCTCCGGGAACTATGTCTGATATGCTTGGAACAACCGGGTTCTCTCTATTAACTAGTACCTTTATTACTAAAGCAGCTTTATGCTTAACACTCCAGAAAATGTAGTTTAATTCTATTTTTCCATCTTTAGGTAAGTCAACAGCAGATATAGAAGAGAGGTAGGATTCTTCTTTTACTACCGCCTCAACAACTCCTCTCAGCTCTGACTGCGCTACTGTGATGACGTATCTCCTAGGACTAACTTCAGTAAAGCTAAAATTACCTAGCACTAGACTCAAGATGACCACCCAGCTTGTCTAAAAGCTTCTTGATTCCGTAGATTATGGCCTCAGGTCTAGGTGGACATCCCGGTACGTAGACGTCGACTGGAACTACTTTATCAGCTCTAGAGATGACCGGGTACGAGTCTGTGAAAACTCCACCCGAGATTGCGCACGCACCACACGCTATAACGAACTTAGGAGATGGAGTTTGGTCATACAGTCTTCTAAGTCTTTCGGCAGCCTTTTTGTTTAACGCTCCAGTTACAATAATGACGTCAGCATGCCTTGGGTTAGGGGCGAGCTTGACGCCCAAGCGCTCTGGGTCGAAAAAAGGAGTGAGAGCTGCGAGAACCTCTATATCGCATCCGTTGCATGCCCCGGCATTAAAGTGCATCACCCAGGGAGAGTACCTTATCGCTTTTGCTCCCATCCCAGCACCACGCATTTAGTACCCGAACAGATTTAAGCATTTAGAGGTCTGTATTTACTTAAACACAGCTCTATAAGCGTGTTTAATACTCAAGCAGAAATCAAGGTTGGTGCGGAAATAGGGACTCGACACACCCGTATCTCTCGAGAACTCTTATGATCGCTTTAATGGTCTTCTGGATAGCCTGCGCAACAGGCTTCGTAACACCTATTCTAATATCTAAGCACAGAGCTCTGGTGCCGACTACGAAAACCTCTGAAGTAACTAAGCCTACTAGTAAGCTTACGTCTATAGTGTGAGTAGATAAGACCACGCTATGTTCTGAAATCTCGTTTCCACTAAGTAAAGCTATATCAGACGGAGGAATGGGGGCCTCGATGGCGTCTAACAGTATGGATACTCTCTTTGAGTTAAGAACATCTAGGTAGGATTCAAGAGCGGTACCGACATCCACGACTGTAACACACTCTTTCTTAGAGTATCTTGCCAACAGGTTCGATAGAGACCTAGCTAAGTAGACTCCAAACCCATCGTCACACCTTAGCTCGCTACCCATACCCACTATAGCAGTCTCACCAGGTATTACAACCTTCCTTAATAGCTCCTCCAACTCTGCTTCAGTACTAACCACTAACACATTTTTCACCGCTTAGTAGTAAGCTGTTGGTTTATCACAGTAGACCTCCTGAAACCGTATTTCGCATCTATTAGACGAGCCGCAGCCCAACATCTTGGTGGGGACTGCCTAAAGCAACTGTTTCGGGTTTCATATCCAAGGTGTGAAACAGATTGAAAGACTATGGCGATAGAGTACTAAAGTAGTGTAAGTGCGGATTCGCAGATGATAGAGACGTAATTGCGTGCATCAACATATTCCTATTCCTAAGATGCTCAAGATGTGGGGTTCAGCTCTTATAAAAGTTTATGTAAGTTAATGTCATCGCCTCATCTTTTCCACCGCATTCCGCTCGGGTTTTTATCGGGCTTAGAGACGTTCAGGGCGACCCCTAGCACCCCTAGCTTTAACACTACTGAAATTACTTAATGCACGGTGTCTCGCTGTGAACCTAGGGTTGAAGGCTCTGTTAAGGTTATGCTACGGGGACTCCCTCTCTGAAACTCTAGCCAAATCCCTCGGTCCCGACGATATTCCCCCGAAAGGTTTTTCTCTACGTGGATACTACGAGTTAGGGTGTTACATTTACGAGGTATTTTGCAAGAACTGCGCTAATGAAGACCTTCTAACTCTAGCATCGATCTTGAGTGAGGTAATTCTTCTATCAAAACTAGTGAGGAATGTCGTAAGAGTAGGGGGAGATGAACACAGTAAGCATAGTGATCTTCCATGAATCTCTTAAGTTTTACCTTTTACCTTTCTGTCGCTGTCCGAATGCTGGCTTAACTCGCTATATAAAAACCTATAAAGTAACTCTGGATGCTCCATAGAGAGCTGAGACGCAAACCTACTTAGTGCGTCCGGCTCATTTAGACAAGTTGGGTAACTCAAGCCTCTGAGAATACCTGAGGCTAGAGCGTAGGCAAGTATGTCGGTCTTAAGTATTCTATGCATTGGGAAAATAAACTCAACCCCATCGTGCTTAGCGTAGACTTTCGGCTTCAC
Organism: Thermoproteota archaeon; assembly: GCA_030550455.1. GTDB lineage: Archaea > Thermoproteota > Thermoprotei_A > Sulfolobales > NBVN01 > DRZP01. Next base: position 44,435 of record JAUQPH010000005.1, read on the forward strand.
TATCTCGTAATCATATACTAAACTATTTAAGAAGGATACGAGTATGTCGTCTAAAGTAGCCGGCAAAGCCACCACGTCGAACCTTGCCCCGAGAGAGCTAAACGCTTTAAAAACATCGATACTCTTCTTGACGTCTTCATAGCCAAGAGCTATAAAGACTATGTCATTACAGTACCTTCTCACATTGGTAATACTGTCGAGTAACTCTTCCTCTGTAACTACTCCAACAACTTCACCACTGAACTCCTGCTCGACTTCGTTCAATAACTTCATAAGTACTACACTTTCGATGAACTTGCAGGAGACTATCGGTACTGCCACCTTAAGTCCAAGACCTTTCTTACCTATTAATGAAAACGACCTTTTAATTTCTTTGACTAGATCTCTATGTAGACATATAGAACAGAGTCTCTCGCCGGAGTGTCTCCTAAAGTAAATGGCGGGACGTCTTCCACAGCTTGAGCACTCTATAACGCCTCCCGCCTTCAACACCCCTACTAAAGCTTTAAATACTTTTAAAATCGATGAAGTTCTAATGAAGTTCTTCACTAGACCTTACTAAAACTGTTAATACAACTCTAGTTTATGACCAGATGTTGAAGAGGGGGAGATACAGAAACAGCTAGAATTCGGAGTGCTTAAGAGGTTAAGGTAAGTCTGCGCTAAGGAAAGCTTAAATACTTGAGCCCAGTCTTGTGTTTGATTGGGAAACGCATGGTAAAAGTATTGGCAATAAACGCATCGCCAAGGAAATATGGAAACAGCTACAAGCTACTTAGAGTAGCAGTTGAAGCATCCAAGTTTGCTGGAGCGTCAGTAGACATGCTACATCTATACGACTACTCTATAGAGCCTTGCTTAGGGTGTGTAAGTGATGAGCAACTAATATGTAGGTACCCATGCCTGATCGATACCGACGATGGAAACAAAGTTCTCAACAAGATCGTAGACTCTGATGCTATAATAGTGTCTACACCCATTTACTGGTACGGTCCAAGCGGTCTTTTAAAGAACCTTATTGACAGAATGACCTCCCTCGAGAACATGATCTTCATCTCCGGGAAGTCCTTACTTGAAGGTAGAGTAGTCGGATTCATAGCTGTAGGAGCAGATAGCGGCAACATTGCCGCTATATCCTATCTGATGGTTGTAATGAACTCCATGGGGGCCTTGATACCTCCGTGGGCTCTAGCTTATTACTTAGGGCAAGGCGATGCTCTACAAAATAAAGAGTCAGTATTAGATGCTGCTAATCTAGGTTTTTTAGTAACTAAAGCTGCCCAAGGCTACCACCCGAGAGATCTTAAGTACAATCCACTACTCATCGAAGAACTAGGGGGGCAGGAGCTCATAAACAAGATAGCTGCGGAAACCCACAGCCTCTATAGCCTAGAGCAGTTAAAAAGGAAATCACTCTTTCAAAGCCATCTCCGGGAAAAGCCTTCAAGGGACAGATAAATAAGTTTCTCAGAGCTATCTAGGTCCTATACCACAGCATTCCCGCTGCTTCCCAGTTTTCGGTAAAGCATGGTAGGTCTCAATTTGCGGTATTTGTGCTCGAAGACGAGCTTGAGATTCTCACTCTAACTCTGTGTTGACCTCAGAATTCGACCACACTAAATACAGCAGGATACACCAAGTAACCTCGATGTAGATCCCTGGTCGACACTACAGTTTTACACTTCAACCTCAACTTCGAAGTAAAGAGTTTATACTTGCGAACTCGTGAATAACTACGGTTAGTTCCGAAGGAGAGATCCCCATCTATACTAAGCTTTAGGTTACTAAAGCATGATTTAACCGTAGCGCACAGACACTACACTATCAAAACTATCGCTCCGTAGGTTAAACATAGACTATTACTCAGACACTCAGACAAATGCCTTTACATCACTTCTTCAGTGCCGGAGGAATTCATCACTAGGAGGGGTCGTAGCGTGGGTTACACATCATGAGTCAGCGCTTAAAGACCCCTTTCATCCCCCATCTATTTGTTACCTGAGTTTAATAGCGTTAGCTTCTCGAGACCAGACACGCTTTGCTTTACTCATATCGCACAGTAATGAATTCCGCACAGTGCCTATTAGTCGGTATGCGCTGAATATATGTTGGTGCGTTGGAGTGTCTTCAGGAATCGATGTTAGTGTGATAGTGCCGACGTACAACGAAAGAGAAAATGTGACTCGCCTTATAAAGTTTCTTCATGAGATCATGGTTAAGGAGAAGATATCTTATGAGATAGTGGTTGTAGACGACAACTCGCCGGATGGAACGGCTGAAGCTGTGAAATCTCTTTCACACATGTATAACGTCAAATTAATAGTGAGACCAGGTAAGCTGGGGCTGGCGTCAGCTGTACTTGAAGGTCTAAAGGTAGCGAAGGGATCTATTATAGCTGTCATGGACGCCGACCTCCAGCATCCTCCTGAGGCACTACCAGAGATGTTGAAGAAGGTCTCGAGCGGGTGCGATGTAGTCATAGGTTCGAGGTACGTCAAGGGGGGATCTATAGCTGAGTGGTCTCTCTTCAGGAGGGTTGTATCTAGGGGTGCTGATCTCATAGCTAAGATATTACTGCCGAAGACTCGAGGAATAAAGGACACTATGTCTGGGTACTTCGTACTAAAAAGGGAGGTCATCGATGGAGTTTCCTTAAACCCACGAGGGTTTAAAATACTTCTCGAGGTCATAACCAAGGGACGCTTCAAGAAGGTCTGCGAGTATCCGATAGAGTTTAGAGCTAGAACGTGGGGTGAATCAAAGCTAGGGGTCGGCGAGGTCTTTAACTACATACTTCATGTGCTTGATCTAGCCCATGAGGCAGTAAGGTTCGTAATCGTTGGGACTATGGGGACCTTAGTGAACTTAGCGACACTGTTTTTCCTTGGGTACTTGCTGAGTCTAGAGCATTGGATTACGGTGCTAGTAGCTTTCGAGACTTCGACTTTATTTAACTTCACACTACATGAGCTATGGACGTTCAAGACAGGATTCAGCAAGGGTGTTGGCAATAGACTCGCAGAGTTTCATGGAGCAGTAGCTCTACACTTCATATCTCAAGTTGTCATATCGAACCTGCTGTTTTATGGCTATGGTGTAGAAAGAGTTCTATCTCAGTTATCTGGCATACTAGTTGGGTTTTCTCTTAACTATATACTAAGTAAGCACGTTGTTTGGAGGAGGCGCAGATGAAGTGGGTAGTTTCTTTTAGCTAAAGTATGGTGATGAGTACGAGAGGACATTTTGTTGCTAATACTGAGTTGTGGTTAAGCAATTAAGGTGTAGAGTGAGTTGACATCACTTAAGGTTATCGTAAGTGGGCTAGTTCAAGGAGTAGGCTTTCGGCCTTACGTAGACATACTAGCGAGATCGCTGGGATTGCGCGGCTATGTGAAGAACGTAGGTGGTTCAGAAGTAGAGATCTTTGTAGAAGGAAGCGAGGATACTATTTCACGGTTTCTATACGTTTTACTGCTGAACACCCCAAAACCTGCCGAAATAGAGCACATAGTTGTCGAGAAAACTAGCTCGAAAGGTTACCAAGAGTTTAAGATAGAGAAATCTGCTGAAGCGTTCTATATGCGTTCTATGGTTCCACCGGACTTCAGTATATGCGACGACTGCCTTCGAGAAGTCCTCGACCCAGCTGATAGAAGATACTCATATCCGTTTAACTCGTGCGCTTGGTGTGGCCCGAGATTTTCGATGATGTATGGAGTACCATACGACAGAGATAAGACTGCGATGAGGGAATTCCCTCTTTGCCCCGAGTGTCTCCGAGATTACACTAACTCTGAGAGCAAAAGGAGGTATCACGCTCAAGGTATCTCATGTCCTACGTGTGGACCTAGAGTACTGCTCTACACGCGTGACTGGGAACTAGTGAACACCGCTGACCCTATACAGGAGGCAGCTAGGCTCATAAACGAGGGATACATCGTTGGGGTTAAGGGAGTCGGGGGTTACCATGTTGCCTGCTTAGCTACTGACGATGACGTAATCCTCAGACTTAGAGAGAGAAAGAGAAGACCCACAAAGCCTTTCGCCGTAATGGCTTTAGACTTGGATACCATAGAGAGACTAGTGGTTCTCAACAATTTAGCGATAAAACTGTTAAAATCTCCTCAAAGACCGATCGTCCTACTACCAAAAAGAGAGAATTCCCCGGTCTCCAAGTACGTGTCTCCGGGTATGGCTCACGAAGGTGTCTTTTTACCATATACAGCACTCCACTACATTCTCTTAAGTAAGGTAAAGGATAAATTTGCTGTAATGACCAGCGGCAACTTAACGGACGAGCCTATGTGTTATAGTGATCAGTGCGCAAAAGATAGGTTAAGTAGAATCACTGACTATATTTTAACTCATAATAGGTCTATAGTCAACCGTGTGGACGACAGTGTTATTAGGTTTACTGACGGTAGCCCCGTCATTCTTAGAAGAGCTAGAGGTTATGTTCCACGCTGGCTCAGAATTCCATTTAGACTAGGTAGTGACGTTGTAGCTATGGGGGCGGACATAATTAGCGCCCCAGCGGTAGCCTTCGAGGACAAGGTAGTGCTGACTCAATACATTGGGGAGTTAGGCAATGGAGACACCATCTCCGAGTTTATTAAGTATTTAAGGTACTTTTCGGAGGTCTATAAAATAGACCTAGCTAAATCCACGTATGTTGTTGATAAGCACCCTAGGTATGTATCGCGTGCTATAGGGTTAGAGATGGGTAAGAAGTCGGGGGAAGTTAAGGAGCTTCAGCATCACGTAGCGCACATCCTCAGCACTATGGCAGACAGTAACCTACTAAGTGAGGCGTACGTAGGAATAGCAGCAGATGGTGTTGGTTACGGGGACGACGGAGCCGTGTGGGGTTGTGAAATAATTGAAGTGTCGAGAAAGGGCTACAAGAGAGTAGGTAGACTCTCTTATGTAAAGCTAAGTGGGAGTGACCGTGACGTAGAGTATCCAGCACGTGTACTAGCTTCCTACTTGACAAACATAATGAGCTACGAGGAACTTATAACCTTCTATGAGAAACACAACTTACTTAAAGCTCTCCCAGGAGGTAGACTAGAGCTAGAGGTACTTTTGAGTAGCTTGAGAAAGAATTGGGTTTATTCCTCCAGTCTTGGGAGGTTACTGGATGCTATATCCGTTCTTCTTGGCATATCGATAGCTAGGGAATACGAGGGTAGTCCAGCAATTAGGCTCGAAGAGGCTTCATTTGGTGGAAGAGTACTACTACCAAACGATATCGTCGACGAGCTAGTTCATGCTAGAGAGACTATCGAGATAGACCCAACCCCATTAATAGAGAAGATCATCGATCTCAAAGAGGAAAGTGCGTCTCGGGCAGACCTAGCCTACACGTTTCAGTACATTATAGGACGAGCAATAGGGAGAGCTGTCCTCATTTCAACAAAGGGAAGAAGGGTTAGTAGACTAATACCGGCAGGTGGCGGAGCCATCGTTAACACGGTTCTCACTAAAGGAATCAAGGACGAACTCAGAAGTGGGGACCTCACATTGGTCTTACCTACCCGCGTACCACCAAACGACGGTGGCATAGCTTTAGGTCAAGTGTACTCACTGGTATACGTAAGTTAACTATCGCAGGAGCGATGGCCGTTCTCCATTCTCAGAAGCTCGCAGTGATTAATGCAGTACCTTGTTTTACTAGAGAAATTCATCGGATGAACTTGTTGATTTCCGGCAACGTATTAAAAAATCAAACCTCGGAAGTTAGAACGATAACGAAATCGAGCTAAGCTAGATTCGGTCATCAGCTTAGCGTAGTTAGTTCTCGTTAAAAGCGCAGACTAAGCAAACCAGAAATTCTCGAGGCATTAGAAGGAAGTATGGCTTCCAAACTTCGCCTACTAGAGAGCTATACTATACCGTAAGTCAGCCTTTAACTAAAGCTTCGCAGTATTGAACTAATACTCTCGAGGTTGAAGCTACAACCTCATTCTAGTCTGACTCTTCTTGCTATTCTGCTTCTAACTATCCTCCCGAAAGGATCTACATAAAGTTGCCAGTAGTTTATTAAGTCTTTGCCTATGTATGCCTCAAATTGGGAGGATCTCCTCAAAGCTCTAGCTACATGTACAACTGTTGGTAGAGAAATTTCATACCCATTGAATATTACCCTATCAATAGTACATACAGAGAAGATCACGTATTTCCCCCCATCAGGCACTTCTACTTCCACTTCTTCCAGTAGATCCACTTTTTCGTAGCATCTGAGGTCGTTCGCTACAGACTCGTCTATAAATGACACGTTTATGTTCTCGACTACCGCAGCTCTCGCATAGCTAAACCTGCTCCTACAGAAGAAACCTAGTAGGAGCGCTAATCCATTCTTTTCATTCTTTTCCATACTAATCGAGTTACTTTAGGTTCACACCGATTTAAAGTTTAGGTAGCACGAAAAGCCCACAGTTCAGCGACCTCTAAGATTTTTCTATGCGCAGTTTTGTTCAAACAGATTTAGACACCCTCTATACCTCTCCATGATCTCCGTAAAGGATATCATGCGGTGGTGCTAGAAAGTCACTTAGAACATGTAGGTGGTTGCCCGTGCCCATTAGCTAGGTTGTCGTAGTTGTTTTGTTTGTTTCGGTTTTCGGGCAAAGGTACACCCCACCTGTTCGTTCACGTCCTCCCCGCCTACGGCTCCGGGGGTTGCTGAGTCCCCAGAGCCGCCGGCGAAGAGTAGCTCACAGAGCCCGTCCCTCGCTAACGGCTCACTAGCTCATCGGCTCCTAACTACCCAAACACCCGGTTTTCTGTACATATGTTTTATTAGTTCTGGGAATTCACAGAGATAACTCAAGTAACCAGAAAACCAAAAAGCAGACAACCTGTAGACGGTTTACGTGAGAATAGTGAGAATATGTGAAAGAGTAGCTACACACCACGATGTAGTGTAAGCTTCGAGATGCTCGTGATGTTTTCTGAGGGCTGAAACCGTAGCTAAAAGCTTTTAAGTCTTTGCTTGCTTTTAAAGCTAAGGAGAGAGTGTGTCGTCAGCTGTAAGGACTAAGTGGAGGGCGAAAAAGTGGTATACCGTATTGGCTCCAGAGGTTTTCGGAGGTGTGCCCATAGGGAGTATTCCAACGGACGAAAGCTGGAAGCTCTTGGGAAGGGTTATAGAGACGACTTTATTCGACCTTACTGGTGACTTCACTAAACACTACATACACCTCTACTTCCAAGTGTATAAGTATGATGAAGAAAACGCTTACACTAGGTTTAAAGGACATGAACTATCTAGAGACTACATCAAGTCGATAACCAGAAGGAGGTCGTCTAAGATTACTGGAATAATCGACACTGTAACTAGTGATGGATATGCGTTAAGAGTGATTGGGTTAGTGCTTACAGCATATAACTGTAACGCAAGCCACAAGAGAGCCATTAGGAAGGTCATATTTCAGACGATTAACGAGTGGGCTCAAAAGAACTCTTTCGATGAGTTCATTAAGGCTATGATCTTCGGTAATATGGCAGTAGACTTGATGACGCGTGCTAAGAAGATTTATCCAGTTAGAAAAGCTGAAATTTACAAGTCCAAACTTCTAGCCATACCAGCAGCAACAGGTTTAACACCAGCTGTGATAGTAGCACAAAAACCTGCTTAACTGTTTTAACTTACTAGTCTCTCGATACCTATACTTCTGTACGCAAAGACCTACGTAGCGTTCATAGACGGAGTCCGACATCCTCTAGCCCTAAAGGGCGGGGCTTTCGGGATGTAAAAGCGTCTTTAAACCTCCGGAAGTAAGTTCAGGCTAAACTTACACCGCCTCTAGAGGATTACCTAAACATCTCATTCCTAGGGTTAGGCGGTGGCTTTAGGTACAGCTAGGTGACGAAGCATGCACTAAAGCAGTTACTTAGAGCAGATTATTAATAATTTAAAGTGTTATGAGCTATATTTCTACAGTGGGGTAGAATCTGGGGCAGAACAACCAACATGTGTGTATAGTGTGCGGTCGTAAATTTCCAGATGGTCAAGGTATAGTCGTGAAAATTGAGGACAGAGAGATAGCTTTTCACAGTAGTAAGTGCGCTGCTAAGTTCTACAAAATGCTTGTTGACAGAGGTTCTAAGGAGGTCATTAGCGAGTCCTTAAAGCTCGCTAAAGAGCTTGAGAACGTTTTGAATAAGAGAATGGAGAGTATGTCGAAGAAGATCTAGTGACCAAAGCAGCAACATGCTCTTTAAGGTACGTTACCTCATCTCTAGCCCCGACAACAAGATGAAGCATTTACGTGGGTCTGCTAGTATTAGCGCGCAAGCTTTTAATCACAACAGCACATGAAGTCCGTGCGTGCTACACCTAATAACCTCTACTACTTAAAGCCAGATAAACTTTTAAAGTGGATGTCTGTTTAATAGTGTTCTGTTTTCAGTAAGTACTAGGGAGGTGCTCTATAGTAAAGATAGTGACTGAAGTGCCAGAAGAAAGTGAAGTAGTAAAGTTTCTTAAGGACTATACGTTAACGTGGTTTAAGAGATCTTTTACTGCTTTTACTCCAGCTCAGTTAATGGCAATACCGTACATAAAGCAAGGCTATAACGTACTGATCTCTAGCCCCACGGGCACCGGCAAAACGCTGGCTGCTTTCTTACCTATAGTTGATGAACTGTTTAAGATGGGGGAGTTAGGAGATCTTAAAGACCAAGTGTACGTTATATACGTATCCCCCCTTAGAGCATTAAACAACGATATAGTTAAGAATCTTAGAAAGCCAATAGAGGAAATACGTGAAACAGCACTAAGTATAGGTATAAAACTCCCAGAACTGAAAGTAAAGGTAAGAACGAGTGATACCCTACCCAACGAGAAGCAGAAAATGTTGAGAGAACCCCCTCATATTCTCATAACGACTCCTGAATCCTTAGCGATAGCTCTAGCTGCTCCAAAGTTTAGAGAGAAGCTCTCTGGAGTTCGATGGGTAATTGTTGATGAAGTACACGATTTAGCATCTAGCAAGAGGGGGGCACATTTATCACTAAGCCTTGAAAGGTTGGAGGAACTCGCTTCGAGAGAAATCCAAAGGATAGGTTTAAGCGCTACTATAGCTCCCCTCGAAAGCATAGCTCAGTTCCTAGTAGGCTTTAAGTCAGACTTAGAGCCGAGGAACTGCGTAGTTATCGACGCAAGGTTCTTAAAGCCTATGGACATAAAGGTACTAACCCCTAGAGTAGACATAATTAGAGATCCAGCTGAGGTCGTTAACGAAGCTATATACCAGGAACTCAAAGAGATAGTCCTTAGCCACAGAACGACATTGATATTTACGAATACGAGAAGCTCCACTGAGAGAGTAGTATTCAAGTTGAGGAAGATGTTCGAGAGAGAAGGTGTAGTAAACGCAGATGAGGTTGAAGCACATCACAGCTCTCTCAGTAGAGACCTAAGACTAGACGTAGAAAACAGACTGAAGAGCGGTGAGCTTAGAGCTATAGTTAGTTCAACGTCTCTTGAACTAGGTATAGATATAGGTCACATCGACGCTGTAGTCTTACTCAGCTCCCCCAAGAGCACTACGAGGTTAATTCAGAGAGTTGGAAGATCAGGACACAGCGTAACTGATGTTAGTAAAGGCTACTTAGTGGCAGTGGACAGAGATGACCTCGTTGAGGTAGTGGTACTAGCTAAGCTAGCTAGGCAGCGAAAGCTAGATAAGATAAAAATCGTTAGGAAACCCCTCGACATACTTGCGCAACACATTGTAGGTATGTCTTTAGAGAAGAAATGGAAGCTTAAGGAGGCTTACCAGGTAGTTAAGAGGTCGTATAACTACCGCGACTTAACCTGGGAGGAGTTTTTACGGGTTATTGAGTATCTGTCCGGAAAGTATGAAGACCTAATGTCTACCACCAGGACTTACTCTAAGATAAGGTACTACGAGGAGGAAGAGGCCTTCGGAAGGAAGAGAGGTACTCGAATGATTTACTACTTAAACTCTGGAGCGATACCTGATGAGGCTAAAGTCAAGGTATTCACTGAAGATGGACGCTATGTAGGAGACCTAGAGGAGGAGTTCGTGGAGTACTTAGAGCCGGGAGACGTCTTCGTACTAGGAGGTAGAACATTCCAGTTCGTTAAGTCGAGTGCTATGAGAGTGATTGTGAGGAGGGTCGAGCATCAGAGGCCTACGGTTCCGAGTTGGTTCTCTGAGATGCTTCCACTCGCTTTTGATTCGGCACTTGAAGTAGCTAAGTTCCGAGGCTACATCTCTCAATTGATAGATAGAGTTGGTATAGAAGGTGCTATTGAGGAAGTATCGGCGAATTACGATATAGAAAGACGTTTAGCTAAGTACATAGTTGACTACGTCAACGAGCAAAAGAACTACGTTGGTGTGGTACCAGACGATAAAACGGTATTAATAGAAATGTGGTATGATGAAACTCTGCGGGCTGATAACCTGATCTTTCACACCCTATTTGGAAGAAAAACTAACGACGCTCTCGCGAGAGCCTTAGCTTTACTAGTAAGCGACCTCGTAGGTGTTAACGTAAGGGTTACTGTTACCGATAACGGCTTCATGCTAACTGTTCCATCTGACCGACCATTATTTAATAGTGAAATAGTTCAAGAAGTTCTAGCTAGACTGAGTGAGAGTGAGCTCAGAGATATACTTAGAAAAGCGTTAAGAAGGTCGGAAATTCTGAAGAGAAGATTTAGGCATTGTGCCGAGAGAGCGCTAGCTCTACTTAGAAACTACAAAGGTGAAGAAACAAGCATTAACAGAAGGCAGGTAAACGCTGAGACTTTAATAAAAGTCGTTGAGTCCCTTCCGGGTTTTCCGATACTGGAGGAAGCCTATAGAGAGGTAATGGAGGACGTCATGGACGTAGAGAGTGCTGAAAAGATCCTTAGCTCTATAAAGAGCGGTAAAATAGCTCTACGAAGCGTGAGAGTTGAGGGACCGCCTTCACCTTTTGCGCACACTATAGTCACACACGGATATAACGACATCGTGCTAATGGAGGACAGAAAGAGAATGCTCCTAAAGCTTTATGAGGAAGTGCTTAAGAGACTATCCGAGAAACGCACCATAGATCAAGAAGCCTCGTTCACAACCTAAAGTCCCGCTCCCTGCTTTCGGAGCTAAATGAACACTTTGGAGAAGATAGTTTCGCTACTAGTTTATCTATAACTCTACAGAGTCCTCTGCGAAGTAGGCCGAGCTGTACCATAGCTCAATTAACAGGTAGCGCTCGAGCGCCCCATGCTATCAATGCCCGACCGTCCACAAACGTATTAGCTCCTCGGTCGTTGTTACTTCAGCTCCATACATCGTCTTCATATAGTCTAACGCTCGTTCGTGAACCGTTGCGTCAAACGTGGCCGTAGCATCTCTTACAACTATGATCTTGTAGCCTCTAAAGAAAGCGTCAGCGGCCGTATGCTTTACGCATATGTGCGTATGAATTCCGGTGATAACTACTGTTTTGACTTCAAGTCCTCTAAGCAAGAGGTCCAGCCCGGTTTCGAAGAAGGCCGAGTAAGTCCTTTTCTCAAGGACGTAGTCGCGAGGCAGTGGCTTGAGTTCCTCAACCACTTTAGACGCTTCATCACCCTTCATTGAATGCTCTCCCCAGAGCCTTATTTCAGGATCTGTTGGAAGGTGGGAGTCATTTACGTATACAACTGGAATACCGATAGACCTAGCCACCTGAATAACCTTCTTTACGTTATCTATTATTTCAGCACACGGCTGACACCTAAGTCTCCCATAAATGAAATCGTACAACATGTCTATAACGAGTACTGCGTATCCGCTCATATTAGCCCCCAGATCGCTCGCTCTAGTCTTAATTATTCTTCTTTATGCTACCCGTCTCTGAGTACCATAAAACGCTCATCGATAAATGCTGTAGTTCTTATTCCCTCATTTATGACTGCTTTATCAACTCTAGGATATCCTTGCTTACAGCAAAAACAGCGCAAACAAGTTCTTCCTCAGATTTTTCTAGAATTTCGAGAGCTTTTTCTCCCTTGAGTGACTTGTCTCCCAGCTCTAGAAGGATCCCCAGTATGTTGTTGTCCTCCATCAGTAGTCTCGCAGTGTGCTTCTCGCCCTTAAGGACTGCATATATTGGGCTCTTGTTTTTAGTACTGATATTCGATAGTGCCTCCATTAATGAGGACGAATATTTCATTCTAAAAGTAGTTATGGACTTTCCTTGTGTAGTTAGTTTATACACAGCTATCGGATCTTCAAGAAGGTTTGAATAGAGATCTGAAACAGGCTTAGGCACAATTCCACTACTTATACTTACTCCTTTAGGTGCCTCAGGAACTGAAGGTTCCGCAACTCTTTTCTCTTCTTCTTTCTTCTCGGCACCGATTACCTCAGTTGCTCGTAATTTTTCTTCAGGCGATGAAACCTCTGCTAGCTTGGGAGGTTCTGCGGTCTCGCGTTGAGCCATTATCGGCTTAGTAGAAACACCTTTTAAAGCTTCTGAGACACTCTTAGGTATTCTCGATATAAATCTCTCGGTTTCGTTGACTATTCCAGAGAGCCTCTCTCTTAGAGCACTTGACCGAACGTAAACCTCAAAGCTAATTTCAGTGCCACCCTCAACCTTCGTAGCAGTCATCCTAAAGGTTAAATCCATACGAGGCGGTCTGAAAAAGCCTAATATTATCTCTCCTATCATGCTGCTCTCTAACGTAAATCTACTAGTCCCCTTCGTTATCACGTAGCTAAAGACTGCGTCCCCTTTAAACCCAAAAGCGTCCATGTGAATAACTACATCGCTTCCTCTAAACGATTTAAACTCTACTGACAGAGGCAGTAATGAAAAGAAGTCCTTGGGCCTTAAAACTGCTTCGTACACTTCTTCTAGAGTGTTAGGTACTCTAAACGTTATACTTCGATGAACTGGCACGGTACCTCATATTAATAAGCCGTTCGACCCTTAAATAATTGCTAAGCTAGACTAACATAGGCTACTGTCGGGTGCAAATTATAGCACTTATTAACAGGTTAAGTGTTTAACACTTACTTTTCTCTTGAGTATATCGAGTTCTTGAGCTGTAAACCACGGTAGTCTACCCCTCAATTTTAGAGCGGCAGCTACTGATGCTACAGTAGCAGCATCCAAAAGCTTTGACCCCTCAATAAACAAATAATAAGTTAATACTGCCGTAAATACGTCTCCTAACCCAACCGATTCTCCGTAAAAGCCATGCAGTGGAGCTATCTCGTATAAACACCTATCCTTATATGATAAAACCTTGAACGGTTTCTCACCATCGGTTATGATGATGTCGGACCCAAGTCTCTCAGCACACTCCAGGGGAGATACCCAACACTCTTTAGGGAATTCCTCCCTCTCACCTCTTAAGATACTCCACTTAGATGCCTCTAGATATTTTCCTACTTCAAAAACTTTTTGTGTGTCATGAACTATCATACCGTCTTCACCTACTCTCCTAACGAAACCCTGAATATCGACAACTACGTTACGGCCTTTTGCTAGTTCTACCAAGTACCGAGGGTCGAGTTCACCATATGTTGTGGAAATAAGTACCGAACTGTGTTTCGCTAAAACTTTCGCAAAAGTCTCTACTTCTAAGAACGACCGCTTTAAAACGCGAAGACTTCTACTACCGCACTCATGTAGCTCTATCTCAAATACAGTTTCACCTGAACCAGCTTCCACTACATCTAAGTAGTGAGCTAGCTTGCTCAGATATCTCGATACCGAAGATCTTGTTGTCACCAAGAGAGCACGTAGGTCAAGATGTAGTAGCGCTAGGCCGATATAGTAAGCTGGTCCACCCATGCGTACTCCTCCCGCTATATAATCAAGAGTAGATGTCGCAATTACCACTAGCACTGAAGCTCTCCTGAATTTTATGGTAAGCTAGAGAGTATTAAGCATGCTAAATAAAGTTTTAGCGCTCAGAAGTAGTAGAGTCTGTTTAGCTATGTGATGTATCGATAGCTAACACAACCGAATATTCTCGAAATTCGTGTTAGTAGTGGTTAAGTATTTGACCGTGATTTCAAGCCTTTCGAGATCCTTAATCCTCTACGAGGGAGTTAGGAAACCGATTAACTGCTTAAAAGTGTAAGCTAGAGCGATCTAGAACGAGTGATTATGTGGAGAAAGTTCTATTAGAGATGGATTTTAGTTGCGCCCTTAATCACAGGTATTAGTGAAAGTTGTAGTAGTATTCGAAAAAGACTAGAGTAGTCGACTCCCCGTAAAGCAAGATTTAGGTACTGACCTTGAGGAATAGTGGCTATCTGCTACTAGAGGGGGACAAACCTTGAACTAGGGCTGTTAAGAAGTTAGCCTATACTCTCTCCCGCAGTGTAAGTACACTATTCCCTCCTTAATCATTGCATTCATAAGTTCTCTCTCTTCGTAGCTCAGCTTAGAGACTTCAAGCTTCTTAATCGGAAACTTACTTGAGAAGTTCTTGTAGAACTCTGAGTCTACCGCTAGATCCGATACTACTACTACCAGCCCAGCTTTAACGTATTCATCTATGGGTTTTTTAGCAATAGCTATGACCTCACTGAGCTTCATAATTTTTCTACTCTTTAACTCCTTGACGGTTCTGTCTTCATTGAGGTCTTGTTCAAGTAGTGACCTCGGTCTGACTTCTTGACCAACTTTTGTTAGAGCCTCTAGTGCTACTTTGATCTCCTTTACCTCTTTTTCGAGTTTATTAACGCGAGCGACAAGATGACTAACTTCTTCTCTAAGCTTCTCTATATCAAAGGAGAGCCCGTCTTTCTGCTTCTTTAGCTCCACACTAGACTCCGTTTCAGCTTCCTCGAGGCTGGTGGAATCAGCAACTCTAGCGTAGTATCCCTCACCTGGGACTCTAACCACGTGACCTGAGTCTCTAAGTCTATTAAGAGCTATTCGAACTTGACTCAATGGTAACCCTAGAGCGTCAGCTATCAGTCTAGGTGTCGCACCCGGATTCTCCTTCAAATACTTAAGTATTCTAAGTTCTACACTCAAGATATACCAAGGAACTTATAATGTTAGGTAGCTAATAAGTATGGGTAAGAGTACGAACGCCACTATAGAGTCTAAGAAGAAGAGGTTGATGGAGCTAGTAGACCTCAGTGCGGAACCCTGGAGAAAGGCTGCGTTTTACTCAAACGATGAAGCTATACTACTAGTGACAGAACTATACCAGCGCTGGGAAACTCAAAAAAGAAGGGGTAATCCACTTGACTACGCTTCTGAGGAGGAGCTCGATAGATTGCTACTGATAGCAGAGAAAATAGAGCCCGGCGACATTCAAGATCAACAGGCTAGAATGCTTATCGCAGCACTCTATGGTGAGGAAGCCCTAGAATCTATAAAGCATGAAGAAAGAAAGAGATCCAGGAAGTTCACGAGAATCTTGAAGAGAATGTTTTTCCTAGAGTAGGCTCTTCGATAGCTTACGGCTTATAGTTACGCTAAGGTGCGTATACTCCATTAGTAAAGTATCTACCTCAACTCAAAGTATCTCGCAGTACCGACGAACTTTGCAGATCTTGATAAAACAAGATAAAACAAATTGAAAGCGATCTAGCGATCGGAATTTCTTGATGAGCGACATAGAACCTATTGGAGCGATTGAGATCGGTCTCTACTCGAGCCAGGGGTTCAGCTCTGATGTAGGTTTATATTGGTTGATTTCATTGTCTCATCTCTTTCCCCCGCATTCCGCTCGGGTTTTCATCGGGCTTGGGGGCGTTTAGGGCGACCCCTAGCACCCCACATCTTAGATGTCTCGGGGAGAGCCACCATCTATACTATCAAACGGCTCTCGATCCCTCATCGAAGTACCTCCGCGTATATCACTATATAAGGTGTTTATAAGCGTCTCTATCAATACCAACCAATACAAACAAATATGAAAAACGAAACACCTTCACAAGGCATGACCATGAGTTCGCCCCAATTGGCAAACGCTAAGACCTCTGAACAAGACTGAATGCCTACGAAGATAATGCATCCTCATGCTTATGCTTTGAGGAGGAAAGATGGTGACGATAGCTCGCATAGATCGATGCTGGAGCCGAGCTCTTAGCGCAGACTTTGGGTTAACATGTATTTTTCGTAGACCCTAACTGCTATTGCTATGGCCGCTTTTAAGTCCTCAGGTAATTTATCGACTTCTACTCCAGCGAGCCTCGGAATAATGGACCTATTCGTTTTTTCCTCTTCTATTATGTAGGCGGCAGCCACTTTTTCGCTCTCAATGATGCTCGATATTTCGGCTGGTAGCTCTTTCAAGTACTCAGCACCTATACCTAGAAGGATAATTCGCGGCTTAAGTGAGCTAAGCCTCTCGATGATATTCTTTACTTCTTCAACTCGGTCTACGTAATCGCACGTGAGGAGCCTTCTTCCCGCTAGAACCGCGTAAGCTATCCTCCTCCCAAGGTCTATCCCTACAGAAATCGGGCTACTGGTGTCCAGTATTCTAGGTAGTAACACACTGTATATCTCTTCAACATTGTTTATGTTTAATACCTCAACACATAGTTCTGTAGATACTTTACTTTTAGTTATGTACTCCAAGCCTTCGTTATCAGTAACGAGGAGTTCGTGGTTAAGACATAAGTCTCTTAAGCCCATGGGAATTCTGAATCTGAGCCCGTATTTCCTAAGTAACGCTACGAGCTCTAGAGACAGCCTTGGGTCCAGCACAAAGAGAGATAACCCTGTTACCGCTGTACACCTCCAATCTTTGCTATCTATACCGTAGTATATTATACCATATATAGTGAGAGCTCCCTAAAGTTAAGCCCATATTCCAAAACCCACACCCAATTAAAATAGGGGGAACTCTGCTCACGCTGTTCAGCCGTTGAGTTGAGTCTGTTTCCCGCTCTAGGTTTTTGTAGGTTTTCCTAGGGTGGGTCGTGCCTCCTACCAGCGGTTTACTGAGGCTACTAGCTACTCTACGCAGGAGTCATGGGCACCGCTCGAGCCCAACAGCACGGGGCCCACATCTAGACTCTACCTCTAGGTGTCTCAAAGTACCTCCCATCATCGTGAAAAAGTCCTACAAAACCTTTAACCTAATACACTAAAGCAGTTACGAGCCCTTTATATGGAAAGAAATCGGCTTCAAAACTCCCCGGTTTACAAGATATGGAGTTCTGTAGAGTAGCGAGGTTCGGACTACCTAGGCTTCAGTCTTGACTTTAATCTTGCTAAGGTTGTTTTAAGGTCCTCGGGCATTACTTTTGTCTCTGCGATGGTCGGCATAAAGTTTGTGTCACCCAGCCACCTAGGCACTATGTGAACGTGTATATGAGCCTCTACACCAGCACCTGCCACTCTACCGACATTTACTCCTATGTTGTAGCCGTCAGGTCTGTATTCTTCGTCTATGGCCTTTATGACTTCTTTAGCGAGATTAAATAAGTCCATAACTTCATGATCGTGAAGCAGCTCAATTCTCGCTACATGCCTTTTGGGTGCTATCATAACGTGAGCAGTGTTGTATGGATAGGCGTTCAGCATCGCTAGACTATGGTTTGTGCGCAGTAAGACGAGGTTCTCTTCTTCGTTATTTGTCACAGCAGCCCTGCAAAATAAGCAAACAGACATCTCGGCTGCTCTTTTTATGTAGCTCATTCTCCAGGGTGCCCACAGTACTCTCACTCAGTGTCCCCATTAGTCTAGCCTAACTAAGCTATAATAGCTAGCTCTCTAGGTCTCTAATATACGATGCTGACTCGCAATAATCTAGGTGAAGAATGCCGATGCTTCTAGGAATGGCGCTACAGTGATGGCAGCTACGTACGATAGTGCTATAAACAATATATGAGGTAGTGCTGGAGAGTATACCAAGTAGTCTTCTAGCCTGATAAACCCTTTGTTTAAGGCTTCTTCTACGTCGGCCCTCTGCTTTCCAAAATCTATATTGACATCGACTGAACTATAACATATGAATCCTTCTCGAGATGGATATGTATGGAGGAAAACGAACTTCTTCTTTAAAAAAGTCGCTACATTGATTGGCCTACCTACAAGGTAAAGAACTTTCTTACCTCCTTGAACACACTTAATGCTACTCATAGCACTTCTGTGTACTGTCAGGTTTCCTACTAAGTTAACAAGAACTAGTGGAAGAGGTAAGAGAGACGATAGGACAAACGTGAAAAGTGGGACTATTGGTTCATCTAAGTGCACCAGCGATACCGCCACCACAGCAAGAAGGTCTGCCCCACCTATCAATCCGAAAACAAAAAGAATGCCGTAAACCGCTGATGGTAGTATAGCTAAAATAACTCCTAAAAGAGAGTAATTCGTCGTAGGTTTAAACACAGTACTGAGTATAGCTATTGCGTAAACAGGTATCCAGCTTACCTCCGGTATCTCCCTATCTCTTAGGTCTCGATACGCCGCATACGCAAAAGTAATTACTAGAGCTACTACTGCTATGCTCTCAAGCATACTGGAGACCAACTGCGTCTATTCTTTGACTGCTACTCTTCTACGTCCTTAATACCCTCTTCTGTAATAGCGAAGATGGCCTCACCCTCCGGTAGATGAGGTGCGTCAACTACTCTAGCGATCCTCCTATTACCTCTAGACTTCCTCAGCTGAACTCTTACTCCCGGTGCGTGAGCTAGAACGTGTCCACCCACAGCCTGAGTCGGATCACCGTAGAATACATCAGGTCTAGCCATCACTTGGTTTGTTACTACTACCGCTACTTCGTAGATATCAGCAACTCTAGATAGCTGGTGAAGATGTCTATTCAGTTTCTGCTGTCTAACTGCTAGATTCTCTCTACCAGGGTACTCCGCTCTGAAATGCCCGGTTACCGAGTCTACCACTATCAACCCTATGTTCTCCTTTGGTATTAAGTCCATTATTTCCTCAATTATCGCCATCTGGTGATCACTAGATATAGCCCTCACCCAGTAGATGTTAGTCATCGTCTTCTCAGGGTCTAAACCGACAGCTTTCGCCATAGCTTCTATTCTTTCCCATCTAAACGTACCCTCAGAATCTACGAAAACAGCTTTAGCTTCAAGCCCTCCCCTATCTCTCGGCAGCTGGACGTTGACGGAAAGCTGTAGACACAGTTGCGTCTTACCTGTACCATATTCACCAAAGAACTCAGTAACAGTTCCTATTTCGACTCCTCCACCTAAAAGTCCGTCAAGTCTCTTAGACCCAGTCGTTATCTTAGGTAACGCACCTTTTTCTTTCTTTAGATCGAGAGCTGTCTTTAGAGTTAGACCTAGGAGCTCTCGCGCCTTAGAAACAATTCTGTGTGCTGTTGGAAGCGGAATTCCAGCTACACTTGCTAGCTCGCTTACGTTGGCTACAGCTATAGATTCGAGAGTTTTATATCCTGCTTCCTTCAATTTAGCAAGAATAGTTGAAGAAATACCTAAGTCCTCAAGATTCTTCTTACTGCTCATACCTCTCTCCTCATTTAAAGAGTTAGAAAGCTATTAAACGCTCATCTTTCAGTACATGAAGCTCTCAGTAAGTCGTAGACCTCAGGAACTACTTTAGATGCCTCCTCTAGCATGTGCTTAACTAACTCTCTTATCTCCCACTGAGCCTTATAGGAAAGCCTGAGGCAGGCTATATGCAGTAGTTCCCTAAGGTTTACTGTCATGAGTATCTTAGTAGTAACAGCTTGGGGTAGCACATATCTAGCATCTTCATATGGAATGCCGGCGTCCACCATCTCTTTATACAGCCTAAGAGCTTCTTCAACTACGTTTCTAAATCTCTCTTCGAAGTTTCCTGACCTCACTGATTCAGGAACTATGTAGTCGTACTCAGCTTTGGTATATCGCTGAGACTCTTGAGTGTATGAAGCTATTCTATGTCTAACTAGTTGGTGGGATGTAACTCTAGATATACCCTCTATTAAGAATGTGAACGATATATGCTCAAGTACGGACGGAAAACTCGCTGACTCAAGAATCCAACCACGCACGTCTTCCTCTGGGTAGTCATTTAAGTAGTGCTGTAAGGTCTCTAGAGACAGCTTTCCCTGCGATGTTTTAGCAGCTAGTACAATAATCCTTCGGGGGTCACCACCACGAGGCGAACTCCAAGATATTAGACTAACCCTCAAAACCATTCCCAAACTTAATGGAGAGCTTTTTCTTAAAAAACGGGACCTTAAACACTAAATTCTCAAATAAGCTGGGAGGTTGTGTCACCGCGTGTATGGGGGATTTCAGCATCTGCTTTAGAGCGAGTTAAAATGTGATGTTCTGTGTTTAGAAGAAACCTGAATCTAGCGTTCAGAGTCTAGCTACTGCTTTACGCCCTCCCTAATTGTGTACAGAGCACCCAGCATCGTGATCGCCATTCCTATGAGTACGTTTAGACTTACATCTTGGGATAAAATTAGCGAGGCTAAAATGGTGGCCCCTGGTGCCTCTCCAAAACCTATGACAGTCGCTACGTAAGATTTCATATACTTTACTAAGTAGTTGATAACTGTATGTCCACCGAGCATTGGTATTAACGCTAGTAACACTAAGTATACCCATGCGTTTAGCTCTCCTGGTATTATTGACTGCTTTGTCACTACAGAATAAGCAAATAAGAAGATAGTAGAAGTACTGTAGCAAACTAGAGTATAGCTTGCTAAACCAACACCTTTTTTTCTTAGGTACCTACCTACGGTAAAGTACGCTGCCCCAGTGATAGCTCCACTAAACGCTAGAATTGAACCATAGAGGGCTTTCTCAACTAGATAAGGTCGCACAGCGACAACAGTACCGCAAAATGCTACTAGAACCCCGATAAGCTCTGACCACCTCGGTCTCGAGATCCTCAAAACCGTTTCATACAGCATTGCTATCAATGGGTAGAGAACTACTATTGTCGTTGACAGAGATATAGGTATGTAAAATAAGGATTCCATCCACGTGAGAAAGTGCGTAGCTAAGAAAATTCCCGAAAGTATAGATAGGGAGATGTATTTAATGTCTTCCAAATAGAAGTCTTTTAAACCTTTAAATAGAGAATAGAGCGCTATGAGCAATGCCGCAATAAAAAGCCTCCAAAAAGCGCATGCTAGTGCTGTTGCTCTAGAGAGAACTACGATTATAGATGCAGAAGATATGCTGAGCCACGCCACCACGATAAGAGCGTACTGAATAGCTTTACTCAATACCATCTACCGAAGCTAAAACACTCCTGAAAACTTAAGTTGAGCACTTAAACGACATTGCCACTTTGAGACGTTAAGTCCCCTCTTTACCCTAGGTTATAGAAATTTCCCGAGAAGATACCACTAGAGTATGAACCTAATTTCCGTTGATTGAGTGACTTTAGGAGTTACACCTTGAGGGACGGCATGACAAGCGGGTGTAGAACTCTGAACAAGCGTTAGACTAACTAGAAACATAGACTGAGAGAGAAGTAGGAACTCAGTGGGTAGATTGAGAAGTGGCCTTGCTAACGCGTAGTGCTTGGGATACATAGGTGACTAAATAGAGTTACTTAAAAATCGGTTTCGTTTCTTGTCTTCTACGGAGCTAAGCTCAGCGCATGAGGAAGCTACGTTATCGGTTTGTGCTTAACTTAAACAAAATTTAATAAGTTGGTGGGACTAGAGTTATTGGGTAAGAATTCGGTGTCGAAAAATCCTGACAGACGAGAATTTTACCCAAAGAGAGAATTTAGGGATAGAGAACTAGCTGAACCAAAGCCTTTAGGCAACATGTGCAATAACCTCTGTCCACTGTTCAAATGCGCTAAAAACGCCTTAGTATTCTCCACAAAGGTTATAAAGGGTTATACCCAAAAAGTGGCTATGTGTAGGTTAACCGGAGACCAGTGTATTGGGTACGGCTGCCAGTTCGCTTACTGCGATAGGAAAGCACTCCTACCGAACGGTAACTGCGCCTTCACTGTAAAGTTTAAGGATGGAGAAGACTTCTTTAACGAGCTAGAGAAAGAAGAGTTAGAGCTCTCGACAAGAAGTAGGCTTGTAAAAAGATATAGCAAAAAGGACATCTTTGTGGAATAAATGCTTTCGGGACCTCCGTGTCTCAAGAGGGAGGCCTTTACGAAAAGGAGCCACCTATTCCCCCAAACGAGTACGTAAGAGTTAAACATACAGTACTCAGAGAATTTATTAGCAAGATCTTCGTTGCCGCTGGGTTGTCTAGTAATGACTCATGGGTAGTGGCTGACGTACTCGTCACTGCTGACTTAATGGGAATCTCAAGTCACGGTGTTCAGCGAGTGCGGAGGTACATCGACGGACTGCTTCACTGCTGTGTCAACCCGAAACCGAAAATAAGGGTAGTGAGGGACTTTGGTGCTACGGCTTTAATAGATGCTGACAACGGCTTAGGGCACGTGGCCGGAGTGAAAGCTGTGGAGGTAGCTATAGAAAAAGCTAAGAGATACGGTGTTTCACTAGTTCTCGTTAAAAACAGTCATCACTACGGAATAGCAGGCTACTACTCCCTTAGAGCTGTAGAGAAGGGGTTTATCGGCATATCGGCAACAAATTCTGAGAAACTTGTGGCATATGTTAACACCACTACTAGAAGCCTCGGAACAAACCCAATAGCCGTAGGCATCCCTAGAAAAACTCCCCCACCGATACTCTTCGACGCCGCAACATCCATCGTTCCAGTTGGGAAAATTGAAGTATACGCTAAGATGGGAAGGAAAGTCCCGGAAGGTTGGGTAATAGACTTTGAGGGCAGGATGCTCAGCGGTGATGCCGCTGAGATACTCTCGGAAATAAGAGCCGGTAGAGCATCAATTCTCCCACTAGGGGGATTAGGTGAGGAGTTCGGTGGACATAAGGGATCTGGCTTAGCTTTTATAATAGACGTGATATCGGGAGTGCTTTCTGGAGCTGCATGGGGTCTTCATGTCAGGTACACTGTTGATACAGCACCAGCGAACGTCGGACATTCTTTTGCTGTTATCGATATTGACGCATTTATACCAAAGGAGGAATTTTATGAGCGAATCGAAAGCTACATTGACGAACTCAAGTCGTTAAAGAAGCACCCGAGTGCCGATAGAATATGGATTCCCGGAGAGAAAGCCTGGAATACTATGATGACTAGGCTACAAATAGGAATACCCGTTCACATTAAAGTTTGCGAAGAGCTTAACCTTATAGCTAAAAACCTAGGTATCAACGAGAAGTTATGTGACTTAAATAAAAGCTAAACTTCCAAACGTGAAAAGTCAAAGATAGCCTTATTAGTTTCTCACTACTGCTTACAGCTGTTGCACTAGCTAGTTCAGGACTTAATGTCATCAAAAGTCAGTATGACTATGTCGGTAGGTTTCTTACTTATAGCCCCGATTCTAGCACCTATCAACATACCAACACCTTTAGCTGAAGCTATATCCAGTAGTCTCTGCGTTATAACACCGTCCATGACTATAGCGTAGGCATCCTTGATTTCATCACTAATGAGCTTGTCTACTAGGTCCTTTACTGGTATCCTCAAAGTTTCGTTCCAGTTTTTATCGTATATCACACTCTCCAAAGTACCTCTCAAGGATTCCACGGTCTTTACAAGTGATTCAGGGACGGTTATTTCGCTAACTGCCTCTGCCTCCGGGACTGTGACGGCTGGAAGTGCTTTAACTCCCTCTTCCGCTTTTTCAGCAGCTTCTTTAGCAATATGCTGTAAGTATGTCTCTAAAGGTGTTGCGTTTTTCAAAGCTTTAGCTATTTCTTTTCCGGTAAGCTCCTCAACTTCCCTACCTGGAGGAGCTCTTGCTACCATGTCTATTTTAGCTGCACGCGCTAGCTCCTTAAGAATCATGTCGCCGGCTCTATCGCCATCTAGAAACGCTATAGTCTTTTTAGATTGAGATAGTCTCACTATGGTCTCAGGAATTTCGCCCCTAGCGCCCTCGAGCGCGATGACATTTCTATAGCCGTACTTAAGGAGGTTTATAACATCAGCTCTTCCTTCAACTATGATTAAGGTATCAGATTTTTCGACTTCGGGTCCTGCTGGAAGTCTCTCTGGACCGTAATACACCAGCTCAGCAGTCTTAACCGATGATTCTATCTCTTGTAGTACCTCTTTAACGTCTACCTCCTTTTCCTTTATCATGGTTTGCATTATTTCCTTAGCTCGCTCGACAATTTTTTTGATCTTCTCCTTACGTACGTCAACTATGTCTACTACCTTAATCTTAGCGTTGAAAGGACCGACTTTATCTACAAACTCGATCATTGCTGCTACAAGAGCTGTCTCAACTCGGTCTAAGTTTGAGGGAAGAAGTATCTCACCGACGATCTTAGACCCTTGCTGTTTCGTTTCAACAGAGATCCTACCTATTCTTCCCTTTTCCTGCAGATCCCTAAGGTCTAGCTCAGAACCAAATAGCCCCTCAGTTTGACCGAAGATAGCGCCTATAATGTCGTGCTTATCTACTATACCATCTACTTCCACTTTAGCCCTCACTACATATTTTACCATTAGGTCAGCACCCAGTCTAACTGATACTTATCACTACGATAACATTTTGCTAGCTAGTTAAAAGTGTGTTATATCGATCAAGCCAGGAGTTTTCGCTCACGAGGTTAGGAAGAGTGTTTGTCGCTACATAAGCGGTCGAAGAACTTAAACCTGTTCTCCCCGCTTTTAGTAATACACCAAACGAAATCTCCCTCGATCTCTAGGAGCTTCATTATTAGCTCTTTAACGTATTCAAGGTCGATGTGACTTACTACTACCCCAGCTCCGGACTCAGAACATACTGTCTTCTGCAAACCATATCTACACCTTAATTCTCCTCGGCAGTAAACACACTGAACATCGATGTAACCTGGTAATAATCCTATGTAGTAACCCTGAGAGACCTCAAAGTAGGTGCACCCTCGGGGAATGTTGTGCGGAAGACCTTTCGAAATTTTAACACCACTAATTATGCACTCCCAGGGTTCCTTCTCTACTTCAGTTTGGCATAAACGGTTGATTAAGTCTACTACAGTCTTGTTAACGCATGCCTCTACGTAGATAAAAGCTATGATTCCAGAACTACAGCAGCTTATTACAACGTTAGCTACACTAGTCGGTCGTTCCTGAGTACTCATTACCGACATACACCACTCTTTCGAGTTCAACTACCTCTATCTCACCTACTAACTAGGGGATAATAGCTGCTTATTTGAATATTCACCACCGAGATCTCATATACTCTATGAAGGAGTTTATGAGACTCGAGAGTCGTGTTGAAAATGCTTCAGGGAACGTTAAGAACCACTCTAAGAGTCCAGTAGTAACTCACGTAATTAGGCCTACGACAGTCCTCAAGGCTTTAGCATAGAGTTACTTATGTCCGCATATAACCGCTAACTCGAGGAAGAATCACCTCAGCAGGAGCTGTAACATAATGCGAGAGAAAGTCATAAGTAGCCGAAATCAGTAGGGTTTGCTATTGAGATTCAGTGCTTCAAGGACGGAAACCCAAATAAGCAGTGACGAGCCGCTGAGGCTAATACTCGAGAACCCATAGCAACAACGCTCTATAAATAGCCGCAGCAATTGAGTGAGTTAAACTAGTTAATGAGGGCTCGTAACTGCTTTAGTGTATTAGGTTAAAGGTTTTGTAGGACTTTTTCACGATGATGGGAGGTACTTTGAGACACCTAGAGGTAGAGTCTAGATGTGGGCCCCGTGCTGTTGGGCTCGAGCGGTGCCCATGACTCCTGCGTAGAGTAGCTAGTAGCCTCAGTAAACCGCTGGTAGGAGGCACAACTCACCCTAGGAAAACCTACAAAACCTAGAGCGAGAAACGGTGAGATGAAGGTGGAGAGCTATTAACATACCTGCACGACACAGCTTACTACTTCGAAACTGCTGATTCTTTTATACTTCTTTAAGGATTAAATTAGGTATTCAAGCTATAAATACGGGTTTAATGCCTTGAAGAAGGTGGTAGTAGCCTATAGCACTTTGGATATAGCCGGTCGCGGTATCGCAGTGAAATTAGCCAGTTTAACCGAATGTCAAAAGACCACCATAAAGAGGAGCTCGGAGGCTTGTGCTACTGAGATAGGTGGTAATGAGGTAGTAATCGCTGGGTTTAATGAAGACGTACTGTACTTTGGGTTCTTGGATGAACTATTTGAGGCCAGCTACTACATCGTGGTGTCAAGACATAGCGCTACCTCAGGAATAAAGTCTCTTACTGTTCATCACACCGGAAATCCATCAACTAAAGCCGAGTACGGGGGTAGACCTAGGGAGCTCGCTATAGCTAATCCACCAATAGCATTTTCTATACTGACAGAATTGAGTAGCCTATCTGCAAGCCGCAGGATAGAAGGGGTCGAAATAACTTACGAAGTCACTCATCACGGACCTACAGAAGTTAGAAAGCCTCTGACATTTGCCGAAATAGGTTCCACGATTGATGAATGGTCAAACGAGCTATATCAAGAAGTTTTAGCTAGAGCCGTTTATAGAGCTATAGCAGAACCTCAGCCTCCTTGCATTCCTTCAGTAGGTATAGGAGGAGGTCACTACGCGCATCAGTTCACTCAAAGAGCTCTACACCAGGGCGAATGCTATGGTCATATAATATCTAGGCACGCCTTAAAGGACCTTCGCGAATCTCCCGAGTTGCTAGAGTCTATACTGAGGCAAGCTGTAGCGAAGTCGAGCATTCAAACTAGGAAAATCATTCTAGAAGGTAAGGTGCCGGGATACGTGAAGCAAGTCGCTAACTCTATCGCGGCTGATTACGGCTTAGACGTAGTTGAGTAGTAAAGCTATTATCTCGTTAAGAAAGGCGTACTGGTAGCGGAGTCTATGGGTAAAGAGTCAGTATGGGGTAAGATAAGGGCAGAAATTTCTGAGTGTGTCAAGTGTTCCCTATTTAAGTCTAGAACTAGAGCCGTTCCGGGAGAAGGAAATCTCTATTCGAGCGTGATGCTCTTAGGAGAGGCGCCAGGAAGGACTGAGGATGAGGAGGGTAGACCATTCGTAGGAGCTGCTGGCAGGCTTCTTGATAAACTAATTGAGGAAGTAGGCTTTAAGAGGGAAAGCCTATTCATAACCAACGTAGTTAAATGTCGACCTCCAAACAACAGGGAACCTAAGCTGGATGAACTAATGACATGCTCGTATTTTACTGATAGAATAATTGAGCTAGTTGATCCCAGAGTTATTGTCGCGCTCGGTAACTATGCCGGCTACTACCTATTTGAGCTTAAAGGAGGTACCGAGTGGGCAGGTGTTACAAAAATGAGAGGTAGGGTATACAGACTGTCCATTCTTGGAGCTCAGAGAGCGATAATACCAACATATCACCCTGCCGCTGCTCTGTATAACCCACAACTATACGAGGTGATAAGGTCAGACTTCGAACTACTTAAGACAGCAGTAAATGTGAGCAGAGGCCTAGAAGGATTACTTAAGTTTACAAAAAGTCGCGGTGGAGTGGGTTGAGCCAAGAAAAAATATCGAAATACCTAGAGAACAGAATTAGGGAGATCGAGAAGAAGATCAAGGAATTGTCGGAAGAACTAGAGATACTGAAGCAAATAGCTTCAGCTTTCCCCAGCGTAAAGCAGGGAGTTGCACAGCCAGCTTACAGCGAAGAAGCTAAAGTAACACAACAGGAGAAAATTAAGGTGATTTACGCTGAGGACGAGATAATAGCCAATGAAATAGTAGGAGACAATACAGTTAAAATAGTTCTTAGAGGTGGAATCAGGTCTGACGACGAGATAGTGACAAACTTCCTACTCAAAATCCTAGAGGAACTGAAGGGAAGGAAGGATTTAGACGATTTCAAGTTAAAGGAAAGTGGAGGATACATAACTCAAATAGACCTACTAAATCCGACGTCTATAGCGATAAGGCAAATCGAGATAGCACTAAGATACGTGTGGAGTAAGCATTCTTCGAGTTAGCTTGGCTTGCTCGTACTAGGAAACGGAGAGCTCGCCGTCTTTCCTAGCAACAACGTATGTTGCGACCAGAGATATCAGTACTGCGGGAATAGATGCTACAGTTACTGATTCTCCCGTATGTGGACCGTTTAAGACTATGGAGAAATCAAACACTGAGGGAACCTTACTGACCTTGATTGCTCTTCCCTCCAGTGAAACCTGTACTACTTGCGTGTACATACGGCCTTCAGCTAGTATCGCGACCCCTCTTTCATCGTACATAGCCTTAGCGTATAGAACCACAGGCACGCTCTCGCTTATGTACCTCCCGAAGGCCTCAGTCCGTATTTCGACGTCGCCTGAGAGGGGGTTTTGAAGATAATCTAAAGATCTGCCTGACAGTTCAGGATTTATGAGGAACCCTATTTTGGACAGCCTCAGCAATACTATGTCTGTATAAACGTATTCGAACCCACTGTAGCTATAGCCTCTATCGGCAACCATCTTCAGTAGTACCGCATCTGAATACCCATTTATTTTCACGCTTCCAGAGTAAACAACTACGAGGTTAGTGTCCGTACTAATGGAGTAATAGAGCATTGTTGCCGCAGTTGCCACAATTAACAATATCAAAATGGCCTTCGTGAAGAAACCTAAACCTTCTCGGTATACTCTAAAAACTATGTACCTAAAGAAGAAGAACCCTTCTCTAAACGTTTTCAACTCAATGACTTTACTCCTACCGAGGACCCAAGCCATAGCTATACCTGTAATAAAGCCTCCGGCATGTGCGAAGAAAGCTACTCCACCTATCCTCATATACCCATATAGCACCTGCATAGCGAACCAGAAGACCAGGTATATAGATGCTCTAACGGTAAAGCACGCCGGTAGAAACAACAGAGGAAAGCATGCGACTAGAGATGTTCCGGGAAAGAACATTAAATAGGCCCCTAAAACGCCACTAATAGCTCCTGAAGCCCCGACTGCCGGGATATCTAAAGCCTCTAACCCAGATATCGAGATAGAGGCTGTATGAAATAGTGCTGCACCAACTCCGGAGACTATGTACAGGAGTAGGAATCTACGAGAACCAACAAGGTCTTCGACTCCTTTACCGAAGACGTAGAGAAAGTACATGTTGAAGACTATGTGCAACAAATCGGCATGAATAAACATAGACGTAAACATTCTAATGACTCCCTCGTTTGAGAGAAGAAGAGCCGGAATATAGCCTAACTTGTAGATATAGCTCACTGACGTACTAGTAAAGTAAGTCGTAGACGACGTTACGATGTAGACGACCACATTTAGAGCTACTATAGCAATAGTCATTAATGGTGCACGCCTCGGTACAGCCCCCCCGAAGACGTAACCCAAGGTCAGCACCGTAGCTTAGTATTACCCAGATATATATATGAGAAGCACGACGGCGTCCCAAGGGTCACGATAAAATAGAAACCGACGTTAAATGTCAAAAGATTAAATAACAAGCTAAGCTATATCTCAATTTCTCCCCGCCTGAAGGCGTCGAGAACTTCTTTAGAAATAGTGTAGCACCCTATACCTCGCTTAATTAGGCCTAGAGAAACGAGCTTAGCTAATATCTTAGATGGATTTTTTATTCCCATGGCTCTCAGCTCTCTGGAGGCGAGTATTTCTCCCACCGATCTATACCTAAGGAAGTACCTCAAGGTCGCGAGCTCTTCTTCTCCTAGGCTTTTAAGGATTGCCGCAAGATCGTCTCCACCTCTGGTTCCTTGAGTCAACTAAGACCGCCTAGTAGTAGAACGTGTTAACGTAGTTATGTTCTACTATCTTGGACGCTTTTCCATGGCTTACGCAAACCGAAGACAGTGGGCAGAAGTTCGACCTCTCGCAAGCTGGGTTCTCTCTGGTACAGTACTTTCTACCAAAAGTCCACAGAAAGTCGTCAAGGTAGTCCGGTCTAATAGATGAAATCTTGGAGACGTAGCCGTAAGCTCTTCTTACGGCAGTTCTTAGCTCTATATCCTCCTCATACGTGAACTCAGACCTACTCAGGACTTTATGCATTAGATAGTTGTCGAGTCTAACTAGCCCCAACCTTAGTGCTACTCTAGTTAAGTGATTATCGACCGGTACTTCTATATTGTGAGTATCGATAACTTCGATGAGACCTCTCCTCAGGACGAACTTTATAAAGAGAAACATCTTTTTCTCAACAGGATCTGAATAAGCTTTAAACACTTTAAGTAAGCTCCCAAGTCCATAAGCCGTGGGATGCCTAATGTAGCCTCTAGAGGCTCTAATTAACTCAGATACCGACCCCTTAAAGAACCTAATAAGCTTTAAACCTGCATCACGAAGCAATTCTGCGCGAACCTCAGGATCCCAGACACACTCTCCGCCCTGAGCCCGCAACCACCTAGCAACTTCCTCACGCGATATTACTGCCATTCTCTCGGGGTTAAAATAGTCTGGGTCCTCTCTGTACTTTAGGATTCCTAGATGGTAAAGTAAATCGGCTCCGTGATAGCTTTCACCATTAATGTACATTTCGAAAGGCTTCAACCTTGAGGTTCTGTGGTCGATCGCTACCATAAAGAAGAAGTACCTGAGAACATTTTCCACTTCCTCATACTTAGGGGGATAGTAACGTGGGTCCGTGAAGTCTTCTATCGTGTTAACAACCATAGTAAAGGACTCCCTTATTGCCCTAGCCACCACCGAGATCCTGCTAAAAGACAGCTCTAGAGGCAGCCTCAACACCGCTGTAAACTAGTTGTAGCCGTTATAAGAGTTCTTTGAACATCAGTATGTAGAATTTGAGTTCCTACGAGTGCTGAGAAAAATGCACCTCAAAATCTAATTTAGTTGTTCAAAGCTTATTCATACTGTTGGGGAGAATGTTGAGACCGTATATAGTAAGGTTCGTATCTCAGAAGTCAGGTGTAGGTAAAACTTTCGTAGCATCCAGCGTAGTAGAGGCTTTAGTAAAGGCTGGCTATAGTGTGGCGGTTGTTAAGCACTCAGCAAGCGGTATAAGTCTCGAAGAAAAAGATAGTGCGCGCTACCTTAGGGCTGGAGCTATGGAAGTCGTGGTAGCAAGTAAAGAACTAGTCCTACTGTATAGCAAAACGTTAACAGACGACCTTAATGAGATAACTAGCTATATCTCTAGACCCCTAATTGTGGTAGAGGGATTTAAAGATGCGCGTATAGGTGATAGCGTAGTAGTAGCTGATTTCGTGGAGGAAGCAACTAGAATCATCAGCAATGATACTATTGCCATAGTTTTAAGTAGAGAACCTTTAAACCCGGAACTGGAGGAAGGTATTAAAGTACCTGTTTTCTCTAGCGACCAGATAAGTTCACTAGCTGACCTAATAATAAGAAGATCGATAGAGCACTTCACGTCCCAGCTTCCAGGTTTGAATTGTGGTGCCTGCGGCTATAACTACTGCAGAACTTTAGCCATGAAAATACTTAAGGGTATGAAAGCGACTTGCCCTATTACGCTTAATGTAAAACTCACTGTTAACGGTCAAGAAGTACATCTAAACCCCTTTGTAAAGAACGTGATAAGCTCAGTAGTTGAAGGACTACTGAATTCCCTTAAGGGTATACCTGCTAACGTAAAGCACGTTACACTAGAAGTAGACAAAACAGCGCGTACGAGTTAAGTGAGATAACATAGCTCAACTAATACGTGGTACTAGAACCGCGATTATTCCATACCTTCTACTTGAAAACCCCGTGTAACCAGCTAAGGGTAGACTCTTATTTCTTTATCACCTACCTTCATAAGTACCTCAAAGTACTCGGCAATCTTTGTAGACACTATCTTGGGTTTGAGGACGGCCTCTATCTGGAAGAGACCGGCGAAATTATCCATCGTGACTTCAATAGATACTGGTCTATAAGCACCGGTTAGTATGTCTACTCTCTTGATGCTTAAGGCGGATACAGAATGCATATCTATCTTTCCAAGCTTGTAGGGTATTCTAGCTCTTCCTTCCGCCATATCTGTTCCGTCTGCAACCTTGACAACTCCTGCTTCAACCGTTAAAGCCTGGGTATTCGTTTCCGTGGCGTATATCGAGTGCAAGATCTCTTGCCTAATCATCCTCCTTCTTTTTCCTTCAATGTTAGGCATAACGTCGACTAACATTCTGTCAACTATGTCTTTAGCAAGCAGAGAACCTACAAACTCGTGGTTTACTCTGTGTACGGCATTTCCTATGTCGTGTAGATAAGCTGATGCGAGAACTATGACCATGCTCTCCTCCAAGTTCTTAGTGATGCCGAACTCGATAGACGTAGGTTTAACTCCAGATTTGATGAGTAGGTCGAGTATCTCAAGAGCTGCACCACTCACTATCCTGGAGTGTACTGCTCCATGATCATTGTATCTGAGCCTGCCGACTGCCATAATGTTAGCCATCTCAACGAGGCTCTGTACTTCTTCATCTGACTCTAAAAACTCGTATACCTTCCTTAAGGTGTTATAACTCTCGATAAACTTTCTTACTAGCCCAGGACTGACTACCACCATATGCTATTCCTCTCTCCCAACGATGCCTCAGACGGGAGTGGGGCCGCCGGGATTTGAACCCGGGACCACCAGCGTACTGGCGGGGGATGTCCCCAGGCTGGCATCCTAGCCAAGCTAGACGACGGCCCCTTATTTAACTAACTCGAAGGATATTTTAAGTTTTAGTTTACTGCTAGCAACACTATACAAGAGCTAGTCTTCTGTTATCGCCACTTGGTTAGCTTTGACGACACGAGCACGTAAGTAGCTAGTGGAGACACCTATCTTATACTAAGCTTACTTGAGAGTACTTGGTTTCCAACGTATGTACAGAACTTCTACTAGTGCTTACCCCTATATAGCTACTCTCGGTGTTGCAGGAGATAATTACCGAGTTAAAAGGTTTTCACTATAAGGAGTTTAATAACGCTTGAGCTTACTTTGTTTCGGTGACGAGTTTAGCATACTTAACTAGCTCTGGCATCGATAGAAGTGAGCCTTCGAGCTGCTCGGTACGCGAGCCCGATATCGAAGATGGAGTCCTCTCGCAGCAACACTTAACAGCTACGTTCAAGCTTGCTGGAGTATCTGGACATCTGAGAACCGTGTTGAAGTCTCTAGACGCAATAACTAAGGGAAGACAATCGCTAAACACTAGTGCTCAAAAGAGGGTTTCGCAGCTGTCTTCTAAAGAAAAGACTAAGTACGACTTAGTTAAGTCACTGATAGCAGGTGGTATTGTTGGAGCTTTGATCGGGTTTAGCAATACCTACGGTTATGCTGTAAGTGGCTACACCACATCTGAGCTATCACCCATAGTAGCCGGGGTTCTGACATATCTTCTACTGAGGTTTGTTCTAGGCGTTTATAGCACGCTTGTCCACGTCGCTGCTATAGCGTTTGCTGTAGGAATAGATATTACTACTACCCTAACTTCAGGTATGCTAATAACTTACACCATGTTTGCTGAGAGGGCTGACCCGAGAGCAGTAAATATGGCGCCGTGGGTGTATAAGGGTTTTAGTATGGAATCCGTGCTGTTCTATCTGTTTGCGTCCTCGGTTTCGGCTGGTGGAGTATTAATAGCGTTATCGCTAAGCGACCATTTTATTGAGAGAGAAAGACTTATATTTCCTGTTGGAGGAGGAGCCTGGAGAGCAGTAAACGTAATAAGGGGTTTCCAGGTACACAAGATAATCGCTACAATAACTGTAGGGTTCGCCCTAGAGCTACTGGCACTCCATGCGAACCTATCAGTTGATTTCGCTCAAATGCTCTACCTTGTCGCTCCCGGGGCGGCATTAGCTATAGCCTTTGACCCTCTAATACTGCTCCTAGCACTCCTATTGCCAGTGAGCTCTTCAGCAGGCGTTGGAGTCGGGAGTATCATCATGTTCATGGTAATAACTCCAGTCCTAGCTTTTTTAAGGGTTTTGATACCTCTTCCAACAATGAATACGTATGACCTAGCCACATCCGCATCGGCGTCCACGGCTTCATTACTAATAGGCTACCTCTCACTAACGGCATCTTACTACATAGTTAAGTATAGAAGAATGTTCTCTCACTCACTAACTCTTATTAGAGAGATAAAGGAGTATAGGTCTACATTCTTCGTCGGCATCCTCCTCATCTCCTTACCAGCCATTCCTGCCCTACTGATTTCCAAAGATGCTGTCAGAATATTAATAATCCTACCGGCTCTAGTAGTTCTATACTTAATCATAACACTTCTAACCTGTCGGGTAGTAGGTGAAGTCGGTATAGTATCCCAATCTACTCTACCAGCTGTTACAGGACTGATGTTTGCGGCCGGAATAAGAGAATCTATGCCTTACATTCTCCTAGACCCATACACCGGGACCCCCATGCCTCAGCTTGTTGCTGCTACATCAATGAACGTAATTAAACTCAGTAAGTACTCTGGAGTTAAACCCAGTTTTATAGGTTTTCTAGTGATGCTTGGAATAGCTCTTGGGGCTCCACTAACTTTAGCCTACGGGAATCTCCTCCTAATGACCTACGGGACATCGTCACCAAAGTTTCCCCTTATTAGGTGGCTTCCCATAATTACATGGATGAACACTATCTATACAGGCAATGTGTTAGCACTACCCTCTCAACCTTTCATCTTAGGTGCACTCCTAGCTCTAGCTATACTGTTCATAGTTAGAGTATTAGGTATCAGGGGGCTTTCTCCATTCGCAATACTAGTAGGGATTACTGTAACACCGGATATAGGTATACTTTTCCTACTAGCGTCGCTAATCAAGTACTTAGCTCTACGCATAGGACCCGATACTTACGAGTCCTTAGTTGCCTATTCATCACTAGGGTTTTTTGGCAGTACCTTAGCAATAGTAACTTACACCATACTTGAACTACTAACTACGGGAGTGTGAGCCGTGGACTCGGTGTTTCTAGTTTTTTCTGCGACGTACCTCATGGTTTTAATATATGCAATCATAAACCTAGCTAAGACAAAAAATGCTAGTATGGAACTACCCCCGATCGCTCTTCAGCGCTATACTAGGCATAGTGCAACAAAGCTACGAGTTTTTGGCAAAGTTTTGAAGATAACCTTATTAAACATAACGACTCTACTAATTCTCCTGTGTATTGTGACGTCGTCTCTTATAGCTGCTACTGCTTATAGCGATAAGAGAACCGAGTTTATTAAAACCATAGAGGAATCCGTCCAAGTACCTACAATTCTCATCAAGCTATCTAACCCGGTCAGTAAGCAGGAAGTCACTAAATCTCTTTACCCAGTAGTAGAGAAAGCGGAATCCGTGTCCTATCTCTATAGAGTGACACTAGATAAGGGGATATCTATCGATGATTTGCCGGGAGTTAAGTGGGTAGCCATTGGTGTAGATGGAGACATGCTCTCGAAACTCAATATATCTGAGAGAGAGATCTTAACTGGTTGTCAAGCTCCTCCGCAAGCGTCACACTACTCATCGAGATTTAAGATTACATGCATTCAAGACAGTACTCACAGACTTAAGATAACCCCGCTCGAAACTCTCCTACCGGTTCTGGGCTATATTGGGATAGAGCCCATAACTCCCTCACTAGATTTAGTCATCGTATCGGACATCGAGACTATCGCCGAACTACTTAACCTAAAAGCTCCTCTAGTTACCGATATTTTGTTAACCGGGAAAAACGTAGGGCGTGACGCGGTCGAGAAGGTGCTTGAAGTATTAGATGTAGACACTCTACAGTACTTCTTCAACACTACTGCCCTAATAATAGGTTCGGCACGAGTTATGACTCTAGAGGCTAGTATCTCAACACTTTTTGTAGTAGTTTCCTGCGCTATTGTTGTAGCCATAGCATACAGATCTCTTCTACCAGAGTTCAAAACCATTAGTGAGAGATTGCATTACATAGGACTGCCTCCATGGGGAACTACTATCACCCTACTGATGCATGTAACAGTAGCAGTATCTCTTGGGGCACTGACATCATCAACCTTAGCTTCATACCTCTTTACAACACGACAAGCAGTTATCTCAACTACGGTTAGCCTAATCTCGGGTCTCTTAGCGGCCCTAACCTTACTAAGGGAGCTGAGCACTGGGACGACTAGCTACGGAGCATATACCCCAACAGTTGAGAGACACGAACTCGTGTTCCCGATCACAAAAATCGGAAGACCTAGCGACTTAGTGAGCATAGTAAGAGAAGCTATCGAAACTAACGAATTCTTTGAGCTTGAGGAGTTCGAGTATAGGAGTTGGGAGAAAGAAGTAGTGGTATACTGCCGTGTTAACTTCAAGGAAATGTGGGGTGTTATTTTGAGTGGGCTAATAGCCATAACTCCTCTAGATAGCAATATGGTGAAGGTGTTCATCGAGACGGATATATCCAGTATTGAGGAAATATCTGAAAGCATAAATAACTCAATAAGAGCCCTATTCGTTTCAAAGGTGATAGGTAGGCTGAAGACGCTTTTATAAGGATATCGTCTTCAGAGTAGTAGAAGACCTCCCGCTTTAATGGTGCTATTTAGCTTTATCACTAAGAAAGTATTGGCTGATCGAGCTGGTAATAGAGTACTTAGCTAAGCTGGTAGAAGCACTGCATCTAGCGGTCTACTCATACATTAAGCCAGCAGCACCGCACAGGTTCTCCTCAAGGTTTAAGGACCTGGAAGCAATTGTTTTTACAGTAACATCATCTTTAGATGCCTACAGCCAAGCTTTTACTGCTGGTCTAGATGTTAGTACTGGGAAAGAGACCCTGTACTCTATAGGCATAGGCCGCCTCTTCTATAACTCTCTAGCTAAGTCATATAGAAAACTTGGAATAAGGGCTTACCAAGCTCTTAACTTAGCTTTAATTCCGACTACTCTCTCTATAGGTTACTCCACACGCCAGCATCCTTTCGCTAACAGCTATAAGAGGATATTCTCTGCTTTACTTGAAGTAAACAATCCTAAGGATGTAGCAACACTAGTTGATGGTATAAGGCAATTTTATGGTACTGGTTCCGCAGTTCTGGCTGAGCAAGGGCTAACTCCCAGCAGACTAGCGACCGAAAAACCCTCTATAGGAGACATACTTCTGTTAATGAGCGTTAAAGCGAGAGACCTATGGTATACGTTAAAGAGAATGGATTACATATTCGAAGTCGGAACAGAAGTTGCTCGAATGACATCGAGTGGGGCTGATCCCAACGACGTAGCAGTAAGAGCGTTCCTCAGGTTAGCGCAGGCGGAATGCGAGAAGCTGAGGAAAGTCTCTGAAGTTAATCAAAAAAGCCTCTACGACCTCGATAAGGAGCTCATAAAGGATGGTGTCGACCTTTCTTACTTAATAACGCCATTAACTCTCGTCCTTCTTCTCTCAAACTACTTAAGCGAGAAGTAGCCCCTACAGCTAGCTAACCTCTATAAATACGTTGATCCCTAGTTCTTCTTTAATTCTCTTGATCTTCCGCCTGAGTCTGTTAAGGCTTTTAACCTCCTCTTTAGGTATATTGACAATAACGTTTTCACCGTCGTACACTACTCTAGCTGACGGGATGTAGGCCTTTATTAGTGGCTCGATGTTTTTCTTTATACTACTACTATAAACCTTCTTGACTGGTATCACAGTTGTTTGCTCACCGAATGTGTATATCTCGTATTCAAGTTCTCCTGTTAACGCATCTCTTACTTCAACTACTGGTCTAGCCAAATCCGACTCTCTGAGACCCGTCGGGAGTTTAACCGTGATATCTAGCTCGTATACCTTCTTAACCTCGCCGGAGTCTATGAATATCAGCGTGTCAACAACCGATGGTAGCATGCCGACATCAACTCTACCGATAAATCTCTGAATGGCATCGATTGGAGAGGACGCGTGAACTACGCCCACCATACCGATCCCGGCTAGCCTTAGGTCTACATAGAGCTTGAAATCTTCGTCGTTCCTCATTTCATCAAATATCGTGTAGTCAGGTCTACTCAATAGGAGGATGTCGTGAAGCTCGCTAGGAGTAGCG
This sequence comes from Thermoproteota archaeon, assembly GCA_030550455.1. GTDB lineage: Archaea > Thermoproteota > Thermoprotei_A > Sulfolobales > NBVN01 > DRZP01. Next base: position 82,331 of record JAUQPH010000005.1, read on the forward strand.
TAAACCTTCGAGTACTGCGTCACCTGAGGTGGTAACCTCATATCTCTAGGGGATTCGACGGTTTTAACGATCTTTCCCTTTCTTGAGTAGTACTCTGCTAGAGCTTGAGCAAACGTCGTTTTACCCATACCGGGAGCCCCAGCAATCACTATTCCCTCGGCCTTCTCGTTAAGTCTCTTCATGAGCTTCTCTGGTAGGTTGTAATCCTCTAATTTGGGTCTCGCAAGAGGCTTTACGGCCGTTATTTCCCAACCATTACTCATAGGCGGTCTGGAGACGATGATCCTGTAGTCCCCAAGCTGGATAATAGTGGAGCCCGATCTCTCGATCTCTATTACAGCATCAGAAAGAGTCTTTGCTGCCTCTACGATCTCCTCAGAGAGGGACTCGATCTCTTCGCGCGTTAAGGGGATATCCGAGACTTTTTCGAGAACCCACCTTCCCGGACGACCTCTCTTTACCTGGGGCGGTGCTCCCTCCTTGAGATGTACGCTCATCACGTCGCCAACAAAGTATTTCTCAAGCTCTTTGAGCTGTATTCTCTCCGGCTCTTTGTACAGAACTTTTACTCCTAAGATCTCGGCAGCGAGCTTTTGTGTTCTAGATGATGTAACTAGCACATAATCGTTCTCGTAGGCATATTCCCTTATAGCTACGTCTATATCGTCAACTCTCCTACCTAGAGAAATTATTCTCAACTTTATGCCGTACTTATCCGCAAGGCTCCTGATCAACCTAAGCTCTTCGAGAGCAACAACACCCAAGCTTCTACCCTCTCTACTAAGATTATCGAAGTACATCACTAGCTCCTTAGGTATAGCAACTACGCTCTTAATTCTCTCGTTAACTATTAGTCTTCTGAGGACCCCGTTATATATAACAGTACTATCTGGGACTATCACGATCTCTCCGACAGTTCTCACATCATTTTCATTTGACGTGCTTATCATGACTTTCGTATGCCTGGTTATGACTCTATTCAAGAGGTTATAAGCTTAAGCCTTCTATATGTCAGTGAGTCGCTTTAGTATCTCGAAGTTAAAAGCACTTGCGACCTTAACACACCAAGCTATAAACTCAGCAAGACACAGGACACACGCTTTCTTAGAGAACGTAGTTAGAGAAGCACTTTTAAGTTACTAATCTAAACATTTACTGGTGCGGGGGTGCCCGAGCCAGGTCAAAGGGGTCGGGCTTAAGACCTTTCCGGCAGTAGCTAAAAGTAAGAGACCCGATGGCGTAGGCCTGCGTGGGTTCAAATCCCACCCCCCGCACCACTGCTCTCTATTCCCACCGGCTTCGATATGTGCATGACTGCCGCTCTTTATTATTTAAAAACTTATACACAGTATACCTTTTTGGTGGGCCCGTAGCTCAGCCAGGATAGAGCGCCGGCCTCCTAAAGGCGGGGATTGAACCTCGGCAACGCCGTGGAAGCCGGATGTCGGGGGTTCAAATCCCCTCGGGCCCGCCACAACCATGACTACTTGATGTGTGAGAATACACGATCTTCCTTAAGACTGTAGAGTCTTCTCTGAGTAAAAGCTCTAGAGCTATAGACTTGAGAATCTCACATGTAACTTCGAAGACCTTAAGTTTGCCTTGCTTTCTCGCTATCTCTAGGGCTACTAGATGATAACAAGACCCTTTATGTCCTCTTAATACTACGTTCAACTCAAAGTCCTTACAGCTACAGTACATCCCCGGGAACAAAATGTAGCTTCTGTCTCTACCTTGAAATACGTACAGCTCTACGACTTCTGTTTCTCTTTTGCAGTAGAGCTTCACTAATCGCCTCTCCATTACAGCATCTATAGCTTTCTCGGAAGGATGCTCCACGAGGTTTTTCGTAAACTCACTTACTGCTCGCTTATCTAGCTTACTCATGCGGTTCAGTGTGCACTTCTCTATAGAATATTTGAACTTTTCGAGTTAAACTACAATGCCTGGATTGTCTTAGCTAATTGGGTGTGAAGTTTACTACCTACCATAAAGATACACACAGACATGGTCTTTCTCGGAAGTCTTGAGCAGGTCTACTAAGTCTGGGTCTATAGATGATATAATCATAATTTCGTCTACTTTACTCTTACTTAAGTTGAGCAGTAAGCTTTGTGAATCAGCTGAATCACGAACTTTAGAGCAATCTTCAATGTCTACGACATACATCCACTTCACTCTCACGTATGTCCCCAGAGGGCCAGTTACGTGAGCAAACCACAAACCACTATTCCCTATCTCTGCAGCAGTCTAAGTAATAAGGTAGCGTACTTTAAGACTATGTTTACTATCCCCGAGAGAGGTCCCAAGCTTTTTGATAGCCCAGAAAGCTTATAGACATCGCTTTCTGTAATGGTTCTAGAGATAGCGAGCAACGCTACATAGACCGCTATGTAAGCCACGAATTTCAATGCTAAAAGAAGTAGCGAATCGGCGAATTCCTGACCTTTTGCTACCGGTATTAGCGCAAGAGAAGGTGTGACTGCTGAGACCAGTACTCTAGCTGAGAACACGTAGTCTAGAGAAACTTTAGTAGACTTCACTAAGAAGTATAGTTGAGCTAGAGTGGTTATAGTGTTGAGAGATAGGTAGGATATAACCGCACCCTGTAGTCCACAAGTTCTTGCGAGGACGTAGAGTAGTGGAACGTAGGCTAATGACCCTAGAATGTTTGAAACTAGGATATACTTTGTCTTGTTAATGGCGCTTAAAGCCGGTCCCACGACGTGGGATCCGAGGAGAGTTAGAGTGTTTACGAGTACGACCATGCTGAAGTATACGTTAGCCTCTGTATACCTTCGTCCGTAAACCACGCGAACTATATCGTGTGCGGTAGCTGATGAGAAAAGAGTTAAAGGTGTGGAGAAGAGAGCTACGTATTTAATAGAATCAGTGAAAAGCTCTCTAAAATCTTGAGCACCTAGTTCTGAGAAAACCTTCAGGAACGCTGTTGAGAATGGGGCTATAGCTATAGAGATCACACTTAAAAGATTAAGGGCCGCTCTGTAGTTGCCTATCTCGAAATCTGTAAAGAATCTTGATAGCATTAGAGTGGTATACATCTGTGTCACCGAACCCACTAAGCCGGTAACGTATAGTGGGATCGAGAACTGAAGAAGCTCGAGCACTTCGTTATAACTAAAACTTAACTTAGGTCTACTCAAAGACCTTATTATTAGAACTACTCCAACCAAGGAGGTGACTGCGGAAGCTATAACTATGCCTAAGACAGCACCCTTAGTAAAGAAAGCTACCGCTAAAGCTATAGATAGAGAAACTCTGAGGAAGTTGTAGATGGGGTCAAGAAGTGCTGCCTTGACTCTCTTTCCCATACCTATTAATGACGCTCTAGAGACGTTTAGAAGAGAGTACGATAGGAGGTAAGGCATGGAGATTAACACGAGGTCCGAGTACTCAGGCCTGTTGATTAGAGTTTTTGATAGGGCACTACTTGTAAGTATTCCAATCACCGTTATAAGTGATGAAGTGATGAGTGCGACCACTACGCCTAGAGTTACATAGGATGCTGCTTTTTCTGGATATCTAGGTATGTACCTTACCATTGCTGCGGACATGCCTAGGTCAACGAAAGATGCCAAAAACGCTGGTACTGCTAGAACTAAAGAATAAGCTCCGTAACCTTCGGGACCTAGTACTCTTGCTAATACGAGAGACCCTAGCCCAGCGATGAGAACGGAGAGAAAGCTTCCTCCGGCTAGTGTAACAGCCGTGGAAGCTGCTTCATAGAGAGCATTACTATCACCCTTCAACTTCAGTGATCCTGAAGATTTAGTCAAGAAATTGGTTAAAAGAATGTTTTATATACTGATACACCAAGGGTTCAACCCCTATGTTGGTTCATACTAATTGACATCATCACCTTGTCTCGGTTTACCTCCGAGGAGAGCCCGCACTCCACCTGCTTAGCTCCCACCCCCGTCGGACGGCTCCACGCATCAACCAAACAACACAAACTAGCACGAAACTCGAAACAGTTGCTTGAGGTAGCTTTGCTGTGGATAGCGAAGCTTTAAAAGTTGCTTCTAGGTATTATTGCTGAGATGAGTACTGTTCGCATAGAACATGTGAGGAAGCCTACGAGGATATTGTCTGGTGTGTCTGTAGTAGCTGTTATGACCATGCCGTATAGGTGCCCACACGGTAAGTGCGTCTACTGTCCGGGCGGGCCCGAGTTCAACACTCCTCAAAGCTACATAGGTGAGGAGCCGGCACTCATGAGAGCTCTGAGAGTAGGCTTCGACCCATACGAGCAAGTGAGAGTAAGGTTGAAACAATACGAAATCCTGGGGACGTTCCCTAGCAAAGTAGAAGTAGTAGTTATGGGTGGCACCTTCATGGCCCTACCTGAGGATTATCAGGAATGGTTTATAGCTAGTATTTTTGATGCCGCCAACCGTTATCCTGAGCCAAGACCTTCTAATCCTCCAGACCTACAGGAAGCTCATAGATTAAACGAAACAGCTAGAGTGAGGATAGTCGGACTAACTATTGAGACTAGGCCTGATTACGCTAAGGAAAAACACGCTGATAGAATGCTCTATCTTGGTGCTACTAAGGTTGAGTTAGGAGTTCAAACAGTCTTCGATGAAATTCTAGCGCTTGTAAAGAGAGGTCATACAGTGCGAGACACCGTCGAAGCCACGAGGATACTTAAGGACAGTGGATTTAAGATAGTCTATCACATAATGCCTGGTTTGCCAGGGTCTGATCCAGATAGAGATATTCAAGCAGTCAAGGAGATTTTTGAAAACCCCAGTTTCAGGCCAGACATGCTCAAAATATATCCAACTGTTGTAACTGAGGGTACGGAGCTATATAAGTGGTGGCTTGAAGGTAAGTACCGACCCTATACTGACGAAGAAGCAGTTGAGTTAATTTCCGAGTTCTATCGCTACATACCGAAGTGGGTCAGAGTTATGAGAATTCAGAGGGACATTCCAGCTCAATACATTATAGCTGGACCTAGGAAGGGTAACCTACGTGAACTCGTAGAGCTTAGAGCCCTCTCAAAGGGAGTTAGAATCTGGGAGATCAGGTTTAGGGAGATAGGTCGCCAAGAACTCTATCGAGGAGTGAGACCTTCAGAATTGCGCATCGTGAGAGAGTACTACGAAGCGAGTGAGGGTGTGGAAGTCTTTTTATCCGTGGAGAACTCCACGTCTGATGTAGTCGCAGGTATATTAAGACTTCGGGTTCCTTCAGATAAAGCACACAGGCGAGAGCTTAGGAGTAGGTCCGCCGTCGTGAGAGAACTACATGTATACGGGTTGCAGACCCCGGTAGGTGCTTACTATGATTACTCTTGGCAACATAAGGGATGGGGAACAAAGCTATTAGAGGAGGCTGAGAAGATAGCTAGATACGAGTTTAACTGTAATAGAATACTCGTACTATCAGGTGTTGGTGCTAGAGAGTACTACCGGAAGCGTGGATATTATAGGCTTGGAGACAGCCCGTATATGGTTAAAGACCTTAGATTCTAGAGCTCTAGTTACTTTAGAGAGATTTGAAACGATTGCCCATTGCTACTGTCGTGCCTGAAGTAGAGAATCAACATATTTTGCTAGAACTGTTGGTATTAACATCTTGATCTTGGCTCCAGAGAGTTGGAGTGCTATGGCTTCCGAAATCTTCACCAGCCTCGAGGAAAAAGCTCTATACCTGCGCTCACCCAGAATAACGTCTTCCTCGAATCTCACGGGTATTCTGAGCTCGTGATCTACGAACCCAAAGAGTAGTGTTAGGTAAAAAATGTACAGTCCTCGAGACATCTCAGTTAGAAATCTAAGGTCTATGACTGAGTCTTCATCTACCTGCTCCGGAAGGGCACCGGAAACAACTTTCGATAACCTGATCTGCGGTAGAGACTTCACTAAGCTGCGAAGAAGTTCAATGAGCTCCCTGCATGACAACATCCTGCTCAAACAAAATGAAAGCCCTGCTAATACATCCCTATAGATACCCATTACATCCTCGTGGCTTAGTCTAGAAAGTTCTTCACTAACTAGCTCTGCTAAGGTAATTCTATCAATACTCGACATACTCGCCTAGTTGTCTAGAGCACGCAAGCTATTTAAACCTGTGGTACTCTCTCCGGTAATATAAAAGACCTCGTCTTCCACAGCTTTCGCTTTGATAGAGTTTAACTATATTTGCTTTGTAACTCTTAATCTACTGGGATTGCAGATCAAGGGCGGCATGAGCTTTGAAGAAAGAGTGCTAGAGATAATCAGGGAGTCAACTAAAAAGAGTGGGGGAATAGTCCAGAGCGAGTTGTGGCGAATTCTAGGAATAGATAGTAGAGAGGGAAGTAAGCTTATTGCTAGACTAATGAGGAAGGGTCTTTTAATGAGGGAAGCGATAACGTATAAAGGAAAAAAGACCTACATTTTAAGATATGCCGACAATACGAGAGCTCCAGTCAGCGTTTCTGTAAACTTAAACCCTGTAGTTGAGGTACCGTGTTTTGCGTGTAAGCAGATAAATAGGTGTAGCATAGGAGGTTATTATGACCCGACTAGGTGTCCTCTCCTTACAAGATACCTACTCTCAATGAACATTCGGAGAACCTTATCGCTTACACCGTAGCCTGCGTATCTGCGGGCGGTCACGAAATTTGTAGTAGAGTGGGTCGAGATGAAACTAATATATATCTACAAACTTCATGCATCATAGTGATGAAACGACGGTCTCCTGATAGTTGATGTATCTTCTCTTCTCTGATTAACTAACGGGCTTTAAAGATGAGATGCCTAAAGAGTATATTAGGTGTGGAAGTGTGGCAGTAGTCGAAGAAAGCTTTAAATCAATTTCGCCAGCGGAGTTCTTTTATAAGAACAAAGAAATAGCCGGATTCTCAAACCCGGCGCGAGCTTTATATCAAACTATTAGAGAGCTTGTCGAGAACTCTCTCGACGCAACTGAAAATCACGGTATTCTTCCAACAGTTAAGGTATCAATTAGAGAACTCGATGTCGTCCCAGAAGGAGCATACTATGAGGTAGTCGTCGAAGACAATGGCGTGGGAATCCCCCCAAAATACGTTCCGCAAGCATTTGCACAACTGTTGTTTAGCTCTAAGTACGTCTTGAGGCAGTCAAGGGGAATGTTTGGTCTAGGGGCAAAAATGGCGGTTCTTTATGCTCAAATAACTACAGGTTATCCAGCTGAAGTAATAGTAGCTCCGATAAAGTCTAAACACATATATAGCTTTAAACTAAAAATAGACATAAGAGAGAATAAGCCGGTCATACTAAATTTCACTACGACATCGAATATTTTGGGGAAGCACGGCACTACTGTTAGATTGATCACTCTAGGTGATTGGGCTAGATCGAAGCAGAGAATATATGAATACATAAAGAGAACCGCTATAATAGCCCCTTACGCCGAGATATTGTTTAGGGACCCCGATAGCAACTACCTACTATTTGAGAGAACTATAGACAAGCTACCACCTCCTGCTAGAGAAACATTACCTCATCCACATGGAGTAGATATAGAGACCATGAAGAGCATACTTAAATCCCTGGCGGACAGACCCATTCTCGAAAGCTTGGTAGAAAGCTTCCAAGGAATCGGTGTTATGACGGCACAAAGGATTCTCGCAGAAGCAGGAATAAAGCAAGAGAAGAAATCGGGTGAACTCACAGACCCTGAGGTAGAGGCTCTTGTCAGAGTAATGAGAAGCTTTAAAGACATAAAGCCACCTAGAGCTGATCACCTGTCGTACCTAGGTGAGGAGATCATAGTTGCTGGCCTAAAGAAGGCGTTTGAACCGGAATTTGCTACTGCTATCACTAGGAAACCGTCTGTGTTCGAAGGCCATGCGTTTATAGTAGAGGTCGGGATAGCCTACGGAGGTAAGGTACCAGTAGTTGAAAAACCTTTAGTCTTGAGATACGCTAATAAGATTCCCTTACTCTACGACGAAGGCAGTGATGTAGTATTTAAGGTCTTAGATGAAAAGAAGGGTATCGATTTCAAAGTATACGAAATAGAGTTTCCATCACCGCTCGTAATACTAACCCACATCTGCAGCACTAAGATCCCCTATAGAGGGGTTGGAAAGGAGGCTGTAGCTGACATTCCGGAAATAGAGGAGGAAGTGGAAAGCGCTCTCCGCGAAGCTTTGAGGGAGCTTAGATCGTATATACTGAAGAAGAGAAAAGAGCTAGAGGAAATAGAGAAGGCTGTAGCAATAGCAAAATACATACCCGAGATAGCTAATTCCCTATCTAAAATGTATAAAGTTGATCCACAGGAGATATCTGTTAAGCTCTTAGAGCTTCTAAACTCCAGACTTAAGTCATTCAAAATACCGAGTTTAAGCAGTGTGGTGGTCTAGTATGACTAACGATAGCTATTCGTCTAAAATAGATATAAGGGCTCGCGAAAGAGCCCTCAAGATCCTCTACGAGAAGTTCTACGACGTTCTCAAGGACGTATCAGAAGGAAGACCGCCGAAGTTAGTAATAAAAAAGAGAACCCTCGGTAATACCATCTACGACGCAGAAAGAAAGCTATTACTTCTTGGTGACGCAACTTTCGAAAGGTCCCTCCTAGACCTGCGCGAGGCACGCAAATTTATGCAGACATTGCTCATGGCCGGCATAATCTACGAAGCACTATCCAATGGTGAGTATCCAACCATAAGAGACCTCTACTATAGAGGGAAGCATACTATACGGTATAGAAAGCTACCAACAAAGTCTATTGGGGAGGAAAACACTTGGGAGGAGCAGGCAGAGTCAGACTCTGTACTCAGAGATATAGAAGTTTTTTCCAACGTACTTAGAGAAGAGATGCTGATATTGAGTAAGGAGAAAGGTAAGGTTGTAGGTGACCTAAAGATAAGGTCTGGTGACGATATCATAGACTTGAGTAAAATGGGGCACGGAGCCTACTCAATCGAACCTACACCTGACCTTATAGACTTCGTTGAAGTTAATGCTGAACTTGTTTTAGTTATAGAGAAAGATGCCGTTTTTCAGCAGCTCCATAGAATCGGGTTCTGGAAAAAGTATCGCGCTATACTAATTACGAGCGCCGGGCAGCCTGATAGAGCTACCCGGAGGTTTGTTAGGAGACTTAATGAAGAACTCGGTTTACCCGTCTACGTAATCTCTGATTCCGATCCTTACGGGTACTACATTTATAGCGTCTTTAAGACCGGCTCAATAACCTTGTCTTATGAAAGCGAAAGGTTAGCTACACCACACGCTAGGTTCCTTGGGGTTATGATGACAGACATATTTGGAAGCACTAAGCTCGGAAAAAAGCCGTACCTAACTGAGGAAGAGAGACGGAACTTCATTATAAGAGCTAAAGAGCGAGACATCAAGAGAGCTAGGGAGCTGAAGGAATATCCTTGGTTTAAGTCCGAGAGGTGGCAGATAGAGCTAAACGAGTTCTTAGATAGGAAAGTGAAGTTAGAAATCGAGGCTTTAGCAGGCAAGGGCCTCAAGTTTTTAGCAGATAAATATGTTCCAGAGAAAATCGAGGTAGGAGATTGGATTGAGTAATCGAGTCCCTTGTTACTTACTAGACCTCATAAGATCTCTTGAGGCGTCCATAGATCAAACGATGCTAAGAATGGATGCGACAGAAAAGGAATACATATCTTTTATCGAGACTTCGGAGAAATATGGGTTTAGAGCTATAATAGTTCCTCAGGCAGTTCTATCTTTAGTAGTGCCAGTAACTAAGCATGTAGTTGGTACAGTAGTTGGGTTCCCAAGTGGTTACAGCTCTTTAAAGGTAAAGCTTAGTGAAATAGACTTTGCTGCTAATAGTGGAGCGCGCGAGGTCGATGTTGTTGTGAACACTATTTTAGCTAAGAGCGGTAAGTGGGGAGAATTAGCCAGTGAGGTTTCCAAAATCGTAGGAAGAGCTCGAGAGTATGGAATGTTAGTAAAGATTATAATCGAGACATCGGTTTTAAGGAGAGACGAAATCGAGACGATTTCTAAAGTAGTTGAAGACTCTGGTGCAGACTTCATAAAGACAAACACAGGGTTTGGCACAAGAGGGGTTCTACCATCTGATATATTGACTATAAGGTCGTCTATAGCTGGAAGATGTAAAATCAAGGCGTCAGGAGGTATTAGAACGGCTTTAGATGCCGCCTTAATGCTCTACCTAGGAGCGCACGTCATTGGTACAAGCCATGGAGTTGAAATAGCTGAGCAGGCTAAAAAAGCTTCGATTGAAAGCTGCTTTTAGCTTCATCTTTAGGCTCCAAGTTCCTCTTATTTTATTCTAGGCTGCCATAAATTGATGTTGAGTAACTCTCACCTCCCTAACATAACCGCGAATAATAGCGTAGATTCAACATACGGGATTGCCGTCGGAAGCGTTGGGCGTCCTTAATAGCTTAATCTTTTATTCTGGTGTGGTGCCCTATGTGGCTTCAGGCGATCCGTTTGAGGAGATCTGCCAAGCTATGAAATATCTGTATCTTAAGGGTTTAATAACTGCTCTCGGTGGTAACGCCAGTGTTAAACTAGATGAAACCAAGATAGCGATCACTCCCTCCGGCAAAACGAAGTTCATGCTAACTCCCGAAGATATATCTGTGGTATCATTGAATGGAAGACACTTAGCTGGTCCAAAGCCCTCAGTTGAAACAGAGATGCACATAGGTATTTACTTAAGCTGCCCCAACTGCGGGTCCGTAGTACATATCCACGGGTTACTTTCTCCAGTACTGGCGGGGCTTTTAAGTCCCGTGGAGGACCTAGAATTAAAGACGTTTGGAGTCAGAATATGCTACGTCGACGAACTACCTCCAGGGTCTAAAGAGCTAGCTGGAGCAGTAAGTAGTGCGGTCGCGGGTGGTTGTAAGGCTGTAATCTTAAAGAACCATGGAATAGTTGGTATTGGGAAAAACTTGGGAGAAGCGCTTGAGGTAGTAGAAGCTGTAGAAAACTCCTTCAAGAAGAGCCTGGTGCTCTACATCCTGAATATCCTAGGTGAACGAGGTCTTCACCTCTTACGTTAAAGACAGAGACAGGAAAAGCTGTAACCAGAAGTGACGCTGTACTTAGATTTAAAGTGATAAGATAGTACCCTCCGGGTGATAACGGTAAGTTCTCTGAGTTAGCTTACGGAGTTTACCGCTCGTCGTGTAAGGGGGAAGATAAAATAACGCCTTGAGACCTGAGCTCTGCTACGAGGGCGCTTAAACTATCTTTGTCTGGTAGCTCAAATACTAGCTCAACTAGCGCGTAACCGGAGGGAATATCCAGACCTATTCTTTCGTGTCTTATTTCTATGATATTGCACCTGTACTTAGCTAAAACTCCTAGGGCTCTATGTAGAGCGCCAGGCACGTCCTCTAATAATAGAGAAAGTCTCGCCGCTCGACCCTCAACACTAAGACCCTTTAGGATTACTCTGTAGATTGTGGTAAGGTCGGCGTTCCCCCCACTAACTACAGCTACTATATTCTTTTTCATACCGTGTAAAAAGCCGCTTAAAATAGCTGCCAGTGGTAGAGCTCCAGCACCCTCAACTACTAACTTAGCCCTCTCCATCAGCAAAAACATGGCTTGTGCTATAGAGCTTTCGTCAACTAAAACTACGTCGTCTACTACCTCACTCATTATCTTATAAGTTAGCTCGCCCACAGACTTCGTTATTACTCCATCAGCTAAGCTCGGGCTAACAGGCACTGAGACAGGTCCTCCGGCAACTCTGGCCTGATAGAACTTTGGAGCATTCTTCGGCTCTACAGCCACTACTTTAACTCTATTACCCAAGATCTTTTTGGCAGCTATAGCTATACCAGATATAAGTCCTCCGCCTCCAACAGGTACTAGTATATAGTCGGTACTCGCTAAGCTAGTCGCAATCTCAATGCCGATAGTTCCCTGACCAGCTATTACATACGGATCGTCAAATGGGTGAATGAAGACCGCTCCTGTCTCCTTAGAGATCTCTATAGCTTTCTCATAGGCCTCATCATATATGCGCCCATAGAGTTCTACCCTTGCGCCATACGATTTAGTTGCGTTAACTTTGTATGGAGGAGTGTGTTCAGGCATTACGATAGTGGCTTTAATGCCTAACTCAGAGGCAGAATAAGCAACACCTTGAGCGTGGTTTCCGGAAGATGCTGCTACAACTCCATACTTTCTACACCTATCTAGGTCTGAAGAAATCTTAAAGTAAGCACCTCTAACCTTGAAGGCACCGGTCTTCTGAAGGTTTTCTAACTTCAAAAAGACGGCGTTATCGGATAGCTTAGAGAAAAACATTGACTGAACTAGAGGTGTTCGGTGAATAACTCCTTCAACAACTTCATTAGCACGCTTTATTAAACTCCATATCTCGCCTAAAGTATCCATACCTGTGCGCCGCTATAGTTTAGTGCTTATAACTAATTAGTTAACATACCGCTAGATGCCGATGTCTGGACTCAACCTGATAGTGCTAGCGGTAACGACTGCTTTAACTAGCTACGTGCTATCTAGAACTGTATATCGATTAGAGAAAAAACTCGGCTTCACTACGATAGACCTCCACAAGCCTGAGAAGAATGTCGTAGCTCGATCAGGGGGTTTAGCCATAATGGCTGCCCTAGTTCTCGCTCTCTCATATTGGAGTGTCCTGAGTAAATTAAACAGTGTAGTTATAGTCTATACTTTCTCAGCTATATTAGCTGGGCTCATCGGCTTTATTGACGATGTCGTGCACTTAGGTGTTAGGCTTAAGCTCCTCCTCTTCTGCTTACCTGCTCTACCTCCAGTGCTTCTACACCTCTACGAGCCCTATCCATACATACCGGGCATAGGGCATCTGCGGCTCACATTACTCTACCCGCTAGGTGCTATAGCCGCATACGACATTATGGCAAACGCGTTTAACATGAGCGACACACATAACGGCTTAATAGTGTCAACTTTTCTAGTTTTTGCTACTTCCATTTTGCTCTCTACAGCTCTTCCAGGTCCAGATCCTATTGAGGGTTTTGAAACTCTGCTCACAATATTTCTGTCTGTACTACTGGGTTATCTACCCCTCAACATGTACCCGGCGAAGATGTTGAACGGAAACTCGGGGTCGCACCTGATCGGGAGCCTGGCAGCCGCTTTAATCCTAACATCTCGAAGGGAGTTTCTCTCCCTAATGCTCTTAGTACCACAAATACTGAATGGCTACTTCATCTTATTCACTACCGGCCTTAAAAGCAAGGAGTATATAGAGAGACCTACGAAGCTTAAAAGTGGAGGTATTATAGCACCCAACTGCAGCCCTAAGTCACCAATAACGCTCGTAAAGCTGTTTGTCATAGAAAGAGAGATGTCTGAACGCGAGCTAGTTAAGAAATACGTAGCCCTTCAGGTGGTAACTAGCGCTATCTCACTTCTCCTCTATTGGGCGCTAGCTATAGTTAAATTCTAGGACTTAAGATCTGGGCAGTATAGCCTATTTCGGCAACTCTACTAATCCAAACATCGCAGCTTATTCCAGCTCTATTTAGACTACTTAAGATAGCCTTCCGTGCTGCTTCAGCAGCAGCGTAGCTATCGGTAAACCCGTAAATAGCCGGTCCCCAACTGCTTTGCCCTACTCCCCGCAGGCCATTCTCGTTCATAATTCCGGCTATTAGGTCTCCGTACGGACTGCTAAAGAATCCTCCTTGTGCTTGCGAGAAGTATTTACCAGCAACTCTTTGTATGAATTCAACACCACGCACGAATAGATCTATTCTCTCCAACCTAGCTCCAACCATCAGTTCTACTAAAGCTTTGTAGAGTTCTCTTTGCTCGTTGATTGAGGTAGGGTTGTTCATAAAATTCCCTTCCTCGTTCTCTCCCAGCCCTCTGCCCTCGGGTATAGCAAGTACTACGTACCAATGTCGCGGGAATCTCATTAAAGCCAGGGGCTTGGGTATTCCGCCGTCGTGGAGATTAACGCCGGTGTCTACGGCTAATCCACCGTACATGAGGGTATAGTAGCCGACGCAGCTGTATCTGCATCTACCTACCTTAATCAGTAGCTCTTCGAGGTCTAAGTCTGCTTTCCGGAGCATAATAGATGACGCTATTGCTGTAGTTAGGTAGATCCTCGTGAGAGACCCGAGACCCACGTGGTGTCTTAAGTACCCCGATATTTCTAGTACACCATTAGTAAGACCTAAACTCTTAGTTACTACAGTAACTGCTTCTCTAGCTTCATCCGTAGGTACTTTAAGGTGCAGTTTTCCATCGTCACTAGGAGCTGTTAGTTTCAGTTCCAAGTAAGGTTCTTCCAAGGCTATACCTATAGACCCGTACGCTAAACTGCTATCTAGGTACCTGTAGAAACCTAGGTGAAGCCTATATCCAGCCTTCACAGCTATCTTCCAAGCACTCAATCTCGTACCCAAGATCCTTAAGTAGTAGAAGTAAAATCCTTGACCATGATAGCTTAGCTAGCTTTACAGTTGCGTTAACTCGAATACCCGAAGGCTTTACCCATCTACCAACAGAGCTAAAGTTGAAGCCATATATGAATACCCTTCTAGCGCCGTAATAGTATGCGAGGAAGGCCGCTCTATCTCCATCCGTAAAGCCCCCGGGTACCTCGACTCTGTGAGAACATTTATACTGAGCTGTCCCAAGTAGTAAGCCCCCTACGTTAGGGAGGAACCTCTCTAAGTACTCTATATTATCACCGTGTGCGTGAACTACAAATAGGGTATCTCTATTTTTCAAAGAGCTCTCCGATACGCCGTCTAGGTCTGTCGCAACTATATCCGGAACTACTCCTACCTCTAGGCATTTCTCGAAAGCTGCGTCCGCAGCTATTAGGACATCTCCTTGAGGCTTGGGACAATTAGAGCCAGCCGAATCTCCGACTACTACCACATTTCTTCCTTGAAGAAGCTCTACTAGATGCTTGCGAGACTCCGCAACTATGCTCGTTCTCGTCGATAAGAGTACATCTAAAACCTGACAAGAGTAGTAGTCTCTATCTCTATCGAACCCTAGGGTAGTGAGAATACGGTCGTAAATGCTCTCCCAAAACATGGGGTCCCTAAGATTCAACTACAACCCCCAGGTCTCTCAGCTCTTCGCATATGAGTTTCACACACTCGATAAGCTCGCTTGATCCGAGCTTCTTGACCACTGAAATACTGTGCTGTAAAGCGTTCAGCCACTCTTTAGCGTCCTCGCTGAGTAAACTACTTTTAAACCTGTAGGCCCGCAACTTAGTGAAATAGACTAGGGCCTCTATGAGCATAGAATTAGCTCTACTATAGGAAAAGTACTCTCGAACTCCCTCGTATACTTCAGCAACACTCATAAACACTAGCGCTCTTTGGTCTTCTAACACTATATGCTTTGGTAGAGCTTCAATATAGAAGTCTACATCTGCATCTAGAATAAAAGTGGACTGCCTTCTTCCACGCTTAAACCGAAGCCTAGAGGGTCGCATGACTACATCGCAAAACACTAGGGCATTGTGAGTAAAAGCGAGAGAAACTTCGGAGCCTGCTTGAATGTTTCTATATGTCTTAGTGTTTATGTAGGGGTACATGACTAAGTTGTTCCTAATTAACCTAACCCCCATTGCTGCAGCGTGTGGTTCCCCCGACTCTCCAACAGTAACAGCTATCGCTTCATGGTGACCGAACCGAAGTACCTTCTCAAGGAAGATCTCCTTGTTTTTCATAGTAAGACCTCCCTCACACCCCATGTGCGTCACCGGTTTCCTCTACGTACAAAGTAGTCGAAGTCCCCGAGGTCGAGGGACTTAAGACTATGAAACCCGAGAATAACACCGCATCTGGACTTAATAGCCTCATCTCTTCCCTAAGTAGCTCAGAGTAGGGCACCCTAACCGAAACCATTCTCGCTACACCTAAGACTGACTTACTCCCCGCCCTAAAGGGCGAGGGTTCTAGGGAGGTTTAGAACTACATTCCCAGCGAACACTGGGTTCAGCTCTGCGCACGGTCTCGGGCGCATTACCCCTACCCCGCGTAGAGTGGGGCTCGGGGGTATGGTTTTTGTTTTGAGTAGTATGTTGTATGCTCCAACTAGGTCTGCGTTGAACACCTTGCTGTGCATGTAGCACTTCAGTAACCCTCTGTATATTCTCCTGTGAATATTGCCCGTACCCATTAACGTGGTTGTTTTAGTTATTTTAGCTGTTTTTGGTTTTTCTGGACACGGGTTCATCCCACCTGTTTGACCTCTTTTTCCCAGCCTACGGCTCACCAGCTCATCGACTCCCAGCTAGTAAAACACTCGGTTACTTATACACCTTTATGTAAACCGTTGCGATTTAGTTCACACACCTAACCTAGTCTCGATAAAGGATTGTGGTAGTTCATGCGGTCCTCAACGCCGGCGTTGAGATGCGCTAACAGCAAGTTTTACCAGCCAATTCGGGGGGTTCAGCTCTGAGATGGGTTTATATTGGTTGGCTTCATTACCTCATCTCCTTTCCCCGCATTCCGCTCGGGCTCTCATCGGGC
This sequence comes from Thermoproteota archaeon, assembly GCA_030550455.1. Classification (GTDB taxonomy): domain Archaea; phylum Thermoproteota; class Thermoprotei_A; order Sulfolobales; family NBVN01; genus DRZP01. The sequence continues at coordinate 98,823 of JAUQPH010000005.1, forward strand.
TTAGGGGCGTTCGAGGCGACTCCTAGCACCCCACACCTAAGTACCTCGGGGAAAGCCGTCATCTATAGCATCGAGAGGCTCTCAACACCTCATCGAGATGCGCCCACGTATACCACTACAAGGTGCTTACAAATATCTCGAACGTATCAACAGATATGGCAGATATGAAATCAGATATGAAAACTGAAACAGTTACACAAGGCACTTAATTTTAAACTTGGAGATGTATTTAAGGAGTATAAAAATGAAAAGGTTAGTTGTAGTCGATTCTAATAGATGCGTAGGTTGTGACTTATGTGTTTACGCTTGTACTAATAGATACGGTCACATAGGTATCAGTAAGTCAGCTATACATGTCAGATCTGCTGGAGGTGTTGAAAGAGGTTTTGTCGTAATAGTGTGCAGAGCTTGTAAGGACCCGCCGTGTGCTAGAGCTTGTCCTGTTAACGCACTTACATTAAGACAGGGTGGTGGTGTAGTACTAAACCCAAGTAAGTGCATTGGTTGCGGTTTTTGTGTAAATGCTTGTGATATAGGTGCAGTCATGTGGGACTCCGAGTTCATGAAACCCGTTATATGCACTCACTGTGGTTATTGCGTAACATTCTGCCCTCACAACGTCCTATCTCTCGAAGAGGTGGGGTAAGGTGGTCGACTGGGTAAAATCTCTTTCTAGAGTTCTCTACATAGATTTAAGTAGAAAGTTGTTCTGGGTTGAAAACAGAGAAGACCTCTTTAGTAAGTGGTTGGGAGGTATAGGTGTAGCAATACAGCTATATAGAGAAGAAGTGCCGAAGGGAGCGGACCCATTAGGACCAGAGAATACAGCAATCTTTGCTGTTGGTCCCCTTACGGGCGTCTATCCTATGGCTTCTAAGGTCGTTGCCGTCTTTAAATCCCCCCTTAATGGGTTTGTCGCAGAATCTCATGGTGGTGGTAGAGCTGCTACCGCAATAAGGTTTGCTGGTTATGGCGCCATAGTCATTAAAGGTGCGAGCGATATGCCTATCTACGTTGTAGTAGATGAAGAAAAGGTAAGGTTTAGAGATGCCGGAGCACTGTGGGGCATGAGGAGTTCTGAAACCGTGGGTAGAGTTCTGCGAGAGGCTCTTCCAGGCGCGGGCTATAGGACGATAATGAGAATTGGCAGAGCCGGTGAGAGACTCATTAGGTACGCTACTCTAACTGCTGAAACTTACCGTCACTTTGGGAGGATGGGGCTCGGAGCTGTGTTTGGTTCAAAGAAACTGAAAGCTCTTGTAGTAATAGGTAAGAAGGGGTTTAAGTTACCCGATATCAAAGCCTATAGAGAGGTCTATAGAGAGCTATACGAGCTAACTAGAGGACCGAGCACTAGGAAGTACCACGACCTTGGGACAGCGGCAAACGTAGTACCACTAGACAAGTTAGGGGCTCTACCTACGAGAAACTTCTCTAGTGGGAGATTTGAGGGCGCTCGAGAGATTAGTGGTGAAAAACTAGCGGAAGAAAATCTCGCCAGAAGACTGGCCTGCACTGCGTGCCCTGTAGCATGCATACACCTAGCTGCCATAAGGGAGGAGTACGAAGACGAGAAGTACTTTTATAAGACAGAGTTCGTCCCGTATGACCACGAACCAATATACTCTCTCGGAAGCAACCTAGGGATCAGCGATAGATATGGTTTGCTAAAGCTAATTAAGGCTGTAGAAGATGAAGGAATAGACGCCATAACTACAGGTGTAGTTCTAGCATGGGCGACAGAAGCTTTAGAAAAGGGGATCATCAGCATAAAGGAGACTCTCGTTGAACTTAGGTGGGGTAACTGGAGAAACTACATTAAGGCTGTTAATTACATAGTGCTACAACCGAACGAGTTTTATAAATCGCTAGGACTAGGAGTTGAAGAAGCTGCTTCTAGGTATGGTGGACTAGAGTTTGCTCTTGCTTATAACAAAGTTGAGCCAGCAGGCTATCACACAGGACCCTTATTCCACGCTTCTCTGGCCATAGGGTTTAGACACTCGCATTTAGACTCTGGAGCATATAGCATAGACCAGAACCTAGTTGCCTCTGGGGCCTCACTACCGAGCCCCGAGGATGCTGCAAAACTAATCATAGGAGAAGAATCCTGGAGACAGGTATTAAATTCGCTGGTGATATGCCTCTTTGCTCGCAGCGTTTATACCGGGAAGATCGTTGAGAAAGCTCTGAAAGCGTTAGGTTACGATATTGATGAACTGACGCTAGTGAACCTGGGTAAAAGGATATATTTAGAGAAGCATAGAACCAAGGCTCTTGAGGGTTTTAAACCCGACCAAGTAAGAATCCCCAGAAGATTCCTTGAAACACCTACTCCCCTAGGCCAGGTCTCGGAAGAATATCTCAGGAAAATAATAGCATACTACTCTAAGCTAGTAAGCGAAAGTACTGAAAGCACGTTATAGTAGTTAGCGACGACGTTGACGCCGAAAGATTAACGTACTCAAAACAGCTCGAGTTTAGCTGCTTTTCTAAAGGCTAGAACAAGCTCGGGATTTTTATGCTGTTTGATGTACTCACACACCTCGCCGACGTTTTTGAGTACACCAAGAATAGAGATGCCTGCTCCTAGCTTTAGGGAATTGAGCTGCTCTTCTATAACCTGATAGGGCTGTGTATGCTTTCTTTTTCTTAAAGTAAATATCCGCCCGCTATGACTTACATACGGACCAAAGCTTTTATCGTTGAGAGAATACTTAAGAACAAAGGACTTGATATCGGCGATTCTTCCTAGTGGAGGGCCTAGGTGTACCTCATGGGAAGGAAGCTCTTTAGGAAGCACGGTAATCGTGAGAAAAGCTTTAAAGCACTCGTCGCTCCATATCGAGTAGCTTACTACCGTAAAACCGGCTCTCCGCAGAGAACTAATTAGGGAGTTTGTGGCAGACCTTAGCTTGCCCCATAAGACGTCTGGGACTATCTCGCCAGCGAGCTTAAAGAGTACTCCTATAGCTTCGCGCCCAGAACTCGTTATAGCGTGACACATGCTTTCGATGTTATCTACCTCGGGAACCCTAACCCCGGATACTATTAGCTCCTTAGACGGCTTCTGTAGAAAAATCGATGAAGCCAGTACTACCCTAGCTAGAGATTCTGCTGATACGGCTGACGCGGCATTTCTCTTCGGGTCAACGGGGTCTAGAACCACTAGGGGGGCCTTGAACACTTTTTTCAGGTAGCTACGGTCAATCTTAGCTATACTCTCATCTACGATGACGACCTCACCGAAGCGCCACCTAGCTATGTTAGTAACAGCATTTAGGAAACTTCCATACTTAATTGCTAGCAGTTCTGTGAGGTACCCTGAGAAACCCTCGACCTTTATCTCTGCTCCATATACCCCCGCGCTCTTAAAGAACGCTTTGAGTAGCCTAACTTCGTCTTTCATATCTTCAGTAAGTTTACTTAAGACATACTTAGTATGAAAAGGTGTTCTATCAACCGCAGTCTTTATCTCTGATATATCTTTAGCCCAGTACGCAGGCACTACATCTACTTCATATTTCCCGAGACTTATGTGTATGTATGGATGAGTAGCGTACTTCAGTTTAACCTCTCTATAAAATTCCTTAAAGACCTCGAAGAGAGGTTTGACTATATCTCTCTCAAGCCATTCTCTATTTATATCGTCATACCTTATGAGTAAAAAGACATCTAGATCCATCATACCCTTCAATTCCGTCCCTTTGGCTACAGATCCATGAAGCTCTACAGTGAAATCATAAGGAATGCGAAGTGATTCCTCTACTAACCTCTTGACTTCTTCGTATATCTTTAGTGCCTCGTACCTCTCCTCTTCTTGAGGCCTTAACTCACTAATTGCTTCCTCCAGTATTTTCTCAAGTTCCTCCATCGTTTCTCAACCTAAATACCGCCACATCGGTGTATATCGGACCTTTCGGTGTCAGCTGACTTCTCTTTAGTTTAACCTGCGTTACAGAGCTAATACCGAAGTCCGCGAACTCGTACTTTTTTAGGTATGTAGCTAAACAATCCTGTCTAAACCTACCCTTGATCCTAGCGACAGTAATGTGGGGTACGAACTCCTCGTGATCTTCTTTAGCTATCGCCTTTAGGCAGCCTTCAAAAGAATTTCGAATAGCCTTGAGAACCTCGGTTCCATCTTTAACACCCACCCATAAAACTCTAGGTCTAGCAGTACTCGGAAAGGCCCCTACTCCATGTATAGATATATGAAATTTTTTGAAGTTTTCAACAACACGTAAGCACTCCACTATTCTAGTAAGGTAGGACTCTGGAACCTCACCTATGAACCTTAGGGTAATGTGTATGTTCTCGTCTTCTACAGGCTTTATACCGCCGTCAATTGAGCAGGAGGTCACAGCATCCCTAAACTCCACGATCCTTCGCCATGATTCCGTGTTTTCTATTTCTACAGCCACGAATAACCTTATCACGTTCTCACCACTTTATAGGTACTTCTACTTCTAAAACTAAGTAGGTAGCACTATTTAACGTAACTACCGTGACTACCCGATGTTCAGGTATCTTCATAGCACCTGCCGGAGCCGCCACCAAGGATCAGTAAGTAGGGGGAATTATATGTTAGCTGCTAACTCCTAGACCATAAAGTCCTTAATCTAAAAGCTACAGAAGGAGATGGTCCTGCGCCAGAAAGATAAGCTACCTGGTTTAGTAGCTGACTATCCGCATTAGTGCTGAAGGGCCTAAGTGAAATAACTATAACCTAGGAGAACTGATTTGTTTTAACACTCCCTCGAATAAGCTCATGGATCTATCGACGTACTCTAGTAACCTAGCGTCATGAGTTACTATTATTATCGTAGTCCCGAAGTCTTTCTTTATGCTTAAGAAAAGCTCAGCTACCTTAATTGCGTTAGACCAATCCAGGCTTGCTGTAGGTTCATCTGCCAGCAGTACTGAGGGCGTAGTGACTAGGGCCCGCCCGATAGCTACCCTCTGCTTCTCTCCCCCGGAAAGCTTTCCGGTCCTGAGGTTCGCCTTGTCTTTAAGTCCAACGTAATCCAGTATTTCCATGACCTTCTTCCTTCTGACATCAGCATCAACACCTGCTAACAATAGAGGTACCTCCACGTTCTCATATACTGTCATAGTATCAATAACAGCGAAATCCTGAGGTATGTAGCTACAGACATTGTTTCTATAAAGAGCTAGTCCGTATTCGTCCAGCATGTTCAAGTTGTAGCCGTCGACTATTACCTCACCTTTATCAGGTCTCACTAACCCAGCTATGATTCTTAGCAGAGTGGTTTTACCCGAGCCGCTGGGACCGTGAATTCCAACAACTTCACCTCTATAAGCCACCATGTTTATACCTTTAAGTATGTTTATACTCATTCCCAGGAAGGCGTAAGACTTCCAAACATCTCTTAATAGCACTACTACCTCCACCATAGGTCTACCTCAGACTATTGTAGCGCTACAGCTCTCTTTAACTTTTCTTGCGTAGTACGTGAGAAGAGTTAATGACGAAGTCCCCGATAAGACTAAAGTAAGTAGAACAATAGCAACCCTACTAGACGGAATCGTTGATAGCGATAGCGGTAATGCTATAATGAAGGATATGGCCACCTTAAGTAGGTTTAAGTGCTTTGGTACAGCTCCACTAATTAACATCGAGTAGAAAAACTGATTATATGTGTACTTACCGTATTCAACTATGGTTAAGCCAGCAATTGATGCAAGCACTGGAAGCAAATTAGTTGCCTCCGAGTTACGCACGGAATACGAAAGAAGTAGTATTGACGCTGAAACCAAGAGCAACACTATGTGGGAAGATGTTGTCACGAGAGTTCTTCCAGCAACTCTGAAAACTTCATATGCCCTCATAAGTTAATCACCTCCCTGCATCTGCCTCTTTGATTGTGAGGCTTTGACATCACTTGATGTTTTACTCTACGCTGTGGCATAGGCTGCTTCATGTTTAACATACAACATGCCCCAGGGACAGTTACTACGAATTCTTGAAGTAACTTTTAAGTATCCCTGAAAATATCGTGAAACCTCACGAAGATCCTCCAATAGCAAGCCCTCCGCTCTCACCACCAGGTTTTGATCTTCGGTGTGACCTAATTAATTTCGTTAGCTAAAACGGCATTTTCTCGTAACTCAGAAATCCGGGTGCACTTCAAGCACCATCCCCTCTATTACAATTGGGTTTAATTTACTAGCTAGTTTAAGTGCTTCCGTTAGTCGACCTTCCGAGTTGCTGAAGATTTCCATCATTAATTGGCCGCTCTTAACTCTATGCCCACGCTTCACGTAGAGCTTTACGCCAGCACCCTTATCCTTTGGGGCTCCAGCTGCTATAGCTATTTGAGCTACTGCTTTGTTGTGAACTCCGGTTACGTATCCGTCGGTTACAGCTCTTATTTCCGCCTTATATCTCCCAACGGGTATGTCCTCTGGCTTGACGTTGGGGTTTCCACCCATAGCTTCAACGATTCTCTTAAACGTTTCATAGGCTTTACTTGAGTCAAGCAGCTTCAATGCTACTGCTCTACCTTCACCGCTTGGTGCAACTCCAGCCATTTCAAGCACGAGTCCGGCAAGTGAGGCCGCTTTTTCACGCACAGACATAGGTCCGCCCCCTAAAAGCGTTTCGAGAGCTTCTCTAGCTTCTAGTGACGGACCTATTGAATAACCAACTGGCTGGTCACCGTAAGTTATAGCACATCTTACGTCTATTCCTAACTCTCGCGAGACTTGCGTAAAAAGAGAAGCTATCTTTCTACCTTCCTGTATGGACTCTATCTTAGCTCCATGGCCTACCGGGATGTCTAGAACTAGATTCTTAACACTCATACTCAGCTTCTTAGACAAGATCGACGCAACCATTTGAGATACAGGGTCTACTCTCAACTTGTGCTCTACTCGGATCAGTATGTCATCAGCTGGAGCTAGATTCAGAGAACCACCCCAGATAATGAATCCCCTAACTTTTTTCGCTAACTCCAAGACCTCCTCTGCCGTAAATGTTACTGGAGCTATAGTTTCCATCGTATCAGCAGTTCCAGCTGGAGAAGTTATAGCTCTCGATGAGGTTTTAGGTATGAATAGCCCCGCTGCCGCTACTATTGGAACAGCTACTATCGATACCTTCGAATTACCCGGTACACCACCTATAGAGTGTATATCATACGCTGTTTCACCAAAGTTTAGCACCTCACCGGTCTCAACCATGGCTTTCGTCAGGCTCACTATCTCAGGTACGTCCATACCAACAACTGTCTGCGCAACAACAAAGGCAGCTATCTCTGCTTCGCTCAGCACGCCAGATACTATGTCGCGAATAATACTCCTAATCTCGTCGTAGGTAAGCTTGTTACCGTAAAGCTTCTTTACTATGTACTCGATTGCAGGTGTACCTGTGAAGAGGTCTACGTCAACTTCACCAGGCCTCCCAAGTTCGCTATATATGCTAGTAGGTATACCTATAGATGGTTCGTTGTCGTCGGTAACTACAGCCCATAGAGATGTCGTACTAGAGCCCGCTTGAACCCTAAGCCTAGCTCCTCCACTAACTCCAAGCTCACTGCTTACTTTTTTACTGATGAAGGCTAGCCGAAGGTCTCCAGCGTCTACTCGAACTTCGCGCGCAGGTATTCTCATAGCTAGTATTCTAGCCCCGGGAGGGTTAATAAGTTTCCTGCTCTCTCGACGCAGTTCTTTACACATAGATTTAGCAAACTTGGCGGAGTGACAAGTAAAAATACTTATAACTCTCTGGGGTGCTAGTCTACTGGAGTTTGGATTGAGTAAGGGTGCGAAGAAAAAAGTTGAGGAACATAAATCTAGAGTGGAATTGCTGAGAGTAGTGGGCAGGAAGATACCCTTGGTTTTAGGGCTTGCTTTACTTGTCTTCTCAGTTACCTATGGTATCTACCTTAGAACGCAGATAGTTCAGAACTCGATCGAGCGTGGCTACGGTCCCACACTCTACGAGCTCGATCCCTTTCAAGAATACTTCGTTGCTAGTGTTCTACTTGAACGCGGGCTTGACTACATAACCTACTTGAATCACTACAACAACTTAACACACATATTCTGGTATCCTTGGGGCAGAGACTTTACTCACAGTGTCTACATAGGACTCCCACTCTTTGCCATCGGAACTTATCATGTGGCTAGGTTGTTTAATCCTGGCATGACTTTTTATGAGTGGATGGTTTACCTACCACCGATTTTCTTCGTGATATCTGTTGTAGGTGTCTATCTAACTGTGCGCGAGCTATCATCCGACTTGCCTGCCGGTATAGCGTCGTTGACCTACTCCTTGATGTTCAATAGCAGACAGCTCGCTGGGTTTACAGTTAAGTACTCGATCGGTTTAGCTTTTCTCTCTATAGCTATTTTCTTTCATATAAGAGCTTGGAAGAGAAGGGACTATCTTAATGCCTCCTTAGCAGGACTCGCGCTAGGTCTAGCAGCTCTTGGATGGGCTGGCTATAACGTGGTGTTCGCAGCTATGGTTGCTCACATAGTGCTCTTACCACTCATGAGACAGCCAAACATTAAAGACCTCACTCTTTGGATAATAGAATACGCACCACTATTTATCTTCCAACTACTAGCCCCTACATACGGAATCAGGTACGTCGTTAGATCGGTTGGAGTGCTTGGACCGGCATCCATACTCTTGCTCACGCTTGGCTATCTAGTGTACAAGCTAAGAGTAAGCAGGTTCTCAACTTACTTGGGAATACTGGCAGAAAGACCAAAGCTCACATACTTCACTGTTCTCATAGTTACTGGGTTGCTGGGGATATACGCAACTGTGGGAGGAAGGCTCGCTCTAGCAGGTAAAGCTCTCGCAGCTGTCGGTCTTGGTACTCTCACACACGTACTAGTTGAAACTGTCGCAGAATACCAGCCGGCTGGAGCTCAAGATGTCATAGTAAGTTTAGGTGCTGCGATCGTGTATGCCACTATCTCTACAATATACTTATTCTTGAGTAGTCTGATAAGGAAAAGAGACTCCAAGTACGGATGGTACGTACTCGTACTATCGTTAATCTTGATTGTGGCAGCTCTCATTTACGGGAGACAGGGACTGCCGCTTTCTCAATTTGTAGTGTCAGCAGCTATAGGCGCCGGGTTATTGGGAGCAGCTATAGGCTCGGGATTGAAAGACGAGTACTTCTTCTTAGTAACTCTCTTCGCTTTCTCTATAGTGGGTACGATCAATATTTCGTACTTTAATTATCTTCTCGCTACAGCCGCTACAATTCTCGTAGGCTACATAGTCTACGTTTTAATCTCTAGTGCCGTGAGCCGTAGGTCTGGATTACTGACCAAGCTCGTATCTGTCGTGATAGTCTCTGTTTACGTGGTCTCAGTAGTCTTCCAAGGATTTACCGTATGGGTCAGGGCCTATAATGCCCAGCTACCGACTATAGTAGAGGCCTCTCTCGGCCTTAACGTAGAAGCTCCCGTATGGATAGATGGCCTTAAGTGGATAAGAGAGAACACCCCCACGGACTCAGTCATAGTTTCGTGGTGGGACTACGGCTATTGGATCAGCGTCGTCGGCCAAAGAGCGTCGGTAGCTGATGGAGCGACTATTAACGCTACCCAAATCGAGATCCTGGCGGACGCATTAACTAGTACAGAAGAAGCGGCTTTAGACATGTTCGTTAAACACTTTAGGATAAGGCCGGAGAGACTATATGTAGCGGCTTACGAAGTATTCGTAGTTGATGTATCAACTAACTCGTTCTACCCAGGTCCACTCATATTAGGTGGTTCAATCCTCGGAGCTGACGCAGCAAAGGGGATCGCGGCGATATATAAGATAGCTAACAAGACCCCTCCTGTTTACGTATATAGAGACCCTAATGCGGGAATAGTTGTCGGCCTCCCAGACTGGGTATCCGAAAATCTGACTTCAACCCTCTTGTACAAGGTGCTTATTGATGCTGCCTATAGAGTGTGGGGACCTAACGGATATAGAGCCGTATTCGCGTATAGAAACCCACAGTATCCACCGGAGATACCTCGACCCACGATGTCGCTCTTTGAACCTGCCTACATATCAACATCTCTACTGTTTACTCAAGGTCCGTATTCTGTCTACGTGCTCTTAGCTATATATAAGCCGAGGATTGCTACATGACAGAGGTTTGTGGACGTTATGTTATCGTATCTGCTGACGAGGTAATCGAGAACGCTTGCTTAGTCTTTAACGAAAGAATAGTTAGGATAGAGAAGGAGAGGGGGATCCAAGATAACACTATAGTAACTCACGGTCTTACTAGTATCCACACGCACCTAGGTCTATACCCCATTAGAACTACTCTCACAGGTTATATGAGGCTCGATGATTGGGTAACAAGGTATGTGTGGCGCTGGGAAAAGTTTTTACGCAAAGAACCTGAGTTAAGTTATGCTACAGCAGTTTTAGCTCTCTCTAAAGTGGTTTTAAGCGGAGTAACAGCTGTAGCAGATATGCACTTTAACGAGGACAAGGTTGCTGAAGCACTACTTAAAGTAGGTATTAGAGGAGACTTGAGTGTAGCAATAATGTCGAGAGGAGTTTATGACTCGTTTGAAGTCGCCATGGATGAGAACGTCGAGCTGGCTAAGAAGTACGGAGGAAGTAGCTTAATAAAGATTAGACTGGGACCTACGACACCTAGGTTGCTTTCCCCCCACGAGTTCAAGGAAGTTGTTGATAAAGCAAAGGAGATGGGTGTCGGAATACATACTCATATCGCTGAAGTCCCTGAGGATGCTAGATTCATTAGAGAAGCTTACGGGATGAGTATGAAAGACTTTATTGAGTTCGTAGAGCTTAAGACAGTTAACACCATCATTGCCCATGGAGTGTGGTTGGACCCGGAGACCGAGCTGGCCTTAGCCCACCCTAATATTACTATAGCACATTGCCCTACATCAAACACTTTATTAAGAGACGGTGTGGCACCAATTAAAAAATACTTAGATAAAGAAATTCGCGTAGGTTTAGGAATAGATGTTTCCCTCAGCTACAGCATACTTGACGAAATCACTGCGGCAACATATCTTCACTTAGGTCGTGGAGACCTAGGTCCTCGCGAAATGCTCTATTTAGCCACAGTAGCAGGGTACCAAGCTCTGGGAATAGGTAAAGGTATCATCGAAGTTGGTGAAACAGCTGACATAGTTCTCTGGTCTATTGATGAACCAGCTATCGACCCGGTTATCGGGTTAATTGCTTCTGGTAGAGTAACCCAAGCGTACGTTGGGGGTAGGAAAATAGTTGAAGAAGGACATATCTTAGGAGTATCAAGTGAAGAAATAGGGGAGTTCGAAAAAGAAGTGTTAAGGTACTTTAAGAAATGCTTTACGGCATAGCATACCTGCCTCTGCTACTAGAACTGACCTTTTTAACGATTACAGTTACTCGAACACCAACTAAGGAGGTTGAACCTAGAACTGACTTGAGCTTTGCCGTACTCATTGCTATAGGCTTGACATTAGTCGTAGTCGGGCATTTGATCATAAAGAGAAAGCATAAAGAAGGTGGAACCACGAATAGCTTAATAGAGAGATACGTTCTAAAACAGATAAGGTGGAACCGATGATTAAAGTTGGTAACGCGTGTTGGTCTTACTCGACGTAGTTGCCGGCTCAACCGCTGAGAGGAACTTAGTCAAAAGCATCTCGGAGTACCTCACGTTAAAGGATTTGTCGGTTAATGTAGCTCCAATAGAGGTGTTGGAGTGGAGTGAAGTAGAGTGCTTTATAAATAACATAAGCTGTACTGCCCAACCACCAATCGAGAGTTCAGATGTTTCCGGAGTTCTAGGTAAAGATATAATCTCCTCGTCGACATCTAAAGACCCTGATAATGTGTGGGTAACTTATTGGCTGAACGCAAAGAGAGGTGCCTCTGCTGTGATATTTTATGATGAATATCCATACGTACGTAGGAGGAGGATAGTAGTAAACGAGATTCCTAGCTATAGCTTCAGGACTAAGATAGTGGCAAAAAGGCCGGCAGTTCATGTACCCCTAAGCGTGCTACCCAAGCTTAAGAAAGAACGATACGTTACTATCTCTGTGAAAACCTTCAAAAGACTTTCTCAAGGCTATGTCTTAGATATCACCACTGGAGACAGGCAACCCAGAGTTGCCGTTATTACACATCACGACCGCTGGTTAACAGGCTTTAGAGACAACGGTATCGGAGTTTTAACCATTTTAAAGCTTGCAGAGTTTCTAGAGAAATCGAGTTTACCTGCGAGATTAATTAGTTTTACTGCTGAAGAGTTTGGAGATCCTGCTGAGAGGTCTTTTTATTGGGCTTACGGGTCGAGAGTCTACTCGGAAAACATGCTTGACAACTCAAATCTAGACTTAGCTATAGTGGTTGATACAGCTTACAGAGAGCCCTTAAGCGTAGACTCCGTGGGAATTCTAGGTCTAGAACGAAGTCTAAGAATAGTTAAGACTTCTGAGTCGGAGATAGGGATAGGATATACAGATGCTGTCTCCATGGTAGACTGCGGGATCCCTTCGATCGTACTACACAACCTAAATGCGATAAAACCCGTATACCATACAGACGCCGACACCTATCCAGGTAGGTCGGTTGAAGCTGTGATTGTTAAGCTCGTGAGGGCTATTGCGAACATAGTGAGAGAGTATGGTGAGAAGAGAATGGATTCTCTATATAGAGCCTACATCGAGCGAATTAAATCCGTCTCCACCCCGGACATGAGAGCGTACATAGAAGTTACTTCCGACCCCATAGCCTTGAGCAAGTGTCTAACTAAATACTACACTACAGTCGCTATCGAGGGGACATACAGCGATCTTAACACCGAACTGAAATTGCTTACGTATTCAGACATAATAAGAGGTATTAAAGCTGGACGTAAATACACTATCCTCGACAGTGATATAACTGTTAGCCCCGAAGAAGTGGACCACCTTAAAAAGCTGGCTAGAACGATGCTCGAAGAGGCCATCAGATGCTCTAAAACCGGTTACTCATAGCTAGTACGTACTGCATAGCTTAGACAACTAGAACAGCGTTATAATCGCTATAATTGCTGTTGCTATGATAAGTTCCGCTTACCTATATAGCATTACGCTATCCTATCGACTCTAATTCTACCATACCTTGAGATTATGTCGACTAGCTTTTCGGTATCGTTAATGTAGATACGAAAGAGAATTTCCATATTTCCTTCACTTTTAGCGAAATCGATGAATTTTCTAGACGGGCATACTCTAACTGCGTACCCCTGGATTGGAAACTTTAGCGCAAAACCAGGCACTCCTATAATACCAGTAGTATAAACTTCCGCACTCCTTAACACATTAACATACTTCTTGACTAACCTGCGGCTAACCATCTGTATGATGAAAGATATAGCAACAGGTACTTCATAGAGTGCTAGAAGCTTCAGAACTTGTCCAAAGACGCCGCTACTGGTCGTATTAAAGTAGTGCTGAATATACGTTGGATACACGACGAAGAACCATGCGAGCACTATCACCATAGAGAGCATAGAAACTCCGGAAGCCTTTAGAAGAGGTTTTAACTCTTTAACTAACTCTAGGTCTTTTGACTGAAGCTCTGTTACTTCCTCTTGCTTTATTACTAAAATCTTCTTACCGGTAACAATCTCTTTGACATCACTACCCTTTCTCTGCTGTCTTATCGTAGACACAAAGAACACTGACATAAAAACTATGAAGTAGAGCGTCATAATTATTCCGTGGTACTCGGGCGGAACGAATAGATTTATTATTACGAAGAGCGTTATTATTCCCTGGCTAATTAGCAGGGAGCGTACCATAGCCTTCCTCGTTAGGTAATACGACAGCTTAATACACCTCCTGTACTTAGTTGCGTGTAGATTTAAATCCAATGATGCACAAAGCTTTAAAGACTCCTGCAATAAAGAAGCCATTAGGTGATAAAATTTAGGGTCCCATCAGAGATCGATGTGCTAAAAGTAATAGCTAGATACGGGTCTATTAAAGGCACGATAAACCTTCACAACCTAGTTCACGAACTGCAGACAAGAGGGGTGCTAAAAACAGAGTTTAGCTTTGTAAAGTATAGCTTTGGGTACTACAGCAAAGACCTCGAGGAAACCATATACTCTCTAAAAAAGTTAAATCTAATTAAGGTAAGTAAGGGCGATGATGGAATCGAAATATATGAGATTACGGATAGAGGTCTTAAAGTTCTTGAAGCAGTTTTGAAGACGTGAAGTAAGTGCTGACTTCCTCACAACCTTTCCCTATATCTTTAATGCTAGGAGATCAATGAAGATTTTGATAACACCGACTACGTCTTTATGACACTTATGCTGAACTAGAAGCCTATTTACAATTTACTCTCTAGCTAGAGAAAGAACAGATGGTTGAAGTTGTTTGGTTGGTTGCTATATAGGGTATAGTGAAACCCTCTTCCATGGATTCCCGTAACTACCAAGTTTAACCCTAATTGAGTGGAATAGTCTTTTTCTTATCAAAATCGGTAACTTAAGGATCTCAAGGTTGACTTTGTAGTAGGGCTCAACCTTAGCTCTTCTAATGCTCTCAATTATTTCTCCAGCACTAGTACTATCAGCATTCACTAACGTGTAAGCTGAACCTATTAGCTCTAAAATATGGGCATCGCTTCCAGAGACTCTGCAACCTTTGTCTCTGGTAGAGTAGATCGTGTAGATATTGGTTATTATGTCTGAAGAGGAGTTGTATACTTCAACACAGTCTACATACTTTAGCTCAAACAGTCTTCCACTACCTTTTCTTATCAATGCAAACGGGTGAGCCGCTATAGTGACGCAATTTTCCCGAGATACCATATCCAATAAAGAGGAGAGCTCTATGTGCATCGAAGCACTTCTTTTAGACTTCAACCGTATTACGGAATTTATCGGTACTTGCTCACATAGAACTAACATGTCACCAAGTTCTGTCCTGAACTCGGCACCTGGCACGATAACGATTTTCCTTTTTCTTCTTAAAGCAATATACGACCCAAGAAACGTGTTATGATCCGTTATAGAGATGGCGTTTAAACCTTTAAACTCAGCGTATCTTATTATCTCCTCCGGGCTTAGCTCTCCATCACTTACATAGCTATGAATGTGCAAGTCAGCCTTGAGCTTAGCTATATCGAGTCCCCTTCATTTTCTTTTCGAACCACTCCGCGCATAGCTTGAGAGCTTTTACCGCCTCCTCTGGTGACTTAAAGTACGGCACTCTCAGTTTTTTCTCTACGATCCTCGCGTGCTTTTCTGTATACTCTCCTCCTGGAGCTACCAAAACCATGGGCTTAGTGGTCTTGTTGCGTATGTCCAGTAGCAACTCCACAAACTTATGTGGGTCAAACGCCGGAGACTGCATTAGAGTAATTATCAATACGGAATCAACGTTGATGTCATTAACTACTAGGTCTATAGCTACTCTATACCTTTCCGGTGGCGCGTCTCCCAATATATCGATTGGGTTCAGTGTGGAAGCTGCTGAAGGCAGTGCTCTCCTCAAGCTTTCGATAGTTTCTTTCGATAACACAGCCATCTTTAGTCCTTCTGCCTCAACGGCGTCTACTGCCAATACTCCAGCTCCACCACCGTTTGTTACTATCGCGATGCTCCTACCCTTTGGAGGCTCAAACCACTCAAGAAGCTTTAGGACTCCGACCATATCGCTTATGCTGTCTACTGCTATAGCACCTGCCTGTTTCACCGCTTGGAGGAAAACCTCTGCTGAACTCGATAGTGCTCCAGTATGCGATACTGCGGCCTTAACTCCAGTCGGGGTTCTGCCTCCCTTAAGTACCACAACAGGCTTTCCAGCCATAACAGCCTTCCTCAAACTATTTAAGAACTCTCTTCCATCCTCAACACCTTCAACATAGAGAGAAATTATCCTTGTTGTCTCATCGCGTGCTAGGTACTCTATGAGCTCCCACTCCTTTATGTCAGCAGCGTTTCCATAACTCACGAACTTGCTCATCCCGATACCTGCTTCAGCTAGCCAATCTAGTAGAGCAGCTCCTAGAGCACCCGACTGAGAAAGAAACGCTACGCTACCTGGGCTTGGCTTAGACTGTCTATCGCTCGGATTAAAAATTGTGTCAACCCCCGTCCAAGCATCATAAACTCCAAGACAATTTGGACCTAACACTCGCATTCCACAGGTCCGAGCTTTCCTCACTAACTCTACCTCTAGTCTCGCTCCCTCTTCCCCCACCTCCTTAAAGCCAGCGCTTACTACTATAGAAACCCTAACCCCCAACTTACAAAGTTCTTCAATTGCCTTAGGTGTGCTAGCTGCTGGAATCGCCACAACAGCTAGGTCAGGACTCTTCGGTAACTCATTAACACCCTTATAGCACTTAAGACCGAAAACTGTCTCGTATTTTACGTTAACCGGGTAGATCTCCCCTCTAAACTTCCCCAATAAGTTCTCCATTATGGCTCTACCAACAGTGCCGTGTTTCTCAGACGCCCCTATAACTGCTATCGACTTCGGCTTGAACAGCCTCTCTAGGTAACTTTGTTCCAGCTCGCACACCACGAATTAGTGAACCAACGTATTTTAGTTTATAAAGAAGAAAGCCGAGGCGAACTGATTACCTCGCGCTAGCGGCTTAGCGTAAGATACTTGAAGATCTTATACTTATGTAAACCTAAGCTTTCGATAGTTCTCTCCCAGTCTCCATCAACTGCGAATATTGCTACGAGTGCCACTGGTTGGGCCCCACCTTTTTTGACTAGAGTAAGAGCTGCTTCCAACAACTCCTTGTTGTTAAGAAGTAGAGTGGCTAAGATCACTCTTCCTTTCTTTGGGATGCAGCCCTTGCTTACAGCTATAAAGTCTAACTCCATAGAACTATCCCTAAAGTACTCTACGAGAGCTTCACCTAACGAAACAGACTTCGTAGTTACGCAAACATCTCCTCTAATCCAGTGCGCAATCACGGCACCTAAGACACCGGATTCTTCTGGGAAGGCTAGCACACCGTCGATGTTCTCTCCATTTAGAAGCTCTAGAGTCTCGAAAGCCACTAGGTCGAGAAAACCTATGTTCTTGACTATTGACCAGATATCACTCAGGTCTTTAGCTTTCATGAAGTTCTTTTCGAAAGTGTTCTCTACAAGCTTCTTTTCCTTAATAATCTGTATGAGCCTCTTAGCTGTTCCTTCCTCAGGAGTAGTTAAGAAGTTAGTATATCGCCACAACATTTGGTAGGGTATCCCGAGTATTTCCTCTAGCTCCTTAAATGTATAAAAGTCCTTAAGTGCGGATAGAAGCTTCATAGTAAGTACCTTAACATCCCGCCTCAGTGGGTGAACTATCTCACTTAGCTCACTCATCGCAACCATCCTAGTACTAGAAAAAAGCTTAAAAACCTCAGTTAGAAGCGAACTAAGCTAACCGTTTACAGCTACAAGATACCTGAAGATTTACTACCTACGTAATTCAACCGTTCTCGAAAAAGTTGGAAATAGATAGTACATACTGAAGGATCTGACCACCCGCGTAAACCATTAATAGGAGACGAAGGTGAGTAGGTAAAGTAGCAAGTGGTGGGGGGTTTGGTAGCGGGGGGTGGATTTGAACCACCGACCTCGGGGTCTCACAGGGTTATTCCATATGAGCCCCGCGGGCTACCAGGCTACCCCACCCCGCTGTCTTGACCCCCCATAAGCTTTAGTAGTAGTTTGAAGCTTATAAGCTCATGTCCCGCAACTTGAGTGAGTCTTATATCGCAACATTATATTTAAAGTTACCTGGCTCTTACTTAGATGATAAAGATCTTACTGCGTTATAGTACACTATCGGCATTAGCTTGAGGGACTCTATCTCTACGTACTCGTTGTCCCCATGCATGTTGCCTCCTCTTGGACCTATGTCTACAGCTTCGACACCTAGAGGCGTGAAGTACCTAGAATCGCTTGCCCCGGCCCCTTCTGCTAGATACGGTTTAACTCCTACTTCTTTAAGAGAGGCAATTATAGATTCGACGACCTTAGACCTTGGTGAAGTGTTCAGATAGCTACCTGCGTCAGTTCTAACGTCAATACTGGCATTGTACAGAGATTCGCTAATTACTTCCTTAAGTGACTCTACTACATCTTCTTTTAGAGACATCGCACGGATATCGAGCACTACCTTATGGTATCCGTTCGAAAAGCTATAAACGTTTGGAGTGATCGAGACACCGTACTCACTATACGCTCTAGTTCTAATGGGAGTTTTTACAAGAGGTAGTAATGCTCTCACTAATTCGGTGAGTCCCTCATCTATTTCTGCGTCTTCTCCTCGAGGGTCTGGAATCACGTACTCGATTTCTACTTCTGGTGGAATCACGTTTGACTTTAAAAACGCTCCCTTAATACTCCTAACAAACGCGTTATTCTCTCTGATGAATACTGACGCTGACACTAGAGGGTGTGAATCGGCACCACCTATGAAGTAGGCTGCGTGAGCATGTTGAGATACAGGATAATATGCTGTAAACTTAGCTGTTCCAATTTTACCCTTTACTACGGTCTTTCTCGAAGGTACACGTACTTCCGCACTGAAGCTCTTTCTCCTCCTGACTATGGGAACCATGCCTACGCCATCCCCATTTATAAGGTATTTTGGAAGCATACCTTCGGACTTTAGTTTTTGAGAAACTACGAGAGCGCCATTACTACCACCTACTTCCTCGTCTCCAGTAAAGGCAAACACGACTCCGCAGTTCAGTTGGTGACCTTTAAGTTTTTCGAGAGCTACGAGAATAGATACCACATTAGATTTATCGTCTAGAGCTCCACGACCATAGGCCCTTCCATCGGTTACGGTGAGCTTAAATGGGTCATAACTCCACCTCTCAGGTACCGCTGGAACTGTGTCGTAATGTGCGAGAAGTCCTACGCAGGGGGGTTTCTGCCCTAAGTAGCCAAAGATGCTGTAGTAACCGCTTGATTCAATAATATCAGAGTAAATCCCGCGCTTACTTAACCACTCAAATATAAAATCCACTATTTCACGAGTGGGCTTCACCCCCCTGTTGGGGTCGTTTACCGTGTTATACGATACTAATGCGTCAAGCAACTTGATTATGTCAGACTCTGTAGCCAAGCTAAACACCGACCTATGCTGTACGTAAAGTTTAATAAGTCCGCATTAGCAAAGTGCCGGTCTGTCGTCCAAGCTCTCAGTTCCGCAAGTTCCTTGGTTTATCTGCCGCAAATACAGCATTCGGTACGATTTTGCGAGCTCGTGTAGGTATGTTGCTACGGGTCAAAAAGGTCTCACCCTGATCTAAAAGTACGACATAGGAGCTACGGTATTTCGCTAACCGTTTTTAATACACCACATAGTGCAGGTAATAGTAGGAGGATGGCTTCACAGAAGCATTTAAAAACTGAAAAAAGCGCACCTAGTCTAGAGGCTTACGCAGTAAAGAATGTAGTTAAAGACCTTGGGAACTATGTGGTTAAGGTAAGAATAAGCAAGAAGCACCCGAATAACAACTACTCAGCTAGCTCGATGCCGTATGAAGTATCCAATACCGTTCATAAAGCATACTTACTTGGGACATATTACTCTGGCGAAGTCGGTAAGGCGTACATGAAGTTCTACTCAGAGGAAGAAAATAAAGTTTACGTAGTTTTTGACCCAACGGGACACAAACCGTACTTTCTTACTGATTCAACACCAGAAGAGCTAGCTAGTAATAGGAAACTTGTTGAACACCCCTCCTTCGAGTCTTTTGAACTAGTGGAGAAGTTCGACTTACTCAGAATGAGGCGTGTTTCGTTAACTAAAGTCGTAACTAAGGATCCTCTAGCCGTGAGAGAACTTAGAAATTACACAAGCAATGCTTATGAGGCTAAGATAAAGTACCACCATAACTACACATATGACCTACAGCTTATACCCGGGATGCGCTACACTATAGCAAATGGTAAGATAGTTCGTATTAAAACTCCAGTAAGTGAGGGGACTGTAGCTCTTGTATCAAGACTTACTGAGGGGTACCCACCTGAGAAGAAAGCTTTTTTCATGGAGTTCGCCGAGCTTTTCGAAGAAAAACCTCCGGAGCCGAGGATCTTAGCGATCGACATAGAGGTATATACCCCCATCGAGACCCGTGTTCCAAACCCGGAGGAAGCTAACTACCCAATAATAAGCGTAGCTTTAGCTGGTTCTGACGGTCTCAGAAAGGTATTGGTCCTCTCTCGACAGGTGGAGTTTGGCGATATAAACGCCATACCTAAAGATTGTGCCATAGAGCTGCTGGATAGCGAGAAGTCCTTACTTCTAGAGCTTTTTAGAATAGTTGAATCGTATAACGTGGTTCTAACTTTTAATGGTGACTCATTCGACCTACCATACTTAATCAATAGAGCTCTAGCTTTGGGAATCGAGAGATCAGTAATTCCTTTTGAAGTCGTTGAAGACTACGTGACGCTAAGACATGGTGCCCACGTTGACCTCTTTAGATTTTTTGATATAGAAGCGATACAGAATTATGCTTTTGGCTCTGCGTATAAAGAAAAGACCTTAGATGCTATAGCGCGAGCCCTTCTGGGAGAGTCGAAAGTCGAAATAGAAGTAAGTGTCTCTTCTCTTACTCTATGTGATCTAGTGAGGTACAACATGAGGGACGCAGAACTCACGCTAAAACTCGTCACTTTCAACAACAACTTAGTTTGGAAGCTTATAGTTCTGATAATGCGTATATCCAAACTGGGTTTAGAGGAGGTTACAAGAAGAAAGGTTTCAGCGTGGATAAAGAGTCTACTTTTCTGGGAACATAGAAGGAGGGGGTACCTCATACCTAACCAATCAGACATTCTGTCACTCAAAGGCGAGGTCAAGACTACGTCCAAGCTGGGAAAAAGGTTTGCTGGAGCTATAGTCATAGAGCCTATATCGGGAGTTTACTTTAACGTCACCGTACTGGATTTCGCGTCTCTATACCCGTCTATAATGGTAGTGTGGAACTTAAGTTACGAAACTATAGACCCACCGCCGGGTCTTTGTAAAAAGCTTGCTGACGTAAAAGACGAATCAGGCAACGTCATTCATAGAGTATGCCTAGATTTTGAGGGTATAACATCCCAAACTATATCTATATTGAGAGAATTTAGAGTAAAGGTGTACAAGAAGTTAGCCAAAGACAAGAACCTTTCCGAAGAGATGAGAGGTTGGTATGACGTAGTTCAATCAGCAATGAAGGTATTTATTAACGCCAGCTATGGTGTCTTTGGTCACGTAAGCTTCCCCTTTTACACACCAGCATTAGCAGAATCTGTAACTGCTATAGGTAGACACGTCATTACATCTACTCTGGAGATAGCTTCCAGGCATGGTTTAAAAGTACTTTACGGGGACACTGACTCCCTCTTTATCTGGAATCCCGACCGAGACGCTCTCGAGAGCTTAGTTAAAGAAGTTTCAGACAGATTTAAACTAGAAATTGAAGTAGACAAAACGTATAGGCACATAGCTTTTGCTCTTAAAAAGAACTACGTTGGTGTTAAAGAAGGTGGGGGAGTCGATGTTAAAGGTCTTATGGGGAAGAAGCGGAATGTTCCTGAAATAGTTAAAAACACTTTCAACCAAGTTGTCGAAGTATTAAAGACTATTGAACCGAACGTAGGCTCTATAGAGGCTGTCAAAGAGAAAGTCAAAGAATCTGTTAGAACTCTTTATGTTAAACTTAAGAATAGGGATCTCTCGCTCGAGGATGTGGCTTACAGCAACGAATTAAGCAAAGACTTAAGTGAATATAAGTCAGAAGGACCTCACGTAAAGGCCGCGAAAATGTTGTTAGCTTACAACAGGCAGATTAGGTCGGGTGACGTGATATACTATGTGAAGGTTAAAGGTAAAGAAAAGGTTAAGCCGATCCAGCTTGCTAGAATAGACGAAATAGATATAAATGAGTATATGGAGGACGCTAGGTCTACTTTAGAGCAGTTACTGATTCCATTAAGTATCTCCTGGGATGAAGTAGCAGGGGCTCTCCCCTTAGATGTTTATATCAGGGGCACGCGCTAACCGAGCTCTCTAAGCTAAGAGTTTTCATTAATTATTTGTTAACTAGGCTAATGTAGTTCTCAGGGTTCTCCACATATGTCCCTTGCTGCAGTAGCATAATAAAGCGACAAAATATCGATATCCTGAGGGTGGGAGACGTGAGCGAGTCGCGATTCTACTTAAGGGTTGCCGAAGACTTCCTAACTCAAGCGCGAAAGGCTCTAAACCTTGGTATTACTTCCCTTAGTGCTTTAAGCCTGGTATTAGCTGTAAAAAACTCTGCTCTTTCTATTATATCTTGCTTTAAACCGCCTCTTGTTATGGAAGATGTAGTTATCGAGCTCAAGTTCCTAAATGAAGAACACCTCAGCGCTTTCGAAAACTTAAGGCAGCGTCTCGAAGAGTTTACAGAGATCTCTCAATACATAATCTACACTTACCTCAACGTGCTAATGCATGGAGACTTTGCTACCGGTAAGACCCCTTCAGAGGTTTTGTCGCTAGAAGAGCTCTCCGACCTAGTAGAGATATCCGAGAAAGCTGTAAGAATCGCTGAATGGCTTATAGAAGTACTACACTGCTCTCAACAATAAACCAACCTTCTCTCCACGATTGAGGATTTCCTCGGGTGGTTCAATCATCTTTACTTCTCCTATGTTGGCGTTTCATCTACGAACTACCAAGAGTAAGACTTGACTCTCCAAATACTCGTTTTGGAACTCCATGAAATTGAGTCGGAAATATCTAAATATAAGGGTTAAGTAGTTTTGCACTTGGGTGCGATAGATAATTTCAGCAGGCAAACTATCGATTCTCTTGAACAAACTAGTGGAACCGTTCACCGGTAGAGATGAGGAGGGGAGAGTGATAGTATTAACTCTCTTATCTAGAGAGCACGCTGTGCTGATCGGTGAGCCTGGCACAGCTAAGTCAGCTATGATTAGAAGAGTTAGCGAACTACTGAACGCTAAGTTCTTTTCCTACCTACTGACTAGATTTACAGAACCTTCAGAACTCTTTGGTCCAATAGACATAAAAGCTCTAGAAGAAGGAAAATACGTTAGAATAACGTCTGGAAAGCTTCCTTCAGCCGAGATAGCGTTCTTAGACGAGATTTTTAAAGCTAATTCAGCCATACTAAACGCTCTAAATACTCTTCTTCAAGAAAGAGTACTTTACGATGGTTATAGCGAGATAGCCGTCCCACTCTGGTCTCTCTTTGGGGCTAGCAACGAGGTACCGGAAGAAGCAGAGCTTTTAGCTTTCTACGATAGGTTTCTCATTAGGCATTTCGTTAGGCCGGTGCCCGAAAATCTTTGGAAAGACCTGCTGGACAAATCCTGGGCTATTGAGAGAAGTACATACTATAGCGAAGGAAAGAGATCAGAGGTAGTAATGGATATGAAAGAGCTGAAGAAACTCCATGAAGCCGTACTCGAAGTTGACTTAGAACCGATAAAGCATAAAGTAACCAAGCTTTTTGCAGCATTTGAGAGCAGGGGGATACACATAAGTGATAGAAGGAAAGGTAAGGCCTTGAAGGTTATAGCGTCAAGCGCTTTACTAGATGGAAGAAGCAGGGCTCAAGAGCAAGACCTTTTAGTTCTAAAGTACTTAGTACCGCGAGATTGGGATGAGTTGGAGAAAGTCAACACTATATTGTCCGAGGAGTTAAAGACTCCATATAGGTACTTAAGGGAGTTAAACGAGATAAAGACAAATCTTCAGGAACTTCTCAACTATGTAGTGAGCCTTCAACCTGTCGAATCTAAGTATGTTGACTACAGATTTAAGCAGATATTGAGAGATATAGAGCTAACACGCGAGAGAGTAGCAGCAATAGCTATAGAGTCTCAAGACCACACAGTTCAAAGAGCTGTAGAAGAAGTTCTCGACGTTATAGAGCAGATAGCGTCTATAATCAGAAAGAGGCTTCCTTAGACATGCCTAGCGTCCTCAAAGGAGTTGATCCTCGTGACCCAGTAGCCCATTATAGAGGCGAGAAAGTTCTCCAAATAGTTAAGAAGGTCTTTGGTAAAGCTAGGATCGTAGATCAAGCTTTTGCTGTAGATAGCTACTACGTTCTTTACTTACCACACCCTTTACTTAAAGATGTTAGTGATATCCCTAGAGAGCTCTCTAGAAACTATGTATTCTTTAAGACTCTACTCGAGTCCGAGGAGTTCGCAAAAATCCGTTATAGCACTATTGGAGACTCTACTCTCAGCGTTCTAGTAGCATCACTGATAGCCACAGAGCTTGAGAAGTCTGTAGAGCAACTTCAACAGCTCTCAGGTGGTGGCTCCGAGCAGGGAGAGCTCAGCGATGAAGAGGCTAAGAACATAGCTGAATCTCTAAGCAAAAAAATTTCAGAAACCGTAAACTCAATGAAATCCATAAAGAAGTTGATGAGCTTTGGAAGCGAGCCAGGAACAGGGTCCGTTTTCGACCTCGAGGAAGAGGGTGAAGAAATAATAAGACTCGCCCAACTGGCTGATATCAAGGCTATCCTAGAGCTACTTAGCAAGATACCCAATATTTCAGGAAAGCTACTTAAACCCTATGAGAGGTATAGTAGAGGCGAAATAAGGGGGTTTGAAATAGGTGGTGACTTAGAAAGAGTGCACCCATCCGAGATCGCCATGCCTAAGATGCTCTTCAGGTTAAAGCTGGCTGAAGATAAACTCCTTCTCTACGATAAAGTGCTACCGAAACTTCTCGGTCCCGTGTACGCGCTTATCGATAAATCAGGTAGTATGGAGGGAGAAAAAATAATTTGGGCTAAAGCAACTCTGCTGGCTCTCCTCATGAGGAGTAGAAAAGATAGTCGAGACTTTTACTTAAGGTTTTTTGACGGAGTCCCACACCAGCTCGTTAAGGTTAGTAGGAGAATGAAGTCTCACGAATTTGTGGAGCTTCTAAAATACCTTGCTAGAGTAAAGAGCGGTGGTGGAACGGATATAACTAAGGCGGTAATCTCCGCCTGTGACGATATATCTGGTGGAACTACTAAAGAAGTATCTGATATAGTGTTAATTACTGATGGAGAAGACAGAATTGCTTCGTCCGCTTTAAGCAAGAGACTTAAGGACGTCAATTGCCGTCTTCATACGGTAATGATTATGGGTGACAATAGGGATCTAAAGAAAATAAGTTATAGGTATCTAAGGGCTATCAAGCTGTCTTACAAAGAGATAATACAGATCATCAGCTTTTAAACTACGAGTTGAAATCCGTAGTTTTGACCGTATTCACGCACGGAAACAGCGAGATAACGAAGAACAGTTAATGCGTTATAAACTTTGATTAATGTGTGCCGGACTGATTCTTTTACTCGCTCTTCCGAGTCGTCTACTGCCAGCTAGGTCTATGTCTTTATAGAGCTATTAACCCCATGACTACAGCTTTTCGAGCACCAGTTGCTCTGGGCACGTTATTAGGTATACCACTTAATGCTTCATGAGTAAGTACAGCCATTCCCAAGGCTTCTTTAAACTTAGAATCTACCCCCAGTTCTTCATGTAGCAGAAGTCTAAGGCCTCTTTTGCGTAACTCTCTCTCAAGCTCGCGGACTATGAACTTGTTTCTCACGCCCCCACCACCTAGGATGACCTCTGAAAACCTCCTTTTGGGGTTCTTTAGTACGTACTTATCGTAGTTATAGACTATGCTCTTTACCGTAAGCATAGATACTGTCGCAACGATATCTTCTTTTGTCAACCCCATTCTAAAGCCTTTTTTAATTACGTAGTTAGCAAAACTGCGACCGAACTCTCTCCTACCGGCAGTCTTCGGTGGCGGTGCCTTTATGAACCAGTGGTTCATAAGTTCCTCTAGTAAGGCGTCGCTCGGACTTCCCTTAGCGGCTGTAGTACCATCAACGTCTAGATCGGTAGCAAAGAGAGTCCTCATAACTTCGTCGATTACCATGTTACCTGGACCAGTATCGAATGCGTAAACTTCAGATAAGCTAGCATTTGGAGGTAGAACAGTTACGTTAGCTATCCCACCAATATTTTGAACTAATCTACCAACTGTTTTAGAAGTTAACAGAGCCCAATCTACGTACGCTATAATGGGTGCTCCATGTCCACCTGCGGCAACATCCCTACTCCTAAAGTCTCCTACAGTAATTAACCCGGTGTTCTCAGCTATAACAGACAGATTACCGATTTGAAGAGAGCACCTAGTTAGCGTGTTCCCTACTTTAGTATATTCTGGCATGTGGTATATCGTCTGCCCATGAGACCCGATAGCATCTACTTCGGAAGTACTTATAGCACTACTCTCAAGTACTTCAATTATGGCCTTAGAGAATAAGTGTCCAATAACAAAGCTTAAAACACATATATCCTCAGCGCAACCTCTCTCCGAGCTATAAAGTATTCTTCTTTTCACATCAGTCGGGTATGGTAAAACTCCTTTAGAAATAAGTCTCCACTTAATACTCCTCCCGTGACCCTCTAGGCTAACTACGACAACGTCGACGCCGTCAGCGCTAGTTCCGGACATAGCGCCAATAATCAACCTGCTTTCTTTATCCATCACCTGAGAGAGCCTGAGAGCTAAGTTCATAAGGTACTCCGCAGATAACTGTTTTAATGGAAGAATAAAATCTGGAGTTTGGGTTTCGAGTCGGTTGATGTTGTTTGCTGCCAACCCTCGACTTCACAGACCTCGGGGCATCTTTCATCGGTGCCCACCTCGTCGGTCTCCACTCGTTCAGGGTAACCCCAACCCACAGCTTCCCTTCATATAGCTCGAGTTCACAGCTGTGGAGAAAGCCCACATCTTGGCGCTAGATGCCCCACCCACTTAAGTCTTTGCTACGCACCCGCATTGCGGACGAGCACAACCCACGATAAAGTAACTAACATCAACCCTTACGAACCTTCATAAAACTGAAATAGCTGCACGAGGCAGCTCGCTGTGGAGTGATTCTATAATCGTGCTTATCAGCGTGGTGTCTCTAGCGTGCTTAGGTTGTAAGTTAAAAGCCTTTCCAGGTTAGTCATATAGATGTTCGTGAGGCTGTAGCTAAGTAATGATGAGAGAATGAAGGGTCCTATGTATGAAGTCAGTACGTACATAATTATTCTTCTTCTATGAAATACTTTAAGTTCGGAAGCCAAGCCTACACCTAATATCGAAGAGAACATAACAAGCGATATAACTATGGGTACGCCCAAGCGGTTAGCTACCTGAGTTAAGACTAAGGAAACAGTATAGGGAATGAGAGACGTAAGGTACCTCATGGGGAAAAGTATCTTGGCGAATCCGAGAGATATTCCTGACCTAAGGGATACGTATACCGATGCTGCAATAGACATAGATATCAGCAAGGTAGATTTCGCGCTATTAGCTATCCCGAGTAGCGACGCTATAGAACCAAGAAGGTTTCCTCCAAGTACATACGAAAGTAGAAAAACGTAGGTAAGAGAGAGGACTCTGATCCATAGAAGAACCTTAATCACGCTTGCGGACTGAAGCATTCTTACCAAGCTCTTCCTAAGAAATACGGATGCCGTAAGTCCCACCACGAATGAGAGTACCCACGAAGAAGCTATGCGGACTACTGCTGAGAGTCCTTGATAATAGTTTGTAGCTAGGGAATAGCCGAGGAGAGTTGATATGTAGAGCTGAGTGATTGACGTCGGATAGTTTAGAAGAGTCAACATTAAGACCACCATCAAGGGGATTACGTAGATCCATGTGAGGGAAGACCGTGGTAGACTGAAGTTAGGACCTTCTATTACATACCCTAGAATCCATCCAGCTGCACTAAGTATGAAGATGTAAACTCCGCTCCCGTATTTAAAGCAGTAAGAAGAGCTTAACACGAGCCCCATGCTGTTCAATACAGCAAGAAATACACTAACAAATACAAAAGCTTCGTAAAGCAATATCGCACGGCACCTTACGAAAGTACTGCTGAAAATATCCTGACTAACTCCTGAGAAGCATCTTGAACTTTATCCACTATAGTATCTATAGTTCTAACTATTTCCATGAGATGGGTAAACTCTAGTATGCTCAGTTTTTCGGATTTAACGTATATTTCCTCTATTGCTATATTCTTTATTTCGTCTACTACGTCTTCTATGTAGTCAATGCGTGAAGCTTCTGCTGTAGCTTTAGCTATATTCTTGGTTATATAAGTCAATGCTGAGTCGAGAGATGAAATAGACTCTATAGCTTTCTCGACCATTTTACCGGAGACGCTATATACCTCCATAACTGTAGGATTTCTAGTAAGCCCCACTCTAATTCCACGTGTAAGCTCCATACCTAAGAAATATATTAGGTCCAGAATGTCGTCGAAGTCGTCTAGAAGAACTCCAAGGTCTGCGATAAGAGGTAGTGGAAAAGCCCCCTTTAAAACGGATGAGATCATGGCATCATAGATTTTATCTCCTTTTTTCTCTAAATCAACTATCTTAGCCCTATACTCAAGTATTTCAGACATAGTTAGCTTTGAAGGTTCTGTAAGCATAATGAGAGAGTAGCCTATGGCCTCTTTAGCCAGAGATAAGTGCTTCTTAAGCGAATCCACCAGCTCTTGCTCGCTACCTCGAAAGAGCCTCCTAAACACGGTTAAGCCTTATTTAAGATTATCAACATGATTTATAAGCTAGACCTTCCTAAAACTTAAGAACTCGGCGATATAACGTTATACACAGACGTGAAAGCTGCGATAATGTTATTAGAATATTATTTCTTTGTAAAAGTTTTTAAGTTGTTTTAGCTACTGTGGGTACTTGGAATGCGTGTCTTGCCTCGATGACGTCGTGGTAGCCACCAGAGGCGGGAGGATATATGCATACCTCGAGGCGGGCTTAGTGGTACCCGCCGATGTAGCTCCCGACGACCCTGCGGTAGGTGAGCAGGTGATGAGGGAGAAGCCCTTGAACAACGCGGGCAACCACTACTAGATTGCATCATAGACGGGGTTCAGCTCTGATGCAGGTTTATATTGGTTGGTTTCATTGCCTCATCTCTTTCCCCCGCATTCC